>JADLBC010000012.1 GCA_020847985.1 Dehalococcoidia bacterium
AGGTCGTAGAGCGTCTTCGCGACGTCGTCGGGGATGGCTTCGCCGGCGGCGGTGAGTTCGTTGAACTTGCGCTCGGCGCGCATCCGGCGGGCGCGAACCTTCTCGGCGGAGTTGGGATCGCCCTTGGGGCCATCGCCCACGCCGGGCGGGAAGCGCATGGAGCCGTCTTCCTTGGTGCCCGTGAGGAGCACGCCAGTGCCCCCGCCTCCCGCGGCGGCGCCGCCAGCGGTCGCGGGCTGGCCGGGCTTCATGTTGCGGTACTTCGTGACGGCGGCCTGGATCTCGGCGGGCACGGGCTCGCCGCGGTCGGTGTAGGCCTTCGCCTCGCGTTCGGCGCGCATGCGCTTGGCGCGGATCTTGGACTCGGAGAGGATTTCGACTTCTTCGCCACCCGCGGCGGCGGCGGCGCCGGCGGCACGGGCCCCGGCCTTGGGCTTTTCCGGTTCGCGTTCCTGGATGGCCGCGGCTTCGCCCCGGGCGACGCGCTCGATCTGGGCCTTGCGGGCATCCGGGCGGGTGGCCTTGAAGGCGATCTCTGGCGGCTCCTCGCCCTTCACCGCCTTCTCGATCGCCTCGATGTTGTCCTGCGGGCGGAAGGGGATCGTGAGGAGGCCGAGGCGGCTGCCCTTCGTGAGCTCGTCAATGTCCATGTGGAGGTCGCGCCGGTCGTACGAGCTGTGCTCGTGGCCCGACCAGTTGTTGTCCATGGTGATGGCTTCGAACGGGCAGACTTCGACGCAGATGTTGCAGCGCATGCAGCGGCCGTAGTCGATCCAGAACTTCTCGACGATCTTGCGGCGGTTGCTCGTGCCCTCGGCGTACTTGGGGTTGTCCTGCATGGTGGCGGTCATGCAATCGACGGGGCAGTTGCGGACGCAGACGTTGCAACCCGTGCAGAACGGCTCGTCGTGATCGAAGTCCCAGGTGAGGACGGGGAAGCTGCGTTCGCGGACGGGCAGGAGGTGCTTATCGTCCGGGTACTCGATGGTCACGGGCTTCCGCATGAAGGTGGAAAGCGTGACTCCGAGGCCTTTGAGCATACCTTTCATGAGGTGGTCACCCCGGCCTGGCGATACGTGCCGACGTACTTGTTCTTCGGGCGGCGCGCGGTTCGCATGATGATGATGGTGATGAGGGCAACGGCGCCGGCGCCGCTGGTCGCCGTCAGGAGTTCCTGCGGCCAGTCATAGACGAGGATGAAGCCGTTCGCGAGCAGCTGCACGATGGAGAGCGGAAGGAGGACCTTCCAGCAGAAGCTCATGAGCTGGTCGATGCGGAGGCGGGGGACGGTGGTGCGGATCCAGAAGATGGCCATGATCCAGGCGATGCTCTTCGCAAGCGTGAGCGCGAGCTGCCAGCCCCAGCCCCATTCCTCGCCGAAGGGGAAAGCCCAGCCGCCGAGGAAGACGACCGAACCGAACACGCTGAACCCCCACATCGAGGCGTATTCGGTGAGCTGGAACATGGACCAGCGGATGCCGGAGTACTCGACGAAGTAGCCGCCGACGATTTCGGATTCGGCGACCGGGATATCGAAGGGCGCCCGGTGCATTTCCGAGAGCATGGCGGTGAAGAAGATGAGGAAGGCGAGCGGCTGGAGGAGGATAAACGGCCGGTCGGCCTGGAGCATCGCCATCTGGTTGAGGTCGAGCGTGCCGGCCACCATCGCGACGGCGAGGAGGCTGAGCACGAGGGGGATTTCGTAACTGATCATCTGGGCGGCGGCGCGCACGCCGCCGAGGAGGGCGAACTTATTCCCGGAGCCGAGGCCCGCCATGATGATGCCGACGATGTTCAGGCCGAGGACGGCGAACACGAAGAACATGCCGAGAGTGAGGTTGCGCACGCCCCAGTCCTTCGCGAAGGGGAGCACAAGGAGAACCAGGAAGACGGGCACGAAAGTCGCGTAGGGAGCGAGTTCGAACACCCAGCGGTCGGCGTTGGTGGGGCGAATGTCTTCCTTGGCGACGAGCTTGAGGGCATCGGCGAAGGCCTGGAAGACGCCCGCCGGGCCCGTCTTCGTGGGGCCGAGGCGCTGCTGGAAGCGGGCGACGACCTTGCGTTCGCCGTAGGTGAGGTACATGACGACGAGCGTCATGGCGGTGACGACGAGGACGACGCGGACGACGGCATCGAGCCAGGTCCACATCCCGAACAGTTCGCCGCCGAAGCTGAATGGCGTCACTTGTCCACCTCTCCGAGGACGATGTCGAGGGAGCCGAGAATGATGATGGCGTCGGCGACGTAGCTGCCGATGACCATTTCGCGGAGGGCGGAGAGGTTGCAGAAGCTGGGCGAGCGGAGCTTCATGCGGTAGGGCTTGTTGCCGCCCTTCGACATGGCGTAGACGCCGTATTCGCCCTTGGTGCCTTCGTAGCGGATGTAGGCTTCGCCGTTATCGACGCGGAGGGTCTTGGGCAGGTCCGCATTGAGGACGAGTCCGCCCTTCGGCATCTCGTCGAGGCACTGCTCGATGATGCGGCAGCTCTGGTACATCTCGCTGAGGCGCATCCAGAAGCGGTCGAAGACGTCGCCCTGGAGGTCGGGCCGCCAGGGGATATCGAACTTCATGCGGTCGTAGACGCTGTAGGGCTCGGCCTTGCGGAGGTCCCACTGGAGGCCGGTGGAGCGCAGGATGGGGCCGGTGATGCCGAGGGCGATGGCGCGCTCGGTGCTCATTGGGGCGAGGTTGCGGCAGCGCTCGACGAAGATCTCGTTGCCGGTGAGGAGCCCATCGAGGTCCTCGATGCCCTGGCGGATCGAGCCCAGGAGCCAGCGGCAGCGCTCTTCGAAGTTCTCCGGCAGGTCCATGGCGACGCCGCCGACGCGCATGTAGGTGGGGAACATGCGGTCCCCCGCGACCTCTTCGAAGAGGTCGTAGATGCGTTCGCGTTCGCGCCAGGCGTAGATGAAGGAGGTCCCGAAGGAGCCGACATCGGCGCCGAACGCGCCGAGGAAGAGGAAGTGCGAGTTGATGCGCGAAAGCTCCGCCATGATGACGCGGATGTATTCGGCGCGCTCGGGCACTTCGATGCGGGCGAGGGATTCGACGGCCATGACGTAGGCGTGCTCGCAGGCCATGCCGGCGAGGTAGTCGGTGCGGTCCCAGTAGCCCATGGCCTGGCGGTAGTCGTTGTTCTCGGTGAGCTTTTCGAGCCCGCGGTGGAGGTAGCCGATGTACGGCTCGCAATCGACCACGACTTCGCCATCGACGCGCAGGATCATGCGGAAGACGCCGTGGGTGGCGGGGTGCTGAGGGCCGATGTTGATGGTCATGTCGACCGTATCGAACTCGGCCTCGGCGGGGGTCAGGAGTTTCTCTTCGGGCCAGATGCTCATTAGATGGTGAACCCCGGCGGTCCGCTTTCGATGCCCTGCATGACTTCGGCGGCCTGCAAGGGGTGGGCCTTCAGCAGCGGATGGATGTGGAGGTCCTCTTCGAGGAGGAGGTTGCGCGGGTTGGGGTGGCCATCGAAGACGAAGCCGAACATCTCAGCGGCTTCGCGCTCGTGCCAATCGGCGGCCGGGTAATGGCCGGTGAGCGAAGGCACGTGCGGGTGGCCGGTGCCCGTGGGCACGGTGATTTGCAGCGAGTACCCCGTCTTGAAGGAGTAGAGGTGGTACTTGAGCTCCATGCCTTCGGGCGATTGGTCCACGCCGCTCACGTTGCGGAGGTAATCGAAGGCGAGATCCGGGCGGTTACGCAGGGCATCGACGAGCGCGAGCAGGTGCCCGGCATCGATGCGGATGTCGATATCAGTGCGCGTTTCGCTCACTTCCATGGGGATGGAGCCGATGGCGCGCACGAGGGCCGCGAGGTCGGCGCGCGGAAGCTGGCGGGCGGCGGGGGGAAGGTTCGCGGACGTGGCGTTGCTGCTCATCCGACCATCCGCTTGTCTTCCATGATCTTGCGCTGGAGCGCGAGGAAGCCATCGAGGAGCGCTTCGGGCCGCGGCGGGCAGCCGGGGACGTAGACATCGACCGGGATGATCTTGTCGACGCCCTGGAGAACGCGGTCGTATTCGGTGTAGGGGCCGCCGTTGGTGGCGCAGGCGCCCATGGAGATGACGTACTTGGGGTTCGGCATCTGCTCGTAGAGGAGCTTGATCGCGGGCGCCATCTTCTTGGTGACGGTGCCGGAGACGATCATGACGTCGCTCTGGCGGGGGCTGGGCCAGGGGACGATGCCGAAGCGGTCGAGGTCGTGGTTGGCCATGAAGGTGCCCATCATCTCGATGGCGCAGCAGGCGAGGCCGAAGGTCATGGGCCAGAGCGAACTCTTGCGGCTGATGGCGAGGAGAGTATCGGCGCCGACCTGGAGCACGCCGGGGAGGGCCACTTTGTAGGCGGCCTTCGTGGCTGGCAGCTCGATGGGGGTGAGGCGCTCGGCCTCGGCACCGAAGTCAGGGACGTAGACGTAGGGCGCTGCTTCCGTCATTTCCACTCCAGGACACCGCGGCGCCAGGCGTAGCCAAGGCCAAGCACGAGGACCGCGATGAAGACGAGCATTTCGTAGAAGACGAACATGCCGAATTCCTCCGCCTGGCGGACGAAGGTCACCGCCCAGGGGAAGATGAAGACCGCTTCGACATCGAAGATGAGGAAGAGGATGGCGATGAGGTAGTAGCGGACATTGACCTGCGCCCAGCGGGAGCCGATGGGGAGCATGCCGCATTCGTAGGAGACGCCCTTGCCGCGCTCGGAGGCGAAGGGGCCGAAGATCCTGGCGGCGATGAGCGCGGTGAAGACCAGGATGAACCCGGCGATGGTGCCGATCATCAGGGCCGACCAGGAGTCGTAGAAGCTCATGAGCGAGGCCTCCCCGGGGTCATGGCGAGAAAAAAGCAGACCCGCGGACGCTGAAAAGCGACGGCGGCTCTGCTCATCACGGTGGCCCAATCCCCAGCTTCAAGAGTGTGCGGACGCGCACTCCGGACGGTTGAGAAGTTACGCACCGAAAACTACCACCGAGGTTGGGGGAGGGCAAGGCGACGGAAAGTACAGGGAACCCTGCCGAAATCAGCGGTTGATGTGCAATTAATTGTAAGGCCGTCGCACGTGAGCACCGTGCAAGCCAAACTGGGGGAAACCCCGATGGTTTGGCCCCCCCGGGGGGCACAACCTTCCCCCTCTGGAAAGGTTTTGCACACGATGCCAGTCGAGGATGCGTCTCAGTCCACCGCCATGAGCGGGGCCCGCGTGGTCCTGGTGGTGGACGACGAGGAAATGATCCGCACGCTCACGGAGAAGGCGCTGCGGCATTTCGGCATCCAGGTGCTGGCCGCCGCCGATGGCGAGGAAGCCGTGCGGGTGTACTCGGACCATGGCGCCACCATCGGCTGCGTGCTGCTGGACCTTTCGATGCCGCGGCTCGATGGCGAGCAGACCTTTTCGCGCCTGCGCCAGCTGGACCCGGCGGCGCGCGTCGTCCTCATGACCGGCTACCCGATGAGCGAGGCCGAGGCGCGTTTCGGCGGCCGTGGGCTGGCGGCATTCCTGCAGAAGCCGTTCGAGCTGGCGGAACTGCGGCGCGTGGTCGAAGGCGTCCTGTTCGTCGCATAGCCAATCCCCTGCATCCCCTCGCCCGGTGGGCCGTTCGCGCGGTGGCGGTAGACTTCGCTACGACGGGAACGATGCGATGAGGGGGACCGCGATGAAAGCAGCGGTGTACTACGAGACGGGCGGGCCGGAGGTCTTCCGGTACGAGGAACTGCCGGAGCCACAGTGCCGGCCGGGCGGCGTGATTATCGATGTGAAGTTCGTGGGCATCCAGGGTGGCGACACGCTGCATCGCGCGGGCGGCGAACTCGCCACGCGTCCGCATGTCGTGGGCTACCAGGCTTCGGGCATCATCCGCGAAGTCGGTGAGCGCGTTTCGGAGCGCAAGGTGGGCGACCGCGTGGTCGCGACCATGAGCTTCGGGTCGCACGCGGCGGTGGTTTCGGTGCCGTGGCAGGCCTCGTACCTCGTGCCCGAGGGGCTGAGCCTCGAAGAGGCGGCGGGCGTGCCGATCGAGTTCGCGACGGCGGCCGACTGCCTGTTCGAATTCGGGCGGCTGCAGGCGGGCGAGACCGTGCTCGTGCAGGCGGGCGCGGGGGGCGTCGGGCTCGCCGCCATTCAACTGGCGAAGCGCGCGGGCGCCGCCGTCCTCGCGACGGCATCGAGCGACGAGCGGCTCGAACGGCTGCGCGAATTCGGACTCGATCACCCCATCAACTACCGCACGGAGGATTTCGTCGCACGGACGATGGAGCTGACGGGCGGGCGCGGCGCGGACCTGGTGGTGGACTCGGTCGGCGGCCACACGCTCGAAGGGAGCGTGGCGGCGCTGGCGTACCGCGGGCGCATCTCGTGGGTGGGGAACGCGGGGCGCGAGAGCGCGCCCCCGGCGATTTCGCCCATCATGCAGAAGAACGCGAGCGTGACGGGCGTGTTCCTGGGGGCGGAGCTTTCGCGCAGTCCGGAGCGCACGCGACCGCTCATCGAGGGACTCCTGCAGCGCGTCGCGAGCGGCGAACTGAAGGTCGTGGTCGACCGCGTGTTCCCGCTGTCGGATGCCGAAGGCGCGCACCGCTACATCGAAAGCCGGCAGGCGTTCGGGCGGGTGCTGATGGCGGTCTAGTACCGCCGCCGGATGGAACCGTGAAGGTCGCGCTGATCGCGGATGTGCATGCGAACCTGCCCGCGCTGGAGGCCGTGCTGCGGGAGGTGGACCGCGCCGGCGCCGAGGCCGTCTGGTCGATGGGCGACCAGGTGGGCTACGGCGGCGACCCGGGGGCGGTGATCGCACGGCTCATCGATGCCGGTGCGTCCTGCGTGCTGGGGAATCATGACGCGGCGGCGGCCGGGCTTATCGGCACGGAGGAGTTCAACCACCTGGCGGCCACCGCCGCGGCGTGGACTGCGAGCGTACTCGGTGAGAGCACGCGCGCGTGGCTCCGCGGGCTGCCCCCGGTGGCGGAAAGCGACGGATGGCAGCGGGCGCACGGCACCCTGCACGACCCCACGCGGGAGTACCTCTCGACAATGCGGGCGGCGGAGCACCACTTCGCGGTGCAGACGGCGCGTTGGAGCGCTGCCGGGCACACGCACATCCCCATGGTGGTGTGGGAGGACGGCGATGGGTTCGCCATCACCGCCCCGGACGACGGGGCGACCGTGGCGCTGGACGAACGCCGGGCGTGCGTGAACCCGGGGAGCGTGGGTCAACCGCGCGACGGCGACACCCGAGCGTCCTGGGCGCTGCTCGATACGGCCGCCGGGGAAGTCACGTTCCACCGTGTGGCGTACGACATCGGCGCGGCGCAGGCGCGAATCCGGGCGGCAGGACTGCCGGAAGCGCTGGCGCTGCGGCTCGCGCGGGGGCGCTAAGGCATTTCGTACGAACGAGAACGGGGCCGCTCCGGTGCTGGAGCGGCCCCGAATGGTGCGTCGTGAGGCCGGGGATCAGGCGACTTCGCCGACGACTTCGCCCTCGATCGCGCCGTCCCCGGTGCGGGGAGCCGCCGCGCGCGCGGTGAAGGTGTAGGCGCCGTCCGCGAAATCGACGGTGACCTGCTGGCCACCCTTCACCTCACCGGCGAGGATGTGGCGGGCAAGTTCGTTTTCGATGCGGCGCTGGACCGTGCGGCGCAGCGGCCGGGCACCGAACTGCGGGTCGTACCCTTCGCGCACGAGTTCGTCCTTCGCGGGCTGGGTGAGCACGAAGTCGATATCGCGCTCCTCCATGCGCTCGCGGACCTCCTGGGCGAGCAGGTCGACGATCTTCTCAAGCTCTTCGCGGGTGAGGGGTTCGAAGATGATGACTTCGTCGATGCGGTTGAGGAACTCGGGCCGGAAGAACTCGCGGAGGGCGTTCTCGACGTTCGCCTTGAGCCGTTCGTAGTCGGTGGCGGTCTCCTGGCGGCGGGTGAAGCCAAAGGAGGCGCGCTCCTGGGCGCCGGTGCCCAGGTTCGAGGTCATGACGATGACGGTGTTGCGGAAGTCGACGGTGCGGCCGTGGCCATCGGTCAGGCGGCCGTCGTCGAGGATCTGCAGGAGCGTATTGAAGACGTCCGGGTGGGCCTTTTCGATCTCGTCGAAGAGGATGAGGCTGTAGGGGCGGCGCCGGATCTGCTCGGTGAGGCCGCCGCCTTCGTCGTACCCGACGTAACCGGGAGGCGAGCCGATCAGGCGGCTGACGGTGTGGCGCTCCTGGAATTCGGACATGTCGAGGCGGACCATCGCGTCCTCGTCGTCGAAGAGGTACTGGGCGAGGGACTTCGCGAGTTCCGTCTTCCCGACGCCGGTGGGGCCAAGGAAGATGAACGACCCGATGGGCCGCGTCGGGTCCTTGAGGCCGGCGCGGGCACGGCGCACGGCATCGGCGACGGCGACGATGGCGCGGTCCTGGCCGATGACGCGCTGGTGCAGGTACTCCTCCATCTTGAGGAGCTTTTCGCTCTCCGTTTCCTCGAGCCGGGAGACGGGGATGCCCGTCATCTGGCCGACGAGGGCGGCGATGTCCTCGGCCGTGACGGTGAGGTCGATGTGGTGCTCCTTCGCCCATGCCTCGCGGAGGGTGGCGTATTCGGCCTGGAGCTGGAGCACCTGCTGCTTGATGCGCGCGGAAGCTTCGTAATCGTCCTTCTGGACGGCGGCATCGGCTTCGTCGGCGAGGGTGTCGAGGCGCTTGCGGATGTCGCGGATGTTATCGGGCTGCGCCTGCGCATCGATGACGTGCTTGCTTGCGGCTTCGTCGATGAGGTCGATGGCTTTGTCGGGGAGCTGGCGGCCGGTGATGTAGCGGCTGGAGAGGCGGGCGGCGGCATCGATCGCGTCGTCGGTGATTTCGACCTTGTGGTGCGCTTCGTAGCGGGGGCGCAGGCCGCGAAGGATGGCGATGGTGTCCTCGACGCTGGGCTCCTCGACGTAGACGGGGGCGAAGCGGCGTTCGAGGGCGGGGTCCTTCTCGATGCGCGTGCGGTACTCGTCGAGGGTGGTGGCGCCGATGGCGTGCAGTTCGCCGCGGGCGAGGGCGGGCTTCATCAGGTTGGAGGCATCGATAGCGCCCTCGGCGCCGCCCGCGCCCATCACGTTGTGGAGTTCGTCGATGAAGAGGATGACCTGGCCGTCGGAGTTCTTGACCTCTTCCATGACGGCCTTGAGGCGCTCTTCGAATTCGCCGCGGAACTTGGAGCCGGCCACGAGCGCGCCCATATCGAGGGCGTGGATGCGCTTGTCCTTGAGGTTTTCGGGGACATCGCCGCTGGCGACGCGCTGGGCGAGGCCTTCGACGATGGCCGTCTTGCCGACGCCGGCCTCACCGATGATGACGGGGTTGTTCTTGGAGCGCCGGTTCAGGATCTGCATGACGCGGCGCACTTCAAGTTCACGGCCGATAACGGGGTCGAGCTTGCCGTCCTCGGCGAGCTTCGTGAGGTCGGTGGCGTACTTTTCGAGGGACTGGTAGCTGCTTTCGGCGGTGGGGCTGGTCACGCGGGCCTTCCCGCGGATGTCCTGGAGCGCACGGTAGATGGCCTCCTTGGTGACCTTGAACTCGGCGAGGAGGCGGTTCGCGCCGCTCTCTTCGTTATCGGCGATGGCGATAAGGAGATGCTCGACGCCGACGTATTCGTCCTTGAGGCGGTCGGCCTCGGCGTTTGCGGTTTCGAGCATGCGGACGACTTCGGGGGTCGTGTAGATCTGGACGACGTCGTACTGGAGCTGGGGGAGCCCCTTGAGCACCTGGCCAACGCGGTCGCGAAGGCGGTCGAGGTCGACATCGAGGCGCTGAAGGACCTGCTGTGCGAGGCCGCCCTTGAGGCCGATGAGTGCGGCGAGGACGTGCGGCACGGCCCACTGGGAATTGCGCTGCTGGCGCACGGTCTGCTGGGATTCGGCGAGCACCTGTTGTGCCTGCTCGGTGAAACGGTCCTGGCGCATCATGTTGTCACCTCCGGTGAAGAGAAAAGAGAGAAGAGGAAGGAGAAAAGACTGGTCAGCGGGCGGGTGTGCGTTGTTCGGCGACTGACTTCCTTAGTCCCGCGATGATTCGAGAGCATTCGATCGCCTTCATTTGGAGCTGCTCGAATGTTGATTTGTTGATGTAACCGGCGTCGAAGGCCACGTAGAGCAGCGAGCGCACTTCGCCACAGGAGCCTTTGCTAATGCCGAGCATATGGAAAAATTCATTGCGGCCGCCTCGTTCGTATCCTTCCGCGATGTTCGACATCACGGAGACCGCGGCGCGCTGAAGCTGGTCGCGAAAGGCGCGCGGCCCGCCGAACTGCGAAGCATCGGCCAGCAGGTTCACCGCGTGCGCGAGCGCGCGAGCCTTCTGCCACGCAAGCAGGCTCTCAAAACCGGGGCCGCCATACGGCGCCCGCTCCTCTTCCAGGCTCAGTCCCAGGACTTCCAACGCCGCATCCAACTCATCATCCATTTCCGGCTCCGGCACTTCTCGCATGCCCTTTTCTCCTTCCTCTTTTCTCTTATCTCTCCCCCCGATAGGGGGCCGGCAGCCTTGTGGCGCGCAGGCGGTCGAGTTCGGCGCGGGTATGCTCGAGTTCGGTGGCGAGGTGGCGGAGCTGTTCGCCCATGCGGAGGATGATTTCGACGCCGGCGAGGTTGACGCCGAGTTCGTCGATGAGCTTCTTGGCCTGGCGGATGCGGCTGATGTCGTTGTTGGAGTACATGCGGATGTTGCCGGCGGTGCGGCTCGGTTGGACCAGGCCGGCGTTTTCGTAGTAGCGAAGGGTCTGCTGGTGCATGCCGACGAGGCGGGCGGCGATGGAGATGACGTAGATGGGCTCGTCATCGTGGAGGCCGTGTCCCTGGTTTGGCGTGGCCATCGTGCGTCACCTCCTCTCCGGGTGTGTCAGGCGGTCGCGCCGGCGTGGGCTCGGGCGAGTTCGCGGAGCTGCTCGTAGAGGGCGCGCTCCTCGGCGCTGAGGCTTTCGGGGAGCGAGACCTTTACACGGGCGAAGAGGTCGCCATGACCGTGGCCGCCGAGCACGGGCATGCCCTTGCCGCCGAGGCGGATCTGGCGGCCGTTCTGCGTCAGTTCCGGGATGCGGAGGAGCAGCTTGCGGTCCATCGTCTGGACTTCGACTTCGCCGCCGAGAATGGCGTCGGCAAGAGGGACGGTGACGTCGGTATAGAGGTCATCGCCTTTGCGTTCGAAGCGCGGGTGCGGGAGAACGGTGACGAGAAGATAGAGGTCGCCGTTGGCGCCGCCGCCGGCGCCGGGGCGCCCCTCGTTCGCGACGCGGACGCGCGAGCCCGTCTTGACGCCGGCGGGAACCTTCACTTCGAGGCGGCGTTCTCGGGCCGTGGCGCCGGCGCCGTCGCAGGCGTGGCAGATGGCGCCCGCGACCTCGCCGGTGCCGCCGCAGACCTTGCAGGCATCGCCACCCTGGAGGCGAACCGTGCGGGTGGTGCCGTGGAAGGCCTCTTCGAGGGAGACCTCGACGGGGGTTTCGATGTCCTGGCCGCGGCGGCGGGCGGGCTGGCCGCGGGGGCCGCCGCGTTCGCGCCGGAAGAGGTTATCGAAGATGGAGCCGAAGTCGCCCATGTTGGCGGATTCGAAGGTGGCGCCGGGGCCGCCCTGGCGTGCCCAGCCGCCGGGGGAGGGACGCTTCTGCATCTCCTCGATCTGGTCGGCGTACTCCCAGCGTTCGCCGTACTTGTCGTACTTCTTGCGCTTGTCGGCATCGGAGAGGACTTCGTAGGCGGCGGTGACTTCCTTGAAGCGGGCCTCGGCGGCCTTGTCGTTGGGGGTGACGTCGGGGTGGTACTTGCGCGCGAGCTTGCGGTACGCGGAGCGGATGTCCTTATCGGGGGCGCCGCGGGGAACGCCGAGCACGTCGTAGAAGTCCTTCGCCATGGAACCACTTTAGCAAGGGGCGGGGAGGCTCACAATAGAGGTGGCAGTGAAGAACATTGATAAAGCTTTACTCAGACCTCTTGCAACCGCTGCCCGCATCGCCCTACGATCGTGATCGCCAACAGCACAAAACCAGGAGGATGAGCATGGCAACGTCGATCACCCGCTGGGACCCCGCCAACGACATCGCGTCGATGCGCGGCATGATGGACCGCCTCTTTGAGGGGTCGTTCGGCCGCTTCCCGGCGTTCCGGGCAGCGGGCGAAGAACTCGGGGGCGCGGGCCTTGGGCTCGATGTCTTCGAGACGAATGACGCGCTCGTGGTGAAGGCCGCGATCCCGGGTGTGAACCCGCAGGACCTCGATATCGCCGTCGAGGAAGACGTGCTCACCATCAAGGGTGAGTTCAAGCAGGAAGAGACGAGCGAGGAGAACCAGTACCACCGGCGCGAGCTGCGCTACGGCAGCTTCGAGCGGAGCCTGCGGCTCCCGCCCACGGTGGACCCGGAGAAGGCCGAGGCGACCTTCGAGCACGGGATGCTGAAGCTCGAGATCCCGAAGAAGCCCGAAGCCAAGGCGCGCAGCATCAAGATCACGCCGAAGGGCGTGGTTTAGCCGTCGGCCGTCGGCTGTCGGCCGTCGGCGTGACCAGTCGCCGGAGGTGGGTGCCGCCGGCGCGGCACATAAAGAAGGGGAGCAGTTTGCGCTGCTCCCCTTCTTTCGTTGGGGTTTTTATCGTCGCCACCGGTTGGCCGACAATGCCTCGCTTCTGGCCACGCCGGCAGCCGACGGCCGACGGCCCCTACGCCCTATGCCAGCGGCGCTTGCCGGCCCGGGCGATGGGCTCGGGAGCGGCGTCCGCTGCGGGATCGGTCTCGGGTTCGAGTGCCGATGCGAGGAGCGGGAGTTCGATGAGCTCCGAATCGGCGATGGCGGCGAGCTGCTCCTCCAGGTCCGCGAGCACGGGGTGCGGGCGCTCGTCGTGGCCCGGGCCGCCCGTGAACCCGAGCACGGCGAACTGCTCGGCGACCGTCAGTCCGCTGAGCTGAGAGTCCAAACCAGCCGCCGCGAATGGTTCCGACGGGGACCAGGCGCCGGGGACGGCGGCGGCGATAGGTACCTCCGGGGCGTCCAACCCCATCGCGGGGACCATGGATTCGAACTCGGCCACGGGCGAGCCGGTGGCTTCGAGGGCGACCGTCGCGGCGGCCGCCATGACCGGTGCGGATTCGAAGGACGGCTCCGGCGCCGCGGCCTCCGAGCCCTCGATGCGGAAGCGCGAGGTCGAGCGTTCGAGCGACTCGGCGAGGTGGCGCATCTGCGACGCGGTCGCCGCGAGCTCCTCGGACTGGGCGGTGAGTTCTTCGGTGGAGGCCGAGACCTCCTGGGCCGAGGCGCTGGTCTGTTCGCTGGTGGCCGAGACCTGGAGGATGGCCTCGTTCACTCGGGAGGTGTCGCCGGCCATGGCGCTGGCGCCGCGCGCGGACTCCTGCGCGCTTTCGACGATTTCGCGGGCGGAGCCGACGATGCGCTCGGCGCCCGACCCGAGGGATTGGATCTCGGTGGTGATCTTCTCCATCTCGACGGCGGCGAGCTGGACGCTTTCGATGATGCTTTCCAGCGCGGCGCCGGCCTGCGAGGTGATGCGGCGGCCGGCTTCAACATCCTGCACGCCGGCGGACATCGCTTCGACCGCCTCGCGGGTGCCCGACTGGACCCGGGCGATGAGCGTGGCGATCTCCTTCGTCGCCTGCGAGGAGCGCTCGGCGAGGCTGCGAACGTTGTCGGCGACGACGGCGAAGCCACGCCCCTGGTCACCAGCGCGCGCTGCCTCGATGGCGGCATTGAGGGCGAGGAGGTTGGTCTGGCGGGCGATGTCGTCGATCGTCTTCACGATGACGCCGATCTGCTGGCCGTATTCGCCGAGCTGGTTGACGGTGCCGGATGCGCGCTCGACGGCTTCGGCGATGGACTGCATGGAAGCGACGGCCTGGCCGACGGCGCGCTGGCCATCGAGTGCGGCACGGCGGGAGGCATCGGCGGCCTTCGCGACCTCTCCAGATGCGAGCACGACATCGCCGATGCGGCTGCCGATGGCGCGCGCTTCTTCCTCGGAGGCGATGGCGGCGTTCGCGTTCGAGCCGGCGACGGCGGCAAGCTGCTGGCTGCCCGCGGCGACGCGTTCGACATCCTCCGCGGAGCGCTGGGAGAGGGCGGAAAGGGTGGTGGCGGCGCTCGTGACCTCGGTGATGGAGGCGGCGATCTGGCTGCTCGCCGAGGCCATGGCGTCGCTCGCTTCGCGGAGGTCGCCCGAGGCGGTGAGCACGGCGCCGGCATCGCCGCGCACCTGGCCGACGAGGTGGGCAAGCCCGAGCCGCATGCTGTTGTAGCTGACGATGGTGTCTTCGAGCTTCTGCACGGTGCGGTTGATGGCCCGCGAAGCCTGGCCAATCTCATCGCGCGGAGGGTTGGCGATGAGCGGGGTGCGCGGGCGCACATCGACGGTCAGGTCGCCCTGTTCGACGGCGCGAATGCCCGCTTCAAGGTCGGTGACGGCTTCGGTTTCGAGGCTGCGGATGCGGGCCACGAGCTGGCGGACATCGCGGCGCAGCTTGATGGAGATGACGAAGGCGATGGCGATGCCGAGGAGCACGGCGACGGCGGTCGCACCCATGAGGATGGTGCGCGCGCGCGCGGCACCGGCGCTGGATGCCGCGGCGGCGGCCGTCGCGGCATCCTGGTTGCGGCTGATGATGGACGTGAGCTGCGAATTGAGGGCGTCGAGACGGCTGGCGGCGTTGCGCGAAGCCTGCCCCGCCTCCTTCGCCTTGCCCTGCTCGACGAGGGCGAAGACGGCCTCGCGCTCCGTCGCGACCTGGGCCATGGTGTCCTCGACGGCTTTCCAGCGGTTGCTCTCTTCGGAGCGGGTGATGGTCAGGCGGTAGGCATCGGCGGCGGTCTTCGCGAGGGCGAGCTCGTCGCGGCCGTGCTTGAGGGGGAATGCGGTGCGGGCGGGGTCGTTGGCGAGTTCGACGAGGGCGTTCTGTTCGTCCTTCGCGCTGGCGAGGGTGTGAACCGCGACCTGGTTGGCCCAATGCATGCCCATCGTGTTCTGGGCATAGAGGCTGTCGGCGCGGCCGGCGCTGGCCTGGAGCGCATCGATGGCGACGTAGGCGACGAGCGCGGTGAGGCCGAGCAGCAGGCCAAATCCACCGAGCAGGCGGGTCTGCAGGCTGAGGTTGCTGAACCAGCGCAAGGAGAGCCAGCCGAGGCCAGGACGTGACGGAACGAAGCGGCGCATAGATTCCCCCGAATCGCACAGGTAGTCGCGTCTATATTCGGAAACGCTTTACACGGCACGAATGAGGAAAACCCCTTACCCCAGGGGCGATTTGAGCCAAATAACCACACGTTTTTAGGCCGAAAGACCGTGTGGAGCGCGTGAACGGCC
The DNA here is from genome assembly GCA_020847985.1 of Dehalococcoidia bacterium. GTDB lineage: Bacteria > Chloroflexota > Dehalococcoidia > Tepidiformales > Tepidiformaceae > Amarobacillus. The sequence continues at coordinate 15,317 of JADLBC010000012.1, forward strand.
TCCCCGGCGGCGAAGCTATCGCCGGGACGAACGCGCGAACATCACACACCCGGCGATGGCCATCCCCAGCACCAGCAGCACCGCCAGCGACCGGAGCACGGCTGTCATGCCGCCGGATTCGGGCTTCCCGCGGAGGATCGCATCGATGTCGTTCTCGGAATCGCCGGAAGAGGGGCAGGCGGTACCGGTTGCGGGCACGCGCAGCTGGATGAGGTACGCATCGACGGCGTTATCGACGCAGCGGTCGTTGCCCAGGTAGGCGGTGTGCCCTTCGCCGGCGAAGGTGAGGAGGACGCCGCTGGAGAGCTGCCGCGCGACCGCCACCCCCCATTCATAGGGGGTCGCCGGGTCGCCGGTGGTGGATACGACGAGGATGGGCGGCGCGCCGGGCGCCGAGACAGGCCCCGTCGGGTCCGGCAGAGCGGCCCAGTTGGCGCAGGAAAGCCCGAGCGCGACGGCGGCCCCGAAGTGCGGCGAGACGGCGGCGAAGCGCGCTGCGACCGCGGGGTAGTCCTCCCAGCGGGTGGGGAGCTTCGAAGGGGGCGAATCGACGCAGTTCACGGCGAGGTTCGCTTCGGTGCTGTTGGTATAGCTGCCATCGGGGAGACGTTCGAGGTACTGGTCGGTGAGTTGCACGAGCTGGGTGCCGTCGCCTGCGAGGGCCGTTTCGATGGCGCGCGTAAGCGCCGGCCAGGAGTCCCGGGAATAGAGGGGGGTGATGATGCCGAGGAGCGTCTCGCCGGGGCCGGCGGGGCGGTTGGCGCGCCGTGCGGGGATCGGCGCCGCCTCGGCCTTCGCCAGCAGGTCGTCGATGGCCTGGAGGGGATCGCCGCGGCGAGTGAGGCTGCAGAGGTTCTCGCGGCAGTCGCGGGCGTAGGCATCGAGGGCGCGTTCGAAGCCGAGGGCCTGGGCGAGCGCGCGGTCATCGGGCGAGAGCGTCAGATCGACGGCGCCATCGAGCACCATCGCGCGGATGCTGGCGGGGAAGAGCCCGGCATAGACCTGCCCGATCTCGGTGCCGTAGCTGTAGCCAAGGTACGTGAGCTTTTCGTCGCCGATGGCCTCGCGGATGCGGTCGAGGTCGCGGGCGACGTTGCGGGTGCCGAGATAGGGGAGGATGTCGCCGTACGTCTCGGCGCACTCCTCGGCGAAGCGCCGCGTGAGCGTGGCCAGGTTGTCGAACTCGGCCGGGGTGTCGGGCGAAGGGTCGGCGGCGGTGAGGGGCACGAGGCTGCCGTGGCAGGAGATGGGGCTGCTGCGGCCCACGCCGCGGGGGTCGAAGCCGACGATATCGAAGCGGTCGAGGATGCGATCGGGCAGCAGCGAGGTCCATTCGCGCACGAAATCGACGCCGCTGCTGCCCGGCCCGCCGGGGTTCACGACGAGCGACCCGATGCGCTTCGCGCGGTCGCCCGCGGGGTGGCGGATAAGGGCGATGGTGAGGGCGCCGGGATCCTTGCCGTAGTAATCGAGAGGGACGACGAGGCTGGCGCACTCGAACCCTTCGCCGCAGTCCTCCCAGGCGAGCGTGGCCGCGCGGGAGGTGGCATGGGGAGACGCGGCGAGGCCACCGAGGAGCGCGACGAAGGCAAGGATTAGACCGCGATGCACGGCCTATCGATACCACATTGGGGGGCAACGTGGCGGGCGGTGAAGGAACGTGCCGATCCTGATGACACGCTCCCGGGGGTTTTGCTACCGTGTCGATGGCTCTCTCGTTATCGGCCTCACGGCGAGGCTTTTATTGTCACCGGTGCTCGATGACCGAAGGGATCCAGGAAATTTTAGGGAGGTCGTCGGGTGCCTTTCACCGACAAAACGCTCACGTGCTCGGATTGTGCACAGCCCTTCACGTTCACGGCGGGTGAGCAGGAGTTCCATCAGTCGAAGGGGTTTACCAACGAGCCGCGGCGGTGTCCGAACTGCCGCCGGGCGCGCCGCGGGGATAGCGGAGCGCCGGCGCGGCCGGAGCGGGAGATGTTCACGGTGAACTGCGCGAGCTGCGGGAAGGAGGCCAAGGTGCCCTTCCAGCCGCGTGGTGACCGGCCGGTGTACTGCAGCGATTGCTTTCAGCCGCAACCCCGGGGCACGAGCAGCTACGGCGGCCGCACCGGTGGCGGCGGGTTCGGTGGCGGCGGCTACGGCGGCGGCAGTGGCGGCAGCGGTGGCTATGGCGGCGGCAGCGGTGGGTACGGCGGCGGCGGGTACGGTGGTGGTGGCGGCGGCTATGGCGGTGGTGGCTACGGCGGCGGCGGTTACGGTGGTGGTGGCGATTTCGGCGGCGGCGGTGGCGGCCGTGGCGATCGCGACCGCGGCGGCCGCAGGGGTGGGGGCGGCGGTGGCCGCGACCGGCGCTGGTAAGATACCGACAGCCGGGCCCGTAGCTCAGCGGTGAGAGCGGCCGGCTCATAACCGGTTGGTCCTGGGTTCGAATCCCGGCGGGCCCACCATTTCCGCACACACACGAACGAGCGCGAGGGGTTCCCTCGCGCTCGTCGTCGTTTCCCCCGCAGAAAGACCAGCTCAAACGCGACCATAGGTGTCGCAGTCCCGTCACAGGATGGCGCCATTCGAACCAGGAGAGCGTACGAATGGCCGACCCGGCAGAACTCCCAGCAAAACTCCCAGAAGGACCCACACCCACGGGCGACAGCGGCCCCGGAACGGGCGCACCGGCGAATGACGTGACGGACGGAGGCGCCATCGCGACGGCCGCGGTCGCGACGGTTCCGGCGAGCGCCCCCGCCGTCCCGGCCCCGCCGGTGCCGCCGGCGGCGACAGCCCCGGCACCTCCGGCGCCGCCGATCGTGATCCTGGCCAATAGCGAAACGAACCTGCTGGTGCGCGCCTTGTGGTTCGTCTTCGTGGGCTGGTGGCTCAGCTGGATCGTGGCGAACCTGGCGTGGCTCGTGAACCTGACGGTGATCGGCATCCCGGCGGGCGTCTACATCTTCAACCGGCTGCCCCAGATCGCGACGCTCAAGCAGCCGAAGCAGCGCGTGCAGTGGGCGGTCGCCGCCGACGGCACGCACATCGCCCGCCTCACCGAACGCGAGCAGCGGCCGTTCTGGCAGCGCGCGCTGTACTTCGTCCTGGTCGGCTGGTGGTTCAGCCTGCTCTGGGTGGAGCTCGCGTGGGTCCTGTGCGTCCTCATCATCACCCTGCCGCTCGGCTTCTGGATGTTCGGGGCCACGGGGAAGATCCTCACCCTGAAGCGGTAGCCGCGGCGGGGCGCCGGGCATCGTGCGCGGCGCGTCTTCCCCGGTGGGGGCCGAGCAGCGAGACTCCGACCATGATTACCGTGTTCTCCGGCGGCGTCGGCGCTTCCCGCTTCCTCCAGGGCCTCGTGCATGCGGTCGACCCGGCCACCGTGACCGTCATTTCGAACACGGGCGACGACGTCGAGATGTTCGGGCTGCATGTCTCGCCCGATACCGACATCGTCATCTACGCGCTGGCGGGGGCGGTGAACCCGGAGACGGGCTGGGGCCTCGCGGGCGACACCTTCGCCGTCGTGGACCAGCTGCAGCGCTTCGGGTATCCGCGCTGGTTCAATCTCGGCGACCGCGACCTCGCAATGGCGATGCACCGCACGCGGCTCCTGCGCGAGGGTGTGCCGATGCACGAAGTGGTGGCGGGCCTCGCACGGGACTGGGGCCTCGCCTGCCGCATCCTGCCAATGGCGAACGAGCCCGTTCGCACCAAGGTGTTCGGCCCGGCCGGCGAAATCGACTTCCAGGAGTACATGGTGCGGCTGCGGACGGAGGTCGAGGTGCGCTCCATCGCCTTCGAGGGCGCAGATACCGCGCAGCCGGCGCCGGGCGTGATCGAGGCGATTCGCGATTCGGAGTGCGTGATCCTCGCGCCAAGCAACCCGTTCGTGAGCATCGGGCCGGTGCTGGCGGTCCCGGGCGTGCGGGCGGCGCTCGAACGCACGCGGGCGGTGCGCGCGGCCATCAGCCCGATCATCGCCGGGCAGGTGGTGAAGGGCCCGGCCGCGAAGATGCTCCAATCGCTGGGGCACGAAGTCTCCGCCGTCGGGGTCGCGCGCGTGTACCGGGGGCTCATCGACCTCATGGTGATCGACGAGCAGGACCGCGCCCTCGTGCCGCAAATCGAGGCGTTGGGCATCCGTTGTTATGTGACGGACACCATGATGACGAGCCTCGAACGGAAGACGGATCTCGCCGCGGAAGTCGTCCGGGAAGCGCGCCGGGGCCGGTAAAGGAGGCCGGCCGGGCCCTTCGCGACGGGCCGGATGGACGGACTTTCTCACAGAAAGAACAGAAACTGCTTATGTTGCGGGTTACCCCTCATATGCGAGGCAGTGTCTTTTTCGAATGTCGCCATGAATGTTGGAGGCGAAGGGGAAAGACACCATGGCGCTTATGTGGGACCGATCGTTGCGTACAAAATTGTTTGTGGGTTTCGGGGTAGTACTGGGATTCCTGCTGATCATCGCGGGCATCGGCGTCAACAACCAGCAGGCGGCGACAGCGCGGACGCAGCGAATGTACGAGCAGGATGTCCGGGGGACGCGGAACCTGCTGACGGCCAACCTCAACATGGTGATGAGCGCGCGCGAGGAGCTTCGCGCCGTCACGGCCACGGACCCGCAGATGCGCTCCGACTTCATCAAGCGTTCGCGCGAAGAGATGGCGGCGGCGACAGCGTCGCTCGCGGAGTACCGCGCGGCGGCCGTGATGCAGGGCGCGCTGGCGCGCTGGCAGGCGCTCGATGATGCCATGAAGGGCGTGCGCGAAGGCCGCGAAGAGAGCCTGCGGATGCTCGAGCAGGGCGATTCGCAGGGGGCGAACGCGAAGCGCCAGCAGATGGTCGCGACGATCGACGCGATGAACACGGCGATCTCCGCGGAAGCCTCGCGGCTGGAAGGGCTGGCCGATGCCGCCAACGCGAAGGCGCACAGCGCGGCCGCGTTCGCCGAGAAGGTGCAGATCGCGGCGGTGGCGGCGGCGCTCCTGGCCGGGGCTGCGATCGCCTACTTCACGGGGACGGCCGTGGCGCGTGGCGTCCAGCGCATCGTCGGGCGGCTCGAAAGCATGGAGACGCGCTGTGTGGCCGGCCTGCGGGCGGGCATCCTCGCGGTCGAACAGGGCGACCTCACGGTCGCGGCGCGGACGGGCACGGACCCCATCCCGAACCCGCACCGGGACGAAGTCGGGCAGGCGGCGGCAGCCATCAACCGCACGCTCGTGCAGCTTGGGGAGACCATCCAGGGCTACAACGCCATGCGGCAGGGGCTCGCGGAGATGGTCGGCAACATTCGCTCCGAAGCGGACCAGGTGTTCTCCAGCGCGAGCCAGCTGCAGGATTCGAGCGGGCAGATGGCGGGCGCGACGGGCCAGATCGCGGCCGCGATCACGGATGTGACGCACGCCTCGGTGTCGCTGGCGACGCTTTCGCGCGAATCGGTGGAGCAGGTCGAACTGGTGGCGGCGGGTTCGGCCCAGCTGGCGGCGAACGCGGAGGAGACGGCGGCCGCGGCGGAGGCAAGCGCCCGGGAGGCGCAGGCCATCGGCGAGCGGATCGCGGCGGCGGTGCGCGCGTCGGAGCTCGTCGCGAAGGATGCCGAGGCTTCGCGCGATTCGGCGCTGGAAGGGCAGCGAGCGGTGGGCCAGGCCGTGGCCTCCATGGACGCCATCGCGCGGACCGTGGAAACCGCCTCGGTGACGGTGAACCGGCTGGGCGAATACGGCCAGCAGATCGGCGCCATCGTGCAAGTGATCGACGACATCGCAAGCCAGACGAACCTTCTGGCCCTGAACGCCGCCATCGAAGCGGCGCGCGCGGGGGAGCAGGGCCGGGGCTTCGCGGTCGTCGCGGAGAACGTGCGCAGCCTGGCTGAACGCTCCTCGGGCGCGACGAAGGAGATCGCGACGCTCATCGCGAAGGTGCAGGACGGCACGAAAGCGGCCGTGCGCGCCATGGACGCCGGCGTCGAGGACGTCGCGGCGGGGCGGGACACCACGGAGATGGCCGGCGAAGCGCTGAACGCGATCATCGAGAACGTGCAGGCAGCGGCCGGCGAAATGCAGCGGATCGCGGTCGATGTGCAGGGGCTCGCGGCGGGCGCGTCGCGCATCATCGAGGCGGCGACGATGATCGCCGAAAGCGCGAACGAATCCGCGAACGGGGCCTCGCGCATCGCCGGCGGCACGACCACCGTCCGGAATGCCATCGAAAAGGTCTCGCTGACGAGCGAGGAGACGTCCGCCTCCGCGGAAGAGGTCTCGGCTTCGACGCAGGAGCTTTCGGCGCAGTCCCAGGAGCTGGCAGCGACGGCGAACCAGATGCGGGGGCTGGCTCAGGCGCTGGAGCGGCAGGCGGCGCGGTTCGTGCTCGAATAGGCGCCGGAGCGGGCGATGGCCGGAGAGGGGTGGCACGTCCACCCCTTCTTCGTGCCCGGTGTGTTAGCGCGGACGCGGTTGGTAGTGGCCGCCGGGGATGCGCATCGACACGTTCAGGCGGTTCCAGCTGTTGATGACGCAGATGGCGAGCGTGAGGTGCGCCAGTTCGGCCGGGGTGAACTCCTCGGCGACGGCGTTGTAGACGTCATCGGGCACGAAGCCTTCGGTCAGGTTGGTGACCGCTTCGGCCCAGAGGAACGCGGCGCGCTCGCGGTCGGTGAAGACATCGACATCAGCCCAGACCGCGACCAGGTGAAGGCGATCATCGGTCTCGCCGAGGGCGCGGGCCTCCTTGACGTGCATATCGACGCAGAAGGCGCAGTGGTTGATCTGGGAGACGCGCAGGTCCACCAGTTCGATGAGGCCGCGTTCGAGGCCGCCCTCGGCGGCGACGTAGGCGCCCACGCCGCCCAGTGACTTCGCGATGCCGGGTGCGAGGCGCAGGTAGTTGATGCGAGGCTCCACGGTTTCCTCCTTGCAGGGACAGGCTGAGCCGGGCGATTGGTTCCGTCCGCGAGCGAACGAGGGCGCGAATGTGGGTGTCAGTACCAGCGTTCGGGGCGAAGGGTGAGGAGCACCATGCCTTCGTGGCCGCCGCTGGCGACGGTCTGGCGCGCGACCTCTTCGCCGCGGTAGCGGGCCCAGAGGGCGAAGCGCTCGTCCGGGGTGAGCGGCGTGATGGCGACCGGGCCCTCGGCGGTGAGGGAGGTGACGCGCCCGTCTCGTTCATCGATGCAGAGCGCGGCGCGGCCGGTGCGGGCGATGTTGCGGGCCTTGGCGGAATCACGGCCGGTGACGATGCGGAGTTCGCCTTCGACCCAGCGAAACCAGACGGCGACGGCATGCGGGCGGCCGTGGGCATCGACGGTGGCGATGACGGCGGTGCGTGGGACGGCGAGGAAGGCATCGCGAGCTTCAGGTGACATGGGACCTCCGCTGGCACTGTGGAAGAGGCGCGCGGCGGCGTCAAACGGCAGCGAAATGGGCCGCCGGGGGCGGGATTTCGAAGCCATCAACTTCACCGGAACGCTACTTGACAAGGGGTTTCGCGGGTGTAGGTTGAAGGTAGTTCAGGGACGCAGGCCCGGCGAGAAATGCCACCAGGGCCGGCCCGTTGACTGAGGAGGAAAGAAGTATGCGCAGCAAGCTTCATGGCCTCTACGGAGTCTGGATCGTGCAGAGGTAGGGTCCGCGAACGCGGGCCGGACACCGACCACCCGAAGGCCACGATCCCAACCTCCTCCATCCACGCCGGACGCTGAATGCCAAAGCCCGATGCGATGCGGGCGGTCCGGATCGCCCCAGGAGGGGCGGCGCGAGGGGGAATGGCCGGAAAATTCGGGTCGCTCGACTATCGTTCGCCGCCCGGCGAAGGTAGGACGGAGCAATACAGAAGAAACAGGCCCCGGTTCGAACCGGGGCCTGTTTGCGTGTCCGGGGCCTGCCAGCTCAGCGCGCGAGCACGCGATCCAGGAACGACAGCATCATCTCGGCGCATTCGCGGCCCAGGCGCGGGTCGGCGTCGAAACCGTGCGGCTGGTTCGCGAACATGTGCATCTCGACGGGGACGCCCGCGGCATGGAGCGCGTCGTACATCTGCTGGGCCTCGCGCGCCGGCACGACATCGTCGGCGTTGCCCTGGATGAGGAGCGTCGGCGGGAAGCCTTCGCACGCGTAGGTGAGCGGGCTGGCGGTGCGCAGTGTCTCCTCGGCCGCACCCGGACCGAAGAGCGAGGGAAGCCCGCCCCAGCCGCGGCGCTCAAGACCCGTGGGCGGATAGAAGGCGATGGCGGCGGAGACGTGCGTTTCGACGCCTTCGTTGCCGCCGTTTCCTTCCAACTCGCGGCGATCCGGGGTACCCGCGGCCATGAGCGAAAGGTGGCCGCCGGCGGAGTTCCCGGAGATGACGATCTGGTCGTCGTTGATGCCGAGTTCGGCGGAGTTGGCGCGCATCCAGCGAAGCGCGCACTTCACGTCTTCGATCTGCGCGGGCCAGAGGGCTTCGCCCGTGAGGCGGTACTCGCTGGCGACGCAGAGGTAACCGCGGCGGCCGAGCAGCAGTCCATAGCCGCGCAGCTGCGTGCGGTCGCCCTGGCTCCAGCCCCCGCCATGGACGAGGAGGACGCCGATGCCGTTCTTGATCGCGGCCGGCGGTTCGTAGATGTCACAGTGGAGGTCGCGGCCGCCGCCCGTGCCGAACACGACATCGGCGCGAATGGTCACGCGGTTCTCATCGGTCACGGGCATAGGACACCTCCAGCGGGATCCGGGCGACTGTACGCGCCGGCTTCGCCCCGAGGCAAGCGCGCGTCAAAGCGAGCGGAGCTTCTCCTGCACGGGCTCGGGGAGGTCAATGCGGCGGCCGCTGGCCGTATCGAGCCAGACCCAGCGATGGGCGAACGTGGCCACCTGCGCGCCAGTCGCGGCCGAGCGGATGACGAACTCCTGTTCGAAGCCGCGATCGGTGACGGCGGTGGTGGTGACTTCGATGGCCGCGCCATCACGCCAGGGCAGGGGCGCGTGATAGAGGGCGCGTGTCTCGCGCTGCATGCACACGATCTGGGGGTCTTTCGCGAAGCCGAGGTGCTCCTCGACGCGGGCGTAGGCCATCTCGGTGAGCGCGAGGAGCACACCAGCATGGACGAACCCGGTGGCGGCGAAGGTATCGGTGTGGCGTGTGGGGAACGTGACCGTGAGGGACATGGCGCCATGCTCGGACTTCGCGGGTGGCCGGGCAAGGTGCGCTCAGGACGCGAGGGAGATATCGATCGAGGACGCGCCGAGGAGGCGGCCGATCTCGTCGAGGCCAGGGCGCAGGGCTTCGAGGCTCACGGAGCGCGGCTCCCAGGGGCGAACGGTGACGGTCATGCGGTCTCCCGCGAAGGTATGGCCCCAGGTCGCGACGGCGCGCCCTTCGTACAGCACGAGCGGGAGACCATCGCCGGAGGTTGCGCCCGCGCCTCCGGTGCCCGACCGCGAATACGCGAGCGCGAGGTGCGCGGCATCGATGAAGCGCGCGCGGCCGGCGCGTGCGTAGCCCATGGTGAGGGCGTCCCACTTTGGAAGGAGCGAGATGGCGGCCGCGGGAATGGGTGGCGTTCGCTCCCACGCGGCGAGGCTGGCAGCGGGGAGGAGGTGGCCACCGCCCACGTCGACGGTTTCGTGGGCGGCGATGGCGGCGCGCGCGGCGGTGCGGGTGACGCCCGCCCACCAGGCAAAGTCGGCGATGGTGGCCGGGCCGAAGGCGCGCAGGTACTCGGCCGCGAGCCAGGCCAGGGACTCCGGCATGGAGGGCGTTTCAAGCGGAGCGCCGATCCATGCCTCCGTGGCGACGTAGCGGAGTTTGTCCGTGCGAAGGCTGCCGGCCAGGCGAAGGACGAGCCCTTCGTGCGCCATCAGGCGCGCGGCGACATCGACCTTCACGCCGGGCACGGGCACGCGCCGCTCGAGATCGGCGGCGGCGAGCGGCTCGGCGAGCGCTTCGAGGACACGCGGTTTGAGCGCCTCGTAGACGGGGAGGCTGAGGCCGGCCCACTCCAGCCTCGAGGCGAATTTCGCGACCGGGTAGGCGGTGGCAGCACAAATACGGCCTGCCGTTTCGACCGGCAGCAGGAAGATGGAGCCGCGAGGCCCGGGCAGGCGGACCGCGCGGCGATCGCCGTCCAGCCCTTCGAAGGGGGTGCGTTCGAAGCGGGCGCGGGCGAGGAGCGTCAGCGGCGCGCTGGGATGGCTGGAGTAAGCGCCGATGACGTTCGCGAGCGCCTGCCCGGGGGACTCGGCGTCGCGGGCGAGGCCCTGGGCGTGCCACGTCCAGGCGCGAAGACGTTCGGTGAGGCTGGCCATGCGGGAAAGCATAGCCGTGCGAGGGCGCGGGCCGGGACCCATAATGGCGCGATGGAGCCATTCCGCGTCGCACTCTGCCAGGCGCGCGCCTTCGACCTCGGAGACGCCGCCGCGAACCTCGAGAACCTCCTGCGGGCACTCGACGAAGCGGGCGAAGCGGGTGCTCGGCTGGTCGCGCTGCCGGAATGCAGCTACCCGGCGTACTACGTGGGAAGCGCGAACCCTTACGCCACACCCGGCGTGCCGTCGTTCGAAGTCGCGCGCGATGCCCTCGCGGCGAAGGCGCGGCAGTACGGCTACTGGCTCGCGGCGGGCATGGCCGTGCCCCACGCGGATGGCACGCTGACGAACAGCGGCCTCGTCTTCGGGCCCGACGGCGAGGTCCGCGGGCGGTACGACAAGAGCTTCCTCTGGCACTTCGATTCGCTCTGGTTCACGCGGGGGCAGGCGTTCCCGGTGTTCGATGCGGGCTTCGTGCGCTTCGGCATCCTCATCTGCGCGGACAGCCGCATCCCGGAAATCGCGCGGTCGCTGCGGGTGAACGGGGCGGAAGTCATCCTCGACCTGACGGCGTGGGTTTCGCAGGGGCGCGATATGGCGTCGCTGAACACGACCCAGTGCGAGTACCTGATGCCGGCGCGCGCCTTCGAGAACGGCGTCTGGGTGGCGGCGGCGGACAAGTGGGGCACCGAGGACGGCAGCATCGTCTACGCCGGGCGCTCCACCGTGATCGACCCCCTGGGCGTGACGCGGGTGTGCGCGCCGAGCGACCGGGAGACGGTCGTGGTGTTCGATATCGAACCCATGGAAGGTGCGGCGATTACGCGGCGGCCGGCGCTCTATGGCGCGCTGCGGCGGCCGGTCGCGAGCCTCCCCGCGTTCACGGCCGAGGACGAACCGGTGGCGCCGCGGGCGGGCGGGCGCGTCGGGGTGGTGCCTTCGCAACCGGAACTCGATGTGCGAACGATGGCGGCGCGCTTCGCGACCCTGCGGCGGCAGTCCGCGGACCTCGCCGTGTTCGGCGGGACGACCGGGCCGGAGGGCTGGGAAGTGGGCCTGCCCGTGCTCGAAGCGGCGGTGCGGGAGCACGGGGGCGCGCTCGCGCTGGCGGTCGCGACGACGGGGTGCGTGGCCCTGCAATCGGCGGTGCTGGTCACGCCCGAGGGCACCTTCGAACACGTGCCGACGCACGGCCGCGGAATCGACCTGGGAGAGTTGCCCGCGCCCGTGGTGGCGACGCCGTTCGGGAACGTGGCGGTGCTCTGCGGCGACGAGGGCTACGTGCCGGAAGTCGCACGCGGGCTGGGGCTCGAAGGCGCCGACATCCTCGCGTGGCCGGCCTTCCACCCGCACCCGATGCTGGAGCGCGTGGCACGGACGCGCGCGGACGAGAACAAGGCGTACATGGCCGCCGCGTGGCCGGGCGGGGGCATGCTGATCTCGCCGGATGGCGCGCCCGTGCAGGTTTCGCCCGAAGGGTCCGGGGTGGCGATGACGGGGCCGGTTTCGCTGGCGATGGCGCGCAACAAGAACCGAGCACCGGCGACGAACGTGGTCCGCGGGCGCATCCCGGAGGCGTATTCGCTGTAGTAGCTCAGGCGCGCGGTTTGCGGCTGTTCCAGCGCCGCGACCCGGCCTCGCGCGCGGGGGCGGGGACGCGCCGGGGAGCCTCGAACGGCACGGCGGCGATGAGCGGCTGGAGCAGCGTGAGCGCCTTCGCGAGTTCGCCCGAGACTTCGTCGGCGAGCTCGGCGGTGAGCTGGGAGAAGGCGAACGTGCGGTGCAGGCGGCGCCAGCTGGGCGTCCACGCTTCCAGCTCCCAGTCGGGGCCGAGGGGGCCGATGAGGTCCGTCGCGCATTCGGCGATGTAGGCGGCCCAGAGGTCGTTCGCCTCGGGTGTGCCCTCGAAGTGCAATCCAAGCTCGACCAGGCCGCGCGAGGGTTGGGGTTGGAGTTCGAAATGGACGTCGGGGTCGCCGAAGTGCAGCTGGAGGATCGTCCACATGACCTTGCGCTCCGGGCGGGGGAACGCCGGGGGAAGCGCGGCCATGGCCCGCTCTTCGACACCGAAAAGGAATTCGCGCGCTTTCATGGGATCGGGCTCGGCGGGTATTCCATCAGGCGGACGAGTTCGGGGGCGATTCCAATTTTGGCCGTCAAATGGGAATAGCGCGCTGGCTGTTGCGAACCGCTGGAATAGCGTATGCGGATGATCATTCTGCCAGCGCCGAGAGGAGCGCCGGGCGGGTGGTGCCGAGCGCGGCGTAGAAGGTGGGCATGAGTTCGCCGGAGGCGATGACGCCCCGTGCGAGGACCCCGGCGGTGAGCACCGTGACGCCCGCCTGGCGCGCTTCGGCGGCCGTCTGGTTGATCGCCGCGCGCGCGGCGCTGCCGAACATCACCTGCTGACCGAGTTGGTCGTCGCTGGCGCCGTGGGTCTCGAGGAGGGCGGCTTCGAGCATTTCGAGCGAAGGAAGCCCGGTCGCGCCGGCGGCGGCGAGCACCTTCAGCGCGCCCGCGAGCAGGTGCTCGGGCGCGAGAATGGCGACGTTCGCGGCCCAGCAGAAGTTTTCAGCCTCGCGCAGCGCGCGTTCGAAATCCGGGGCGGGCTGGAGATCGGCCATCAGCTGGTGAATTCGAGCGGGCGGCGTTCGCCGCTGGGGGCCATGTCGAGGATTTCGAGTTCAACGCCCTCGCGGCCCCATTCGCGCGTGAGCGAATAGACGATGTCGATGTCGCCGGAGGTATCGGCCCCGGCCTGGCGGAAGGCGATGGCCGGCCAGGTGAGGGGGCCGTCCTTCACGGTCAGGCGGAGGTGCTCTTCGGTGCTGCCGATGACCTTCGACCTGGCGATGCGCACGCCGCGGCTGAGGAGCACGGGCTTGCGGTTGCCCTGGCCGCACGGCTCGAAGCGCATCAGGCCTTTCACCTCAAGGCCGGTGAGGGCGCGAAGGGGGGTTTCGACGTCGATATCGATGACGGGGCGCAGCTCGTCCGCGGGGAGGAGTTCGGCGGCGGTGTTGATGAGGCGAGCGCGCAACTCGGGGATATCGGCGGTGCGAACGGTGAAGCCGGCGGCGGCGCGGTGCCCGCCGTGGCGCACGAGCAGGTCCTTCTCCTTGCGGATGGCGCCGACGATATCGAAGGCGGGGATGCTGCGGCAGCTGGCGCGGCTATGTTCGATGCCCTGTTCGAAGACGATCGCCGGGCGGTGCCAGCGTTCGGCCAGGCGCGAAGCCACGAGCCCGACGATGCCGGCATGGATGCGTTCGTGCCCGACCATGACCAGGGGGTCGTCGTTCGCGCCCACGAGCTCCTCGGCGAGGGCGTAGGCATCGAGCGTCTCCTGCTGACGCTGGCGGTTCAGGGCATCCAGCTCCTGGGCGATGGGGCGGGCGGTGGCCAGGTCCTCGGCGAGCATCAATTCGAGGGCGAGATTTGCATGCTTGATGCGCCCGGCGGCGTTCATGCGCGGGCCGATGGCAAAGCCAAGGGTCTCGGCGTTGAACTCGTTCGGCTTCGTCCCAGCGATGGCGGCGAGGGCTTCGAGGCCGGGCCGCAGGCGCCGCTGCATCTGCCCGATCCCTTCGGTCACGATGCGGCGGTTCTCGTCGCTCAGGGGGGCGACATCGACGACGGTGCCGAGGGCGACGAGGTCGATGAAGGCGCTCTCGTCGAGCGTGCGGCCATAGGCTTCGTATAGCATCTGCAGGTAGCGGTAGCTGACGCCAACGGCGGCGAGTTCGTCGAAAGGGTAGGGCGAATCGAGGCGCTTGGGGTTGACGGCGGCAACGGCGGCCGGGAGTTCATCGGGGACGGTGTGATGGTCGAGGATGATGACATCGAGGCCGAGGCTGTTGGCGTGGGCCACTTCGCTCACGCTGCTGATGCCGCAATCGGCGGTGATGAGCAACGACGCGCCCCGGGCACGGAGGGCCGAGATGGCGCCGTTGTTGAGGCCGTACCCTTCGGCGAAGCGGTCGGGAATGTAGTTGATGGTGCGGGCGCCGAGTGGCCGGAGGCCGGTGTGGAGCACGGAGATGGACGTGACGCCGTCGACGTCGAAGTCCCCGTAGAGGGCGATGGTTTCCTTCTCGGCGATGGCGCGCTGCGTGCGGCGAATGGCCTCGTCCATGCCGGGGAGCAGCATTGGGTCGTGGGCCTCGGCGAGGTGCGGCTTGTAGAAGAGGTCGGCCTGCGCGCGCGTGGTGATGCCGCGAGCGGCGAGGACGGCGGCGACGATCGGCGGGAAGTTTGGGATGCCCTTCTGGGCGGCGAAGGGGTCGCGCAGGCGCCAGCGGGATACCGGCCGCGAAAGCGCGAGCGTGCTCACTTCGCGGGCTCGTAGCGGCGGAAGACCAGGCTCGCGTTATGTCCGCCAAAGCCAAGAGAGTTGCTCATGACCGCCTCGAGCCCGGCCGCTGAGCGGGCCGCGCCGGGCACATAATCGAGGTCGCAGGCGTCATCCGGTGTCACGAGCGTCGCGGTGGGCGGGAGGATGCCGTGCTTGAGCGCGAGCACCGAAATCGCGGCCTCGATCGCGCCGGCCGCCCCGAGCAGGTGGCCGGTCATCGATTTCGTGGAGCTGACGGGGAGGGTGTAGGCGTAATCGCCGAAGACCTTCTTGATGGCCATGGTTTCGAGGCGGTCGTTGAGGGCAGTCGAAGTGCCGTGCGCGTTCAGGTAGCCGATGTCGTCGGGCTGGAGGCCAGCCTGGGCGAGCGCGCGGCGCATGGCTCGCGTGGAACCGGCGCCCTGCTCATCGGGCTGGGTGATGTGGAAGGCGTCGGACGTGGCGCCGTAGCCCGCGAGTTCGGCGAGGATGCGGGCGCCGCGGGCACGGGCGTGCTCTTCGGCTTCGAGGACAAGGACGCCGGCCCCCTCGGCGAGGACGAACCCGTCGCGGGTGGCATCGAACGGGCGTGAGGCGCGTTCGGGCTCGGCGTTCAGGCCGGTGAGGGCCTTGGCGGCGGCGAACCCGGCGATCGCGATGGGCGTGATCGGGGCTTCGGTGCCGCCCGCGATGGCGACCTCGGCATCGCCGCGGCGGATGATGTTGGCGGCCTCGCCGATGCTGTCGGCGCCGCTGGCGCAGGCACTCACGAGGCAGTAGTTCACGCCCTTCGCACCCAGGCGGATGCTGAGCGCGCCGCTCGCCATGTCCGGGAGCATCATCGGCATGAGGAAGGGGCTGACGCGGCCCGGGCCCTTCGCGAGGAGGGTGTCGTACTCGGCCATGAGGGTGGTGATGCCGCCGATCGCGGTGCCGATCACGACCGCGACGTCCGTACCGCCGGCGGGGTCGATGGTGTAGCTGGCGTGGCGCAGCGCCTCCTCGGCGGCGACGGTGGCGAACTGGGAGAAGCGGTCGGCGCGGCGGGCTTCCTTGCGGTCCATGTACTTCGCCGCGTCCCAGTCCTTCACTTCGCCCGCGACCTGGCTGTCGTAGCCGGTGGGATCGAAGAGGGTGATGCGGGCGGTGCCGGAGGTGCCGGCGATGAGCGCATCCCACGAATCGCAGGCGTTGTGGCCAACGGGGGTGACGAGGCCAAGGCCAGTGACGACGACCCGGCGGCTCAAGGAACGCTCCAGGAAACGGTTAAGGTGTACAAGCAGTATAGCATCAGCGGTTAGCCCATCAGTTCCTTGACGACGCGCGGGAGCTTCGTCGCGATTTCGCCCGCGAGGAGACCGGAGTCGCCGTACTCCTCGCGCAGTGATTCTCCGGTGGCGGCGTGCAGGTAGACGGCGAGCTTCGCCGCCTCGAACGGTTCGAGGCCCTGCCCCAGGTAGGCCGCGATCATGCCCGCGAGCACGTCGCCGCTGCCGGCGGTGGCGAGCAGCGGGTTGGCGTAGGGGCTCAGGGCCACGCGGCCGGCGGCATCGGCGATGACGGTGTGCGCGCCCTTGAGCACGACCACGCAGCCGTACGCGGCGGCCGCTTCCTTCGCCGCGTCCAGCCGGCGTGACTGGATATCGGCGACGGTCGTGCCCAGGAGGCGGGCCATCTCGCCCGGGTGGGGCGTGAGCACGGCGTTCGAGGGCGTTCGTTCGCGCCCATCGGCGAGGGCGGCGAGGGCGTTCAGGCCGTCGGCGTCGATGACCGCGCCGCGCGCGAGGTCGCTGGCGATGTCGGCGAGCGCCGCCCAGAGGAACGCGCGCGTGGCTTCGCTCCTGCCGATGCCGGGGCCGATGACGGCGGCGCTGAAGGCGGGCCATTCGCCGCGGAGAGCGATGGCGGCTTCGCCGGCGAGTCCACCGTCGGCGGCGGCGGTCTGGGGGAGCCACGTCGCCTCGGCGATGGCGGGTGCCAGCGCGGGCACGAGCCCGGCCGGGCAGGCGATGGTGACGAGGCCCGCCCCCGCGCGATAGGCGCCGTTCGCGGTGAGCACGGGCGCTCCCAGGTAGCGTGGCGATCCACCGGCGATAAGTACCCGCCCGAAGGTGCCCTTGTTCGCGTCCTCGGGGCGGGCGGGGAGCGCGGTACGCGCCCAGCGCGCGGTCAGGAGCTCCAGCGGCACGGCATCCTGGGCGGCCTTCGGGATGCCGATGTCGATGACCTGCACGCGGCCGCATTTGCCGCTCGCGGGCGCCTGGTACATCCCCACCTTCGGTAACCCGAACGTGATCGTCTGGTCGGGCACGACGGTCAGTGGATCGACGGCGCCGGAATCGGCGTTGACGCCGGTGGGGAGGTCGACGGCGAGCAGCTTCGGCGGGTTGTAGCCGGCACGGGCGGCGGCGAGGGCGATGAGCGCCTTCGCGATCGCTTCCCCGGGTTCGAGCGGCCGTTCCTGGCCGATACCGAGGAGAGCATCGATGACGAGGTCGCAGCCGCTGAGGAGCTGCTCGAGGAGCACGCCGCCGGGGTCGTCCTCACCGGCGAGGACCTGCATCTCGCGGGGCGCGAGCTCATCGACCAGGGTCATGTCGCGGCGCTGGCGGGGGATGTAGAGGGCTGCTTCGGCGCCCCAGTCGTACAGGTGGCGGGCGGCGACGATGCCATCGCCACCGTTGTTCCCGGGGCCGATGAGGGCGACGATGCGGCGGCCCTCGAGCGTGCCGAGCGTCATCCACGCTTCCTGCGCGACGGCGAGGCCGGCTTCTTCCATGAGCTGCCGTTCGGGGATGCCCGCGGCGACGGCGGCGGCCTCGAGTTCGCGCATCTGCGCGGCGGTAACGAGCTTCATCGCAGGCCCTCTTCCTCGACCAGGCGGCGGGCGTTGTCGCCCTTGCGGGGCGTG
The DNA here is from genome assembly GCA_020847985.1 of Dehalococcoidia bacterium. GTDB lineage: Bacteria > Chloroflexota > Dehalococcoidia > Tepidiformales > Tepidiformaceae > Amarobacillus. The sequence goes on from JADLBC010000012.1 coordinate 32,832, forward strand.
TCTTCCTCGGCGGTGAGGGCACGTTCGCCGACGGCGGAGGCGATGGCGTACTCCTTCGAGTGCGTCAGGGAGACTTCGAGGCCGCGCAGCTGGATGTGGCGGGCGCGGGCGGCGCCGCGGCCATAAAGGAAGACCAGGGGCTTGCCGCGGCGGTTGGGGAGCACCTCGATATCGCGCCAGCCAACGCCGCGGACGCCGGTGCCGAGGGCCTTCATCACCGCTTCCTTGGCGGCGAAGCGGGCGGCGAGTTCGTGCACGCGGCCGCGGCAGTGGGCAATTTCGTCGTCCGTATAAATGCGCTTGAGGAAGCGGTCGCCGTGACGCCGGATGACGTCGGCGACGCGGTCGATTTCGATGATGTCCACGCCGTGGGCGAACTTCGTTGCCATCGGTGCGCATGGTACGTTCGGGCGCGCGCGTGGGCGAGCGTCACGGCAGTGGGCACGCAAAAGGCCCGGCTTGCGGCCGGGCCTTCGTATCTGGCGCGAAGCGGAATTATTCGACTTCGACGGTGGCGCCGGCTTCGGCGAGCTTGGCCTTGATGGCCTCGGCCTCTTCCTTGTTGACGCCTTCCTTGACCTTGGTCGGGGCGGCCTCGACGAGGTCCTTGGCTTCCTTGAGGCCGAGCCCGCTGATGACTTCGCGGATGGCCTTGATGACGTTGATCTTGTTGTCGCCGAAGGACTTGAGAACGACGTTGAATTCGGTCTTCTCTTCCTCGGGCTCGGCGGCGGCGGCGCCGCCGGCGGCCGGGGCGGCGGCCATCATCATCGGGGCGGCGGCGGTGATGCCGAATTCGTCCTCGATCGCCTTGTTCAGGTCGCGAAGTTCGAGGAGGGTCATGCCCTTGATGATTTCGAACGCGTCTTCAACCTTACCCACGGTGGTATCTCCTGTTGTGTGTGATGCGTGGCGAGCGGGCGGGTTGCCGCGCTAGGCCTCGAGCTGCTGGGCGCGGGCATCGATGAGCCCGGCGAAGTTGCGGATGGTGGACTGGAGCAGCCCGGAGAAGTTGTAGAGCGGGCTCTTGAGCTTGCCAACGACCTCGGCCACGAGCTGTTCGCGCGAAGGGAGGGTGGCGATGCTTTCGAGCTCGGCGCGGTTGAGCACCTTCCCTTCGAGCCAGCCGCCGTGAATGGTGATCTGCATGCGGCGGGCGCGGAGGTGTTCGGTCAGCAGCTTCACGGGCTGCACCGGGTCACCGAGGCCGAAGGCGATGGCGGTGGGACCCTGGACGACGTCGGCCATTTCGGGGTGGCCGGCGGCCTTCGCGGCCATGGAGGCCAGGGTGTTCTTGACGATCTTCACTTCCACGTTCGCCGGGCGCAGGGCGCGGCGAAGTTCGGTGAGCTGGGCGACGGTGAGACCGCGGTAATCGGCGCTGATGAGGACCGAGGCCCGCTCCATGCGGTCCTGGATTTCCTCCAGCATTGCGGCCTTCCGTGCGGTCGGCATAAGCGTCCTCCGATGATGAACGGGGGCGGCGCGGGGGCGGCCCCGGAATGGGAAGCCCGGAAAACGAAAATCCCTGCCGCCGGGGCAGGGACACAAGCGGCAGGGCAGCACAGGCCCGGTCGCTGGAACTCCGCCTCGGCAGGCGCCTTTCGGCTTATCCCCCCGCCACATGGCGGTTCGCATCGGGACCTGCGGTCTCTGGCTCTTCAGTTGACGGCGTTATCGTACGGGATGAGGCCCGGGCGGACAACCGCGCGGCCACGGCGGGCTCCGGCGGGCACGGCGCGGCACTCTGCGTGTCGCCATTCGAGGCGAAGGGCGCAGCCAGGAGAGGCTTAGTCGACCTTCATCTTGCTGGTGAAGCGGAAGAGGAAGATCCCCCAACCGATGACCAGCACGCCAAGGACCGCGCTCATGATCACGCCATTGGTTTCCATTTCGAGCCTCCAGCGGGCGAGCATCCGCCCGGTTGGCCCGTACGGTGGCGCGTGGCGCGTGGGCCGGGCACGCGCGAACGGCCCGGATGCGTGGGCCCCTTTGGTCCCTTCGTTCCGCTAGCGTTCGAGCCAGTCGTACCCGGCGGCGACGAGGCCGGCGCGCGCATCGGCCTGGGCACGCGTGTCCGGGTGCGTGGGCACGTACAGCTGGTTCTCCTTCACCGCGCGCACGACCAGGGCGGCGACGTCGTCCGGCTCCATCGACGTGGCGCCCGCCGCGGCCGTACGGTATTCGACCGGGACGGCCACGGGACCGCCGAAGCGCTCCTGGCGGTGCTCCGTCGAACTGGCGATGTTCGTGCGCACGCCCCCCGGGCAGAGCACGGAGACGCCGATGCCGAGCGGCGCGAGGTCGTACCGCATCGCCTCGGAGAGGCCAACGACGGCGAACTTGGAGGCGACGTAGGCGGCGAGCCCCGGCATGCCATACAGCCCGGCGATGGAGGCCGTATTGACGATGTGGGCCTCGCCGGCGGCGCGCAGGGCGGGCAGGAAGGCGTTCACGCCGTTGAATACGCCGTTCACATTCACGGCCATCGCCCAGTCCCAGTTCGCGGGGGTGGTGTCCTGGATGGACGCGAAGGGGACGATGCCGGCGTTGTTGCAGAGCAGGTGCACGCCGGTGAACGCCTCGGAGGCGCGCGCGGCGAGGGCGGCCACGCTTTCGCGATCGGAGACATCGCAGCGGACGGCGACGGCCTGCACTCCCTTCGCGCGCACCTCGGCGGCGACGGCCTCGGCGTTGGCGAGTTCGATATCGGCGACGACGATGTTCATGCCTTCGCCGGCGAAGGCGAGGCTGAGCGAGCGGCCGATACCGCTGCCCGCGCCGGTGATGACGGCGGACTTGCCGCGCAGGTCGCGCATCGCGGCCTCCTCGGGAGTGAAGTTCGTTCCAGCGTACGCGACGGCGAACGCGGTTCCATGCGCGGGCGGTCCCACGGGAAAGGGCCAGGCGTACATGAAGGCGGCACTCCCCAAACGGCCGCGCGGGCAATACCGTAGGCGGCATGCCGAAGGACGCCATGGAAATCGACGTGGGCGGCCACGCCGTGACGATTACGAACCCGGGGAAGCTGTTTTTTCCCGAGACGGGGTACACCAAGCTCGACGTGGTGAACTACTACCTGGCCGTGGGCGAAGGTGCCCTCGTGGGCATTCGCGACCGGCCGGCGGTGCTCAAGCGGTTCGTGAACGGCGCGGCGGAGGAGCCATTCTTCCAGAAGCGCGCGCCCGCGGTGCCCGGATACATGGGCACGGCGCACGTGACCTTCCCGAGCGGGCGCTCGGCCGACCTCGCGGTAGCGCGGAACGTCGCGGGCGTCATCTGGATGGCGAACCTGGGCTGCCTCGACCTGAACCCCTGGCCGGTGCGCGCGAACGACGTGGACCACCCGGACGAGCTTCGCATCGACCTCGACCCCACGCCCCAGGCGACGTTCGCGATGGTGAAGGAGGTCGCGCTCGTGGCACGGGAGGTGCTGGCGGCGCACGGCTGCGAGGGCTTCCCGAAGACATCGGGGTCGCGGGGCATCCACATCAACGTGCGCATCGAGCCGCGCTGGACGTTCACGGAGGTGCGGCACTGCGCGCTCGCCATCGGCCGGGAAATCGAACGGCGCGTGCCCGCGCTGGCGACCACGGCGTGGTGGAAGGAAGAGCGCCACGGCGTGTTCATCGATTACAACCAGAACGCGCGCGACCGCACCGTGGCCTCGGCCTACTCAATCCGGCCGACGAAGGATGCGCGCGTTTCGTGCCCGGTGACGTGGGACGAGCTGCCGGGCGTGGAGTTGGCGGACTTCACCATCGCGACGGTGCCGCGGCGGTACGCGGAGGTCGGCGACCCGGGCGCGGAGATCGATGCGCGGGCGTATTCGCTGGAGCCGTTGCTGGCGCTGGTGGAAGCGCAGAAAGCGGCGGGCCTGGGCGAAGCGCCGCTCCCGCCGCACTACCCGAAAGCCGAGGGCGAACCCGTTCGCGCGCAGCCGAGCCGGCGCCGGAAGCCTCCCGCGGAACCGAAAGAGTAACGCGCCGGGGGTCAGTCGCGGACGGCGGCGAACAGTCCGGCGACGTCGAGGGTGAAGGCCGAGAGCACCGGCGCTGCATCGATGATGTCGCCGGCCGCGGCGGTAATCGCTTCTGCATTCGGGCGGAAGGCGGTGATGGTCTCGTCCTCGGGGTCGACCAGCCAGAGCAGCTGCGTGCCGTTGCGCAGGTAGAACTGCACGCGGTCGGCGACACGGCCAGGGCGATCTTCGGGGGAGAGGACTTCGATGGCGAAGACGGGGTGCTGGCGAACGAGGCCGGTGCGCGAAATCCACCGCCGCAAGCCAGCGGGGAAGACCGTGATATCGGGAAGAAAGACGCGCTGCCCGGTCTCGGTGAAGGTGGCGTGCGTCACGGAGATCCCGGCGTGGCCCTCTCCGGACTGGCGGAGGTAGTTGCCGACAAGAGCGCCGAGCTCGGCCACCATCGCTCCGTGCGCGAACCCACCCGAGTTCCGGGGAAGGACCTCGCCGTCTGCAAATTCCAGGTATGGCGGCTCCTCGGGGATCGCGAGGAACTCCTCAAGCGTCATCCGCAGGGGACGGGCGGGCATGGCCACGCGGTGAGTATACGCGGCCGCCCGGAAGCCCCCGGAAGGGAGAAGCCCGCCGGGTGGCGGGCTTCAGTCAGCGCTGCGAGTGGCGGAGAGGGGGAGATTCGAACTCCCGGTGACTTGCGCCACACCGCTTTTCGAGAACGGCACCATCAACCACTCGGACACCTCTCCGCTGGCGATTGTACCCAGAGGGCGGCGGGACGGGCAAAGGCGTGTGCGCTCAGGCCGGGAGCGCGGCCATGAACTCGCGGATGTGGCGGTCGAGTTGGGCCCACTCCATGAGGAAGGCGTCGTGCCCGTGCTCGGAGTGGATTTCGCGATAGCTGACGGCGTTGCCGTTCGCCTTCAGGACTTCGACGATCTCCTGCTGCTGCCACACGGGGTAGAGGATGTCGGAATCGATGCCCATGACGAGGGCGGGGCCGCGGAACGGCGCCAGCGCGGCCTGCGCCCCACCGCGCGCGCCGCCCACGTCGTAGGCGTCCATCGCCTCGGTGATGCGCATGTAGGCGTTGGCATCGAAGCGTTCGACGAGCTTGCCGCCCTGGTAGTGCAGGTAGGATTCGACTTCGAAGCGGCCCGAGTCCTCCTCGCCGGGAGGGGTGACCTGGCGGCCGAACCGTTCGCCGAAGGATTGCGCCGACCGGTAGCTGATCATCGCGATCATGCGCGCGAGGGCGAGGCCGCGATGGGGCGTCGTGCCCCGGTGAATGTAGTCGCCGTCGAGGTAGCCGGGGTCGTTGCGAATGGCCTGGCGAGCGCATTCGTTGAAGGCGATGGTCCACGCCGCATGCGCGAGGTTGGTGGCGACGGGCATGATCGATCGCGCCATCTCGGGGTAGCGCGCGGCCCATTCGAGCACCTGCAGGCCGCCCAGGGAACCCCCGGTGACGCAGGCGAGGGAGCGCACGCCCAGCTTCTGAACCAGGGCGTGCTGCACGGCCACCATGTCGCCGACGGTGACCGTGGGGAAGCGGCCGCCATAGGAACGGCCGGTAGCGGGATCGACGGAACGCGGGCCGGTGGTGCCGTAGCAGCTGGCGAGGATGTTGGAGCAGATGACGGCGTAGCGGTTCGTATCGATGGCGGCGCCGGGGCCGATGAGCGGGTCCCACCAGCCCTGTTCGCCGGCGGCGCGGGCACTGCCCGTGAGCGCATGGCAGACGAGGACGGCGTTATCGCCGGCGGGCGAAATGCGCCCATAGATCTCGTACGCGGCCTCCACCTCGAGGTCGGCACCGCTTTCGAGACGCAGGACGCCGAGCGGTTGCACGAGCGAGGGGCTGCTGACGTTCGGCATGTCAGCCTCAGCTTTCGGACAGGGGGCTCCCGGCTGCTACCGCCGGGAGCCCGGAAATCACCGTCCCAATGGGACTAGGAGGCGGCGAGCGCCTGTTCGAAGTCGGCGATGATGTCGTCGATGTGCTCGATGCCGACGGAGACACGGACGAGGTCCGGGGTTACGCCGCTGGTGAGCTGTTCGTCCTCGCCGAGCTGCTGGTGGGTGGTCGAAGCGGGGTGGATGACGAGCGTCTTGGCATCGCCCACGTTCGCCAGGAGGCTGGCGAGCTTGACCTGGCTGATGAACTTCTTGCCGGCCTCCATGCCGCCTTCGATGCCGAAGTTGAGGATCGAGCCGAAGGCGCCGTGGCGGAGGAACTTCTTCGCGTTCTCATGGTAGGGGTGGTCCGGCAGGCCCGGGTAGTTCACCCAGTTCACCTTCGGGTGCTTCTGGAGCCAGAGGGCGAGCTTCATCGCGTTCTCGTCGTGCCGTTCGACCCGCAGCGACAGGGTTTCCAGGCCGACGAGGTTGAGGAAGGAGTTCATCGGGGCCTGGCACATGCCGAGGTCGCGAAGGCCTTCGACGCGCGCGCGGATGGCGAAGGCGATGTTGCCCATGCCGGGGAAGTCGCCGAAGACCTCCCAGAACTTCATGCCGTGGTAGCCCTCGCTGGGCTCGGTGAACATGGGGTGCTTGCCGTTGCCCCAGTTGAACTTGCCGCTATCGATGATGATGCCGCCGATGCTGAGGCCGTGGCCGCCGATCCACTTGGTGGTGGATTCGACAACGATGTCGGCGCCGTGCTCGAGCGGGCGGCAGCGGTAGCCGCCGGCGCCGAAGGTGTTGTCGACCACGAAGGGGATGCCGTTGTCGTGGGCGACCTGCGCGATGGCGGGGAAGTCCGGCACGTTCAGGCGGGGGTTGCCGAAGGTCTCCACGTAGAGGGCCTTGGTATTGCCATCGATGGCGGCGCGGAAGGCCTCCGGGTCATCGCCTTCGACGAACTTCACGTTGATGCCGAGGCGGGGGAAAGCGACCTTGAACTGGTTGTAGGTGCCGCCGTAGAGGTTCGAGGTCGAGACGATGTTATCGCCCGCCTGGCAGATGGTGGCGAAGGCGAGGAGCTGCGCGGACTGCCCGGACGAGGTCGCGAGCCCGGCGACGCCGCCTTCGAGCGCGGCCATGCGCTGTTCGAAGACGTCGTTCGTAGGGTTCATGATGCGCGTGTAGATGTTGCCGAATTCCTGGAGCGCGAAGAGGCGCGCTCCGTGCTCGGCATCGTTGAAGACGTAGGACGTCGTCTGATAGATGGGGACCGCGCGCGACCCGGTCGTGGGGTCGGGCTGTTGGCCGGCGTGCAACTGCAGCGTCTCGAAGTGCATCTGGGAGCTCCCTGTGGGCGCGCGCGGGCGCGAATGCACCCGAACGTATGGGAAGTCGAGCGAGTGAGTCAAGAATTATCCGGCTGAGAACGCTCAGGAGCCGCGGAAGACCTGCACCTGCACATCAAAGGCGGGCTGGCCGGCGGGGCTCACCCGGATGGTTCCGATGATGCTGCCCGTCCCCGGCGGCGGGTTCGCCGTGAAGAACAGCTGCACGCTCGCGAAGCCGGGCACGGAGGTCACCAGCGGGGCCTCCACGCTCACCCATTCGGTGAGGCTCACGACGGTGAAGGCGACGGGGTCGCAGCCGCTGTTCGAAAGCATGAACGAGGCGCGAACGCCCGGCGCGGCCCCGACCACCGTCGAGTTCGCCGAAAGCGCCCCCGGGCAGGCCGTCGGCGTCGGGGGGACCGGCGTGGACGTGGGCGGGAGGGGCGTCGGCGTGGGTGGCGCGGAGGTGGCCGTTGCCGTGGGCGCGATCGGCGTCGCGGTGGCGCTGACCGCGGGGGATGGCGTCCCCGCCGGGCGTGTGGCCGTCGGCGCCGCGGCCGTGGCGGAAGGCGCACCCCCGCTGGCCGTGCCGCCCGGCGACGCGGACGGCGATGGCGGCACGGTTGGCGTCATCGTGGGCGGGGGCGGTGTCGGTGTGATAACGGTCACCTGCACGACCTGCGCCGGGGTCATCGAAGCGCCCACGATGATGGCGGGCCCCCGGATGCTGCGGTCGCGGGTGAGCGCGACCGGGCTCGCGGGAAGCAGGAGCGCCAGCGCGAGCCCCCCGGCGGCAAGACAGAGCGGAGCCGCCCAGGCGAGGCCCCGGCGCCGGAACGCGGGCACGGCCACGGCCCCATCGTCCGAAGGGGCGGGGGCGGCGCCGGGCCACTGGCCCTTCAGGCGCGCGAGAATCGCCGCCGATGTCGCCGCGTCCGGGGTGACGGTGGCGAGGGCGGTCACGACGGCGAGGCCGGGTACGAGGCGGTCGCCGCGCCGTGCGCAGCGCTGGCAGGCGTGAACGTGGTCGACGGCGAGGACGCGGATATCGCGCCAGTGGAGCCCTTCGGCGGATTCGCGGGCGAGGATCGCGGCGAGGTCCGGGCAGGCCTGGGCGAGGGCAGCGAAGCGGAGGCGCTCCTCGGCCATGGCGCGCAGTCGATGGAGCAGGGGGGCGCCGTTTTCGCCGCTCATGCCCGCGGCGGCGGCCAGGTCCTTCGCTTCGAAACCGTGACGGGTGGCGAGCAGGAGCAGGGAGCGCTGCGCGAGCGGGATGGCCCCGAGCCCCGCCTGCACGGCGGCCGCCATGCTGCTCGCGACGCGCTCATCGTGCTCCAGCGGGAGGAGGGCTTCGTCGACGGCCGGCGGCGTGGGCGGCGGTTCGTCCTCGACGCGTTCAGGGAGCCGTTCGAGGGCGACATCGCGAACGAGCGTGAGCAGCCACTCGCGGGGATCCCGGTGGTCGAGTTCGAGGTTGTTCGTCGCGCGGCGGAGGGCGAAGACGGTGACGGACGCGGCCTTGGCGGGGTCGGGGGTGAGGTGGGCAGCGAAGTCGTAGAGTTCGGGGAGATGGCGCGCGGCGAGGGCGTGGAAGGCGGATTCATCGCCGCCACGCGCGCGTGCAAGCAAGACGTCGTCGGATTCTTCGCGCATCGTCGCCCGCCCGGGGATGAACCGGCCCTACGCATGCTAACGCCACGGACGCGGGATTGGTTGCGAAAGCACGACACCGGGCGGGGGCGGCTTCGCCGCTAGGGCTGGGGGCGGCCGCCGAAGGCCTGGGAGAAGCGGGCCTGGCGCTCCTCGGGGGTGCCTTCGCGGTTGCCGAAGATGCCGCCCGGCTGCAGCGTGATGCCGCCATCCACGATGATTGCCTGGCCGGTGACGAAGCTCGAACCATCGCTCGCGAGCCAGAGCGCGGCTTCGGCGATGTCGTTCGGGAGGCCCGCGCGGCGCAGGGGCTGGTTGTTCGCGAAGGCGGCCGTCATGGACTCGACGGTGAGATCGGCCTGTTCGCTCGAAAGGCCCATCGCTTTGCCGAAGATCGGGGTCGCGATGGCGCCCGGGCAGATGGCGTTGATGCGGATGCCCAGGGGTCCAAGCTCGACCGCGGTGGTCTTCGTGATGTGCATGATGGCGGCCTTGGCGGCGCTGTAGACGTGCGGCCCGAAGATGGCGCCGACGCCGGCGATGCTGGCGGTGCTGACGATGCTGCCAGAGCCCTGGGGCTTCATCACGCGCACGGCGTGCTTGATGCCGCAGACCACGCCGCGGAACAGCACCGCCATCGTCTGGTCGAAGGCGGCCATGTCGAGTTCGTCGATGGGCCCGGAAACGCCCGGGAAGCCGGCGTTGTTGTACATGCAATCGAGGCGGCCGAAGCGGCGGACGGCGGTATCGATGGCGTTGGCGACGTCCTCCTCGCGGGTGACGTCGGCGTGCACGTAGGTGGTGTTCGTGCCCAGTTCTTCGGCGAGCTTCTCGCCGCGCGCGTCCTGGATGTCGGCGATGACGACGCGGGCGCCTTCGCTCGCGAAAAGGCGAACGGTGCCCTCGCCGATACCGCTCGCCCCGCCCGTGATGACGGCAACCCTGTCCTGCAACCTCGCCATGCGGCGCCTCCTGCCGGGAATGAGCGCGAAGTGTAGCCTTTTCGCCCTTTAGCGCGACTCGGGGATGGCGGGGTTCGCGAAGCCCGCGAAGGGGAAGGTGGCGAGGATGCCGTTGTGGTCGCTCGCGTAGATGACGGTGCCATCGGGGCGGCTCACGGTCTGGTCGGCGAAGAGGCGGACGGCGAGCGGCGTCCAGCGGGCGGCCATGAGGTAGTCAGTGCGGACCTTGAGCGGGGGCTGTTCGCCGATGGGGGTTTCGCGGCAGCAGGTGCCGAGCTGGAGCTTGTAGCCGGCCTCGTGCAGCCCGAGCCCGGGGTAGAGGTCGTAGGTGGATTCGGCCTGGGGGTCGCTGCTGCCGGCCATCACGAGGGTGGGGCCCTTGCCGCGGGTGGTTTCGATCCAGGAGGCGAAATCGGAGGCCTGGGCGCGGCGCGTGCGGTCGCCGCCGCCGGTGAGGTGCGTCACGTACACATCGACTTCGCCCACGGGCTGAGGCACGCCGATGACGACGTGGAGGGCGACGCGCTGTTCGCCGGGTTCGCCGGTGCGGGGGTTGAGCGCGCGGGTTTCGCCACGAAGGACCTTGTAGCGCGAGAGGACGAGTTCGCCCTCTTCGAAGCCAAGCTGCTTCACGAGGCCGTCGCTCTGTTCGCGGGATTGGCCGGGGTACCAGGGATTGGCGCGGGCGTAGAAGAACTCCATCTTGAGTTCCTTCGCGAGGCGGGAGATGGCGCTGCCGTGTTCGCGCGTCCAGCTGGCTTCGTTGAAGGCGATGAGGTCCGGGTTGAGCTCCTTGAGCTGGGCGATGATCGCTTCGAGGCGGTCGTCGTAGGTTTCGCCCGTGAGGACGTTGTTGGCATCGGAGCTGATGGGCGCCTGGAGATTGATGAACGCGACCTTGAACTCGGCGGGGGGCGGGGGCTCCACCGTGGGCGTGCCGAGGTCGGGGGCGGCGGTGGGTGCCAGGGTGGGGGTGCGATCGGGATAGACCTCGCCGTCGCCGCCGCCCCCGCAGGCGGCCATGAGCACGCCGAGCAGGGCGACGAACGCGAGCAGTACCCGGCGCCGGAGATAACCTTGACACCGCTCGCGGCGGGGCGCTTCACTGGGTGGCACAGGCGACGACGGAGACGAGTAGCTTCGATGCTGCCGCACAGCGAGCCCCGGGTGGTGCGAGGGGGCGCGGCGGGCCGGGGCGAAGATCCCTCCCGAGCTTTCCGCCGAACGCGCGGCGCGGGCCGTGCCAGTAGGCCGGGACGGATGCCCACCGTTAGCAGGGGCAGGGGCGTGATGGCGCTCCGCTGAGTGCCCGCCGTGCGCGGCGGGAAGCAGGGTGGTACCGCGGGCGTGCACGCTCGTCCCTGGCCGTTCCGGGGCGAGCGTTTTTTCTTGTCCGCGGAACGGGCGGCGTGCGCGCATCATCTCTCCATACGGTACGGCACGGGCAGCGTGCCGGTCTTCCGTATCGAGGCCATCGAGGCGACGGAGGGCGCGAATGTTCCGGGCAGTGGATCCGAAGGTGAGTTTCCCGCAACTGGAAGAGGGCGTCCTCGCCTTCTGGCAGCAGCACGACGTCTTCAAGCGGAGCATCGAGGAGCGGCCCGCCGACCGCCAGTTCATCTTCTACGAAGGGCCGCCCACGGCGAACGCGCGCCCCGGCATCCACCACGTGCTCGCGCGCGTCTTCAAGGACCTCATCCCACGCTACAAGACGATGCGGGGCTACCGCGTGCCGCGAAAGGCGGGCTGGGATACCCACGGCCTGCCCGTCGAGCTCGAAATCGAGAAGGAGCTGAACCTCCAATCGAAGCCGGAGATCGAGGCCTTCGGCATCGCCGAGTTCAACCAGCGCTGCAAGGCGAGCGTCAGCCGCTACATCGACGAATGGACGCGGCTGAGCGAACGGATCGCGTACTGGGCGGACCTCGAGCACCCGTACGTGACCTGGCACAACGAGTACATCGAAAGCTGCTGGTGGATCCTCAAGCGCCTCTGGGACACCGGGCTGGTGTACCAGGACTACCGCGTGACGCCGCACTGCCCGCGCTGCGGAACGAGCCTGAGCGACCACGAGGTGGCCCAGGGGTACGAGGACGACGTGCCCGACCCGAGCGTCTTCGTGAAGTTCCGGGTGGCGTCCTCGGAGTTCCCGCGGGAGATCCCCGGCGGCGGGCCGCTCTCCCTCGTGGCATGGACGACGACGCCGTGGACGCTGCCGGGGAACACGGCGCTGGCGGTGAAGGAAGACGCCGACTACGGGGTGTACGAAGTCGAGGGCGAACGGCTGGTGCTCGCGGCGGCGCTGGCCGAACGCGTCATCGGCGAGGGTGCGACGGCATTGGGCAGCCTCCGGGGCGATGAACTCGTGGGTATGCGCTACGAGCCGCTCTACCTCCCGGAGCAGGCCGGCGTGGATGTGATGCGCTTCGACAGCGACGGGCGCCTGCGGCGGATCACGGCGGAGGAAGCGGACGGCCTCCGGCGTGTGGTCACGGCCGAGTACGTCTCGCTCGATGACGGCTCGGGGATCGTGCACACCGCCCCCGCGTTCGGCGCCGAGGACTTCGAGGAAGGGAAGCTGTTCGGCCTCCTGTTCGCGCAGCCGGTCGACCTCCGCGGGCTGATGGCCGAAGGGCTGCCGGGCGCGGGCAAGTTCGCCAAGCAGGCCGACCGCGACGTGATCAAGGACCTCACGGAGCGCGGCCTGATGGTGAAGAGCGGCACGATCAAGCACACCTACCCGTTCTGCTGGCGCTGCAAGACGCCGCTGCTCTACTACGCGAAGCCGAGCTGGTACATCCGCACGACGCGTCAGCGCGATGGCCTCACCGCGGGGACCGAGCGCATCAACTGGTATCCGGGGCACATCAAGCACGGGCGCTTCGGCAACTGGCTGGAGAACAACGTCGACTGGGCGGTGAGCCGCGAACGGTACTGGGGCACGCCGCTGCCGTTCTGGCGCTGCGAAACCTGCGGCGCCGATGCCTGCGCGGGTTCGAAGGCCGAGGTCGTCGAGCGCGCCATCGACCGGGCGAAGGCGGAGGCGCTGGACGACCTGCACCGCCCGTACATCGACGACATCCTCCTGCGCTGCGAATGCGGCGGGACGATGAAACGCGTGCCCGAGGTGGCGGACGCGTGGTTCGACAGCGGCGCCATGCCGTACGCGCAGTGGGGCTACCCGTACGAGAACGCCGGCGCCTTCGACCGTGCCTTCCCGGCGGACTTCATCTGCGAGGCGATCGACCAGACGCGGGGCTGGTTCTACACGCTGCACGCGGAGGCGACGCTGCTGCACGCGGCGGAGGCCGTGCCCGAGGGCATCGCCTACCGGAACGTCATCTGCCTGGGCCACATCCAGGATGAGAAGGGGCAGAAGATGTCCAAGAGCCGCGGCAACGTGGTGGTGCCGTGGGACATCCTCGACCGCTTCGGCGCCGACGCGACGCGCTGGTACATGTTCTCGGCGGGGTTCGCGCGAACGAGCGGGCGCTTCGGCGCGGGGCTCGTGGAGGAGGGGCTGCGGCGCTTCCTGCTCACGCTCTGGAACACCTACAGCTTCTTCGTAAGCTACGCGAATATCGACGGCGTCGACCCGCGGCAGCGGCCGGCGGGCACCCTCCCCGAGATCGACCGCTGGCTCTTGAGCGAACTGAACGTGCTCGTCCGGCGGGTGACGGACGAACTGGAGAAGTACGACCCGACCGATGCCGCCCGCGCGATCGACGGCTTTGTGGACGACCTTTCGAACTGGTACGTGCGGCGCAGCCGGCGGCGTTTCTGGCGCGGTGCGAGCGAGAGCGACAGCGACAAGCAGGCCGCCTACTGGACGCTCTACACGGCGCTGGTGACGCTGACGAAGCTGATCGCGCCGTTCACGCCGTTCGTCGCCGAGGAGCTCTGGCAGAACCTGGTGCGGTCGATCGATGCGGACGCGCCGGTGAGCGTGCACCTGGCCGCCTGGCCGGAAGCCGGCGCCTCGGCCATCGACGAAACGCTGAACGCGGAGACGCAGCTGGTGAAACGCGTGTGCTCGCTCGGGCGGGCGGCGCGCGCGAAGGCGCAAATCAAGGTGCGGCAGCCGGTCGCGGAGGTGCTCGTGAAGGCGCGTTCGGCCGAGGATGCGGCGGCCCTGCGCAAGAACGAGCAGCTCGTGCTCGAGGAGCTGAACGCGAAGGCGCTCGCCCTGCTGGAGGACGAGACGGCGGTGCTGCGCTACGACGTGAAGCCGAACCTGCCCGTACTGGGGCGAAAGTACGGCCCGGGCGTGGCCGCCATCCGCGCGGGGCTGGCGCAGCTCGACCCGGCCGTCATCGCGGCGGAGGTGAAGCGGGGGGCGAGCATCGAAGTTGGCGGGTTCGCGCTCGAGGCGGAGGACATCCTCCTCCAGGCGCAGGACACCGCCGGGTACGCCGCCGCCGCGGACGCGGGCGTGACCGTCGCCATCACGACCGCCCTGACGCCGGAACTGGAGGACGAAGGGCTCGCGCGCGAAATCGTGCGGCGGGTGCAGGACATGCGGCGCGAAGCGGGGTTCGAACTTGCGGACCGCATCACCCTCTGGTACCGGGGCACGGAGGATGTCGAACGCGTCATGCGGTCGCACGGGGCGTACATCCAGGGCGAGACGCTCGCGACGGAGGCCGTCAGCGGGCACGCCCCCGGCGACGCGCACGTCGCGCCGCACGACCTGGAGGGCGCGAGCGTGACGCTGGGGGTGCGCCGGAACGGCTGACGGCCTACCGCAGCGCGGTCACGGCGCTCGCGAGCGCGAGGGAGGCCGCGTGGCGGAGGTCGTCCGTGAAGGCGGCGCGCTCGGCCGTGCGGCGGGCGTCGTCGTCCATGCGGAGAATGGCCGAAGGGTGGAGCGTGGCCACGACGCTGCGGCCGGCGGGGTCGAGGATGACTTCGCCGCGGTGTTCCGTGAGGCGGAAGGTGCGCCCGAGGATGGCCTGGGCCGCGGTCGCACCCATCGCCACGATGACGGCGGGTTCGACTTCGGCGAGCTCGGCATCGAGCCAGGGGCGGCACGCGCGGACTTCGCGGGTGCTCGGCCGGGTGTGGATGCGGCGCTTGCCGCGCGGCTCCCACTTGAAGTGCTTCACCGCGTTCGTGACGTAGAGCAGGTCGCGGTCGATCCCGGCGTCTTCGAGACAGCGGTCAAGGAGGTGGCCGGCGGGTCCGACGAAGGGGTGGCCGAGCCGGTCCTCGGCGTCGCCGGGCTGTTCGCCCACGAGGAGCATGCGGGCATGGGGATTGCCTTCGCCGAAGACGGTCTGCGTGGCGCGGGCCCAGAGGGGGCAGCCTTCGCAGTGGAGGCTGGCTTCACGGAGGGTGGCGAGGTCGCGGCGGCGAGGCAGGAACGCGGCCGCCGACGGTTCGAGCGATGCGCGGCGAGGCATGGATCCAGCATGGCCACGCGGGGTGTCGAACGCGGGCCAAGGCGGCGCGGGAGCCGTTGCGAGGGTGTGAGAGGGCCGGCCGCCTTTACCCGATGCGCTCGACGAAGACGTCCATGATGCCGCCGCAGATCTTGTCTTCGCCGTCGGTGGGTTCGGTCAGGTTCACGGTGACGATGCGGGCCTTGCCGTCCTCGAGGGTGACCATGGCTTCCTGCCAGACCTCGGCTTCGCCGCAGCCGCCGCCGATGGTGCCGAAGAAGGTGCCGTCGTTGCGGACGACCATCTTGGCACCCGTCTTGCGAGGGGTGGAGCCGCGGGTGCGGGCGACGGTGGCGAGGACGACGGGTTCGCCCCGTTCGATGGCGCCCGCGATTTCGCGATAGATCTCTTGCTGCATGCACCGATCGTGGCGCGTCGAAGGCGGCGCCGCAAGGGGGGTGGTCTAGCTCCTGGCCTGCGACTGCCACCGGGGGTAGCTGCCGAACACCTTCACATCCGAGCAGAGGGGGGCGATGGCGGCGAGCACGTCGCGGCCGGAGGCGTCGTCTTCGTGGGCATCGAAATCGACGAGGAAGACGTATTCGCCGAAGGCCGCGCGCGTGGGGCGGCTTTCGATCTTGGTGCAATTGATATGGCGCTTTGCGAACTCGTCGAGCACGCCCGCGAGCGACCCGGCGCGGTCATCGGCGAACCAGAAGGCGATGGAGGTGCGGTCCAGCCCGGTGGGCGGCTGCTTGCCACGGGCGAGCAGGACGAAGCGGGTGACATTGTGGGCGGCATCGCCGATGTCGTGGGCGATGACCTCGGCGCCGTAGAGCTCGGCGGCGCGCGAGGTGGCGATGGCGGCCGCGTCGCCAGCGCGGGACATCGCCAGTTCGACGGCACCGGCCGTGGAGAGCGCGGGCTCGATGGTCACGCGCGGGTAGTGTTCGGCGAGGAACTTGCGGCACTGCCCGAAGGCGGCGCTGTGCGAATAGATGACGGCGATGGCCGATGGGTCGGTGCCCGGCTTCACGGCGAGGTCGTGGACGATGGGGAGGACGAGTTCGCGCTGGATGCGGAGGTCGGTTTCGTGGATGAGGATGTCGAGCGTCTCCGCGACGGAGCCGTTGAGGGCGTTTTCGATGGCGACCACGCCAGAATCGGCGGCGCCGGAATCGACGGCGCGGGCGACCTCGGCGTGGGAAGGGCAGGGGAGGTGTTCGGCGCCGGGCGCGAAGAGGCGCGCGGCCTGCTCACCGTTCGTGCCCGCGGGGCCGAGGTAGGCGACCTTCACGGCGGCGGCCCTACGTATCGAGGCCGTGGGTGGAGCCGATGAGCGCCGCCCGGAGCATGGGCGAGCTCTCGCGCCGGGTGACGACGACGAGGGCGTCGCCGGGGTTCAGGCGGGTATCGCCGCTGGGGATGCGCGGCACGCCCCCGGGATCGACGACGAGCGAGATGAGGGACTCGGGCGGCAGGAGCACTTCGCGGATGGAGCGGCCGCTGACGGGCGAGGTCTCGGGGAGCTTGATTTCGACCAGTTCGAGGCCGCTGTGCATCTGCAGCAGGGGGATCATCTCGCCGGTGGGGAGCTCCTGTTCGATCTGGGCGAGCACGGCCTGGGTGGCGGAGATGGTGGTTTCGATGCCGCGGCGCTTGAAGAGCAGCTCGTTCTTGGGGTTGTTGATGCGCGCGATGGTGCGGGGGACGCCGCGCTGGCGGGCGATTTCGCAGACGACCAGGTTGTCCTCATCGTCGCCGGTGACGGCGGCGACGAGGTCGGCGCGGGCGACGCCGGCGGCATCGAGTGTGGTGGCTTCGCAGCCATCGCCGTGCATGGCGTTCTCGCCGAGTTCTTCGATGATGGCGGCGACGCGGTTCGCGTCCTGTTCGAGGATGAGGACTTCGTGGTTGGACTGGAGGAGTTCCTGGGCGAGGTAGAAGCCGACCTTGCCGCCGCCGGCGATGAGCACGTACATGGTTAGCTTCCCTTCGGGGTGGAGCCTTTGAGCAGCATGTCGACCATGATGCCGGCGCCGAGGCTGGTGGGGCTGAAGGTTTCGAGGCCGAGTTCGCGGAAGATGCCTTCGCGCACGGGGTCGTAGATGCGGCAAAGGACGCGCTTCACCCCGTAGACCTCCTTCGCGAGCTGGCTGGCGAAGTAGTTGCGGTTATCGCCCTGGGTGACGGCGAAGAAGGCATCGGTGGCGCGGATGCCGGCCTTTTCGAGGGCGGGCCCATCCATGCCATTGCCAACGGTGACGCGCCCGCGGAAGCCTTCGGGGAGGCGGCGGAAGGCGCTGGCGTTGGTATCGAGGACGGTGATGCTGTGGCCCTGCTCATCGAGGAGCATGGCGATCCGGGCGCCGAGGCGGCCGCAGCCCATGATGATGACGTTCATCGGGGGAGCTCTCCCTTTGCGAGGCGATCAGCCGTGGCCATGGCCATGCCCTTCGCCGTGGGTGTGATTGATCGCCGAAACGGCCTGGCGGACGACCCAGACCTGGCAGGACGCGTTCTTCAGCACGAAATCGACGGTGCGGCCGACCTGGAAGGCGCCGATCAGCCGCTTGTAGCCGATACCCATGACGAGCACATCGACGTTCTGGTCGCGGGCTTCATCGACGATCGCCTGGCCGGCCTCGCGGGCCTGGACGAGCTGGCCGGAGATGTGCTGGCCGGCGTGCGCGGCGGCGTCCTCGGCCTTGCGCAGGAGCTGCTCGCCGCGGCGCGCTTCGACTTCCATCTCGGCGTTGAGGGGCAGCGAGCGCAGCACTTCGATGACGTGCACGGCGAGGACCTTGCTCTTGCGCTGCTTCGCGAGCTGGCAGGCGACGGTGACCGCCTCGATGGAGGCGGGGTTGTGGGTGACGGGCACGAGGATGGTGTGCTGCGAAGCCATCGTCAGCCGCGCCGCGGGGTCCGTGTGGAGTCAGGGGTAGCCGGGAAACGGGGTGAGTTCACGATTCGTCGTCGTCCTGTGCGAACCAGATGCGCACGGCTCCGTTGAGGATGAGCACGATGCCAATCGCCGTGCCGATATTGAGATCGCTCCGCTGGCTGAGCATGAAAAGGACGAGGGCGATGCCCAGGACTATCGAGGTGACGGAGAACACATAGTTGAGGGTGCGCACGCTGCTCACCATTCGGGCACGGCTCCTGTCCCAGAGGGGGATGGTACGCCCGGCAACGGGAACGTCAAACCGCCGGGATGGGGCGATCACTTGCGGTGGAGTTGCTCGGGGGCCGCACCGCTGGCGATCTCGGGCCCGTTCGGGGTGGATTCGCCGGGGCTGACATCCGGTTCGAGAGTGAGGAAGAGGCGGGAATAGGCGGGCGGGATGGTGCGGATCTCAATGTAGGCGGGAAGTTCGCGCGGGCGGAAGGTGCGGAGCTGGCGCGGGCCGTCGGGCGTCTCCGCCCAGAGCTTGTAGACGGTGCCCTGCCCGCCGGCGGTGAGGCCTTCGAAGCTGGCCAGGCCGCCCCGGCCCGAGGCCTCGAGGTAGACGGTGCCGCGGACGCGCTCGCCCTCCATGGCGATGATGCCGGCGCGGGTGCTGAGGAGGGTGCGGGCTTCGTTGGCATCGAGCTGGGCTTCGCGCCAGCCATAGCCGAAGACGGCCGCCGCGCCGCCGAGGACGATGGTGAGGAAGGCGAACAGCAGCGCCACGCCACCCCAGCCGCGGCCGCCGCGCCGGATGGGGTTGCCCTCGTCGTCGTAGAGGTCGAGTTCGTCGTCGGTGAGGTCGGCGAAGTCGTCGTCGTCGTCGTCCTCGTCGAGGGATGGAGGCTTTGGCGCGCGGCGGAAGCCGAAGCGGCGGCGGGGCTTTTCGGGCTCCAGTTCGGGCTCGGGCGCGGGTTCGGCGGGTGCTCCGGGTCCTGGTTCGGGTTCAAGCTCCGGGGCGAGACCGACCGGGGCTTCCGCTTCCGGCTCGACCTCCACGAGCACGACCGGCGCCTCAGCTTTCGGCTCGGCGTCCACGAGCACGACGTGCGAATCCGCTTCCGGCTCGGCGGGAGCGGCTTCCGCGGGTTCCGGTTCCAGAGCGGCGGGCGGGATGACGGCGACGGGCGACGTTCGCCGCCAGAACGGGAAGCGGCGGCGGCGGGGCTCCTCGGGCTCCAGTTCGGGCTCGGGTTCCGGCTCCACTTGCGGGTCGAGCGCGACCGGCGCCTCGGGTTCGATCTCCGGCTCAGGGGCGAGCGCGACGGCTGATTCGGGTTCGATTTCCGGCGCCGGCTCCGGTTCGAGTTCGACCTCGATGGGCGCTGCTTCTCCGGCGCGCGACCTTCGGCGCCAGAAGAGGAAGCGGCGACGGGGCTCCTCGGGCTCCAGTTCGGGCTCGGGTTCCGGCGGGATTTCCGGCGCGAGCGCGACCTGCGCTTCCGGCTCGGGTTCGACGTCGACCGGCGCGACCGCCGTCTCCGCTTCGGCTTCGACCTCGACGGGGGCGACCGCGAACTCCGCTTCGGGTTCGACCTCGACGGGGGCGACCGCGAACTCCGCTTCGGGTTCGACCTCGACGGGGGCGACCGCCGTCTCCGCTTCGTCTTCGACCTCGACGGGCGCGACCGGCGCCTCCGCTTCGGGTTCGACATCGAGGAGCGCGACCGCGAACTCCGCTTCGGGTTCGACCTCGACCGGCGCGACCGGCTCCTCCGCTTCAGGTTCGACGTCGACCGGCGCGACCGCCGTCTCCGCTGCGGGTTCGACCTCGACCGGCGCGACCGGCTCCTCCGCTTCGGGTTCGACCTCGACCGGCGCGACCGGCTCCTCCGGGGCCCAGGCTTCGGCCTGGGTCGCATCGGGAGCGAGCGGGAGCCCGGCGGCGGCTTCGGCGAGCGGACCGGCAGTATCCGCACCCTCCGCCGGGGGCGGGGGAGACGTAGGCGCGAAGTCGTAGATTTCGCCGGGCTCGTCATCGAGCGGCGGGCGGGCCTCGGGCTGCTGGCGGCCGCGGCGGCCGAACAGGCGGAGGCGCGAGGGCGGGTGCGCGGGCACGACGGACGGCGTGTTCGCGGGCGCCGCGCGTTCTTCGGCTTCAGGCACGGTAGCGGGCGCGTCCGGGGGGTTCGCCCCTGCCGGCGGCGACGCCACCGGCGCGAGCGGGAGCTGCGCCGTGGCCGGGGCCTCCGGCGTGCCCGCGAGCGGCGCAAGTAGCTCCGGTGCGACCTCGCGACTCGGCAGGGGTGCGCGCTCGACCGGAATGGGGTCCGGGAGATGGACGACGGTCTCGTCGTCGCGGCGCTGGTGGCCCCGGCGGAAGAGCCGCGGCTGGCGCGATCGTGCTTCCGCGGGAGCGAAACTGCCGGCGGGCAGCCGCGCGGCGACGCCCGCGGTGATGCGCTCCAGGGCTTCGACGGGAATGGGAATGGGCGGCGCGCTGAGGACGAGAGCTTCGACGGCCTGGGCGTAGAGGCCCGCTTCCGCGCGCCACGCGCCGTTCGCGATCGTCGCTTCGAGGAGGGCATCGGCCTCGGCCGGTTCGAGGAGACCGAGCGCGAGGTCGGGGAGGTGGTCGCGGCCGGCGGTCGGGGTCATGGGGTGGCGGCCCCGGAGGCGGCGCGCGAGAGACCCTCCCGCACGCGCGCGAGCGCGGCGCGGAGGTTCTCGCGGACGATGTCCTCGGGGACGCCGCGCAGGCTGGCGATTTCGGCGGGCCGCAGCCCCTTCCAATAGGCCAGCGTGAGGGTCTCGCGCTGGGCCTCGGTGAGGGATTCGAGAGCACGGCGGACCATGAGGGGCGTGGCGCCGCGCATCACCCCGTTCCAGACCTCGTCATCGAGCAGGGCGGCGGCGGCGACGGCGGTCATGGGCTCGCGGGACCCGCGGTAGCGGCTTTGCGTGCGAAGGGCGGCCACGGCGGCATCGCGCACGTGGCGGAGGATCCAGACGGCCTCGACATCGTCGCGCGGGTCGAACGAGGGCGCCTCGGAGGCGGCGCGGACGAAGGCGTCCTCGGTGGCCTTCTCGGCGAGACCGCGGTCGCCGAGGACGGCGATGGCGAGGGAGTAGGCGGGCCCGGCGTAGGCCGCGACGACACCGGCAAAGGCAGCGGGTTCGCCATCGCGGAAGCGCTGGAAGGCCGAGGGTTCCGGGGCTTCGGGCATGCGCCACTCCGGTTCGGGGCCGGGCCAGCCGGCGGCACGCAATCCGGCGGGACTGCCGGTGGCGGGGACCCCGGACATCGAATCCATCGTACGGGCTTGTGCGTGCTGCGAGCGAACCTTCATGGCGGATCGATTATCGCCAACGGCGGACAGGGCTGAATCGCCGCCATCACAGTGGGACGAAGATGGGCCGCCCCCTTCCCGGGGACGGCCCATCGGCATGCTCGCGCGGTCCCGTTCAGGCGGCGGGCGTGGTGTTCCGCGTGCGCCGGGCCATGCGGCGCGAACCGATGGCGACGAGCGCGAGCGGGATGGCCAGCCAGATGGCGGCCACGGCCACGACGGCGCCGGCGTTGGCGACGTTGCGGGCGATATCGAGCGAGGTGTCCCAGGCATCGGCGAAGCTGCCGCCGAAGCTGCGCGGGCCATCATTCCCCGCCTTCGCGACCGTCAGCGGCGCGAGGGAGACATCGATCGTGGCCAGTTCAGTGGCGGCATCGAGCACCTTGAGGCGGCCCTGGATCTGCTCGATCTGCGAACGGACGCTGTTCACGCGGTCGTTGACGGTGAGGATCTCCTGGATGGTGCGGGCCTGCTTGAGGAGCTCGAGGTACTGCGCCTCGGTGCTCTGGAGGTTGCGCAGGCGGCTCTGGAGGTCGGTGTACTGCTCGGTGACCTCGTTGGACTTCGTGCCCTCTTCCTTCACGGTGGCGCCATCGATCGTGCGAAGCGCGGCGAGGCTCTCCTGGTAGCGCTCGACGGGCACGCGCAGGGTGACCGTGGCCGATCCCTTGCGGTCGCCGCTGCTGCCCGCGAACGAGGAGCGTTCGACGTAGCCGCCGGCCTCGCGGGCGATGGCGCTGGCGCGGTTGAAGGCGACGGCGACATCCTTCACTTCGAGGGCGACGGTGGCATTGAAGATGATCTTGCGGTTCAGCTGGTCGCCGAGCGCCGGGCCGGTGACGTCGGCGTCCACGGGCGCGGGAGCGGAGGAGTTCGCGCTCGTGCCGCCGGAGGTGGGCGGCTGGGCGCTGTAGGCGGCGGACTGCGAGGGCGCGCCATCCCGGGTTTCGGCCATGGACTTGCCGGCGGTGGTGGTGGCGCCGCCCACGGGCGGGATGCCTTCGTCACGGGTGCTGGTGTTCTCGGCGGCGCCGCAGGCCGCGAGGAGGGCGGCGCCGGCGAGGCCGGCGATGGACGCGATACGGACGAAGCGGATGTTCACCTGGTTTCCCCTGCCGGCCGGTTTGGCCGATGGAGGAGAAACGCCGGCCGCTCGCGGATGGTTCCCTCGCGCACGAGACAACCTGGGAAACGGCAGGGAAAGGCGCTCAGCCGGCGGCGCGGCTCCGGCGCTCGGCGGTGCGGGCGGCCGTGGCGTGGGCGGCGCGTTCGGCGTCGTCGGCGAGCGGCGGGAGCGTGACATCCGGGCCGTAGCGGCGGCGCAAGGCGAGCAGGATCAGCTCATCGGTGAGGGCCGGGTTCTTGGGCAGGAGGCTGCCGTGGAGGTAGGTGCCGATGGCGTTCGCGGTGCGCGCGCCCTCGGTGCCATCCTCGGCGTTGTTGCCGAAGCCGCGGCGGACGCGGCCGAAGGGGGCCTGCCCCGGCGCGAGATAGGTGCGCCCGCCGTGGTTTTCGAAGCCGACGACCTCGCCCTCGGGGGTATCGAGGATGACATCGCCGATGCAGCGGTCGGCGCGCGGCCCGGGGTGGCGGGTTTCGAGATCGAACACGGAGATGCCCGGGATGACGCCGCCCTGGTGGTCGACGTAGCGGTGGCCGAAAAGCTGGAAGCCGCCGCAGACGACGAGCGCGGGCAGCCCGCCATCGATGGCGGCGCGAAGGGCCGGGCCGCGGGCCTGGAGGTCATCGGCGATGCGGCGCTGTTCGCGGTCCTGGCCGCCGCCGGCAAGGATGATGTCGCACTCCGCGGGGTCGAAGGCGTCGCCGACGGTCACTTCGCGCACCTGAAGGGCGATGCCGCGCGCTTCGCAACGGTAGCGCAGGGCGATGATGTTCCCGCGGTCGCCGTAGATGTTGAGGATGTCGGGATAGAGGTGGACGGCGGTGAGCGCGTAGGCGGGCGGGGTGCTCATGCGGACATGGTAGCGGGCCGCCGCCGGGGCGGCCCACTGCTTCGAGCGAAACAGGCTCAGCGGATGAGCATGGTGGGTTTCGCGGTGCCGGCGTAGGGCAGGCCGCTGACGGTGGCGCGCACTTCGATTTCGACCTGGGTGGAGACGAACTGGCGGCGGGCGGCGCCGGTCACTTCGTACGTCCAGGCGAGGTCGCCGTCGGAATCGGTGCCGCCGTTGGCGAAGACTTCGGTCTGCCAGGACGAGGTGGCGCCGTTCCAGTACTTGCCGTCGCTCGCTCGCTTGATGACGAAGCTGAGGGCGGAGATGCCGGAGAGGTTGCCCGTGGTCGCGCGGAAGGTGAGCCGGCTGCGGCCGAACGGCTGGCCCGCGGTGCCTGTGAGGGCGACGAGCTGGTCCGTCGGGGTGGTGGCGGGCGTGCCGATGGTGAACGTCTGGCTGGCGGAGATGCCACCACCCGGGGCGGCGTTGAACACGGTCACGTCGGCGGTGCCCTCGGCGAGGATATCGGCGGCGGTGATCGCGGCCGTGAGCTGGCCGGAGTTCACGAACGTGGTCGGGCGGTCGAGGCCGTTCCAGCGCACGATGGAGGCGCGCACGAAGTTCGAACCCGTGACCGTGAGGGTAAACGCGGCGCCGTTCGCGGGCGTGCTCGTGGGCGAAAGCGCGCTCACCGCGGGGAGCGGGTTGGCGATGGTGAACACGGCCGCGGGCGAGGTGCCGCCACCGGGCGCGGGCGTGAACACGATGACGTTCGCGGTGCCCGCGGCGGAGATGTCGGCGGCGGTGATGTCGGCCGTGAGGCGCGTGGCGGATTCGAACACTGTCGTACGGTCCTGGCCGTTCCAGCGCACCTTCGAAGCGCTGGTGAAGCCGGTGCCATCGACGGTGAGGGTGAACGCGGCCGACCCGGCCACAACGTTGTTGGGGGAGAGGCTGGGGGTGCCGGGCGCCGCGTTCGTGATGGTGAACGTGGACGCGGGCGAGGTGCCGCCGCCGGGCGCGAGGTTGAACACGGTCACGGCGGCCGTCCCGGCGTTGGCGACGTCGGCGGCATCGATGGTTGCGGTGAGCTGCGTCGCGCTCGTGAAGAAGGTCGTGCGGTCGTTGCCGTTCCAGCGCACCTTGGAGCCGTTGACGAAGCCGGTGCCGTTCACGGTGAGGGTGAAGGTGCCGCTCGCGGCGGGCGCCGAGCTGGGGTTGAGGCCGGTAACAGCGGGCGCCGGGTTGTTGATGGCGAAGGACGCGGCGTTGGAGGTGCCGCCGCCGGGCGCGGGCGTCGAGACGGTGATGCTCGCGCTGCCCGTCGCGGCGAGGTCGCTCGCGGGGATGGCGGCCGTGAGCTGCGTGCTCGAAACGAATGTCGTCGTGCGGTCGGCTCCGTTCCAGCGCACCACGGAGGTCGCGGTGAAGCTGGAGCCACTCACGGTGAGGGTGAAGCCGGCGCCGCCGACGTTCCCCGCCGAGGGCGAAACGCTCCCGAGCGACGGCTGCCCGTTCGGGGCCGATCCGATTGTGAACGGCAGGGTGAGCGAGGTACCGCCGCCGGGCGCCGGGTTCGTCACGGAGACGTTGGCGGTGCCCACGCTGGCGATATCGGCGGCGGCGATGGTGGCCAGGAGCTGGGTGCTGCTGATGAACGTCGTCGAGCGGTTCGCGCCATTCCAGAGGACGGTGGCGCCGCTGACGAAGCTTGTCCCATAGACGGTGAGGGTGAACCCGGCACTGCCCGCGTTCGCGCTGGAGGGGCTGAGGCTGGAGATGCCCGGGGCGGGGTTCGGCGCGCCGCCGATGGTGAAGGTCGAACCGCCCGATGCGCCGCCGCCCGGCGCGGGGTTGTAGACGGTCACCGTCGCGCTGCCCGCGGCGGCGATGTCGGCGGAGGTGACGGTGGCGGTCAGCTGGCCGCCGTTGACGTACGTGGTCGAACGGTCGGATCCGTTCCAGCGCACGACGGAGCCGGCGATGAAGTTCGAGCCATTCACGGTCAGCGTGAAGGTGGCGCCGCCGGCCGTCGTGGTCGCGGGGGAGAGGCCGGAGATGGCGGGAACGGGGTTGTTCGCCTGCACGGCCAGCGAGAGGACGTTCGTGCCGCGCGTCACGGCCTGCGTGGAGAGGCTCGTGGTGTCTCCGTTGTACCCGGCGGTGACGGTGTAGCTGCCGGCGTTGGCTGGGGTGAAGGAAACGCCGCTCTGGCTGCCGCCGCAGGTGCCGCTATCGAGGTACGAATAGGAGATCGCGCCGCCCGGCCCGGTGACGGTGAAATCGCCCGAGGCGAGGGGGCTCACGGGGGTGAGGTTCGAGGTCCCGGCGACACCGGCGGCCTGCGCGGACCCGGCGGCGCTATCGCTGACGATGTCGGCGAAGACGGTGGCGGTGCACACCGAAATCGGCACGCCCAGCGCCCACGCCGGGGACGATGTCGACTCGAGGCCGACTTCGCTGACGGTGACCGTGGTGATGGCCGTCCCCGCGGGCGCGGAGGCGGCTTCGTTCGCGGGAAGCCCGAGGCTGGGGGCGACGAGCGTCGCGACCAGGTCATCGCCGGCCGCGGTATCGCGCGTGCGCACCTGGAACGAGAGCGTGGAGCCGTTCGCGATCGTGGAGCCGGTGCAGCGCGCGGTGTTCGATGTCACGGAGGCGGCGCCCGTGCCGTTCGGGCAGGAGACCGTGCCGGCCTGGACGTCGCCGTTCGTGACGCTGACATCGACCGGCTGGACCGTCGGGCCCAGGGCGCCGAGGGCGTGGCTGAAGCTGACGGTGACGGTCGTGAGGCTGCCTTCGAAGAGCGACGCGGGCGAGGCGGCCGTGGCGACGGTGATGTTCGCGTTCGCGCCGAGGATGTTGGCGACGGTAAAGCCGCCGACGGAGGCGTCGTAGGAATCGCCGCCGCCGATGGTGTCGGCGGCGTCGCCGGAGTTGCGGAAGCCAGTCCCGGGGTCGCTGACGATGCCGGCGATAGTGTTGTCGCTGTAGATGGTGCCCGCGGCGGAGGGATCGATCGTGAGGTTCACGACGATCTCGGTGCCGCCGGTGGAGAGCGCCCCGCCGGGCTGGGCGCCACCCGCGCCGATGGTGCAGCGCACGTAGCCGGCGGAAGGGGTGTTATCGGCGCAGGAGGTGATGATGTTGCCGGCCTGCTGCCCGAACCCGGCGTAGGTCGTGTTCGCGGGCTTTCGGAGGTCGAACACGACGGGCCCGGAGTGCGCGTTCGGGGCGTCGCTGATGTTGACGGAGAAGGCGAGCACCTGGCCGACCTGGAGGACGGAGCCGAGCGCCGGGGACTGCGAAATCGTGTAGGTGATGGCGTCCTCGGTGGTGGCGCGCGCCGGGCGCTGCGCGGGGCCGAGGGCGAGGAAGAGCCCCAGCAGGAGGGCCGCGGCTGCCCAGGAACGCCGGGCGAGCCGATTGCCGCGGGCCTGGTGTGTCATGTCGTTACCTCGTGTAGGCGATGGAGACGCCGCGGAGCTTCGTGCCGGCGCCGCCCGTCAGGTCGACGACGAGGAAGTAGACGTTCGTGCCGTTATCGACGGTGTGGGCGAAGGCGGTCGCGGTCTGGGGCGACGCGCCGGCGGAGGAGAGCACTTCGACCAGCTTGAAGATGTTGGCGGTGGTGCTGCCGTTGCCGAGCGGGGTGTAATCGAGGCGGACCTGGACATCGCCGCCGGTGGCTTCGAAGTGCGCGGTCATGCTCGAAATGGTGGCGCCGTCGGGCAGGTTCACGGGCGCGTAGTAGCGCTTCGAGGCGTCATCGGTGCCGGCGGGGCGGAGTTCGTTGAAGGTCTTCTCGTAGAGGGCGAGGTCGCTCGCGGGGAGGAAGGCGCTCGCGGGGATGGCGACCTTGCCAGGGCCGCTGGTGCCGCCGCCCGTGCCGCCGCTCGTGTTCAGGCTGGGCAGCGAACCGCCGCTGCCGGTGACGTTGATCCAGACGGCGTCGCCGGTGGAGAGGGAGGTCATGGAGTTCGCGTAGGAGGGCGCGCCGGGGGCGTACATGTCGTAGGACTGCGACCCCGGGTTCCAGCGGTAGACGGCTGCATACTTGCCGGCGATGCCCGAAAGCGCCTCGGCGGGCGGGCGGGTATCGCCCATGTAGGCGACGTTGTTCCAGCCGAGCGAGAGCTGCGAGGTGGCGCGGGCGTCGTGGCCGTTCGCGGCGGCGGCGGCCAGCGTCGCGACCGCGGGGACGAGGAGTGCAAGGGTGAGGGCGCGCTTTCGCATCGTCGCTTCTCCGGTGTTCCCGCGCGAGACGGCGGGATGGGTCAGGACGAGGGTACGCACGGGCACCGGGACCCTTAATGGGCACTGTCCCCTGTCACGGGGTGGGACAACCCCAATCGGCGATGGGGAAACCCCCGCCCATGGCCGGCCCCGGCACCGATGGCGCGAGGCAGTTCCATGGCGGGAGCGGGGCGATGTCCCGGGCGGGTATCGCCGAGGCTACTCACGGACGGACAACGAAAAGGCGCCGCATGAGCGGCGCCCTTGTGCGTGGATTGCGAGCGCGCGGGCCGCGGCCTAGAAGATGCCCGGCTGGTTGTCGCGCTTCTCCGTCTGCTGCGTGGGCGGCTGCTGCTGCGCGGCGGGCGGGGACGGCAGTTGCGTGGTCGCCTGTGCGGGCGGCGTCTTCGTTTCGTCTTCGTCCTTCACAGCACGGCGGAATTCCTTGACCGAGCTCCCGAGGTCCTTCCCGAGGCCGCTCAGCTTGCCCACTCCGAACAGGAGAATCAGCACCACCGCGATGATGACGATCTCCGGCGTACCCAGCGAACCAAACATAGCCAACCACCTTCGCCCGGGAACGACCGGGCCGCACTCCCTACTCTAGCACCCGCCGCACTCCCGGGCGCGAGACGCAGTTTACGTGTTCGATACGTCCGCGCGCTCACTTCACGGTTCGCGACCGCGCCGGGCCAATATAGTGTCCCCGTGAAGCTCCGAATTGCTCCCCGGCTCGTGTTCTTCGCCGCGGCGCTGACGGGCGCCGCGGTCACCTTCGCGGCCTGTGGCGACGACGGCGCGGAGCCCACACCAACGGCAGCCTCCACGGCGACGGCTCCGGCGCCCACGGCGGTCGCCAGCACCACTGTCACGCGCACACCCTCGGCAGTCCCGGCCACGGCGACCATCGGCGCGACGGTCAGCCCGGGCGCGACCACTCCCGTGGAAATGCCTGCCCGCGTGCCGTCCGGGTTTACCGGCGCCGCGCTCCTGCGCGATGTCCGCATCGGCGTCCACCCCGAGGAGAGCGGCTGGGACCGAATCGTCTTCGAATTCGCGGGCGCGCTGCCCGCCGCGCGCGTCGAATACGTGACATCGGCCACCGCCTGCGGGTCCGGGCAGCCCGTTTCGCTGCCGGGAACGGCCACGCTCGCGGTCACCTTCCGCGCCGCCGCCGCCCACAACGACGCGGGCCAGGCCACGTTCGCGCAGCAGACCATCGCCGGCCCCGGCAAGACGATCCTCCAGGCCCGCCAGACCTGCGACTTCGAGGCGGTGCTCGCCTGGGCGGCGGGTATCGCGGGCAGGCAGAACTTCAAGGTCTTCCAGCTGGAGAACCCCTACCGCCTGGTCGTCGACGTGCAGTTCACCCCAGGCCCATCGCGGTAAAGAGCTCCGGGTACTTCTTCAGGCTCTGGCCGCCATCGATGTAGAGCGTCTGCCCGGTCATCAGCGTCGAATCGTCGGAGGCGAGGTAGAGGGCGAGGCCGGCGATGTCGTCCGGTTCGCCCACGCGGCCCATGGGCGATTCGTGCACGAACTCCTGGGCAAGCGCGGGCCGGGACATCATCCCGATGGTGAGCGGCGTGTTGATGAGCCCCGGCCCGATCGCGTTTACGCGGATGTTGTGGCGGCCCAGTTCGAGGGCGGCGACCTTCGTCAGCATCGCGACGCCGGCCTTCGCCGAGCAGTAGGCGGCGAAGCCCTCGGTGGCCTGGAGGGCGTTCACACTGGCGACGTTGATGATGGAGCCACCGCGGCCCGCGCCGATGAGCTGCTTCGCTTCGTGCTTGATGCAGAGGAACGTGCCCGTGAGGCAGATGCCGACGATGCGTTCGAAGTCGGCCAGCGCGTAGTCCTGGACGGGTGAGAAGTGGCCCGTGCCGGCGTTGTTGAAGGCGATATCGATGCGGCCGAAGCGGCGGACGGCGGCCGCGACCATCTTCTCGACGGCGGCTTCGTCGCGCACGTCGAGGGCGGCGCCGTCGCATTGGTTGTGGCCGAGCTGGCCGATCATGGCGCCGATGCCATCGGCGTTGAGGTCGCCGATGAAGACGCGCGCGCCCTCTTCGACGAACCGTTCGGCGGTGCGCTTGCCGATGCCCGAGCACCCACCCGTGACGATTGCGACCTTGCCTTCGAGCCTGCCCATGTCATTCCCTCCATCCATCCCCGGGCAGGATAGTGCACCGCGCTGAGCCGAACGAAACGCGGCGGTAGAATCGCGGGCGGGCGTCCTGGCGGCGCCGGAGGTGGCGGCATGACCGAGGCAGTGGCGGTCTCCGAGCAGCGGCGGGCGGCGGTCGATCGCGCGCGGGCGTACTGGCGCGAACGGCTCATGGACTTTTCGCGGCGGAACAACCTGCTCTTCTACCGTGACCTGCGGTCCGGAACGCTGGAACTGACGGCGATGCCGGGGGTGCTCGCGGATTTCATCGGCGGCGACTCCGTGCGCATCGACGCGACGACGAAGGAGATCGGCGACCGGCTGCGGCGGATTCGCGCGAAAGCGGTCGAGAACCTGGAAGAGCGCGGGCTGGCGACGCTGTTCGTGGCGGCGGGCATCGCGCACTGGCAGGAGCCCGACGGCGGCAGCGATGCCTCCGCGCCGGTGTTGCTGGTGCCGGCCGCGCTGCGCCGCAAGGGCGTGGACAGCGCGAGCTACACCCTCGAGCGGCTGGGCGAGGCGCAGCTGAACCCGGCGATGGTGGCCCGGCTTGCGGCGATGGGGAAGGTGCTCGCGGCGGAGAGCATCCTCCACGGGGAGGCGCCCGCACCGGAGGCGGCGAAGGCCGAGGATGCCACCGGGGCCGCCGATGCGGTCGCGGATGCGACGGCCGAGGAACCCGAGGGCAGTGCCGCCGACCTGGAGCAGGTATACGAACGGCTCACAGCAGCGGTGGCGGGCGTTCCGGGCTTCGCGATCGAATCGCGGCTCATCCTGAGCAACTTCTCGTTCCAGAAGATGGCGATCGTGAAGGACCTGGAGCAGGCGGGCGATTCGCTGGCGGCGCACGACATCGTGGCGTCGCTGGCGGGGGCGCCGGACGCGCGCGAGGCGATCCTCGCGCTGCGCGTGCCGATCACGCTCGAGAGCCTCGACAGCGAACCGCCGGCGAGCGAGTTCGCGGTGCTGGATTCGGATTCGAGCCAGAGCCGGGTGGTGCGCGCGGCCGTGGCGGGCCAATCGGGCGTGGTGCAGGGCCCCCCGGGCACGGGCAAGAGCCAGGTCATCACGAACCTCATCGCCGGGCTGGTGGCATCGGGGCAGCGCGTCCTTTTCGTGGCCGAAAAACGGGCCGCGCTCGAAGTGGTGCTGAAGCGGCTGGAGCAGCGCGGGCTCGGCGACCTGGCGCTCGACCTGCACGGGGCGGACACTTCGCGGAAGCAGGTGGCGGCGCGGCTGGCGCAGTCGCTGGCGAACGTGCGAAACGCGCCCGCGGTCGAGGACGACGCGCCGTTGCAGCGGCTGGCGGAACATCGCGCCCGGCTGAAGGCGCACACGGCGCGCGTGCATCGGCCGCAATCGCCCTCGGGGCTGAGCGTGTACGGCATCGAAGGGCGGCTGCTGCGGCTGCCGGCTGGTTCCGAGTGCCCGGTTCGCTGGCGCGGCGACGCCCTCCACCCGTTGACCGAGGCGGCCATCACGGAGGCGCACGACCTGCTCGCCGACCTCGCCGTGGATGCGCGCATCGTGCAGCGGGCGGCGGACTGCCCGTGGTCGAACGCCAGCCTGCGGACGGTCGCCGAGGCGCAGGCGATGACGAACCTCGTGCCTTCGCTCATGAGCGGGGTGGCGGCGCTGCGAGGGGACACAAGCGGCTTCGCGCAGGCCACGGGCGCACCCGAGGCGGCGACGCTGGGGGCGTTCAACCAGCAGCTCGCGGCGGCGGCGCTGGCGAACGGCGTGCTCGCCGAATGGCAGCCGGGGGTGTTCGATGAGGACATCGAGGCGCGGGTGAAGGCGCTCTGGCCGGCCGAATCCGGGGGCCTGCCCGCCGTCATCGCACGCTGGTTCAACGGCGGCTTCAAGTCGGCGAAGAAGTCGGCGGGGAAGCTGCGGAAGTCGCCTGCTTCGCCAAAAGGGCTCGTGGACGGGCTACGTGCCGCGGCGGCCGCCCGGGACGCCTGGAAGAAGGCCGCGCCGGGTTCGAAGCCCGTCGAGTTCGCGGCCCTGGGCGAGGTGAGCGGACGCACGGGCGCCGTGGCGGGCGACCTGGGTACCTTCAGCGCGCTCTTCGGACGGGACCTTTCGGCGGCGCCGCTGGCGGAGATGACGCCGTGGCTGGAGTCGCTGATGGCGGGCCCCGAATCCGCGATGCGCGTGCCGGCCGTGCACCACGCCGAGGAACGGCTCGCCGAACTGGGCGTAGGCGCGTTCGTGGCGCACATCCGGGAGAGCGGCCTGCCGCCCGAGGCCTGGGGACGGCAGCTTGATTTCGCGTGGCTGCGTTCGTGCCTGGATGCGGCGCTGGCGGCCGAGCCCGAACTCGTGGCCTTCGATGGCACGAACCAGCAGCGGCTCGTGGACGAGTTCGTGCAGTTGGACAAAGCCCACCTGGACCGCAATACGCGCCGCGTGCGCCGGGCCTATAGCGAACGGGCCATCGAGGTGATGAACCAGTTCCCGGACCAGGCGGCGCTCATCCGGCGGGAGGCACAGAAGCGCGCGCGGCATCTGCCCATCCGGCGGCTGCTGGCGGAAGCGCCGGATGTGCTCACGGCCCTGACGCCGTGCTTCATGGCGAGCCCCCTTTCGGTGAGCCAGCTGCTCGGGTCGGAGCGGCGCTTCTTCGATGTCGTGGTGTTCGACGAGGCGAGCCAGGTGCTTTCGGAGGACGCGGTGACATCGCTGATGCGCGGCGAACGCGCGCTCGTGGCAGGCGACCGGCACCAGCTCCCGCCGACGCAGTTCTTCGCCAGCGGCGAGGACGATGAGAAGGACGACGACGACGAGGGTACGCCCGCGGAGGACATCACCGTGCAGGGCTTCGAGAGCCTGCTCGACCAGATGTCGGCGTTCCTGGAGCCATGGATGCTGCAGTGGCACTACCGCAGCCGGGACGAGCGGCTGATCGCGTTCTCGAACGCGCACATCTACCACGACCTCGTGACCTTCCCGGGGATCGGCGCCGATGGCATGGGCGTTTCGCACGTGCTCGTCGAAAGCGCGGGCCGGACGGGCGCGGAGAGCGTCGAGGAGGAGGTCGCGCGAGTGGTGGAGCTGGTGGTGGAGCACGCCCGCATGCGGCCGAAGGAGACGCTGGGGGTGATCGCGCTCGGCATCACGCACGCGCGGCGGGTGGAGCAGGCGATCGAAGCGCGGGTGGCGCAGCTGCCGGAGATCGCGGCCTTCTTCGCCGAAGACGCGCCGGAGCGCTTCTTCGTGAAGAACCTGGAGCGCGTCCAGGGCGACGAACGGGACCACATCATCCTCACCCTGGGCGCGGGCCCGGGGGCCGACGGACGGGTCTCGAACATCCGCTTCGGGCCGCTCAATCGCGAAGGTGGCGAACGGCGGCTGAATGTGGCGGTCACGCGCTCAAAGCGGCGGATGACGCTGGTGTCGTCGTTCACGCACCAGCAGATGAGCCCGGGCCGGCCGGGGACGGGTACGGAACTGCTGCAGGCGTACCTGGCGTACGCGGCCGCGGGGGGGCAGGTCATCACCAGCGCGGCGGGTTCGGGCGGCGAACTGACGCCGTTCGAATCCGACATCCGCGATGCGCTGGCGGCGCGGGGGATGCCGGTGGTGCCGCGGCTCGGCGCTTCGGAATCGAAAATCGACTTCGCGGGGCGCGCCGAAAACGACCCCGCGCGCTTCGTCCTCGCGATCGAGAGCGATGGGCCCGGGTACGCCGGGGCGCCGACGGTGCGGGACCGCGACCGCCTTCGCCGCCAGCAACTTGAGGCTCTCGGGTGGAAGTGCCACCGCATCTGGACGGGCGACTGGTTCCGGCGGCGCGACGCGGAGATCGAGCGGGCGGTGGCGGCGTACCAGGCCGCCACGGCGCCGAAACCCGCCACACCGGCGGCGGCACCCGCTCCCGCACCGGCGGCGCCGGCACCGGTCACGGCCACGCTCGTGCCGGAGAACGCGCCGGAGGTGCCCGGGCGGGGGCCGAAGCCGCGCGTGCCGCAGGGCCACCCGTTCGAGGATTACACGCCGCGGCAGTTCCGCCAGATGGTCGACTGGGTGCGCGCCGATGGGAAGCTGCGAACGGACGACGAGATCGCGGAGGAAGTGCGCGCGGCGATGGGCTTCACGCGCCGGGGGGCGCGCATCGATGCCGCCATCCAGGCCGCGATCGACGAGGCCACACGCGGCTGACGGCAGCGGGCACCGTGCGCGTAGAATCGCCCCAGAACCAGGGGAGGAAGCGCATGCCCGCCGAGTACCAGGTCACGGCGTTCCTCGATAACGAGGACAGCCCCGGCATCATGAACCCCATCCATTCGACCGAGGTCGCCGCGACCTACGGGTACCGGGCGCCGCTTGTCGGCGGTGTGACCGTCTACGGCTGGGGTGCGCGCGCGGCGATGGCCACGCTCGGCGACGCCTGGCTGGAGGACGGCTGGGCTGATGTCAGCTTCCGGCGGCCCGTGTTCCCGGGGGACGTCCTGACCATCTCGGCCGTCGAGGATGGCGACGGGGTGCGGCTGGCATGGACGAACGAGGCCGGCGCGGCCTGCATCGAAGGCGCAGCGGGCCGGGGGACGGCTCCGTGGCTGGGCGAAATCGCCATCCCCTCGCGGCGGCGGGCCGAACCGGCGGCCGAAACGTTGCCGCGGCTAACGATGGAGAACGCGCCCATCGGTGAGGACCTGCGGCCCTGCGCGTTCCCGTATCCGATGTCCGAGGCCGAGGAGTACGCGCGCGACCACCAGCGCGACCTGAATCCGCCATGGGTCGGCGAAGGCGCGCGCATTCACCCGGGCTGGCTCGCCGGGCGCATGACACGCTTCCTGCATCACAACTACGACTACGGCCCGTCGATCCACGCGCGCTCGCAGATCCAGCACATTGCGCCACTACTGGCGGGGCAGACAATCACGGTCGCGGGTTCGATCGCGCAGGTGTACGAACGCAAAGGGCACCATTACGCCATCGTCGACGGCCTGGTGCTGGACGAAACTGGCCGCGAAATCGCGCGGATGCGGCACACCACGGCGTTCCACCTCGCGCGGCGAGAGTAACCAGTACCCAGTACCCAGTACCCAGTTCCCAGTACCCAGGGGATCAGCCCCGGTGCGCGGCTGCCGTGGCCTGGTGCTGGACGACGGCGGCTGCGACTGAGCGAGTACCCAGTACCCAGTACCCAGGGGATCAGCCCCGGTGCGCGGCTGCCGTGGCCTGGTGCTGGACGAAGGCGGCTGCGACTGAGCGAGTTCCCAGTACCCAGTACCCAGGGGATCAGCCCCGGTGCGCGGCTGCCGTGGCCTGGCGCTGGACGACGGCGGCTGCGACTGAGCGAGTTCCCAGTACCCAGTACCCAGTACCCAGGGGATCAGCCCCGGTGCGCGGCTGCCGTGGCCTGGCGCTGGACGACGGCGGCTGCGACTCACCTCCCCAAACGGGGTACCCCCTGGGCACTGGGCCCTGGGAACTGGGAACTGGGACCTGGGAACTGGGAACTGGCTAGCTCAGCCGCCCCTCGGCGGCGGAGACGGCGGCGCGGACATCGGCCTTGAACCCCTGTTCGCGCAGGATCCGGCCGAGCGCGGAGAGGCAGAGCAGGACGTTGCCGGGGCTCGATGATTCGCCCATGAGGCCGATGCGCCAGACCTTTGCACGCAGGTCGCCGAGGCCGCCGCCGACTTCGATGCCGTGGCGCTTGAGCAGCGCGCCGCGCACTTCCGCGTCGTTCACACCCTCGGGGATGCGCACGGTGGTGAGCACGGGGAGGCGGTAGCCGGCATCGGCGTGAAGCACCAGGCCCATCGCTTCGAGCCCGACCTGGAGGGCGCGGCCGTTCCGTTCGTGGCGCGCCCAGCGGTTCTCCAGCCCTTCTTCGAGCACGAGCGCGAGGGCTTCGTGGAGGGCGTAGACCATGGAGATCGGCGCCGTGTGGTGGTAGGTGCGCGTGTCGTTCCAGTAGGCCTCGAGGAGCTGCATATCGAGGTACCAGGTGTTGCTGGGCACTTCGCGGGCGCGCACGGCATCCCAGCCGGCGGGCGAGATGGTGATGGGGGCGACCCCCGGCGGCGCCGAGAGGCACTTCTGCGTGCCCGAGTACACGGCATCGGCGCCCCAGGCATCGGCCTCGACGGGCACGCCGCCGAGCGAGGTGACGCAGTCCACGAGCAGGAGCGCGCCGTTTTCGTGGGCGATGCGCGAGATCGGCTCAACCGGCGTCTGGACGCCCGTGGAGGTCTCGGCGTGGACCATGGAGACCAGCTTCACGGGGCCGCCGGCGTTCTTCACCGCGGCTTCGATAGCAGCCGGGTCGACGGGGGAGCCCCAGGCGGCGTTGACGCGCGTGACGACACCGCCGGCGCGCTCGGCCATCTGCGCGATGCGTTCGCCGAAGTAGCCGCAGATCCCGGAGACGACACGGTCGCCGGGGGCGACGAGGTTCATGACGGCGGCTTCCATGCCGCTGGTGCCCGTACCCGGGGTGGCGAGCGTGACCTGGTTGGAGGTGCGCAGGACCTGCCGGAGCATGTCGCGGCAGTCATCCATGATGCGCAGGAACTCGGGGTCGAGGTGGCCGAGGAGGGGAGCGGTCATGGCGCGCAGGACGCGGGGGTTCGCGCCGCTGGGACCCGGGCCCATGAGGACGCGCGTGGGGGGATTGAAGGCAGGCGTCGCAGTCATGGCCGTATGCTACGCCGCCACATGAATGCGGTCGCGATGGCGAGGCGGCGTAGGATGGCGCGATGACCGCGATCGACTGGGCCGCGAAAGCACGCGCGCTGGCCGTGCGCTTCGCCGAGCGCGCCGAGGGCCACGACCGCGACGGATCGTTCCCCTTCGAAAACTTCGCGGACCTGCGCGGGGCCGGGTTCATGCGGTTGACGGTGCCGCGCGCGCACGGGGGCGAGGAAGCACCCATCGCAACCTACCTCGCCGTGCAGGAGGCGCTCGCGCGGGGCGACGGGTCCACGGCGCTCGCCTTCATGATGCACACGAAGCTCTTTGGGCAGCAGCGGGACGGGCCGAGCTACCCGCGCGAATGGTTCGCGGAGTTCTGCCGGGGCGCCGTCGAGAACGGCTGGATGGCGAACACCATCGCCACCGAGGAAGGGCTCGGCAGCCCCTCGGGCGGCGGCCTGCCCGACACGGTGGCGCGCGCTATCGAAGGCGGCTGGGTGATCGACGGGCGGAAGACATTCGCGACGCTCGCGCCGGCGCTGCGGTTCTTCATTGTGCTGGCGCGCATCGATGGCGCGAACGGCGAGCCGCCGGACCTGGCGTACTTTGTTGTGTATCCCGATGACCCCGGCGCGCGCGTGGTGGAGACGTGGGATGCGCTGGGAATGCGGGCGACGGGAAGCCACGACTTCGTGCTCGAAGGGTGCCGGCTGCCCGCGGAGCGGCTCCTCACGCGGCGGGGGCTGCGCGAACCGGACCCGAAGGCGGAAGCGGGGACGGCCTGGTTCGCGCTCGGGTTGGCGGCGACGGTGATCGGCGTGGCGGCCGCCGCGCGGGAGTATGCCGTCGCCTTCGCGAAGGAGCGAACACCGAACAGCGGGCGCACGATCGCGGGGTACGCGGGCGTGCGGGAGCGGATCGCGCGCATCGACCTGCTGCTGCAGCGAAGCCGCGCGGAAGTGGCGGACGCGGCGCGCGCGTGGGAGGCTCGCGACGCGATCGCCGCGGGCGAAATGGGGGCGCTGGAGCGCATCGCGGTCGCGAAGGTGGACACGCTGAACAGCTGCATCGAAGCGGTGGACCTGGCGATGCGCGTGGTCGGCGGCGTGAGCCTGCGGAAATCGCGGCCGATGGAGCGGTACTACCGCGACGTGCGCGCGCCGCTGCACAACCCCCCGCTCGAGGACCGGGCGCTGGAGTGGCTGGCGAAGGCGGCGCTGGGGAGCTGACGCCGCGGGTTCAGTGGCGGACGGTGAAGCCTTCGCTATCGATGGCGGCGGCGGGCATGGCCTCGAAGGTGGCCACGTGCGAACCGCCGGGGCCTTCGCGGATGGCGGCGGCGAGAGCATCGAGGGCCGCAGCGGGCCCGGCGGCCACGGCTTCGACGGAGCGGCCATCGGGGAGGTTTCGGACGTAGCCCGTGAGGCCGAGTGCCCGGGCACGCGCCTGCACGAAGTCCCGGAAGCCCACGCCCTGCACGCGCCCGCTCACCACGTAGCGGCGCGTCTCGACGGCGTCGGGGGGCATGCGGCTACCGGCGCCGGCGGCGGGAGTTCGCGGGGGCGGCGTGGCGCTGCTTGCGGCGGAACACGCGCGACCAGAGCGCGTTGCGGAGGCGGCGGTAGGCGCTCACGGCGTCGTCGTCCTTGATGCGTTGCAGGTCCGGGCGGCCGTATTTCGCTTCTTCGTAGGCGGCGGCGAGCCGCGACGCTTCACCCGGGACGGCGACGGCTTCACCGACACGGCGAGACCACTCGCGCGGCGTCTCGGCGGGTCGGCTGCCGAGGCCGGCCCAGCCCGCGAGACGCTGCGTCTTCGCCCACATGCGCGCCCGCCCTTCGAGCCCACCAAGGCCGAAGTTCCAGGCCACACGGCTGCCAAGGAAGCCAAATGCGGCCACGGCGGCGAGGCCGAGCAGGGTGAAGAGCAGCGTCCACGGCGGGCTGCTCTTCTCGATGGGCTTCTCCTGGAGCGCGGCGATGGCGGCGTTCAGGTCGGGTTCGGTCAGTTCGCCGGCGAAGAGGTCATCGAAGCCGCTGGTATCGAGGATACCGCTGGTATCGGTCGTGGCGTTGCCGGCGAAATTGCTGTTGGCGCCGCCACCGGGGCGGTCGGGCGTGGGGTTGAAGGTCACCCAGCCGTAGGTGGGGAAGAAGGCTTCGACCCAGCTGTAGGCGTCGTCCTTGCGGACGATGTAGGTGGTTTCGCTGACTTCGTCGGGATCGAGAACGTAGCCGACGGCGAGCCTCGCGGGGATGCCCTGGGCGCGGAGCATGACGACCATCGCGGTGGCATGGAAATCGAAGTAGCCCTGCTTCACATCGAACAGGAACCAATCGACGGCGTCGCGTCCGACGGGGGCGGGAGGCACTTCGAGGCTGTAGGGGTATTCGCGCAGGTAGGCCT
This sequence comes from Dehalococcoidia bacterium, assembly GCA_020847985.1. Lineage (GTDB taxonomy): Bacteria > Chloroflexota > Dehalococcoidia > Tepidiformales > Tepidiformaceae > Amarobacillus. The sequence goes on from JADLBC010000012.1 coordinate 71,686, forward strand.
CGATGGCGATGGCCTGGGCGTAGGGCGAGGTGCCGCCGCCGGCGCGGGCGGCCTCGGCGCGGACGCGCTCGGGAAGGTTCTTCGGAAGCTGGAGGTAGCGGTCCTTGACCCACTGGGGGTAATCGGTGCCGGCGGCGGCGAGGTCCTGCGCGGTGGCGACGCTTTCGCTGCCGATGGTGTTGTAGGTTTCGCCGTTCTTGAGGGACTTGCGGGAGAGCAGCTGCTCGATGTCGCCGCGGAAGCCGTCGGGGGTTTCGATGCGGGCGTCCTTGTTCGTGCCGAGGGGCATGCCCGCGGTGAGCAGGCTGGTTTCGGCGTCGCGGACGGTGACCTGGAGGGTGGCGAGGTTGCGCTTCTGGTACTGGGCGACATCGGGCGAAGCGGCGAGCGCGCCGCCATCGACCCGTTCGGAATCACGGGCGGTGGAGCGCCAGCCGACGCCGGTGTAGTTGTCGTAGCTGGTGGCGCGGACAAGGCCGGGCGAGCCGGATTTGACCTCGGCGAGCGTCTTCGTGCCGAGCTTCACGTTCCCCTTGATGGGGAGGAGGCTGCCGAAGCTGTGGAGGCGCGCGCCTTTGCGCGAATCGACGCTGTTGAAGAGGCGGCCGAACGTCTCATCGTGGCCGGTGAAGGGGCTGACGACGGCGTCGTAGGCGCCGGAGAAGGCGGCGGCCTGCTTGCCAAGCGGGACCATCCACGCGGCGATGATGAGGCCGATGGTGATGGCGACGGTGAGCTGGATGGCGGAGAGGCTGATGAACTCGGGGTATTCGATGCCCTGGCGCCGCCAGCGGGCCTGGTTGCGCTGGAGGTGCATGCGCGCCACGAGCACAACCGCGCCGAAGATGAAGAAGAGGAAGGCGCCGCTCTCCTGGCCGCGCTGGAAACCAAGGTTCGCGAGGATGACGAGGCCGCCGGGGAGGATCGCCACCCAGGGCGTGTGCCAACGGTAGATGGAGTAGGCGGCAAGGTAGGCGGTGAGATAGACGATGGCGTGCACGAGGAAGACGAAGGGCAGGTTGTCGTTGCTGATCTCGTTCGCACGGACGACGATCCACCATTCGTGCATGCGGGCCTGGGTATCGGCGAGGCGCTCGGAGAGGGTGGCGCCGTCGGCGTAGTTCTGCACGCCAAGGACGACGATGGCGAGGCCGAGCACGATGGCGATGGGGTGGCTGATCAGCCCGTGCACGCGGATGCGGGCGGCGGCCATGCCGATGACCAGCCCCAGCGCGGAGGCGGGAAAGACCGAGGGCATGCCGCGAACCCAGCGGGCGTGCTCAATCGAATAGGCGACGGCGATGAAGCAGACGATGGCGGCGCCGAGGGTGAGCCAGTCCTCCCAGCTCATGACGACGCGGGGAGCGCGCACGGCGGCGGTGCCGATGCGCTGGCCCGCCGAACGGTTCATCGGGACGTTCATCCCTGCCATACAGCCGCACCTCCCGATGGACTCAGGGCGAGGCCGAGGTCATCGCCACGCCGCACGACGTAGGTGACGATGTCGCTCGCGGTGAGCTCCCCATACATCATGAGGGGTGAACGGCCCGCCCCGAAACTCCCGGGGTCGACGAGCACGGCGGCCGCGCGCACACCGCGCTGGGTGAGCGACTGGATGGCGGTCAGCCAGGAGTCATCGGTGGAGCTGGTGACGATGACCAGCGTGGTGTGGCGGCCGAAACGGCGCTGCTCTTCGTAGAGGATGTTGCCGAGGGGCGCATCGCCGACGGCGCGCACGGTGGCGAGCGTTTCAAGCACGCGCGTCATCTGCTGGCCGCCGCGTTCGGGCTCGACGATCCGGAGGTCGCGGCCGAAGGAGATGAGGCCGACGGAGCGGTTCTGGACGAGATAGTGGCGCGCCACGGAGGCGGCGACGCGGACGGCGTACTCCTCGGTGCTTTCGTCGCCGGAGCCGGCGTGGACGCGGCGTTCGAGGTCGAGCACGACCCAGATGTCGCTGGCGGGGTCGAGTTCGAAGGTCTTCACCATGAGTTCGCCGGTGCGGGCGGTGCTGCGCCAGTGGATGCGGTTGTAGGCATCGCCGGGGGCGTATTCGCGGACGCCGCTCGCGTTGGGGGTGACGTAGTGGGTGCGGCGGCGGAAGCGCCCTTCGCCGGGAAGGTTCGCGGGCGGTGCCTGGAAGTGGGGGAGTTCGAACACGGGCGGGTAGACGAGGATCTGTTCGCGGCCGCCGAATTCCCGCACGCGCCGGAAGAGGCCGAAGGGGTCGGAACTGACGACGCGCACGGGGCCCCAGTCGTAGAGGCCGCGGCGCAGGAGGGGCGTGTTCACCACCCAGTTTCGGGAACGGCGCGGGGGCACGACGACGACGCGGCGGGAGCGATGGCCGGGCATGTCGCTGGGGTCTTCGACTTCGAGCCAGAGCTTGGGGAGCCAAAAGCGGTTGCGGACTTCGATGATCTCCTGGGCTTCCTGGCCGACCTGCGCGCGATCGGTGCGGCGTTCGGCTTCGACCTCGAGGTGCATCGTGTTGTAGCGCGCGACGACCCAGGCCACGGGGATGGCGAGGCCGAGGACGTAGGTCAGCCGGAAGAGGAGCCAGAAGCCGGTGCCCATGGCGACGAACGTGGCGATAGCGAGCAGGACGACGAAGAGGGTGAGCGTCCTGCGGTCGGCCGCGAGCGAGGCCCGGATAAACCGGCGCATGGGGTCTCAGGCCCGGGCGCGCGCACCGGGAACGGGCACGCGGCGGAGGCAATCGGCGACGACGTCGGCGACGGTGGCGCCCTTCACCTTCGCGCCGGGGCTCATGATGATGCGGTGCCCCAGCGTGACGAGCGCGAGTTCCTTCACGTCATCGGGAGTGACGAAGTCGCGGCCTTCGAGGAGCGCTCGCGCCTGCGAGGTGCGGAAGAGCGCGAGCGAGCCGCGGGGGCTGGCGCCTAGGTAGGCGGACTCGTGGTCACGCGTGGCGCGGGCCAATTCGACGGTGTACTGCTTGATCAGGGGGTCGACGTAGATCTCCTTGACCGCCTTCTGCAGCTGGAGGATCTCGTTCGGGTCGGTGACCTGCTGGATGGTATCGACGGGGTGGCTGGTCTGCTGCAGGTCGAGCACGAGGACTTCGTCGGTGGCGCTGGGATAGCCAAGGTGGATGCGGATGAGGAAGCGGTCGAGCTGGGCTTCGGGGAGGGGGAAGGTGCCCTCGTACTCGATCGGGTTCTGGGTGGCGAGGACCATGAACGGCGCGGGCATCTTGTGGGTGATGCCATCGACGGTGACCTGGCGCTCCTCCATCGCCTCGAGGAGGGCGGACTGGGTCTTCGGCGTGGCGCGGTTCACTTCGTCGGCGAGCACGACCTGGGCGAGGATCGGGCCGGGGCGGAATTCGAACTCGGAGAGCTTCTGGTTGTAGATGGAGACGCCGGAGATGTCCGAAGGGAGCAGGTCGGGCGTGAACTGGATGCGCTTGAAGCTGCAGCCGGTGGAGGTGGCGATGGCGCGCGCGAGCATGGTCTTGCCGACGCCGGGGACATCCTCGATGAGCATGTGGCCGCCGCACATGAGGGCGGTAATCGCGAGGCGAAGCTCCCGTTCCTTGCCGACGATCACTCGTTCGACGTTCTGGATGATTCGCTCGGCAACAATTTTCGGGTCTTCCAAGCCATCACTCCGTGGGCGCGGCCCGTGTTTGGGAAAGGCGGTTCGCGGCGGCTCGCGAATGTCGCGGATTATAGCAACCTGCCCGGTGGGGCCGGTTAAGGGTTCCCTTCGCCCGCGAACCGGAGTCGCCTGCAGGCAGGTTCGCGCCGACAGCCGATAGCCGACAGCCGACGGCTGACGGCCGACGGCCGACGGCCGACCCACAGCCGGCAGCCGTGATAGCATCCCGAGCGTGATTCGGCCGGGTATGGTCGCCCTGGTGGTGCGCCTCAGTGGCATGGCGGCGTGGGCGGCCATCGGCGCGGTGACGGCGCGCTTCCTCAGTGTCAGCGAACGGGGTGAATACGCGGCGGCGGCGCTGGGCGTGACAGCGCTCGGCATGGCGGGCGGGAGCCTCGGGAGTGCCGCCGGGCATTATGTCGCACGGCGCGATGAGCCCCGTGGTTCCGTCGCGCGCACCGCGGCCGCGCTGGGGCTGGCGGTGGGCATCGTGCTCGCGATCGCGGCGGCGGCGGTGGTTGCCGCCACGGCGGGGACAACGCTGGCCATCCTCGTCGCGCTCGCGGTCGTGCCGGCAGTGCTGCGAACCTCGATCGCGGCGCTGCTGCTGGCCGAAGGACGGGCGGTCGCCTATGCGCTCACGGGATATGTGACGGCCTACGTGGGGCTCGCGCTGCTCGCCGCCTGGCTCGCGGACGAAGGACACCGCACGCCCGAACAGGCGATGGCGATGTGGACGGCGGCGCACTGGGTCTCACTCGCGGTGCTGCTGTGGTGGGGGCGGCAATGGTGGCGCGCGGAAGGCGATGCCGCCCCCGGTCTCGCGAAGCGGCTGGGCCGGTTTGCCGCTCCCTCGATGGGGGGATCGATCGTCGGCTTCCTGAACGCGCGGGCGGACCTCTTCCTCGTGGTCGCCTTCGCGGGGGCGGCGGAGGCGGGCCTCTACTCGGCGGCGACGGCGGGTGCGGAAGTGCTGCTGGCGTTCACCTCGAGTGTGCCGCTGGTGCTGTACCGGCGGATAGCGAAGGCGAGTGGCGCCGAAGCGGCGCAGTGGACGATGCACGGCGCGCGCCGCAGCGTGGTCATCGCCGTCGTGGGCGCGATGGCCACGATGGTGGCCGCGCCGCTGGCCATCACCCTCGTCTTCGGTGACCGCTACGAACCGGCGGCGAACGCCCTGCGGATTCTCGCGGTGGCGGCGGCGGTGCTCGCGCCCCAGGCGGTGCTCGGCACGTATTTCGATGCGCACGCCGGGCGGCCCGGCGTCGGGTTCGCGGTCAAGGGCGCGATGGCGGCGACGGATGTCGTGCTCTGCGCGATGTTCATCCCGGTTTGGGGCATCACCGGGGCGGCGTTCGCCTGCCTGGCGGCCTACGGCGTGGGCACGCTCGCGTACGCGGTCCTCTTCCAGCGAGCGACGGGCACGCCGGCGCTGCGCCTGCTGCGGCTGGCGGCCCCGCGGCCGGCGGCGAAGGTTTCGCACGCGAAGGGCTGAGCCGGCGCGCGATACGCCCGCGTAGCGAATAGTAAGGACACCAAATACTATCCGTTCCGGTGAAAGTGCTTCGCCTCGGCAACAGCAACGACCGCGCCCTCGACCTCCCCGAGCATCTGCGGAGCTGGCGCATCGCCGAGGCAGCCTTGGCGGAGGCAGCGGGCGAGCCGGTCGAGACGGTGATTCGCGAGATCTGGCCATCGGACGGCCTGCCGGACCTGATCGATGGGTGGATTCGCCGCTACCAGCCCGACCTCGTGTTCCTGAAGCAGAATTCGTACTGGACGAACACCGAATCCGTGCCGCTGCGGCTGGAGCGGCGTTTCGGGAGGCCGGGCAAGGCGCTGGGCGAGGCCGGCACGGGCATGGCGGACCGCCCCATCGGGCAAACCCGGGCGCTCCGGTTCGTGCGCCGCGCGCTGTTGCGAACGATTGGGGGCGACACGTTCTTCGAGACGGACTACGTGCTGGCGCTGATGGAGCAATGCCTCCGACGCATCGTCGCGCACGAAGAGCTGGTGGTGGTGGTGCAGGGAAGCGCGGGCCGGGCGCGGAGCATGACCGGGCGGGGCGGCCGCGAACGCCACCAGCGGCGGCGGGTCATCATGCATGAGGGCATGTCGCGGATCTGCGCGGACCTCCGCGTGACCTACTTCGGAACAGCGACGACGATGTCCGAGTCCGAGACGAAGCAGCTCCTGGGCGCGGATGGGACGCATCGCGGGGTCGAGGGTCAGCGCGTCGATGGGTTCGCGCAGGGGCGGCACATGGCCGAGGCATGGCTGGCCGCGCACGAACCGTCCGCGGGTGGGAACTAGGGTCGCGCGCGCACGGCATCGAGGAAGAGCACGGAGAGGCGCTCCTTCGTGCCTTCGACGGGCACGGTGCGGCGCAGCTCCAGGTAGGCCATGAAGAAGGCATCGAGGAAGGCGGCAAGGAATTCGCCGGGCATATCGGTGCGAAAGACGCCCGCCTGCTGGCCGCGAATGATGACGCCCGTGACGATGCGGAGGAATTCGAGGGAGCGGTCCTCGGGCACGCAATCGGGAGGGAGGCCGCCGGAGAAGAGCGCCTGGAAGAGGCCGCTGTTCGCCTCGGCGTGGTCACACGCGACCTGGATCATCGCGGTCACGGCTTCGGCGGGGTCCTCGATTTCGCTGGCGAGGGTGATGAGCGCGACGGCGCCATCGATGGTGCGCAGCAAGACGGCGGCGACGAGATCGTCCTTGGTGGCGAAATTGCGGTAGATGGTGCCGACGCCGACGCCGGCGCGTTCGGCGATGGTCTTCATCTCGGCGGGGATGCCGTGCTCGGCGAAGACGGCGACGGCGGCATCGAGCAGGCGCTCGCGGTTGGCACGCGCATCGGCGCGCTCGGGGATGCCGGCAGTCATGTGAAGGCCCTCACAGTATCGCATCGTAGAGGGGGCGGGCGTGCTTGACAAGAACCGGAATTCCGCTTCACTCTCGAAGCTGGCTCTTTCGAGCCCTGACGCAACAGGAGGCGCCATGGCGAACCGCAAACTTCCTTCCACGTCGGGTATGCCGTTCCTCGAACGGTGGGCCCGTTTCGCGCACCGCCACCACTGGAAGGTGGTGGGCGCATGGCTGGTCATCCTCGTCGCCCTGGTCGGGGGGGCGAGCGTGGCGGGCGGGCCGTACGAAGACGACTTCCGCCTGCCCGGATCGGAATCGCAGCGGGGCTTCGATCTGCTGGCGGAGCGCTTCCCGGCTCGTTCGGGCGATTCCGCCGACCTCGTGTTCGAAGCCGCAGGCGGTGTGCGCGAGCCCGCCATCCAGGCCCGGATCGAGAAGCTGCTCGCCGACGCGTCGACCCTTCCCGGGGTCGTGGCCATCGAATCCCCGTTCGGTGAACAGCCAGGGATGATTTCGCAGGATGGCACGATCGCGCGCGCCTCCGTGGCGTTCGACAAGCGGGCGAACGAAGTCGAGGTCGCGCAGGCGCAGGCGCTGGTGGACCTGGTGGACGCGGCGGCCGGCGATGGGCTGCGCACCGAAGTGGGCGGCAACATCATCTTTGCGACGGAGCAGCCGGAGTTCGGCTCGGAAGGTGTGGGCCTGCTCGCCGCGGTGGTCATCCTCTTCATCGCGTTCGGGTCGCTGATCGCGATGGGGCTGCCGATCGGCGCGGCGCTGTTCGGCATCGGCAGCGCGTTCTCGGTGATCGCGCTGGGAGCGAACGTGCTCTCGTTCCCGGAATGGACGGGGCCGTTCGTGGGCATGATCGGCATCGGCGTGGGCATCGACTACGCGTTGCTGGTGGTGACGCGTTTCCGCGAGGGGCTGCATCACGGCAAGTCGGTCGAGGATTCGGTGGTGCTCGCGGTGACGACGGCCGGGCGCTCGGTGATCTTCGCGGGCGTGGTGGTGACGATCGCGTTCTTCGGGCTGTACGCGATGGGGATCCCGTTCCTGGCGGCGGCGGGCACGAGCGCGGCGATCGCGGTAGCGATCTCGGTGCTGGTGTCGCTCTTCCTCATGCCGGCGCTGCTTTCGCTCGTGGGCAAGCGGGTGGACAGCCTGAAGGTGCCGTTCCTGCATTCGACCGAGGGCGTGGACCCGGCGAGCGGCTGGTACCGGATGGCGAAGGCGATCCAGCGGCGGCCGCTGCCCTACGCGCTGCTCGCGGTGGCGGTGCTGCTGACCATCGCTTCGCCGACGCTGGCGATGGAGATGGGCTTCACGGACGCGGGCAACGGCCGCGAGGAGCTGCACACGCGGCGCGCGTACGACCTGCTGGCAAAGGGCTTCGGGCCGGGGTACAACGGTCCGCTCATGGTCATCGTCGAGAACGGCGCGGGGGTGCAGGCGGATGCCGGCCGCGTGCAGGAAGCGATCGCGAAGGGCGGCGGGTCGATCGCGGGGGACGTGGCGTTCGTTTCGCCGCCGATCCTGAACCAGGACGGGGACACGGCCATCCTGATGGTGTACCCGGCGAGTTCGCCGCAGGACGTGCGGACGAAGCAGCTGGTGCACGACCTGCGCGACGAGGTGCTGCCGCCGCTGGTGAAGGGCACGCCCACGCAGGCGATCGTGGCGGGCGGCAACGCGGCCTACATCGATATCGGCGACAAGATCGGGTCGCGGATGCCGCTGCTGTTCGTGGGCGTCATCGGGCTGAGCTTCATCCTGCTGATGACGGTCTTCCGTTCGGTGCTGGTGGCGCTGAAGGCGGCGCTGATGAACCTGCTCTCGATCAGCGCGGCCTATGGCGTGCTGGTGGCGATCTTCCAGTTCGGCTGGGGTTCGAGCCTGCTCGGGATCGAAAAGGGCCCTATCGAGGTGTTCCTGCCGATGATGATGTTCGCCATCCTCTTCGGCCTCTCGATGGACTACGAGGTGTTCCTCATCAGCCGCATCCGCGAGGAGTACGTGCGGACCGGCGACAACGCGACGGCGGTGGCGCACGGCCTGGCGGCGACGGCGCGGGTGATCTCGGCGGCGGCGGCGATCATGGTGGCCGTCTTCCTCGCCTTCGTGCTGGGCCCGGACCGGGTGGTGAAGGAGATGGGCATCGGCCTCGCGACGGCGATCTTCGTGGACGCGACCATCGTCCGCCTCGTGCTCGTCCCGGCGACGATGGAGCTGCTCGGGAACGCGAACTGGTGGCTCCCCGGCTGGCTCGACCGGCTCCTCCCGCACGTGAACGTGGAAGGCGTCTCGGACCATTCGATGAAGCACGCCGGTTCCCCGGCAGGGGGGAAATAGAGGGGAGCTGCTAGCTATTAGCCGTTGGCTGTTAGCGGGCAACCCAATGCGAAGAGCCCTCCCGAAATGGGAGGGCTCTTTACCCTTGGGTTGCGCTTGTAGCTCTAGCAGCTCCCCACGGGGTTGTCCCGCCAATAGCCAGTAGCCAATAGCCAGCGGCTAATGGTGCGCTTCCTCGACGGCCTTCTTGTGGTCGGCCGCGACGCGCTGGGCGATTTGCGAGGGGACTTCGCCGTAGTGGTCGAATTCGAGTTCGAAGCCGCCGCGGCCCTGGGTGATGGAGCGAAGGTCGCTGGCGTAGCGCTGGACCTCGGCGAGCGGGACTTCGGCTTCGATCACGGACATGGCGCCATCGGGGTTGATGCCGTGGATCTTGGCACGCTTGGTGTTGAGGTCGCTGACGATGTCGCCGGCGTTGGGCTCGGGGGCCTGGACGCGGATGGTCATCACCGGCTCGAGGAGCTGCGGCCCGGCCGAGGCGACCGCTTCCTTCAGCGCTTGCGAAGCGGCGAGCTTGAACGCCATTTCGCTCGAATCGACGGGGTGGTGCTTGCCGTCGTAGAGCACGACCTGGCAATCGGTGAGTTCGTAGCCGGCGAAGACGCCGGCGGTGGCGGCTTCCATGATCCCCTTCTCGACGGCGGGGATGAACTCCCGGGGTACGGCGCCGCCAACGACCTTCTCCGTGAACTGGAGGCCGGAGCCGCGCGGCAGGGGATTGAGCTCGATCGCGACGCGGGCGTACTGGCCGTGGCCACCGGTCTGCTTCTTGTGGGTGTAGTCGCCGCTCGCCTTCTTCGCGATGGTCTCGCGGTAGGGGACGCGCGGGAGGGTGAGTTCGACTTCGACGCCGAACTTGCGCTTGAGCCGTTCGACGGTGACATCGAGGTGGGCATCGCCGAGGCCGGCGAGGATGACTTCGCCGGTGGAGGGGTCGCGGCTGAGGCGGAGGCCGGGATCTTCCTCGACAAGGCGCTGCAGGCTGGGCCCGAGCTTATCGACGCCCGCCTTCGAGGTCGGGTGTACGGACTGGCTGTAGACGGGGCTCGGGAACTGGATCTCGGGGAGGATGAACTGCTGCTCGCGCGTGCAGAGGGTATCGCCCGTGGAGGTGGCGGCGAGCTTGGCGACGACGCCGATATCGCCGGCGCGCAGTTCGGGCACGGCCAGCTGCTCCTTGCCGCGCTGCACATAGAGCGTGCCGAGCCGCTCATCGGCGGCCTTGTTTGCGTTCCACACGTGGGAATCGGCCTTGAGCACGCCGCTGATGACGCGCAGGTAGGTCAGCTTGCCGACGTAAGGGTCGGCGGCGGTCTTGAAGACCTGGGCGGCGAGGGGACCGGCGGGATCGGCGCTGAGGCGCGCCTCGCCTGCCTCGAAGGGGTCGCGGTCGGCCGGCGAGGGGCCGCTGAAGGCGACGTTGTGGAGAACCTGGCGGATGCCGATCTGGCGGGCGGAGGATGCGCAGACGACGGGGAAGATAAGGCCGTGGTCGAGGCCGCCGTGGAGCACGCGGCGGAGCTCGTCCTCGGTGAGCTCTTCATCGGCGAAGTACTTGGTCATGAGGTCCTCATCGGTCTCGACGATGGCCTCGATGAGCTTCGCGCGGAGTTCGTTCGCTTCGTCCTCGAACTCGGCGGGGATGGGCGCTTCCTCGCCCGATTCGCCGACGTAGGCCTTGAGGTGGAGGAGGTCGATGACACCCTTGAAGGTGTCGTGGGCGCCGAGCGCGATTTGCAGGGGCGCGACCTTCGGGCCCCAGCGCTGCTGGAGCTGTGCGAGCACCTGTTCGAAGTTCGCGTTTTCGCGGTCCATGCGATTGACGACGAGCATGCGCGGCAGGCCGTTGCGCTCGGCGATGTTCCAGGCGCGGTCGGTGCCGACTTCGGGGCCGGAGACGGCATCGACAAGGATGAGGGCCATATCGGCCGCGCGGGCGCCGCAGATGACTTCGGAGATGAAGTCGGCGTAGCCGGGGGTATCGACGATGTTGATCTTCCGGCCTTCCCATTCGACGGGGAGGATGGAGAGGTTGAGGGAGAACTTCCGCTTGTGCTCGTCCTCGTCGTAATCGGAGACGGTGTTGGCATCGGACACGGAGCCCATACGGGTGGTGGCGCCGCTGACGAAGAGGGCGGCTTCCCCGAAGGTCGTCTTGCCGACGGACCCATGACCCATGAGGACGACGTTCCGGACGTCCTCGGTGGCATAGACTTTCATAGACGGCACCCTCCTGCTCGAAAGACGAACACGCCGCGTGTCGCGGTGTGCCGGGATTCTAGGCTTTCGGGCGAAGGGGTCTCAAGGGAGGGTCGGCGGCCCTGAATGGGGCATCTGGCCCTGTTTACGGGGTTGCAAGCACGAGCGGGCCCGTGGCGGCACGCGGCATCGCCCGCCAACCGGGTGGCTGGCGGGCGATGGAAGATGGTGCGCGCGGGCGGAAACGGGGCTAGTCGAAGCTCTCGTCGTCCTGCTGGATATCGACATCGACGCCGGTGCCGTCCATGTCGGAGCCTTCGTCGTGCCAGCCGCTCTCGTCCTCTTCGGTATCCTCGGCCTCGTCGTCGTCGCCGTAGTCGATGTCGTCGCCGCGAAGGAGGCCCTTGCGGGTATAGGCGCGCACTTCGGCGTTCGAACGGACCTGCTGGGGAAAGCTGACGCGGCCGATCATGGCGGGGGCCTGGAAGGTCTCGCGAATCATGACGCGGACGTCGCCGGTGGCGAGGAGGGCGGCGCTGTACTGGTTGCCGGCTTCCATCATCTTCGAAAGGCGGAGGCCGATGCGCGGCTCGACCATGCCGATGTATTCGCCGTTCATGTTGATCACGTTGACGGCGTTGCCCTGGACCTGGAGGTCGACGAGGTCGCCGGCATCGAGGAGGGCGGCGGCTTTTTCGTTCACGGCCTGGAGGATGGCGACGGCGGCCTTGCCCGATTCCTCGATGAAGAGGCGCGTATCGAGCTGGCTGGGCGCCGCGGCGGCCATGGCCGAATCCTTCATCGTCGCGAGGCGATCGAGGTTGCGCCGGGCGATGGTGTTCGTGGGTTCGATTTCGAGGGAGCGGCCGTAGGCCTTGCGCGCATCGGTGACCTGGCCGACTTCGGAGAGGGCCTTGCCGAGGCGGTTGAAGGCTTCGGCCTCATCGCCGAAGACGCGGATGAATTCGCGGTTCACGGAGACGGCTTCGTCCCAGCGGGAGCTGACGGCGAGCTTGATGGCCTGGTCGCTCATCTGCTTGCGAAGGCGGGCGCGTTCATCCGGTGGAAGGGATTCGATGGTAGGTTCGTTGCTCATGGTGCCCCTGAGCGCTCGGTTCCGAGCGATCGCTATCGCGCCCGTTCCGGCCGGAGCGAGCGTGCGTTCAACTGTGCCCGCGAGCCGGGAACGGCGCAAGGTCCGTTTGGGCGCTTCGACGATAGGATGGAGCGGTGAGTGAGGACATGCCCGGCATCGCCGCGCGAACGTGGGCACAGGTCGCGGACCGCTTCCCCAACTACGACCTGGTGACGCCGGAGACGCCTTCGTTCGTCTGCCTGACGGGGGAGTGCCCCGTGCATTGCTGCAAGCGCTTCAGCGTGAGCCTGGGCGAACGCGAACGAGACCGGCTGGCGGCGGTCCACGGGATCGCGCCCGGGGAGTTCCTGGAGATGGTGGATGGCGAGCCGCTGGCGATGCCGCTCGCGCAGCCGTTCCTGTTGGCGCGGCGCGAGGGCCGGTGCGTGCTGCTGCGGGACGACCTGCTGTGCGGCGTGCACCAGGGGCGGCCCGACGCGTGCCGCCTGTACCCCCACTTCGTGCTGTTCTTCGAACGCGAAACGGCGCGGCCCAACCACGCGGACACGGAAGGCATGCGGGCGGCGATGCACGCGGCGCTCACGGGCGAATTCGATGCGATGCCGTACGTGCCGCTGCTCGTGCGCCACCGGGAGTGCCCCGGCTTCGTGGGCCCCGCGTACGGCGAGCGCGACTGGCGGGCGCTGTTCGCGGAGACGGCGCGCCTCCAGTATGCCGACGGCGCGCCGGGCTGGCCTGAGTAGGGGTTCGAGGCTCAAGGCTCGAGGTACGAGGCACGAGGTACGTGATGGGGGCAACCCCAGGGGCTGATCCCCTGGGAACTCGGAACCGGGAACCGGAAACCGGAAACTGCTACCGTTCCCTGGTGAAGCCGCCGCCCGCGCTCGTGTTGGCCGTGCTCGCGCTGGTGTGGGGCGCGTCGTTCCTGTTCATCCGCATACTCGTGACGGCGGGCGTGGAGCCGGTGGGCGTGAGCGCGGGCCGCACGGTGCTGGGCCTGGTGACGCTGTTGCCGTTCGCGTTCAGCGCGCGCCGGACGTTCCGGTTGCGGGGGCGGCAGTGGGCCGCGCTGGTGGTGCTCGGGGTGACGAATTTCGCGCTGCCGTGGACGTTGTTCAGCATCGGCCAGCAGTACGTGCCGAGCGGCGTGGGCAGCATCGCCAACGCGGCGCAGCCGATCTGGGCGGCGATTTTCGTGGCGGCGGTGATGCGCACGGAACGGCTCGGGCCGCGCCGCGTTGCCGGGCTCGTGCTCGGGTTCGCGGGGGTGCTCGTGCTCATGGAGGGGCGTGTTGGCGAACTCGATGCCGAGGCCTGGCGCGGCATTCCGCTCATGGTGCTCGCGACCGTGCTCTACGCCGCGTCCTCGGTATCTATCCGGCGCTGGCTGGCGGATGTGCCGCCCCTGGTGCTGACGGTCGGACAGGTGGGGACAGCGTCGCTGGTGCTCGCGCCGCTCGCGCTGGGGACGGGCGCTTACGCGGGGGCGAGCTTTGGCTGGCAGGAATGGGCGAGCTTGCTGGTGCTCGGGGGCGTGGGCTCTGGCGTGGCGATCGTGCTGTACATGTGGCTGCTGCACGAACTGGGCGCGGTCGCGGCCTCGGCGGTGACGTACCTGATGCCGCCGATCGGCATCTTCCTCGGGTGGCTCCTGCTGGATGAGGCGGTGCGGTGGCCGATGCTCGCGGGCCTCGCGCTCATCATCGCCGGGGTGGGGCTGGTGCAGCGCATCGCCCTGCGGAGGCCGGCGCGCGCGGTGCTGGCGGCGATCACGCCATAGGCGGCAGCACAAGGCGGACACACGGATCTGCTACCCTCGCCGCCATGATCGTGCCGAGGAGTCCCCGCTCTTGAGCCGCCTGCCCCAGGTTCGTGCCGAGGTCAATGCCATCGCCCGCCAGGTCGTCGAGTCGCGGCGGGAGTTCCACGCCTACCCGGAGTTGAGCTGGAAAGAGACCGGGACGCAGCGGCGCATCCTCGAGCGGCTGCGCGCCATCCCGGGCATCAGCGACGTGCGGCCGGTCGCGCTCACGGGTGCGACGGCGCTCATCAAGGGTGCGAAGGGCGGCAGGACGGTCCTCTGGCGGGCGGATATCGACGGGTTGCCGATCCCGGAGCGCTCCTCGGAGCCGTACGTGTCCAAGAACGAGGGGGTGATGCACGCCTGCGGCCACGACGCCCACATCGCCATCGCCCTGGGGATGGCGGAGTTGCTGGCGGCCCGCCGCGACCGGTTGGCCGGGTCGGTGCGCTTCGTCTTCCAGCCGGCGGAGGAGGCCTCGGGGGGTGCGCAACGCTGCATCGCCGATGGCGTGCTCGAATCGCCGAAGGTGGACCGCGCGCTGGGGCTGCACATCAGCGCCGATATCCCCATCGGCATGGTGAACGTCGCGCCGGGGCCGTTCTTCGCGGCGCCGACGTCGTTCAGGGCCGTCATCGAAGGGCGCGGCGGACACGCGGCGGCGCCCCACCAGTCGGTCGATGCGATCGTGGTCGCGGCGCACGCGATCGTGGCGCTGCAGACGGTCGTGAGCCGGTCGGTGGCGCCGCCGGACGCGGCCGTGCTCACCATCGGGAAGCTGCAGAGCGGGTTTCGCAGCAACGTGATCGCGGAATCGGCGACGATGACCGGCACGATTCGCAGCTACGAAGACCGCGTGCGCGAACTCATGCTGGGCCGCGTAGAGGAGATCCTCGCAGGGGTGTGCGCGGCGTTCGGCGCGAGCTTCACCTTCACGCACACGACCAGCTGCCCGCCGCTCGTGAACGACCCCGGGGTGGCGGCGTTCGTGACGGAGCAGGCGGCGCGGCTGCTGGGCACGGCGAACATCGTCGCGGCGCCGAGCATGGGCGCAGACGACATGGCCGATTTCCTCGTCGCGCGGCCGGGCTGCTACTTCTGGCTGGGCGCCCGGAATGAGGCGAAGGGCATCGCCGGGCGGCACCACGACCCGGGATTCGCGATTGATGAGGACGCCCTGCCACTGGGGATGGAACTGGGCCTGCGGCTGATCGAAGGGTCGCTCGCGTAGCCTTCGCAAAGCTGCAACGCCCGCCCCGGCGGTGGTGAGCCATCGCAGGCGGCCGCCGGCGGAGACTGGACCCATGAACAAGCAGGGCACGCCACAGGGCGAGAAGAAACCGGCGCCCGAGCCGGTCGAGCCCGCGGGGGCGAAAGGGAAGAACTACCCGCTGAAGTCGCCGCCGCCCGCGTTCGAATTCGACCCGTCGCGCACGCGCACACCTTCGGACGGGGGACCGCCCGGCAGTTGAGGCTGCTTCGGGGCTATCCTTGGGACACGAGGAGCCGCCCCTGGAGACGCGCGTCATCCCCATCGACCCCGAGGCCCCGGACGCGGGCGTGCTGGCCGAAGCCGGCGCGATCATCCGCGCAGGCGGGCTCGTGGCGTTCCCCACGGAGACCGTGTACGGGCTGGGGGCGAACGCGCTCGACGACGCCTCCGTGCGCCGCATCTTCGCGGCGAAAGAGCGCGCCCTCGACGACCCGCTGATTGTGCACCTGGCCACCGCCGCGGACCTCGGCCGGGTGGCGGCGGACGTGCCGGCGCTGGCGCGCGAGCTGGCGGCGACGTTCTGGCCCGGGCCGCTGACGCTGGTCCTTCGGAAACGGCCGGAAGTCCCGGCGAGTGCGACGGCGGGGCTCGATACCGTAGCCGTGCGCGTGCCGGCCCATCCCGTGGCGCTGGGACTCATCGCGGCGGCGGGCGTACCGGTCGCGGCGCCCAGCGCGAACCGCTTCACCCGCACCAGCGCGACGACGGCGGCGCATGTGCTCGAAGACCTCGGCGGGCGCATCGAGATGGTGCTGGATGGCGGGCCGGCGGCCTTCGGGGTCGAATCTTCGGTCGTGGACGTGACGGGTGAGCCGCCGCGGCTGCTGCGGCCGGGGGCGCTGACGCTGGAGGCGCTGGAACGGGTGGCCGGGCCGCTGGCGCTCGGGCCGGGGAAGGAGCGGCCGGCATCGCCGGGGATGATGGAGCGCCACTACGCACCGCGCGCGCGGCTGGTGTACATCCGCGAGGGTGGCGTCGAGACGCTGCGGGCACGGGTGGCGGACGCCGTCGCGCTGGGGCTGCGCACGGGCGTCATCGGCACGGACCTGGATGCGGCGGCGGTCGCGGGCATCGAGGGTGTACACGTGGCAATGCTGGGTGTGGAGGGCGACCATGCGAGCTTCGCGGCCGGGCTGTTCGCGGGAATGCGAAAGCTCGACGCCGATGGCGTCGAGCTTGTGGTGGTGCGCCGGCCGGGGACGTCGGGGCTCGCCCGGGCAGTCGATGATCGCCTGCGCCGGGCGGCCGCCGAAGTCGTCGAGTAGCCCGCGGGATTAGCGGCTGACGGCGTTGATCTCGCGCTCGATCTCCATGAGTTCGGTGAGCAGGCGCTCGCGATAGGCTTCGAGCATTTCGATCTCGGATGTGCGGTCGGCGGGCGGGCGGGGGCCGCGGTCGCGGCGGATTTCGCGGAGTCCCATTGCACTCATCGCTGCCATATCGGTGACCTCCCGGGTGTGATTCTCCCGCGGCCAGTGTCGCGCGAGGGGCGTTGCAGCGCGTGTCGGGCCGGTGAGCCAAAGGTTGCGATTTCGCTACGGGCATAGCCCGCTTCGATATCGAACACCGTGTGGTATAGCCGATCACTGGGGACAGGTCCGGTAAGCCCCGTCATTTCGGGCCGGATGGAGGTCCTGGCCTCCCCGGGAAGGTGAAACGCGCTCGTGAGCGGACTGCCTTCGCCGTTAGCGCCGCGAAGCGGGGGTGGGGCGAGGATCGAGGGGTGAGCGGGAAGACCTGGCGTGGGGAGAGCTGGATGTTGGAGCCTGTCGCGGCCGCGTCGCTGGTGCAGCTGTTCTTCGTGGCGACGGTGCTGGGCGCCAAAGGCGAGCGGCTCTCGCCGATGATGCTCGTGCCCATGATCGTGATGGCCGGGGCGGCCAGCGCGGGCGCGCTAACCCTGTTGCAACACTAACGGGCCGGAGTTTTACGGACGTTTTGCAGTTTCAGGTTCGTTTCATGTACGTGACGCAACGCGGGCAGTGAGAAGATACCGGCATGAACACGCGAACGGTCGCTCGTGGCGCCAAGGAGATCCCCCTGACGGTTGTGTGCGCGTGGTGCGGCACGTGTCTCCGGCGGGGTGGGAGCCAGATTTCGCACGGGATGTGCGAGGCCTGCGCCGCGACCTTCTTCAAGGCGAGCTGAGCGCCTTCTTCCCCTCTCTCCCTCTGAGCTGACTCCCTGTCAGTCCGTGACGAGCACGGCGGCGCCCGATATTTCCCCGGCGGCGAGCCGCGAGAGCGCGCTATTCGCCTCCGCGAGCGGAAACGCCTCGACCTTCGTACGAACGGGAATGGCCGCCGCGAGCGCGAGGAATTCGCGCGCATCCTCGCGGGTGAAGTTCGCGACGCTGCGCAGGCTCCGCTCCCACCAGAGGTCTTCGTAGTCGAACCGGGGAATGCGATCCAGGTGGATGGCGTTGATCGCGACCGTGCCCCCGCGCGCGAGCGACTTCAGCGCGGCGATGACGACATCGCCCGAGGGCGCGAAGGTGATGGCGGCATCGAGCGCGGCAGGGGGACGGTCGCCGTAGCCACCGGCCCAGATGGCGCCGAGTTCGCGGGCGGACCGCTGTTCGCGTTCGGAGCGGGTGCAGACGAACACTTCGCACCCCCAGTGCAGCGCGACCTGGATGGCGCAGAGGGCGGAGGCGCCGAAGCCGAACAGGCCAAGCCGCCCGCCCGGCTGGATGCCGGACACGTGCAGCGACCGGTAGCCGATGACGCCGCCGCAGAGCAGGGGCGCCGCGGCAAGGTCCGGGAAGGCGGCGGGCAGGCGATGCGCGAACTCGGCACGAACGGCGATCCGCGTGGCGTAGCCGCCATCGCGGTCCCAGCCGGTGAAGGTGGCGGCTTCGCAGAGGTTCTCGCGGCCGGCGAGGCACGAACGGCAGAGGCCGCAGGCGCCCGCGAGCCAGGCCACGCCCGCGCGGTCTCCGGTGGCCCAACCGGTGACGCCTTCGCCAATGGCGCGGACGTGCCGGGTGGCCTGGTGGCCGGGCACGATGGGGAGGCGTCGCGCGGCGAGGTCGCCTTCGGCCAGCTGAAGGTCGGTTCGGCAGACGCCGCACGCGGTCACTTCGAGGACGATTTCGCCGGGCGCGGGGACGGGGTCCGCGAGTTCCGTCAGCCTGAGCGGGGCGCTGGCCACGGGGGCGGGCGAATCGAGGAGCATGGCACGCATGGCGGCCTCCCGGCTGGAGTGAAACGATTCAGCGGCCGACAATGCCCGCTGCGCGTTGGCGCCGGGCACAGCGTACCGGTGACGCTGCCAGCGCGCGCGCACGCGCCGGGGGCGCACGAAACAGCTCCACGCGGAGGTTCCATGTCGAGTATCGCGGATGTCATCGCGGCGCTGCCGCTGCCCCTCATTTGCGCCCCCATGACGGGCGTCTCCGGCCCCGAACTGACGGCGGCGGCGTGCGTGGCCGGGGTCGCTGGCTCCTTCCCGACGGGGAACTGCCGGACGAGCGAGGAGCTGGAGGGGTGGCTCGCGGGCATCCAGGCGGCGCGCGCGGCTGCGTCGGCGGCGGGGCGGCAGGTGGGCCCCCTCGCGGTGAACCTCATCATTCGCGGCAACCGGCGCATCGCCGAGGACATCGACCTGATCGTGAAGCACGGGGTGGACTTCGTCATCACGAGCGTCGGGTCGCCGGCGGAAGTGGTGGGGCCGCTGCACGCGGGCGGCGTCTCGATCATCGCGGACGTGGCTTCGATGCATCACGCGGCGCGGGCCCTGGAGGCGGGTGTCGATGGCCTGGTGCTGCTGACAGCGGGGGCGGGCGGTCACACCGGCTGGGCGAACGGCTTCGCCTTCGTGCGCGCGGTGCGGGCGGAATATGCCGGGCCGGTGGTGATGGCCGGCGGCATCAGCGATGGCGCGGCGCTGTGGACGGCGCGCGTCCTCGGCTGCGACCTCGGGTACATGGGCACGAAATTCATCGCCACCGTGGAGGCGCGCGGCACGCCGGAGTACAAGGCCGCGCTGGTGACGAGCAGCCTCGACGACGTGACGCTCGGCATCGCGCCGAACGGCATCGCCGCGAGCCAGCTGAAGACGGCGGGCGGGAGCGCAGGGCATTCGGTCTCGGGTGTGCGCGCGGTCACGACGGCGGCGGCGCTAGTGGAGACGACGCGGCGCGAGTGGTTCGAGGCCATCCGCGGCACGGAAGCGCTCGCGGCGAAGCTGCTGGCCTAGCTTTCGAGGCTTTCGCGCAGGCGCACAAGCCATTCGAGCCGCTCGCGGTGCCACTTGCTCGCGAGTCCGCTTGAGCTGGGGATGACCCATGGCACGGTCACGCCGCCGAGCCGTTCAGGCTGGGGGCCGTAGGGGCGCGCGGCGAGTTCGCGGGCGGGGAGGGCGAGCGCGTGGCGGCCGAAGTGCTGATAGATCCCGCGTCCGCTGAAGACGGCGACCCGCGGGGTGTGTGTTTCCAGTTCGCCGAGGAGGCGGCGGGCGCCGGCGGCGATCTCATCGGGTCGAAGCTCGCTGGCGCGAACGGTGGGGCGGCAGCAGAGGTCGGTGAAGCCGATGCCCGCTTCGTCCATGAGCGCGGCATCGTCGGCGGGGGTGACATCGCGGCCGGCGAGGCCGGAGGCGCTGAGCTGGCGCCAGAAGACGTTGCCGGGACGCGCATAGTAGTGTCCCGCCTCGGCGGAGAAGATGGCCGGGTTGTAGCCGACGAACACCAGCCTGAGGCCGTCGCGCAGATGGTGCGGGAGCGTACGGACGCCTTCGCACCAGGGTTCGAGCGGCGTCACTTCTCGCGCTCCTCAAGGTGGAAACGCACCTTCGGCAGGTGAAGGCGCACAACCTCGGGCCGGGCGTCGCGGCGTTCGGTGCCGGGGAAGCGGATGACGACGCGCCGTTCGTCGCCCAGCGGCAGCGCGAGCGATGTATCGGCGATGGCCGGGTCGGGTGCGAGCGCCGGGAGCTTTTCGCCGGTGGTCAGTTCGAGTTCCCAGTCCGAGGGTTCCAGGGGCCACGCCTTGCGCGCGGTGATGTGGAACACGGCTTCGAACTGGCCGGGGTACTCGCGGCCCTGTGCATCGGGGACGCGGTTCACGGATTCGAGGACGATGACCTTGCCGTCGTTGTCGTAGGTTTCGCCGCGGAAGATGTCGGAAACGCCGAAGTAGTGATCGAAGACGCGGGGCATGACGAAAAGGGCGACGACGATGCCCACAGCGATGCCAAGGACCGCGCCGAGGGCGAGGCAGCCGGTCCGCCCGGCGGTCTCGGCGGGGTCTTTCACATCGAGGCGGCGGCGCTGGGTCACAGGGCGATGGTAGCGCCGTCCGGGCTTGCGGTCGGGTCAGGCGGCGCCTTCGGCGTGGGGGTCACGCGCGGCGCGTTTGCCACCACGGCGGGGCGCCCGGGTAAGGGCCTCGACATGGCGCAGCTCGGTGCCGGAAAGGCGGGGTGCGCGCCGGAGCACGGGTGCCAGCCAGGCCCGGGCCTCGGCGTCGTTCTCAAAGGTGGCGATGCCCTCGGCGGGGATGCGCGAATAGCGGACGAGGCGCTCGCCGAGGCGGCGGCGCGTGCCTTCGCCGATGAGGGCGATACGCATGCCGTCGCGATACCCCGCGGCGAGCGCGGTGGCGACAAGCAGCAGACCGCCGGGTCCGCGGCGCAGCGACGTGGTATCGCAGGTGATCGCGGAGATGCGGCCCGCATCGGCGAGCGTGAACGCCTGGGAGGCGGCGCGCAGCGCTTCGGCGGTGCTCACGCGGCCGGTGAGTATCACGAGCAGCTGATTGGTCTCGGGTTCTACGCGGATGGAATACATGGACGGCCCCTGCCCATTCTGCGGACAGTCTGTGCCGGCCGCCGGCGGCGGACAGTCAGGGGTTCTCCGGATTCTGGGGGGCGATCCCCCGTACGCGGTGCTACCCGGCGGCTTCGAAGCGGGCGGGCGTGGGCGCCTGGTCCCCGGCGCGAACGCGGACGCGGCCGCGCAACAGGCCGCCGAGCCGTTCGCGCACGAGGGGGAGGTCGGTGCTGGGGGCGCGGGCGAAGAGGGCGATGGTATCGGCGTAGGCGCCCAGGTCGTCGTAGCCGCGGGCGAAGCGGCGGCAGAGCCAGGCGGCCTGGAACGGCGTCGTGCCGGGGAGCGCCTCGAAGAGGATCGCTTCGGGGAGCGCAGGCAGCGTCACGATGCGCGGCAGGAGCGTCGCGTCGTCGCGGCTGGTGATGCGCTGGCCGCGGAGGGCGCGTGTGAGTGCGCCGCTGACCTGCTGCGGCGTGACGGGGAGGGTCAGCCAATCGCTGGCGCCCGCGCGAAGGGCCCCGCGCAGGTCGGATTCTGTGGCGATGGTGGTGAGGACGACCGTCGCCTGGCGCCGCGTGCCATCCTCGGTGGTGCGCTGGCGGGCGTAGCCGCTGTTCGATGCTTCGACGATGAGGACGGAGCCGCCGCGTTCAATGGCGACCCCCATCTTCGTGCAGGCGGTTTCGACGGCGGCGCGGGCCGCGAAGTCGCCGATATCGGCATCGACGGTGAGGCTGCGGAGGTTCGGGTGGGGCCATTCGCCGTAGCGCCCATCGATGACGCGGAAGGAACGGCCTCGAGCGCTCGCGCCGGCCCCGGCGAGGGAGCCAACCCAGGCGGCGCAGGCCGTGCACACCAGGAGCTTCGCCCAGGGCGCCCGGGGGAGGTCGGCGACGATGGAGAGGGGCGCGGCCGTGGGAACGCGGCAGACCTGGCACTGGTCGGCGAAGACCATCGCGCGGCCGCCGCCGCTGGGCGAGGCGAGGAGGCCGGTATCGCCATCGGCGCGCACTTCGCCGACGGTGTGTTCGAGCCAGCAGAGGCATTCGAGACAGAGGGCGCGCTGCCAGCCATCGGCGGCGGGGGCGGCGCCGCGCAGGGCAAGGACGAACGCCGCCTCGGCGCTTCCGCAGCATGCACAGGGTCTCGTCGCCATCCCTTCGATCATCGGCCAGCGAATGGCGGAATGAACGGTGGGAATCAGCCGATTTCGAGGTCGGCGGCGACGGCGAAGTGGTCGCTGGGGTAAAGGGTCGCGTCGGCGGGATGCGGTTCGTTGCAGGCGAGCCAGGCGCGCACGGCGGTGACGTTCCCGCGCAGCCAGAGGTAATCGACGCAGGCGGGGTCGCCGTCGATATCCATGGTGGGCGCCTGGATGCCGGAGGGCCAGGTGAAGGCGGGCTCGGCGCCGTTGGCCTCGACGAAGGCGGAGCGGAAGCCGGCGGCGCGCATCACGTCGCAGGCGGGCTCGACCGGGGGCGCGTTGAAATCGCCGGCGATGATGCAGGCGTCGGCGGCGGGGGCGTCGTCCATCCAGCGGACGATGGCGGCAGCCTGGCGGGCACGGACCTCGGGCTCATCGCGCCGGTGGTGGAGGTGCGTGTTCGCGACCCAGGCGGTGCGCTGGCCTTCAAGCAGGAGCAGGACGCGGTGCACGACGCGGTTCGGTTCGAGGCGCAGTTCCTGCTGGCCCATAGCGTCGCCGGTGCGGACGAGGATGGCGTTGCCGAAATCGGGGTAGCGCGGGCTGCGGGCGATGAAGCTCCGGTAGGTGTGCGCGGGGACGGCGTTCGCGAGCAGGTCGTCCTGGCGGTCGTCGCCGAAGCTGACTTCCTGGAGGGCGGCGACATCCGGCGCGAAGGCGGCGAAGGCGGATGCCAGCAGCGGGCGGCGCTCGCTCCAGCGGTCGTTGAGGTTGCGAAGGTTGAAGGTGGCGGCGGTGATGCGCACGGGTGTCCTTTCCGGTGTGGGTGTGGGTTTTGGAAAGATGGTGGGCCGGGGGCGGGGCCGGTGCTGCATTACAATGCTCGCATGGCCACGTTCGCCGGTCTCGGGACGGCACACGACTGGCGGCAGGCGCTGGACCAGGCGCTGGGCGAAGGGGCCCCGGGGAGCGCCGACGCGGTATTCGTCTTCGCGAGCTCGCACTACCTGGCGGCCTTCGGGGAGATCCTGGGCGTGGTGCAGGAGCGCTTGCGGCCGAAGACGCTCCTCGGCTGCTCGGGGCAGGCGATCATCGGGCCAGGACGCGAAATGGAGGGCGTCCCGGCGCTGAGCGTGCTGTCGCTGCGGCTGCCGGGCGCGATGGTGCGGGCGTTCCACATCACGCAGGAGTTCCTCGCGCTGGCGGAGGCGCCGGAGGCGTGGCACGAGGCACTGGGCTTGCGGCCCGAGGCGGTCAACGCGTGGGTGATCCTCGCGGACCCGTTCACCTTCGATAGTGAGGCGCTGCTGGCGCGCTTATCGAGTGCGTACCCGGGTGCGCCACTGGTCGGGGGGATGGCTTCCTCGGCGGGGGTTGGGCAGCATACGCAGCTCTTCCTGGGGAGCGAAGTACACCACTCCGGGGCGCTCCTGCTGGCCATCGGAGGGGCGTGGGGCGTGCGGCCGGTGGTATCGCAGGGGGCGGCGCCCATCGGCGAGACGTGGACAATCACGGAAGCCGACCGGAACATCGTGCGGGCCATCGGCGGGCGGCCGCCGCTGGAGGTGCTGGTGGATACGCTGCGTGCGCTCCCGCCGGACGTGCAGCAGCGGGCATCGCGGAACCTGCTGGTGGGGCTGGCGATGGACGAATACCGGGACGAGTTCCGGCGGGGGGACTTCCTCATTCGCAACCTGCTCGGGGCCGACCAGGCATCGGGGATCGTGGCCATCGGCGATGTGCCGCGCGTGGGGCAGACGCTGCAGTTCCAGGTGCGCGATGGCAACGCCGCCGACGAGGAGTTGCGCGAGATGCTCTTCGAGGCGCGCACGGGACTCGGCGCGCGGGAACCCGCGGGGGGGCTGCTGTTCGCATGCAACGGGCGCGGCATGGGGCTCTTCGGTTCGCCCCATCACGATGCGCGGGCGATCGAGCGGGAGTTTGCGAGCCTGCCGGTGGCGGGCTTTTTCTGCAACGGCGAAATCGGGCCCGTGGCCGGGAGGAACTTCCTGCACGGGTTCACGGCGAGCATCGCGCTCTTCGTACCGGTGGCGTAGGGGCGGCTGCGCGGCGAAGTCCACACAGGCGAATATCGCGCTTGCGGGGCGATCGCGGCGTGTGCCACGATGCCGGGACTGCTTCGCGAAGCGAGGGCCTGGATGCCGTGCTGAGACCGGATACGCCCGCTTTGGCGGCTGCCTGACGCGCAGCCAGCGATGCAGCGCGCGGCGCACAGCTCCGTGCCGCGCCCACTCCCCCGGAGTTCCCGAGTGACTGAGAACGCGGTCGAGGCGCAGGGCCTCGTCAAACGGTATGGGCCGTTCACGGCCGTCGATGGCATCGGCTTCGCGGTGCGCGAAGGCGAATGCTTCGGCTTCCTCGGCCCCAACGGCGCCGGCAAAAGCACGACCATCAAGATGATCTCGTGCCTTTCGCCCGTGAGCTGGGGCACGCTGCGGGTGGCCGGGCTCGACCCGCGAACCGACGCGCGGCGGATCAAGTCGCAGCTTGGCGTGGTCCCGCAGGAGGACAACCTGGACGAGGACCTCCCGGTGCGGAAGAACCTGGAGGTCTATGCGCGCTACTACGGTCTTTCGAAGGCGGTGGCGGACACGCGCATCGATGACGCCCTGGCGCTCTTCCAGCTGACGGAGAAGGCGGCTTCGAAGATCGGGGACCTTTCGGGCGGGATGAAGCGCCGCCTGGTGATCGCGCGCTCGCTGGTGAGCGAGCCGCGCATCCTCGTGCTCGATGAGCCGACGACGGGGCTGGACCCGCAGGCGCGCCACAACGTGTGGCAGAAGCTGCGGCTGCTGAAGGCGCGCGGCGTGACCATGATCCTGACGACGCACTACATGGACGAAGCGGCGCACCTCTGCGACCGGCTCGTGATCATGCACCGGGGCACCATCCTCACGGAGGGGAACCCGCACGCGCTCATCGGCCAGCACGCGGGGAACGAGGTGCTGGAGCTGCGCATGGAACCGGAAGAGCGCGCACCGCTCCTGGGCGAGCTTGGGGCGATCGCGGGCGTGACCGTGGAGGAGGTCGAGGACCTGGTCTACGTGTACGGGGCGGGACAACGCGCGCGGGACCTGGCGCTCGGCATCAGCGACCCGGGGAGGGCGTTCCTGCGCCCGGGCAACCTGGAGGATGTGTTCCTCCGCCTCACGGGAAGGGGGCTGCTGGATTGACCGCGTTCGTGAAGCAACCGGACCTTTCGGCGGGGGCGCTGCACGTGTGGCAACGCAACCGCGATGTGCTGCTGCAGCTGTGGAAGTCGGAGTTCGTGGCCCAGCTGCTGGAACCACCGTTCGTGATCTTCGCGCTCGGCCTGGGGCTGGGGAAGTTCGTCGAGCTGGACAACGGGCAGGATTACGTGGCGTTCCTCGCGCCCGGGCTGCTGGCGATGTTCCCGATGTTCACGGCGGTGTTCGAATGCGCCTGGAACAGCTACCTGCGGCTCGACCAGGGGACCTACCGGGCGATCCTGGCGACGCCGGCGAGCATCGACGACATCATCACCGGGGAGATCCTCTGGGGGGCGACGCGATCGACCGTGAACGCGGCGTACATCCTGCTGGTGGCGGCGCTGCTGACGCCGTGGCTGGGGATGGTGGATTCGCCGTGGGCGATCCTGTGCGTGCCGGTGGCGGTGATCCCGGGCATCTTCTTCAGCGCCATGTCCATCCTCTTCGCCTCGGTGGCGAAGGCAATGAGCCAGTTCGGCTACTTCTTCAACCTCGTGATTAACCCGATGTTCTGGTTCGGCGGCGCCTTCTTCCCGACGGATTCGCTGCCGGCGTGGGGGCGGGTGGTGGCGTGGTGCATCCCGCTCACGCACGCGACGGCGCTCTACCGGGGGTTCATCACGGGTGAGCTGGAATGGAGCATGGCGGGCGACTTCGCCTGGCTGGTGGTGGCGACGGGCATCACCTACCTGGCCGCGCTCTGGAGCATGCGGCGGCGGCTGACGGAGTAGCCGCGCGCATGGACGGCCCGTGACCGATGCCCGCGGGGCATGATTGCGCGGCCCGGCCGCTCTTGGACTGCGACGGGATGTGCCGCTACTTTTGAGCCATCACGCCGGAGGCAGCGCCATGCCCAGCTTCAAAATCCTCGTCACGCCGGGAGACGGCATCGGGCCGGAAGTCATGGAGGAGGCCCTGAAGACGCTGGGCCGCGTCCAGCGGATGTTCGGGCACGAGTTCGAATACGACGAGGAGACGATCGGCGGCGCGGGCATCGACAAGTACGGCGTGGCCCTGCGGCCGGAGACGGTGGCGAAGGCGAAGGCGTCGCGGGCGGTGCTCTTCGGCGCCGTGGGCGGCCCGAAGTGGGACGACCCGAAGGCGATCGTGCGGCCGGAAGACGCGATCCTGGGGATGCGCAAGCAGCTGGGGCTGTTCGCGAACCTGCGGCCGGTGCGCGTGCACCCGCTCATGCTCAGCGATAGCACGCTCAAGCCCGAGGTGCTGGAAGGCACCGACATGGTGGTCATCCGCGAACTCACGGGGGGGCTGTATTTCGGCCAGCCAAAGAAGCGCTGGGAGAGCGCGAGCGGCCGCCAGGGCGTGGACACACTTCGCTACAGCGAGAAAGAGATTGTGCGGATCATGCACGTCGCCTTCCAGCTCGCCCGCCAGCGGCGCAAGAAGGTGACGAGCGTCGACAAGGCGAACGTGCTGCGAACGGGCCAGCTCTGGCGGGAGATCGCCGTGGAGGTTGGCAAGGAGTACCCGGACGTCGCGCTCGAGCACCTGCTCGTGGACGCGGCGGCGATGCAGCTCCTGCGGCGCCCGGCGAGCTTCGATGTGATGGTGACGGAGAACATGTTCGGCGACATCCTCACGGACGAGGCGGCGATGCTCGCGGGGTCGATGGGGATGATGCCTTCGGCGAGCCTGGGCAAGCGCAGGAAGGACGGCACGGGCATCGGCCTCTACGAGCCGATCCACGGGAGCGCGCCGGACATCGCGGGCCAGGGGAAGGCGAACCCGCTGGCGATGATCCTGAGCGCGGCGATGATGCTGCGGCTTTCGCTCGGGCTGGAAGCGGAAGCGGCGGCGATCGAGGAGGCGGTGGATGCGGCCATTCGCGACGGCTACCGCACGCCCGATATCGCCGGGACGGGCGCGCACGTGGTGAACACGACGAAGATGGGGGACCTGGTGGCGGAGCGCCTGGGGTAGCACGCGTGCCGCTTACGCGTGAAGTCTCTGAGGAAGCCCTCCGCATCCCGTCGTGCCGAAGGGATGAAAATCCCCGACTCGATCATCCTGGCGACCGCTCGAATGCTCGGGTGTCCGCTCCTCACTCGAAACAGCCGGGACTTCGGCGATGTACGGGGCGCGATCGTCCCGTACGGCCCATAGCTGCCCCCTTCCCCTGCTCCCGGCGCCGCCCTACGCTCCGTGCATGGCGCGTGTTGCCCTGTTCGATCCCTGCTATCTCGGCGCGTTGCGGCCGACCGATGCCTTCCATGCGAAGCGGGTGCTGGAGGCGCTCGGCGACGAGGTGACGCTCATCGATGGGCGCTGCTGCGGGCAGCCCGCCTACAACAGCGGCTTCCGCGGCGAGGCGAAGCGGGTATCGCTGTCGCTGCTGCGGGAAGCGCGCCACCACGATGTCGTGGTCACGGCCTCGGGTTCGTGCACGAGCATGGTGACGCACTTCGTGCCCGGGCTGTTCGAAGGCACGAAGCGGGAGGGCGCGGCGCGCATCGCCGGGCGCTTTCGCGAATTCACGGCGTATGTCGCGGGGCACCCAAACCTCGACCGGCTGGCGCTGATGCTCGAAGGCACCGTGGTGTACCACGACAGCTGCCACATGCGGAACGAACTCGGCGGCACGGACACGGTCCTCGGGCTGCTGGCGAAGGTGGAACTGCTCGAAGTGCGGCGCCTGGCCCATGAGGCCGAGTGCTGCGGCTTCGGCGGCGCCTTCACCGTGAAGCTCCCCGAAGTCGCGGCGGTAATGATGACCGCGAAGCTCGACGACATTGCCGCGAGCGGGGCGAAGGTGGTGGTCTCGGCCGACTTCTCCTGCCTCGCGCACCTGGAGTCCGGCGCGCGGGGCACGGGCCAGCGCATGGAGACGTGGACCGTTGCCGAACTGCTCGCGAGGGCGCTGGGATGACCACGTACCACGAACGCGCGGCGCGGGAAATCGCCACCGAACACCCTTCGCGCACGGTCACGCCGATCATGCGGAAGCTCGTCGATGATTCGCGGGCGATGTTGCGGAGGTCGCCGGCGGACGCGAAGACGCGTGCCGCGGCCGCGCGGGCCGACGCCATCGGCCGGCTCGAGGAGCTGCATGCGCAGGTTCGCGCCAACTTCGAACGGCGCGGGATCGGCTACCACCGCGCGGAAACGCCGGGGGACGCGGTGCGCATCATTCGCGGCCTGCTGGGCGATGCGAAGCGGGTGGCGAAGTCCAAATCGATGGTCGGCGAGGAGGTCGGGCTGACGCACGCGCTGCGCGACGCGGGCATCGACCTGCTGGAGACGGACATCGGCGAGTACATCGTCGATATCGAAGGGCGCGGGCCGAGCCACATCACGGCGCCCGCCGTCCACCTCAACCGCACGCGCATCCGCGAACTGCTCGCGCGCGGCGGCGCCGATATCCCCGACGACGACCCGGTGCGCCTTTCGCGCTACGTCCGCGATGTGGTGGGAGCGTTCTTCGAGGATTGCGACGCGGGCATCACGGGCGCGAACGCGGTGGTGGCCCGCTCCGGCCGGCTGATGGTTATCGAAAACGAAGGAAACGTGTCGCTGGGGGCGAGCCATCCGAAGCTGCACATCGTCATCACCGGGCTGGAGAAGGTGGTCGCGGACGAAGCAGGGGCGCTGGCGATTCTCGAGGTGCTGGCGCCCAGTGCGACGGCGCAGCCGCTGACCTCGTTCTCGCACTTTCTCGCGGACCCGGCCCCGGGCCAGCAGCGGCACGTGGTGTTCGTCGACAACGGGCGTTCGGCCATCGCGGCGGGGAAGTATCACGACGTGCTGCGTTGCATCCGCTGCGGGGCGTGCATGAACGCGTGCCCGGTGTACCGCGCGGCGGGCGGGCTTTCGTACGGCGCGCCGTACATGGGCCCGATCGGAGCGGTCATCGCGCCGTTGTTGTGGAAGGACGGGCGGTACGCCGACCTGCCCCTCGCATCGAGCCTGTGCGGGCGGTGCACGGAGGTGTGCCCGGTGGGCATCCCGCTGCATCGCATGCTGCTCGACCTGCGCGCGGACGCGGTGGCGGCGGGCCAGACGGGGAGCCGGGTCGAACGGCTGGCTTGGCAGGCGTGGTCGCTCACCTTCGAGGGGGCCATGCGTGCGCGCGCGGCCTCGGCGCTGGGGCGCATCGGGTTGAATGGAGGCGGGCGTTTCGTTCGCGCACAGGGGACGGCGAACGACCCGCGCGTCCTGCCGCGCGCGGGCGCCCCGGAGCGCGACGCGGCCAACCTCGTGGCGGAGCCCCCGCGTCAGCCGGCGGCGGTGATCGCGCCCGAGGAGATCGAACCGGCGGACCTGGCGGAGCTGTTCCGCATGCGCGCCGCGGCGCTGGGCGTGACGCTGCTGGATGCGTACGAGGCCCGCGAGGGCGACCGCGTGGTGCATGCGACGGCCGCCATCGCGGCGACGGGGAGCGTGTTGCTACTCGGAGAGGCGGCCGCGCGCCGGCCACTGCTGGGCGCGCAACGGGTGGTCGTGCACCTCGACCCGGCGACGATCGTGCGATACCCCTCGGGGCTGGCGGAGTACCTCGGCGATGTCGACGCGCTCATCCTCACGGGCGCGAGCCGCACGGCGGACATCGAGAAGCAGATCGTGCGGGGGATCCACGGGAGCGAAGAGCTCGCGGTGGTGCTGCCGCGCGTCGCTCCATGAAGCGGCAGGAAGTCGCGGCGTACCTCAGGCGCCGGGGCTGCGAGTTCGACCGCGAAGGCACGCGCCACACGCGGTATATCAACCTGGCTACAGGCGACTTCTCCTACCCGCCGCGGCACCAGGAAGTTCCCAATCGACTTGTGCGCGTCATCTGCCGGCAACCCGGCAGCCCGCACCCGTGGGAGTGACGCGGCCGGTGGGGCCGTTCCTGAAGTGGGCCGGGGGGAAGGCGCGGCTCGCGCCACGCATCCTCGAGCGCGCGCCCTCGCGCTTCGGGCGGTACCACGAACCGTTTCTCGGCGGCGGCGCGGTGTTCTTCGCCTTCGCGGGGACGCGGCGTGCGCCGGGCGCACGGCTGAGCGATGCCAACGGGGCGCTCATCGCCTGCTACCGGGCCGTGCGCGATGCGCCGGAGGCCGTGGTGGCCGCGCTCGCGCCGATGGCGGAGGCCTACCTCGCGCGGGAGGCGGGCGAACGGGCCGCGTACTACTACGGCGTGCGGGCGAGCGCGCCCGGCGTCCCGGCGGAGGCGGCGGCACGGCTCATCTTCCTGAATCGCACGGGGTACAACGGGCTCTACCGGGAGAACCGCAGTGGTGGCTTCAACGTGCCCCACGGCCGCTATGTGAAGCCGCGCATCCTCGACCGGGACGGGCTGATGGCGGCGGCGAACGCGCTCCGGGGGGCGACGCTGTGCGCGGGCGATTTCGAAGAGGCGTGCGCGGCGGCCGTGGCCGGGGACTTCGTCTACCTGGACCCACCGTACCTGCCGCTCTCGGCGACCTCGCGTTTCACGGCGTACACGCGCGGCGAATTCGACCCGGCGGAGCAGGAACGGCTGCGCGACGCCTTCGAAGCGATGACACGCCGGGGCGTGGCGGCGCTGCTTTCGAACTCGGACCACGCGCGCATCCGGGAGCTGTACGGCGAACGCGGCTTCGGATTCGAGACGGTGATGATGTCGCGCGCGATCAACTCGGTGGGGAGCGGGCGGGCGCCGATCGCGGAGGTGCTCATCGATAACCTGGGGCGCGCGGAGGTGCGGCGGGCGCTGGAGGGGTAAGGGAGCGGCCGAAGGGGCCTTGCCGGGGCCAGCCGGCGGTGCTACGAAGGGCCGAGCACCGCGCGCCGCGCCAAGGAGCCCACATGCCCGCCGAATTCACCGCCGCCGGCCTCGCCCTCCAGGCCGAAGTCAAGCGATTCATGGATGAGCTGATCTACCCGAACGAGGAGGAGTTCGAACGCCAGTACGCCGCGCTCGGACACCATTCGTACCCGCCCGTGCTGGACGACCTGAAGGCGGAGGCGCGCAACCGCGGCCTCTGGAACATGTTCATGCCGCACCTGCGCCAGGGCGACCCGGGGACGAAGCTCACGAACCTGGACTATGCGCCGATCTCGGAAGAGCTGGGGAAGGTGACGTTCGCGCCCGAGGTGTTCAACTGCAACGCCCCGGACACGGGCAACATGGAAATCCTGAACATGTTCGCCACCGAGCGGATCCGGGAGGAGTGGCTGACGCCGCTGCTGAACGGCGACATCCGATCGGGCTTCGCGATGACGGAGCCGGAGGTCGCCTCCTCGGACGCGACGAACATTTCGCTGCAAATCACGCGCGATGGCGACGAGTACGTGCTTAACGGGCGGAAGTGGTTCACCACGGGCGCGCTCGCGGACCGCTGCAAGGTCTTCATCGTGATGGGCAAATCGAACCCGGGTGAGGCGCGCCATCGCCAGCAATCGATGATCGTCGTGCCGAAGGCGACGCCCGGTGTGACCGTGGAGCGTTCGCTGACGGTGTTCGGGACCGAGGACCGCGGCGGGCACGGGCAGATCCTGTTCGAGAACGCGCGGGTGCCGGCCGACCACATCCTCGGGGAGGAAGGGAGCGGGTTCGCGATCTCGCAGGCGCGGCTCGGGCCCGGGCGCATCCACCACTGCATGCGCACCATCGGCGTGGCCGAGCGGGCGTTGGAGCTGATGTGCAAGCGCGCGATGAACCGGCACGCGTTCGGTTCGCTGGTGGCGCAGAAGGGGCTGATCCAGGACTGGATCGCGGAGTCGCGCATCGAAATCGACATGGCGCGCGAATACGTCCTGCGCTGCGCGCACATGATGGACACAGTCGGCAACAAGGGCGCTGCGAACGAGATCGCGGGGATCAAGGTGGCGGTGCCGAACATCGCGCTGAAGGTCATCGACCGGGCCATCCAGGTGCATGGCGCGGCGGGTGTGACGCAGGACACACCGCTGGCGGCGATGTGGGCGAACACGCGCACGATCCGGCTCGCCGACGGCCCGGACGAGGTGCACAAGATGACCATCGCGCGGCGCGAGCTGAAGAAGTACGACCCGGACTTCCACCTCACACCGCAGGCCGGGGGGCACGAGCCACAGGTCTTCACGCGCCCCTGACGGCGGGCCCCATCTACGCACACCCAAACGGGCGGCGCCGGAAGCGCCGCCCGTTTCGAATCGTCCTTCGCCTGGCCGGTACCCCCGGGGTATCCCCTGGGAACCGGGAACCGGGAACCGGGAACTGACGGCAGCTCAGCTGCCGACGCCGTCAAACACCCCGTTCACGTGTTCGAGCATGCGCCGGGCAACGCGCACGGAGAGGCCGATGTCGCTGGACCCTTCGAGCCCCGACTGGACGACGGCGTGGAGGATGCGGCCCGTGCGGAAGCAGACGACGGTATCGACGGTCGTCGGGGACTGGCCGCTGCGGGTGGTCACGAGGTAGCCGGCGGCCTCATCGCCGAGGTGGGGGACCGGGAATTCGCGCACCTCGTCGTTATCGCCGATGAGGACGCCGCAGCTGGCTTTGGCGTTGGCGGCGCTGGCGCGCATGTCTTCCGAGGCAGCCTTTGGCTCGGTGTACAGCGTCGACTGGGTGATGATGGCGCGCGGTCCGGCCTGCATTTCGTACGGGTCACTTCGCACGAAGAACTTGAGGTGGCCGGTAAGGCGGCCGATGGCATCGAGGCGGTTGGTCTCGACGTCGGGGTCGTCGGCGAAGGCTTCAGCCCACTCGCGGTTGCTGAAATCGACCTCGGCGGTGTCGCCGTTCTGGTCGGTGTAGGGCTCCATGCCGGCGGGCGCGGCGTCATCGGGGAGGGCCATAGCGGCGAGGTCGTAGCCCTTGTCATCGAGGTTGATCGGGTAGTCACGGCCATCACTGCAGGCGCCGGCGAGCAGCGCGATGCCGGCGAGGAGCATGAGAGCGAGGCGAACCGTCATGGGGCCATCCAGGAGCTTTATCGGGGTATGGTACGCGAAAGCCGGGCGCGCGGATGGCCGCCTGGTGGAGCGGCGGGCATCCCCCCGGTATGCTCCGGCGATCAAGCCAACGAGGTGTCCCCATGGGCCTGTCCGTCGAAGACCAGTTCGCGATCCAGCAGCTGTACGCGCGCTACAACCACGCCATCGATTCCGGGAACGGGGCCGCATGGGCCGATTGCTTCACGGCCGATGGGACGTTCAGCTCCGGTTCCGGGAACTTCGCGGGGACGGAGCAGCTGGCCGCATTCGCGACGGGATTCGCATCGCGGCTCAAGGGGCGCCACTGGATCAACAACCTGGTGGTGGATGCCGAAGGGGACGGGGCGAAGGGATCGTGCTACCTGGTGCTCTGGAAGCTTAACGACCCGGGCACGCCGCCGAACGTGCTCACGACGGCGATCTACCACGACACTCTGGCGAAGGCGGCGGGCGGCTGGAAGTTCACGAGCCGCACCGTGAAGGGCGACGCCTGAGCATGCCTGGAGCGCCGGACGAGGGGGAGGCCCGGCCATGAGGGTCTTCCTCGTGCAGGCGGGGGTGCTGCTGGGGGCGGTGCTGGTGCTGATGGCGGTCGTGTTTCGCAACCAGCAGGCGCGCAACCTGCTGGGGACGCTCCGCAACGCGGCCCTCATCTACATCGCGCTGGTATTGGCGCTCGGGTTGTACCGGCTCTGGCAACAGGGATTGTGAGCGGGCGCTGGTCGCGCCCGCCGCGTCACACGCCGTGGATGGATGCGAGCCGCGCGGAGCGGCGGGGGATGTAGTCGTCGTCGCGGGGGATGCTCCAGAGCGACCAGGCGCCCGTCTCCCATTCGCCGCGTCCGATGCCCCATTGGAGGTAGCGAAGGCGGCGGCGTTCGACGATCGCGCGCTGGATGTGCCAGGGGAGGTCGGTGAGGGGGGCGGCCGGCAGCGGCGGCGAACCACCGTAGTGCCCCTCGTTGGGACGCAGTTCGCGGTTGAGCTCGCGCTGCAGCGCCCAGATCACGAGCTTCACGTGCTCATCGGGGACAGGGTCGATGCCGGAATCGATCCCCGGGTAGTAGTGGTGCGGGTTGTCGAAGGCGGCAAGCCCTTCGCGGATGTCTTCGTTGATCTCGTCCCCGAGGTCCTGGAGGGCGGGCGGCAGGTCGGGATCGCGCGCGGTCCACTGGTTCTCGGGCGGGATGTCCTCGACGAGCGGGCGAGGGTGGCCGAGGCGCAGCGGCAGGGTGGCAAGCGCCTGCCGCACGGGGGCAAGGCCGGGTTCGGTTTCGACGCGGTCGAGGAGTTCGCCGTAGGTGAGTGGCTTCCCCGGCTGCAGGAACGGCTGGTGCGTATCGCGCAGGGCGACGGACCCCGTGGTGGGGTCGACGCTATGCACGAGGGTGGCGAAGGCGCGGAGCCTTCGCCCCGGGCTCGGGTCGATGCGGCTCGGGTCGAAGGCGCTGATGTTGCGGCCGGCGAGGGGGACCCACCGCGCGGGCTCGGGCGCACCGGCGGCGAATCCGGGTTCGAACCAGAGACCGGCCACGGCTACGGTGCCACGTCGGGCGAGGCACCCTCGCGCCGCTGTTGGGGGCAGATGCGGGCCGGGTCGGTGAAGCGTTCCGGCCAGGGGCTGATCCCGGGGTCGATGCCGGGGGTGGTGGTCGTGGGCGTGGTGGTCGGTGCGGGCATGGGTATGGCCTCCTAGCCGCGCTGCTGGCGCAGGCGTTCTTGCAGTTCCTCGCCGGAGAGGGAAACGGGCTCATCGGCGGTATCGAAATCGCCGCCCTGGATGGCGCGGCGGGCACGGAAGGACTTCATCAGCACCTGTTTGCCGATGGCCACGCCGCTGGCCGCCTTGGCCGACTGGGGGACGCAGTAGTCGATGACGAGGCAGTCCTCGTAGGTGAGGATGAGGGCGGCCTCACACAGGCCGAGCTCGTCGCACCGGAGGATGGATTCGGCGACCTGGTCGTTGAGGGCGAGGCCGGCCGGGGGAATGCGCCACTGCTCCTGCTGGGCGGTTTCGTGGCGGATGACGGACTGGAGGAGCCAGAGTTCCTCGTCCGTGAAGATCGCCGTCGCCGTGGGTGCGGCGGCTGGCCTGTTGCTGTCCATCTGGCAGCTCCCGGAGAAGCATCGGTCTGGGCCGGGGGGCGCTTCTCGTTGTCTGTCCTCAGCGTGCTCCGGGAGCCACGGAGCATGGGTAACACGTGTGTTTGCCTTTATAACGGGTCCCTACCAACGGGTAGGGGGACGGCCCCGTTTGGGGCGGAAGCGGCCCCGGGGTTGCCGCCTGGTTACTGGCAACCGGGAACCGGGAACTCGTCAGCGCCCCTCGAGCCACGCATTGAAGCTGGGCTGGCGCTTTTCGCGGAAGGCGCCGGCTCCCTCGCGCGCATCGGGGTGGTGGTCGCTGATGGCCGTCTTCGCGGCGATTTCGTCCAGGGCGTGGGCGAAGGTCATCTCGGCGGCGTTGTAGATCGACCGCTTGAGCAGCCGGATCGCCACCTGGGGGCCGTTCGCGAGCTCGGTGGCGAGGGCCATGGCGCGCGGCAGTAGCTCTTCGTGCGGGACGACTTCGTGCACGAGCCCGAGT
The DNA here is from genome assembly GCA_020847985.1 of Dehalococcoidia bacterium. Lineage (GTDB taxonomy): Bacteria > Chloroflexota > Dehalococcoidia > Tepidiformales > Tepidiformaceae > Amarobacillus. The sequence continues at coordinate 107,556 of JADLBC010000012.1, forward strand.
TCGAGCGCCTCGGCGGCGGGCACGATGCGCTTGCGCATGAGGAAGTCCATGGTCTTCGCGACACCCATCATCTGCACCAGCAGGAACTGGCCGCCTTCATCGGGGAGAAGGCCGAAGCGGAGGGTCGCGCTGCCCATGCGCGCCTGGTCGGAGGCGATGCGGAAGTCGCAGGCGAGCGCGAGCGAGAGGCCCGTCTGGATGGCGAGGCCATTGATCGCGGCGATGCAGAGCTTGTCGAGATCGCGGATGGCGACCTGCACGGGCTGGGAGAGGCGGCGCAGGCCGTTGTAAGTGCCAATCGGTTCGCGGTGCCCGTGGGGGATGGGCGGCACGAGCGCGGGCGCATCCGGCAGGGGGCGGCCGGTCATGTCGTCGCCGGCGCAGAACGCACGGCCGGAGCCGGTGAAGACGACGACGCGGACGGCATCATCCATCTGCGCCTGGATGAGCGTCTCGACGAGGTCGCGCTTGATGTCCTGGGTGGTGCCGTTGAGCCGTTCGGGCTGATTGAAGGTGATGAGCGCGATGCCGGGCGGCTGGATGGCGACATCGAACCCGCGGAAGGTTCCCTGCTGCAACATGGGTGGGCTCCGGCCGGCGGCTCCGGCGGGGGAATCCTGTTCCGGGAGCGAAGGATCGCGCAATGGTTCGCGCGCGCTGAGCAAATTCTGGTAGGCTGGCACTACCCTAACGTAAAAGTGAGAGTGCGGGGGATGCCCTTCATTCGCTTCATGCAGCGGACGTTCTATTCGCTGGAAAACCCGCGCTACCGGGTGCTCTGGTTCGGGACGCTGTTTTCGTTCCTCGGGATGCAGATGCAGGTGCTGGCGCGGGGCTACCTCGCCTTCGACCTGACTGGCCGAAACTCGGCACTGGGCGGCGTGATGCTCGCCTTCGGGCTGCCGCAGCTCATCCTTTCAATGTGGGGCGGGGTGCTGGCGGACCGGCTGCCGAAGCGGAAGGTGCTGTGGGTGGCGCAGAGCATCATCGCGCTGAACTCGGCCTGGCTGGCGACGATGATCGAGCTGGGCATGGTGCAGTACTGGATGCTCGTGGTCGCGGGCATCGTGCAGGGCAGCGGTTTCGCCTTCGTCGGGCCGGCGCGGCAGGCGTTCATTTCGGAGTTGGTGGGCAAAGACAAGATCGGCAACGCGGTGGTGCTGCAGCAGCTGAGCATGAACAGCACGCGCGTCATCGGCCCGTCCATCGCGGGGGCGCTCATCGGCATCCACTTCATCGGTGTGGCGGGTGTGTATTACCTGACAACGCTGGGCTTCGTGATCGCGAGCCTCACGCTCATCAAGCTGCCGAAGGGCGAACCGAAGCGGAAGAGCGAGCGGTCGCCGGTGGCGGACCTCATCGATGGCTTCCGCTACGTGAAGGGGCGGCCGTCGGTTTCGCAGCTCATCCTCGTGGCCTTCGCGGTGATGATGCTGGGCTTCCCGTACCAGTCCTTCCTGCCAGCGCTGGCGAAGGAGGAGTATGGGGTAGGCGCGACCGGGCTCGGGACGATGAGTTCGGTGGCGGCCATCGGCGCGGTGACGGCGACGATCTTCGTGGCGGCGTTCGCGAGCCACCAGAAGGCGTGGTTCGCGCAGCCGATCCTCGCGTGCCTGTTCGCGGCGTCCCTCATCCTGCCGGGGATGGCGCCGAGCTTCGAGACAGGGCTGGCGGCCATTCTCATCGTGGGGGCGCTGGCGAGCGCGTTCCAATCGCTGAACAACTCGCTGACGATGATGCTCACGGAGCAGGAATACCACGGGCGGGTGCAATCGATCAGCAGCATGAGCTTCAGCCTGTTCGGCATCGCCGCGCTGCCCATTGGCGTGCTGGCGGACCACATCGGCCTGCGGGAGACGCTGGGGCTGATGGGCGGTTCGGCGATCGCGATCGTGGCCCTGCTCCAGGTGGTGGCGAAGTTGCAGCACGCCGCGGATGACCGGCTGCCGCGCATCGTCGCGACCGAGGCGGCGGCCGGCGGGCAGTGAGCGCGGGGCCGTTCGACGTGCGGCGCATCGCGATCGAGGTCGCGCGGCCGCTGCGCGTGACCGTGCTGCGCGCGGACATGCCCGGCGACCCCGCGATTTTCGCGGGCGACGATGAGCCGGAGACGGCGCATTTCGGGGCATTCAAGGCGGACGCGCTCGTGGGCGTGGTGACGGCGATGCACCACCCGCGGCCGGGCGCGGGCGCGGAGGGGTGGCAGTTGCGCGGCATGGCGACGCTGCCCACGGTGCGCGGCGAAGGGCACGGTGCGGCGCTCATCCGCGCGGCGGAGGCGTTCGTGCGCGAGCATGGCGGGCGTATCGCCTGGTTCAACGCGCGGCGCGCGGCCGAGGGCTTCTACGCGCACATGGGCTACACGACCGTGAGCGAGGAGTTCGACGTGCCGGGGATCGGCCCGCACGTGGTGATGGAGAAGCAGATCGCAGGGTGAGGTTTGAGCGGTAGCGGTCGTTGATGCGCCGCTGGCGGCGATGGGCCAATTCGGGGATGCCCTGTTCGATGAGGAAGGCGGTCCCGGCGCCGCCCAGACAACACCCGCCGGCGGCGAAAGCTACGGGATGGCCGGACAGCGCCGCGCCCGCGAAGAACAGGGCGGCGAGGACTGCGAAGCCGGCGATCACGATGGCCGCGCAGCGATGGGGCAGCCCGGGAAAACGCACCTGGCCGGGTTCCCAACGGTCCGTCATGCGGGGGGTGTTTCGGGGGAATCGTGCGGGTAATAGACGCTCTCCGCGCGGGAATCCGGCGGGAGCAGGTAGCCCGGCGGCACGCGGGACGGCATTCCTCAAATTTCGAGTGACCGGGGACGGCTGCCGCACGTTCTCGCCCACACGCCTTTCCCTTCGTGAAGAAAGCGACATCGGGCGTCCCGGTTTCAGAACGCTTGTTCTATAGTCGGAGGTCCGATGCAGGTCGCATGCCTCCTTGTCGCGGACTTCCTCGTGGCGCTCGCGCGGCGCGATGACCCATCGCTGCGGGGGCAGCCGGTGATCGTGGGCGGGTCGCCGGAGGAGCACGCGGCGGTGGTGGCGTGCTCGCCGGAGGCGGTGGCGGCGGGCGTGGGCATCGGCACGACGTTGCGGCGGGCGCTCGCGCTCTGCCCGAAGGCGGTCTTCCTGCCGCACCGCGAAGGCGTGGCGGCGGAGGCGGCGGGGGCGCTGCTGGATCTGCTGCGGCTCTACAGCCCGGCGGTGGAGGCGATCGCGCCGGGGCACGCGCACCTCGATATCCACGGGCTGGCGGAGATGGCGCGCATGGACGACGCGGCGTACCTGCGCGACCTCCAGGAATCGGCGGAGAACGCGAGCGGGCTGCCGGTTTCGCTGGCGGCGGCGGATACGGTGTTCGCGGCACACGCGGCGGCGACGGTGCAGGCGCGGGGGGCGATGCTCGTGCACGCGGGCGAGGCGCGGGCGTTTCTCGGGCGGCTGCCGGTGGAGGTGCTGCCGGTTTCGCCGCTCATGCACCAGCGGTTGCGGCTGTTCGGGCTGAACTGGCTGGGACAGGTGGCGGAGCTGACGTTTTCGGCGATGCAGGCGCAGTTCGGGCGCGAGGGAGCGCGCGCGTGGGAGCTGGCGAACGGCCGCGACGACGCGCGCATCGTGCCGCGGCCGGAGGAGGTGCGCGTGAGCGAGGAGCTGGAGCTGCCCGCGCCGGCCGCGCTCAGCGAGCCGCTCATCGCGGGGACGCGCGCCCTGCTGCTGCGAGCGCTTGAACACCGGGAGATAAAGGGCCATTCGCTGCGACGGCTCGATTGGCGGCTGGGGCTGGAAAGCGGCGAGCAGCTGGGGCGGCGCTGCGTGTTTCGCGAACCAACGAACGACGCGGCGCGCATGCTCTTCGCGCTCCAGCCGAAGATCGAGCGGCTGCAGCTGCCGGCGGCGGCAGTCTCGGTGGGGGTGACGCTTTCGGGGTTATGTAGCGAATACGGCCACCAGGCGAACCTCTGGCAGGTGGGGCCGCGCCGCCACCGGGAGTTGCTGGAGGCGGTGGAGCAGTTGAACACGCGGGTGGGCGGCCCGCAGGTCTTTCGTATTGTCGAGGTGCAGGGATGGTCGCGAATTCCGGAACGGCAGCTGGGGATGGTCGCTTTCGGCCCCTGAACGAGCCTTCGCCGGCGGCGGTGGAGGCGACGCCGCGGGGCGCGCCGAAGGCGATGCTCTGGCGGGGGACGTACCGTCGCGTGGTGGCCGTGCACGACACCTGGCGCATCGACGACGAGTGGTGGCGCGACGAGATCGCGCGGCGCTACTTCGTGGTCGAACTGGAAGGCGGGCGGCGGTTGACCATCTTCCACGACCTCGTGCGGGACCTCTGGTACCAGCAGGCATATGACGCCCCGAAGGCGGGCGCGCCGATGGGGCGGAAGCGGGCGGGATAGCGGGTTTCGCGCGCCAACCTGTGCGCGCGGAGGGTGCAACGGCCGGCTCGCGTTGGTCCGGTCGCTCGTATTTGCGGGGGAATGTCGCATTCGCCGGACGTAGACAGAGCCACCAGCGGGTGAGACGGGGTGTTTGTCGCCGCGACAGCGGGTGGCGCGGACTGCGCGAACGGCGTTCGAGGACGTAGACTGCCGCGATGCCGATTCTCGTGCCCTTTGGCGTTCTTTCGCCCACCGATGCGCCGGAAGCGGGCGGCAAGGGTGCGAGTCTCGCGCGGCTCTGGGCCGCGGGCTTCCGCGTGCCGCCCGGCTTCGTCATCTTCCCCGCGGCGGCCCACGCCATTGCCGCGGGCGAGGGCGACGCCGAGGCGCGCGCGGCCGTCGCGGAGGCGGCCGCGGCGTTGCTCGCGGATGGGCCCGTGGCCGTGCGCTCTTCGGCACTGGATGAGGACAGCGCGGAGGCTTCGTTCGCGGGCCAGCACCTGACCGTCCTCGACGTGCGTTCGGCGGAAGGCATCTTCGAGGCGATTCGCGCGTGCGTGGCGTCGCTGACTTCGGAATCGGCGTCCGCGTACCGCGCGGCGCGAACGGCGAACGGCGAGGCGCGCATGGCGGTGGTGGTGCAGCGCATGGTCGTGGCCGAGACGGCGGGCGTGGCCTTCAGCATCGACCCTGTCAGCGGCGACCCGGCCCGCGTCGTGGTCGAAGTGGTCGCGGGCACGGGCGAGGCGCTGGTCAGCGGGCAGGCGGAGGCGGACCGCATGGTGCTCGAACGGCCGGGACTCGCGGTCATTTCGCGGCACCACGCGGGCGAACCGGTGCTGACGGAGGCGATGGCGCACGAGGCGGCACGGCAGGCGCTGCGCGCGGAGGAGATGTTCGGCGCGCCGCAGGATATCGAGTTCGCCTTCGAAGGCGGGCTGGCCTGGCTGCTGCAATCGCGGCCCATCACGGTCGCGGGGCAGGCGGCGGACGCGAGCGCGGGCTGGGTGAACGAATTCGATACCGCCACCACGCTCGATGACTACTGGACCAGCGCGAACGTGCAGGAGGTGCTGCCGGGGCTGCTCACGCCGCTTTCGATGACGATGTTCGCGGACGCGGCACTCGTCGCCTACAACGAGGGATACCGGCGGCTGGGGATGCTGCGCAAGGACGAGAACCCGAACTTCGTGGGCATGTTCTACAACCGCGCGTTCCTCAATATCACGGCCACGCGCATGATCGCGGACCGGGCCCTGGGCTCGAGCGGGGACGCGATCGAGCACCGCTTCCTGGGCGGCGAGTACACGGGCAAGACGAAAATCGCGCACTCGCGCGAACTCTGGGGGTTCCGGCTGCGGAGCGCGGTCCCGGGCATCAGCATGCTCATGCGCATCCACAAGGAGGCGGACCGCATCGAGCGCGCGACGATGGCGTGGCAGCGCAAGGTGCGTGCCGACGACCCGGCGGTGATGTCCGGCCCCGAACTCGAGGGCCGGCGGAAGGCGCTCACGGCGTTCGTGGCCGATATCTTCCAGGTTCACCTGCAGGCGAGCGGCGTCGCGGGCACGGGCTTCGACACGATCGCGGGCATGGTGCTGCCCCTCCTCGGAGAGCAGACCGAAGGGCGCGTGCCGGCGCTGTTTTCGGGGATGCGCGGCGTGGAGAGCGCGCAGATCGGGCTCGACCTCTGGGGGCTTTCGCGGACGGCGATCGCCTGCGGGCTGGAGGGGGCGATTCGCGGCGAGGGGTTCGAGCCGATGGCGCTCGACCTACCGGGGGCATGGCGGGCGACGTTCGCGGCGTTCATGAAACGGCACGGCCACCGCGGCCTGAATGAGATGGAGCCGGCCGTGCCGAACTGGCGGCAGGACCCATCGCAGGTGGTGGCGATTGTGCGGTCGTACCTGGACCTGCCGGCGGAGAAGGCGCCACCGGCCACGCTGGAGCGCCAGGCGGCCGAACGGATCGCGCTCACGGCGGAGCTGGAACGGCGGATGAACCCGGTGAAGCGGGCGTTCTTCCGGAAGTCGCTGGGGTGGGCGCAGGGCTGGGTAGCGCTGCGCGAGCGCACGAAGTCGATCGTGGTGCGGGCGGCGCGGCTGTTCGACATCTACGTGCCGCGCGTGGGTGCGATGCTCGTGGAGCACGGCGCGGCGGAGCGCCCGGACGACCTGTTCTATCTCACGGACGCGGAGATCACGCGCTTCCTGCTCACGCCGGGCGGGGGCCACGACTTCCGCGCGGTGGTCGCGCGGCGGCGGCGGGAACTCGAACGGAATCGCTACGTGCGGCTGCCGGAGCGGTTCCGCGGACGCCCGGCGCCCCTGCCGCCGGACCTCGCGCACGTGGCGGGCGAGGTGCTCAAGGGGATCCCGGTGAGCCCCGGCCAGGTGACGGGCCGCGCGCGCGTGATCCTCGATCCCCGCACGGACGGGCCGTTGCTCCCGGGCGAAATCCTGGTCGCGCCCGTCACGGACGCGGGCTGGACGCCGCTGTTCGCGCTCGCGGCGGGGCTGGTGGTGGACCTCGGCAGCGCGCTCAGCCACGGCAGCACGGTCGCGCGGGAATACGGGCTGCCGGCCGTGGTGAACGTGCGCAACGGCACGACGCACATCCGCACGGGCGACGTCATCGCCATCGATGGCACGGCCGGGACGGTGACCGTAATCGAAGCCGGCTGAGCGCTACGGCTTCGCGGTCGGGCTGGCGGGCGTTACCGTGGGAGGCGTTTCGCTGACTTCAAACAGCTCGACTTCGAAGGCGAGGTCCGAGTTCGCGGGGATGCCGGGCCGCGTGCCGGTCCCGTAGGCGAGCGCGGCGGGGATGATCATGGTGCGCTTGCCGCCCACTTTCATCGTCGAAAGCCCTTCGGCGAAGCCTTTGATCACGGAGTTCATCTGCAGCCACTGGCGGGCGCCGCGCCGGTAGGAGCTATCGAACTCCTGGCCAGTGGCGACGAGCGAGCCGCGATAGTGGACCTGGATGTAGGAGGCCGGGCCCGGTTGCGCGCCGGTGCCGGCGGTGACGTCCTGGTACTTCACGCCGGAGGGCAGGACGGTCGGGTTGGCGAGGACCACGGGCGTGCCTCCGGGCAGCGGCGTGGGCGTCGGTCCACCGGTTGGCGTGGCCGTGACGGAGCGTTCGGGGATTTTGCAGGACGCCAGTGCGACGCCCAGGGCGGGGACACCAAGGAGCAGCGTTCGGCGATTCACGCGATCGAAGATAGCGCCCGGGCCGGTAAGATCACATGCGGGCGAGGCGATTGGCCGCCTCCGCGAGGGTCTCGGGCGACTTCGAGAACGTGAAGCGCACGAGCTTCGCACCCTTGCCATCGCGGTAGAACGACGAGCCGGGCACGGACGCGACGCCGATGTTTTCGATGAGGTGACGGGCGAAGGCGTAGTCATCTCCGGGGAACCCGAGGTGCGAAAAGTCGGCCATGATGTAGTACGCGCCCTGGGGAAGGTGGCATTCGAAACCGGCCTCGCGAAGAGCGGTGTGCAGCTGGCGGCGCTTGGCGTCGTACATGCCGCGCAGTTCGGGGTAGTAGCCATCGGCCTGCTCCATGGCGATGGCGGCGGCCTCCTGCAGCGGCGCGGGCGCGCCCACGGTGAGGAAGTCGTGCACTTTGCGGATGGCGTCGCTGAGCGGCGGCGGCGCGAGCACGTAGCCGAGCCGCCAGCCCGTCACGCTGAACGTTTTCGAAAGCCCGGAGATGGTGACCGTGCGGTCGTACATGCCGGGGAGCGTGGCCATGGGCACATGCTCGTGCTCGTCATAGAGGATGTGCTCTTAGATCTCGTCGGTGATGCAGAGGCAGTCGAACTCCGTGCACAGGGCGGCGATCCGGGCGAGCTCGGCGCGAGTGAACACCTTGCCGCTGGGGTTGTTCGGGGTGTTCACGATGATGGCGCGGGTGCGCGGGCTGAAGGCGGCGCGAAGGGCTTCGGGGTCGACGGCGAAATCGGGCGCGCGCAGTTCGACGAACACGAGCTTCGCGCCAGACATCGCGGCATCGGGAACGTAGTTTTCGTAGAAAGGTTCGAAGACGATGACCTCGTCGCCTTCCTCCACGAGCGCGAGCATGGTGGCCATCATCGCCTCGGTGGCGCCGCAGGTGACGGTGATTTCGCGTTCGGGGTCGAAATCGAGGCCGTAGAAGCGGCGCGTCTTGGCGGCGATGGCCTGGCGGAGGCGGGGTGAGCCCCAGGTGATGGCGTACTGGTTGATGTCGCTGGTGATGGCGAAGACGGCGGCTTCCTTGATGAAAGCGGGCGCGGGGAAATCGGGGTAGCCCTGGGCCAGGTTCATGGCGCCGTGGAGCATCGCGAGGCGGGTCATTTCGCGGATCACGGATTCGGTGAAGACGGAGGTGCGGGTGGCGACGCGCGCGGCTGGGGACGGCATGGAGGCGATTGTAGAGGCGGCGCCACAGTCGCGGCGAACCCGGGCGCGCTATAGTTTGTGCGATGCAGGCGCCCGGTGACCACTACGCCACGCTCGGGGTGGAGCGGACCGCTTCGGTCGAGGAGATCAAGGCTTCGTACCGGCGGCTTTCGCGCGAGCTCCACCCGGACCGCAACACGGCGCCGGATGCGAACCGCCGCATGGCCGCGATCAACGATGCCTATGCGGTGCTTTCGGACCCGCACCGGCGGGCGGACCATGACCGTCAACTCGCGCGCAGCGGCCCCCGGATCGTGTACCGGCGGGAGAATGCCTGGACGCCGGCGGCGACGGCCACGCCACGGCCCGGGGGCACGCCCTTCGCGCAGGCCCGGGCCAACGGGCAGGTGCGCGAAACGCCAAGGCAGTATCCGCGGCAGCGCCAGCCGTTCGCGAAGCCCCCGGCCGGCGGGCGCGGCGGGCTGCAGGCGCCGGGGGCGTTCCCGGAGTATTACGCCTTCCTCGGGGTTGAGTGGGATTGCGACCCGGCGATCGCGCTGGCGGCGGCAAACGTGCTCTCGGGGGAGTTCGTACGGGCGCACTACAGCCCCGAAGACCATGCCGCGCTCGAACGGCAGCTGCGCGAGGCGACGGAAACGATCGCGAACCCGAGGCTCCGGGCGATTTACCTCGACGCGCTCGACGGGGTGAAGGCGCCGCCGGCGGGGACGCATCCGCGGTGGCATCGCACGCACTACAGCTTCCTTGGCGTGCGGCCGAAGGCGGACGCGATGCGCATTGCCGAGCAGGTGACGACGCTGAGCGAGGGGATGAAGGCGGGCACGCCGGAGTACGTGGCGCTGATGGCGGCCTTCCAGGTGCTGCGCGACCCGGCCCGTCGCGCGGAGTACGACGCCTCCATCGGCGTCGCCTGACGAACGGGGCATCCGGCGCATCGCCGGGGTTCGGCGATCTGCGATGATGGCTCCATGGCCGCATCGCTCGCGGGGAAGCTGCTGGTGGCGACGCCTTCGCTGGTGGACCCCAACTTCGCGCGCACCGTGGTGCTCATCTGCGAGCACAACGGCGAAGGCGCGCTCGGGGTCGTGCTGAATCGCCCGCTGGAGCACGCGACGATCGGGGAGCATCTGCCGGAGTGGCGTGCGTTCGTGAGCGCGCCGCCGGTCATTTTCCAGGGCGGGCCGGTGGAGCCAGCGACGGCGCTGGCGCTGGGCGAACTCACGGGCGGGCGCGCGCGCGATGGCTGGTCGCGGGTGACCGGGCGGGCGGGGCTGCTGAGCCTTTCGCGCGAACCGGCCGCTTTCGCCGATGACCTGGAGCGAATGCGCGTGTTCAGCGGCTACGCGGGCTGGAGCGCGGACCAACTCGATGGCGAAGTGACGGCGGAGGCGTGGTTCGTCGTTGAGCCCGAGCCGGGGGACCTGTTCACGAGCGAGCCGGGGACACTCTGGCGGCGGGTGCTGCGGCGGCAGGCCTCGAAGCTGGCAATTTTCGCTTATTTCCCAACGGATCCTCGTGCGAACTGAGGGCGGCCCGCGGCGGGCGACGTATCATCCCGCGCCATGAGCAAGACAGTGGTTTTCGGCGTCCTCGGCGGGCTGGCGTGGTTCGCCGCGGGCATCTTCGTGGGCTGGGTCATCTGGGCCTGACGGCGCGCTCATCGACGCGGTCGGCGAGGACGACGGTGCGTTCGGCGTAGCCGTGGGTGGCGACGGGGCCGCTGCACGTCATGAGGGCGATGCTTTCGCGCCCTTCGCGACCGGCGAGGATGGCGCCCATGTCGATGGATTCGAGGGCGTAGTCGACGACCGAAGTGACACGGTAGCGGTGGACGGTGCCATCGGTGAGGGTGACGGCGACCTCATCGCCCGGCGCGAGGGAGGAGAGGCGATTGAACACGCCCGGGCGGCCGGCATAGGTGTAGTGGGCGGCGAAGAAGGTGGCGCCGCCTTCGCCCGGGAGGCTGTTATAGGCGGGGTTCCAGCCGATGGTGCGGGTGTCCTGGGGGATGTCGAGGCGGCCGTGGTTATCGAGGCCGTAGCGCCCGGCCGGGTTGTCGACACCGATGGCGGGGATAGCGACGCGCGCGATATCGACAGCGCCTGGCGGCGGCGCGGGGATGGGCTTGAACTCCTCGATGCCGTAGAGCTTGTAGCTGCGTTCGACTTCGGCGATGAAGCGATCATCGACGAGGGCCGGCATGCCGGTGGCGGAATCGCGGCCGATGTAGCGCAGGCGCGAGGCGAGCGCGGGCACGGAGGAGGGCGCGGCCTCGCCGGCGAACGCGCCGGACGATGCAAGGGCGGCTATCGCGATGGCGAATGCGGCGGTGGCCCGGGCGAACGGAATTCGGCGCACGGCGGCAGTGTACTCCCGGGCGGATCATCGGCAGAGGAGCGGGAAAGCTGATGGAAGCGGGAGAGAAAGGGAGTGCCGGGAGGAGTGCCGCGGGGTGTTGGAGATCGGCCAAAAGGCGGAGAGATTTCGTATTGACGAGTAACCTTTTCGCCCGTACTGTCGTTCTCAACCTTGAAGCGCGGGATATCCGCCGGGAGTGAGCACGATGGCCAAGCACTCGATCGTCCTTTCCGGCGTCCGCGGCGGCGCAAAGAAGCGTTAGCAGACCGCTCCGGGTAATCGGCGTACGAAGCGCCGTACCGGGAACGGTACGGCGCTTTTCTTTCACCGCCGTCCGGACACCAGAGCAGGCACATTCTCCCCGTCGTACCGGCGCGCCGATTCGCGTCGATGCGGTACGTACTGTGGGCATCTGTGCGCGCTGAACAGGCGCGCCAGACGGAGCGCTCTTACCGGAGCAGCTCGTTGCCCTGCCGATCACGCTACCAGCAGCAGTTCAAGGATCAGAAGCAGCCATGGATTCCCATCCGATCATCCGTGTGCGGCAAAACGCCGCCATGGCCGATGCGGGCGTGGCGCTGAAGTACAAACAGCTTCGGCAAATCTCGCTCGAGATCACGGCCAATCCTTTCGCAATTCCAGCGCCGACCGCGCACGAACAAGCGACGACCCTTCCCCCGTTAACGCAGGAGTAATGCGATGTCCCCGATGTTTCAGATGAGCCTCGAAGACCTGGCGAAGAGCCGGTCACCGCGCGGGTACTTCCCGGGCGAAGCGGAACCGGATTCGCTGTACCGCCAGGCCGAGGTGCAGCGGCTGATGAAGCAGCTGCGAGCCGAGCCGGCGCCGGCGAAGGAGCAGGCCCCACGGGGGCTGTTCGGCCGCCTGCGCTTCGCCTTCGGGCGGTAGGTGGAGTTCCCGGTTCCCAGGGGCCACCCCCGGGGCGCGAGCCGCCCCCGGGGGTGGCCCTTCAAGTTCCAAGTACCCGGTTCCCAGTTGCAAGGGGCTACCCCGGGGGTGCGATGCGCCCCGGGGGTGGCCTCTTTCCTCTTTGTCCTCCGGTCGAGGAGGTGGCTGGTGATGGGCAGGACAAGACGCTACGATACCCAGGTGGAATGGAGGAGCGGACATTTGGCTCGAAACCGCGTTGGCCTCCTTCTCCTCGTAGGTCTCGCCTTCGTTCTCGGGGTGCACGCGAACGACGGTGCAATTGCCGCCCCTGTGCTTCCAGCGCCGGTCACCGGGCTCACGGTCGAACCCCTCCCCGACGGAACCATGCGGCTGTCGTGGTCGAGTTCGCCGACTCCGCCGGTGGCATTCGCCATCTACCGCTGGCGTTGGGGCATCGGCGAACCGCTTGAACTCGCCGGGGTGATCGAAGGCGGGAGAACGGGTTTCACCGACAATCAGGGACCAGTATTGGAGTCCTCGACCCTCTACTACTATTGGGTCGTCGCATCGAACGAAGCCGGCGGAACCTGGAGCGTGGCGGTGAGCGCGGTCACAGCCGGTGGGCCACCCGGCGCACCGCGTGATATCACCGCTGTGTCGGTGGTGCCGGGCGTAATAGACGTGAACTGGACCGACACCGCATCGAATGAATTGGGAGTCATCCTCTGGAGATTTCCCGGCCCGGGAACCGACCTGAACAGCCATACTACCTTGTGGCTTCCCGCGAACACGACTTCGTACGAGGACCGTGATCTTGAGGCCGACCGCTACTACCGATACTGGGTCTGGACGTGGGGCTGGAACGGCTACTCAACGAGTCCGTACGTCACCCTGCTCACACCGCGGGGATGTGTGCCCGAGCTTCTCACGCCGCAGCCGGGTGACTACCTCGACAATGGACGAAGCGACGGCAATGACTCGGTGGATTGGCACTTCGACTGGACAGATTGCGCCGGAGCTGAAGCCTACGAGGTCAAACTCGTAGCCCGATTGGTACCTGCGGCGTCCAACACGTTCTTTGGGCCTGTATCAACGCAGAATTCCGAGCTGGACAACCACTGCGCTGGTTGCGCGTACCCCACCGGGTACCCCGTCGCCAGAATCGAGGTGTACATTCGGGCCAAGGTCGCGGGGAGTTGGGGAGTCTGGTCACCGCCCATTTCGGTGCGCTTCGAGCCGGTGGACACAGACCCTCCTCAGCCCTGAGAGGTGCCCAGCCTGTTGTGGGCACGATGCACATTCGCCGCCCGTTACCGCGGGCCTCTTTCCTCTTTCCTCTTTTCTCGTATCTCTCGGTTTTATCCACCGGGGGGAAACCCGGCTGTTCCTCGTGCGCGATGGTGCCGACAACCAGCGCAAATACCTGTTCACCGGGGTGCAACCGTGGCCCGAATGGAAAAAGCCTGCCCATTTCCGACTTCCGCCCGCGCGGGGCGTTGTGCTTCGTGCTGCGATACGAACGGATCGCTGACGCCGTGTGTCACCGCCTGGCTGGCGGCCGCGACGCTGGACCTGGCGCGCGAGGCAGGGGCGCGGGCTACGCCGTCTGTCCCTTCTCCGTGGCGGAGGGCCGCATAGCGGTTTCGCGTTCGCGCAGCCACTCTTCGGCCATGGCGCACCATGCGAGCAGCGAGCGTTCGACGTGGAGGCCGGCGTGGATGGTGAGTTGTTCGCCGAACTGGCGTGCATCGAGCGCTTCGGCGCCGCCGGGCGAACCCACACGCGCGGCTTCTTCGAACCTGGCAAGGCGAAGTTCGTGGTGCGTGCGGTGCAGCGAGAGCGCGCGCCGGGCAGCGGCGGGATCGACCATGCCGTAGCTCCAGACCTTCATCAGGAAGTCATCCTTGGCGAAGCTGGGCGGCGATTCAGAGAGGACCCACTCGCGGAGGCGGTCGCGGCCGGGCTCGGTGATGGCGTAGAGCCGCTTATCGGGGCGGCTGGCCTGTTCGACGACGCGGCTGGTGAGCAACCCCTGTTCTTCGAGGCGCACAAGTTCGGGATAGATCTGCTGGGAACGCGCCTGCCAGAAGAGGCCGGGCGAGCCGGCGAGGCGCCGCGTGAGTTCGTACCCCGAAAGCTCTTCGACATTGAGCTGGGCGAGGAGCGCGCAACGAAGGCTCATCTACGAGGATTCTGCCGCGCACCGCTGGCCATTGGCTACAGCGGAAGCTTGTTTATGGAGATTGCTCGCGAAAATGCGCGCTGGCCCCGAATGCCATCCCATGGCACATTCTGAACATGCCGAAGCAGGTGTCGAATGTCGCGACCGATGACTACCTGACGACGATCTACCGGCTGCACCACGACGAGGGCCTGGATGTCATCGCCGTGAGGCTTGCTGATCGCCTGGAGATCACGCCGCCATCGGTGGCGGGAATGTTGAAGCGGCTCCAGCGGGATGGACTGGTAGACATCGATGGGAAGAAACAAATTCACCTCACGCAGGAGGGACTGGTGCGGGCGGAGGAGATGGTTCGCCGTCACCGCCTGGCCGAGTGCCTGCTGACTGATGTGCTCAAGCTCGAGTGGTGGCGTGCCTACGAGGAAGCGCACCTGCTGGAGCACGGGATCTCCGATGTGACGGAGCCGCGCCTCTACGAGATGCTCGGCCGCCCGGAGAAGAGCCCGTTTGGCTACCCGATCCCCATGACGGGGGCGGCGCCCCCTCTGCCCATGACGACGCTCGCCGATGTGACCGAGGGCACGGCGGTGGTCATCGACCGGGTGTTCGAAGAGGACGAGCAGCTGCTGCGCTTCTTCGATGAGGAAGGGATTCACCCGGGCGTGACGGCGATGCTCGAATCGGTGGCGCCGTACCGGGGGACGATCACGGCGCGAATCGGCGAACGCACGGTGGTGGTGGGCACGCAGGTGGCCAACCGCATCTGGGTCCGCCCCGAGACGTCATAGGGTAAACACGGCATTCAGAGCCTCTCCCCGGTGCCGAAACACAAGGGGATGAATGCGCGATACCCGGCGGGCGGCGAATCGGATCTGCGTGTGCTCGTGGTCGAGGATGACCCGTCGCTTGGGCGGCTCGTCCAGCTCGTGCTCTCGCGGTTCGCGGGGTCGGTGCAGGTCGAGCGCTCGGGCGGGGCGGCGATCGAGGCCGCGCGCCACAATCTCTTCCACGCCGTCGCCTGCGACATCAGCCTGCCGGATATGTCGGGGCTGGATGTCATCGCGGCGCTGCGCCAGGCGGTTCCCACCATCGGCGTCGTCGCGATCACGGGCTTCGTCGATGTCGATGTGGCCGTGCGTTCGATGAAGGCGGGCGCGGACGACTTCCTGGGCAAGCCGTTCGATGCCGAGGTGCTCTGGCACCTGCTGAACAAGGCGATTCTCACACGGCGGCAGCGGATCGATGCCGAGCAGGCCGAGGTCTACCGCCAGCTGGCCTACACGGACGCGCTCACGGGCTGCCCGAACCGGCGCTTCGTGGACGAATTCATCGAGGATGCGGTGGAGACGGCGCGGCGCGAAAACAACGCGATGGCTGTCGCCTACTTCGATATCGATAACTTCAAGCTGCTGAACGACTTCGTCGGGCACGACCAGGGCGACGCGGTGTTGCGCGGCGTGAGCAACGCGCTCGCCGAGCACGTGACGGAGCCGAATGTGTACGGCCGCTTCGGCGGCGACGAGTTCGTGGCGGTGTTCCCGAAGAGCTCGGCGATCGAGGCGCGGCGCATCGTGGAGCGCATCCGCGAGGCCGTGCAGCGCATCGAAGTGATGAACGGTTCGCAAATCGTGCTGCCGACGCGCGTGAGCGTGGGGATTTCGACGTTCAAGGGCGTGGAGACGCCGCGCGACCTGATCGCGGCGGCGGAAGACCAGATGTACGTCGACAAGTCGGTGACACCGGCGCTCATCGGCAGCGCGATGGAGCACGCGACGCCGGACGCGATGAAGATTTCGAACCTGAAGGCGCTGCGCAACCTGGTGAAGGCGATCGACCGGCGCGATAGCTACACGCGCTTCCACAGCGACCACGCCACGCACCTGGCGGCGACGCTGGGCCGGCTGTTGATGCTGCCGGCGGAGCAGATGACGGCGATCAGCATCGGCGGGCCGATCCACGACCTCGGCAAGATCGTCGTGCCCGATGATGTGCTGCGGAAGCCGGGCCCGCTGACGCTGGACGAGCGCAAGACGATGGAGGAGCACCCGGTGATGGGCGCGGCCATCGCGGCGGCGGTGACGGACCTGGACACGGTCGTGAACCTGGTGCGGCACCATCACGAGCGCTTCGATGGCGAAGGGTACCCGGGCGGCCTGGCGCGCGAGGAGATCACGTACCCGACGCGCATCTTCACGCTCGCCGATGCCTACAGCGCGATGACCACCGACCGGCCGTACCGCAAGGGGCTAAGCCTCGAGCAGGCGGTGGACCAGATCATGCGGGGGCGGGGCACGCAGTTCGACCCGGACCTGGCAATCGAATTCGTGAAGATGGTCGAACGCGAATACGGGGCGCTGCGCGAGGACGCGGCATGAGAGCGCGCGGCTACTGGCTGTTCGAGCTGGTGGCGTGGCCGGCGGCGGCCTGGTGCGCCATCGAGGTGGCCCTGCGCGTGGGAACGGGCGCGACGGACGGAATCGCGGCGACGGCGCTGCTGGGGCTTTGCGCGGGCGGGACAATCGTGGCGGCGCGCACGCGGCAGGCGGCGCTGCGCGAGGCGCGCGTTCGAGGGTAAGGATTCACGCGCGGGCACTCCGGGGCGGCTATATTTGGTCGCACCCTTACCGGAGAGCAGTCCCCCCATGACCACCACTCCCACGGGCCATGTACCAACCCAGCTGGGCCACATCGCCCTGCGCGTGCGCGATGTCGAGAAGACGGCCCGGTTCTATGCGGATGTCCTCGGGCTAACGCTGCGGCGCGGCGGCCAGCGCATCGCATTCCTCGGGATTCGCGAGGACGCCTCGCACGAGATCGCGCTGATGCCGTTGCCGGCGGACGCCCCCGGGCCGGACCCGGCGCGCGTGGGCATGTACCACATGGCGTGGGAGATGCCGTCGTTCGAGGCGCTGGAGGCGTTGCACCGGAGGCTGATCGAGCACGGCGTGCACATCGCCGGGTACAGCGAATCGAACTCCTCGGCGAACGTGATGTTCTTCGACCCCGAGGGGAACGAGCTGGAGGCGCTGTGGGAGCCGCCGGCCGAGGAAGTGGAGCGAATTCGCGCCAGCGGGAAGGCGTGGCCACAGTTGGAGCGGGTCGCGCTCACGGCGTAGCGGGCTACCGGGGCGTGAAACGCGCGCGTAGGATGCGCCGCACAACACACCCGGAAGGAGCCCGCCAATGTCCTGGATCGAAGTGGGCGGCAACGACATCTACTACGTGGAAGAAGGCGCGGGCCAGCCGATCGTCTTCCTGCACGGCATGAGTTCGTGCGGGGAGGCGTGGTGGCAGCAGTTCGCGCACCTGCGCGACCGCTTCCGCTGCATCGCCTACGACAGCGTGAACCATGGCCACTCCTCGAATTCGCCGCGCGACGCGGATGAGCCAGACCGCGCGGACGAGCTTGAGGGCTTCCTCACGGCGATGGGTATCACGCGGCCCATCCTCGCGGGCAACTCCATGGGCGGGAACACGCTCACGCGGTGGGCGACGCGCCATCCCGGCGACGCGCTCGCGCTCATCCCCTCGGGGGCGGGCGTGACGCTCGATGGGGCGCCGCTGCCGGCCGCTCGCCCGCTCGACCCGGAGGTGCTCTTCCTCCCCATCGGCGATTCGCTGACGGACGGGTTCAAGGCGGCGCAGCCGCGGATGTACGAGCGCTACCTGCGCATCCGTTCGACGGCAACGCGCATCGAGGCGTTGCGCCACCCGCGGCGGGCATCGGCAAAGACGGTGGCCGAGCGCAACGGCATGGGCGAAGGGGTGAAGCGGATCACGTCGCCGATGTGCATCATCGTGGGGGCACTCGATGCGGCGGTGCCGCGCTGCGAGACGCTGCACGAACTCGTGCCCCATTCGGAGTACCACGCCATCGCGGGGGCGCCGCACAACGTCTACTACGAGGCGGCGGCGCCCTACAACGCCATCGTCGATGCCTTCCTGGCGAAGGTGGCCGGGCCGGTGGGCGCGCGCTAAGCCGCCCGGGGTCCCTCGTTTCGCAGCCAACGGCCCGTGACCGCGAGCGGCGGCACGGGCCATGCTATTGCCATGAAGGCGACGGACGGCAGGCCCGCGGAACCCGGCACGCTCGTGCGGAGCCTCGGGCTGGCCGAGCTCACGCTCGCGGGGCTGGGGGTCATCCTTGGCGCGGGGGTGTATGCGCTCATTGGGGCGGCGGCCGAACAGGCGGGCCCGCACATCTGGGCGAGCTTCCTGCTGGCGGCGCTCGTGACCGTGTTCACCGGGCTCAGCTACGCCGAGCTGGCGGCGGCCTACCCGGCCGCGGGGGCGGGCTTCGAATACGCGCGGAGGGCGTTCGGCATCCACGTCGCGTTCGTGGTGGGATGGCTGACGGTGACGGCCGAGATCGTGGCGGGCGGCACGGTCGCACTCGGCTTCGGGGGTTACCTGGAGGCACTCACCTCGCTGGAACGCGGCGCGGGCGCATGGATCGTGCTCGTCGCGGGCCTGGGGATCGCCGCGACGGGCGCGCTGGGGTCGGTGCGCGTGGCCGGGCTGCTGACCATCGTGGAGGCGAGCGGGCTCGTGCTGGTCTCCGCCATCGGCTTCTGGGATTTCGATGCCGCGAACCTGCGAACGGCGATGGAGCCGCTGCCGATCCTGCAGGGGGCGGCGCTCATCTTCTTCGCCTACATCGGCTTCGAGGACCTGGCGACGCTTTCGGAAGAAGCGCGCGACCCGCAACGAAGCGTGCCGCGAGCGATCCTCATCTCCGTGCTGGTGGCGACATCGCTGTATGTGGCGGTGTCGCTGGCGGCGGTGGGCGCGGTGGGCGCGGACGCGCTCGCGGCTTCGCGGGCGCCGTTGGCGCTGGTGGCGGAATCGGCGCTGGGCGCGCGAACGGCGGACACGCTCAGCATCATCGCCCTCTGCGCGACGGCAAACACGGCGCTGCTGCTGGTGATCGCGGCGGGGCGGCACCTGTATGGGATGGCCTCGGCTGGGGCGCTGCCGGGGGTGCTCGGGACGGTGAGCGGCCGCGCGCGGGTGCCGCTGCCCGGCCTGGTGCTCGCGTGCCTGACGGCGGCGGTGGTGACGCATCTCGGCGCCATCGGCACGCTCGCGGATGTCACGAATTTCGGGCTCTACATCGTGTTCTGCGTGGTGAACGCGGCGGTCATCTGGCGGCGAAGGCGCGGCGAAGGCGGTGGCGGGTTCACGGTGCCGGGGACGCTACGGCTGCCGGCCGTGGGCATCGTGCCCGTATTCCCGGTGCTGGGAATCGCGGTGAACGTGCTCTTCCTGGCCGCGCTGGAACCGCGCGCGATCGTCTCGGGCGCGGGGTTGCTGCTGCTGGGCGCGGCCGTGGCGGTGGCCTTCCGCGGGCCGCTTTCGCGGGCCGGAGCGAACAGAGGCTAAGGCGCGATCAGCCGCCCTGGAGGCGCTGCCATTCGAGCAGCCGGGCCATCGCGTTCCCCGCGCGCACGATGCTCGGGAAGGTGGCGATGCCGCGTTCGGCGCAGAGCTCCTGGAAGTAGGCGCCGTGCTCGAAGCCGTCGCCGGTGGTCGACGGGCGGATGGCGATGACGATGGGCTTGCCGAACTCTTCCTGGAGCTTGCCGAGGGTGTCGGCCTGGCGGGGCAGGCGATAGCGGGGGTCGCCGCCGCGGGAGCCGCCACCACCGCCGCCGAAGCTGGTGTGGTGCAGGATCACGTCCGTGTTCGGGGCGGCCATGATCGGCCGGAAGGTGGCTTCGAAGCTGTTTTCGTCCCAGAGCGAGGTGGTGTCGATGGGGTTGCGGATGCTCGTGCCGGCTTCGTGCGTGACCTTCGCGAGCAGCTCCTGCGTCTCCGGGAGGATGGGCGGGAGCTTGAGGCCGGCGGCATCGAGGTCGTCGGCGGCGAGCACGCTCGCGCCACCGCCGCCGCCCACGACGACGACGTTCGGGCCGTTCAGCTTCTTGATGTAGCGAAAGGCGACGGCGACATCGACGAGCTCCTCAAGGCTTTCGACACGGAGCACGCCGGCCTGCCTGCAGAGGCCGTCGAAGACCTTGATCGCGCCGGCCAGGGAGGCGGTGTGTGAACTCGCCGCGCGGGAGCCGGATTCGGTGCGGCCCGACTTGAGGATGGCGACCGGCTTCGTCTTGCCGGCGCGGCGGATGGCGCGCGCGAGGCGGGGGCCGTCCTGGATGCCCTCAAGGTAGGCCATGATGATCTCGGTCTCGGCGTCGTCGGTGAGGTAGTCGAGGAAGTCGGCGGCCTTGAGGTCGGCGCCGTTGCCGAAGCTGATGACCTTCGAGCAGCGGATGCCGCGGGGGGCCGAGTAGCGCACGAATTCGCCGGCGTTCATGCCGCTCTGGGAGACCATGCCGACGGGGCCGGCCTCGGGCGATTGGCCCTGCATCATGGCAAGGCGCGATTTGGGGGCGTAGAGGCCCATGCAGTTGGGGCCGATGAGCCGGATGCCGACTTCGCGTGCGCGGGCGACGACGGCCTGCTCCATCTTGGCGCGTTCCGCGTCGCCAGTTTCGGTGAAGCCCGCGGTGAAGAGATGGAGGACGCGCACGCCCTTCACGATGCAGTCCTCGAGAAGACCGGGGACGGCCCGGGCGGGCACGGAGGAGATGACGTAGTCGACGCTGTCGGGGATGTCGGTGAGGCGGGGATAGCACTTGATGCCGCGGATCGCCGGCGCCGTCGGATGGATGAGGTAGATCGGGCCGCGGAAACCGATTTCGAGCAGAGACTGGACGAAGCCGCCTCCGCCGAAGCCGGGGCCCTCCTTCGACGAAACCCCGGCGATGGCGATCGAGCGGGGATGGAAGACGAAATCGAGGGCCGGAACGGCGGGCGCGGGTGCGGACACGGGGCATCTCCGTGGGAGTGTGTAATGGGGCCCGGGGGCCGGATCATGCTACCAGAGGGCCGCGCTGTGAGCCCGGGCCGGTATGAACGCGGCGGTTTGCCGTGGACTTGCCCCGGCGCGCGCGGTTGGAGGTAGCCGATGCGCGCGCCTAGAGTGAGGGCATGCGGATTCTTGGCATCGACCCGGGGCTGAACGTGACGGGATGGGGCGTGATCGAGGTCGAAGGCGACCGATGCCTGCACGTCCATCACGGGGTGTTGCGCACGAAGCCCAGCGAGCCGCTCGCCGCTCGCCTGGTGGCCCTGCGCGATGGCGTGCGCGCGATCGCGGCGGAGTGGGCGGCCGAGGCGGCGGCGATCGAGTCGTCGTTCGTGGGGAACAACGCGCGGAGCGCGCTGCTGCTGGGGCATGCGCGCGCGGCGGCGATGCTGGGGCTCGCGGATGGCGGCTGCGGCGTGACCGAATACGCCCCGGCGCTGGTGAAGCAGACGGTCGCAGGGTACGGCCGCGGCGAGAAGTCGCAGGTGGCGGAGATGGTGCGCATCCAGCTCGCGCTGAGGCAGGTGCCGACGCCGGCCGATGCGGCCGACGCGCTCGCGGTGGCGATCACGCACTGGGCGCACGCGCGCATCGGGGCGCGGCTGGCGTAAGGCTACTCCAGCGCGCGGGCGAGTTCGTCCTCATCGAGGTTCGGGCCGACGACGGCGCAGTGGAGGCGGTCGCGCTGGAGCAGGCGGCGGGCGACGGCCCCGACCTGGTCGGCGGTGATGGCCTCGATCTGGTCGACGACGGATTCGATGCTTTCGATGGCGCCCTTGGTGAGCAGGAGTTCGCCGTTGCGCTGCCCCTGGGAGTGCGCGGTTTCGAGCGAGAGGCGGAAGCGGCCGATGTTGTGGTCCTTCGCCTTGCGTAGCTCTTCCTCGGGGACGGGCTTCTCGGCCATCTTCCACGTCTCTTCGAGGCACACCTGGACGGTCTCGACGAGCTTTTCGCGGTTCACGCCGGCGGAGATGGTCATGACGCCGGCGTCGGCCAGGTAGCCGTAGCCGGAGCCGACGGAATAGGCGAGGCCGCGGCGTTCGCGCACTTCGCGGAACAGCCGGGAGGACATGCCGGCCCCGAGAACGTCGTTCATGATGCGCAGGGAGAAGCGGTCCGGGTCGTCGCGGCCGAAGATGGGCAAGCCGAGGAAGAGGCTGCACTGGTCGATATCGCGGCTATCGGTGGCGACGCGGGGGCCGGTGATGGACGGGTCGTAGGGGATGACGGAGGGGATTTCGCCCTCGGGCATGTCGCGGAAAAGGGGCTCGGCGATGGCCATGACCTGGTCGTGCGAGGTGTTGCCGGCGACCGAGAGGACGATGTTCGAGGGGTGGTACCAGTCGCTGATGTGGGAGACGAAGTCCGGGCGCTGCATCTCCTGCACGAGCTCGACGGAGCCGCCGACATCCCAGCCCGAGGGCTGCGCACCGTAGACGGAGGTGCCGATGAGGCGGCCCGCCCAGGCGCCCGGGTTGTCATGGTTTCGCTTCAGCTCCTGCTGGACGACGGTACGCTCGCGGTCGATCTCGGTCTGTTCGAGGCGGGAATGGAGGAGCATGTCGGCGGTGACATCGAGCGCCGTGGCGAGGCGGTCGTAGGGGACGATGTTCCAGTAGCAGGTAAATTCCTTGTTGGTGTAGGCGTTGATGGTGCCGCCCGCGCCTTCGATCTCCTCGGCGATCATGATGGCGTCGGGGCGCTTATCGGTGCCCTTGAAGACCATGTGCTCGAGGAAGTGGGTGATGCCGTTGAGGCGCACGGGTTCGGAACGGGAGCCGACGCCCACGAAGAGATTCACGGAAACGGCCTGGGTCGAAGGCATCGCGGTGGTGACGATGCGCAGGCCATTGGGCAGCGTGCTGATCTGAATGGATTCGGCCACGTGTGTTTTCTCCCCCCGGCTGCCGGGCTGAGGCGCCATTCTACGGATGCGAGCCTTTGCCGGAACCCCTTTCCTACCATACGGGAAACACCACGCCACGCACCCGCTGGCCGTACACTCGGACGATG
This sequence comes from Dehalococcoidia bacterium, assembly GCA_020847985.1. Classification (GTDB taxonomy): domain Bacteria; phylum Chloroflexota; class Dehalococcoidia; order Tepidiformales; family Tepidiformaceae; genus Amarobacillus. The sequence continues at coordinate 130,650 of JADLBC010000012.1, forward strand.
GCCGAACTGGGGGCGCGCATCGCGCCAAACTGGACAAGCGCCGCGGGGGCGCTGGAAGGCGTGCTCAGCCACCTCGGCGAGGGATTGCCGCGGCACGCCATCATGGGGCTCACCGGCCACGCCTGGCACTTCTGCCTGGGCGCACGCGATGGCGTCATCGCCCTGCCATCGGGCCCGGCCGACCTCGACCGTGAGGCGATGGCCGCGCGCTACGAACGCACGGGCTGGCGCTTCGAACGGTTCGCGGCGGATGCAACCGGCACGGACGCGCGCGAACGTGCCGCGGCGTGGGTGGTGGCGCACCTCGAGGCGGACCGTCCGGTCATCGGCTGGGACTTCCACCTGCACGAGCACGCGGTGGTCTATGGCTACGACGCGGCGCGCGGCGGCTTCCTCGTGGATGACCTGCTCACGGGCGAAGCGGGGCCGTTCGTGGCGCTCGCGGATTGGCCCTCGACGCTCGGGCGGATCGAACTCCTGGCGCCGGTCGAACCGGTGGAGGTGGACGCGGGCGAGGCGGTGGCGGGCGCGCTGACGACGGCGCTGGACTGCTTCGCCGGGCTCGATGGCACCGACGACGGCCAGCCGCGCGGGACCGCCGGCATCGAAGCGTGGGCCGAGGCGATGGATGGCGATGGCGAGGTCGACCGCGCCGGCAACGCCTACCAACTCGCGGTGCTGCAGGCGGCACGCCTCGATGGGGCGGACTTCCTGGCCGACCTCGCGGCCGCGATCCCCGAACTGGCGGAGCCGCTGACCGAGGCCGAACGCGCCATCCGCGAGGAGACGAAGGCGCTTTCGCCGCTGCTCACGCTCTTCCCATTCCCGACGGGTGGGCACGGCAACGTGGGCAATGCCGGGCTACGGCGCGGGGCGGCGATGGCGCTGCGGCGGGCGGCCCAGCACGAACGGCGCGCGGCCGAAGCGATCGTGCGGGCGCTCGCGCTGGAGTAGTCAGCCGCCGGCGGCGCGCCGCGTGCGGCGGCGTTGCGGCGCTGGTTGCGCCGGCGCGGTGCTCTCCGGGAGGGCGCGCGCGGCGTTGCGGGTGGCTTCATAGTGGGCTTTGACGAGGGGCACGCAATCGGCGCAGAGGGTGTAGGCGACGATGCCGCCGCGCCAGCCCAGTTCGCGGCCGCACCACGCGCAGAAGAGGTTGGCCTTGTGTTCGCCGCGCATGGAACCCTCCGGCGCCCCGGTCCTTCCCCGCTGCGGTTGTACGCCCGCGACGCCGTCCATACGAGTGCCGGACGGTGAAGATTTCGCGCCTCGCGTTCGGCGGAGGGCGTCAGCCTTCGTCGTGGAAGGTGCGTTCGCCGGCGCGAATGTGGACGGCGAGCATGTTCTCGCGCGGGGGGATGGGGCAGGACCAGGCGTCGTTGTAGGCGCAGTAGGGGTTGTAGGCGTAGTTGAAATCGATGTGGACGCGCCCGTCCTCACCCGGCTCGACGTCGACGTAGCGGCCGGCGCCGTAGGTTTCGGTGCCGCGGCCGGCGTCCTGGAAGGGGAGGAAGAGCGCATCGCCGCCGGGGGTGGCGAAGAGCGTGAGGGCGGCGGCGCGGCCATCGACCGTGAAGGTGATGCGGCCCCAGCGGATGTAGGTGGCGGTTTCGCCGTCGCTGGTTTGCATCTCGACCAGGTCCGGCTCGTCGAAGGGCTCGGGTTCGAGGTCGAAGACGAGGGCAGGATTTTCCGGGTAGTAGCGGAGGCCGATGAAGGCGGGGCGCTGCGCGGGCAGGAGCGGCGATTCGGGCGATGATGCGAAGAAGGCGTCCTTGCGGGCGCGGGAAGCGGCGAGTGCGGAGGGCGTGCCGGTGCTCATGGCGACAGCGTACGGGATGCGCGAGGGCCGGGGGGCCTGTTGCCGCTACCCCGGTGTGCCGTAGCATTACGTCAGATACCCGCATTCGTGGCCGCGCTTATCGAGACGGGGTGGAGGGACCGGCCCTTTGAAGCCCCGGCAACCTGCCGCAAGGTAAGGTGCCAATTCCGGCCTCCGTTCGGAGGAAGATGAGAGCGACAGCGCTCGAACTCGGATCGGCCCACGCGGAAACAGGAGAACCAATGATGGCTTCCCTCCCGGGCCGCATGGTCATGCTCTAGCCCCTCGCTGAAGGGGCTCCCCGCATCCGGAACCGTCCCGCGCCATCGCACCGTAGCGCCGTGCGAGCGCCGACCGCCCACCGTCCCCGTGGGCCTCGCGGAGTTTGAGCATGTCGTACGCCACTGCCCTTCGTTGTCGCGAATGTCATCGCGAATACCCACTCGCCGCGCATCACGTCTGCGAGTTCTGTTTCGGGCCGGTCGAGGTCACCTATGACTACGACCGCCTTCGCCGCAATGTCACGCGCGAATCGATCGAGCGCGGCCCGGCGAGCCTCTGGCGGTACCGGGACTTCCTGCCGGTGGATGCCGATGCGGCGATCGATATCGGCGCGGGGTACACGCCCCTCATTCGTGCCAAGAACCTCGGCAAGGCGCTGGGGCTGAATAACCTCTACATCAAGAACGACACCGTGAACCCCACCTGGTCGTTCAAGGACCGCGTGGTGGCCGTGGCGGCGAGCCGGGCGCGGGAGCTGGGCTTCCAGAAGCTGGCATGCGCGAGCACGGGCAACCTCGCCAACAGCGTGAGTGCGCACGCGGCGGCCGCCGGGATGGAGGCGGTGGTCTTCATCCCGACCAACCTGGAGCTGGGCAAGGTCCTGGGTTCGCTCATCTACGCGCCGACGCTGGTGAAGGTGCGCGGCAACTACGACGATGTGAACCGCCTCTGCGCCGAGCTCGCGGGGCAGTACGAATGGGCGTTCGTGAACGTGAACGTGCGGCCGTACTACTCGGAGGGTTCGAAGACGCTGGGCTTCGAAGTGGCCGAACAGCTGGGCTGGCGGGCGCCGGACCACTGCGTCGTGCCGATGGCGAGCGGTTCGCTGTACGTGAAGATTCGCAAGGGCCTCGAAGAGCTGGCGAAGGCGGGCATCATCGATGAGCCGAAGACGCGCATGAGCGGCGCGCAGGCGACGGGCTGCTCGCCGATCGCGACGGCGTGGCAGGAGGGGACACTGAACTTCCGCCCGCAGAAGCCGGACACGATCGCGAAGTCGCTGGCCATCGGCAACCCGGCGGACGGGTACTACAGCCTGGTGCAGCTGCGGGACACGAACGGGGGCTGCGGCAACGTGACGGACGAGGAAATCATCGCGGGGATGAAGCTGCTGGCCGAAACGGAGGGGATTTTCGGCGAAACAGCGGGCGGCGTGACGATCGCGAGCCTCAAGCAACTGGCGGAGCGCGGTACTATTCACCCCGACGAACTGACGGTCGCGTTCATCACGGGCGCGGGGTTCAAGACGGTGGAAGCCGTGGTGGACCATCTGCAGCCGGCGCTGGAGATCGACCCGACGATCGAAAGCTTCGACCGCGCGTACGCGGCGGGCCATCTCACGGAGGCAATTGCCTGATGTCGGTCAAGCGGGTGCGATTCACCTTCCCGGAAGCCCTGATCCAGGAGCCCGTTATCTACCTGATGGGCCACGAGTTCCGCGTCATCACGAATGTCCGCATGGCGGATGTGGATGAGAAGACGGGCTGGGTGATCCTCGAACTGGAGGGCGATGCGGACGAAATCGACCGGAGCCTCGCGTGGGCGCAGGCGAAGGGCGTGCGCATCGACCCCGTGACGGGAGACGTCGTCGAGGGGTAGCGGCGCGAACGAACCGGACGATATCGCGGGCGGACGCCGCGGCGCGGCGCCCCTCGCGGCCACCTTTGCCACAGGAGAAGTGACATGGCCCTCAATGTGCGTGTTCCCCAGCCGCTCCGGAATCTGACGGGCGGCGCATCGACGGTGCAGAGCACGGGCGGGACGCTCAGCGATTGCGTGAGCGCGCTCGAAGCGAGCTACCCGGGCATCCGGGACCGGCTGCTGGACGAAGGCGGCGAGATCCGCCGCTTCGTGAACATCTTCGTCAACGGCGACGACGTGCGCTTCCTTTCGGGGCTGCAGACGGAGTTGAAAGATGGGGACGAGGTCAGCATCGTGCCGGCGGTGGCGGGAGGGTAGGTTTCCAGTTCCCAGTTCCCGGTTCCCGGTTCCCGGTTCCCAGGGGGTACCACGGGTGACGGGCAGGCTGCCGTGATTGGCGGGCTGCCCGTTTTTGGTGCGTGGCGGAGGCGGGGGCGGCGGGTGAGGAGTAACTGGCGCGGGGTGAATGGCGGTGCTTTCGCTGCCAATTGGGGCATCCATGCCGGGCCGGTTGGCCGTAATTCACACAAAAAAGCCAGCCGGAACTAATATCACATTCCCCTGTGATGGGAAGCCTGCAAAGTTGGATTTACATCGGCAGGAGGATGTAAATCATGCGACAGCACCAGAACTTCATCGCGGGGACGGTGGCGGCGATCGTCATCGTGCCGCTCGCGGTCCTGTTCAGCGCCGTCATCACCGCGGGGCGCACCTCCGCGGGCGGTACCGGCGGGACGAACGGCGGGGGCGGGAGCATCTCCATCGAACTCGGCGACCTGTACGTCAAGCCTTCGAAGATCAGCGTGCCGCAGGGCCAGAAGGTCACGCTCGTGGTCACGAACGCGGGCAGCGTGCAGCACGACCTGAAGGTGAACGGCACCGACGGGACCGAGATGATCGCGCCGGGGAAGAGCCAGACGATCGAGATCGGGCCGTTCGATGCCCCGGCGCAGGCGTGGTGCACGGTGCCGGGCCATAAGCAGGCGGGCATGCTCCTGAATATCGAAGTCGCGGGAGCGGCGGCGAGCAGCGGCGGCGGCACGCACGCGATGACCGCCAGCCAGAACAGCAACAACGCCACCATCGACGCCAATGCCACGCCCGCGGCGGGCTGGAAGCCGTTCGACCCGGCCCTGAAGCCGGCGCCGGGCGGCACCGAGCACAAGATCACGCTCACGGCCGAGGAGACGGTGGTCGAGGTCGCGCCGGGGGTGAAGCAGCAGATGTTCACCTTCAACCAGCAGTACCCGGGGCCGGTGATTCGCGCGAAGGTGGGCGACATCGTGACGGTGACCCTGGAGAACAAGGGGACGATGGGCCACAGCATCGACTTTCACGCGAGCAAGGTCGCCTGGAACGACGAGATGCGGACGATCAACCCGGGCGAGTCGCTCGTCTACCAGTTCGAGGCGAAGCACGCGGGCGCGTTCATGTACCACTGCGGGACGGCGCCGGCGCTGCACCACATCGGCAACGGCATGCACGGGGCGATCATCATCGACCCGCCGGGGCTGGCGCCGGTGGACCACGAGTACATCTTCATGCAGTCGGAGCTGTACCTCGGGCCGAACGGCGAGGCCGGCGACCTGGACAAGATGATGGCCGAGCAGTTCGACGCGGTGGTGTTCAACGGCTACTACAACCAGTACAAGTTCGCGCCCATCCGCGTGGAACCGGGGCAGCGCATTCGCGCCTGGGTGGTCGATGACGGCCCGTCGGAGAACAGCGCGTTCCACATCGTGGGTACGGTCTTCGACACGATGTTCAAGGAAGGGGCGTACACGCTGAAGCCGGACGCGAGCAAGGGCGGCGCGCAGGCGCTGGACCTGCAGCCTTCGCAGGGCGGGTTCGTGGAGTTCACCTTCGATGAGAAGGGGTTCTACCCCATCGTCACGCACAAGTTCGCGAACGCGAGCAAGGGTGCGCTGGGGCTCTTCCAGGCGGGCGATGTGACGCTCGCGGCGGGTGCCGGGCACTAGCACCGAAGGACACGGGACGCAGTGGCGAAGCCGGGCAGCAGTGGCCCGGCTTCGTCGCGTCCCGGGGTCTATTCGTCCCGGAAGTTGAGGTAGTAGCGGCTGGGGGTGGGGCCTTCCTGGTGCTGGTACTTGCTGCCCGCGGCGCTCGAACCATAAGGGTGCTCGGCCGGCTCGGTGAGCCGCAGGAACGAAATCTGCGACACCTTCATGCGGTGGTAGAGCATGATCGGCAGGTTGGCCACGTTCGAAAGCTCGAGCGTGAGCGCGCCATCCCAGCCCGGGTCCACATAGCCCGCGGTCGAATGGATGAGCAGCCCGAGGCGCCCGAGCGAGGACTTCCCTTCGAGCCGCCCGACGATGAAATCGGGCAGGCGCACGCGTTCGTACGTGACGGCGAGGGCGAATTCGCCGGGGTGCAGGACGAACGGCCGGTCGTCGTCGATGGTCACCAGCTCGGTCAGGTCCGGGTACTCCTTTTTCACGTCGATGAACGGGATCCGGGAGTTGCGGAAGACGCGGAACTGGTTGCCGAGGCGGAGGTCGACGGAGGCGGGCTGGATCGCGTTCGGGCCGAGGGGGTCGATAACGATGCTGCCAGCTTCGAGTTCGCGGCGGATGGTGCGGTCGCTGAGAACCATGCCGGGAAGGCTAACGGCCGCGCGGCGAAGGGGGCAGTGCGCGAACGTTCAGGATGCGCGCCGGGGCTCTTCGAGGAGTGCGAGGAAGGCGGCCTGGGCGCGGAGCGCGGGCAGGTGGCGCAGCATCCACGGTTCGCCGCGGGTGGCGATGGCCGCGGCGAGGGCGGTATCGCTCGCGCCGGGGAGGCGTTCGTGCCAGGCCTGGAGTGCCGCCGTGGGGGCCGAATCGCGTGCCATGGGGACAGTCTCGCCCCCGTTCGCGACACGGCATGTCGCGCGTTTCAGGGGAGAGTGGCCGTGCAGGCCGCGCTCGACCAGACCCAGTAGGCGGCGCCGGCATCGATGGTGGCGAGCGTGTTCAGCGTCGCGGGGGTGCCGCGCAGCCACGCCGTCCAGCCGAAGCCGCCGTGGAAGTAGATGGCCTGCACGCAGGGGAGCTTTTCGGCGACGGGCTGGAGCGGCCCCGAAGGCAGCACGACCAGGTTCCAGCCCGACGTAAGCGAGAGCGAGACCGGCGACGGCGCGGGAAGCGGCGCGATCGGCGCGGGCGGATTGGGCACCTGGCCGGCGGGCGTGGGATACAGCGAGGAGACGCCCGCCGCGTCGTCGGCGCCGAGGGAGCGCTTCAGGCCGGCGTACCGCCAGTACATCACGGCCTCGGTTTCAAGCGGCGAGCAGACGCCGATGAGCGGCTGGCAGCTGTGTTCGAGCCCGGCGAGGTGCCCGGCTTCGTGCACGAGGATGGATTGCGTATCGAGCGTGCCGTTCGCGCCCGAACCGAGCCCTGCGCCGGGGTCGGTGTTCATCACGACATCGACTTCGTGGACGTCGGGGAGCTTGCTGGTGACCCCGAGGACGCAGCCTTCAGCGCAGCCCAGGTCGAGCCAGCCGATGGTGTTCTGGCCATCGGCGATGCCCAGGTGGACGCCGGGATGGGCATTGGTGAGCTCGAGTTCGGCGAAGCGGAAGCGGCTGGTGGTGACGGCGTTCCAGGGCGCGAGCGCGGCGGAGACGGTCGCGGGGGTGACCCCGGCGGGCGCGTTGGCGGGGTTGTAGGCGATGCGCACGGGGAGTTCGGCGTCGTCCCACTTCCACGGCCAGAGGGCGAAGGCGGCGGTGGCGATGCCGGCGCCGGCGGGCGCTTCGCCACCGATGGCGGAGATGGCGGCGCCGGGAGCGAGTTCGCGCGCGGCGAGGAGTGCGGCATCGCGGGCGGCGGCATCGCTGCGGGCGTTCACGAGGAAGTGCAACTCGACGGCGGGCTGGCCGGGGCGTTCGACGCGGAGGTCGAGGGTGCGCACGGCGTCCTCGGCGGCGGCGGGGCGCGCATCGCCGCGAAGGGCGCCGGCGCCGAGCAGCACCGCGACCGCAACCATCGCAAAACCGTTTATCCACCGCATCGCGGCCTCACCATAGCGGGGCGTCTCCCCGGCTGAAACCCGTTCGTCGCCGATTCGACGAGCCGCCCACGCGGTCGTTGAGCGATCGTGGTATCGGCAGTGGAGGCGGGGTGGACAGGGCCGGAGGGCCGCCCAAACGGGCAGTTTCGCTCCAGGAACGGGAGAACTAGGCTCGAAGGAGATGCGATTCGACCACGGGGACCTCCAGCGGCGGCGCAAGGCACGGCCACAACGGCCGGCCTGGCCGACGCTCAAACGGGCGGTGAGCCTGCACCGGCCGCACCTCGGGCTCGTGGTGCTGCTTCTGACGACGATCGTGATCGCCGCCGTGGTAGGGCTGGGGCCGCCGCTGCTGCTGCAGCGGATCATCGACGACGCGCTCAAGCCGCCGGGCGACGGGCGCGAACTGAACCTGCTCGTGCTGGCGATGGCGGCGCTGGTGGCGCTTTCGGCGGTGCTGGGGGTCGCGCAGTCCTACCTCAGCACGTCCGTCGGGCAGGCGGTGATGCTCGATTTGCGGACGGCGCTCTACCGCCACCTGACGGGGATGCCGCTGCGCTGGTTCACTTCGAACCGCACGGGCGAGGTGCTTTCGCGCGTGAGCAACGACACGGGCGCGGTCCAGGGCGTGGTGAGCGACACGCTCGGGGGCGTGGTCGGGAACCTGATCACGGTGGGGAGCACGTTCGCGCTGATGCTGGCGCTGGATTGGCGGCTGGCGCTGTTCTCGGTGGCGTTCCTGCCCATCTTCATCATCCCCGCGCGGCGCGTGGGCAATGTGCAGCGGACGCTGATGGCGGAATCGCAGGAGCAGCTCGCGCAGCTCACGGCGCACATGCAGGAGACCCTCTCCGTCAGTGGCGCGCTCCTGGTGAAGACCTTCGGCCGGCAGGACTACGAGATCGACCGCTTCGATGAGACGGCGCGCCACATTCGCCAGCTGAACGTGCGGCGGGCGATGGTGGGCCGCTGGTTCGGGGTGACGATGGGGCTCTTCGGGTCGATGGCGCCGGTGGTGGTGTACTGGTATGGCGGGCACCGCGTCATCGGCGGCGAGGCGACGCTGGGCACGGTCGTGGCGTTCGCCGGGCTCCTCGGGCGGCTCTTCGGCCCCACGACGGCGCTGCTCAACATCCACGTGACGCTGCTCAGCTCGCTGGCGCTGTTCGAAAGGCTGTTCGACTACCTCGACCTGGACCAGGAGATTCACGACCGGCCGGGCGCGGTGGAGTTGCGCGACGTGCGCGGCGAGCTTCGCTTCGAGGATGTGCGCTTCAGCTACCTGGCGGGGACGCCGACCCTGCGCGGGCTGACCTTCGCGGTGCCGCCGGGGAAGTTTGCGGCGCTCGTGGGCCACTCCGGCGCGGGGAAGACGACGACGGCGTACCTGGTGCCGCGGCTCTACGACGTCGATGGCGGGCGCATCACCGTCGACGGGCACGACATCCGCGAGGTGACGCAGGCGTCGCTGGCGAACGCGATCGCGATGGTGAACCAGGAGCCGTTCCTCTTCCATTCGACCATCCGTGACAACCTGCGCTACGCGCGGCCGGACGCGACGGACGCCGAGATCGAGACGGCGGCGCGGGCGGCCAACATCCACGACTTCATCGCGGGGCTGCCGTACGGCTATGGGACGATCGTCGGGGAGCGCGGGTACCGGCTTTCCGGGGGCGAAAAACAGCGCGTGGCGATCGCGCGGGCGCTGCTGAAGGACCCCGCGATCCTGATTCTCGACGAGGCGACATCGAGCGTGGATTCGGGGACGGAGCGGGCGATCCAGGATGCGCTGGCGGTGCTCACGCGCGGGCGGACCGCGCTCGCCATCGCCCACCGGCTTTCGACCATCCTCGCGGCCGACGTGATCCTCGTGCTGGAGCGCGGGGTGCTGGTGGAATCGGGCACGCACGCGGAGTTGCTGGCGCACGGCGGGGTCTACGCGGAGCTGTACCGGCAGCAGTTCGAGGCGGTTGGCGGCGAGGCCAGCGGCGCACGGACCGCCGCCGGCGTCTAGAATCCGGGCGATGCGCGACCCCGTCCCGGACCGGCCGAACCTTGGCGCGATCATCCCCGCCGCCGCGGACGCGGGCGAAGGGCTGCTGCCGTGGACATGGGCGCACGAACGGCTGGAAGCATCGCGGAACTACTGGCTTTCGACCGTCAACGAAGACGGCACGCCGCACGCCATGCCCGTCTGGGGCGTGTGGCTGGACGCGCGTTTCTGCTTCAGCACGGCGACCCAATCGCGGAAGGCACGCAACTTCCTGCGCGCGCCGGCCTGTGTGGTCACCACGGAGCTGGCGAGCGAGGCGGTCGTCGTCGAAGGGAAGGTCGCGACGATGGAGGAAGGTGCGGTCGCGGGGTTCCTCCGCGCGTATGTGGCGAAGTACGGGCCGAGCCTGGATGCGAGCTACGCGCCGTTCTGGGTCGTGCAGCCGGAGCGGGCCTTTGGGTTCATCGAGGAGGCGGAGCGGTTCGCCGCCACGGCCACGCGCTGGCGCTTCCCGTAAGCGGGCGCGGCTTTCTTTCGGTGCGGTACGGAACCCCGAAGTAGTTGCAGGGACATCGAAAGCCATACCATCGCGTCAAGTAGTATAGCGCCGCCACAGGCGGACGCCGTACGGTCACTTGGATGCGGCACGGCGCCGCTGGCGCGACGCGTTGACGCTCCGGCGGACGGGGGATGGCGCCGGTCCGAATGCTACGCGGACGTTTCGTTTTAACTCGCGCGGTGCTTTCTTATTCCGAAAAAACGGTCTCTTCCCCTATGGCCATGACAGGTGCTGATACGGGACACTAACCAACATTACAGCGGTTAAAATCGGGATGACGGAGTGTGTACGGGCCGGGGTGGGTGTGTGAACGACGTGGGCGGGGAGGGATTCGCGGGTGCGCCGGGCACCCCCTCGGAGGCGCGGCCGGGGCGTTGGAACGCCGCGCCGTGGACGGCGGCGCGCGTCGCACTCGCCTACGCGGTCGCCGGGATCGCGTGGATCCTGCTCTCCGGGTGGGCGGCCGGGCTGATCGGGCACGATGCGACGCGGGCACGGGTGGAGAGCCTCAAGGGCACCGCCTTCATCCTCGTCACGAGCGGGCTGCTGTGGGTGCTGCTGCAGCGCTACCTCGGGCGGTTGCAGGAATCGGCCGGGCGGCTCGCGCGCAGCGAGGCCGAGTACCAGCAACTCGTGCAATCGGTGCCGGTGATCGTCTGGACGGGCGATGCGCACGGGCGAATCGACTACCTGAACCGCCGCGGACGGGCCTACTTCGGCGAAGAGCGGATCGCGCCGGGGGGATTCGCCTGGAACGAATACGTCCACCCCGATGAGCGCGAAGAGGTGGAGCGCGCCCACGATGAGGCCCTCGCGAAGGGCCGTGATGCGCGCATCACCTTCCGGCTGCGGGATGCCGCCGGCAACTATCGCTGGTTCGAAGCACGGACGGCGGCCATCCGCGGTGCGCGAGGCGAGCCCGTGCGCTTCTTCGGCACGCTGGCCGATGTGCACGAGGCGATGGTCGCGCGAATGGCGTTGCGGCGCGGACAGGAGCAGCTCGCGCGCGTCGCCGACACGATCCCCCCGGGAATGATGATCCTGTCGTTCCAGCGGCGGCCGGACGGGAAGAGTCTCATCCCCTATGCGAGCGCGGGCATCGCGGACGTGTTCGGCGTATCGGCGGACGATGTCGCGGAGGACGCGAGCATCATCTCGGAGTGGACCCCGGCGGAGGACCGTGCGGCCGTGAGCGCATCGATCGCGGCCTCGGCGGAGGCGCTCACGCCGTGGCGATGCCAGTTCCGCTACGTCCACCCCACGCGCGGCGAACTCTGGCTCGAAGGCCATTCGATGCCCCTGCGCGAGGCCGACGGGAGCACCACCTGGCATGGCGTGATGATGGACATCACCGAGCGGCGGCGCATCGAGGATGAGCTGCGCACGACGCAATCGCGGCTGGTGGCGGCACTCGACGGGGCCGGCATCGGGACCTGGATCTGGGACGCGGGCAGCCGCTCGCTCAACATCGACGCGGGCGTGGGACGGCTCTGGGGCCTCCCCGCGGGGAGGACGAGGGTCACCTCCGAGGAGCTGGGCCGCGTGATCCACCCGGACGATGTCGCGGCGACACAGCTCGCGATTCGCGACGCGTTCGAAGGGCGTAGCAACACCCTGGCCGTCACCTTCCGGGTGCGACGGCCGGGCGGCACGGGCTGGGTTTCGCTCACGGGGCGGCGCGAAGCGGCCGACGGCCACGACCGGCTCGTGGGCGCCGCCGTCGATGTCACGGAGTTCAAGCAGGTGCAGGAGGCGCTGCGCGCGAGCGAGGAACGCTTCTCGCGCGCGTTCCACGACAGCCCGCTCGGCCAGGTGATCGTGCGAACGCGGGATCGGCGCATCATCGAGGTGAACGAAGCCTACCTGCGGCTGCTCGGCTACACCCGTGAGGAGATGATCGGGCAGGTGGCCGAGCAGGTGAGCCCGCCGATCGGCGAGGGCGAACTGCGCGCCGCCTGGGAGCGCATGCAATCGGAGCGGTCGGTCGCCGACGTGCTGTACCGGTTCGAGCGCCGCGATGGCACGCCCCGGGCCGCGCTCTTTTCGGCCGAATCGATCGAGCTTGGGGGCGAGCCGCACTGGCTCATCGCACTCAACGACGTCACGGACCGGCGGGCGACGGAGGATGCGCTGCGGGAGAGCGAGGAGCGCTTCCGGGAGCTGGCCGAATCGATTCGCGAGGTCTTCTGGCTGACGGAGCCCGACGGCCGGATGCTCTACGTGAGCCCGGCGTACGAGGCCATCTGGGGCGCGGACGCGGACGCGCTCTACACCTCGCGGGATGCCTGGCTGGCGAGCATCCATCCCGACGACCGGGCCGCCGTGGCCGCGGCGCCGCGGCTGCAAGCGGACGGTTCGTACGACCAGGAGTACCGCATCGTGCGGGCCGATGGCGAAATCCGTTGGATTCGCGACCGCGCCTTCCCCGTGACGGGCCGGAACGGTGAGGTCGTGCGCGTGGCCGGCGTCGCCGAGGATGTGACGGACCGGCGTTCGCTCGAGGAGCAGGTCCGGCAGACGCAGAAGATGGAATCGGTGGGAGAGCTCGCGGGCGGCGTGGCGCACGACTTCAACAACTGGCTGACCGTCATCCAGTCGTATTCGGACCTGCTGCTGGAAGAGCTTCCCCCGGACGGCGAAGTGCGCGAATACGTGCAGGAGATCCAGGCGGCGAGCGAACGGGCGGCGTCGCTCACACGGCAGCTGCTGGCCTTCAGCCGGCGGGAGATCATCGAGCGGCGCGTCGTCGAAGTGAACGCCATCGTGCTCGACACGGAGAAGATGCTGCGGCGGCTGCTGGGTGAGGATGTGGAGGTGCGCACGCGACTTTCGCAAGGGCTGCCACGGGTCCACGCCGACCCGGGGCAACTGGTGCAGGTGCTGATGAACCTCGCGGTGAACGCGCGCGATGCGATGCCGCGCGGCGGCACGCTCACCGTGGCCACGAACGAGGCCCGGCCGGACGACAGCGCCCCTGGGCAGCGCTGGGTCGAAGTGCGCGTGAGCGACACGGGTACGGGAATCGCCGCGGATGTGGTGACGCGTATTTTCGAACCGTTCTTCACGACCAAGGGCGTGGGCAAGGGCACGGGACTGGGGCTTTCGGTGGTACACGGCATCGTGCAGCAGGCGGGTGGGCGCATCACCGTCCAGAGCCGCCCCGGCGAAGGCACGACCTTCACGGTCCTGCTTCCGGGGATCGAACAGGCCGCCGGGCAGGCCCAGGCAGGGAGCGAAGGCTCGAGCCAGCTCGCGGGGACGGAGACGATCCTGCTCGCGGAGGACGAGGAGAGCATCCGCAGGCTCGTCGCGCGCGGGCTGCGGCGGTATGGGTACACCGTCCTCACGGCGGCCGATGGCGAAGAGGCGCTGTCGCTGCTGAACGAGCGCGGGCGGGAGATCGACCTGCTGGTGACGGACGTGGTGATGCCGCGGCTCGATGGGCAGGGGCTCGCGGACGCCCTCCGGCGGGAGGCGCCGCACGTGCGCATCCTCTTCTCCAGCGGCTACACGGACGATGCCATCCTGCGCTACGGGGTGCTGCACGCCGAGGTGGCGTTCCTGCAGAAGCCGTACACGGTGGAGGCGCTGGGCCACAAGATCCGGCAGATCCTGGACGCGCGCTGAGTTCGCTACGCCAACCGCACGGCGAGGCTGCGAGGGCCGCGAATCAGCAGGTCCGGGGCGCGCTGAGGGCCGGGCGGCAGCACTTCGATGCGTGAGAAGCGCTCGAGCACGGTGCGCATCATCACGCCCAGTTCGAGGCGCGCGAGCGGGGCGCCCAGGCAGAAATGGATGCCATGCCCGAAGCTCAGGAGCCGCCCCGGCTGGCGGGTGATATCGAACACGTCGGGGTTCTCGAAGACGTCGCCGTCGCGGTTGGCGGAGCCGACGAGGGCGAAGACGCTTTCGCCCTTGCGGAACTTCTTGCCTTCGAACTCGTGCGGCACGCGCACGAAGCGGTTGATGAGTTGCACGGGGCTATCCCAGCGCAGGACCTCATCGACGGCGAAGGGCACGGTTTCCGAGTCGTTCTTGATCGTCGCGAGGGCATCGGGGTGCGCGGCGAGGGCCATGAGCATGTTCGCCGTGGCGTAGGCCGAGGGGCCGTTCCCCGCCGTCGTGATGTGGATGATGAGCATGATCACTTCGTCGAGCGAGACGCGCTCTTCGGCGACCGCCTCCATGAGCACGGCGATCACGCCCGAGTGGTTCGGGGTGTGCAGCAGGTACGAAGCGAACTGGTCGCGGGCGTGGGCCGAGGCCGAGACCTGGGCGGGCGTGGGGTGCGTGGTGGATCGGGCGGTCATGATCGGGTGGGCGAAGCCTCGGACGCGGTCGAGGTGCTCGGGCTGCACGCCCATGAACGCGAGAATGGAGATGACCGCGTACGGCTCGGCGAGCGCGGGCACGACATCGAACGGGCGGCCGGCGGGCAGGCGCGCCACGAGGTCGTGCGCGACGCCTTCGATCTCGGATTCGAACTCACGGATGCGGCGGGGCGTAAAGGCGGCGCTGACGACGGCGCGGATGCGCGAGTGGTCGGGCGGGTCGCAGCTGCCGAGGATGGGGACTTCGCCGAGGGGCGCCTCGGCACGCATGGTGCTGACGACTTCGCCCATGCCGGAGCGCGCGGTGGCAGGGTCGGACGAAAAGCGCAGGTCGTCCTGGAGCACGCGCTGGCAATCGACGTGGCGGCTGACGATCCAGGCCCCGAAGTCGGCGCTCTTGAACACGGGCGAAGTGGCCCGCAGGCGCGCGAGGAAGGGGTAGGGATCGGCCAGGTAGGCGGGCGAAAACGGTCGGTAGACAGGCACGTTGGGCCGATCCTACGCGCGATCGGCCCACGGTGAATACTTCGAGGGCCGCGATTCGCGCGCCTGCGCCACGCCATCGAAGGCGGCTATGGGCGCGCGCTCAGCGGGCGAGGAAGTCGCGGACGGCGGTGGCGAAGGCATCGGGCTGGTGCAGGGGAATCTGGTGGCCGCTGTCGGGGATTTCGACGAATTCGCCGCGTGGCAGGCGCCGGACCATCTCCTCGGCGATTTCGGTGGAGAGCATGCGGCTCTTCTCGGCCTTCACCACGAGGGTGGGGCAGGTGATGTGTTCCAGTGATTCCCAGAGGTAGGGGATCTCGACGAGCGCGGCACGGCCCGTGGCCTGGTTGATGAGCGGATCGAAGCGGAAGACGAGGTTGCCGGACGCCTCATCGAGCGTGAGGGAGGCGGCGAGCTGGCGCTCGAGGAAATCGCGGCCGGCGCCGGGGTACATGGCGGCGAAGTGCTCGATGGCCTCCGCTTCGGTGCCGAAGCCGGGGGCGCTGCGCGCTTCGCCGGTGCTCTTGCGAATGCCGCGGGCGCCGGCATCGGCCATCTGGGGGCCCATATCGGCGAGCACGAGGTGCTTCAGGCGGTGGCTGTGGTCGCGCGCGTAGGACATCGCGACGCGGCTGCCGATGGAATGCGCGACGAGGTCGAAGGCTTCGAGATCAAGCTCTTCGACGACGCCGCGGAAGTCCATGGCGAAGGCCCAGACGAGGTAGCCGCCGGGGGCGTGCTCGGATTCGCCGTGGCCGCGAAGGTCGGGGGCGTAGACGGTGTAGTCGGGGCGCATGCGGTCGGCGATGTGCTCCCAGTAGCGCGCGTTGTTCATCAGGCCGTGCAGGAAGACCACGGGGTCGCCGGCCGGGTCGCCCCAGCGGATGTAGTGGTGGCGAAGGCCGTGGGCGTGCACGTAGCCATCGAAGCCATGCTCGGGGTGCGCGGTGTGGGCGGAGAGCTCGTCGGTCACCCCTGCAGTATAGAGGTGAGGAATGAGGAATGAGGGATGAGGTGGGATTCGGCCGAAGGGTGGAGGTGGGATTCGGGCGGGTGATGGGGTGAAGCGGCGGCGGGAACTGGTGGAATACGGGCATCGGAACGAACGGCGAGGAGGCCCACCATGTTTGACCACGAACTGCTGCTGTTGGAAACGCGGATGCGGACCGAGCGGGCGCGGCGCACGGCGGAGCTGAAGGCGAGCCTCGGGCCGGCGCCCGCGGTGGAGCGCATCCGGCCGTTCGCGCGCAAAGTCATCCCCCTGCCCGGCGTCGTGGACATCATCCCCAACGGCGCGGGGCACTGGCACGGCGGGCCCACCGCCGCGTAGGCGGCCCTACGGCGCGCCGGTGGTTCCGCCCGTCACCGTGCCGAGTTCGCCGCCGTTCGCATCGAGCGCGGTGATGGTGAACGTTTCGCCCCAACGCCCGGCGCTCAGGAAGGCGAACCGCTCGGCGATGGGCCAATCGGGCGGCGGGCCGCCGGTCGCGACGGTGTTCGATTGCCCGCCCACGGTGATGCGCACCGACGTCACATTCGCGGGCGTGCGGACGAGGACCTGGGGCTGGCTATCGATGCCGCTCCAGCCGACCGGGGTCGCGGTGACCTCCGTGGGCGCGAGGGAAGGCGGGTCGCCGCCGATGCACATCCGCATCCCCGTGAGGCCGGCCGCCGAGTAAGTGGCGTAGCAGTACGTCCCGGTAGGAGAGCGGAAGACGCCCAGCCAGCTGCCATCGGGGTGTCCATCGAAGGTGGCGACGCGCCGGGCAGTGAGAGCGGCGGCGCCCATCGATTCCGCGCCGCGCGAGCGGACGCCGCTGCTGGAGGCGACCTCGGTCCCGGCGGCGCTTTCGACGTAGACCTGCGACGCGAGCTGACCGGGTTTGCCATCCTCGAGGAGAACCTCGATGGTGATGTCGCCGAGCGGTGCGCGGCCGTCGCGGAGGGCGACCTGCGTCGCGGTGAAGGCGAAGTACCAGGCATCGCGCGTGACGCCGTCGTGGTACGTCCAGTAGTTATCCAGGCGGCCGGCATTCGAGAAATCGAGGTCCATAGCGCCTGGAGCGAAGCGGGCTGATGCGAGCGCGAGGTCGCGGACGGCGAGCGGGCGGGCGAACTTCGCGGCCAGGCCGGGCTCCACGAGCATCGTCGAGACCTCCGCGCGGGCGCGGCGAAGTGCCTCGTCGGGTGTCCATTCGGTCCGCTGGGTGACCACGGGCAGAGGTGCACCGGACTCGTCGGCGGTGGCGGCGCCGCTCGCGCGATAGATGACCAAACCCGCGACGGCGGCGGCCCCGGCGCCGAGGGTGATGCCCGACACGGCGGCCGCGACCTTGAGTGATGGAACGAACGCCAGGCCTTCGAGCCAGCGGCGCGCGCGATTGGGAAGGCGCTGTGCTTCCTGCCAGCGGTCGGCGAGTTCGTCGCGAGAGGTGGCATCGAGGCGGTCGAGCAGTTCGCCGACGTGCCACTTCGCGCCATCGAGCGAGATGCCGAGCAGGGCGGCGATCTCGGCGTTAGTGTGGCCGCCGGCGATCAACCGCCAGACTTCGCGCTGGCGGCCGGTGAGGGCGGGTTCGCGGTGCCGGGTTCGCTCCATGCGGCCCATATTCGCGGCCGGGGAGGAGGATGTCCCTACCCGGCCGCAAACATAACGATGGCTGCCTCCGGTGAATCTTTACCGGTGCGACGGGCGAATGGCGCCCGGGCTGCCGCCATGGCGGATCTGCTGGTCGCGCTCGGCCTCGGCGTCCTCGGGGATCATGCCGATGTGGTGGCGGAAGGTCATTTCGCCACCGAGCCAGCCGGCCAGCAGCAGGCCGCCGACGGCCACGGCGTGGATGGCGACGACGGCGGTGAGCCTGCCGCCATCGAGCGCGCCGTCATCGAGCATGAGGAGCATCGCGACGGTGAACAGGGCGACGACGCCGAGGTTGATGCTCATGTGCATGAAGCCGGTGCGTCGCGCCTCGGTGTGAGCGACGACGGTGACGAAATCGCCGAGGCCGGGGAGGGCGGCGATGAGCGCGGAGACGATCGCGCCGATGCCGGCCCAGAAGGCGATGTCGTACCACATGTGGTCCTTGCCGGTGCCGACGTAGGCGATGTCGGCGACGAGCGTCCACGCGAAGAGACCGATGGGGATGGCGACGAGGATGGCGTGAAGGGGGTGATCGGCGATGGCGAACTTGCTGCGCATGGCTTCCTCCCGCCGCCCGCGACGGGGCGGTCCCTTCGATTCTGCGCCGGGGCATCGCGCGGCCGGGGTTCGGGAAGGCCAACGGCGTTGCATTCCTGCGGCAAATGGGCACTTCGTGGAAAAGAAGTGGAAGAGGCAGTTCCATTGAGGGAAATGCGCGCGCGGGAGTAGTGTGTGGCCCGAATCCGGCGCGGGGAGTGCGATGCCCGGGGAAGGTCAGCCACCGCTGAAGGCCGCGGCTCGCGCCGAAGCGGGCTTCGATGCGTTTTACGAGCGCACGGCGGGCGCGGCGTACTCCCTGGCGCTGCGC
Source organism: Dehalococcoidia bacterium (assembly GCA_020847985.1). Classification (GTDB taxonomy): domain Bacteria; phylum Chloroflexota; class Dehalococcoidia; order Tepidiformales; family Tepidiformaceae; genus Amarobacillus. The sequence continues at coordinate 149,287 of JADLBC010000012.1, forward strand.
ATCACGGGCCACGAGGAGCACGCGACGCGAGCCTGCGCGGCCGCCTTCGCCGATGCCTGGCGGGAGCGCGCCGGGGCGGGCGTGCCGCGTGAGCGCGACCTGCTCGCGCGGGTGCGGGTGCGGGCCCTCGAAATTGGGGCCGTCCCGCCGTCAACAGAAGACGAAGGCAGTTCGTATATTGGGGCGAAGCAGGTGCGCGACGTGCTCGACCGGCAGCCGCCGGCGGTGCGGCGCGCGCTGGAGCTTGCGTATTTTGGGGGACTCCCGGTGAGCGAGATCTGCGAGTTGCTGGGCGTGCCCGCGCCGCCGCTGCGAGCGGCGATGCGGGCGGCACTGCTCGAACTCGCGGCGCTCGGCCGGAAGGGGCAGGAAGAGGACGCATGAGCACGACGGACCCATCACCGTTCGCCGCGCTGTTGGACGAACTGGCGGAGAACGACGAGGAGCGCGGGGCGATGTCGGCGGCGCTGGAGCTGTTGGCCTACGCGGCGCCACCGGCCACGCCGGCGGCCGGCCTTCGCGACCAGGTGCTCGACCGCATCGCGGGGGAACGGCCGCCGGTGTTCACGGTGGGGATTTCGCTGTTCGCACGGTCGGCGGCGATGGAGTGGCTGCCCTACGCGCCGGGGGTGGAGGTGAAGCTCCTGTATGCCGACCCTGCGACGGGTGCGCAGACGGTGCTGGTGCGAATGGCGCCGAACGTGCCCTTCCCGGAGCACCCGCACCCGGCGATCGAGGACCTCTTCCTGATCGAAGGGGAGGCGTACGTGGGCGACGTGCTCATGCGCGCCGGGGACTACTGCCGCGCGCCCGCGGACACGGAGCACAACGACGTCCGATCGGGGCCGTCGGGGGCGCTTTCGCTCGTCGTCAGCCGCTGAGGGCGAACACCGGGCTCGTTCGGGCCGGGCTTACAAATGGAAACATGCTGTTCATCTGGCACTGCCAGACTGTTCGCATGGAAACCAATTGCGAACATCGGTGGCGGTACTTCATCCATGTCGTGAGCCGTTCGGTGCGCGTGCGCGAGTGCGAACGCTGCGGCCGCCGTTCGCTCATCCCCACGGAGCTGGCGCCGATGCCGCGGACGCTGCCGGCGCACCGGCGCCCGGCCTGAATCAGCCGCCGGACTGGCGCCGGGCCACTTCCTCGATGCGTGCCCTGCGCTGGTTAGGCTCGGAGCCCTTGAAGTTGGGCTGGTAGTCGCTCTTGCGGCCGAGGATCTGCGCGCCGTGCTGGCGGTCGTGGCGGTAGAACGAGCGGAGCCACTGGAGCACGGTGAGGCTGCCGAACATGGGGCTCACGGCCGTGCGGTCGAACGCCTCGAGGGGCATCCCGTCGATGAGGCCATGGGTGTAGGCGCGTTCCAGTTCGAGCGCGTGCACGAGTTCGCCGATGGTTCGGCCGTTCGCCTGCTCGATGGGGATGGCGACGGGTTCGCCGCGCACGCCGCGCAGGTCGACGCCATCCTGCTGGAGGGCGGCCTTCACCCAGGCGTCGTAGCTGCGTTCCATCTCCCAGAGGTGGGCGAGCTGTTCGAGGGCGGTCCACTGCTCCTCGCCTTCGGCATCGACGGGCACGCGCAGGGCGTCCTCGGGGGAGAGCGAGCGGGCGGCGGCGAGCAGCTCGTCGCGCTGCTCCTTCATCTTCGCCACGAGTTCATCGACCTGTTCGCGCGTCGCCATGGGAGCCTCCGGGGAGCTTCTTCGCGAGCCATCGCAATCCCTGCCAGGCGCCATAGGGGATGGCCGCCGCGAGGGCGATGAGCATCACGGCGCCACCATACAGGGTTCCGGAGGCGAACGAGATCAGCCAGTCGAGGATGCCCACCCGCGAAGTATAGGCACACGGGGTTGATCCCCTGGGAACCGGGAACTGACGACCGGGGACTAGCCGCCACGCGGCGGCTTCAACCCGCGCCAGAGGAAGGGATCGATATCGCGGCGGCGGGCCTGTTCGCGCAGGCGTTCGACCTCGGCGGCGAGCTCGTCGCGTTCGGCACGAAGGTCGGCGATGTGGTCGCGGAGGGCGACGACGAGGAGTTCGGCCTCTCGCGCGCGGCGTTCGACCTCGCGGCGGAGGCGCGCGGCTTCGGCCCCGATATCGTGCTGGCGAACGGGCGAGACGACGGCGAGGCTGCGGTGCGGTTTCACCCCTCGGCCGCGGTCGATGGGATGGCGGGATGCTCGGCGGGATGGCCGTTCACGCCCGCCTGCCCGGCGGCGCGCAGGGCGCGGGGGGCGATGCCCGGCGCGGTGAGCGCGCGCGTGTTGTCGCGATGGTGGCGGAGGTCCTCGATGTTGGCGTGCAGCGCTTCGATGACCTCGGCAAGGGTATCGAGGCGGCCACGGGCCCAGGCGCGGTCCTGCTTGAGGTCGCGCACCTTCGCTTCGAGGGCATCGAGGCGGGCTTCGAGCTTTTCGTTCTTGCGGGCGAGCCTGCGGTTGCGGGCGTGCAATTCGGTGATGCCGGCGACGAGGGTGGCCGGGGGGAGGAGTGCGGCGGCGGCGGGATTCGCGGCCACGGCATCGTAATCGAGCGTGCTGAGGTCGCCGGGGCCGGCCGTGAGCGTGGCCAGGGTCGCGCGCAACTCATCCACTTCGCCACGGACCTGCTTCACGAGACGCTCGGCGCGAACATCGCCGCCCGACATCTGCGACCGCATGGGCACGCCCGCGAGGCGGTTCGCGATCGAAGGGGGCACGGGCGCGTGCGCGGGGACGGTCGCGACCGCGACAGCCGCCGGCGAGGGCGCGGCCTGGACGACGGCGGGCGGCGCCGGGTCCCACGTGGGGGCGGCGGGCGGTTCGGCGACGGCGACGGGAGCGGCCGCGGGTTCGTTCGCGGGCACGGACTCGGGGCGATGGTGACGCATGCGGAACCGCATTGACGGGCTCTCCTCAGCGGCGATTCTACCCCGGGATGCGGCCCGTCCGGGTGGACAGGCGGTACGCGAACAGTCGCGCGCGGCGAACGTTCACGCGGCGGGGCGTGATTCTGTCACTTAAGTGTCGGCAGCGGGTGGCGGTGCGCTCAGCGGCGCCGCGCGAACCTTAACGGGGAAGGGGGCTCAGTGGGGCCGTTCGGTCTCGGTCCATGCGGTGGAGGGGTGGCGGCGGGCGTGGCGGCCGGAGGGCATGCCGGCAACCGTGGCCGCGAAGGCCCCGCGAACGGCGACCGAGGCGACGAGCAGCCAGAACGGCGGGCGCGATGGCGCAACGGCGGTGGCGCGTGCCAGGGGGCGGGTTTCAGGGGGATAGGTGCGGATCGTCATCGGTTCGAAGTAAGGATAGCCTAATGACTCGCCACCGTACAGGCTAAGGTCCGATGTGCGCGAATCGAGGGGCCCGTTAGTCCGTGGCACGGTGGCGAGGCATGGCGGCCCTTTCCATTCCCATAGACAGGAGCTGGACATAGAAGAATGGCGCCGCAGGCCGGTATACTGGAGAACGATGGATGAAGGCCTCTACAGCGCGTTCGCCGAAGCGGTGGCCGGCCCGGGCCCGGAGGTCGACCTTTTCGGGGCGGCGATGATCATCGCGCGGCTGAGCGGGCACGAGGCCGATGCCCATGCCACCGCCCGCGAACTGGACCTCATTGCTGAGGCAGTGCGCGAACGGCTGGAAGCGGGCGCGAACGCGGAGGCGCTCGTCGAGGCGATCCGCGAGGAGCTTTTCGCCACGCGCGGATTCGCGGGCGACAACGACAGCTACACCGACCCGGAGAACAGCTACCTGGACCGCGTCGTGGAGCGCCGGCGGGGCATCCCGATCACGCTTTCACTGGTGTTCATGGAGGTGGCGGAGCGGGTGGGGCTGCGCTGCGACGGCGTGGGCTTTCCCGGGCATTTCCTGGTGCGCTGCGGTGAACCTTCGCAGAATCTCTACATCGACCCGTTCCACGGTGGAGCGCGCCTTTCGCGCGCGGAGTTGCTCGCGCGGCTCGCCGGGGCCGATCTCGGGGGGGCTTCGCCGGAATCATTCCTGGCGGGCGTGACGCGGCGCCAAATCCTGCAGCGGATGCTCAATAATCTGCATGCGTTCTTCCGGGAACGGCGCGACCTCGAACGCTGGCTGGCGACGGTGGAACTGCTCCTGCGGCTCGAACCGTGGAACGGCCAGCTGGTGGGCGAACGGGGGATGCTGCACTACCGGCTGGGCGCGCCCGAGCTCGCGCTCGTGGATTTGGAACGGTACGTGAGCGCGGCCAATCCGGGGGCGGTAAGCTCCGGCGCGCTGCGCCTGCTCGATGAACTGAGGCTCCTGCACAAGGGAAGAGAGGGAACAGCATGACCACCGAACTCGAGGCTCCGGTGCACCCATCGCGGGGGCGGCAGGCGCTGCAGCGCTCGATCGGGTGGTACCTGCGCCAGTTCAGCAAGGTCCTCAACGTGCTCACCGACGAGGAGCTCGAACGGCTGGTGCCGCTGCTCAGCGAACGGCGGTTCAAGCCGCGGCAGGTGCTCTTCGCCGCAGGCGACCCGCCCGAGCGCGTCTACCTGCTGCTCAAGGGCCGGGTGAAGGTGTACCAGGTCGCGGAGAACGGCAAGGAGATCATCCTCGATGTCGTGGGCCGCGGCGGTGTGGTGGGCGACATGGCGATCGTGGAGGACGGCGAACGCACGGCCTGCGCGGCGGCGATCGAGGAGACGGTGGCGGTGACGATCGCGTGGGAGGATTTTTCGTACTTCGTGCAGCAGACGCCGCGGCTCGGCTTCGCCATGGCCGAGCTCATGGCGCGGCGCCTCGCGGGGATGCAGCGGACGTTCATGAACCTGGTTTCGAAACCGGTCTCGGCGCGGCTCGCGGACACCCTGCTGAACCGGCAGGAGGACGGCGTCGTGCGGCTGGGGCTGACGCACCAGGAGCTCGCGCAGACCATCGGAACGAGCCGCGAAACCGTGACGGCGCTGCTCAGCCGCTTCGTCACCCTCGGGGCTATCACGCCGATCATCGATGGCTACCGCGTCGCCGATGAGGACCTGCTCGACGACATCGCGAACGGGGACCTGCCGGTTTCGCCGCGGCACCCGGTGACGGCGCAGGCGGCCGCCGGGTCGTGAGCCCCGCGGCACGCCGGGGGCTGCTGCCCGCGGGCGAGGAGCGGCCGGCGCTCATTTCGCACGCGGGGGGCAACGCCCTGGAACTGGCCCGCACGGCCGAGGGCGAACTCGCGGACTTCCTGGAGGTCGACCTCTGGGTCCATCGCGGCCACTTCGAGGCGCGCCACGAACGGCGCACGTTCGGTTCGCGCGTGCTGTACGAGAAGTGGTACCTGGCCTGGGCGCCGCGCCAACCGTTCGGCCTCACGGAGCTGATCCGCGCGACGGCGCCGGAAACGGGCATCTTCCTCGACCTCAAGAACGGTGGCGCGACGGCGGCTTCGCTCATCCGCAAGGCGCTGGACGAATCGCCGGCGCGGCGGATGGTGGCGTCGTCGCAGCTCTGGGGCACGCTCCGAGCGATCGAACAGGCGGCGCCCGAAGTCGACCTCTTCTATTCGATCGATGTCGCGGCCAAGCTGGACCTCTTCCTTTCGGTTTCGCAGCGGGATGTGCGGCCGCGCGGCGTCTCCTGCCGGGCGACGTTGCTCGATGCGGACACGATCGCGGCGCTGCACGCGCGCGACCTGCTCGTGGTGGCCTGGACGGTGGATGACCTGAACCGGGCAGCGGAGCTTGCGGCCCTCGGCGTCGATGGCATCACGACGCACCGGGTGGCGGCGGTGCGGGACCGGCTGGCGGCGGGATGAGACCGATCTCGGTCTACGTTCACGTCCCCTTCTGCACCTATAAATGCGGCTATTGCGATTTCAACGCCTACGCCGGGCTGGAATCGCTCATCCCCGCCTACCGCGATGCGCTCGTGGCCGAGATTGGCGGCTATGCGGAGGTGCTCGCGGGGAGGGAGATCGCGACCGTGGGGTTCGGCGGCGGTACGCCCTCGGAGATGCCGCCGGAGGGCATCGCGGCGGTGTTGGACGCCCTCCGCGCCGCCGCACCCATCGCCGGCGGAGCCGAGATCACGCTCGAGGCGAACCCGGGCACGCTCACGGGCGAGCACCTTGCCGGGCTCCGGTCCGCGGGGGTGACGAGGCTGTCGCTCGGGGCGCAGAGCTTCGACGCGGGCGAATTGCGCTTCCTCGACCGCATCCATTCGCCCGAGGCGACGGCGAGCGCGCTCCGGCTGGCGCGCGGCGCGGGGTTCGAAAGCGTGAACCTCGACCTCATGTACGGGCTGCCGGGGCAGACGCTGGCCGCCTGGGAGGCCTCGCTGCGGGCGGCGATCGCGCTCGAACCGGACCACCTCTCGTGCTACTGCCTGACGGTCGAGGAAGGCACACCGCTGGCGCGGCGTGTGCGCGCGGGGACGGTGGCCACGCCCGACGGCGACCTCGCCGCGGACACGTACGACCGCGCCGGCGAGTTGCTGGCGGATGCGGGGTTCGCGCAGTACGAGCTTTCGAACTGGGCCCGTCCCGGGCACGAATCGCGCCACAACCGCGTCTACTGGACCTGGGGCGAATACCTCGGCATCGGCGCAGGGGCGCACGGCTTCGTGGGCGGCGAACGGAGCGAGAACATCGCCCACCCACGCGCCTACATCGAAGCGGCGATGCGGGGCATGCGCGGGAGCGCCGTACTGGCCGCCTACACGCCCGACGCGGCGATGATGATCGATGATTATGTCTCAAGCTGCCTGCGCGTGACCGAAGGGTTCGCGCTCGATGCCTTCGCGCGCGAGTTCGGCGGGCGGCTGGAGGCGATGGCGCCGCGCTGGCTCGCGGATTGCGAAGCCGCCGGCTGGCTTGAGCGCGCGGATGGGCGGCTGCGCCTCACCCTGCGCGGGCGCCAACTCCACAGCGAGGTCGTCGTCCGGCTGATGGGCGCGCTCGGCGCGGTGTAGTGCTGCTTCCCCCGGCTGCACCGGGACCGTGGGAGAATGCGCGCATGCGGCGATTCCTGCTCGGCATGCTCGGCTGCGCGGCGGTGTTGGCGGCGGCCTGCGGCGATGAAGGCCCCCGCCCGCCGGCCGCGTCGTCGCTGACGGCGGCGGCGGACCCTTCGGCGGCCGTCGCGACGAAGGAGGGCGCGCGCCCGGGAGCGACCACGACGAACGCCCCGGCGAAGCGGCTGGGCACCTCCTCGGGGGTCGCGCACACGGCGAAAGAGGTCGCGCTGACGGCGATCGCGGGCGCGACCCTCCGCAGCGGCACGCTCGATGGCGCCCGCTACGTGATCGAAGTGCCCGAACGGTGGAACGGCGAACTGGTGCTCTGGGCGCACGGCTTCGCGGGCTTCGACACGGTCGTTGTGGTGGACCCGCCGCCTTCTGTCCTGCGCCGGACGTGGATCGAGCAGGGGTACGCGTGGGCGGCGAGTTCGTACAAGGAGAACGGCTACGTCCCGGGCATCGGCGCGGACGACACGCTCGCCCTCAAGGGGCAGTTCGCGAAGGAAGTGGGCGCGCCGAAGCGGACGTACATCGTGGGCGCGTCGATGGGCGGGAACGTGGTGGCTCTGTCGCTGGAGCACTTCCCGGAGGCGTACGACGGCGGGCTCGCGGTCTGCGGCGCGCTGGGGGGCGAGGAGCAGGTCGACTACCTGCTTTCGTGGACGCTGCTGGGCGAGGCGATCGCGGGGGTGCAGGTGCCGATTGGCACGAACGTACCGCTGCTGCCGGCGCTGCTTTCACTGAGCGGCAAGCTGGGCACGGCAACGGCGCCCACGGACATCGGCCTGCAGTACCTCAGCGCCATCCGCATGCTCTCGGGCGGGCCGCGTCCGTTCTTCCTCGAAGGGTTCGCGCTGCAGGCGACGGCGAACTTCGGGTACGCACTCGCCGACCCGGGGCGCACCTCGCTCCCCTTCCAGGCGGCGACGAACGAGGGCGTGCGCTACGGCATCGACCCGGCGACGGGGCTGACGGCGGAAGCGCTCAACGCGAAGGTGCGGCGGCTCGCGCCGGTGCCGGGGGCGCGCGACGCGGCCGCTCACCCGGATGCCGTGCCCACCTCCGGCCGCATCGGCGACCCGCTGCTCACGCTGCACAACACCGGCGACCTGTTCGTGCCGATTTCGATGGAGCAGAGCTACCTCGCGAAGGCGAAAGCGGCGGGCACCGCCGGGTTCCTCGTGCAGCGCGCGATCCGTGCGGCCGGGCACTGCCAGTTCAGCGACGCCGAACGGCTGGCGGCCTGGAACGACCTGGTGGCGTGGGTGCGCGACGGCAAGAAGCCGGCCGGCGAGGACCTCTCGGGCGACCTTTCGAACGCGGGCATGGCCTTCACCAATCCGTTGCGCGCCGGGGACCCGGGGACCAGGTAGATCACGGTGGCGGCGCCGGGTGCGTGCCACAATGGAACCATGCAACAGCGTACGTTCGTCTTCGCGCGAGGGTGGGACCCTCGCCGGCCGGGCCGCGGCGAGCGGCTGGTGGCGTTCATCATCCGCTGGCTGATTACGGCGGCGGCGGTGTGGGTGGCGGCCTCGATCGTCGAGGGCATCGTGCTCGAGGGGTGGCGGAGCACGCTGCTGGTGGCGCTCATCCTCGGGCTGCTGAACGCGATGCTGAAGCCGCTGCTGTTCTGGGTTTCGCTGCCGATCACGGTGGTCACGCTCGGCGTGTTCTACCTGGTGCTGAACGCGGCGATGCTCGGACTCACGGCCTGGATCGCGGGCAAGTTCGAAAGCATCCACTTCGCCATCGATGGGTTCTGGGCGGCGTTCTTTGGCGCGCTCATCATCTCCGTGGTGTCGTGGCTCATCGGGCTGGTGGTGAACCCGAAGCGGATCGCGCGAGACCTCGCGCGTTAGCCGGCGCGCGGCCGGGCGGGCGGCGGCGCCTTCCCGGCGAGCACATCGTCCACCAGCGCGGTGACGGCGGCATCGAGCGCGGACTCCGGCACGGCGCGCGTCACGAGCCCCCAGCGCACGGCGGCTTCGGCATCGATCGGTTCGCCCGTGAGGATCATGTGCGCGGCCACGCCGGGCGGCACGAGCCGCGGGAGCGTCTGCGTCGCGCCGGCGCTGGGGATGTAACCGAGCGAAACCTCGGGCAGGGCGAAGCGCGCCGTGTCGGCGGCGACGCGGTAATCGCAGCAGAGGGGCAGTTCGAGCCCGGCGCCGTAGCAGAAGCCGTGCATGCGCGCGATAGTCACGCAGCGGTGGGTGATGAGTTCCCACCAGAGGTCGCGTTCGTGGCGAGCGCGGCGCGAGGCGATGACCGACGGCGCCGTGCCGAACTCGGAGATGTCGGCGCCGGCGCTGAAGGCGGGCCCTTCGCCGCGAAAGACGATGACGCGCACCTCGGGGAGGTCGCGGCAGGTCTCGAAGTAGGTCCAAAGCAGGTCGCGCATGGCCATGTTGATCGCGTTCAGGCGCTCGGGGCGAGCGAGGGTGATGGTCGCGACGCCGCGGGCATCGAGGTCGAGGAGCACGGACACGGGCTGAGTATGCGCGCGCGGCGGGCGGAAGGCGACGGTGGCCGGTGGCTCCGCGCGCGGGTAGGGTGAGCGGGTGAACGAGGTTCGCCCCGTGGGCACGATGCGGCAGCCGGTGGCGCTGGGCTGCTTCCTGATGGCGGCGATCGGCGCGGGCATCATCGGGCTGGCGATCGTACTGGTGGCGTGGCTCTCATCGGGGAGCACGACGGTGGCGCTGGACGACGCGCGCGCCTACGCGGTGGGGTCGGTGGAGTTCGTGCCCGCGCGGAACCTGTTCGTGGTGCGGCTGACCGAGATTGAGTACCTGGCGCTGGACGATCTGGACGCGGCGAACCGCGCGAACCAGGGCCGCCGCTGCCGCGTACAGCCACTCGCCGCGGCGGACCCGGCCCGCGCGGCGCTGGTGCAGCAGTACGCGAGCCGCATGAGCCCGGCGGCGGCGGGTTCGACCTTCGTCTTCCGAGAGTCCTGCAACAACGCCGTCTACGACGTCGCGGGGGTGCGCCTCGATACCGACGGCCCGAACCTCGACCGCCACCCCGTGGACATCGACGAGCAGGGACGGCTGACGGTGAATATCGCCAAACGGGTATGCACGGAGCGGAGCGGAGCCAAGCTGTCGCAGCCGCGGGAGTGCGCGCCCTAAGCCGGCATCGGCGCTGGTCGTTCGCGAACGGGAAATTGCGGGGACAACGGTTGACGGGGCGCTGTTACATCCGGCAACGCAAGCACGTGCGATTGCGATAAAGCTGAAACGCCACGGGGGATTCCACCTCTCGGGCGATGGCATCGGAGTTGTTAGGTTGGCTATTCATGCGAGAGGTGCGTTGCGCGTCAGCGCGCGCCTGATGCCGTGGTGTAATCCGCGGCGCGGGGCCTCTCATTCGCGGAGAATGCCATGGCCTCAGCAGTCATCACGCGCGCCGGGGACGACGCCGGGTTCCCTCAACAGGACGAACTGCTCGCGGCCCTGCGGGCGATGCGCCGGGGCGACTTCAGCGTGCGGCTGCCCCTTGAATGGCACGGCGTGGCCGGCGAAATCGCCGACGCCTTCAACGATGTCGCGGCCAACAGCGAACAGCTCGTGACCGAGGTGAAGCGCGTCTCCCGCGTCGTCGGCCGCGAAGGACGGCTGGGCGAGCGCGTGGTCCTGCCGGAGCTGCGCGGCGGCTGGGGCAGCGCCACTGAATCCGTGAACAGCCTCATCACCGACCTGGCACGGCCCACGGCCGAGGTCGCGCGCGTGCTGGGCGCGGTCGCGCGGGGGGACCTTTCGCAGCAGGTGCCGCTGGAGGCGGACGGGCGGCCGCTAAAGGGCGAGCACCTGCGCGCGAGCAAGCTCGTGAACATCACGGTCGAGCGGCTCGGGCTGGTGACCTCGGAGGTGATCCGTGTCGCGCGCGAGGTCGGCATCGATGGCAAGCTCGGCGGGCAGGCGCAGGTGAGCGACGTGGGCGGCACGTGGCGCGAACTCACGGACTCCGTGAACTTCATGGCCGGCAACCTCACGGCGCAGGTGCGCAACATCGCCGAGGTGACCACGGCGGTCGCGAACGGGGACCTCTCGAAGAAGATCACGGTCGATGTGCGCGGCGAGATCCTCGAGCTGAAGGGCACCATCAACACGATGGTGGACCAGCTCAACGGCTTCTCCAGCGAAGTGACGCGCGTCGCGCGCGAGGTGGGTTCGGAGGGCAAGCTTGGCGGCCAGGCGAGCGTGCCGGGCGTCGCGGGCACGTGGAAGGACCTCACGGACTCAGTGAACTTCATGGCCGGCAACCTCACGGCGCAGGTCCGCAACATCGCCGAAGTGACCACGGCGGTCGCGAACGGGGACCTTTCGAAGAAGATCACGGTCGATGTGCGCGGCGAGATCCTCGAACTCAAGGACACCATCAACACGATGGTGGACCAGCTCAACGGCTTCGCCAGCGAAGTGACGCGCGTCGCCCGCGAGGTGGG
>JADLBC010000013.1 GCA_020847985.1 Dehalococcoidia bacterium
AGGGCCCTCCGTGTGGTCTTGGTTTTCGTCAACCGCAACCCAACGGAATGGCCCTCTCTCAGTCAAGCAATCTGCTTATGCTGATGACTCATTCCTGTCCACAACCCTCGTGGTCACTACAGCTAGTTCAACAGCAATACGGTCATCGCGGTGACCACAAAGCCGCCGACGGCGAGCAGGATCTGAGGGTCGGTGAACAGGATCTGGTCCGGCGCGTCGGTCCGGCGCGGGCCGTTGAGGAGCAGCAGGTAGCGGAAGAGACCGAAGGCGACGAACGGGATCGTCCACGCCATCGAGCCGTTCGCGGGGACGTACGTGGATTCGATGGTGTAGAGGGCGTAGCCGAGGAGCGCGGTCGAGGCGCTGATGATGAGCAGCTGGCTGAGGATTTCGCCGCTGTACTGCGCGAGCGCCGGGCGATGCTGGATCGCCTCCGGGCCGAGTTGCCGGTATTCGGCCCAGCGCTTGCTGCAGGCGAAGAAGAAGGCGCCGAAGCTCGTGCAAACGTAGAGCCAGGGGCTGATAGCGACGTCGATCACGAGAGCGCCGCCCACGGCCCGGGCCGCGACGCCGCCCGAGAGGATGAGCACATCCAGGATCGCCACCTTCTTGAGTTCGAACGAGTACGCGATCATCACCGCCGCATAGCCCAGCAGTACCGTGCCCGCGCCCGGATCGAGGACGAACGCCGCCGGGACGGCGGTCGCGAGCAGTACGGCCGCCACCGCCTTCGCCGTGCGCGTGGAGACCGCGCCGCTGGCGATGGGCCGAAAGCGCTTGCGCGGGTGGTACATGTCGGCGCCGCGGTCGAGCACGTCGTTGATGAGGTACGTGGCGCTCGCGACCAGCGACCAGAGGAAGAAGAGCGCGAGCGACCGCCAGACCAGGGGCCACCAGCTTTCCACATCGCCCGGTGTCCAGGCGTGCCCGGCGCTGAAGGCGAGGGAGGCGAACACGAGCGTGTTCTTCGGCCACTGGTAGGGGCGCATCGCGACGGCCAGCGACGTGAGCGCTCCCCGCTGCACGGGAACATGGAGCGAATCGGCGGTTAGCGCGTGATCGCGGCCCATGGCCCCTCCATGCGCGTCACCGGTGCCGGCGGCAGAGTCATGCGCGTAGCGTACGGTGGGCATGCCGTTCGAGGGAATCGGGGACAAGACGGAGGCAGGGCCCGGTAAGTGCGCGACGTTGCGCGGCGCCGCTGCCCGCGGCTAGCGTTACGCGATGGCTCGCATCCGCGCCGACCTGCTCCTGGTCCAACGAGGCCTCGCCGATACGCGCGAGCGTGCCCAGCGGCTGATCATGGCCGGGCGCGCGCGCGTGGGCACTACGACGCTCGTCAAGGCCGCGACGATGCTCGACGAGGACGCGCCGATCGAGATCGCCGAGCCCGAGAAGTACGTCAGCCGCGGCGGCCTCAAGCTGGAAGCAGCGCTGGACACCTTCGCCATCGACCCTTCCGGGCGCCCCTGCCTCGACCTTGGGGCTTCGACCGGCGGGTTTACGGACTGCCTGCTGCAGCGGGGGGCGGCGAGCGTCATCGCGGTCGATGTCGGCCGCGCGCAGCTGCACATGAAGCTTCGCAACGACGCGCGGGTCACGCTGCTGGAGGGCGTGAACGCGCGCGCGCTGCCCGAATTGCCGCCGGTGGGGCTGTTCGTCGCCGACCTCTCGTTCATCTCGCTGCGAAAGGTGCTGCCGTCGGTTGCTGAGCGGGTGCCGCCGCGGACCGAGGGCGTGGTGCTGCTCAAGCCGCAGTTCGAAGCCGGGCCGAAAGACGTGCCGCGCGGGGGCGTCATCCGCGATGCGGCGGTGCAGGAGCGCGTGCTCGCCGAGTTCAGCGCCTGGTTGGAGGCGGAGGGCTGGTCACGGGAGGGCGTCATTCCGAGCCCCATCCGCGGCGGCGATGGGAATCTGGAGTATCTTGTGCACGTGCACACACCCGCCGGCGCGGAGGCGCCATGCTAAGTCGCGCCGTCATCTTCCATCACCCACAGAGCGAGGGCGCGGCGTCGCTCGCCCGCCAGCTCCAGCGCGAAATGGAACGGCACCACGTGACGGCGGCGGTCTCGGATGTCTGGGCGCCTGATGGCCCGGGCCACGTGGATGGCGCGGGGCTCATCGTCTGTATCGGCGGCGATGGGACCGTCCTGCGCGGCGCGCGCATCGCCATCCCTCACGGGACGCCCATCCTCGGCGTGAACATGGGCCGCCTGGGGTTCCTCACGGACATGAGCCCGCGCGACCTCTTCAACCACCTCGAGCGCATCCTCGCCCAAGACTGGCGGCTCGAAGAGCGGTACATGGTCCGCACCGACCTCATCGACGGCCCGGACGCGCCCCACACGACCTTCCACGGCCTGAACGACATCGTCATCAGCCGGCAGTCACCCGGACGGCCCATTTATGTGGACCTGCGCATCGACGGCGCCCGGGTCGCGAACTACCGCTGCGACGGCATCATCGTCGCCACGCCCACGGGCAGCACCGGGTATTCGCTCAGCGCCGGCGGGCCGATTCTCGCGCCGACGGAGCACCACCTGGTCGTGACGCCCGTCTCGGCGCACCTCGCGCTCGGCCGTTCGCTCGTCCTCCAGCCGGATTCCATCGTCGAAATGCGTGTCACATCCGATCACGGCGCCATCCTCTCGGTGGACGGGCAGGAGGACCTGCCGGTGGCCTCGGGCTCGACACTCTTCGCACGCAGCAGTGAGCACGTCACCCGCTTCGTCCGCTTCCGCGACCCATCGTCCTTCTACGCCGACCTCGCCGAGAAGCTCGAATTCCAGCTTTCGAGCGCCATGCACCCGCGTGCTTGAACGGCTCACGGTCCGCGACTTCGCCGTCGCCCGTGCTGTCGAACTGGAGCCCGGGCCGGGGCTGACGGTGTTCACGGGCGAAACCGGCGCGGGGAAGTCGCTTATCGTCGATGCGCTCGCGTTCGTCTTTGGCGCACGGCGCGGCCGCGAAGTGGTCGCGAGTGGGGCCGAGCGGGCGACCGTGACCGCTCGGATCGCGGGCGGGCCGGAGCTGGAGCGGACGATCGGACTTTCGGGGCGAAGCAGCGCGCGTTGCGACGGGCAGCCGGTGCCGCTTGAACAGCTCCAGGCCACCGGGGCGAACGCCATCGACATCCACGGCCAGTCGGAGCAGCTGGGCATCCTCCGGCCCTCGGTCCAGCTGCGCGTGCTCGACCGCTATGCCGGGCTCGAAGCCGAGCAGGCGACGGTGGCGCGGCTCGCGGGCGAGTTGCGGGACGTGCGCCGCCGCCTGCGCGCGCTGCGCACCGATGCCCACAGCCGCGAGCGCCTGGTCGAGCAGCTAACCTTCGAGACGAACGAAATCCGGGACGCGGCCCTGGCCCCGGGCGAGGACGAGGCCCTCCGCCGGGAGCAATCGCGGCTCGCGGGTGCCGGGCGCATCCTGGAGGATGTGGCCGCGGCGGAAGTCGCGCTCGAGGCCGCGCCGACGGGCGAGATCGCCGCCGCGGTGAACGACATCGCGAGCCGCGACAACCAGGCCGCCCACCTCGCCGACCTCGCGGCCATGCTCGAAACCAGCGCGACCGACCTCGCGCGGGCCCTTCGGCGGTACCGCGACACCGTGGAGGAGGACCCGGAACGGCTCGCCGCCGTGGGTGCGCGGCTGGACCTCATCGCGCGTCTGCGCCGCAAGTACGGGGAGACGGTCGAGGAGATCGTGGCGTATCTCGCGGATGCCGAGGCCCGGCTGGCCGCGCTCTCGGACGCCGGGGAGTCGGCCGAGGCGCTGGAGACGCGAGAAGCGGAACTGCGCGCTCGCCTCGGACTCGCGGCGACGGGGCTTTCGCACGCGCGCCGGGAGGCCGCCGGGAAGCTCGTGGCCGCCATCGCCGCCGAACTGGAGCATCTCGGCATGGGCGGGGCATCACTCAGCGTGGGATTCGGCTGCGAAGACGACGCCGACGGCGTCCCGGCCGCCCTCCCGGACTACGAGGTCATCGGGCCGGCGCAGGAAGCCATGGCAGCCCCCGGCGAACCGTTCGACCGCGCATTCACGGAGATGGGCCTGGACCGCGTCGAATTCCTGGTGTCGTTCAATCGCGGCGAGAGCCCGCGGGCACTGGGCGCCGTGGCCTCCGGGGGCGAGACTTCGCGCTTCCTGCTGGCGCTCACGGCCGTGCTGGGCGCCGCCGCGGAGCCGCGCACGATTGTCTTCGACGAAGTGGACGAGGGCGTTGGCGGCCGTGCTGGCGCGCTCGTGGGTGCGGCCCTCGCCCGGCTGGCACAGCGGCACCAGGTGTTGTGCATCACGCACCTGCCGCAGGTGGCGGCGTTCGGCGCCCGCCAGTTCATGGTCGAAAAGCAGAGCGACGGCGCCCGGACGTGGTCGGAAGTGCGGCTGCTGAGCGAAGCGGAGCGCATCGACGAGTTGGCGGCGATGCTCGGCGGGGTCTCCGGCGCGACGCGCGATGCCGCCCGCGAACTCCTCGCCGCCGCGCGGTAGGCCCCGGCAACGCGAAAAGGGAAGCCTTGCGGCTCCCCCGTCAATGTTGCTTTGGGCCGGTGTCAGGCCAGGGCGGCCTTCGCCTGCGATGCGATCTGTTCGAACGCGTCCGGGCGGGTCACCGCGAGGTCCGCGAGCGCCTTCCGGTCGAGCTCGATGCCGGCGACCTTGAGGCCGTGGATCAGGCGGCTGTAGCTGAGCCCGTGGAGGCGGGCCGCGGCGTTGATGCGCATGATCCAGAGGGCGCGGAAATCGCCCTTGCGGTCGCGGCGGTCAACATAGTTGTACCGCAGCGCGTGGATCATGCTTTCCTTCGCGCGCTTGATCAGGCGGTGGCGCTGGCCGTGGTGGCCCTGGGTGCGCGAAAGAACGATCTTGTGACGGCGGTGCGACGCAACGCCGCGCTTAACTCGGGTCATCTCGGGTCTCCTGGAGGCCCGGCTCTACTGGCCGGCCAGCAGCCGTTCGACGCGCTTCTCCGAAGTCGGATGCAGCTCGACGGTACGGCCAAATGCAACGGTCACGGGCTTGCGCTTCTTCCGGCGGAAGTTATTGCGGGACCCGTACATACGCATAATCTTGCCGCCGCCGGTTACGCGAAAGCGCGAGGCGGCGCCCTTGTGGGTCTTGAGCTTGGGCACGTCTACTCTCCTGCGGTGACGGGCGCGGCTTCATCGGCCGTGTCCTCGTCATCCATCTCCTCGTCGTCCTCTTCGTCCTCGCCGACCACACGCGCTTCGGCGGCGGCCTTCGCCACGGCTTCGTCCTCTTCCTCCTCCTCCACCGGTTTCCCGGAGGCGGCGGCGGCAGCGGCCTGGGCGCGCGCGAGAGCGGCGATCTTCTTTTTATCAGGCGCGAGGATCATGGTCATGTGCCGGCCTTCGAGCATCGCGTCTTTTTCGATCACGGCGATCTCGTCGAGGCTCTTCAGCACGCGATCCAGGAGGCCCTTGCCGATCTGGGGGTGGGTGATTTCGCGGCCGCGGAACATGACCGTGACCTTCACCTTGTCGCCCTGCTTCAGGAGCTTCTTCGCCGTGCGCGTCTTGAAGTCGATGTCGTGGTCGTCGATTTTCGGCTTCATGCGCACTTCGCGCAGCTGCATGTTGACCTGGTGCTTCTTCGCCTCGCGGTCCTTTTTGGACTGCTCGTACTTGAACCTGCCGAAGTCCATGAGCCGGGCTACGGGCGGACTCGCCTGGGCTGCCACTTCGACGAGGTCGACATCACGCTGCCGGGCCATGGCGATGGCCTCGGAGGTGCGGATGACCCCGACCTGGCGACCCTCTTCGTCGATCAGGCGGACTTCCGGGACGCGGATACGTTCGTTGATCCGCGGCTCGGGGGCTACTGGCTTCGGTGGTGGCTTTGGTCGCTTCCTCAAACTTCTTCCCAGGTGAATTCGGAACGGAATCGAATCATACCATCCCGCCGCGAAGGCTGTACATTCGGGGATGTCCCCGATGCCACAATCGCGTCACACACCGGCGGCCGCACCCGCGCCGCCCTTCGTCTTGCCAAAGAAGCGCGCGTTGATTTCGGTGTACCCGGCCCACTGTTCGGGCAGGTCGTAGTACGAAAAGATCGCGCTCACGGGGCAGACAAGCTCGCAGGCGCGGCAATCGATGCACAAGTCCGCATCGATGTAGTACTGGGTCGATTCCTCGGTCGTTTGGATGGCCTGCGTCGGGCAGACGTCGAAGCAGGCGCCATCCTTCACTCCGATGCAGGGCTCGGCGATGACGTAGAACATGCGCGGCATCGTACGGGCCCGCGGCCGCGCGCGGAACGGCCCACCGGCCGTAGGATGCGGGCATGGCGGACGCGCGGCCCTTGCCCTTCGGACGGGTCTCCGTCGTGATCCCCGTGCGCGATGACCCGGCGGTCGTGCGTACGGTGCAGGGCGTGCTCGCCGCGACGGCCGGCTTCGGCGGGACCATCGAAGTCATCGTCGTGGACCACTGTTCGCGCCCGGGGTTCGAGACCGTGCTGGCCCGCCTGCCCGCTGGCGTCCGCGTGCTCCGCAGCGATGCCGCGACCGTGTACAGCGCGCGCAACGAGGCCGTCGCCATCGCCACCGGCCACGTCATCTTCTTTACCGATGCGGACTGCGAGCCGGTGCCCGGCTGGATCGCCGAGGGGCTGGAGCACATCGCGCGGGGCGCCGACATCGTCCAGGGATTCTCGGGGAGTTCGGCGAACGGCCGCGGCGACGCGCTCATCCAGTGGCGCTACGAGGCCCATTTTCGCGGCCTCCATCCGGCAGCGAGCACCGAATGCGATACGCGGAACCTGGCCGTGCGGCGTTCCGTGTTCGAGCGCGTGCAATTCAACGGGGCCTGGCGCCGTACTTCGGACACGGAGTTCGGGCTCGTGGCCGAGCGAGAAGGCGCCCGCGTCGAGTACTGCCCGGCGATGCGCGTGCAGCACAGCCATAACTCGGACCTGCGCATCTTCATCGCGAAGCAGATCTGCCACGGCTGGGGCGCCCAGCGCATCATGCGCGAACAGCCGGACGTGCGGTGGCATGGGGCGCACCTGCGCGCGGTGGCGGCGGCTTCGCACACCTTCGGGCGGTGGCCGTTCAATGCCTGGGGTGCACCCTTCATCGCGTGGACAGCCCTCTCGGGTGCATCGCTGCTGGAGCGTGCCGGCCGCGTGCTGCCGTTCCGGGTCCAGGCGGCGTTGCTGACCGCGCTCGATAAGGGCGGAGCGCTCGCGGGCCACCTCATGTACGAACGCAGCGGCGAAGAGCCCCGGCCGTCCGCGCTCGCCGGCCGCCAGATCCTGGATTAGCCGCCGAGCCGGGCGCGAACGGCCTCGATGGCGGCGACGACGGCGGCGCCATCTTCGAACGCTGGCAGCATCGCGGTGGTCTCTCCGCGGAGCCGGGCGGCCCAATCGCCGAGCATCGCGCCCACCGCGGCGACGGGCGGGTCCGCGCGGCGCAGCACTCGCCGGCCGGCCGAGGCCAACAGCGAGGGCGGCCCGGCATGCCGCGTGCGGCCGTCCACGCGCATCGCCTCGCGATACTCCCCCGGCCAGTCCAGGACCACGCGCGCGGCGGCGCCGTTCGCCATCGTCAGGTCGATAGCGACGCCGCGAGCGTGCGGCTCGGCGAGCACGAGGTCGATGGCGGAGCGCGTCAGGAAGCTCGCGAGGTCGAGCACATGCGGGGCGAGGTCTTCCAGCGGCGTCGCCCCGCCTTCGACCGCATCCCAGCCCGCCGGGTCCGACCGCAGGCGGATGGAGACATCCCACGCCGGGCCGGCCGCGGCCACGGCGCGATAGGCGGGCCAGTACCGCCGTGTGAACGCGGGGGTCAGCAGCCCGGCCCCGCCCGCGGAGCGCAGCGTCTCCACCTCGGCCGGCGATGTGGCCATGGGCTTCTCCACGAGCACGGGGATCCCGCGAGCCATGGCGAGGGAGGCGTCGGGGACGTGGCGCGACGGCGGCGTGAGCACGATCAGCCCGTCGAGTTCGACACCGTCCAGCAGTTCCTCCACCGATCGCGCGCGCGCCGCCGTGGGCGGGACATCCGCGAAGCGCTCCAGCCGCGGTTCGGCGACGCCCACGACGGCGATGTCGCGCCTTGCCGCGAGCGCCGGCAGATAGAGCCGTTCGAACACGCGCCCGGCGCCCGCGACGCCGATGCGGAGGGTGCTCACCGGAGGAACGGCTCGCCCTGGAATTCAGGGCGGATGGCCAAACCGAAGCGCGAAAGCGTGGTCGGCGCGAAGTCCACCGCGTCGATCACCTCCCGGCCAGGTGACGAGCCATCGCCGGTGCGAACGAACGCGAAGCCGTCGCCCGTATGGATGCCGTTCCGCGCTTCGACCACGAAGCTCGGCACGACCGTGCCATCCGGGAGTTCGATGCTGGCAACCCTTTCCACCGCGGCGTTGGGCATCACCACCGCGTCCGGCAGGCGATGGGCGCGCGGGCCCGGGTGCAACTCCTGCGGCCGCAGCATTTCCACGAAGGCCTGGAGCCCGCCATCGGTCCGCGCCGCGAGGGACGCCTGTTCGAGCCGCGCGAGCAGGTCCCGGCCCTCGGCCTCGTCCACGATCCCGCCTCTGTCGCGGCCGAGGAGGTTGATGCGCACCGCGAAAGAGCTGTCGTGCGCGACCGTGAAGATGCGGTCCTGGCTCGAAATGCCCTGCGTCGTGGTCTGGCCGAAGCGGCGGTTTCGCACCGCAGGCGGGAGCGCGAGCCAGATGCGGTCCTGGAGGTCCGCGGGCATGAGGTCGCGAATGCGCCGGACGAGGTCGCGTGCGGGCGCGTTGGTGGCGACCGGCCGGCCATCCGCATACGCGGCCAGCGCGCGCCCGAGGTTCGCGTAGTCGATCTGGACGTCGATGCCGTGCAACCCGAAGAGGTAGACGTCGCAGCCCGGCCCGGCGGCCTGGAGGATGCGCGGGAACGCCTCGTCCAACGGCTCAAGGATGCGGCGCAGCGCGTCATCGGCGGTAACGCCGTCGCCGAGGTCCTCGCCTTCGGCGGCGAGATAGTGGCCCGCCTTGTGCGTTTCGGTATAGGTGAGGATGCAGAAGTCCCAGTCGCCGCGGCCGGCGAAGTCCTCCAGGAGCCGGGAGCGAAGGCGAGCGCCCGCGGCCATCGCATCGGCCATCGCGCGCTTGGCCGCGGGCTTCATCGAATGCATCGTGTCGGCCTGCAGCGGGTGGCGCCCGTACCGCCTGCGGATGGCCGGGAGCAGCCGCTCCGGGTAGGACACCGGCTCCATCTCGTCGTGCAGGCCCCAGCCGTTCGCGGTCCACACGCCGGGGCGGCGCACCGCCGGCGTATACGGCACATC
Source organism: Dehalococcoidia bacterium (assembly GCA_020847985.1). Classification (GTDB taxonomy): domain Bacteria; phylum Chloroflexota; class Dehalococcoidia; order Tepidiformales; family Tepidiformaceae; genus Amarobacillus. The sequence continues at coordinate 9,302 of JADLBC010000013.1, forward strand.
GAAAACCGCCCCCTTCCGGCCCGCCTCGGCGAGGTCCAGCCAGAAGGGGTCGTAGTGGAAAGCGCCGTGGCTGTTCCGCACGTAGCGGCCTTCCTCGGCGAGCCACTGCGTCCACCAGTAGATGCCGTGGTGCCCCGGGCCCTGGCCGCTCGCGAACGTAGGCCACACGGAACCGTGCAGCGTCCGCCCTATCGAACGAACGCCGAGCCGGTGTGATTGCGCGGCGAACGCGGCGAGGTTCGGCAGACGGCCTTCGGCGAGCCATCGTCCCAGCGAACGATGGTCGAGGGCGTCGAGCCCGATCATCAGGACGCGCCTGCGGTCTGTCATGCCATACCCCGTTGCGTGGTCTCGCGGGCTGCCGCGAGCCTCCGTCCCAGCGTACGAATGCCCGCCGGAGTGCGCGACCTCCCGGAGGGCCACGATCAAACGGCGGCCATCGCCTACACTCGCGCCGTGCCCCGTACCACCAGGCCCGAAGCAGCAGGCGAGCAGGCCCGGATCGAGGTTGACGGCGCGACGATCGCGTATTCGGTGGTTCGCAGCCGCCGCCGCCGGAAGACCATCGAGATCAGCGTCCGGCCCGCCGAGGGTGTCCGCGTAAGCGCGCCCGCGTTCGCGTCGCGGGCCGAGGTGGCGGCGGTGGTGGCGAAACGCGCGCACTGGATCCTCGCGCGGCTCGCAACCCTGCCGCCGCCGTCGCCCGCACTCACCCCCGGGAGCAGCGTGCCGTTCCGGGGAGAACAGCTGACTCTCCTGCTGGAGCCGGGTGTGGAGCCGCGCGCGCTCGATGGAGTGCTCCGGCTCATGGTCGAACCCGGTGCGGCCGAGGCAGCGGTCGCGGCGGAGCTTCGCACCTGGTACCTGGGCCGTGCGAACGACCTCATCCCCGCCGTCGTGCGCGCGTGGGCCGAACGGATGGGCGTAACGCCGCGCGCCGTGCTCGTGCGGGACCAGCGGCGGCGCTGGGGCAGTTGCGCGGCGGATGGAACGCTGCGTTTCAACTGGCGGCTCGTGTTCGTTCCGCCGAAGGCGGCCGAATACGTCGCTGTGCACGAACTCGCGCACCTGCGGCACCACGACCATTCGCCCGCGTTCTGGGGCGAGGTCGCGCGCTGGCTGCCGGACTGGACCGAGCGGCGCCGGTTGCTGCGGGATGGCGAGAGCGCACTCCTTCGCGCCTGAGTAGCGAGATGGAGAAGTTCGCCCCCGGCGCGTAGAGTGCGGAAATCCGATTCACCGGGGGAAAGCGTGCAGTTCAAGGACAATCCGGAGCAGGCGAAATGGCGCGCGGAGGTGCGGGACTTCCTCGCCACCGCCAATCCGCCACGCATGCCCGAAGACGGCAATTTCGAGGACGATACCGACCAGCGCGAATGGCGTGGAAAGCTCGCGCAGCGCGGCTGGATTGCGCCGGCGTGGCCGAAGGAGTACGGCGGCGCGGGACTCGGCGTGGTCGAGCAGTTCATCATGAACGAGGAGTTCGCCGAGGCCCGGGCCGTGGCGATGGGCGGCGCCGCCGTCGGCTTCCTCGGCCCCACGCTCATCCAGTATGGGAACGATGAGCAGAAGAAGGAGCACCTTTCGCGCATCCTCGCGGGCGAGACCTCGTGGTGCCAGGGCTACAGCGAACCGGGCTCGGGCTCCGACCTGGCGAGCCTCCAGACGCGCGCCATCCGCGACGGCGACGACTTCGTCATCAACGGCCAGAAGATCTGGACGTCCGGGGCGCACACCTCGAACTGGATGTTCATGCTCGCGCGCACCGATCCGGACGCGCCGAAGCACCGCGGCATTTCGTACCTGCTGCTCGATATGAAGACGCCGGGCATCAGCATCCGCCCGCTGATCAACCTCGCGGGGCGGCACGGCTTTAATGAGGTCTTCTTCGAAGATGTGCGCGTGCCCATGCGCAACGTCGTGGGCGAAATCAACCGCGGCTGGTACATCGGCGCGACCACGCTCGACTTCGAACGGAGCTCGATCGGCAATTCCGTGGGACAGCGGCAGGTGCTGGAGCGCTACATCGAGCACATCAAGGCCAACAAGCTGGGCAGCGAGAGCGTGCGGAACACCTTCGCCGAACTCTGGGTCGAAGCGGCCGCGGCCAAGCTCCTGAGCTACAACGTGATTTCGATCCAGGCAGCGGGCCGGGTACCGAACCACGAGGCTTCCATCGCCAAGCTGTACAACTCGGAGCTGGGGCAGCGCATCGCCCGCGCGGCGATGTCGGCGCTGGGGCTGCAGGGCAACCTCACCGAGCCGGGCGTCGCGCCGCTCAGCGGCCGGGCGGCCATGACCTACATGGGCAGCGTCGCCGGGACCATTGCCGGCGGCACGAGCGAAGTGCAGCGGAACGTCATCGCCACGCGCGGCCTGGGGCTGCCCCGGGCGTAGCACGCTGGCCGGTTCGTCGCGGGGGTGCAGGTACTCACCTGCGCCCCCGTTTCGTTACACCCCGGCTTCGAACTCGGCAATGGCATCGCGATACACGGCCAGCACCTGCCGTGCGATCGGCTCGGGGCGGAAGAGCGCCGCGCGCACGAGGCCGCGTTCCCGCATCCGGCAGCGCGCGTCCGCATCGGCGAGCACCCGTGCAAGTTCGCGAGCCCAGCGTGCGGCCGCGCCTTCGCGAGGCTGCAGCGGCACAACCACGGCGGCATCGCCCGCGGTGCCGGGCAGCGCACCGCCGTCGCTCGCCACCACCGGGAGTCCGCAGGCCATCGCCTCCATCACGGGCATCCCGAAGCCTTCGTAGACGCTCGGCTGCGCGAGCACCGTGCAGGCGTTGTAGAGGCTGACCAGCACCTCGTCGTCGATTCGCCCAAGCTCCACCACACGGTTGGCGACCCCGAGCCGGCGCGCGAGGTCCTGGTGGCGCCTGGTAAGCGGCTCACCGGCGCGCACGACGGTCGCGCCGGCAAGTTCCGGCCGGGCGATCGCGCGCAAGAGCAGCCCGAGGTTCTTGTACGGCGCCGCGCTCCCGACGCTGAGGATGCGCGGCCCCGGAGGCAGGACAATGCCACGTCGCGAGAGCACATCTTCCGCGTCCGGCACGGGCCGAAGCCACCCCGGCATCGGAACGCCGGCGACGGTGATCCGGTCGCGCGGGATGCCGGTGAGAACGGTTATGTCGTTAGCCGTTCGTTCAGACACGGCGACGATGCGGGTCGCACGGGCCATGCCGCGAAGGCTCGCCCGGAGCGCGAGCTTTCGCAGCATGCCCCAGCGGACCCCGCGGTAGTAGCCGGGAACAAGGAATGGCATCAGGTCATGGCAGGTGACGACTGTGGGGCGCCCCGCGAAGGTAGACACGTGGTGCGCGAGCCCCTGGTCGGTGAGGTGGACCACCTGCACGCCCGCCGCGGCCGCCCCGGACAGGGTCGTTCGGCCGAGGAGGGCATCCATGGCGCGATCGACGCCGGGCGGCAGCCACCACCAGGCCCGCTCCGCGCGCAGTTCGACGCCATCGAGGCCGCTCATCGAGATGAGGCCATCGGTGTAGTTCGAGATGCTTCTCCAGCGGGAGCCGGGATACGGGCCGACAACGAGGGCGCGTTGCAGTGCCGTCACGGGGGCGATCGTAACATCCGAATGCAGTTCGGACGCATGGGACGTCACCGGCGGCCCACCGGCAAGTCGCCGGCTGCGAGGTCCACGTTCGAGCGCGGGGCCGCCCGCGAACGCCGTCTCGGGTAGCATCGCTGCATGGAACTACGGGTGACACGGCCGAGGCTCCTGCACGAACTCGAGGCGCTGCCCGAGGGTGGTCTCGCCGCGGCGCTCGAACCGCTCGGGATCGTCGCGGTGACGGCTTTCGGACGCATCCGCGGCGGGACCTCGACCTGCTACCTGCTGCGCGCGGAGGCGCATCCCCGCGATTTCGTGCTGAAGTGCCCGCTGGCCGGCGAATCGATCGCGCTTGAGTGGGATGTGCTGTGCCGGGTGGCAGGGGCTCCGGCCACGCGCGCGCGGCTGCCCCGGCCGGTCGCGGTCCTCCCCGGGGGAGCGGGCTTCGTGATGGAGCGCGTGCGCGGCGTGCCGCTCGTTCGCTACGCCCCGCTCCGTCACCGCGACGAGCGCGAGGCCGTGGCGGCGGCGGTCGTGGCGGGCCTGCGCGACTTCCATCGGAGCCTCGAACGGCCCTTCGGTGACTTCCACGCGCGCAATATCCTCATGGACTCGGACGGCGGACCCGTCTTCATCGACGTGGGCGAAAGCGCCGACCTGCAGGCGGGGACGAGCCACTGGGAAGCGGTCGCGCCGATGGTTGGGGACCTTGGCCTATGGGTCTATAACACCTGCCTCGACGTCCCGGGGAATGCGCATTCCTCGCCGCTCGGCCAGCTCAACCTCGCCCGGTTCGCGGTGAGCATGGTGGCTGCCGCGGCGGCGGACGAACGCGACGCGCGTGCCTTCTGCCGCGACGTTTTTGCGCGGGCGCGGCGCCATGCCCGGCGCATGCGGCAGAGCCCCTGGCGCGCCCGCCGCGCGACGGCACCGCTGGTGATGGCCGGGCTCCTGGTGCTGGAGCGTGCGGCCGGGCGCGAAATCAGCCGCCGGACGGCCGCCCGAGCAGGTGGTCCGCGAGTCTGAGCGCCAGCGCGACGATGCTGAGCGTCACGGTCGATGCACCCCCCGTGGGGAACACAGAGCTACCCGCGACGTAGACGTTCTCCGTGGAATGGACCCGTCCGAACGGGTCGGTGACGCCGTCACGGGGGCTGATGCTCATGCGCGTGGTGCCCATCGCATGCCAGCAGCCGTGGATGCGGGGGAAACCCCACGGTTGGTCCACCAGCGAAACGACCTTCCCGAATCCTGCCGCTCCGAACGCGTCCGCGGCCGTGGCCACGGTGCCGCGCAGGCTGGCCAGGTCACGCGCGGTCATGCGCCACTCGAGCCGCGCGCGGGGCTGCCCCAGGCGGTCGCGGGAGGCGGCCAGCGTCACGCGGCTGCGGGGATTCGGCGCCTGTTCCGAGGTCACCATGAGCAGCATCGCGCGTTCGGGAGGCGTGCCCGGCAAGAACGTGCGAAGCGCCCGCGCCGCCTCGTCCGGGCGGGCGATCACGCGCGCGGCTCGCTGCTGCCAGTGCAGCGGAAAGGAGTGATTGCGGAACGCCCAGACGAGTTCGGCCCCGGCGCGCGCGGTCAGCGTGGTGCGGGCCACGTGCCGTGGAAGCATGCCGATGGTGGCGTTGAGGAGGCCCATCCGTTCGCGCACGGCGTCCGGGACGCGGAACCCGCCGATGGCGCCCGCGGACGCCGTCCCGGCACGGCGCAGGAAGGCGAAATCCCGGGGCTCGACGCCGTCGGCGAGCAGCAGGTGCGCCGCCTCGACGTGGAGGTGTTCGCCGAACCAGCGGCCGACGTGGCCGTGCTCGTTGCCCATGCCGTCCGGGTTCGCGGCCGAGGAGAGCAGGAGCAGGCGCGCGTTTTCGATGCCGCCGCCCGCCACGACGACCCGTCGCGCGCGAACCGTGAACATGCGGCCCGTGGCATCGACCGCGGTGACACCCGTACAGCGCCCGTCTATCACACCCGTTTCGAGCCGGAGGACGGTGCCGCCGCGCACGACGCGCGCCTTTTCGGAGGCGATGAGCGCGCCTGCGATGGCATCGAAGCGCGCCGGGTCGGAGAACTGGAAGTGCGTGGTTTCGAGGCCAGGCCCGGGCGCCGGCGGCGGCGCGAGGAGCGCTTCGTTCGCCACAAGGCCGAGGAGGGCCTCCGCGCGCGCGAAGTGGGGCACGAGTTCATCGAACGCGAACGGCCAAAGGCGCCTTCCGGAGCCGTCTCGCTGCTCGAAGTCCGAAGGGTCAAGACGGCGGCTGCGCAAACCGCCATTGAGGGGCCAGGGGACGTTCCCCGCGGGCAGCCACGCCACCCGGCTGCCTCCAATACCACGCATTCGGGCCAGGTCCAGGCGGAAGTACGGGTACCCGGCGTTCTCGCCGCGGTTCAGGTCGCCGGTGCCGGGGCCGCTCTCCAGGAGCACGACATCCTCGCCCGCGCCCGCGAGTTCGGAAGCCACGGTGAGCCCGGCCGGGCCGGCGCCGATCACACACGTCTCGGCGCCGGTGCCCCCGGCATCCGCGAGGTCAGAGGCTTCGAACAGCATGGCGGCCTCCCTCGCGAAACGATGGGCAGGCGCCCGTCATCGCGTCAATGTATGCAGTCCATCGGTCGAGACGCTGCTGGCGATGGTAATGCCGAGCGGCAGGTTCCGCGCGCCGTTGCGGTCGAGGATGGCGGTCGCGAGCCGTGTGCCCACCGCAGCAGGCAGATTCCCGGCCCGGGCGGAGTCGAGCACGATGCGGTTGCGGCCGCCGGCCACATCGAGGTGCCCGCGGAGGACGATGTTGACGTTGCGCCCGGCGTACGACGTGACGCCCTTCGCCTCGGCCCGTCCATCGCTGCAGAAGTAGACCTGGAGGTTGCGCAGGGGCAGGTCGCGTTCGGAGACGTACCGGGTGCCGCGCGAGGTGGCTTCGGCCTCAGTGAACGCGACGGTCGTGCCCGGGGCAGCGTCGCGGAAGGCGATCCACTTCGCATTGGCGGCGTCGGCCGCCGCAGCGGAGACGACGCTGACGCGCGGAGCGCAGGGCTGTGGGTCCCCGGTAAGCACGAGAGCGGCCGCGACGATGATAGTGATGATCCCCACGCCGGCGAGGCCGCCGACGAGCCGCACGGTGATCCGGATGACGCGCCCGGGCGAGAGGCCGGGTCCACGCACGGGCGGCGGGCGCAGGATGGTTCCGCCCGCGGAGCCGGGGAGGCCGGTGCCGGGACTTCCGGGGAAGCCTCCGGGGCCAGGGCCGGGCGGCATCATGCCCCCGGGGCCGCCGGGGAGCCCGCCGGGAGGTCCACCGGAAGGTCCACCGGCGAGGCCGCTCCCGGGGATTCCCGGGAACCCGCCACCACCACCCGCGATACCACCGCCGCCAGCGATTCCACCGCTACCAGCGACTCCACCGCCGCCACCGGCGATCCCACTGCCACCGGCGAGACCACCGCCGCCAGCAATTCCACCACTGCCCGCGACGCCACCACCCGCGATACCACCACCGCCTGCGATTCCACCGCCGCCACCGGCGAGACCACCGCCGCCAGCAATTCCACCACTGCCCGCGACGCCACCGCCCGCGACGCCACCACCGGCGACGCCACCACCCCCAGCGATCCCACCGCCACCGGCGACGCCGCCGCCACCGGCGAGACCACCGCCACCAGCGATTCCGCCACCGCCCGCGATTCCACCACCGCCAGCAATTCCACCACTGCCCGCGACGCCACCGCCGGCAATGCCACCACCGCCAGCAAGGCCGCCGCCACCGCCTGCGATTCCGCCGCCACCCGCGATACCGCCACCGCCAGCGATTCCGCCACCGCCACCTGCGACTCCACCCCCACCGGCGATTCCTCCCCCACCAGCGACTCCACCGCCGCCAGCAAGGCCGCCGCCACCGCCTACGATTCCACCGGCGCCAGCAACGCCACCGCCGCCTGCGATAGCGCCAGCACCAGGAATGGCGCCGGCCGCACCGGCACCGGGAATGGCCGCGCCTGCGCTCGCCGCGCCCGCGCCACCGAGGGCCGCACCGGCACCGGGAATGGCCGCCCCCGCGCTCGCCGCGCCCGCGCCACCGAGGGCTGCACCAGCACCGGGAATGG
>JADLBC010000014.1 GCA_020847985.1 Dehalococcoidia bacterium
AACGACGCTCCCGAGCCCCACGAAACGGGCCAAGACCACATCCACCGACGTGCGCCGGGCCGTACTCGTCCGGCCTGCACCCGCCATCTCTGCTTAGATCGCGCGCCGCCGACCCCTTTTTCAGCACCCTGCTAACAGCTCCTAGTAGGGTCCCATCATGGGGCCACCGCCATCGACCTGGATGCGCTGGCCGGTGACGTAGGTCGAGCGGTCGCTGACGAGGTAGCGGACGGCGTCGGCGATCTCCTCGGGCTGGCAGACGTGGCCGAAGGGCATCTTGGAGTCGAGTTCGCGGAGGTTTTCGCGGCTCTGGGTGCCGCGCGTGGCGCGCGCCAGGCGGATGCCCATCTGCGTCTCGGTGAGGCCGGGGGCGACGATGTTGACGTGGATGCCGTTGCGGCGTTCTTCCTTCGCAAGACCGAAGGCGAGGGCTTCGAGGGCGGCTTTGCCCATGTTGTATGGCGAGCCATTCGGGCCGAACGAGGACGCCGCGACGGAGGAGATCATGACGATGTCGCCGCGCTCCTGGGCGCGCATGGAATCGAGCACGAGCTGGGACATGTAGAACGACCCGAAGGCGTGGGTGCGCACAACGCGCTCCATTTCGGCGGGGTCGGTATCGCGGACGGACTGGCCGCGGCTGGCGATGCCGGCGTTGTTCACGAGGATGTCGATCTTGCCGAAATCGGCGATGACGGCTTCGACCATGGCCTGGTCCTCTTCGTAGACCTCGACCGACGCCTGGTAGGCCTTCGCCTTGCCGCCGAGCGCGAGGATGGCGTCGACGGTGGCCCGGGCGGACTCTTCGTCGCGGGTGTAGTTGATGGCGACGGCGGCGCCATCCTCGGCGAGGCCAATGGAGATGGCACGGCCGATACCACGGCCGCCACCGGTGACGAGCGCGACGCGCCCCGAAAGTGACATGTGAACCCCCTGCGTGCCCCGGATGTGAGGGCGGCACCGCGACGGGATTCTACAGGGACGGTGGCTTGCGCGTGGGGCTCAGCCTTCGGTGAGGTGCGGCAGCGGGCGGGCGCCGATCGCAGCCATGGCGTCGCGCTGGAGGATGGCCATGGTGAGGTCGCCGCGGGTTTTTTCGAGGATGCCGCGCGTCTGGTCGGTCGTGCGGCGGAGGTTGCCCGTCATGGCATCGGGGAAGTCGATGGTGACGAGCACGGCGTAGATGTCGTCCATCGCGGAGAGGATCGCCTCGCAGCCTTCGTAGGCGCCGGCGCGGAGGCGATCGAGGAGGTAGCGGCGGAGTTCGCCCACGGCCTCGGCAATACCGTTGAGGTAGGCGGCGTACTCCACACCGAGTTCCTCGGGCGTGGGGAGCCGGCCTTCGCCCAGGAGCGCGAAGGTGGCGCTGGCCTCGGCGAACTCCTTCTGGGCGTCGTGGAGGAAGCCGGCGTATTCGATGTCCGGGTGGCCACGGAGAGCGCGAAGGGCGTCGTCGCGGATGGCGCGGGCTTCCGCGAGGAGCGCGGCGGCACGCTCGAGGTCGTGACGGTGGACAGCGCGAATGGCGTTGGCGCTCATGCGGATGAGGCTGCGGCTGGCCGTGAGGGCGGTTTCGCGGGCGGCGTTCTTCGCGGCGAAGTGATCGAGGATGCGGGGGACGATCGCCTCGAGCGCGGAGGTGTCCGGGGTCACCGGGCTAAAGGTCCTTCACGGGGTCGGGGAATTCGCCATCGCGGGCGGCGTCGATCATCTCGCGGGCGCCCTCGGGGAGGTCGAGGCCGTACTCGTCGAAGCGCTTTTCGACCCAGGTGCCGATCTGGCGGGGGTCGCGATAGGCGTCGGGGTCGTTCGAATCCTGCGGGTCGCCGTACTTATCGATGATGTCGGCGCGGCTGTAGGTGCGGCCGAACTTGGACATCATACGGCTGGTTTTGGCGCTGCCGCAGTGCTCGCAGTTGACGGTGGAGACGGTATCGATCTTGCGGGTGAAGTAGTTCGTGATGCGGGAGCAATCCGCGCAGCGGAACTCGTAGATAGGCATGCGCCCATGGTACCGAGGGGCCGCCTCGAACGGTAGGCGATCGACAGGGGCGGCGGGAACGGGAAGAATCGCGGGCGTGGCAGCCAGCGGCGGAGTCGTCGTCCCCGGCCTTCGCCCGGCGGCACTGGTGGTGCTGTGCGGGACGGTGTTCCTCTCGGTGATGAACGCATCGATGAGCTCGCTGGCGCTGCCCGACATCGAGGCGGATTTCGCGGTCCCCGCGGATGACCTCTCGTGGGTGGTGACGGCCTACCTCATCCCCTTCGCGAGCGGGACCGTGGTGTGGGGGCGGCTGGCCGACATGTTCGGGACGAAGCGGCTGTACGTGGCCGGGCTGGCGGCGTTCGCCATCGCGTCGGTGGGGGTGGCGGCGGCGCCGGGCTTCTGGCAGATCGTGGGGGCGCGCGTCATCCAGGGGGCAAGCGGGACCGTGATCCCCTCGATCTCGATGGCGACGATCGTGAAAACGACGACACCTGAAACGCGTGGCCGCGCGATCGGGGCGACGGTGGTGGCGGTGGGCGTGGGCTTCGGGCTTGGGCCGCTCGTGGGCGGGACGCTCACCGATGCGTTCGGCTGGCGAGGGCCGTTCCTTGCGACCGGGCTGGCGGTGGCGGCGTTCTGGCCGGTGGCCGCATCGGTGGTGCCGAACGTGCCGGGGGCGCCGGGCCAGCGGTTCGATGCCGCGGGCGTGATGCTGATGTTCGGCGCGGTGACGGGCACAATCATGGCGTTGAACCGCCTGCCCGCGGAACCGGGAAGCGGGATCGGGCTGGCCGGCATCGCCGTGGCAATCGTGCTCTGGCCGCTGGTGGTGCTGCGCGTGCGGCGTGCCGCCGACCCGTTCATCGCACGCGAGGTCGCGGTGAACGGGCGATTCTGGGGACTTTCGGTGATCGGAGCGATGACGCAGGGCGGGCACTTCGCCGTGCTGGTGCTGGTGCCGCTGCTGCTGACGCACTACCACGGGATGAGCACGATCGAGGTCGGGCTCACGCTGTTGCCAGGCGCGGTGGCGATCGGCGCATTTGGGATGGCGGGCGGGAGCCTCGTAAACCGGCTGGGCACGCGGCGGCTGCTGCTGGCGGGCACGGGCTGCATGCTCGCGGCGGGCGGCCTGTTCGACGCCGCGGCCACGGGCTGGACGCCATGGGCGATCGGCGCACTCTACATCGCGCTGGCAGCGGGCTACGGGATGGTGAACGCGAGCGTGGTGAACGCGGCCACCGCCCGCTTCCCCGAACGGCTGGCAGGCGTGGCGACGGGGACCTACAACCTGGTGTACTTCATGGGCGGCGCCGTGAGCGTGGCCATCGCGGGCGCAATCCTTCGCAACCGGGAAAGCGCGGCCAGCGCCTGGAACCCTGTCTACCGGGGGCACGCGCCGGCATACAGCGACGCGATGACGGTGGTGCTGGCCTATGCGCTGGTGGGCATCGCGCTCGCGCTGCTGGTCACGCGGCCGGATGTCAAGGACCCGGCCTGATCAGGGAGCCGGTGCGAGGCGGGCGAGCGCGGCATCGAGGTCGGCAGTGGTGCGCACCTCGCGCATGATGGCGAGGAAGACGCCGACATCGTGGGTGCGCTCCCAGACCTGGTCCACCTTCGGCCCGATGGGGTTCGAAGAGGCCGAACTCGCGGCGTAGGTGCCGTAGAAGGCGAAGTAGGCCTGGTTGAGGCGGCGGATCGGGATGCCGTGGTCGTTGAAGTAACGGCGGCGGTCTTCCATGGTGCGCTCGGCGCCCGCGACATCGCCCTTCGCAAGCAGCGCGTCGACTTCGACCCGGAGTTTGCGCATCTCGGCGTTGAAGTCGATGTCCGGTGCGGTGGCCGCGGGCGGGGCCGTGCCGTCGGCGCCGCGGGGGAGATCGACGGGGTGCGCTTCGCGGATGAGGTTGGCGATTTCGCGGCCGGCGAGGTCGGCGGTGGTTTCGTTCAGGGTCTCGGCGTCGCCGCCATTGCCCCATTGCTCACCCAGCGGAAAGAAGGCGAGGTAATGGTGCGCCCACTCGTGCGAGGCGGTTTCGATGAGCGCGTCGTAGGAGCGGTCGTCGCGAACGATGGCGGGGTAGGCGGCGATGCCACCGATGGAAACGACGATGGAGACGGTGTCGCGGGAGTCGGTCTCGGCCTCGATCTTTTCGATGTCGCGGAGGGTGAGGTCGTTCTTGAGGAGGGTGTCCCCGGCGCGGTCGATGTGGTCACGAGGGGAGCGGACGAGGAGGCGGGGCGGGTTCGTGAGTTCGAAATCGACGGGTGGCCAGACGAACCTGACGCCGCGGAAGAGGGGAAGGCCGCGCATGAGCCCGGCGCCCGCGACCGCTTCGTGGATGCGCGCTTCGACCAGGCGTTCGACGTCGTTTTCGTAGGTCGCACGTTCGTTGGTGAGGGTGTCGAGGAGCGCGAGGTCGGGGGATTCGGCGTTGGAAGCGGCGCGGATGGCGCTGGTGAGGCGGAAGTACTCGCCGAGCGCGCGGCCGGCGCTGGCGCCTTCGGGATCGGGGCCGATGCCCGCGCGGGAGAAGACGTTATCGAGCAGGGTATCGGCCTGCCAGCGCCAGAGGTGGTATTCGTAGCCGCCCAATTCGCCGCGAGGGACGAAAGTACTGAACACGAAGCCGCCGGTGATGCCGATGATGGCGGCGGCGATGATGACCAGACCGAACGCCTGCGGCCGCCAGGGCGATGCCTCCACGGTGGCGGCGGGTGCGGCGATCGCGAGGCGGGCCATGGCCTCCGAGCATACGGGAGGGGCGCCAAAGCGGGCGTAAGCGATCTCAGGCGCGCGGCGGGGTGGGCCGGTTCACCGGGTTCGGGGGTTCGCGGCCGGCGAGAACGGCGATGATGTTCGCCGCCGCCATCTCGGCCATTCGCGCGCGCGTCGCGTGGCTGGCGCTGGCGATGTGCGGCGTGATCACGACGTTCGCGAACGAGAAGAGCGGGCTGTCGAGGGGCAGGGGCTCCGGGTCGGTGACATCGAGGGCGGCGCCGCCGATGCGGTTCGCGCGGAGGGCGGCGATGAGGGCGTCCTGGTCGACGACCTGGCCGCGGGCGGTGTTCACGAGGATGGCGGTGGGCTTCATGGCGGCGAGTTCGGCGGCGCCGATGAGGCCGCGCGTCTCCGCCGTCAGCGGCGTATGCAGCGAGACGAAATCGCAGCGCGCAAGCAACTCCGCGAGGGTGACACGCTCGATGCCGAGAGCGTGCTCGGCCGCCGGTTTGGATGTGCGGGAGGCATGCAGGAGCTTCATGCCGAAGCCGGTCGCGCGGCGGGCCATCGCCGTGCCGATTTCGCCGAGGCCGACAATGCCCAGGGTGGCGCCGTGGATATCGCGGCCGAGGAAGCCCGTGGGTGACCAGGTGCGCCATCCGCCGGCCCGGGTGTCGCGGTCGCTGAGGGCGACGTGGCGGGCAGCAGCCATGAGCAGGGCGAAGGCATGGTCGGCGGTGGTTTCGGCGAGCACGCCGGGGGTGTTCGTGACCCAGACGCCCAACTCGGCGGCGGCGCGCGGGTCGATGTTGTCGTAGCCCACGGCCATGTTGGCGACGATGCGGAGGCCCCGGTTCGCGGCCAAAACGGCGGGCTCAATGCGGTCGACGACCATGGTGAGCGCGGCGGCGGCCCCTTCGAGGCGAACGGGCAGGGCATCACCGGGTGGGAGTTCGCCGGGCCAGACATCGGGGTCGTGGCCGGCCTCGCGCAGCATCTCGAGGGCACGGCCGGGGATAGTCCTGGTGACGAAGACGCGCGCCATGGCGGCAGTGTGCACCGGCCGCGGGGAGCGGGGAACCCGGGGGGCAATCGCAGTGGCATCGCAGCCGGGGGATGGGGCTGGCGCCGCGATCGGCGGGAGCGGGAGAATGATGGGGCGCAGCGCGCGCTGGAGGGACGAATGACCGCACCCTTGAGCCCGGAGGCCGCGCCGCCCGCGGTGGCAACGCTCTCGCCCTCGGAATCGGTACTGGCTTCGGTGCGGGAATCAGCCGAACGGATCCGGCTGGAGCCCGAGGCGCTGGAGCTGCTGAAAACGCCCTGGCGCGAGATCCGGGCGCAGCTGCCGGTGCGAATGGACGACCGCAAGCTGCGCATCTTTGAGGGGTACCGGGTGCAGCACAACGGCGCGCGCGGGCCGTACAAGGGCGGCATCCGCTTCCACCCCCGCGCCGATATCGACGAAGTGCGCGCGCTGGCGATGCTGATGACCTACAAGTGCTCGCTCATGGAACTGCCGTTCGGGGGGGCGAAGGGCGGCGTGATGTGCGACCCGACGCGCATGAGCGAAACGGAGCTGAACCGGCTTTCGCGGACGTACATGCAGCACATCAACATGATCCTCGGGGTGACGCGGGACATCCCCGCGCCGGACATGGGCACGAACGCGCAGACGATGGCCTGGATGATGGACGCCTACGGCCAGATGCACGGGTACACGCCGGGCATCGTCACGGGCAAGCCGGTCGAGCTCGGGGGGAGCTTCGGGCGCGACCAGGCGACGGGCAGGGGCGTGGCCGTGTGCATGCGTGAATACGCGCGCCTGGAGGGCATCGACCCCCGGGACATTCGGATCGTGGTGCAGGGCTATGGGAACGTGGGTTCGTGGACGTGCCGCATCGCGAACGAGTACGGCTTTCGCGTGGTGGCGGTGAGCGACGTGAAAGGCGGGCTCGCGAACCCTGCGGGCATCGATATCGCGGCGCTGGACCGTTGGGCGGCGGTGGCCGGCTCGGTGGCGGGTTTCGAAGGCGCGGAGCCGATCACGAACGAGCAGCTGCTGGCGACGGAGTGCGATTACCTCGTGCCGGCCGCGCTGGGCGAGGTGATCACCGGGGAGAACGCGGGCGCCATTCGCGCGAGGGTGGTGGTGGAAGCGGCGAATCACCCGGTCACGCCGGCGGGGGATGCCGTACTCGCGGCGCGCGGCATCACGGTACTGCCGGACATCCTCATCAACGCGGGCGGCGTCACCGTGTCGTACTTCGAATGGACGCAGAACATCCAGCAGTTCCGCTGGGCGTTGGACCGGGTGAACCAGGAGCTGGAGGTGCGCATGGTGGCGGCGTTCGGGGACCTGATGGCGAGGGCGGCGAAGGATGGCACGCGGGCGCGACAGGCGGCGTTCGATATCGCCGTGGAGCGTGTCGCGCGGGCGATCCGGCTGCGGGGATTCGTGTAGGCGTGGGGTGGGCTCGCCGGTTCGCATTGCCCGTGCCGAGGAGGCGTGGCTATAGTGGCTGCCGGAACGCCGCATGCTAATTGACCTTCACGCGCACACCTGGCCCCGTTCGCACGATAGCGTGCTGAACCCCGACGACCTGATTGTCCGCGCCAAGCAGGCGGGCCTCGATGCCGTGTGCTTCACCGAGCACGACACGATGTGGGATCACAAGTCCATCGAGGAGCTGCGGGCGAAGCACAACTTCCTCGTGCTCGCGGGCGTGGAGATCAGCACGGACGACGGGCACATTCTCGCCTGGGGCATCGACCGGTACGTGTTCGGCATGCACCGTTCGCGGGAACTCGCGAGCTACACGGAGCGGGCGAGCGGGGCGTTGGTCGCCGCCCACCCGTACCGGCGGCAGATGCCGTGGTTCAGCCGCAGCGAGGAAGAGACGACGATGGCCCTCGAGAAGGCCATGCGGAACCCGGCCTACCAGTACGTGAAAGCGCTGGAGACGCTCAACGGGCGCGGCAGCGACAAGGAAAACGAGTTCTCGCGGCGCTTGCAGGAGATGATGGGGATGCCCGGCACGGCCGGCACGGATTCCCACGCGATCAGCGATATCGGCAAGGTCGCGACGTATTTCGACCGCGAGATCCATGACGAACGCGAGCTGATCGAGGAGCTGAAAGCCGGGCGGTATTACCCGGTGGACATGCGGACCGGGAAGCCCGTAGGGGTGCCTTCCTGAGGGGATTGGGCGGGGCTCGTTTGCTTTCCAGCCTGATCCGAGGATAGTAGTATGCCGGTAGGCCGTGCGAATCTCGGCCACCGCGACACGGAACGAACGCGAGAGGAGCAGCTATGGCCTACGTCATCACTTCCCCCTGCATCGATGTGCAGGACCAGGCCTGCGTCGAAGTCTGCCCGGTGGACTGCATCCACTTCGACGAAGGCGAAGACCGGATGCTTTTCATCAACCCGGACGAATGCATCGACTGCGGCGCGTGCGAACCGGCCTGCCCGGTGACCGCGATCTTCGCCGAGGACGATGTCCCCGGGGATGCGGCTGAATTCAAGGCGCTCAACGCTCTCTGGTACGAGGACAAGGCTGGCGCACGCGAGAAGGTCGCGGCGATCAAGCCGGCATAGGCTGTTCTCCCTAACGCGAATAAAAGGGGGCTGCTCCGGCAGCCCCCTTTGCTTGCCCGGGCCAGCGCCGGGGAGCGCCCGCGGGGGGTGGTTCGCGATTGACCGTGCCCCTCCCTGCGCTAGTCTGGACGGATGCGCGCCACGTATACGCGCGTGGCACAGGAGATCTGGAACCCATGGCTGAACGTCTCGTTATCGCGGCCGCGCCGCGCACTGTCACCGGTAAGTCGGTCGCGAAGCTGCGCCGCGCGGGGATTCTCCCGGCCAACGTGTACGGCCGCGGGCTGGATTCGCGGTCGATCGAAATCGACGCTCGCGAATTCGGCCGCAACGTGAAGGCGGCGGGCCTTCGTGGCATGTTCGAACTGAAGGTGACGGGTGAGACCGACCCGCGCTACGTGATCATCCGCGGGATGATGCGCAAGGGCGGCACCGGCGACCCGATCCACGTCGACTTCTTCCAGGTGGACCCGTCCAAGCCGATCCAGGCCAATGTGCCGGTGCGGCTCGTGGGCGAAGCGCCGGCCGTGCGCGACCTCGCGGGGACCCTGCTGCAGAGCCTCGACCAGATTTCGATTCGCTGCCTGCCGCTGGCAATCCCGGACGCGATCGAGGCGGACGCGGGCCTCCTCAAGGGGTTCGATGTGACCCTCACGGTGGCGGACGTCGTGGTGCCGGAGGGGGTCGAGATCCTGACGGACCCGGGCATCAACATCGCGGTCGTGAACCCGCCGCGCGTTCGCCTGCAGGGCTAAGACATGGCCGCGGGCGAGCCTATCGCGTACCCGTCGGACCCGGGAGAAGCGGGGCTGCGCCTCTTCCTCCAGTGGTTCGGCGGCTTCTATGCGCGGAGCACCTCGCTCGAGGCGCATGAGGCGTCGCAGAGCGGCGTCCACCGCGGCGTCATCTCCGTCGGGCGGCGCTGGCGGCTCGCGTTCTCGCTCCTCGACACGCTCGCGGCGGATGCGGAGCTGCCGTACGAGGCGGCGCGCGCGGCCATCGAACAGCGGCTCGATAGCGCACGGCTGCGGGTCGGGCTCTGGGTGCCGCGAGGCGCGCACCTCCCCGAAGGCGACGCAGCGCTCAGCCAGCTCGTGCTGCAGGTGGCCGGGGCGGTAGACACGGAGGACGGACGCCAGGAACTTCGGCGGCCGGTGAGCCTCTACCTGCGGCGGCAGGAGACGAGCGGATCGGTAATGACGATCCTCGGAGGGCTCGGTGGGCACTGGGCGCAGTTCACGAACCGCGTCCCGGGCACGTACTATCTCAACGCGCTCGAACTGTACCGCCTGCCCGTGAGCCAGGATCTCCGGGATGAGCTGACGGAGCGCATCGTGCTCGCCGCCGGGCAGCCGGAAGCGGACGAAACGCAGACGATCCCCACCTTCGATGCCTGGACGGTGACGCCGCTGGAGGCGGAGCGGGCCTATGTGCTCGGATCGCCGAAGCCGGAAGACGACAGCCAGTCCTCGGCGCTGCGGCGGAACCTGCGCGCGCTGCTGCGCGAGGCGGCGCCGACGCTTTCGCTGCAGGCCGATGCGAAGGCGCTCGTGGTACTCGGGGCAGCGACCTACGCGGACGAAGAGAAGCTTTCCTGGGCGCTGCGCGGGATGGACCCGGCGCTCTACGCGGGCTACGACCTGCTGGTGGTCATCGCGGACGGGCTCGTGAAGCCGCTGCTGAAGCCCGGGCGGTCCGTGCTCCCCTGGGACGCGTAGGCGGGGGGCGAATCAGGTGCCGCGCGGCGCGGCGCTGTTCCACCACTCCACGACACCGACGCGGAAGCGGTCCCATGCCGCGCGCTGCGACAGGATGAGCAGGCCCGCACCAATGAGGGCCGTGCCCGCGATGCCGAGGATGGCCCAATAGGGGACGGCGAAGTAGCCGCCGGTGACCAGGCGCGCGGCGGTCGCGGTGATGGTGAGGAGCGCGGCCGCGACCAGCCAGCGAGCGTGCAGCCCGAGGCCGGTGACCAGCAGTGCGACGCCGATCCCGATGAGTTCGAGGCCGTACTTGCCGCCGCCGGGTTCGAAGCTCTGTTCGGCGGGCGGGAGAACGAGATGGAGCGCGCCGATGAGCATCACCGCTTCGTGCAGTTCCAGGTGCGGCTCGATGAGGGACCGGGTGTCGCGGTAGGTGAGGGCGATGACGATGAGGTAGACGCCGACGGGTGCGGTGTACGCCTGCACGTTCGCGGGCTCGCGGGTGGCGATGGCCATCAGGAGCGCGGCGAGCAGCCCGGCGCTCGCGGGCAGCCAGAGCGCGCGGCGGCCGAGCCGGAAGCCTTCGGCCAGGACAGCGGCCGAGGACATCGCGACGACGGCGGCGGTGAGGGTCCATTCGCGCGTGGTGACGAGCGCCGCACCGGGTTCGAGGGCCTGCTGGCGCTGTCCGAGGACGATGCCGGCGGCGAGCGCGGCCACCGCCCACCCGCTCCACGAGAGGAAGTACACCACGAGCCCGGACTCGGTCCCGGGGCGGGCGCGGCGTCGCAGCAGGGCGAAGCCGGCCCATTCGAACGTGGCGAATGCGACGTAGACGAGCGACAGGTACGCGGTATCGAGTTCGCGCCATTGCCAGGCGGCCCAGGTGGCGAGCCATGCGAAGGCGCTCGCGGGGGCGAGGATGGCCCAACGGCGAGCGGCGAGACCCGCGGCGGCCTGCGAGACGGCGGCGAGCGTGAGCACCGCAGCGAGCACACCATAGCCGCCGCCGGCGACGATGGCGGCGATGATGGAGCCAGCCAGGCCGACCGGCGCGAACGTCCAGAGCCAGCCTTCGCGGCGGCCGAGCGCGCCCGCGCCAGCCCAGGCAACGGTGCCGAGCGCGGCGAAGAGCCACGCCTGGTCTGGTCCTTCGATGCCGAAGAGCTGATTGGCGGACCCGGCGGCGCCGAAGAGGAAGGAGGCGGCGGCCTGCAGAAGCACCGTGCGATCGAGACAGGGGGCATCGCCGGTGACGCCCGCGAGCAGTTCGCCGTTGGTGCGGAAGGCAGCGAAGGAGAGCAGGCCCGCGCTCACGAGTTGCGTCGCGAGGCCCTGCGGCGCGTGATGCACGGTGTATGGCAGGAAGGCGAGCGTCGGGAGGGCGCTGAAGGCGACGGTGTAGGCCCAGCCATAGCGATCGGGCCCGCGCCAACGCCGCCACAGCGGGGCCGATGCCGCGAGGACGGCGGCGATCGCGAGCGGCGGGAACGCGTCCCAGTGGGGGCCCGCGCCGGCCGCCCAGAGGGTTGCCATGCCGGTGGCGGCCGCGAGCAGGGGAGCGACGAAAAGACCGGGGTCGCGCCATCGGTACCCATCCCAGGCCCAGCCCGCGAACAGGGTCGCGTAGGCCACCGGGAGCTGTTCGCGCACGAGGTCGTCGACGCCGTCGCGGGCGGCGAGCGCATGGGCGGCATAGAGCGCGAAGAGCCCCGCAACGCCGCTGGCGATGCGCCACGCCGCGGGCTGGTAAGGGGCGAACGGCGCAATCACCAGGTAGGTCGCGGCAGCGGCGGCGGCCCACGCGGGCAGCCACTCGAGCGGCATATCCACCGCAACCCAGAGGACCGCCGCGCCCAGCGCCGCGACGGCGGGAGGCGCCACCGCGAACGCCTCGGGGAGCCGCCAACGCCAGCGCAGGATGGCGGCGGCCGCGACGAACGCCGCGCCGCCGTACACGACCGGAAGCGACCACTGGTCGAAGTCCCGGGAGGAGCCGGCGCCGGCGGTGATGGCGGCGACCTGCGGGCCGAGGATGGCCGCGAGTGATACCGCGAGCGCGCCCAGCGCCCACCGGCGGTCGTAGGGCGGCGTGTCGAAGTGGCCGGTGAGGAGATAGCCAGCGGACGCGGCGCTCGCGAAGGCGGCATACCATTCGGGCGCGAGATTCCACTGTGCCCAGCTGGCGGACCCGGCGGCGAACGCCACGAGCGCGGGGATCGCGCCGGGGGCTACACGCCACGTCCAGCGGAATCGCACGAACGCGGTCACGGCGCCGGCCAGCAGGATGGCGGCCGGCAGGGGCATCGCCCAGCGGTTGGGTTCCGAAAGGACGGGCGTGAGGAGGCTCATGGCGACGCCGAGGGCGCCGGTGAGGACCACCGCTGCCTGCCAGCCCGGCCGGCGCGTTTCGCGGTCGAAGAAGGCGAGCGCGAGATAGCCGAGCGCCGCGCCGGCCACGAAGGCGGCGTACCATTCGACGGCCACGGCATCGGTAGCCCACCAGGTGGCGAGGAGCGCAAGCATGCCGACCGGGGGCATGAGCGCCGCGGGCACAGCCCAGCGCCACCGGCCGTACGCGGACGACAGGCCCACGAACATCGCGGCGTAGGCGATCGGCAGGGGGGCGCGGTCCGCGGTTTCGCGGAGGACGAGGCCGTGCTCGATGGCGATGGCGGCGATGCCGGCCACGAGCGCGGCGCCCGCCCAGCCGCGCTCGCGGCCCCGGCCTTCGAGATGCGCGAAGGCGAGGTAGCCTCCGCCGGCAAGCATCAGCCAGAGCGGCCGCCATTCGTACGGCATGCCGAACGCGGCCCACCACGCGGCACCCGCGGTGGCGGCGGCGACGGCCGGGATCACGGCCGCGGCCTCGACCCAGCGCCACTGGTAATAAACGAAGACGACACCCACCAGCGCCACGGCGTAGGTTGCGGGGAGGCCGCCGTGGCGGGCATCCGGGGCGAGCGCGAGCCCATGCGCGGCGACGAGCGCGATGGCGGCGATGCCCGCGGCCAGCATGGCCCAGGACCGTTCGTGTTGCCGGCGAATGGCGGCGATGGCGATGTAGCCGTTCGCAGCGACCGCGGCCCAGGCGGGTTGCCATTCGACCGGCAGCCCGGCGATGGCCCACCACGCCGATGCGGCGGTCATCGTCCCCAGGTAGGGCATCGCCGCGAGGGTTGGGACGTTGACACGCCAGCGAAGCCCGGCGGCGACGGCAGCGGCGGCGATGAGGTAGGTCAGCGGGAGTGCTGCCTTCGCGGACCCGTCATCGGCGGCGGCGGCATGGGCCGAGAGCAGGCTGGACACGCCGAGCGCGGTCGCCGCCCCGAGCGCCCAGACCAGGCCGTGCCAGCGGGCCATGAATGCGTGCGACCCGGCGTAGGCCGCGGCCGCGAAGCTGCCAAACCAGGGGCCCCACCAGTGCCAGGGGATATCGAGGACCCCGCCGAGGGCCGCCCATGCGGCAAGCAGCGCGGTGCCCGCGGGGACGAAGTAGAGCCTGCCATAGCCGCGCAGCGCGAGCGCGAGGTAGAGGACGGCGGTGCAGGAAGCGCCAATCAGCCAGAGGAGGTCAAGGGAGACGTCGTCGTGGAGGACCTGCGTGCGCAGGGCGACGAAATCGACGGGCACGAGGATGGCGCCGAGCGCGAGGAACACGGGCCCCGCTTCACGCACGCGCTCCCAGTGCGAGAGGGAGAGCCCGAGCCCGAGGAGGGCGACGGCGTAGATGGTAAGGATCGAGAAGCGGATGCCGCCGCTCAGCGTTTCGCCCTGGTAGGCGACGAAGATGACGGCCGAAATCGAGAGGAGGAAGGCGCCGGCGTAGAGCAGCAGGTCGGCCTGGCGTTCGGCGGCCCAACCGATGGCGACTTCGCCGAGACTGGGGCCGGGGGGCTCAGGCGGGGGCGGCGGGGGCGCCGCCGGCGCGGGCGCGCTCGGGAGAGACCGCGACGGGAGCGGCGCGGCCGCCAGCACGGGAGTCCCCACGTGCGGAGGCGGCGGGAGCGCCGGTCCGCGGTGTGTGGCGGCGGGTGCGCTGCCCGCGGGCGGCGGTGGTGGCGCCGCGGGCGGCGGCGGTGGAGCCGCGGGCGGCACCACGACGGGCCCCGGCTGGTGGCTCGCGGGTTCACCCCGGGCGGCCAATTCGAGCCGCCGGGCTTCGATCAGCCGCCGATCGTAGACGGGCCGGAGCGCGAGGAGCGCGGCCTCGGGGATGCGGCCTTCGCGTGCCATGGCGGTCAGGTCGTTCAAGATCGAGGCGAGTTCGGCGACGGTGGAGGGGAGGGCAGGATCGAACGGTTCGCCGCACGCCGGGCAGCCCGCCTCGGTGAAGACTTCGCCGCAGGCGCCGCAGTAGCGAAGGCCGGCGGCTGAGGTCGCCCCCGCCGGGCCGCCGCCGCGCGCATTCGATTCGCCCGCGAGGAACCAGACGACACCGGCCGCGACAACGCCCAGGACCGCGAACGCTGCCATCGAGCCGCCGAGCCGCCACGCGATCCCGGCCAGGGCGGCGATGAACGGTGACCCGATGAGCAGTGACGCCACCACGATGGCGATGCGCACGAAGAGCCGTTCGGCGCGCAGGGCCCGCAGGAAGTTGCGACCGGGCTCGGCTGCCATCGCCAACCTCCGTCGTGCAGGCTAGTCCCGTCGCGAATCCGATTCGCGGCCGGGCGGTACCGGGAGGAAGGCCCACCCGGTCCAATAGCTCGCATTCACGGCGTTTGCTGCGAGCGAACCGTGCGCAGGATACGATACGGGCGTGGCTGACCTCTCGATCTACCTGTTCTGGGCGGGGCTGATCACGGCTTGCTCGGCTGTCGCGCTTTATGTCGCCTACGTGCTCAGCGCGACCGTTTCGCTGCGGCGATTTGCGGCGGCGACGAGCGCGGGGACGATCACCGTCACGGGGGCGACGGGGCAGGCGAACCCGGGGCTGGGACGGCTCGCGACGAGCTTCACGGGGTTCACCGTGGCCGCGCTCGGGGGTGCGGTGGCGACCCGCTGGGCGGCGGTCGGTCACGCACCGTTCGCGAACCTGTACGAGTTCACGACGGCGTTCGGTTTCGGGATCGCGGCGGCGTACCTGGCCTTCGAAACGACGAGCCGGCAGCGCCGAGTGGGCGTGGTCGCGATGCCGATCGTGGCGGGCATGCTGGTGATCGCGTCGCTCTTCCCATCGGACATCGTGCCACTCGTCCCGGCGCTGCAGAACGGCCCGCTGCTCACGATCCACGTGAGCGTGATGATGATTTCGTACGCGGTGCTGACGGTGGCGTTCTCGGCGGCGGTGATCTACCTGGTGCAGGGGGGCGAAGGGCGCCGGCGGTTCGCTTCGTTACCGAGCGCGGCGGCGGCCGCGGACCTCGCGCACCGCGCCGTGATTGTCGGCTTCCCGCTGCTGGGGCTGGGCATCGCGCTGGGGGCGTGGTGGGCGAACAGCGCCTGGGGGCGCTACTGGGGCTGGGACCCGAAGGAGACGAGCGCGCTGGTGACGTGGCTGAGCATCGCCGCGTACTTCCATGCGGCGGCCGGCAACGGGACGGTGGCGAACGCGCCCGGGATCCGCAAGATGTTGCCCGCGCGCATCCGGCGAGGGTGGCGCCCCGACCCGATGTGGTGGCTCGTAATCATGTGGGCGCTGGTGATGTTCACCTACTTCGGCGTGAACCTCTGGGTCAGCGGCCTGCACAGCTACGCGGGCGTCTGACGCGGCGCCTCAGCCGATGCCGATGAAGGCGGAAGCATCGGCGGCGATTTCGGCGGGCGGGCGCGTGGCATCGAGCGTGAGCCACGTGCCGGGCGCCGAGTTCTGGCCGATGACGTGGTATCCCCTGCGCACGCGGCGATGGAATTCGACCGCCTCGAGGCCTGTGGCGACGGCTTCGGTTTCGCCCTGCTTGCGGGCGAGGCCAACCGTGGGGTCGATATCGAGGTAGATGGTCACGTTCGGCGTGGTGCCGCCGGTGGCCAGGCGGTTCGCGGTTTGCAGTGCTTTGAGTGGCATGCCCCGGCCGTGGCCCTGGTAGGCGAAGGTGCTCGCTTCGTAGCGGTCGCAGATGACGAAGGCGCCGCGCGCGAGGGCGGGCCGGATGACTTCGGCGACGAGCTGGGCGCGGGCGGTGAGGAAGGCGAAGACCTCGGCCCAGGGCGCGAGACGTTCGTGGAGGAGCGCGCGCACCTGTTCGCCGGCGCGAGTGCCGCCGGGTTCGCGAACGAGCACGACTTCCCGCCCCGCGGCCTCGAGGCGTTCGCGGAGGGCCGCGGCGAGGGTGCTCTTGCCGGCGCCTTCGCCACCTTCGAGTGCAACGAACATGGTGGCGAGCATGGGCCGTGACCGGCGAAAGGGAAAGGCCCGCCCTAGCTGTAGTGACCACGAGGGTTGTGGACAGGAATGAGTCATCAGCATAAGCAGATTGCTTGACTGAGAGAGGGCCATTCCGTTGGGTTGCGGTTGACGAAAACCAAGACCACACGGAGGGCCCT
>JADLBC010000015.1 GCA_020847985.1 Dehalococcoidia bacterium
AGGGCCCTCCGTGTGGTCTTGGTTTTCGTCAACCGCAACCCAACGGAATGGCCCTCTCTCAGTCAAGCAATCTGCTTATGCTGATGACTCATTCCTGTCCACAACCCTCGTGGTCACTACAGCTAGACTACGCGCGCCATTCCACACAACGGGAGCACCGACCGTGCAGTTCGAGAACGTCCTCTATTCCGTCGAAGGTCCGATCGCGACCATTCAGCTCAACCGGCCCGAGTACAAGAATGCCCAGAGCTACGCCCTGCTGCAGGACGTGGATGACGCGTTCGCGCTCGCCGAGAAGGACGACCAGGTCCGCGTGATCGTCGTGCGGGGGAGCGGTGGGACGTTCTCGGCGGGGCACGACCTGGGGACGCCGCAAGCTGCGGGCCAGCGCGCGAACGAGGGCCTCGACCGCTACAACCAGTTCAAGAAGTACAACCTGGACGTGCTGCTGCGGTGGCGGAACCTGCCCAAGCCGACGATCGCGATGGTCGAGGGCTACTGCATCTACGCGGGGTGGATGCTCGCGGGCTGCCTGGACATCGTCTTCGCGGCGAAGGATGCGCAGTTCCTTGCGGGCTTCGTGGAGCACATGTCCATTCCCTGGGATATCGGCGTGAAGCGGGCGAAGGAGCTCTGCTTCGAAAGCCGGTTCATCAGCGCCGATGAGGCCGCGCAGTACGGGTTCGTGAACCGCGTGCTCGACCCGGCCGACCTCGAGCGCGAGACCTATGCCTATGCCATGCGCGTGGCGGAGAACAACCCGATGAACGTGCGCATGGCGAAGCTGCAGATGAACAAAGCCCAGGACATGCAGGGCTACACGAGCGCGCTCGAGGACTCGCTCGGAGACTACCTGACGATGTCGAGCTTCGGGGGGCAGGGGCGCGTCGAAGGCGCACGGCGGCTCGCGACGGTGGACCTCGCGGTGCGCGGCCGCAAGGGCGACCGCTTCGGGCTGACGCCCCGGGGCTAGCGCGGAACTCCGAAAGAACGCGCGCCGCGAAATCAGTAGGATGCGGCGCACACACCAGGTGAGGAACGCACGCCATGCAGCGAGAACGCATCGCGCACTACGCGCGGCTGGCCGGGCTGGAGCTCGGGAACGACACGCAAATCGAGGTGACCGGCGATGACCCGGTGCTGCCGTCGCCGTTCCATCTCGGGGAAGGAGCGGCGACGGCGCTTGCGCTCGTGGGGCAGGAGGCGAGCCGCATCTGGCAGCTGCGGGGCGGCGACGCGCAGGCGCTCCGGGTCGATGTCCGGCACGCGGCGGCATCGTTGCGAAGCTACGAGCACCTGAAGGTGGACGTCGGGGGCGAACCGCTGGCGCGCCGGGGCACGGGCGTCACCGCCATTTGGGAGTGCGGCGACGGGCGGTTCATCCACCTGCACGGCAGCTTCACGCACACCGAGGGGATCCTCGCGGAGCTGGGCCTGGGGCTCGATGCGACGGCCGAGGACGTGGCCGCGGCGTGCATGAAGCGCGGCGCCTTCGAGCTGGAGGACGCGCTGGCGGCGAAGGGGCTCTGCTGCGCGGTATGCCGCACGGCCGAAGAGTGGGCGGCCCACCCGCAGGGCGCGCTCCTCGCGACGAAGCCGGTGGTGGAGGTCGAGCGCATCGGCGATGGGCCGGTGGTACCGCTGCACGAGGCGGAACGGCCGCTGAGCAACGTCCGCGTGCTGGACCTCACCCGGGTGCTCGCGGGCCCGACCTGCGCGCGCACGCTCGCCGAGCACGGGGCCGACGTGTTGCACATCGCCTCGCCCAACCTGCCGACGATCCCGAACTTCGAGATGGACACGGGCCACGGGAAGCGGCAGGCGTATCTCGACCTGAACGACCCGGCGCAGGCGGAGACCCTGCGGGCGCTGGTGCGCGGCGCGGACGTGTTCTCGCAGGGGTTCCAGCACCGGTCGCTGGAGCGGCGCGGGTTCGGCGTGCGACAGCTCGCAGAACTGCGGCCCGGCATCATTTATGTCTCAGAGAACGCGTTCGGGCTCGAAGGGCCCTGGCAGGAGCGGCCGGGCTGGGAACAGCTGGCGCAATCGACGACGGGGGTGGCGGTTACGCAGGGCGGGGACCAGCGCCCGGTGCTCGCGCCGGCCGCGATGAACGACTACACCACCGGGTACTTCGCCGCCCTGGGGACGATGATCGCGCTGCGGCGCCGTGCGACCGAAGGCGGGTCGTGGAGCGTGCGGGTTTCGCTTTCGCAGACGAGCATGTGGTACTACCGGCTCGGGACGGACCTCGACCGGAACGCGGCGACGGGGCTGGGCGACGTGACGCCGTTCCTGGAATCGCGCGAGACGGGGTACGGGTACATGACGCATCTGCGGCCGCCACTGTGGATGCACGAGACGAAGCCGCACTGGACGCTGCCGACGGCGCCGCTCGGCAGCGACGGGCCGGAATGGGTGCAGGCGGAACTGCCGCGGCGGTAGTTTGGCGCGGGCGAAGTCCAGGGGTACTGTCAGGGAGCCGGGGACTTCGCCTTGTTCACGCCGTAGAGCCAGGAGGCGATGGCCGAGATGCCCAGCACGGCCGCGCAGCCGAGGCTGACGGCGCCGGCGAGGTCATCGCCCACCTTGCCGGCGAGTGCGAACGGCAGGAAGGCGAGCGACGCGGAGAGCGTGGCGACGGAGCCGAAAATGAGCACGGGCGCGCCGAAGCGGTGCGTTCGCAGCCAGTTTTCGTCGCTGCGCATGGTGTAGGGCGTGCGGATGCCGGCCCAGCCGTTGCGCGGGAGTTTGCCGATGAGCCCGAAGATGCCGATGGCGAGCACGAGCGCGCTGCCGGCAGCGATGACGAGGAAGACGACGGCCATGTGAGTCCTCCGGGCGGCAGCGGCGGGTGATGTCCGCGCCCTCGCGCCCGGGTTTCGACGATCGGCGTTGGGCCCGTGAAGTGCAAGCGCCTGTGCTGCGAAGGGGGACGAGCGGCCCTCGTTGGCGGGGCCATTGGTCTGAAGTTTGTCCCGAACGGGCAAAGGTTGGGGTTTACCGCAGGCGGAGGTGCGGAAAATCTCTCGTCTTGAGGCGCGGATACCGGGCAGACACTCCCTCCAGCGCGGCCGTGAGCCGCTGCACCGGGAGGAACCATGCACTGGTTGGACAACCTCAGTCTTCGCTGGAAGCTCATGGGCGGATTTGGGGCGGTGCTGCTCGTCATCGCCGGGCAGGGGCTTATCACCCTTCGCTCCACCAATGCGAGCAGGCACACGCAGCAGCAGTCGGCCGACAGCTACGAAGCGATCGTGCTCTCGGAGCAAATCTTCGGCGCCGTGCTGGCGATGCAATCGGCGGAGCGGGGATTCCTGCTGCAGGGGAAGGATTCGTACCTTGAGCCGTACACGGCGGGGTGGGCCGAGTACCAGGCAGCGATGGCGGCCGCGACGAAGGTGGGCGCGACGGACGCCGCCCAGGCGAGGCGGTACGCGGAAATCGACACCAGGGTGAAGGCGTGGCGCGCGGACGTGCTCGACCCGTACATCCAGCTCAAGCGGGACGTGGATGCGGGGAAGAAGCCGCAAAGCGATCTCGACGCGGCCCTGGATTCTGGCCGCGGCAAGGCCGAGGCGGACGCGATCAAGGCGCTCCTGCGGGAGGCGGAGGCACGCGAACGCGACCTCCTCACGGCCCGCGACCAGCAGATGAGCGACAGCAGCGCGATGCTGGGTCGCGTCGTGGTGGGCGGTTCGGCGCTGGCGATCGCAATCGGGGCGGCGGTCGCGGTGTTCCTCACGGTTTCCATCGGGAAGCGCGTGGCGGTCGTGCGCGGGCGGCTGCACTCCATTGAGACAAACTGCCTGGTGTCGCTCGAGCGTGGCATCGGCGCGGTGGAGCGGGGCGACCTGACGGTGAGCGCGACGCCGGTGACGCCGAAGATCGACAACCCCGGGAAGGACGAGCTTGGCGTGATGGCGGCGGGCGTGAACCGCATGCTCGACCGGCTGGTGGCCACCATCGGCAGCTACAACGCGATGCGCACCGGCCTCACCGGGCTGGTGTACGACATGAAGGACAACGCCGGCGAAGTGGCGAACGCATCGGGCCGCATCGGCGAGGCTTCGGACCAGATGGCGGCGGCGACGGGGCAGATCGCGGCGGCGATCACGGATGTGACGCGAAGCGCGATGAACCTTTCGGGCCTGAGCCAGGACTCGGCGCGGGAGATCGAGCGGGTGGCGGCAGGCTCGGAGGAGCTCGCGGCCGCGGCCGACAACAGCGCCTCGAACGCGACTGCCTCGCGCGATGAGGCTCGCCACATCGGGCAGCAGCTCGAGGCGGTGACGCAGGCCGCCGAAGGCGTGGCCAGCGCCGCCGACGAGAGCCGCATGGCGGCCCTGCAGGGGCAGCGCGCGGTGCGCCAGGCTGTGGATTCGATGGCGGCGATCGCGGCGGCGGTGGGACGTTCGCAGGAGACCGTGAACCGCCTCGGCGAGTACGGCCAGCAGATCGGCGACATCGTGAAGACGATCGACGACATCGCCGCGCAGACGAACCTGCTCGCGCTCAACGCCGCGATCGAGGCGGCGCGCGCGGGTGAGCAGGGTCGCGGCTTCGCGGTGGTCGCCGAGAACGTGCGCAGCCTCGCGGAGCGGTCGAGCGAGAGCACGAAGGAGATCGCGGCCCTCATCGCGAAGGTGCAGGCGGGCACGCGCGAAGCCGTCCAGGCGATGGAGGCGGGCGTGCTGGACGTTGAAGCTGGCCGCGGCGTAACGGCCGAGGCGGGCACCGCGCTCGATGGGATCATCGCGGCCGTCGAGGAATCCGTGACGCGGATGAAGGCCATCGCCGGGGAGATCGGCGAACTCGGCAGCGGGACCCAGCGCATCGTCCGAGCAGTCGACGAGATCGCGGGACAGGCGGTGCAGTCCGCGCAGGGCGCCGGCGACATGGCGAACGGCACGACGCGTGTAGCGGAGGCCATCGCCCAGGTCTCGGCGACGAGCGAGCAGACCTCGGCTTCAGCGGAGGAGGTGTCGGCTTCGACGGAGGAGCTGAGCGGGCAGGCGCAGGAGCTCGCGGCGACGGCGGCGCACATGCGGAACCTGGCCGATGGCCTCACGGGTGCGGCCGCGCGGTTCACGCTGGAAAGCCGTTCGGGGTTGGAGCGGCGCGACGAGTGGCAGAACGGCGTGCCGGCGAACCCGGTGCGTGCCCTCCCGGAGCACCGCTCGAACGAGGAGCGACGGGTCGCCTGAATAAGGCCGCCCGGCACACGGCGAAAGGGGCTCCCCCGACGGGCGCCCCTTCGCTGTGTTCGTACGGGGACGGGGAGCGCTACTTCGCCGGGCTGGTGACGGCGACGATGGCGGCTTCGAGGATGTCGCAGGCGCGGTCGATTTCGTCGTCGCTGACGGTGAGCGGGGGCATAAAGCGGATGGCGTTCGGGCGCACGTTGTTCGCGAGGAGGCCGCGTTCGCGCGCGGCGGCGACGACATCCGCGGCGACATCCTGGGCGAGGCCGACGGCGATGAGGAGGCCGCGGCCCCGCACCTCGGTGACGACGGGAAGGCGGTCTTCCATGGAGCGAAGGCGCGCGACCAGCCGCTCCGAAGCGCGGGCGGCCTGCTCGGGGAGCTTGTTTTCGAGGACGTAGCTCAGCGTGGCGACGCCGGTGGCGGTGGAGAGCGGGTTCGCGCCGAAGGTTGTGCCGTGGTCGCCGGGGACGAGGTGCTTCGCGATGTCGTCGCGGGCGAGCATGGCGCCAATCGCGACGCCGCCGGCGAGGCCCTTGGCGAGGCACATGATGTCGGGCTCGATGCCCTCCTGCTCGTAGGCGAAGAGGGTGCCGGTGCGGCCGATGCCGGTCTGGATCTCGTCGAGGATGAGGAGCAGGCCCTGTTCGTCGCACCAGTCGCGAATGCCTTTGAGGTACCCGGGCTCGGGCATGTTCACGCCGCCTTCGCCCTGGATGGGTTCGAGGAGGACGGCGACGGTCTTGCTGGTGGTGGCGGCCTTGATCGCGTCCAGGTCGTTCCAGGGGACGTGGCTGAAGCCGGGCGCGAGTGGCTGGAACGGTTCGCGATAGCGCGCGGTCCCGGTCGCGGCGACGGCGCCCATGGTGCGGCCGTGGAAGCCATCGAGGGTGGCGATGATCTCGAAGGCGCCGTTCCTGGTGTCGTGGCCGAAGCGGCGGGCGAGCTTGATCGCGGCTTCGATGGCCTCGGCGCCGGAGTTGCAGAAGAACACGCGGTCGAGGCAGGAGTTCTCCACGAGCAGCTTCGCGAGGGCGATCATCGGCTTCGTGTAGTAGAGGTTTGAGGTGTGGATGAGCTGCCGGGACTGGGCGGCGAGCGCCTCGGCGACGACGGGATGGGCGTGCCCGAGGACGTTGACGGCAAGCCCGCCCACGAAATCGAGGTACTCCTTGCCGTCGGTGTCCCACACGCGCGTGCCCTGCCCGTGGTCGAGGACGACCGGCTGACGCCCGTAGTTCTGGAACACGTACTTCTTCTCGTCGGCGATCCAGTCGGTCATGGCAGGGCTCCATAGTGAGGTGAAGGAGCCATAGTAGGGCACGCGGAGGGGCGCCCGCGAATCGCGCGGGCGTTGTGTGAGGTTCGCCACGGCCGGGCGGATGTCAGCTGAAGGGCGCCCGGCCAAGAAGGGTGAGGTGCGTCCCCAGGCCGCCGTCCGTTTCGTCGCGCGTCCAGGTGCTATCGACCAGCTCCCAGCCCTGGCGGCGGTCGTTCATGAGTACGTCGAGGAGGTCGGCGAGGAGGGCCTTGTGTTCGGGCCGGCGAATGGGCGCGGCGACTTCGATCCGTTCGTCGAGGTTGCGCTTCATGATGTCGGCGCTGCTGATGTAATACTCGGGATCGCCGCCGTTCGCGAAGCAGTAGATGCGGGAGTGTTCGAGGAAGCGGCCGATGACGCTGACGACGCGGACATTCTCGCTGAGGCCGGCGAGGCCGGGGCGCAGGCGGCAGATGCCGCGCACGACCAGCTGCACCTTCACGCCGGCCATCGAGGCCTCGTAGAGGAGGCGGGTGAATTCGCGGTCTTCGAGCGCGTTGACCTTGAAGGTGATGCCGGCCGGCCGGCCCGCGCGGGCGTTGGCCATTTCGCGCCGAATGAGCTGTTCGAGGCGCGGCCGGAGCGTCGTCGGGGCGACGAGCAGGTCGTGGGCTTCGAGACGGCCGGAGAACCCGGTGAGGTGATTGAAGACGCGCAGGAGGTCGCTGCAGATGCCCGGGTCTGCGGTGAAGAGGCCGAGGTCGGTGTAGAGGCGGGCGGTGCGGGAGTTGTAGTTCCCGGTTCCGACGTGGGCGTAGAGGGTGACGCCGGCGGATTCTTCGCGCACGACGAGGCAGATCTTGCTGTGGATCTTCTGGTCGGGGTTGCCATAGGCGACGTGGACGCCGGCATCTTCAAGCTTGCGCGCCCATTCGATGTTGTTCGCCTCATCGAAGCGCGCGGTCAGCTCGACGAGCACCGCGACCTGCTTGCCGCGTCCCGAGGCATCGATCAGGGACTCGAGGATGGGGGAATCGGGCGAGGTTCGGTACATCGTCTGCTTGATCGCGAGCACCGCGGGGTCGGACGCGGCCTCATCGATGAAGGCGGCGACGGTCTTGTCGAAGGATTCGTAGGGGTGATGGACGAGGATCTCGTGGTCACGGATGGCCGCGAAGAACGAAGCGGAATCGACCGTCGAGGCGAAAACGGACGGCACGGCGGGCACGGAGGCGGGCACGGAGAGGTCGGGAATGGGCAGCGTCGCGAGCTGCATGAGGTCGGCGAGGCCGAGCATGCCGTCGGAGACGTAGACATCGCCCTCGGCGAGTTCGAGCTCTTCGAGGAGGAGCTCAAGGCGCGACGGGCTGAGCGCGGGCGAGACGGCGAGGGTGACCGCCTCGGCGAGACGGCGGCGGCGCATCTGGTTCTCGATGAGCTCGAGGAGGTCGTCGGCTTCTTCGCCGGGGCTGCCCATCTCGGCACTGCGGATGACGCGGAGGCACTGGCGCTCGGTTACCTCCATGCCCGGGAAGAGCATGTGGGCGTGAGCTTCGATCAGGTCCTCCAGGAGGACGAAGCGGTTCTCGCCGGCATCGACGAAGCGGGGGCGGTTCTGCGGCACCTTCAGGCGCGCGAACCGGTCCTGGCCGCTCTCGGGATGGCGCACGGTGAAGGCGAGCGAGAGGCTGCCGCCGGAGATGAACGGGAAGGGGTGCGCGGGGTCGACGACGAGCGGCGTGAGTACGGGGAAGATGGCGCGTTCGAAGTAGGCGGAGAGGGTCTCGCGGGCAGCCTGGTCGAGGCTGGCGAAAGCGACGACGCGGATGCCGCGCTCGGCGAGGCGGGGCTGGAGCTCATCGCGCCAGCAGTCGTCCATTTCGCGCGCCATGGCGAAGCAGCGGCGGAGCACCAGGTCGAGCTGTTCGGCGAAGGTGAGTCCGTCGACGGTGGTGCCGCGAGGGTCGGCGCGCATGCTGCGGCGCAGCCAGCCGACGCGCTTGCCGTGGAATTCATCCAGGTTGCTCGCGGTGATGGCGAGGAACTTGAGGCGGTCGAGCAGGAGATTGCGGGGGTCGTGCGCCTCGGCAAGGACGCGCTGGTTGAATTCGAGCCAGCTCAATTCGCGGTTGAGGTAGAGGGCGGGGTCGTTGAGGTCGACCTCCGCGGCCACCGTTGGCGTGTTCGCCTGATCTTCCAGCTGACCGTGCACGATGCGCTCCGTGGGCGTTGGCCCGCAGGATGATCGTCGCCGCGGTCACCGGGGTTGGCAAGCTGCCATTACGCCGTGATCCGGGTGCCCGATCCGTCCTTTCCGAGCAACGCGTGCGCGAGGCGGCCATCGAGGATGGTGGCGGGCACGCCGAGCGCGGCGGCATGGAGGCACGCTTCGACCTTCGGGATCATGCCGCCGGCGATGGTGCCATCGGCGATGTAGGCGCGCGCGGTGGCGGCATCGAGCGCGGGAACGACGACGCCCTGCGGGCCGCGAACGCCTTCGACATCCGTCAGGAAGAGCACGCTTTCGGCGCCGATGGCGGCGGCGATGCTGCCCGCGACGGTATCGGCGTTGACGTTCACGAGTTGGTCGGCGGGGCTGCCGGGGACGAAGCCAATGGGGCTGACGACGGGGATGATGCCGGCCGCGCGGAGGGCGATGACGGCCTCGGGGTGGACGGCATTGGGTTCGCCGACGAAGCCGAACTCGGGACCGGCGAGGGTGCATTCGAGGAGACGGCCATCGGCCCCGGAGAAGCCGACCGCGCGTGCACCGGCGGCGTTGATGGCGGCGACGATGCGCTTGTTCACGAGGCCGGCGAACACGGCGACAACGACGGGCAGGACCTTTTCATCCGTGACGCGGAGGCCGCGTTCAAAGCGGGAGGGGATTTGCATGGCATCGAGCCAGCGGCTGGCCTCGGCGCCGCCGCCGTGGACGACGACGGGCACGTTCCCGGCCTTCGCCATGGCGGCGATGTCCTCGAAGGTCGTGTCGGTGGAGCCGAGGGTGCTGCCGCCGATCTTGATGAGCGTGGGCTTGCTGGTCACGTGTGGTAGTCGGCGTTGATGGAGACGTATTCGGCGCTGAGGTCGCAGCCCCAGCCGGTGGCGGAGCCTTCGCCCACGCCCAGGTCGCACGTGATGGTCACGGTGTCACCGTGCATGGCCTCGGCCACGGCGGCGGGGTCGTGGTCGGTGGGGCGGCCTGCTTCGAACACGCGGGTGCCGCAGAGGGTGACTGTCACCTTCGGCTCCGTGATGCGGACGGTGGAGCGGCCAATGACGGCGACGATGCGGCCCCAGTTCGGGTCGGCTCCGTGGACGGCGCTCTTGAGCAGGTAGGAGGTCGTCATTTCGCGGACGAGCTGGCGGGCCTCGGTATCCGAGGCGGCGCCGGTGATGGTGACCTCGAGGAGCTTCGTGGCACCCTCGCCATCGCGCGCGATCTCCTTCGCGAGGTGGGTGCAGAGCACTTCGACGGCCTCGGCGAAGGCGAGCGCCATGTCCGTGCCGGCGGTGATGGTCTCGCCGCCGGCGGCGCCGTTCGCGAAGAGCATGACGGTGTCGCTCGGGCTCGTATCGCCATCGACTGAGACGAGGTTGAAGGTGCGGTCCACAGCGGCGCTGAGGGTGGAGCGCAGGAAGGCAGCCTCGACGGGGGCGTCGGTGGTGAGGTAGCAGAGCATGGTGGCCATGTTCGGGTGGATCATCCCCGAGCCCTTGCAGGAGCCGCCAAGGGTGTACGGGCCGAAGCGGACGGCGCCGAACTTGGGGCGCAGGTCGGTGGTCATGATCGCGCGGGCGAAGTCCATGCCACCTTCGCGCGTGGGGCGCACATTGCGCACACCGGCGGCGATCTTGTCCATGGGGAGGAAGTGACCGATCACGCCGGTGCTGCCGACGAAGAAGGAGCCCGCGGGCGCCCCTGCCGCGTCCTCGGCAAGTTCGCACATGCGGCGGCCGTCGACGAGGCCCTGCTCCCCGGTCGAGGAGTTCGCGCAGCCGGCGTTGACGACGACGCCGCGGCCCGTCCAGTGGCCCGCGGTGAGCCGCTCTTCGTTGACATCGATGGCGGCGCTGCGCAGGCGATTGCGGGTGAAGGTGGCGGCGACGTCGCAGTCGCGGTCGCTGACGAGGATGGCGAGGTCGAGCTTGCCATCGCCGTAGGTCTTGATGCCGGCGTAGGTCGCGCCCGCGCGGAAGCCGGTGGGCGATGCGGAGGTGCCATCGGGAACGAAGGTGATGGCGGTCACGGGAAGACCGCCGGGAGGTCCAGGCCGGCCTCTTCGTCGATGCCGAGCATAAGGTTCATGTTCTGGATGGCCTGGCCGGCGGCGCCCTTGACGAGGTTATCGAGCACGCCAACGGCGACGAGCATGCCGTTGCGCTCGTCGATGGTGGGGTGGACGAGGCACATGTTGTTGCCCTGGGTGTGCTTGGTGTGGGGGGGCGTGGCCGAGACGCTGGTGAAGGGATGGCCGCGGTAGAAGTCGCGGTAGATCTCCATGATCTCGGCCTTCGAGACGGAGCGGCGCAGCGGTGCGTAGCAGGTGGCGTGGATGCCACGCGTCATGGGCACCAGGTGGGGGACGAAGGTGACCCTGGGGGCGATGTTCCCGGCGGCGATGCTGGCGAGTTCCTGGGCCATCTCGGGCTGGTGATTGTGGTTCGCGATTTTGTAGGCGGTGACGTCTTCGTTGGTTTCGCTGTAGCCGAAGCCGCCGCCCGCGCCGCTGCCGCGGCCGGCGCCGGAGACGCCCGATTTCGCATCAACGATGACATGGTCGCCGGTGATACCGGCGGCGACGGCGGGCGCGAGCGCGAGGATGGCGGTCGCGGGATAGCAGCCGGGGTTGGCGACGAGTTTGGTTTCGCGGATGGCTTCGCGGTTGATCTCGGTGAGGCCGTAGACGGCCTGGGGGAGCAGGTCGGGGGCGGGATGGGGCTTGCCGAACCACTCCTCGAAGGCGGCCGGGTCGCGCAGGCGGAAGTCGGCGGCGATATCGATCGTGGGGATGCCCTTGCGCACGAAGGGGGCGCAGGCGGCGGCGCTCTCGGCCGTGGGGAGCGCGGACATGACGACATCGACTTCGGTATCGATATCGGCGGAGATGGTGAAGTCGCCGTAGTTGGCGAGATGAGGGAAAGCTTCGCCCAGACGCTGGCCGGCCAGGGAACGGCCCGTGGCCGCGGCGAGCTTCGCCGCCGGGTGCTTCCAGAGGAGGCGGGCAGCTTCCATGCCCGCGTAGCCGGTCACGTTGATGATGCCAACTCGGTACGTCACCGTGGAATTGTCCGCGTTCGAGGGATAGCAATCCATACCATGCAAAAAGAGATCTATGTCACAGAGGGGCGGGCGACGGGCCCCTAGGGTGAGCGGATGCAGGACCTGCGCATCACCTTCATCGGCAGCGGCAACGCGTTTTCGCCAGGTGGTCTCTGTTGCAACGGTTTCCTGATCAACGACCGGGTGCTGTTCGAAGCGCCACCACAGACGTTGGGGTCGCTGCACCAGGTGGGCGTGGACCCGAATGAGATCGAGGTGGTGGTGCTCAGCCACCATCACGGCGACCACTTTCTCGGGCTGCCGTTCCTGCTGTTGCACTGGAAGTGGAAGGGGCGAACGAAGCCGGTTCGCATCGTCGGGCCGAAGGCGACGGAGGCGCTCGCGAAGGACATCGCGCAGAAGGTGTTTCCGGGCGTGCTGGACGCCACGTACGACATCGAATGGGCCGAGGCGGTGGCGGGGACGGCGTGCCGGGTGAACGGGCTCGAATTGGAGCCGGTGCGCGTAGAACACGATGACGAACTCAGCGCCACGCTGGGGTACGGCGTTCGCTATCACGGGCGGCGGCTTGCCTACACGGGCGACACGCGGCTCTGCGAAGGCGTGTTCGATATCGCGCGGGGGGCGGAGTTGATGGTGAGCGAGTGCGCCTCGCGGGAAGACTCGATCCCCATCCACATGAACCTGGT
Source organism: Dehalococcoidia bacterium (assembly GCA_020847985.1). GTDB lineage: Bacteria > Chloroflexota > Dehalococcoidia > Tepidiformales > Tepidiformaceae > Amarobacillus. The sequence continues at coordinate 12,442 of JADLBC010000015.1, forward strand.
GGATGACATGCCGCGGGTACGGGCGGCGCTGCCGGCGGCGTCCTCGCTCATCCTGACGCACATCAGCCCCGACGTGGACAACGGAAACCTCCCGAACACAGTCGTGGCGCGCGACTTCGCGACATACCGGCTGTAGCACGCCGGACCACATTGCGCGGCCACCAGGGCGGTAGGATGCGCGCATGGGCAGCCTCGACCTGACGTTTATCGGGAGCGGTAACGCCTTCGTGCGGGAAGGGGCGTGCTGGAACGGGTTCGTGGCGAACGGCCGGTACCTGTTCGAAGCGCCGCCGCAGGCGCTCATGGCGCTGAATCGCCTCGGCATCGACCCGAACGGGATCGAAGGGGTGGTGCTGAGCCACCATCACGGCGACCACCTGCTCGGGCTGCCGTTCCTGCTGCTGCACTGGAAGTACCTGCGGCGCACGACGCCGGTGACGGTCATCGGGCCGCCCGAAACGGAGGCGGTGGTCCGCGAGATCTGCCGCCACACGTACCCGACGCTGTTCGAAGGGGGCGCGGAGGTGCGCTGGGTGACGGCGCGGCCCGGCACGCCGGAGACGGTGGGTGGCCTCACGGTCGAGGCTGTCGAGGTCCGGCACGACCCGAAGCTGACGGCGAACCTGGGCTACCATGCCGCGCTCGATGGCCGGCGATTCGGGTACACGGGGGACAGCGCGTTCTGCGACGGCGTGGCGGCGCTGGCCCGCGCATCGGAGGTGATGGTGAGCGAGTGCACTTCGCGCGACGAGGTGTCCGACAACCACATGAACCTGGTCGATGACATGCCGAGGGTGCGGGCGCTGATGGCCGGGGACGCCTCGCTCGTGCTGACGCACCTGCCCCACGACCTCGGGGCGCACGACCTGCCGCGCACGGAGGTCGCGCGGGATTTCGGGGCATACCGGTTCTGAGCGCGACGGGGATTCGTCCGCGGCGCACTCGCGGGGAACGAAGCTGGAAACCCGGGCCCGGTGTACCCCGGGCGGGATTGGCGGGATACTTCGCGCCAGGACGATGACGCCGCCCGGGCGAGCGCGAACCGTCCGCGAGAAGGGTTGAGGAGCGCCAGATGCCTGCAGCCGCCGTCCGGACGCTGACCGTGCTCTCGGTGCTCGCCACCTCGGACGAACCGCTGACGGTGGCCCAGATCGCGTCGCGGACGAACATCGCCAGAGCATCGGTGTCGCGGCTCCTGGATTCGCTCCGCGATGAGGGCGGAGTGACGACCGACGGAAGCGGGCGGTATGCGCCGAGCCTCGCGCTGTGGAGCATCGGGGCGGCGGCGCTGAACCGGCTCTCGGTGCGCGATATCGCGTTCCCCTACCTGACGGATATCAGCGGGCGGATCCCGGCGCACGTGACGTTGAGCGTGCCGGAATTCCCGCGGGCGGTCGCGATCGAGACATGGCACACGGTCGGCGGGCACCTGATGTCGCGGTTCCCTTCGCGAACGTTCCCGCTGTTGACGAATGCAGCAGGCCGCGTAATCGCCGCGTATGAGTGCGAGGCGCGCCGGGAGGAACTCCTGCGGGGCCCCATCGAACGGCGTACGCCCTACACCCGGACCGACCCGGACGAACTCCGGGCGGAGCTTGGGCTGATCCGCCAGCAGGGATACGCCGTCATCGACCGCGAGGCTTCGGAGGATCTATCCGGGTTCGCGGTGCCGCTGCTAGGGCCGGATGGCACGGCCGTGGCATCGGTGGGATTCGGGCGGACGGGGGCGCTCGACCCGGCGTTCGTGCAGGCCCACGTACCGGTGGCGCTGGGGGTGGCGGAACGCATTTCGTGGGAACTGGGGTGGCGTCCGCGAAACGATTCGCGCGTAAGCTGAGGCGCGCCCGGCAACGCGGATCTGAGCGGTTTGAACGGGCACGTTCGAGTTGGCTTCCCGGATGCGTCATTTATGGACGGAGAACCGATTCATGAGTCCAAAAACGTTGACCGAATGCACGCGCTCCAGCAGGATCAGCATGCCACCGGCACACGTCCCCCTGGCGCCGGTGACCCCTCCGCAGTTCGTTGGCCACGCGCAGTCCCAGCGCGTGGTACTTCCGAATCGCGTGAGCGCATAGGCCAGGGGCGGCGCCAGCCCGCGTTCTCCTCCTGAAGCAGTACCCGGCGCCGCCCCTGGTTCATACCCCCGGAACGCGGAGTGCACGTGGAACGAACCGGCTCCTCCCCATCGAAGAAGAACCGCCGCATCTCGGCGCCGCCGCCGATGTTCCTGGGCCATCACGTCGATGGCTGGAAGGCGCGCTTCTGGTCCTGGTCGCCGTTCGCGCCCGGCGACGTAGGGCGTGAGAAGCCCGCGGGCCGCCGCACCCTCGAAGCACACTGTGGCTGCCAGGCCTGTAGCCGGGCGCACCCGGAGTAAGGTCCGGCCGCTATTCGTCTTCGGCGCGGGGAACGGTGAAGCGGAAACAGGCTCCGCCCTCGGGCCGTGCACGGGCGGTGATTTCGCCGCCCTGGGCTTCGATTACCTTGCGGGAGACGGCGAGCCCGAGCCCCATGCCCCCTGCCTTGTCGCGTGCGGGCCCGCTTCGGAAGAAGGGCTCGAAGGCCTGTTCCATCTCCTCGGGGGACATGCCAATGCCGCGGTCGAGGACTTCGACGGCGATCCCGTCGGCCGCGTGGGAAAGCCGCACCTCGACCTCGCCGGCCGGGGCGCTGTACTTGAGCGCGTTACTGATGAGGTTATCGAGCACGAGCCGCGTGAGAGCGGGTTCGCCGAAGGCGATGGGCAGGCCGGGCTCGATATCGAGCGAGATGACGCGGCCGGGGTGGCGGCGGCGCCAGGTCGCGACGACGTCCTCGCTGAGCCGTTCGATGCGCATGAACTCCAGTGCAAGTTCGTACCGCGAGTCCATGCGGGTGAGGATGAGGAGGTGCTCAATGACTTCCTGGAGCCGTTCGGACTGGCTCACGAGGTCATCGAGGGCCTGGACGCGCTCCTCATCTGAGAGCGTATCGAGGCGGTTCGCGAGCAGGCGGGCGACGCCGAGCACGATGGCGATGGGTGTGCGGAGCTCGTGCGAGACCATGCTCAGGAACTGCTCCTTCGCGGCGATGGACTCGCGAAGGATAGCCTCGGTGCGCTTCCGGTCGGTGATGTCGCGGGCGATCTTGGAGGCGCCGACGATGCGGCCGTGCGCGTCCTTGATGGGCGACACGGTCAGGGAGATATCGAAGAGCGTGCCGTCCTTGCGCTGGCGGACGGTCTCGTAGTGCTCGATGCGCTCGCCGGCGCGGATGCGGCGGAGGACTTCGTCCTCTTCGGACTGGCGGTCGAGGGGGATGACGCGGCGGATGGACTGGCCGATCATGTCCTCCGCGGTATAGCCGAAGAGCAGCTCGGCGCCGCGATTCCAGGAGCGAACGATGCCGTTCACATCCTTGCTGACGATGGCGTCATCCGAGGATTCGACGATGGCGGCGAGGCGGTTCGCGGCCTGCTGGGCCTGGTTGCGCTCGGTGACATCGCGCATGAAGAGGCGGGCGTAGGCGAGGCGGCCATCGCGAAACTTCGGGCTGGCGGCGAGGATGACTTCACGCCGGACATCGCCGCTGGCGTCGAAGGTGCCCTCGAGGTTTTCGACCGGCGTGCCGGCGCGAAGGAGCTGGAGGATGTGGTCGAACTGCGGACCATCGGACCAGAAGTCGCGGAGGTTGCGGCCGACGTAGTCGTCCTCGGCGTAACCGGCGATTTCGAGCTGGGCCGGATTGACGCGGAGGATGACGCCGGCGGGGTCGATGAACTGGAGGCCGAGGGCGCCGTGCTGGTAGAAGTCGCGGAGGTCTTCCTCGGAATCGCCAAGTTCGGCGCAGATGCGCTCCAGGTCGGCGGCGCGGGCGAGGGCGTCGTCGCGGGCGCGTTCGGCCGCTTCGAGTGCGTCGCGCAAATGGCGAATGTCGGCATCGCCGGCGGCGACCGTGTCCACGGCGGACCGGGCCCTGACGGTGCGCTGTCGAGCTTCTCCCCCGGGGACACTCACGGTGTCACTGTAACGGCGCGGCCGGGGGTGAAACCATGCCGAAACGGCTTGCAAAAGCGCATACGCGTGGCTGCGCGAAGGCTCCCTGAGGGGGCCGTGGCTCCGGTATGCTGGCGGCGTCTGGCGGCGGACCCGGAGCCGCGCCACGGCCGCACGCGGGACGAACGAGAGGGAGGCAGGCGCCATGGAGATCGACCCCCGGCGCGCGGCGGAACTTCGCGCCGCATTCGATGAGGCGGTGGTGCAAGAAGGGAACGAGCTCGCGGGGCCGTTCATGACCGTCTCGGGGAAGGAGATCGCGCGCCTCTACGACCCGACGGACACGGCCGGCACGGAGTACGAGCGCGACATCAACCTGCCCGGTTCATACCCATTCACGCGGGGAGTTCATCGCACGGGGTATCGCGGCAAGCCGTGGACGATCCGGATGTTCAGTGGGTTCGGTTCGGCCGAGGAGACCAACCAGCGCTACCGCGACCTGCTGGCGACGGGGAACAACGGCCTTTCGATCGCCTTCGATATGCCGACGCTGATGGGCTACGACCACGACGAACCGTGGGCCGAAGGCGAGTTCGGCAGCTGCGGCGTGGCCGTGGATTCGCTGGCCGATATGGAGATCCTGCTGCGGGACCTGCCGCTCGACCGGATCACGACGTCGATGACGATCAACAGCCCGGCGCCGGTGGTCTGGGCCCTCTTCATCGCGGCGGCGGAGCGACGCGGGATACCGCGGGCGAAGCTGGCGGGCACGCTGCAGAACGACATCCTGAAGGAGTACATCGCCCAGAACGAGTACATCTATGACCCGGCGAATTCGATGCGGCTGGTGACGGACACGATCGAGTTCGCGGCGCGGGAGATGCCGCTCTGGAACCCGGTGAGCGTGAGCGGCTACCACATCCGCGAGGCGGGTTCGACGGCGGCCCAGGAGCTGGCGTTCACGCTTGCCGACGGCATCGAATATGTACGGTGGGGACTTGAGCGAGGGCTCGACATCGACGAATTCGCGGGCCGGATCTCGTTCTTCTTTAACAGCCACAACGACTTCTTCGAGGAAGTGGCGAAGTTCCGCGCGGCGCGGCGAATCTGGGCGCGGCAGATGCGCGAACGGTTCGGCGCGAAGAACCCGCGTTCGTGGCTGATGCGCTTCCACACGCAGACGGCGGGCGTTTCGCTGACGGAACAGCAGCCTGAGGTGAACCTGGTACGCGTCGCGATCCAGGCGCTGGCGGCGGTGATGGGCGGCACGCAATCGCTGCACACGGACGCCATGGACGAGGCGATCGCGCTCCCCAGCGACAAGGCGGCGCGACTGGCCGTGCGCACGCAGCAGGTGATCCTGCACGAGAGCGGCGTCGTGAACACGGTCGATCCGCTCGGCGGGTCATGGTTCGTGGAGAAACTCACGAACGAGATGGAAGCCGAGGTGCTGCGCTACTTCGAGGCGATCGAGGCGCTGGGCGGCGTGCTGCCGGCGATCGAAACGGGGTATTTCCAGAAGGAGATCGCGGATGCCTCCGCGCGCTTCCAGCGCGAAGTCGAGGCGCGCGACCGGATCCTGGTGGGCGTGAACGAGTACGTGCTGCACGAGCCGCCCGATATCCCGATCCTGGCATTCGACCCGGAAGGCGAACGGCGGCATCTCGCGCGGCTGAAGGCGCACCGCGCGGGCCGGGACGCGGACGGCTGGGGCGCGGCGATGAACCGCCTGGAAGCAGCCTCGCGGCAGCCACGTGAGAACACGATGCCGTACATCATCGACGCCGTGAACGCCGGGGCCACCGTGGGCGAGGTGTGCAACCTGTGGCGGCGGGTGTACGGCGAGTACAAAGAGCAGGTCGTCGTCTGAGGCGGCGCGTGTGAAAGGGGAGGCAACCATGGAGTACCGGGACATCCTGACCTTCAAAAAGGACCGGCACGCGGTCGTGCAGCTCAACCGGCCCGAGAAGATGAACGCGCTGAGCCACAACCTGCGGGCGGAGCTGTTCGATGCGCTCAAGGGGTTCGAAATGGACCCTGACGTGCGCGCGATCATCATCCGCGGGTCGGGGCGCGGATTCAGCGCTGGGTACGACCTGAGCGGCATCCAGAACACGCTGGACGATCGCGATTATGTCGAAAAGCGAAGCGGCCTGCCGAACGTGGGCTCGATCCATCCCGGGCAGGGCCAGTGGCCGCAGCACCTGCTCAGCGGGTACTGGCAGATCTGGGAGCTGACGAAGCCGGTGATTTCGCAGGTGCACGGGTGGTGCCTCGCGGGCGGCACAGAGCTGGCGACAATGTGCGACCTGATGTTCGTGGCCGAAGACGCGATCATCGGCTACCCGCCGGTGCGGGCGATGACGCCGGTGGACGTGCTCTACCACCCCTGGCAGATGCACCAGAAGAAGGTGCGCGAACTGCTCTACACGGGCGACAGCGTGACCGGACGCGAGGCCGTTGAACTCGGGTGGGCGAACCGGGCGGTGCCGGTCGACCGGCTGTGCGAGGTGACGGAGGCGTTCGCCGAGCGGATCGCGAACGTGGACGGGCCGATGCTGCAGATGACCAAGCGGCAGGTGAACCGGGCGTACGAGATCATGGGCATCCGCACGGCGATGGCCGTCGGCGCCGACATCCAGGAGCTCGGGCGGGCGCGGCCGGGCGGCGCGGAGTTCGGACGGATCGCGCGGGAGAAGGGCCTCAAGGCGGCGCTCGACTGGCGCGACAGCCCCTTCGGGGATTACGGGAGCGCGCCGGCATCGGCGACGAAGCCATCGGGGGCCGCCTGGTGACGGGGAGGGCCGCGTGCGTGTGACCGCGGGCTCATCCGTCGCACGGCGCGGCCAAACCGGGGCTTGCTAAACGGTCCTTTACCTGCTCAGGTATCTCCCAGATTCGAGATCTAGCCTGAATCTCGATACGTGCGGGAGCGCCCGGCGAGGCCTCCCGAGGAGCCAGGCAGCACATGGCGGACCCGAACCGGACAGACCCGCGCGGCGGGGAGCAGTGGTGGCGCAAAGGCAAGCCGGGCCGGCTGAAGAGCAGCATGGTCGGCATCAGCGCCGCGGCCGTGCTGGGCGTGTACGCGGCGGGCTATGTGAGCAGCGGCGATGGGGCCGGCGCCACCGTGAAGGCGGCATCCCCCGCGTCTGCGCCCCTGGCCACGGCAACGGCCATCCCCCCGGCCACAGCGACGGCGGCGCCCCGGGGGCCGGCGGGCCGCACGCTCCCCGGGGGTGAAGTACCACCCACGGTGGCGCCCACCGCGACGCCGGTGACGGCGCGCACGCCGGTCGCGGCCGGGACCTACAAGGACGGCAGTTACACGGGGACGGGCGTGGGCCCGCACGGCGGGATGACGGTCGCGGTGGCGGTGGAAGGCGGCCGCATCACCTCGGTGGACATCACGGCGTGCAACACGCGCTGGCCCTGCAGCCGGATCAGCGAACTGCCTTCGCGGGTGTTGGCGGCGCAATCGGCGCAGGTGCAGTACGTGACGCGGGCGACGGATAGCTCGGTGGCGTTTGTGCGGGCCGTCTCGGCCGCGCTCGAGCAGGCGCGATGACGACGGTGACGCTGCAGCGCGCGACGGCGGCCCGGGTATTCATGGACACGCTCGTCGCCTTCGAAGTGCTGCACGAGGACGCGGACACAGAATCGGCGGACCGTGCCATCAACGAAGCGTTCGGGTGGTTCGCCGAAGTGGAACGGACGTGCAGCCGCTTCGATCCCGCCTCGGAGCTGCGGCGGCTGTGTGAACGAACGGACCAACCCGTGCGCCCGAGCGCGCTGCTCTTCGCGGCGATCGCGTTCGCGGTCGAACTGGCGGAGCGAACCAACGGCGCCTTCGATCCCGCCGTCGGGGCGCGGATGGAAGCGGCGGGGTTCGATACCAACTACCGGACGGGCGAACGCCAACCCCAAAGGACACCGGGCGGCGCCATGTGGCGCGATATCGAGGTCGATCGCGAGGGCGGGACGGTGCGATTGCGGCGGCCGCTCACCATCGACCTCGGCGCGGTGGCGAAGGGGATGGCCGTCGACCTCGCGGCGCGGGCGTTCGCGGGCTTCCCAGGCTTCGTGATCGACGCCGGGGGCGACATCTTCGCGGGTGGCACGAACGCGGACGGCGGCCCGTGGGTCATCGGGCTGCGCGACCCGTCCGGCGAGGGGACGCTCGCCGGGCGGGTCGCGATCTCGGACGCCGCCATCTGCACCTCGGGAGATTACGAACGCCGCGCCGCGGACGGGCACCACATCCTCGACCCCCGGGGCAGCGGCAGTGCGACGGAGTGCATTGGCGTGACGGTGATCGCGGAATCGGCGATGGCTGCGGATGCGCTGGCGACGGCGGCGTTCGTGCTCGGGCCGGAGGATGGCATCGCGCTGTTGGAAGAGGAGGGCGCGGACGGGTGCCTGGCCACGAGCGATGGGCGCACGGTGACGACTCGGGGATTCGAGGCGTACCTGCGGTGACGACGAACGCGGTGGGCGTTCGCGCCCGGGCGATGGCTCTCAATAGATCGCACGCGTGGCGACGGTTGCGTCGGGCGGTGCGGTCGCCAAAAGGCACGCTGCTCCTGCTGTTCGTCCCGATGGTGCTCCTGGCGCTGCCGAAGGCCGGGGCGAGCGATGTGCTGCCGGGGCTATTCGCGGCGGCGGCGGCCGCGGCAGCCATCGATATGGCCACCGCGAAGCTCACGCGGGACCGCTGGATCTTCCCGGACGGGGCGATCCTGTCGGCGCTCATCGTGGCGATGGTGCTGAGCCCGATCGAGGACTGGTATGTGGTAGCGGCGACGGCGACGCTGGCGATCACCAGCAAGCACCTCTTCCGCATCGGTCCGGCGAACGTGTTCAACCCGGCGGCGCTCGCGATCGTGGCGGCGTCGGTGCTGTTCGACGGCGTACAGGACTGGTGGGGCGCGTTGCCGGCGCTGGGGTGGTGGGGCGCCGGAGCCGTGCTCGTGGCGGGGCTGTTCATGGCCGACCGGATCCACAAGATGCCGCTGGTGCTGGCGTTCCTGGGGCCGTATTTCGCGCTGTTCACGGCCGCGAGCCTGCTCGGCGATAACGGCGTCGCGGAGATCTTCCGCCGGCCGGACGTACATGCGGCGCTGTTCTTCGCGTTCTTCATGGCGGACGACCCGCCGACTTGCCCGGTGCACTTCCGGCACCAGGTGGCGTTCGGGCTGATCACGGCGGTGGCGTGCTTCGCGTTCTTCCAGCTGTTCGGGTGGGTGTACTTCCTGCCGGCCGGGCTGCTGGTCGCGAACGTGGCGGAAGGCGGGCGGCGCTGGCTCGCGCAGCAACGGCGGCGGCGGCATGCGCCGCGGCGGGTCTCACTCCGCGCGGCTGCCTGAATAGCGCTCGTGAGGGCACGACGAAGGCGGCTCCTGTTGGGGAGCCGCCTTTCGCATGAGCGGAACCGGGAGCCGGGCCTAGGAGTAGGAGAACTCGGGGCCGTCGAGGTCGATCGCGGGGATCTCGTCCTTTTCGCGCCAGTAGTCCTGGGTGTGCTGCCACTCGGGCTTGTTGCCGCGCTTGGGGAGCTTCTCCATGGCGCGCATGAGGTACCCGGGGTTGAAGTTCTCCGGGTCGATCCACTGGAGCAGCTCCATGTCCTTGTCCTCGGGCCGGAGTTGGACCTCAACGCGCTTGGCACCCTTCTGCGCCATGTGGGCGAGCAGGCGGCAGACGAAGTCGGCGAGAAGGTCGGCGCGGAGCGTCCAGCTGGCGCGGAAGTACCCGAAGATCCAGAGCATGTTCGGGACGCCGGTGAACATCATGCCGCGGTAGGTGACGGTCTTCGAGAAGTCGAGCGGCTGGCCATCGATCTGGAAATCGATATCGCCGAGGACGTTCATATTGAAGCCGGTGGCGGTGATGATGATGTCGGCCTCAAGCTCCTCGCCGGACTTGGTGAGGATGCCGCGCGGGGTGAAGCGGTCGATCTCGTCGGTGACCATGGAGGCCTTGCCGGCGGTGATGCCCTTGAAGATGTCGCCGTCGGGCACGAAGGCGATGCGCTGGCGCCAGGGGCGGTACTTCGGGGTGAAGTGCGTCTCGACGTCGTAATCGGGGCCGAGGTAGGCGCGGACGCCGGCGAGGAGTTCCGACTTCACCTTTTCGGGCTCTTCGAAGGCGCGCTTCGTGAACACGGCCTGGTCGTGCAGGATCTTGCGGCGCACGATCTCGTGGATCCAGGTCTCATCGATTTCGAGCTCGCGGAGCATCTCGGCGAGGTCGTTCCGGTTGCGGCCGGGGATGAAGTAGGTAGGGGAGCGCTGGAGCACGGTGACGTGGGCGCAATCGCCGGCGATCGCTGGGACGACGGTGGCGGTGGTGGCGCCGGAGCCAATCACGACGACCTTCTTGCCCTTGAGGTCGATGTCCTCGGGCCAGGTCTGGGGGTGGATGACCTGGCCGGTGAAGGTGTCCATGCCTGGCCACTCGGGGGTATAGCCCTGGGAATGGCGGTAGTAGCCCTGGCACATCCAGAGGAAGCCGCAGGTGAAGCGGCGCGTCTCGTTAGTGGCGGTGTTGAGCGCTTCCACGGTCCAGCGGTTGGCGGCGCTGTCCCAGTTGGCGGTAATGATCTTGTGGTTGTAGCGGATGTGGCGGGCGAGGTCGTTCTCTTCGATCACCTCACCCATGTACTTGAGGATTTCGCCGGCGGTGGCGATGGGGGCGCTGGTCCAGGGCTTGAACCGGTAGCCGAAGGTGTGGAGGTCGCTATCGGAGCGGATGCCGGGGTACTTATGCGTCAGCCACGTGCCACCGAAGCTTTCGAGCGCATCGAGCACGACGAAGGTGGTGCCGGGGCGCTGCGTCTGCAGATGGTAGGCGCCGCCGACGCCGGAGATGCCGGCTCCGACGATGAGGACATCGAAGTCCTCGACCTGGGAGGGGGACTGGGGGTTGAGCGTTTCCGTTGCGGTCATCGATTCCTGCCTGTCTTGATGCGAACAAGATGCGAAAGCATGGCCGGGAACATGCCGCCGAGCAAACGGGTAGCCAAGGCCAAATGAGCCGTTTGATCGGGACCGGATGGACGTGGACGGGGTAAAGGCGGTGTGGGCCCACGGGCGCGGGCGCGGGCTTCGGCCGCGACGGCATGACGCGGAAGGATGAGCGGCCGGCGGGGGTCACCGCCGGGCCGGCGGGCTGCTCACCCTCTCAATCCAGCTTCGCTGGACTCAAGGGGGTGCGAAATCAGGGCCTATTGGCCCACTCGTGGGCCGGTAAAACCAGTGACTTTTGTCACATCGACTGCTGGTACCCGCGAAGGACTATGCCGGCCAGGAGGTAAAGATGCCGGCCGCTATGGTGGGTGTCCCGGGGCTGCCCGTGGTCTGCGTGCGAGGCCCTTCCCGGTCGGGTAAGACCTCCGTTTGCGAACGCCTCATCCCGCTGCTCGCCGAGCGGCGCGTCCGGGCAGCGTGGGTAAAGCGGACACACCACGAGCTCGACCTCCCGCACAAGGCAAGCGCGCGCATCTGGACGGCCGGCCCGGTGGCGATGGCCGTGCGCACGAGCGACCGCGTGCAACTCACGCTCCCGCCCGCCGGGGGCGACGTGACCGGACTCCTCGCGACGTTGCCCCAGGACATCGACGTCGTGCTCCTTGAAACTCATAGCCCCGAACCGTTTCCCACGATCGTGGCCGCCGCCGCCGAGCCGATGGCGGGCGAGAACGTGATCGGCCGCTGGTCGATGGAAACGCTCGACGATGAAGTCGCCGGGCTGGGGGCCGCTGTCCTCGCGTCTCTCCCCGAGGACATGGGGCTCGCCCGGGCCCTGCGGGCCGCATCCGCGTTGCATGGGAGCCACGGATGCGCGGGCGTGGTGCTGGGCGCGCGCCTTGCGCTTACGGGCGTGGGCGCGCTCGGCATCGAATGGCCAGACACGAAGAAGCGGCTGCTCGTGACCGCGGAGACGGACCGTTGCGCGGTGGATGCGCTGCAGGCGGTCACGGGATGTCGGCCGGGCAAGCGGACGCTTCGCCTGCTGGATTACGGCAAGCTCGCGGCGACATTCGTGGACACGTGGACCGATCGCGCGGTGCGCATCGCGGTGCGGGGTGAAGCGCGCGAACTGGCCGAGGCGAACGCGCCGCGGGCGGCCGAAGACCGGCACGAGCGGCAGCGGCGGGCATACCTGACGATGCCGCATTCGGAATTATTCACCAGGACGGTCGTTTCGGCGGCCGTTTCGCAATTTGACCTCCCGGGGCCACCGCGGCGCCGGGTGATGTGCGCGCAATGCCGGGAGGAAGTCTCGGACGGGCGCGAGGTAGTGACCGACGGGGGCACATTCTGCCGCCCCTGCGCAGTTGTGAGGGACAGCCAATGACACCTGGAGACCGACCATGAGCCTCAGCCGGCGCAATTTCCTGAAGCTGACCACGGGCGCCGCGGCTGGGGGCGGTGCCCTGTACCTGGAACGCCAGATGGCGTTCCTGCAATCGGCGCAGGGGGTGGATAACCCGCTGCTTACGTACCCGAACCGGGGCTGGGAGAAGGTCTATCGCGACCAGTACGCGTATGACAGCAGCTTCACGTTCGTGTGCGCGCCGAACTGTACGCACAACTGCCGGCTCCGGGCGTTCGTGAAGAACGGCGTGGTGATGCGGACGGAGCAGAACTACGACCACCAGAAGATCAGCGACCTCGCCGGGAACAAGGCGACGATTTCGTGGAACCCGCGCGGCTGCAACAAGGGTGCGGCGCTCACGCGGCGCGTCTACGGACCGTACCGCCTGAAGGGCCCGATGCTGCGCGCCGGGTGGAAGAAGTGGGCGGACGATGGCTTCCCGCGGCTGACGACGGAGCTGCGGACGAAGTACAAGTTCGATTCCCGCGGCACCGACACGTTCGTGAAGATGAGCTGGGACGAGATCTCCGCGTACGCGGCGAAGGGCCTGGCGGCGATCGCGAAGACGTACTCGGGCGAAGCGGGCAAGAAGATCCTGCTCGAAGAAGGCTACCAGCCGGAGATGGTGGAAGAGGTCGGCGGGGCCGGCACGCGCACCTTCAAGCTCCGCGGCGGCATGGGCCTTCTGGGGGTGACGGGCAAGTACGGCATGTACCGCATGTCGAACACGATGGCGCTGCTCGATGTCTACACGCGCGGCGTGAAGCCCGAAGAAGCGAAGGGCGGCCGCAACTGGTCGAACTACACCTGGCACGGTGACCAGGCGCCGGGCACGCCGTTCGTGACGGGCCTGCAGAACGCGGACTGCGACTTCAACGACATGCGCAACGCGAAGCTGCACATCGGCGTCGGCAAGAACCTCGTCGAGAACAAGATGGCGGACGCGCACTTCTTCATCGAGATGATGGAGCGCGGCGGCAAGATCGTAACGATCACGCCGGAGTACAGCCCGCCGGCGACGAAGGCGGACTACTGGATCCCGTGCCGCCCGGGCCTGGGCGACCTGGCGATCTTCCTCGGCATCACCAAGCTGCTGATGGACCGCAACCTGTACGACGCGCCGTTCGTGAAGGCGTTCACCGACTTCCCGCTGCTGCTGCGCGCGGACACGCTGAAGCGCCTGAACCCGGTCGATGTCATCGCTGGCTACAAGCCGGCGCTGGCGAAGGACGGCCCGAGCTACACGATCCAGGGGCTCACGGACGAGCAGTACGCGAAGCTCCAGGACTACGTCGTCTACGACGCGAAGACGAAGTCGATGAAGGCGATCACCCGCGACATGGTGGGTGAGCGGCTGGCGGCGACGGGGATCGACCCGGACCTTGAGTACACGGGCACGGTGACGACGCTCGACGGCAAGCAGGTCCAGGTGCTGACCATCTGGCAGGCGTACCGGACGCACCTGAAGGACTACGACCTCGACTCGGTGTCCGAAATCAGCGGCGCGCCCAAGGAGATGATCGAGCGGCTGACGAACGACATCGCGACGATCAAGCCGGTCGCGATCCACGTCGGCGAGGGCATCAACCACTGGTTCCACGCGACGCTGCACAACCGTGCGACGCACCTGCCGCTGATGCTGACGGGGAACATGGGTCTCCCCGGCGCGGGCTGCTACAGCTGGGCGGGCAACTACAAGGCGGCGCTCTTCCAGGGGAGCCCGGCGACGGGCCCCGGCTTCAAGGGCTGGATCGCCGAAGACCCGTTCGAGATGAACCTCGACCCGACGGCGGACGGCAAGACCATCCACGCGCACGCGTACACAAAGGACGAGGAGCCGGCCTACTGGGACCACGGCGACCGCGCGCTGATCGTGGATACGCCGGCGAACGGGCGGAAGAACTTCACGGGCAAATCGCACATGCCGACGCCGACGAAGGTGCTGTGGACGGTCAACGTCAACATCATCAACAACGCGAAGTGGATGTACGGCGTGCTGTTCAATGTGCTGCCGAAGATCGACATGATCTGTACGCAGGACATCGAAATGACGTTGACCTGCGAGTATTCCGACTTCATCTACCCGGCGAATTCGTGGCTCGAAACAGTGCAGCCGGAAGTGACGGCGAGTTGCCAGAACCCGTTCCTGCAGCTGTGGCAGGGCGGTGTGAAGCCGATCTTCGACACGAAGGACGACATCGCGATCATGGCTGGCGTCGCCAAGGCGCTCGGCGACCTGACCGGCGACAAGCGCTTCACGGACTACTGGAAGTTCGCGCTCGAGGGGCGGGCGGACATCTACATCCAGCGGCTGCTGGACTCCTCGGCGACGACGCGCGGCTACACGGTGAAGGACATCATGGCGGGCAAGTACGGCGAACCGGGGGCGGCGCTGATGAACTTCCGCACGTACCCGCGCATCCCGTACTGGGAGCAGATCCACGACAACATGCCGTTCCACACGGATACGGGGCGCATGAATTCGTACTGCGACATCCCGGAAGCGATCGACTACGGCGAGAACTTCATCGTGCACCGCGAGGGGCCGGAAGCGACGCCGTACCTGCCGAACGTCATTGTTTCGACGAACCCGCTCATCCGGCCGAACGACTACGGCATCCCGGAGAGCGACATGGATCCGGAGCGGCGAACGGTCCGGAACATCAAGAAGAGCTGGGCGGACGTGAAGAAGACGAAGAACCAGCTCTGGGAGCAGGGCTACAAGTTCTACTTCATCACGCCGAAGACGCGCCACGCGGTGCACTCGAGCTGGTATTTGACGGACTGGCTGACCACCTGGAACAGCGGTTTCGCGGATACATACCGGACGGACAAGCGCCAGGCGAGCGTGACGGACCACCAGCTGAACATGAACCCGGAGGACGCGAAGGAACTCGGGCTCGTGGAAGGCGACTACGTGTGGGTGGATGCGAACCCGGCGGACCGGCCGTACATCGGCTGGAAGGCGGACGATCCGCACTACAAGGTGGCGCGGCTGATGCTGCGTGTGAAGTTCAATCCTTCGTACCCGCGCGGCGCCGTGATGACCAAGCACGGCGGCTTCGGGGCGACGGAGAAGACGGTGAAAGCCCACACGACGCGGCCCGACGGGCGGGCGGTTTCGGAAGACACGGGCTACCAGTCGAACTTCCGCTTCGGTTCGCACCAGAGCGTGACGAAGGACTGGGCGATGCCGATGCACCAGACGGACACGCTCTTCCACAAGGCGAAGGTGGCGCAGGCGTTCATCTTCGGCGGGGAGGCGGACAATCACGCGATCAACACGGTGCCGAAAGAGACGCTGGTGAAGATAACGAAGGCCGAGTCGGGCGGGCTCAACGGCCAGGGCGCGTGGGAACCGGGGACGCACGGCACTTCGCCGGCCAGCGAGAACGACCTGATGAAGGCGTACATCGCGGGCAAGCTCAACACCATCCGGAGGGCCTGACATGGTCGACAAGGAGCACGAGGCCGACGACCCGTATGAGTTCGTGGCGGTGCGCTTCCCGGTGGAAGAGGGCGTCGACCAGGACGAGCGGATGGCGCGTGTGTTTATCGAGGAGTATGCGCTGCTGGGGGTGCCCCGGCACCGCATCCTCCAGCTGTTTCGCTCTCAGCAGTTCGCCAGCACGAACGCGATCTACGTGAACCGCGGGCAGGCCTTCGTCGAGGCGATCATCGAGGACATCTACGGTCCGCAGGCGCAGGAGGTGGCGTGATGGCGAAAGTCCGCAACTGGCAACTCGGCCGCGAGATGGACTACCGCTACGAGAATGGCAAGGCGAAGCGGCAGTTCGCGGCGGTGTTCAACATCAACCGCTGTATCGCCTGCCAGACGTGCACGATGGCGTGCAAGTCGACCTGGACGTTTTCACCCGGGCAAGAGCTGATGTGGTGGAACAACGTCGAGACGAAGCCGTACGGCGGCTATCCGCAGAACTGGGACCTGAAGATCCTGGACCTGCAGGAGAAGGCGAACCCGGGCGGGCAGGTCTGGAACGCGACGAAGAAGGACACGAAGACGGCGCCTTATGGCACGTTCGAAGGGAAGACCATCTTCGAGACGGCGAACCAGACGGACCAGATGGCGACGGGCTACATCCCGCCGGAGGCGGACTGGAAGTCCCCGAACATCTACGAGGACACGGCGACGAGGTTCGTGAAGGAGGGCGTGAGCCTCCCGGAGCACTCGGGCTGGTTCTTCTATCTGCAGCGCATCTGCAATCACTGCACCTACCCGGCCTGCCTGGCGGCGTGCCCGCGCAACGCGGTGTACAAGCGCGAGGAAGATGGCATCGTGCTCATCGACCAGGGGCGCTGCCGGGGCTACCGCAAGTGCGTCGAGGCGTGCCCGTACAAGAAGTCGATGTACCGGCCGAGCACGCGCACGAGCGAGAAGTGCATCGGCTGCTATCCGCGTGTCGAAGGCACGGACCCGCTGACCGAAGGGCTGCCGATGGAGACGCGCTGCATGACGGCGTGCATCGGCAAGATCCGCCTGCAGGGGTTGGTGCAGGTGGGCGATGACGGCCTCTGGATCGAGGATCGGCAGAACCCGCTGTACTACCTGGTGCAGGTGGCGAAGGTGGCGTTGCCGCTCTATCCGCAGTTCGGCACGCAGCCGAATGTGTACTACATCCCGCCCCGGTGGGTGCCGCGCGATTACCTGCGGCAGATGTTCGGGCCGGGGGTGGACGATGCCATCGCGGCGTACGAAAACCCCTCGCGGGAGACGCTCGCGGTGCTGCAGCTGTTCCGCGCGACGCAGTCGATCATCTTCAGCTACAAGGTCCAGCAGGGTCCGAAGACGGGCGAGCTGAAGATCGGCGGGCAGACGCGGGAGATCTTCGACGACGTGGCGATCGGGTACGACAGCAAGGGTCGCGAGATCGTGCGTGTGGCGGTGCACGAGCCCGTCATCGAACGGCAGGGGGCACTCGCCTTCGCCATGAATACGATTTGAGGGTGCGATGAGCCCAATTGCGGACCGCAGCTCAAGCAAACCATCGCCCGAGATGCTCGTGCGGCGGGCGTTCAACTATTCGCTGCTCGCGGCGGCGCTGGACGACCCGGACACAGACGGCATCGCCGCGCTCCACGACCTTGTCGAAACGGGCGGTGAGCTGGCCGCGGGGACGTGCCTGGCGGGCCTCGCGGCGATGGCCGCGACGACCGAGAGCGAGGCGCTCCTGGGCGAGTTCACGCTGCTCTTCAGCCTGAGTAGTTCGCCAGACTGCCCAACCTTCGAGAGTGCGTTCGCGTGCTCACAGCCGGCGGAACAGACCTCGCTGATGGCGGACGTGGCGGGCTTTTACCGCGCGTTCGGCGTCGACCCGGCGGGGCAGGGGCTCCGCCCGGACGACATCCGCGTGGAGCTGGAGTTCATGGCATTCCTCTGCCGGAAGCAGCTGTACGCCGTGGAGCACCTGGGGGCGCCGCGAGTGGCGCAGGTGAACCGGGCGATGCGGATGTTCATCGGCGAGCACCTGGGCCGCTGGGCTCCGGGCCTCGGCCGCAGCATCACCGCGAACGCCAACGGCAGCGCCTTCTACACGGCGGTGGGCATGGGCCTGACGCTGTGGCTGGAAGAGGAGTGCCAGCGGCTGAAGGTGACACCGACAAACCGGTATGACGCCCCGGCCATGCCGATGGACCGTCCCCAGCCCGAGCCCGAGGACCTGGCCACGGCCGACCTCGAGGCGCCGATCATCAGCCTGGACGACATCGAGGTCATCTGACGTGTTCACGACCAACTTTGCTCCACGGTTCCGGTCCGCGCGGTTGCGGACCCTGGGGCTGGTCGCGGCCATCCTGGTCGCGGCGGGTGCCCTGCAGCTCTTCGATGCGAACCCGGCGGCTTCGCAGACGCTCCGCCTGACGGCGTATGCGGCTTCGAGCGACCCGGGCACCGACCCGAACCACAAGGCGTGGAACGACGCGGTGCCGGTGCAGGTGCCGTTGACGGCGCAGCTCGGCGCGTATTCCGCCGGCGGCGGCAGCATCCCGACGGTGAACGCGAAGGCGCTGCACGTCGATAACCGGCTGCTCATCCGGGTCGAGTGGGCAGACAAGACCCAGGACGAATCCACGACGCGCGTTCAGGACTTCGCGGACGCTGTCGCGGTCGAGTTCCCCTCGCGGGCGGCGACGTCGGTGCCGGCCATCTGCATGGGGCAAGCGGACGCCGGGGTGAACATCTGGCACTGGCGAGCGGACTCCCAGAAGGGGTTCCAGGAGCCGGCCCAGGTCTATGCGGGGTCGCAGGTCGATATGTACCCATCGCGCGACACGCTGTTCTTCACGGCGCGCGCAGCTGGCAATCCCTACGCCAATCCGGAAGCCGGCCCGGTGCAGACGCTCGTTTCGCAGACGTTCGGCACGCTCACGGCCGCGACGGTGCAGGACGTGAAGGGCAACGGCGTCTACAGCAACGGCAACTGGGCGGTGGTGTTCGAACGCGCCTACACCGGCGCGGATGGCAACCAGGCGGCGTTCGCCGATGGCGCGAAGACGGACATGGCGTTCGCGGTCTGGAACGGGAGCGAAGGCGACCGGAACGGCCGGAAGTCGGTTTCGCAGTTCGTGCAGCTTTCGATCATGGGCGGGGACGCCCCGGGCGCGGGCGGCACGAACAAGCTGACGGTGTTCCTGGCTATCGGCCTGCTCATCGGCCTCAGCGGGCTTGGCGTCGCGCTGGCGACGGGTGGCTCGCGGGTGGCGGAGCGGAATCGATGACCGCGCTGCCGCGGCCAGCCAGCAGCGGGGTGAGCCGGGGAATCGTCGGCCCGCTGACGGCCGGGCTGGCCGCGGCGGCGTTGACGGAGCTGCTCATCCTGCGGACGTTCACGCGGACGGCGGTGCACATCCCGGCGCTGGAGGCGCTGGCCGGTCCGTATGAGGTCATCAGCGAGGTCGGGCGGTTCGCGTATTTCGTGACGGTGGTGCTGCTGCTGGCCGCGCTGCCGGTGCTGGCGCTGACGCTCGCCCGGGGCGACGCACGGCTGCGGGCGGGGAGTGTTGCGATCGCGGTGTTCCTGGGCGGCGCGGCGATCGCACGGTTGAACGGCAGCGAACTGCTCTCGGCGGCGGCGATCCTTGGCGCGACCGCGCTGCTGGCGGGCGTGGCGGCGAGTGGCCTGCGCAGGCGGGCGGCGCTCCCCTGGACCGTTTTCGGGGCGGCGACGATCGCGGCCGGCGCGAACATCCTGCTCCAGCAGCCGGGGATGCCCGGCCGCGGCGACGCGGATGCGGTACGCGGGTTCCTGACGGCGGCGGAGTACCTCGGACTGGCCTTCGCGATGATGACGCCCCTGTTCGCGGGCGGCCTGCCGGGCACGAAGCTGCAGGCAGTCGCGATTGTGGCGGGAGCGATGGCGTTCGCCGGTATGCTGGCGGCGCCGACGGTGCGCATCCTGCTGCTCTGGAACCAGGGCTTCTCGGGGTCGTTGCCGGCGGCGGTGTACGGTGTCGCGGCGGCGGGCATCACGGCGGCGCTGCTCGCGCTGTGGGTGCGAGGGCGGCGGGCCGAGTGCATCGGGCTGCTGCTGGTCGCCGCGGGCGGCATGGGCCTGCAATCGACGTATCAATCGGCCCTGGTGGTCGCGGGCCTGGCGCTGGTGGCATCGGTCCGCCCTTCGCCGGGCGTGGACTAGGAGCGGACTGGGGGCCGGCCGGTCATCGCGCGCCGTTCCACTGCCGGCGCGCGGGCCGGCCGCCTCCATAGCTTGTGCTCATCGCCGCCGTGGGGTGCAGTTCGAACAGGACGTAGCGGTCGGCGGTCTCGTAGGTCGCGAAGCGGACGGCGAGTGCGCGAGAATCGCTGTCGTGCAGGCGGCGTGCTTCGCCGCTGAGGGCGAACTCGCCGGATTCGCCACTGTTGCCGCTCACGGCGCAGTGGAGGGCGAAGCGGGGATCGAGGTCGAGGTCACGGCCCTTCGGCGAGGTGGGCTCCATGAACACGAAGATGCGGCCTTCGCCGATGATGGGCGTGACGGGATGGACGCGGGGGGCGCCCCCGGGGCGGGCGGTGCCCAGGTAGGCCACGCGTCCGTGGAGCCGTTCGCGGCCGAATGCGGCGAGTTCGGGGTCGGCGGATTCGAGGTCCTTCCAGGGCATTGACAGTCTCCCGCGGAGCGCCGCGTCGTGCGGATTCGGCCATGCCACTGTACGCACCGGGGGAAACGGATTGGAACGCTGGCGGCGGGGCCATTTCTTGTTGGTGACCCGGCGCGGGCTAGACTGGAATCATGCGTGCCGCTGCCATCCTCGCCGCCGTCGTCGCCTCGCTTGCATCGCTGAGCACCGCGTTCGCTCATTCGGAGCCGGCGAAGGTGAACCCGGGCGATGGGGCCATCGTCAAAGAGATGCCAACGGTCATCGACATCATCATGACGCAGGACATGGCGCGGCAGGCCGAGGCCAACGACATCGACGTGGTGGACGATTCCGGCCGCGAGGTCACGCTCATCTCCGCGGTCATCGATAACAACGACCGCAAGCACATCAGCGTCACGCTGCCGCACTCCGGACTGCGCCCGGGGGTGTACACGATCAAGTGGAAGACGCTGAGCGCCGATGACGGCGACACGGCCGAGGGCACGCTCAGCTTCACCTGGGATCCGAACGTGGCACAGGTGCAACCCGGGCGCGTGAACCTGAAGGAGACGGTGCCGGCGAGCGGCGGCAACGGGCCGGCGAGCGCGCCATCGCTTGGCGGTGAGTCCGGAAACGGGACGTCGTGGGTGCTCCTGGCGGCGGTGGCCATCGGGATGTTCGTGGCGGGGAGCGGGACGACGTTCCTCCTCGTTCAGAAGCGGCCGTGAGGCGGACGCTCCTCGCGGTCTTCGTGGCGATGGCGATCGTCGCGATGGCGCGGCCGATGGGGGCATCGGCACACGCGGCGTTGCTTCGCGCCGAGCCGGGCGAGAACAGTTATGTGCAGCGGGCGCCGGCGGAGGTCGCGCTCGTCTTCAGCGAACCGCTGTCCGCGCGGCAGAGTTCGATCCAGGTGCTCGACGCGAACGGGAACGCGCTCGTGCTGCCGCCCGCCGAGGTGATGGACGACCGGATGACGCTGCGCGTGGCGCTGCCGGTGCTGCAGCCTGGCATCTACAACGTGCTCTGGACGAACGTCTCGACGATTGACGGGCATGCGCTGCGCGGTGCGTACCCGTTCACCGTGCTGCGGCCGGACGGCAGCCTCCCGGACCAGGTGAACAGCCTCGGAGGGCTCACGACGGACACGGACCCGGCTCCGCTGGCGGACGGCGTCGCGGTGCGCGCGCTGGCGCTCCTTGGGCTGCTGCTGGCCGCCGCGGGCGCGCTGGTGCTGCTGCTGGGCTTCGAAGGCAAGGGCGCTGCCCAGGCGGCGAGCCGCGTCGTGCTGCTGGGGGCGGCGGTGCTGGCATCGGCGACGGTGCTGAACATCTGGACGCTGCGGGACGTGTACCGGGACCTCGCGCTGCTCGATGTGCTGATCGACACGCGGGCGGGGAACTACCTGATCGCGCGGTACGGGGCGACGGTGCTCATCGCCGTGATGGCGACGTTCGCGCCGGACAACCGGCGGATGGCGGCGTGGGGCGCGCTCGGGGGAATCGCGGTGTTCCTCTGGTCGTTCACGGCGACCAGCCACGCCGCGGCGGGCGCGGGGAGCAACTGGGCGCAGGCGATCGATATGGCGCACGGTGTGACGGCCGTGCTCTGGATTGGAGCCGTCATCGGGCTCGCACTCGCGGCGCGGGTGAGCCTGCGCGATGGGAAGTACGCGGCCTTCCTGCCGCGGTTCAGCCTGCTGGCCTCGGTGCTGGTGTTCGTGCTGCTGGCCACGGGCTTCCTGAGTTCGCTGGTGCAGCTGGATACGCCGGCGCGCCTCTGGGAGACGCGCTACGGAATCACGCTGACGGTGAAGCTGGGGCTCATGGTGGTACTGCTGGCCCTGGGCCTGTACAACGCCCGGCGGGGGCGGCACCGGCTGGCGGCACTGGCACCGGGCGAGCCGCGCCGGTTCATCGCCGTCGCGACCGCGGAGGCGCTGCTGGGCGTCGGGGTGTTCGTCGCGGCGGCGATGCTGACGCAAACGACGGTGGCGAAGTCCATCCCCGAAGGGCGTGCGGAGACGACCTTCGATCGCACCGTGCAGGCCGGCGGGCTGAACCTGCGGCTGCAGGTCGACCCGAACCGGACAGGGATGAACACGTTCAAAGTGACGGTGACGGAGCCTTCCGGGGCACCCTTTGCGGCGGACCGCGTGCGGCTGACGTTCCGGTACCAGGACGACCAGACGGTCGGGCCTTCGAACCTGGTACTGGCGGCGCAGGGCGGCGCCGGGACGTACGTGGGCGCGGGCCCATACCTGCCGCTCGAAGGGAACTGGCGCATCGAGACAGAGGTGCGGCGGCCGAATGCTGACGACGCGATCGGCTACTTCGATATCCGCCCCGCGGGCGCGCCGGTGGTCTCGGTGGCGCGTTCGGGGGCCTGGGCGAACCCGGCGGCGGGCATGACTTCGAACGAATTCGCGGGGTTCGCGGCGCTGCTGGCGGGTGCGGGAATCGCGATCTTCCGGCGGGAGCTGGCGAAGCTGGGCAAGGCGTGGAGCCGGGGCTCGACGGCCACGACGGCGCTGTGCTTCGGTTTCGGGACGTTGCTGCTGTTCGGGGTGCACCGCGATGCGCCGCTTTCGACGAACCTGCCATCGAACCCGATCTACCCGGACCAGAATTCCATCGCGGCGGGGCGAACCTTGTATACGCAGCAGTGCGCTTCGTGCCATGGGTCGGACGGGCATCCGCCGGCCGGGCTGGACCTCAATCCGTATCCGCTGGACCTGACCGTGCACGCCCCGCAGCACCCGGACGGGCAGATCTACCTGTTCATCCGGGATGGGGTGCCACAGTCGGAGATGCGGGCGTGGGGGAAGGGCGCGGGGAAGCTCTCGGAGGAGCAGATGTGGCACCTCGTGAACTTCATCCGCACGACGTTCCGGCCGCCGGACCGCTGACGCTCAGGCCGCGCGCTGGTCCGCCGGGCGGCGGCCGAACATGCGGCGCAACTCGCCGCGGCTCGCGGTGATGGGGTCGGTCGTTCGCCACTGGTGCGGTTCGGTGAGCACGGTGAGCACGCCGGCGAATCGCAGCCAGAAGACGAAGTAGCGGTACGCGGGCATCAGCGGGATGGTCCACCAGCCGCGGAGCATGCGTGAGCGGGCCGGTGGCACGACCATGAGCGCGTTCGTCAGCCAGGTGAAGCCTTCGATCACGATGTACCCGGCATAAAGCACGACCATGGCCAGCGCGACGGTGACCCACGAGTAGCCCCAGAAGGCGAGCGCGGGCATGACGAACGTCCAGGCGACGCGGGGGAAGGCGAGGGTGTGGTCGGTGACGAGCGTGCGGACCGGCGAAAAGCCGCGATGGAAGATGCCACGGCGGGCGAGGTTCGGGTGGGCGGCGATGGCCTCGATCTGGCCGCGCTGCCATCGGGTGCGCTGCGCATAGAGCGCGCGAACGCTCGGGATGGGCTCGGTATACCCCACGGCTGTGGTCACGATGCCGACGCGCCTGCCGGGGAAGCGCTCGTGCATTTCGAAGGTCATGAAGGTGTCTTCGCCGACGGTGGAGGCATCGTAGAGGTGGGTCTGGAGGAGCGCTTCGCGGCGGAAGGCGCTGAACGCACCGGCCATGGTGAAGAGCGACGAGCCCCGGGCCTGGAACCGTCGGCCGACGTTGAAGGCGAAGTAGTACTCCTGGAACTCGCATTCGTGGATGAGACGCATGGGGCCGGTGCCGTGCGCACCGGGTTCGATTTCGACCGCGCCGGTGGCGCAGACGAGGTCGTCATCGCGTTCGAAGGCATCGACCATGTTCGCGATGGCGTCGGGGTGGAGGACCATGTCGGAGTCGATGTTGAAGACGTAGGCGCCGCTGGCGTAATGGATGCCGACGTTCAGGGCCCAGGTCTTGCCCTGGTGAAACGTCGAAAGCCAGTGCAGTGCGCCCGGCCACGCGCGCCGCTGCTCTTCGCAGAAGACGCGGAAGGAGTTGTCGCGGCTGCCGTTGTCGATGGCGAGGATTTCGAGGAGGTGGGAGGGGTAGGTCTGGGACTTCAGGGAGTCGATGCAGCGGGCGAGGCCACCTTCGCTGTTGTAGACGGGCACGAGGAGGGTGACGCGCGGCCAGACGCCCTTCGGGGGGGTGCGCGGCGTGGTGATGGGGAGCCGCGGGGTGCGGCCCGAGAGCCGCGCGGCCAGGTAGACCATCGCGAGGGAGCCGTCGATCAGGATGGGGAGGATGAGCCAGACGCCCCAGAAACTGAGGCTGCCGATGGCGCCGGCGGGGCCCATCAGTGGCCTCCCCGCAGGCGTGCTTCGACGGTGTGGAGCATCGGCCGGGTGATGGCGAGCCAGAAGAGCACCATCGCCATGAGGAAGAAGAGGACGCGGCCCAGGAAGAGGTGAGCGAAATCGAGCGTGCCCTGCCCGGCGAAGCCGACGATGGTGACGATGACCAGCACGCGGAAGACGTTCGCGACGAAGCTCGCGGCAATGGCGGCGATGACCGTCGCGGCACGCTGACGGGGCCCGCCGCGCGGATAGAGGGCGATGAGCGAACCGAGGGTGGCGGCTTCGAGCAGCCCGGACGATTCGAGCCCGACGCTGAAGTGGGTCCATTCGTTGCGGCCGAAACCGGACACGAGCAGGGTGCCGGCCTCGGGCGCTGGCGAAGCGCCGAGGTGGAGCAGCGCGGAAACCAGCCCCACGCACTGCACGGTGGCGATGCGCAGCCCCAGTTCGACGGGGAAGACCTCACGCGAGGCGACCACGACCAGCAGCGCCGCTCCCGAGGCGCCAATGGCGTAGTAGGGCAGCCAGGCCCGTGCGCGCCAGAAGAAGAGCACGCAGGCAAGCCAGGCGACGGTGCCGGCGGCCAGCGCTATCGCGG
The DNA here is from genome assembly GCA_020847985.1 of Dehalococcoidia bacterium. Taxonomy (GTDB): domain Bacteria; phylum Chloroflexota; class Dehalococcoidia; order Tepidiformales; family Tepidiformaceae; genus Amarobacillus. Next base: position 37,739 of record JADLBC010000015.1, read on the forward strand.
CCACAGCTGAGCCCTCCGGACGAGGATGGTCGCGGCGGCGACAGCGGCCATGAAGGCGACGGCAAGCAGCGGCCAGCCGAGGGCGCTGGCGCCGGAGCAGGTATAGGTCGCGCGTTCGGTGCCGCGGCGCCCGTCACCGTTCCAGGTGAACGCGGCCTTCACGGTGCACACTTCGGGATTCGAATCGGCGAGCCGCAGGGTGACGACAACGCCGGCATTCGGGTTCGCGCCATCGAAGGCGAAGGAGGAGCGGTCGCCGCCCTCGGGGCAGGTGGCGCCTTCGCCGGCCTGGCAGAGGGGCGACGCGGCGGAGTTCACGGGGCACGGCTTCTCGCCGTCTCCGCAGAACTGGGCGACCGTCCACGTGACCGTGTACTGGCCGGCGGTTCGCGGAGCCACACGCCACTTGAGCACGCCGTCCTCGGCGGGCAGCGGGTCGATCACCAGGCCCGGCTTCGCCTCGGCGAGGGTGGCGCGGCGGCCGGTATCGGCGGGCGTGGGTGTCGTGCGCTGGAGGGTGTTGCCGCTCGCCTTCGCCGGCGTGGGCGTGGGCGTGTTGGTCGGGGTGGCCGTGGCCGGGGGCTGTCCCGGCGGGGTGGCCGTGGCGCTCGGCGAAGGCGACGCAGACGGCGATGGTGAAGCGGTCGTGGCCGGCGAGGCCGTCGTTGTCGCGGTCGTGGTCGCCGTGGGGGTCGTGGTCGCCGTCGCGGTGCCGGTCGTGGTGGCTGTCGGGGAGGGGGTGCGCGTCGCCGTGGCCGTCGGGGTCGCGGTCGCGCCGGCGCGCTTGCCGAAGACCAGCGACGCGTTGACGCTGATGTCCTGGACCTGCTCGTTGCGGCGGTTCGCGGCGGTGCCGGCGGTCGCGGCGGTCGCGGCGAAAGTGAGGTTCGCGGGCAGGAGTTCCTTCGTCGCGATGCCGTCCTTGTTCGTCACGCCGAGGGACTTCCAGCCGGCGCCGTAGTACTCGACCTTCGCGCCGGAGGCTTCGGCCCCGGTGTCGTCGTAGACGAGGACGTGGACGGCGACGGTCTTGAAGGCGACGGTGGCGCCGCTCGCGAGGTTGTGGACGCGTTCGTTGCGGATGCCGTCACGGGTGATAGCGAACGTGAGGTTCGCGGGAAGGAGTTCCTTCACCGCGTGGCCGTCGCCGTTCGTGGTGCCGAGCGGCTTCCAGCCGGAACCGTAATACTCGACGACTGCGCCTTCGAGGCCCTTGCCGTCGCTGCTGACCAGGGAGACGGTGGCGGCGACCGTCGTGAAGGTCACGGTGGGGCTGGTGGCCGTGTTCTGGACCTTCTCGTTGCGGATGCCGTCGCGCGTCATGGCGAAGGTGAGGTTCGCGGGGAGGAGTTCCTTCACGGTGCGGCCGTCGCCGTTCGTGGCGCCAAGCGATTTCCAGCCCGAGCCGTAGTACTCGGCGACGCCGTCATCGAGCCCTTTGCCGGTGCTGCTCTTGAGCACGGCGGCAACCGGAACGGTGGTGAAGGCGACGGTCGCGCTGGTGGCGAGGTTCTGGACCTTTTCGTTGCGGATGCCGTCGCGGGTCATGGCGAAGGTGAGGTTCGCGGGGAGCAACTCCTTCACCGCGTGACCGCCGGCATCGGTCGTGCCCAGGCTCTTCCAGCCGGAGCCGTAGTACTCGGCGGCGCCGCCATCGAGGCCTTTGCCATCGCTGGTGCGCAGGAGCGCGTCGGCAGCGACGGTGGCGAACAGGACGACGGCATCGCGATGCGAGTCCTGGACCTTTTCGTTGCGGATGCCGTCGCGCGTGATGGCGAAGGTGAGGTTCGCGGGCAAGAGCTGCTTCACCGCCAGGCCGTCGAGGCCGGTGGTGCCGAGGGATTTCCAGCCCGCGCCGTAGTATTCGGCTTCGCCGCCAGCGAGGCCGGTGCCGTGCGAATCGACCAGCCTCACCGTGGTGGCGACGGTCGCGAACGTGACCCTCGACGAGGTATGGAGGTCCTGGACTTTTTCGTTGCGGATGCCGTCGCGGGTCATGGCGAAGGTGAGGTTCGCGGGGAGGAGTTCCTTGACGGCGAGACCGTTGGCGCCGGTGAGACCGATGGTCTTCCAGCCGGAGCCGTAGTACTCCGCGCGGCCGCTTTCGATGCCCGCGCCGTCGCTCGTGACGAGCGCGAGGGTGGCCGCGACGGTGGCGAAGCCGACGGTGGCACCCGCACGGAGGTCGTGGACCTTTTCGTTGCGGATGCCGTCGCGCGTGATGGCGAAGGTGAGATTCGCGGGGAGCAGTTCGCGAATGGCGCGGCCGTCGGCGCCGGTGGTGCCCAGGGGTTTCCAGCCGGAGCCGTAGTACTCCGCGACGCCACCTTCGAGCCCCTTCCCGGTGCTGTCGGTGAGGGCGACGGTGGCAGCGACGGTCGCGAACGGGACGGTCGCGCTCGTGTGGAGGTCCTGGACC
>JADLBC010000016.1 GCA_020847985.1 Dehalococcoidia bacterium
CCGGGGCCTTCTCCTTTTCTCCTTCCTCTTTCCGCTTTTCTCTCAGATCACCACGTCCTCGGACCGCCACAGGTACCAGCACGCCACCGTCGCCCAGGGCCGCCATGGTTCGCCGATGCGGAGGACGTCGGCCGGTTTCGGGGCTGCCTCGAGCCCGTACTGTTTCTGGATCGCGCGGTTGATGCCCACATCGTTCACCGGGAGCACGTCCGGGCGGCCGAGGTGGAACATCAGGAACATCTCGGCCGACCACCGTCCGATGCCGCGGACCTGCGTCGTCCGCCGGATGATCTCCTCGTCGTCGAGGTCCGCGAAGACGGCCGCTCCCAGTTCGCCGGCCGCGAAGTGCTCCGCGAGACTGCGCAACGCCGCCACTTTCTGGCGCGAGAGGCCGACGCCCCGGAGCGCCTCATCGCTCGCCGCGAGGATGGCCAAAGGCTCGGGGAACGGCCCGCCCACCGGAGCCCATGCCGGGTCGCTGCGGCGAACCTCCCGTTCCGCGCCGCCGTCGGGGTCGAAGAGCCCGGTGAAACGGCTGAAGATGGTGCTCGCGGCTTTTCCGCTCAGCTGCTGGAAGACGATGGAGCGTGCCAGGGCCCGGAACGGGTCGGTGGCGTCGGGCTGCAGGCCGAACGGCCCCACCGCGCCGATGATGCGCGCCATCACCGCGTCCCGCGCGGCGAGATGCTCCAGCGCGGCCGCGGCGTCGATCGAGTGCATGCTCATTGCGCCACCCTACGGCGTGCCGTCCGGGATTGAAACGTCAGCGAATCGTCCCACTTCGGGAGTTCCCCGATAGGCATACTCCCACGAGCGCGTCAGGGTAGCGCTTGCGACCGCCATGAAACGTTTCCAGTTCCTGGGTACCCTCACCAGGCCGGCGCCCGCCGCCGCGCCGATCGCGCCGTTCCCCATCAACGCCGTGTCACGGGCGCTGATGGTCGGGGCGTTCGTCGTGTACGCCGGCACCGGCCACCTCGAATCCGGGCTCGGCCATTGGCCGTGGATCGCGCTGGCGGTGCTCGCCGCCGTGCAGGCGGGGATCCAGGTCGCGTTTCTGATGACCCATCGCGACCCGGCACGCCTGATGCGCACGTGGAGCGTCGTGCTCCCGATCGATATCGCCGTCCTCAATCTCGGCGCGGCGGCCGATGGCGCGTCGCTCTCGGTGCTCAGCATCGTCGCCATCGCGACCCTTTACACCTCCTCGGCGATGTTCCGCCCGCCGTACGTCATCGCGCTTGGGGCGCTGTCCGCGGTGCTCCTTTTCGCCGCGCATGGCCTCACGGATGTCCCGCACGGCACCGTCTCCGTCTGGACTCTGGGACTTACCGCCGCGGTGATGCTCGGCGTCGGGTTCTTTAGCGCGAACCGCGGTGTCGCCGAACAGGCCCTCCGCGAGCGGCTCATCCAGGCCCAGGCCCGCGAACACCGGCACGCCGAGGAGCTGGGCGAGGCGCTCGACGCCGCCCGCGCCAATGAAGCCCGCTTCGAAGCGTTCGCCGCCAATGCGCCGGCGCTCCTGCTGCTCTTCGACCCCGAAGGCGTGCCCATATACGCCAACCAGGCCGCGGGCCGCCTCGGGAGCCTCGGGCGCGACGCCGTCCTCGAAACGCTCACCTCCGGCCTCGCCCCCACCGATGGCGATGCCACCCGCGATGCCATCCGCCATGCCATCGGTGGCGAAGTCGTCGAACTGGAGTTTCGCGCGCCCCTCGGCGGCGTCCCGCGCGACGTCAGCACCATCTTCTTCCCCGTGGGGTCCGGCGCCGGGGCGATCATGACCGATGTCACCGGCCAGCGTGAGCTTGCCGCGCGCCTCGAACGTGCCCGTGAGATGGAACGCCTCGGCACGCTCGCGGGCGGCGTCGCCCACGACTTCAACAACCTGCTCACGGCCGTGCTCGGCAACATCTACCTGGCGGGCGGCGAAATCCCGGCCGAGTCGCCCGCGCGCGAACTCCTCGCCGAGGCGCGCCGGGCGGCCGAGCGCGGCGCCGGTCTCGTCCGCCAGCTGCTCGCCTACAGCCACTTCGAATTCGACCGCGTCGAGCCGGTCGAAATCAGCCGCCTGATCGCGCAGACGCTCGATGTCGCCCGCCCGGGCCTGGACGCCGCGATCGAAGTGCGGGCGGATGCACCGGTGGCGGCGGGCTGCGTCACCGGGAACTTCGGCGCCCTTCAGCAGGTGCTGCTCAATCTCGTGCTCAACGCGCGCGATGCCATGCCCGCGGGCGGGTGCCTCACCATTCGCTATGGACGGGTGCACATCGATGGCACCTACGCCGCCGCGGGCATCGATGTGCGCCCGGGTACCTTCCACGCCATCTCCGTCAGCGACACCGGCACCGGCATCGCGACCGATGCGCTCGCGCACATCTTCGAGCCGTTCTATACGACCAAGCCTGTCGGCAAAGGCACGGGCCTCGGCCTCCCGACGGCACTGGGCATCCTCCGCGCGCATGGGGGCTGGATCGATGTCGAAACGCAGGAGGGCGCGGGTAGCACTTTCCGCGTCCTCCTCCCGGTCGCCCACCCGGGCGAGGAGCGCGCCGCGGCCTGACCCGCCGCGATGTGTTACACGGCGGCGTCGCACGGCAGGCGCGGGCCGCCCTATCCTCCGGGCGGCGGCGGGTACGGAGAGCGGATATGCACGAATTCCCGGGCGACCCTGCGCTTGCGCTTCCGGCGCGGTTCCGGCGGGTCCTGGTGCTCATCGACGAGGGCCAGAACAACGCCGAAATCGCCGATGCCCTTGGCCTGTCGCGGCACACTGTCGAGAACTACGTCTCGGAGTGATGCGGCGCTTCGATAGCCCGGACCGGGGCAAGCTGACGCTCGCCGCGGTCGCATGGACCGGGCGCGCATCCGAAGGAGACAACTTCGAGGAGGCTGAGGCGGCCCGGGGGGAGCAGTGAACTACTCCCCGGTCGCCCGGATCGTTACGGCCGGACGGAAGCCGGCGCGGACCGTTCGCAGGCGTCGACAATGTCTGTCGACTTCCCCTCGTCGCGAACGGCACGCGTCATTTCGAGCCACGTAGCGCCGTCATCCACGCGGACGCCCTGCTCCCGGAGACAGCCGGCCATGAAGAGCCACAACGGCTGCACCCGCGCGAACGACGCCGCCAGGTTCCACGCCGCCAGGACATCGCGCAGATGCTCGGTGATGCACGCGTCGTAGCGCGGGCGGGCGGCCTCGGCCGCATCCCTGGTGGTCGCATCAATGCCGAACCAACCGGACTCGGCGTCGCCGGCCGGCTCCACGGTCACGCCCGGAAGGTTCGCGGCGCTTCGACCGTGCAGGCGCGGGCGTCGTTGGCCGCGGCCGCGATCTCTTCGCGGGTGACCATGCCGTCGTCGAGCCGGGCACGCGCATGCGCGGAGGCCCCGCGAAGCAACGCGCTCCGCTCTTGCGGGGGAATGGTGCGCGCGTCGTCCGCGGCCATCGCCGGCGGCGGGTCAGAGACGAGCGGCGCGGTCGACTCGCTGGAGTGGTGCTGGCTGAGGACGGCTTCCGGCGGGTTCGATTCGCCGCTTGCCGTCGCGGGGGAGAACACCCCGGAGCGGGCGCTCGCCAGGACGATGACGAACATCGCAACAGCGGTGATGGCTGATACCTTCATGGTCACTCCTACTCCGACGTCCCGATGACCTGGCCCCAGATTGTCCACTTCATCCGGCGGCTGTTTGGGCCGCCAGCGGCATCTTCGCCAGCGCGCAAGCCGCCAGGCCAGGGAGCAAACTCCCAATTTCACATTTCAAAACCATCGCAGCGCCCGGTATTCTCGGCCGCTGGCCCGGGCGCGCGCTTCCGCTACCATGGAAGGCACTTCCCCTGTCCGGAGCCCAGCGTGGACGCGTACAACATCACCGTTGTCGGCGGGGCCGGCATCGTCGGCCGCGAATTCCTCAAGATCCTCGACCAGCGCGAGATTCCCGTCGGGCGGTTGCGCCTGCTCGCCACCGCCCGCTCCGCCGGCAAGACCGTCGACTTCCGCGGCAAGGCCGTCACCATCGAGGAGACCTCGGACGCAAGCTTCACGGCCGACGACCACATCGTCTTCCTCTCGGCGTCGGGCTCGGCGTCGAAGCGCTACGCCCCTATGGCCGCCGCCAACGGCAGCTTCGTCATCGATGACAGCAGCGCCTTCCGGCAGGATCCGGCCGTCCCACTCGTCATCCCCGAGATCAATCCCGAGGACCTCGAGTGGCACAAGGGCATCGTCAGCCAGCCGAACTGCACGACGACGCCGATGGTGCTCGCGCTGCACCCGATTCACCGGGTGAACCCGCTGAAGCGCATCATCGTGAGCACCTACCAGGCCGTCGCCGGGGCGGGCGGCGCCGCCGTGGATGGCCTCGCCGCCGAGTCTCGCGCCGCGCTCGAAGGGCGCCACGAACCGTCCGGCACGCAGAAGCGCGAAATCGCCTTCAACGCCGTCCCGCAGATCGACCTCTTCGATGCCGATGGCTACACCAAGGAAGAGATCAAGATGGCGAACGAGACGCGCAAGATCTTCCACGCCCCGGATATCGCCATCTCCGCGACGTGCGTGCGCGTGCCCACCTTCTTTGGCCACGCGATGACGGTCTGGGCCGAGTTCACGAACCCCGTGGACCCCGACGAGGCGCGAAAGCTCATCGCCACCGGCGCGGGCGTCACCGTCGTCGATGACCCCGCGAACGAGCAGTACCCCACGCCCATGGATGTCGCCGGTACGGATGCCGTGCTCGTGGGCCGCATTCGCAAGGACACGTCGTGCCCGGGCGCGCTGGCGCTGTGGACGATCACCGACAGCATCCGCAAGGGCGCGGCCACGAACGTCGTGCAGGTCATCGAGGAAGCCGCCCGCCGCAACCTCATCCGCCGCTAACGAAGGAAGGCCGCTCCCGCGGCCTTTTCTCCTTCCTCTTTTCTCGTTTCTCTCATCCTCCCGCGGCGCGCACCGTGTTTACGAGCAGCATGGCGCGCGTCATCGGGCCGACCCCGCCCGGGACCGGCGTGATCCAGGAGCACACCTCCTTCAGCGCCGGGAAGTCGGCATCGCCCACGAGGCGCCAGCCGCGCTTCCGCGAGGCGTCTTCGATGCGGTTCGTGCCCACATCAATGACGACCGCACCAGGCCGAACCATGTCCGCGCGGAGCGTGTTCGGCCGGCCGGCGGCCATGACCACGATGTCGGCCTCGCGCGTGTGCCGCGCGATATCGGGGGTCCCGGTGTGGCAGATGGTCACCGTCGCGTTCCCGCCCGTGGCCTTGTTGCTCAGCAGCACCGCCAGCGGCCGCCCGACGAGCGTCGATCGGCCGACCACCACCACATGCTTGCCAGCGGGGTCGTTCCCCGTGCGCAGGAGTATCTGGATGACGCCGTGCGGCGTGCACGGCAGCGCGTGCGACGTCTCCCCCCGCAAGAGGCGACCGAGGTTCTCCGGGTGCAGCCCGTCCGCGTCCTTCGCCGCCACGATCTGGTCGATGTAGAGCCGTTCGTCGATCTGCGGTGGCACGGGGAGTTGCGGGAGGATGGCATCGAAGCGCGCGTCCGCGTTTAGCCGGGCCACGAGCGCGAACAGGTCGGCCTGCGGCGTGTCCGCGGGCAGGTGGAACGTCTCCGAGAACATCCCCACCGCCTCGCAGTCCTTCGCCTTCATCGAGACGTAGCTCACGGAACCGGGGTCATCGCCGACGAGGATTGCCGCAAGGCCGGGCGTCTTGCCCTTCGCCTCCAGGGCCGCCACCCGGTCCGCCACTTCCGCGCGGATCGTCGCCGCGATCGCTTCGCCGTCGATGAGTTGTGCAGTCATGGGGCCAGCGTAGACGGCCGCCTGCCTTGCCGCGACTTCACGCGGTCGGCCGCGACTCCCGGCGGCGCCGCTCGCGCGAGGGGTGCTCCGGCTCGCGCGCCGGTTCGGGCCGCACCATCGCCAGGTACGCCACCGACGCGACCACGACCGCGATCGCCATCGCCAGCACCATCCCCGCCACGATAAAGGTCGCCTCCTGCCAGAACGGCTCGGGGAACATCTGGATGAGGTGGTCCGTGTCCGGGTTTAGCTGCCAGAGGTCGTTTCGGAACACCAGTTCGTGGAATTTCATCCAGGCCGCATCGAACCCCGTGAACGCGAGCGCGCCGATAACCGCGACCGCCGCGAGCCCGGCGCCAACGCCCGCCAGCGATAGCTTCGCCAACCCTCGCGGCGAACGCTCGCGCGACCACAACACCGCCAGCGCCACGTACCCGACGACATAGGCGAACGTCACTTCGTTCACCCGGAACACGAATCGCAGGACACGCTTCACATCCTTCATGTGCTCGGTCTCGCGCGTGTTGAAGAGCGAAACCTCCTGCCCGTCTTCCTGCACGAGGATGCGCAGCGTCGTCGCGTCGTTTTCGAAGTAGTCGATGATCTCGCCGGCGGCGCGGTCCAGTTCCGGCATCGCGATACCTGTTGCCACGTCCGCATCGTGCGCGCGGAAGCCGCGTTCGTAGAACCGGACCTCGCCCGCGAAGAATCGCACGCTCGCCGTTACCAGCAGGAGCGGCAGCGCGGCGACATAGAGCGCCGCGGCCAGGCCCGTTACGAACTTCATTCCCGGTGTCCCACGCTCACCTGCGGGCCATGCTCACCCGCCCCCGGACGGCTGTCAAACGCCGCACCGCCCGGCCGCAATACCCTCAACCGCGCTCGCCCTCTACACTCGAACGACAGTCCCGAACCCAGAACAGGAGCCTTCGGCCATGTCCGGACACTCCAAGTGGTCCACGATCAAGCGCCAGAAGGGCGCGAACGACGCCAGGCGTGGCGCCATCTTCACCAAGCTCAGCCGCGAGATCATCCTCGCCGCGAAGCAGGGGGGCGCCGACCCCGCCATGAACTTCAAGCTGCGCCTCGCCGTCCAGCGTGCGAAGGCCCAGAACATGCCCAACGACAACATCGACCGGGCGATCGCCAAGGCCGCGGGCGCCGGCGCCGATGAGCAGCTCGAGGAGATCCAGTACGAGGGCTACGGCCCCGGCGGCACCGCCATCATCGTCGCCGTGCTGACCGACAACCGGAACCGCACCGTCGCCGAGGTGCGCCACCGCTTCTCGCGGGCCGGCGGCAACCTCGGCGAGACCGGCTCCGTCGGCTGGCAGTTCGATGCCAAGGGGCTCATCACCATCCCCGCCGATGGCAAGGATGCCGACGACATCGCCCTCCAGGCCATCGATGCCGGCGCCGACGACGTGAGCGTCGATGGCGACGCCGTCGAGATCCAGACCGAGCCCGCCGCCCTCGAACCCGTACGCAAGGCGCTCGAATCCGGCGGCTACACCATCGAGAACGCCGACTTCGCCATGGTGCCGAAGGTCATGATGGAACTGGACGAGAAGACCCAGCACCAGGTCCTCAAGCTCCTTGATGCGCTCGAAGATCTCGAGGATGTGCAGCGCGTGTACTCGAACGCCGACTTCACCGACGAAGCGATGGAGTCCTACGAGGGCTGATCCCTCAGTGGCCCACCGGCGCGGGCGCGCCATCCGCGCCCACACCCCTCGGCGTCATGCTGGCCGCGGCGTCGCGGTCGCGGATAACCAGCGCCGCCACGACGCCGAGCAGCGTCATCACGCCCGCGATCACGAAGCCATCCTGGAATGCCTCGAAGGCGCCGGACCGCGTGGCCGGGTTGCCCAGCATCGCCCCGTGGTGGGTGAGGCGGCTGGTGAGCACGGTCGCGATGATCGCCACGCCGAGGCTCTGCGCCACCATCCGGCCGCTGCTGAAGATCGAACTCGCGCGTCCCGTCATCGCCGGGCTGATGGTCGAGAAGGTGGCCGCCTGCAGGGGCACCAGCATCAGCCCGAAACCCATGCCGCGCACGTACATCAGCAGGCGGATGAGCCACAGGTTCGTGCCGCCATCGACTTCGTAGAACGCGAACGAGGTGAGTGACGCCACTACGAGCCCGGCCGCGATGAGCCGCCGGGGGCCGATTTTCAGGTAGAGGCGGCTCACCGGCTGCGCCGCCGTCATCACGCCCAGCGCCATCGGAAACGACGTCAGTCCCGATTCGAAGGCGGAAAGCCCGCGTTCCGCCTGCAGCATGATGGGAAGCAGGAAGAGCGACGCCGAGAAGCCCGTCATGCCGATGAACTGCGCCGCGTTGCACGCCCGGAAGAGGCGGTCCTTGAGCAGGCGCACGTCGATCATGGGCTGCGGCGCCCGCAGTTCGGCGAAAACGAAGGCCACCAGCAGCGCCAACCCCGCCGTGCCGAATCCGATGACCGGCGCCGAGGTCCACCCCTTCGAGCCCGCTTCCGCGAGCGCGTAGAGCAGCGAACCAAACCCACTCGCCGCGAGCACGAATCCCGGCACGTCGAGCGAACCGGGGTTCGGCTCCTTGTGCTCCTTGAGCCAGCGCGCCGCCACAATGAACCCGACGAGCCCGATGGGCACGTTCACGAGGAAGATCCACTCCCACGAGATGTAATCGATGAGGAAGCCGCCGAGGACCGGCCCGCTGGCGGGCGCTACCGTCGTCGGGATGACCATCAGCCCCGACGCCTTCGAACGCTCCTCCGCGGGGAACGCGCGGAACACCATGGCCGTGCCCACCGGGGTCAGCATGCCCCCGCCCACGCCCTGCATCGCCCGGAACACGATGAGCGACTCGATGTTCCAGGCGAGCGCGCAGAGCAGCGACGCCAGCGTGAACACCGCGGTCGCGAACATGAACGTGCGTTTCGTCCCGAAGCGGTCGCCGGCCCAGCCGCTCACGGGGATGAACACCGCGAGGCTCAGCAGGTAGCCCGTCACGACCCATTCGATCGAGGTGGTGGTGGCGTTGAACTCCTTCGAGAGCGTGGGGATGGCGACGTTCACGATCGTCGCGTCGAGCAACTCCATGAAGAGCCCGAACACGGCCACGATCGCGACGATGTACTTGTATTCGACTCCGCGGGCCATCACGCCCTCCTCTCGTTCGATGCGCCCCCCGGCGCGAGGCCCCGCACGATCGCGCGGGCGAAGGTTTCCAGCGTTCGTTCGATCTCCTCGCGCGGGCGTTGGAAGACCACGGCGCCCACGAACCCGGCGGCGAAGCCGATGCCCGAGATTGCCGAGGCGATGCCCGCGACATCCGTGTCCGGCGCGAGCGTCCCCCGCGCGACGTGCCGTGCCAGCCGTTCGCGCACGAGGGCCGCGCGCCGGTCTTCCAGCAACGTCCCGATTTCGACGCCGATTTCGGGGTCGATGAGCGCGCATCCGAGGTGGACGCGGACCGACTGCTGGTGCGTGGTCAGTGTCAGCAAGTATTCGCGAAGGATGGCGTGAACTTCGTCGAAGGGGTCGTCGTATTCGGGGATCGCGGCCGCGAACTCCTCGACCACCGTCGCCGAACGGGAGCGGAGGACGGCCCGGAGCAGACCCCGCTTGCCGCCGAAATAGCGGTGGATGAGCCCTTCGGAGCAGCCCGCCCGCTCGGCGATTTCGCGCGTGGTGGCGGCGTCGAACCCGCGCTCGGCGAAGACGGCGGTGGCGGCATCGATGAGCGCGTGCTCGCGGGCCTCGCGGTCATGCCGCCCGGGGATCACGTCGCCGGCGGTTTCGCCCATCACGATTGTCCCACCGGCATGAAAGTGCGCACGCACGCACTTTATGGGGCGCCATCCCGGCCGGCAAGTGAACCAGCGCACACTCACGCCGCGGGCACGAAAAAAAGGGCCCCTCCGAAGAGGGGCCCCTGGTGCGCGTTGCGTGCGCTGTTAGCGCATGTCCCGCAGGCGGCGGATGCGTTCCTCCAGCGGCGGGTGCGTGCTGAACAGGTTGGCCATGCCCTGCCCGCCCCCGAACGGCTTCACGATGTACAGCGCCGAGACCGCCTCCTGGACGGGCGTCTCCTCCATCGGCCGCATCGCCACGCCGCGTTGGAGCTTCTCCAGTGCGCTCGCGAGCGACTCCGGGTCGCCCGTGACATCGGCACCCGTGCGGTCGGCGGCGTATTCGCGCTGCCGGCTGATGCCGAGCTGGATGAGCGTCGCCGCCATGGGCGCGATGAGGATGGCCACCAGCGTGAGCAGCGGGTTCCGGTTATCGTCCCGCCCGCCGAACAGGCTGCTGAACATGAGCGACTGCGCGATCAGTTGGATGGCGCCCGCCACCGTCGCCACGATCGAACTGGTGAGGATGTCGCGGTTCTTCACATGGCCCATTTCGTGGCCAAGCACGCCCCGCAACTCCCGGTCGGTGAGGATGCGCCGGATGCCCGTCGTCACTGCCACCACCGCGTGCTGCGGGTTGCGGCCGGTCGCGAAGGCGTTCGGCGAATCGTTCTGGATCACGTACACCCGCGGCATCGGCATCTTCGAAAGCTGCGCGACTTCGCGGACCATGGCGAACAGGTGCGGTTCCTGCTGCTCCGTCACCTCGTGGGCGCCGGCCATGCGCAGGGCCATCTTGTCGGAGAACCAGTAGGCGAAGAAGTTCATCGCGCCCGCGAGCACGAGGAACAGCACCATGCCGCCAGTTCCACCGATCAGGCCACCGATCGCCACCAGGAGGCCCGTCAGGGCCGCGAGCAACACGGTGGTTTTGAGGACGTTCATCGAATCGGGGTGGTTACCTCCTCTGGGTCCCTCCACGATACGTCTTAACCCGGGCACCGCAGGTAAAGCAACGATCATGAAGACAGGAAATCAACGTCGTGTGTCAGCGGCCACGATCGCGTCCACTTCAATCTCGATCAGCGCCGCCGGGTCGATGAGCGCGCGCACTTCGACTATCGTCGCGGCCGGCCGGATGTCCGCGAAAAACTCGCCGTGCGCCCGTCCGAACTCTGCGAAGCGTGTGATGTCGGTGACGAACATGCGCGTGCGCACGACATCGGCCATCGAGGCACCCGCTTCGCGCAAGGCCGCTTCGATGATTTCCAGGCAGCGCCGGGCCTGGGCATAGGCGTCGCCCGGGGCGTGGATGGTGCCGCCGGCGTTCGCCGCGACGGTCCCCGATACGGCGACCGCGTTCCCTATCCGCACCGCTCGCGAATACCCCACGGTCGCCTCCCACGGCGCACCGGAGCTGACACGCACCCGTTCCATTCGCTCAGCCTACGCCGCGCTCGCGTACACAGCGGTCAAGGTGCCGCCCGCGGCAGGCCGCCGTCAGGCGCGCGGGGCGAAGGACTGTGCGGTCGTAGAACCGCTGCAGCCTGCCACGTACCGCTCTGGTGGTGATGCCCAACACTTGGGCGATTTCGGCATCTGACCGCCCTGCGGCGAGATGCTCAAGCACCGCCGCTTCAGTACGGCTCAGGGGAAAGTGCTCATCGAGGTTTTGGAACATAACTTCAGCCCGCTCATGAGGCCCGGCAGTCAGGGTGTCCCGTGCCCACCGTCCGATACCGGACTCACGGCCTGGGAACGGGTGCCTGGCCGTCCACGATTGTAGGATACGGGTCGGTGCCTGACACGGGTGGCTGTGAACCCAGGACGCCGACCGCGGATGCAATTTGCGCCTCGCTTATGATCGCTCCCTTGAGGGGGCCGGACGGAGCGAGCGTACGCAACCCACGCTCTTCGCGGACCATCAAACCCCAGTTGCTGGACACGACGCCCCAGTCGGTACTCGCGTGTTCGGGCGCGATGAACGCCACGTAGCGGTCTCCCGGCGCGAGGTCGCGGCTCACGGTCGCGACCTCGGTTCGCAACGCATCCAGGTTGGTGGCAGTACGCGAGTCGGACATGGCTTTCATGCCGAGCGTGATGACCTGGCCCGGCCGTAACTGCGGTCCGCCGTTTTGGGCCATTACGCGATCGATCCGGAACGAATGGAACTGTGTGGCGAAGGGCACGTCCTTGTTCGGGTAGTCGGCCTTCCGCCCGCGCGCGATCACCCATCGATAGGCTGCGGTGCCAGTCGAATCGTAGCGGTATTGGTTGTAATTAGTCGGTGAAAACCCGATCCCCAGGCCATCATCGTCGTTTGCCGGGTCATACCGGCAGGTCGAGCCAAAGAGGACGTAGGCGCGGCTGCGTTCCGGCCCGAGGATTCCCACCCCTAGGCCACCGAAGAATACCCCCAGAACTACGAGTCGAATCAAGGGCGAGCGCGCGAGTGCCGTGCCTCGTTGTCGTGCTGCGCCCAACAACGCGAGGGAATGGTTCCTCAACCGAACCTCCCTATCGGCGCGTTGCCGATGGCGAGGAAACTACGGGATCCACGCGGACTCGCCTATGTCATTCGTAACGCATGTGCGGAATTTGCCGTCATCCCTGGTCCTGGGCCTCCCAGAGGCCGCGCTGCGGTTCAGCGGCCGGCGAACGCGCGGGCACGGGGATGCCGAGGTGCGCGTAGGCCGCCGCCGTCGCGATGCGTCCGCGGGGGGTTCGCTGCAGGAAGCCCAGCTGCAACAGGAACGGTTCGTAGACATCCATGATCGTGTCCGATTCCTCGCTGATGGAGGCCGCGATCGTCTCCAGCCCGACGGGGCCACCGCCGAACTTCTCCACGATCGCGCGCAACACCATGCGGTCCGTCTCATCGAGGCCGAGTTCGTCCACGTCCAGCAGGCGCAGCGCCGCGCGCGCCGAATCGAGCGTGATCACGCCGCCGCCGCGCACCTCGGCGTAATCGCGCACGCGGCGAAGGATGCGGTTCGCGATCCGCGGCGTCCCGCGCGAGCGCCGCGCGATCTCCCACGCCGCATCTTCCGGAAGCGGTACGCCGAGAATGCCCGCCGAGCGCACGACAATCGCCGCCAGCGTCGCGGCATCGTAGTAGTCCAGCCGGTAGACCGACCCGAAGCGGTCTCGCAAAGGCGCGCTGATCATGGCGTAGCGTGTGGTCGCGCCGATGAGGGTGAACTTCGGCATCGCCAGCCGAACCGACCGCGCGCCGGGGCCTTTGCCGATCACGAGGTCGAGCGCGAAATCCTCCATCGCGGGATAGAGGATCTCCTCCACACTGCGGTTCAGGCGGTGGATTTCGTCGATGAAGAGGATGTCGTGCTGCTTGAGGTTCGTGAGGATGGCGGCGAGGTCCCCCGGCCGCTCGATCGCCGGGCCGCTGGTGGTGCGGATGGCGACTTCCATCTCCTGCGCGACGATGTTCGCGAGCGTCGTCTTGCCCAGACCGGGCGGCCCGTAGAGCAGCAGGTGATCGAGTGCGTCGCCGCGCTGCTTCGCCGCCTGCACCGCGATGGAGAGGTTCTCCTTGACGCGTTCCTGCCCGGGGAACTCCCCCAGCGACCGCGGCCGCAGCGAACGATCGACCTCCGCGTCGTCACCGGTGAGTGAACCCGTCAGGAACCGTTCCTCGGTCATGCCTGCAGCGTACAGGGGCGCGCCCGGGGCGACGAATGTTACGCGACCCGGCGGGCGGTCACGTCGCGCAGCATCTCGCGCAGCGTGGCCAGCTCGTACGGCTTCTGGATAAACCCGTTGAGCGTTTCGCCCATGAACCGGCTCGTCGCTTCCTGCTCGTTGAATCCGCTCATGAGCACAATCACGGCATTCGGGTCGATTTCGCGGATGGCGTGGAAGGCTTCCTCGCCATTCATCCGCGGCATGGTCATATCGAGGAGCACGCAGGCGACCTCGTTCGCGTGCTGCTTGAACATCTCCAGCCCAGCGAGGCCGTCGTGGGCCTGCAGCGCGCGGAACCCGAACGTCTCCACCGCCCGCGCCGTGACCATGCGCACGGTCTCCTCATCGTCCACCACCAGCACGCAGCCTTCGCCGCGCCAGGCGCCATTCACCGAAGGGGCGGTGGCGACGGCCGCGTTCGCATCCGCGGCGACGGGAAGGAAGAGGGTGAATACCGACCCGGCGCCCGGTTCGCTGCGCACGGAGATCGCCCCACGGTGCCCGCGCACGATGCCGAGCACGGCCGCGAGACCGAGTCCCCGGCCCGTAAACTTCGTCGTGAAGAAGGGGTCGAAGATGCGTGAGAGCGTCTCCTCGTCCATGCCGGAGCCGGAGTCGGTCACCTCAATCGCGACATAATCGCCGAGCGGCAGTTCGGGCGAGAGGTGTGCTTCCGTGAGCGCGTCCTGCGTCACGGCGCGCACGCCGGTGGTGACCCGAACGGTCCCGGGCTCGGCGCCGATGGCATCCGAGCCGTTCACCACGAGGTTCATGATGACCTGGCGCAGCTGCGTGGCGTCGGCCTCGACGCATGGCAGCGCGGCCGCGAGGTCGCATTGGAGGTCGATGCTCTTGCCCACGGAGGCGCGCAGCAGGTGCAGCATCTCGCTCACCACGGCGTTGATATCGACGCGCTGCACGACGAACCGGCCGCGGCCGCTGTAGGCGAGCATCTGGCGGGCGAGTTCGGCGGCGCGCTGCCCGGCCGTCGCGATCGCTTCGATCGTGGGCCGCGCGGGGGATGTCTCCGGGAGTTCGGCGAGTGCGAGCCCCGCGTTCCCGAGGATGCCCACCAGCAGGTTGTTGAAGTCGTGCGCGATGCCGCCCGCGAGCACGCCCAGGCTCTCGAGCTTCTGGGCCTGCAGCATCCCCCGCTCGGCCATGAGCCGCTTGGTGACATCGACGGAGACGCCAATGAGGCCCTCGACCTCGCCCGCGGCGTCATGCAGGGGAGCGACCGTCGTCTCCAGCCACATGCGCTCCGAAAGCTGCGTCACCATCGTGCCCGCTTCCCCGGCGAGCCCGGCGCGTACCTGCCCGGTGACGGTGGGGTTGTCCGCGTAGAGTTCGAACACATTCCGGCCGACGACCTCGCTCGCGGTCACGCCGAGACTCGCCAGCACACTCCCTTCGCAGAGGGTGTAGACGCCGTCGCGGTCGATTGCCCAGAGCACGATCGGCGCGTTTTCGGCGACCGTGCGCAGGCGCGCTTCCGCCCGTTCGCGCGCCCGTTCGGCGAGGTGCCGGTCCGTGACATCGATGCCCACGCCGACCACGCCGGCGACGCCGCCCGCCCGGTCGCGAACGGGTGCGAGGTCGATCTCCAGCCGCGCATCGCGCAGGAGCAACGAAACGTGGCAGGCCTCGCCGCCGAGCGCGCGGTCGAGCGCCGCCGGCAGTTCGCCAAATTCGCCGAAGGCATCCGTGCTTGCCCCCACGAGTTCGCCCGGGAGCAACCCCAGGCGCGTGAGCGCGGCGCCATCGAGCACCGTGATCCGCCGGGAGGCATCGACCGCGAGCACCACCAGGGGCGCGCTATCGATGACTGCCTGCAGCCGGCCTTCGGCGACGGCACGGGCCTGCTCGGCGCCCCGCAGCGCGGTGATGTCGCGCAGGCTGCCAACCACGAGCCGGCATTCGCCATCGGGTTCGAAGAGGGGCGTCACCTGGCCGACGGCGAACCCTCCGTCCGGCGTCGTGAGTTCCCAGTGGACGGGCTCGCCGGTGCGCGCCGCCTGTTCCCAGCGGCCCTGCACGCGATCGGCCGTCCGCCGGTCGCCGAGTCCTTCGAACGCTGTCTTTCCCAGCACGCGGTCAGCGGGCCGTTGCAGCATCTGTTCGTAGGCGGCGTTTACGACGACGGTGCGGAAGTGCCCGTCGGCGCCGCGTTCGGCCACGTACAGGGCGTCCGCGGTGCCCTCCACCACGGCGCGGTAGTAGGAGTCGGCGCGGCGCCGCGCTTCCTCGGCGACATGCCGTTCGGTGACATCGGTGGCCACGCCCAGCGCGCCGGTGACTCTGCCCTCGCGGTCGTGCATGGGCGCCAGGTGGAAGTCGTACCAGCGATGGCGAACGTGCCATTCGAAGCCTGCGCGTTCGCCCATGAGCACGCGCCGAACGGCCTCGATGCCGCCGTCCGTTTCCGCGTAGAGGTCGAAGACACTCCTGCCGACGGTCTCCGCCGGGTCGATCCGGTCCTCGGGGTGGGCGCCGCCCTCGGCCATCGTCACGATGCCCTCGGCGTCGAACGTGAAGAGGATGACGGGCCCGCTCGTCACCGCTTCGTGCAGGAGGCTTTCGGCGCGGCGGAGGGCGTCCTCGGCACGCCGCTGCTCCGTGATATCGCTGACCGTGATGACCGAGTAGCGGGCTCCGCCGGGGCCATCGAAGCGCGCCCACGTGGCCGCGACGAGCCGTTCGCCCCCATCGCGATGGAGGATGCGCCACGTCTCCGCGATGGCTGGCGGCGGCTCGTCCTGGGCCAGCATCTCCAGGTACTCGTCGCGCATCCGCTGGCGCTCTTCCGGGGCCAGCAGCGGCGCGAAGGGCTGCCCGGCCAGTTCGCCCGGCTCCCATCCGGCGATGCTTGCGGCAGCGCGATTCAGCCGCAGGAAGCGCCCCTCCGAATCCAGCACGGCGATGCCCACCGGCGTCGAACCGTAGGTCATCGCGAGCATCTCCTCGCTTTCGCGGAGCGCCTGCTCGGCCCGGCGCCTGCCCGTGATCTCCCGCCCGATGAGGAGCACGCTTTCCGGCGCGCTGCCTCCGTCCATCTCCGGCACGAAACGGACGTCGAACCAGCGTTCGCCCCCCGGCAGGTCGATGCGCACATCCGACGAGCGCTCGCTGCCGCCACTCGCCGCGGCCTCGATCGCCGGCCGCAACTCCGGCTCGGTGCGAAGGCCGAGGTCCTCGGCGGCGCGCCCCGCGAACCATGCCGCATCGCGGCTTGTGAGCGCCGCCGCCGCCGGGTTCGCGTAGACACAGCGGCCGCGCCGGTCGAAGCGCAGGATGATGTCGGGCGAATGCGCGGCCAGCGCCTTGAATTCCTGCTCACGCCTGCGAAGCGCCGCCTGCGCCCGCTTCTGCTCGGTCACATCCCGGCCGATGCTCGCGATCGACACGACCTTCCCGGAAGCATCGCGCACGGGGAACAGCGACATCGAGACCTCGATCGCCCGGCCGTCGCGCGTCTTGCATTCGACTTCGAGGCCGTCAATAGAAGGCCAGCCGGCGGGTTCGTCGAGGGCGGGGAGCGTGGCCGCGAGGGCTTCCCACCCCGGCGCCACGAACTCCAGCGGGCGGCCAACCACTTCGTCGTGCGCATAACCGAACATGCGCTCGGCGCCGCGGTTCCAGCTATCGATGATGCCCTCGGGCGTCACGCTCACAATGCCATCGCGCGATGACTCCACGATCGCCGCGAGCCGCGCGATCTCCCGTTCGGCCCGTAGCCGCTCGGTGATGTCGTGCGAAACGCCGGCGAAGCTCACCACCTCGCCCGCGGCATCCGTCACGGGGAACACGTGCACCTCGATGTCCAGGAGCGAGCCATCTTTGCGCCGTCGCTGCAACGTCCGCCGCCGTCCCGGGAAATCCGCCAGCCCGCCCGCGTAGTCGACCGGGAGGCCTCCGTCATTCGCATCCAGGAAGTGCGGCGCGAGCGTGCAGCCGATAACTTCGGCGGCGCTGTAGCCGTACATGCGCTCCGCGCCGCGGTTCCAGCTCACCACGTTCCCGGCGAGGTCGCGCGTGATGATCGCGTCATCGGAGGAGGCGACGACGGCGGCGAGGAGTTCCTTCTCCTTCTGCTCCGCCACCTGCCCCGTGATGTCGTCGCCCGTGATCACGACGCCGTGGACGCGCCCGTGCTCGATGATCGGCATCACCGAACAGCGAACAGCGATGTCATCGCCGCCGGGCCGGCGCCACGCGGCCTCCTCGGCGGCCACGGATTCGCCGGCCAGCCCTCGCAGCGCCAGTGTGCGCAGCGGCAGGGGCGCCATGCCCAGGACGAGCCGCGCGTTCGCCTCATCGACCATGCGGTTCACGGGCACCCCGGCGATCTCGGCCACGCGCCGGTTCGCGAACGCCACCGTGCCGGAAGCGCTGACCGCGAGGATGCCCGTGGAGACGTGATCGAGAATGCTCCGGAGCAAAGGCGCGGCACCGCAGCCCCCGCCGCCGCCGCCCGCCAACTCGGCGAGCAGGTCCAGGTCGTCCGTTTCGCGGGCATGTCCTTCGCGGCAACAGCCCCCGCGTGCGAGCGCGATTCGCACCCGCAGCGCCAGGTCGTGGGCATCGAAGGCGACATCGTCGGCGCCTGCGTCCAGCAATGCAGCCGCGTCCTCGACCGTGGCGCCCGCCGCGATGACCTTCGCCCGCGGCCACCGCGCGCGCGCTTCCCGCACGAGTGCCGTCTCCGCGCCGGCCACGACGACATCGGGCGCGGCGCCCGGTTCGCACGGCCGGTACGCCGCCTCGAGCAACGCGCGCGCGAATCCGTCCGCATTCGCGGCCTCGCTGTCGTGCATCAGGAACGTCGTCGTTTGTTCGGTCATGGAGGGCCGTTCGGCGCTCGCAATGCGCCGTATGGGCATGCTACCGGCGCGAAAAGCTGTTTCCTGTTAGGGAATCCCCGCTATCGGCGAACGCCGCGTCCTCACCTTCGCCGCCGCACCCAGAGTTGCCACGCGACGACGGCGAGCGCGGCGAGCAACAACCACTGCCAATAGACAACCGCCGCGACCGCCACCACCAGCAGCGCGAAGGCGGCGATGAGCGCCAGCAGGCATCCGCAGCACGCGAACGCCCGCGGCTCCCGGAAGAGGCCATAGACGGCGCCGATCACGAGCCCGAAGCGGAACAGCTGCCAGCCCGAAGGTCCCTCCGTCACGTCGCCCCCCGCCACCGCGAATGGGCCCACGATAGCCCGGGATCGCGTCACTCGCTGTCGCGCAGACTGACGCCGCGCGTGCGTTCCGGTAGCGTGGGGGCATGCCCTCCTTCCGAGTTGCCCGCATCCGGGGAATCTCCATCGAAATCCATCCGTCGTGGCTGTTCATCCTCGGCGTGCTCGCCTTCAGCCTCAGCGACGGCGTCTTCCCCGATGAGTACCCCGGCTGGTCGACCGCGATGTACTGGGCGGTGGGCATCGTCTCGGCGGTGCTCCTGTTCGTCGCGGTGCTCGTGCACGAACTCGCGCACGCGGTCGTCGCGCAGCGGCGCGGCCTCGAAGTCCCCAAGATCACGCTCTTCATCTTCGGTGGCGTGAGCCACATCGCCCGCCAGCCGCGCTCGGCCGGTGAGGAGTTCGCGATCGCCGTCGCCGGTCCGCTCACGAGCCTGGTCATCGCGGCACTGGCCGGCGGCGCCCACCTCGCCTTCCATGACCGAAACGAGCAGGCGGGCGCGATCGGCGCCTACCTTGCCACCGTCAACCTCCTCCTCGCGATCTTCAACATCCTCCCGGGATTTCCGCTCGACGGCGGACGCGTCCTCCGCTCCATTGCCTGGCGGCGCACGAAAAGCTTCCGTCGCGCCACGCGCATCGCAGGCACCGTGGGCGAACTCTTTGGCTACACCCTGATGATGGGCGGCGTCGCCTTTCTTCTCGCCGGGTACGCCTGGAACGGCCTCTGGTTCATGTTCATCGGCTGGTTCCTCAGCGGCGCCGCGCGTGGCGAGAAGGAAGCGCTCCAGCTTGAAGCCGTGCTCAGCAGGCTCCGCGCGCGCGACGTCATGCGCACGACCTACCCCACGATCACGCCCGGCGTCTCCATCGAAGAGGTCGTCGAGCGCCATATGGTGGGCGAAGGCGAACGCGCGGCCGTCGTCGCCCTCGATGAAGCGGTCGTGGGCATCCTCTCCGTCAGTGATGTCCGGCGAGTCCCGCGGGAGGCCTGGGCGAATACGCCCGCTCAGCGCGCCATGACCCCGCGCGACCGCGTGCTCACCGTCCAGGCCGAAACCCCCGCGCTCGAAGTGCTGCACCAGCTGGGCGCGAACCGCCTGAACCAGGTCCCTGTGCTCGAAGGCGGCCGCATGGTCGGCATGATCACCCGCCGCGAGCTGCTCGAACGGGTCGAACTGGCTGAATCGCTTGAGCGACGTCCCGATTAGGCGGAACAAGAGTCCCGTTATGCCCGGCAAAAGCAGTCCAACCGGCCATATCGATTGGATAGTGCGCATGCGAGGATCCCAATGTGGCCGAGTGGCGATAGAACGCCCGGCGCACCGCGTGCGGTGGTCAAGCCCGTCCGCACGGAAATGGAGAGAAGATTGACCAGCGCTCCCGTCCACGTCGCAACCGAGCCGCACCACCAGGCCGTCGCCTGCACGGTGTGCGATGGCCAGGTGAAGTGGGTGGTCGAACGCGCTTCCGGCCGGGTTGTTCGCAAGCGTTGCGATCACTGCGGGTCCGGGAGTCACCCGGTACGTGAGGCTGGCCGGGCAGCCTAGGAGCAAGGCAGTGCCGGTACGGAAGACCATCCGGGACTTCGTCGAAACCGCCACCGAAGTCCTTGAGCCCGCGGAGGCCGACGTCCGCGCCGTGCAGCCCGAGGTTTCCCAGGCGGCGTCGATCTCCGAGGTCCCGCCTGAGGAGCGACGGCTCAAGCCCGCCGCGCACATCCATCCCGATTCGAAGGAACGAGAGAGGGAGCACCGTGGCTACTGATCTGCGCCGCCGCCGCCCCGAACAGGAATCCCTCTTCTTCGCCGGAGATGCCCTTGGCCGCGTCATCGCCGCCGAGGCGCCCACGGACCAATGGTTCGCGAGCGCGCACGCCGCCCTTCGCGATTGCACCCTCGCCGTCGAGACGCAGCTTCATGCGCTGAACTCGCCGGGCGGCATCGGCGGCGATGTCCGTCGCGGCGAACCGCGGCTTCTTCCCGCGCTCGGCAAGCTCGAAGCCGCCCTCGCCCGCCTCCTCGTGGACTTCTGGGAGGCCGAAGCGATCCCGGCGAGCGGCCGGCCCATGTTCGTCCCACGCCTGCAGGCGCTCGCGAACGAACTCCGCGACCTTGCCAACCAGGAGTGGAACTTCGTCTACGACGTCCAGAATGAGCCTGGCGGCATCGACTAGGTGTAGTGACCACGAGGGTTGTGGACAGGAATGAGTCATCAGCATAAGCAGATTGCTTGACTGAGAGAGGGCCATTCCGTTGGGTTGCGGTTGACGAAAACCAAGACCACACGGAGGGCCCTC
>JADLBC010000017.1 GCA_020847985.1 Dehalococcoidia bacterium
GAGGGCCCTCCGTGTGGTCTTGGTTTTCGTCAACCGCAACCCAACGGAATGGCCCTCTCTCAGTCAAGCAATCTGCTTATGCTGATGACTCATTCCTGTCCACAACCCTCGTGGTCACTACACCTAGAGGGTGGTCGCCGCTTCCATGGAGGCTTTTCGCGGGAGACACCGCTCCGAATCGAGGCCGAGTTCACGGCGCTCCTGTTCTACCTCACGCGCAGCGTCTTCCGCGAGATCGCGCGATTGCCAGACCTTGACGCGCACACTGCCGTATTGGACCTCGCGCGAGGTCGCGGCCTGCTGTGTCATTGCTCAATGACCTCCCGGCGTGCCGGTTCGTTCGGTCGTGCTGGGGGCTCGCCGGACATGCTCGAAACCGGCCGCCTCGCCACCAATGCCGCACTCTACCATAGCATCGAGCGCCCATGCATAACGATGAGGGGTTGCGAATGCCGCCGCCGGGGGGACAACCGGTGACGTGCGCGCGGGCCGTTTGGCCGTCGGTGGCGCCGGGGGCATCCTGAATGTGAAGTGGACGACACATGCGGCCCGGCGACGGGGCCATCATGGGTGGGCTGCGCGTTCGCGGCTGGAGGATCCCATGCCAGTCACCACACCCGGCACTCGCACGTTTTCAGCCCCGATCGGCGGCGTCACGCGCGGGACGCTCGTGTTCGCGCGCGGGGTTTCGAATGTCTCCGTGCGCATCGATCCCACGCTCGTGGGGCTGTTCGAGGCGCAGTTCGAGGGCGAAATCCCGGAGGTCACCATCGAGGATGGCGTGATCGAGGTTTCGTACGACCGGTTCACGCTTCGCGATGTCCTGGGCGGCCTGTTCGGCAGCGCGAAGGAGCATTCGCGCGGCGAAGTGGTGCTGAACCCGGCGGTGCCCTGGCGGCTGGAATCGCGCGGGGGCGTGAACCGCCTGGAGGCCCACCTGGAGGGCGCGCGCATCGAATCCGTGCGCGCGGGCGGCGGCGCCAACCATGTCACCCTTGACCTGCCCGCGCCCACTGGCGTCGTGCCGGTCACGCTCGGGGGCGGCACGAACCATCTCGTCATCCGCCGGCCGGCCGGCACGGCCGTTCACCTCGAAATTGGCGGCGGCGCGAACCGGGTGGACCTCGATGGCCAGCGCATCCGGGCGGCGGGCGGCGGCGCCAGCCTCTCCTCCCGGGATAGCGCGTCCGCGGGCCGCTACGAGGTGCGCATCGGGGGTGGCGCGAATCACGTCAACATCAGCGAACGGGGTGACGGGGAGCCGGCCGCCACCTGGGTGTAGAGGCCACCTTCGCGCCCGGGGGCGGCGGCGCGGCTACACTGTCGCGATGCATGCCATCGTCCTGCCGAAGCCCGGCCCGGAGCCGGAAGCCCTCCAGTACCGCGAAATCCCCGACCCCGTGGCGGGGCCCGAAGAGTTGCTCGTGCGCGTGCGCGCGGCCGCGCTGAATCGCGCGGACCTGATGCAGCGCCGCGGCGGATATCCCCAGCCTGGTCCGAAGCCGGAGCACGAGATCCTCGGCCTGGAGTTCGCGGGCGAAGTCATCGCCGTGGGCGCCGCGACCGAGGGGTTCGCGCCCGGCGACCGCGTGATGGGGCTGCTCGCGGGCGGCGGCTACGCGGAGAAGGTGGCCATCCACCATCGCCTGGCCATGCACGTGCCCGCCAACCTCTCCTGGGTCGAGGCCGGCGCTACGCCCGAGGTCTACATCACCGCGCACGACGCGCTCGTCCAGGGCGGGCTCGTCGCCGGGGAGCGGGTGCTCGTGCACGCCGTCGGCTCGGGCGTGGGGGTCGCCGCCATCCAGGTTGCGAAGGTCATGGGCGCTTCGCTCGTCATCGGCACTGCCGGCAGCGATGAGAAGCTCGCGCGGGCGGCCGAGATCGGCCTCGACATCGGCGTGAACTACCGCGAGAGCGACTTCGCCGCCGCCGTCGCGACCGAGACCGGCGGGCGCGGCGTCGATGTCATCCTCGATGTCGTGGGCGGGGAGTACCTGGAGCGCAATCTGAAGGCGCTCGCGCCGAAGGGACGGATGACGTTCGTCGGCCTCATGGGCGGGGCGGTGACGCAGGTGAACCTCGGGCTGATCCTGGCGAAGCGGCTGCAGCTGCGGGGCACGGTGCTCCGGGCGCGCCCGCTGGAAGAGAAGGCGTACGCCGTGCGCGCGTTCGAAAAGAGCGTGCTGCCGCACATCGCGAGCGGTCGCGTGAAGGTCGTCGTCGATAGCGTCTTCCCGCTTGCGCGCGCGGCCGATGCGCACCGCCACCTGGAGGCGAACGCGAACTTTGGGAAGGTGGTCCTCGAATGCTGATGTGCCGGGCGGCCGGGTAGGGTAAGTCGCATGCGAGTCATGGCGGTACATGGAATTGCTTTATGCCGGTGAAATCCAATCCTCCGTACGGTGCACGCGTGGGTAATCCGTTCGTACCCATCGCGCCCGGTGAGCCGCTGCCCGATGCGGCGGCGCGCGCGCTCCTCGATGCCGCGCCGGTGCTTATCTGGGTCGTGGCCGAGGAAGGTGGCTGTACCTACTGCAACGTGCGCTGGCTCGAATTTCGCGGGCGCGAGCTGCGGGAGGAGCTGGGCGAGGGCTGGATGGAGGGCGTCCACCCGGATGACCTCGACCGCTGCATCGAGGTGTACCAATCGCACCTGAGCACGCGGCAGCCGTTCGAAATGCCGTACCGCATCCTTCGCCACGACGGCGAGTACCGCTGGATGATGGTGCGCGGCGCGCCCCTGACCGGGCCCGACGGCGCCTTCGCGGGCTTCGCCGGTTCCTGCACCGATATCACCGCCGAGGTCGAGGCCGAGGACCGTTCGCTGCGATCGGCATGGCAACTTCGCGACCGCGTGACGGAGCTGGAGACGCTGCTGGAGGTGCTGCCCGTGGGCATCGGGCTCGCGGTCGATCGCTCGGCGCGGGATATTCGCGTGAACCGTGCGTTCGCCAACATGCTCGCGATTTCGCCGACGGAGAACGCGAGCAAGAGCAGCGACGAAGGGGCGGAACTGCCGTTCCGGGTGCTGCGCGAGGGGATCGAGGTTCCCGCCCAGGACCTCCCCATCCAGCGTGCCGTGCGCGGCGAGACGGTGGTGGACGAGGAGTATGACCTGCTGCTCAGCGACGGCCGGCTGCTGCACCTGCTCGAATACGCGGCGCCGCTGCTCGATCCAGGGGGCAAGCCGCGCGGAGCCGTCGGCGCCTTCCTCGATATCACCGCGCGCAAACGGGCCGAGGACCAGCTGCGCGAGGCGAACGCGGCGAAGGACGAGTTCCTGGCGAGCGTGTCGCACGAGTTGCGGACGCCGCTGACGCTCGTCGTTGGGCTCGTGAGCTACCTCCACCGGCGGCGCGGCGAACTCTCGGCGGAGGACCAGTCGGACGCGCTGGACCAGCTGACTGAGGCGGTATCGCGGCTGGAATCGCTGATCGAGAACATGCTGCTGCTCTCTCAGCTCGATAGTGGCCCGGAGTTCGAACTCGAGCCCGTGCTCCTGCCGCGCGTGGTCCAGGGCACGGTGGCGGCGCACAAGCGGCGGCACCCTTCGCGCACCATCGAATTGAACCTGGAACGCGGGCTGCCGGTGCTCCTTGCCCGCCCGACGTGGCTGGACCAGGTGCTCACGAACCTGCTTTCGAACGCGGAGAAGTACAGCCCCAAGGACGCGACGATCACGATCGAGGCGCGGTCGATGGCCGGGCGCGTCGAGATCGCGGTGCTCGATCGCGGCCCCGGGCTGCCCACCGAGCAGGCCGACCGCGTTTTCCGGGCGTTCGAACGGCTCGAACGGGACCGTTCGCGGGCGCCCGGGCTGGGGCTGGGACTGACGGTGAGCAAGCGGCTCGTGGAGCTGATGGACGGCACCATCGGCGCGGC
Source organism: Dehalococcoidia bacterium (assembly GCA_020847985.1). GTDB lineage: Bacteria > Chloroflexota > Dehalococcoidia > Tepidiformales > Tepidiformaceae > Amarobacillus. The sequence goes on from JADLBC010000017.1 coordinate 3,886, forward strand.
GCCGCGGCCCGAAGGCGGCACGCGCTTCATCTTCACCATCCCCGCCATCGCGGACGAGGGGGAGTGAGAGAAAAGAGAAAAGAGGAAGGAGAAAAGGGTTCGAGGCTCAAGGTTCGAGGTTCGAGGCGGGGCTACCCCGGGTGAGACGCGCTCAGCGCGCGGGGTTGATCCCCTGGGAACTGGGAACCGGGAACTGGGAACTCTCGCCCCCGAGCGGCCGCGTGAGATAGTCGTCGTCGAGCGAGAGGTAGACCTCTTCTTCCTGGGCGACGTTGAGGCGGAGGACGGCGTGCAGGGCGTAGAGCACGCGGCGGATGTCGGCGAGGTCCTCGCGGTCGGGGCCGCCGGGGGACATCGCCTCGCAGAGCGCATCGAACTGGCGGGCGAGGTGGAAGATCTCCTGGTGGGTGCGGCTCATCGCGCCGAGGGGGTCATCGCCGCCGAGCATGCCGCTCACCGTGGGATAGAGCACGCCTTCGTCGCGCCGTTCGTGGGGCAGGACGTCATCGCGGAGGAAGCCGCGAACGGCGGTGAGGATGGCGCCGGCTTCGGCCGCGGGCAGCTCCTCCAGGCGGTCGGCGGCGGTGCGCAGCTGTTCGAGCTCGGGCAGAAGGCGAAGGTGCTCGCGGCGCAGTTCGCGGGCGGTCTCCTCGGGGAGGCGGGCGCGCGGCTGGCGGCTGACGCCCCCGGTGAGGGCGCGCAGGGCGTTGAGGATCGCGGCCAGGTCGATCGCCTCCTGCAGGACGGCGCCGGCCACGGGCGCGAGATACCCGAAGGCGGCGAAGCCCATCGCCACCACCGAAAGCGCCATCCCCAGCATCATGCTCTCGACCGCGATGCGCCGCGTCCGCCGCGCGATGGTGAACGCCTCGGCCAGGCGGTCCAGCCGGTCGACCATGATGACCATGTCGGCGGCTTCGGAGGATGACGTGGCGCCGCGCGCGCCCATCGCCACGCCGACGTCCGCGGCGGCGAGCGCGGGCGCGTCGTTGATGCCATCGCCGACCATGAGGGTGACGGCGCGCGTCTTCGATTCGCGCACCGCCTCGACCTTCTCGGCGGGTGAGCATTCGGCGATGACGTGGTCGACGCCGAGGGCGTTGCCGACGGCATCAGCGACGGCGGGATGGTCGCCGGTGAGCATGATCACGCGTTCGATGCCGCCGCGCTTGAGGGTGCGAATGGCGCGCGGGGCCTCGGGCCGGATCGGGTCCTGGAGCACGAGCGCGCCGGCGAGCTCGCCATCGATTTCGACGTAGACGACGGAGGCGCCTTCGCGCATGACGGTGCGGCGGAAGCGGCGCACGCGCTCGGGTACATCGCGCCCGGCGGCGATCCAATCGAACTGGCCGACGCGCACGGCCCGGCCGCCGGCCTCGCCTTCGATGCCGGAGCCGGGGCGTTCGCGCACGCCTTCGGGGATGGCGAGCGCGAGGCCGCGTCCCCGTGCGGTGCGCACCAGCGCGGCGGCCATGACGTGCGACGAGAGCTGGTCGAGCGAGGCGCCGAGGCGAAGGACCTCGGCCTCGGTGGTTTCGCCGAACGCCTCGACGCGCGTGACCTCGGGGGCGCCGGCCGTGAGCGTGCCTGTCTTATCCATATAGACGGCGCGCACGCGAGCGAGCGTTTCGATGGCGCCGCCGCCCTTGATCACGATGCCGCGCCGGGCCGACCGCGAGACCCCGGCGACGATGGCGATGGGGGCGGCGAGCAGCAGCGGGCAGGGAGTCGCGACCACGACCACGGCGAGCGCGCGTTCGGCGCTGCCGGAGATGGCCCACGCCAGCCCCGCCCAGGCGAGCGCGAGGGGCACGAAGATGGCGGCGTAACGGTCGGCGAGGCGCACGAGCGGGGCCTTCGCCTCCTGGGCCGCGCGCACGAGGCGGACAATTCCGGCGTAGGTGCTGGCCTCGGCGGTGGCGAGGGCACGCATGCGGAAGGCGCCGCCGGCGTTGAGGACGCCGCTCGCGAGGCGGTCGCCCATGGCGCGTTCGATGAGGCGGCTTTCGCCGGTGAGGGCGGACTCATCGAGCAGGGCCACGCCTTCGAGCACCATGCCATCGACGGGCACGACATCGGCGTCGCGCACGGCCAGGACATCGCCGGGGACGACGGCCTCGATGGGGATTTCGACCAGTTCGCCGCCCTCGACGCGCAGGGCGGTGCGCGGCGCGCGCGCGAGCAGGGCCGAGAGTTCGCGCTGGGCCCGGGCGGAGGCGTAATCCTCGAGGGCGGCGCCAGTCGCGACCATGAGGGCGATGACGGCGGCGGTGAGGTACTCGCCGAGGGCGAGCGCACCGCCGAGGGCGAGCAGGGCGACGACATCGACGCCGGCGTGGCCCTTGAGCAGCTGGCGCGCGAGAGTGAGCGCGAGCGGGATGCCGGCGGCGAGCGAGGTCGCGATGAGGGCGGCATCGGCCACCCGTTCGAACCCGAGGAGGAGGGCGCCACCGCCCACTGCGGAGCCCACCACGGTGAGCAGCAACAACCAGTAGTGGCGCGCAAGGCCCAACATGTGTTCGAGCGTCGCAGACGGCGGGCGAGTACTCCGCCGCGTCCGGTGGCGAATTCACGGGGCCCTTCGGACGTTTTTCGGGAACGGTATGCCTCTGCACGGGCGCGAGGTCAGCCTTTGGGCGGAGGGATTCGCGCGCGGGGGTGCGTAGGATCGAAAGGGTGACCTCCGAGATTCGCCACGCCACGGCCCGCGACGGCACGCGCATCGCCTACACCGATACGGGCACGGGCGTGCCCATCATCCACCTCACGCCGTTCGGGGCGGGATCGCTCGAATTCGAACGGCTGCCTTCGACCATGCGCTACATGTACGGGGTGCTGCAGGACCGCCACCGGCTGATTCGCTACGACCCGCGCGGCACGGGCCAGAGCGACCGCGATGTCGATGCCTTCACGCTCGATGCGCTTTGCCTGGACATCGACGCGGTGGCCGAGGCGGCGGGGCTGACGCGCTTCGCCATCTTCGCGACGACGAGCTCGGGGCCGGTGGCCATCGCCTATGCGGCGGCGAACCCGCAGCGCGTTTCGCACCTCTTGCTGTGGTGCAGCAGTGCGCGCGGCACGGACCTGCGCAGCCCTTCGCGCCGCGCGATCGACGCCATCGCCCGGGAGGATTGGAAGCTGTACACGGAGGCGCTGGCGAGCTCGGCGTTCGGATTCGCCGAGGCGGAGGACGCCGCGCGGCTGGCGGAGATTCTGCGGGACCACACGACGCCGGACATGCGCGCCGCCTTCTACGGCACGATCGAAGGGCTCGATGTCACGAACCTGCTGGCGAAGGTGCGCATGCCGGCGCTGGTGATGCACATGCGCGATTACCCGCTCGTGCCCGCGAGCGGCGCTGCCCGGCTCGCGGCCGGCCTCCCGGATGCGAAGCTGGTGTACTTCGAAGGCCACTCGCTCTTCCCGCTGCGCGCCGAGCTGATGCGCTCGATGCAGACGATGGACCGCTTCCTCGGCGGCGACGGCAACATCGCCGCGCCCTGTTAGTTCCCGGTTCCCAGGGGATCGGCCCCGTGTGGGGTTGCCCCAATCGAACCGCGAGCCCTCCGGGACTCAGCACTCAGCACTCAACACTCAGCACTTCGTCTACACTGCGCGGATGGAGCTTCGCATCGTCGTTTCGGGGGCCGGGAAGATGGGCCGGCAGGTCGCCGCGGCGGTGGCCGCCGCCGAGGGCATGGAGCCGGTGGCGTACCTCGACCCGCTCTCCAAGGAGCTGGCTATCGAGGGGCTGCCGGTGTACACCGACGCGCCGTTCTGCCTCGAACAGGTGAAGCCCGATGTCGTCATCGACTTTTCGAACGCGGCGTGGACGCCGGCGCTGGCGGCCGCCTGCCTGCACGCGGGCGTGCGCCTCGTCTGCGGCACCACCGGGCTCGCGGCGGAGTTCATGAGCTTCATCGAAACGCAGGCGCGCGAACGGAAGGTGGGGGTGTTCATCGCCGCCAACTTCGCTATCGGCGCGGTCCTCATGATGCACTTCGCCGCCCAGGCCGCGCGCTTCTTCGATAACGCCGAGATCATCGAGCTGCACCACGACCAGAAGGTCGATGCCCCCAGCGGTACGGCGAAGACGACGGCGGAGCTCATGCGCGCGGCCCGCAAGGACCCCTTCGTGCACCCGCCGACGGAGAAGGAGACCATCCCGGGCACGCGCGGCGGCGAACTCGGGGGCATCGCCATCCACTCGGTGCGGCTGCCGGGGCTGGTCGCGCACCAGGAAGTCATCTTCGGCGGGCTCGGCCAGACGCTCACCATTCGCCACGACAGCACGGGCCGCGATTCGTTCATGCCGGGTGTGATCGCGGCGACGCGCGCGGTGATGGGCATCGACCACCTCGTCGTGGGGTTGGACGAGCTGCTGCTGAAGTAGGCGCTCGCAAAACCGCGCCGGAGGCGTAGACTTCCGCTCCGAACCTCCTCGGAGCACTGCAAATGGCCAACGTGCATTTCGGCGTCACCATCCCCCAGATCAAGCGCACCTGGGAGGAGAGCCGCGACGCTTCGCGCGAATTCGAGGCGATGGGCTTCGATTCGCTCTGGGTGTGCGACCACCTCTACGGTCCGCAATCGCCTTCGATCCCGATCCTCGAGGCGTGGTCGCTGCTCGCGGCGGTGGCCGCATCGACGGAGAAGGCGGAGCTGGGCACGCTCGTGACGCCGGCGGGCATGCGCAACGCGGCGCAGCTCGGAAAGGTCATCGCGACGGTCGATAGCATCGCGGGAGGGCGCGTGATCGCGGGCCTCGGGGGCGGCTGGATGCGCCGCGAATTCACGGACTTCGGCGTGCCCTTCCTTTCGACCGGTCAGCGGCTGAAGCAGCTCGACGAGACGGTCCAGCTCTTCCGGCGGATGTGGGACCCGGAGGAGAAGGAAGTGAGCTTCGCGGGGAAGTTCGTGCAGTGCGAGAACGTGGTGTGCGAACCGAAGCCGCCGCGGCGCGTGCCCATCCTGGTGGGTGGCGCGGGCGAGAAGGTGACGTTGCGCATCGCCGCGCGGCACGCGGACATCTGGAACAACCTTGCGGGGCACCAGCACGCGCTGCCGCAAAAGGTGGCGGCGCTGCGCCAGCACATGGCCGATGTGGGCCGCCCCGAGAGCGAAGTGACCATCAGCCAGCAGTGCCTGGTCACGATCGCGCCCGACGAAGCGAGCGCGGGGCCGATGGTGGACACGGCGAAGAAGATTTTCGGCGGCCACCTGGGCGACCCGACGGGCCCGCTGGCCATTTCCGGCACACCGGAGCGGGTGCGGGAGCAGATCCAGAAGCACATCGACCTTGGCTGCACGATGTTCGTGATGGAGTTCTTCGGGCGGGACCCGAAGGTGGGCGCGGCACTGTTCGCGGAGAAGGTGGCGCCGCACTTCAAGTAGAAGGAGAAATGAGGAAGGAGAAAGGGGTTGGGGGCCAGTTATAGCGAGTTTAGGGAGTTTAGCGAAACTCGCTAAACTCCCTAAGATGGATATAATCGGTGCGTGGACCCCGTTCGGAACCCTTTTGCCCCCGGAGCGGGTGCGCCGCCACCGGAACTGGCCGGGCGTGATTCGCTGCTGGAGTCGGTGAGCATCGCGCTCCAGCGGGTGCGCCGCGGGAGCCCTGCGAAGAGCGTCCTGATGGTCGGGCTGCGGGGCGTGGGGAAGACGGTTCTGCTCGATCGGATGCGTAAGCAGGCCGGGCTTCTCGGGCTCGAGACCATCCAGGTCGAAGCACCGGAGGACCGATCGCTGCCGGCGCTCCTCGCGCCCGAGCTGCGGCTCGCCCTGCTACGCCTATCCGTGAACGACCGTGCGCGGGAGCGTGCCACGCGCGCACTCCGAGCCCTCGCCGGGTTCGCACGCGGGCTCAAGGTGAAGTACCAGGACATCGAGGTCGGTCTCGACTTCGACCCTGAGCCGGGCCTTGCCGACAACGGCGATCTCCAGGGCGACCTCCAGGCGTTGCTTGAATCGGCGGCGGAGGCGGCGCAGGCGGCCGAGAGCGCACTGGCGTTGTTCGTCGATGAGTTGCAGTACGTGCGTAAAGATCAGCTGGCGGCGCTGGTCACGGCGCTGCACCGTTGTTCGCAGCGGCGATTGCCCGTGATGCTTGTCGGCGCCGGGCTCCCGCAGCTCCGAGGCCGTATGGGTAACGCCAAGTCTTACGCGGAGCGGATGTTCGACTTCCCCGAGGTCGGCCCGCTCGATGACGCGGCCGCGCGGATCGCGATCACGCGGCCGTTGGAGGCCGAGGGCGTGGGCATCGAGCCCGCCGCGCTGGAGCACATCGTCGCCGTCACCCGCGGCTACCCGTACTTCCTGCAGGAATGGGGCAAGCACGCGTGGGATGCCGCCGACGCCTCGCCCATCACCCTTGAGGATGTTCAGCGGGCGTCGGCGATCGTCGTGGCCGCCCTCGATGAAAGCTTCTTCCGTGTCCGCTTCGATCGCCTCAAGCCATCGGAGCGCCGGTACATGCGCGCGATGGCCGAGCTGGGCGCCGGTCCGCACCGTTCTGGCGAGATTGCCGTGAAGCTTGGTCGGAGCGTCACGTCGCTCGCGCCCATGCGCGCCGATCTCATCGCGAAGGGCATGATCTGGAGCCCCGGCCACGGCGAAACCGCGTTCACGGTACCGCTCTTCGACGAGTTCATGCGGCGGATCATGCCCGTGTTCGCGCCCGGCACCGACGATATATAGCGACCTTAGCGAGTTTAGTGTTTCAGGCTAAACTCCCTAAACTCGCCATAAACCCTACCGCTTGCCCTTTTGCCCCTTCGCGACGGCGTGCGTTGCGGCGGGGGCCGCCGGAGGCGTGGTGGGCGTCGTCTGCGGGCGCGGCGGGCGGCTGATCGACCACCGCCGGAAGCGCTCCTCGATCGGCTGGCCGGGGTTCTCCTTCTCCCGCGCCTCGCGCTCCTTCAGGAAGCTTTCCTTCGTGCGCCCGCCGATCTGGCTGGTGTGGCAGAGGATCGCCTCGACCTTCTTCTCCCAGTGCGCGGTGATATCGACGACGTAGTCGGGCTTATCCGTCCCCGCGAGCAGCACTTCGTTCACCTGGTGCGATTCGAGGCCGTCGTCTTCGTGCGCGGGATAGAACAGCCGGTCGCGCACGAGCGGGTAGATGGCATCCGAGGTGACCGTGCCCACGGTGCGATGGTCGCGGTGGTTGAAGGTGCCGCGGAAGGCATCCCAGGTGACGACGACATCCGGGCGGTACTGGCGCAGGAGGCGGACGATCTGGCCGCGGAACTCGTGCTCATCGAGCGTGAAGCCGTCGGGATACCCCAGGAAGACGCATTCGCGCACACCGAGGACGCGGCAGGCGGCGCGCTGTTCGGCCTCGCGGATGGCGGCGAGCTTTTCCGGGTGCATCTCGCGGTCGTGGGTGCCCTTGTCGCCGCCGGTCACGAGCACGTAGATGACGTCCCAGCCTTCGGCGCACCACTTCGCGACGGTGCCCGAGCAGAGGAACTCGGCGTCATCCGGGTGGGCGACGATGACCATGGCGCGCGCGGGCCCGGCAATGGGCGGGAGTTCGGCGGCGCCGGCGCCACTGCCGGGGAGCGGCGGTGCGGGGGTCCCGGGCTTCACGGAGGCGATATCGGCGAGCGCCTGCTTCTTTCGCTTCTTGCCGTTCGTGCCCTTGCGGTCCTTCGCCATGCGCCATCCCCGGGGATGCGTCCCCGTTCGCTATCGTAGCGTGCCACGCGGGCGGCGGTCGCGGGGGTGCCACGCGTGGCTGATAGCTTGGCCGGCGGGCATGGCGAACTGGAGTGCATGGATGGCTACGTTCCCTGTGGGGCGCCGACGGTGGCGGGCGGGCGATGCCGCTGGCCGCGCGGGCAGTGCCGCTTTCACCGCGCGGCCGAAGCTCCGCGCGAACGGCCCGGGCCGGCATCCCGGGGTGTGCGCGCGGCGCCGGTTTCGCGGCGAAGGAACGCGCGCGATGGCGAGGGCGAGGGCGGGCTGCCCCGGGCCGTGCGCGAACGGGATGTGCGCGGGCTGGCCTGGTGGCTGATGGAGCTGCTGATTTCGCGCGAGGACCCGGCTTCGAACGCGCAGGCGCTGACGGCGGTGCTGCGCGTGCTCGCGGGGCTCGGCCCGGAACCGCGCCAGGAGGAGGATGCGCTCGCGGAGGTGGAGTTGCGCGGGCTGCTCATGCACGGGGTGCCGCCGCGCACGCCCGGGGAGTGGGCGCGCGCGGCGGAGCTCTTTTCGCCCGAGGCCTTGCGCGAAATCGCGCGTTGGGAGGGCCTGCTCGCCGCCGAAGCGGATGGCGTGCTACTGGAAGGAGATGGCGCTGATCGCCTTCAGCCATTCCGCCTGGGGGATACTCGCGCTGAACATCTCGAGGTGGCCGGTCTCATCCATCACGAGGATGGTGTTGGCGGCGACGGTGCCGACGGCGTAACGGGTGGTAGCTTCGGCGCCGAGATTGGCGCGGAGCCCTTCGATCGTGACGAAGCCTGGTGAGCCGCCGCCCACCTGTTCGAGCAGCACCTGCAGCGTCACGCCCTTCTTCTTCGTGCCCGCGACATCGATCTCGGCGGTCGCGAGCTTGCGGAACTCATCGACGGTGGGGGTGTACGTCTTCTGCCCGGCGACGACGGCGATGGCGCGCGATGTGTTCGGGACGGCCGTCGGCGGCACGCGCGTGGGCGCCGCCGGGAGCGTGGGCTCGGGGGTGATGGCGACGGACGGCGATGCGCCGGCCGCGGTGGTGGCGCTGGTGTCCTTGTCGTCGCCATCGCCGCAAGCAATGCCGGCGAAGAGGGCGAGCGCGGCGGTGGCCGCAATCCAGGTTCGAAGCAAATGGCACCTCACGGTTTCCGGGGGCGTCCTTCGAGCCTACCGGAGCGGTGGGAGCGGGCAAGGCAAGGGTTAATCAGGCGTTCAGGGCGTGGGCGTGTTCGAAGGCGGCGTCCCCGTCACGGTGGAGGAGGTGTCGCTGTCGTGCGCCGTGGCCGTGGGCGAAGGGGTGCCCGTGGGGGCGGGTGTCGCCGTGCCGGGGGCCGGGGTCGCCGTGCCGGCGGTCGCGGAGCTGGTATCGCTGTCGGGCTTCGGCGTGGCGGTGGGCGCCGGGGTGAGCGTGGGCAGCGGCTCGATTGTCGCGGCGCCACCGACGCCGGCCGCCATCGCCGTGTCGTTCACGGTGGTGATGGTGGTGACGACGGCGGGCTGGAGGTCCGGCTGTTTCTGGGCGACGCCTTCGAGGACTTTCACGCTGGAGCCGGTGATGACTTCGATGCGGCCGCGCTGGATCTCGTCGAGCTGGTTGGAGCGGGCGAGCTTTTCGAGTTCGCGGGCGTCGTTCTGGAGGCGCTGGATATCGGCGGGGGAGACGGCGCCGCTGCTGGCGAGGACCTGGAGTTCGCGTACGCGCGCTTCGGTCTGGCCGAGCTGGATATCGATGCGGCCGCCGCCGCGGGAGAGGGAGTATTCGAGCCGTTCGTTGGCGAGTTTGAAGGTGTAGTTCCAATCGCCGGGGACGGCATCGTCGGAAGTGATGAAGCCGAGGGTGAGCGCGCCGATGGCCGCGGCGACGCCGGCCACCGCGCTGCCGGCGAAGGCGGTGCGGAGGCCGGCGCGCGGCGAAACGGGGGCGCGGGAAGGAATCGGGAGCATGGGCGCCGGGGCTGTGCGCGGTTCGCGCCGGGCGGCGGCGAGGAATTTCTGCTTGAGCGAGGCTTCGAAGTAGTAGCTCGGCTGCTCGGCCGCGGTGGTTTCGCGGATGGTGGTGGTGGTGCGCAGGAGCGGTTCGAGCCAGGCGGCCTCGGCGCTGAAGAGGTCCAGCACGTCGTCGATCGGGAGGCCGTCATCGAGCAGTGCCTGGGCTTCGGCGAAGGTGGCGGCATCGGCCGCGGGCTTGCGGTCGAACAGGCGAATCACTCCAGCACCACCATGGTTTGGAGTTTTGCGATTGCCTTGTGCTGCAACACCTTCACGTTGTTTTCGGTCTTCTTCAGCGCCTGGGCGGTTTCGGCGACGGTGAGGCCGGCGCCGAAGCGGAGTGCGATGACCTGCCGCTGGGCTTCAGGGAGCCGTTCCGCGGCCTCCCGGATCATCGCCACGGTCATCTGTTGTTCGATGACGAGCGTGTAATCCTGGGATGGGTCGGGGATGAACTCCGTCAGCTCGGCCGTGGGGGCCCGGGTCTTCTGTTTGCGCACGTGCGAAACCACTTCGTTGCGTGCGATGCGGAAGAGCCAGGCGCCGAAGGGAAGGCCGCGCCACGTGAAGCTGCCGAGGTTATGGATGACGCGAAGGAAGATCTCCTCCGTGACGTCCTCGGCGTCCTCCGCGGCTGCGAGCCGGCTGTTGACGTACCGGTAGACCTTTGGGAAGTAGTGCTCGTAGAGCCGCGAGAGGGCCAGTTCGTCGCCGCCACGAGCGGCTTCGACCACGGCGTACTCATCGAACTCCGGCGCGAGCGCATCGACCGGTGTTTGCGTCAATCCAGCCCCCCGGGCCGTGCAGGTTACCCTGTTTTCGCTGTAAGCCGACCGTCCTCCTTTCGAGGATAGGCAGCACTGTGGCTGTGTACCAGAAACAACGTAACGGTGCCGGGGAAGGTTAACGCGCTCGCAACAGAATTCCGCAACGTCCGCAGACGGACGGGCACCTGCATTTCGAGTGCACCCGCCACGCCATCCGGGCGTGCTTTCGCGGGCCGTGGGCCGTTTGCGGGTGGCGCCGCCGCGGGCACGATCGGGGCGTGGTCTTCCTCGCGAGCCTGCCCTCCATCGACCTCGACGCCGATGCCGCCCGCCTCGGTGTCGCGCTCGGCATTGGCATGCTGCTGGGCATCGAGCGCGAACGGCGCAAGGCGCTGCGCGACGGCGGCCGGGCGATCGCGGGCATTCGCACCTTCGCCCTGGTCGCGCTCGCGGGCGGCATCGCCATGGTCCTCGGCAGCGAATGGTTGCTCGTGGTGGTTGGCGGCTTCGTCGCGCTCGCCACGGTCGTGGGCTACTACCGCGCGGGCAGCACCGAGGACCCGGGCCTCACGACCGAGACCGCGCTTGTCGTCGCCTATCTCCTCGGCGCGCTCGCGGTGCACGATCCGCCGCTGGCGGCCGGCTTCGGCGTGGTGGTCGCCATCGTCCTCGCATCGCGCGAACGGCTGCACGCCTTCGTTTCGCGCACCCTCACGGAGCGGGAGCTGAACGACGGCCTCCTCTTCGCCGCCGCCGCGCTCGTCATCCTGCCGCTGGTGCCGGACCGCGAGGTGGGGCCGTTCGATGTCTTCAACCCGTTCGCCGTGTGGCGGCTGGTGGTGGTCGTGATGGCGATTAGCGCGAGCGGGTACCTGGCCGTGCGCATCCTCGGGCCGCGCGTGGGCCTCCCCCTCGCGGGCTTCGCCTCGGGCTTCGTTTCGAGCTCGGCCACGATCGGGGCGATGGGTGCGCGCGCGCGCCAGCAGCCGTCGCTCCTGGCCCCGGCCGTCGCGGGCGCGGTGCTTTCGACGGTCGCGACCGTGGTGCAGATGGTGATCGTCGTGGGCGCGACCGACCCGGGGACGCTCGCGCGGTTGTGGAGTGCGCTGGCGCCCGCGGGCATCGCCGCCACGGCGTATGGCGCGCTCATGGGCCTGCGCTTGCGCCGCGCCCACGACGGCGACGTCCTCGAACCCGGCCACGCCTTCGACCTCAAGACGGCGGTGATCTTCGCGGCCACGGTCGCTGCGGTGCTCTTCATTTCGGCGGCCGCGCAGGAGCGGTTCGGCGAAGGGGGCGTCGTGGTCGCGACGGCGCTCGCGGGCTTCGCCGATACGCATTCGGCCGCGATCTCGGCGGCGTCGCTGGTCGCGGCCGGGCGCATCGATGCGGACGCGGCGGTCGTGCCCATCCTCGCGGCGCTCACCACCAACACGGTGACGAAGGCCGTCGTCGCGTACACGACGGGGCGCCAGCCGTACGCGTGGCGGGTGTGGGCAGGGATCCTGCTCGTGATCGGCGCGGCGTGGGCCGGGTGGGCCGTATCCCGTTTCGCCTGAGTCTCACCCGCGCGCGGCATATCGCCAGGGGCCGCCCCGCCCTACGCTGGGACGGTGAACGTGCTCGCCATCGAATCTTCGTGCGATGAGACCTCGGCCGCGGTGGTGGTCGATGGCCGCGTGGCGCGTTCGAACGTGGTGGCGAGCCAGGTCGACCTGCACGCGCGCTACGGCGGTGTCGTGCCCGAGGTGGCGAGCCGCCAGCACCTGGCGAAGGTGCTCCCGGTGATCCGCGACGCCCTCGACGCCGCGGGCTGCACCCTTGGCGACATCGACGCCGTCGCGGGCACGCGCGGCCCCGGGCTCGCGGGGGCGCTGCTCGTGGGCTACAGCGCGGCGAAGGCGATTGCGTTCGGGCGCGACCTGCCGTTCCTTGGCACGAACCACCTCGAAGGCCACATCTACGCGAACTGGCTGGTCGAAGGCGATGAGCCGCGCTTTCCCGCGCTCTGCCTGGTCGTCTCCGGCGGGCACACGGACCTCGTGCTCATGCGTGGGCACGGGGAGTACGAACGGCTTGGCGGCACGCGCGACGATGCCGCGGGCGAGGCGTTCGACAAGGTCGGGCGCCTCCTGGGGCTGCCGTTCCCCGGCGGCCCCGCGGTCGCGCGCGAAGCCGACGCCTTCGCCGCCCGTGGTGCGAAAGGATTCAGCCTGCCCCGCGCCTGGCTCCCGGGGACGTTCGATTTCAGCTTCAGCGGGCTCAAGACGGCGGCGCTGCACGCGGTCCGTTCGGGCAAGTACGGCACGCCCGAGGTGGCGGCGGCGTTCCAGGAGTCCGTGGTGGACGTGATCGCGGGGAAGACGTCGCGGCTCGCGGCGGAGCTGGGCGCGGTCGAGGTCCTCGTGGCGGGGGGCGTGGCCGCGAACCGGCGGCTGCGCGAGGAGTTGGCGCGACGCTGCCCGGTGCCCGTGCGCATCCCGCCGGCGCGGCTCTGCACCGACAACGCGGCGATGATCGGCGCCGCCGCGACCTACCGCCTGCGGCTGGGCGAACGCAGCGCCTGGGACGAGGACATCTTCAGCACGAACGACTGGTCGGCGCCGCTGCCGGGCTGATTCGAAGGCGGTTCACGCGTGCGCTTCGAGGAGGTAGCGGCCCTCGGTGAGCACGATCCCGTCCGCACCGCCGTGCCGGGCCTCAATGGCGATAAGCGCATCGATGTCCCGGTCGATGTCAAACCCGGGGATCTCCCAGGGCGAAACCGCGAGGCAGAAGGCCAGGTCGCCGAGCGTGGCGAACGCGGTGTCGTACCGGGCCGAGCGCACACTGACGTCCATGCCCATGGCGGCGAACGCCCGCGCGTACTCCTGTTCGTGGTCGGGGAAGCGCGTTCGGCGTGGGAAGAACTCGGCCAACTCCGGCCAGTTCCAGGGCGCGACCTGCTGCGTCAGGAACGTGCCGCCGGGGCGAAGGATGCGGGCGATTTCCGCCGGCGCGGTCTCCTCGTGGCGGCTGAGGACCAGGTCGAACGTGCCATCCGCGAAGGGGAGGTGCGCGGCGGCCGCCATCACGACTCCGATCCCGCGCGAGCCGAGATTCCGGGCGGCGACGCGCGCGTTCGGGGGCCAGGATTCGCTCGCGAAGAAATGGCCGGGCAGGCCGGCGGCGATCTCCGCGAGCCGTTCGCCGCCGCCCGTGCCGGTATCGAGCACGGATGTGGCCTTCGCCGCGCGCTCGCGCGCAAGGGCGGCGTAGTCCCAGGGGATGCCGCTCCCGAGCACGCGCGCGTGGACGCCGGCGAAGTCCCAGCCGGTGAAGGCGCGGGCACGTTCCATGAAGGGCCGCAGTTCGGCGAGCGCGTCGCGGGGGTCACGCGGGGGGGCAAGGCTTCTCCCGTGGCCGAGGAGGCGGGCTTCAGGGTACCGCGAACGGCGGCGTTTTCGCGCGGAAATCCCATCGTCATGCTATGCATCCATCGACGGGGACTGTCGTCAGTGGCGAACCCGGTGGTAGAATGCGCGCGCTGTATACAATCGCTGGTCCGGTCGCACGCCGGGCCCGCGGATATGAAGGAGTGCGACACCCTTGACCGAAATCGCGCGCGGCCTTGAAGGCATCAACGTAACGGCGACCAAGCTCTGCCGGATCGATGGCCTGAAGGGCGAACTCATCTACTCCGGCTACAACATCTACGATCTCGCCGAAAAGTCCTCCTTCGAAGAGGTCGCCTTCCTCCTCTGGAACCAGCGCCTGCCCAACAAGCAGGAACTCGACGACCTCAAGGCCTTCCTCAACAAGGAACGCCCCCTCGATGGCGTCGTCGAGCGCCTGATCCGCGAACTCTGGCCGCACGTCCGCCCGATGCGCACCCTCGAAATCGCCGTCGAAGTGATCGGCGCTATCGACCCGGATTCGAGCGACCTCACCCAGCCGACGCTGCGCAAGACGGCCGCGCGCCTCACCGCGAAGATGGCGACGGTCATCGCCGCCTACGACCGCCTGCGCAACGGCAAGGAGCCGGTGGCCCCGCGCGACGACCTCGGCCACGCCGCGAACTTCCTCTGGATGCTCACGGGCGAAGAGCCGACGGAACTGGCGAAGCACGTCATGGATGTCGCCTTCATCCTCCACGCCGAGCACGAAATGAACGCCTCGACCTTCTCGGCGATGGTCACGGGCTCGACGCTGAGCGACATGTATAGCTCCATCGCCTCGGCCATCGGCACGCTCAAGGGGCCGCTGCACGGCGGCGCGAACGAGGCCGTGTTCAAGACGGTCGACGCCATCAAGGAAGAGAAGAACATCGCCCCGCACGTCGAGGCGCTGCTCGGCCGGGGCGAACGGGTGATGGGCATCGGTCACCGCATCTACAAGACGACGGACCCGCGCGCCGTCATCCTCGAGCGGCTCGGGCACCAGGTCGCGGAGACCTCGCCGGACCGCTGGTACTTCGACCTCAGCCTGAAGCTGCGGGACTACCTGGCGCGCAAGCTCGAAGGCAAGCCGCTGTACCCCAACGTCGACTTCTTCAGCGCCTCGGTGTACCGGATGCTCGGGATCAAGAGCGACCTGTACACGCCGATCTTCGCGCTGGCGCGCATCACGGGCTGGACGGCGCACCTGCTGGAGCAGTACGCGGACAACCGCCTGGTGCGGCCGAACGCGCTCTACGAAGGCGCCGCGAACCGGGAGTACACGCCCATCGCGAATCGCTGAGGCGCTTCGCGACGGGAGTTCCAGTGGCCAGTTCCCCGTTCCCAGTGTTGGAATGCGAAGGGGTGCTCCGATCGGAGCACCCCCTTCCCTCGCTTCTTCCCATCCGCCCGGCAGCCTCCCCCGGGGTTGCCCCCTGGGTACTGGGAACCGGGAACTTGGAACTCGCTACTCGAGCGCCCGCAGGGCGCGCACGCTGTGGGCATCGATGATGGTTTCGGCGGCGCGGGCCACCCAGGCGCCTTCGGCTTTGGCGGCGTCGTAGGCGTCGGCCTCGGCTTTGGCGCGCTGGAGGCGGAATTCGCCGGGCGCGAAAAGCTGGTTCGTGTTCGCGACGTGCCGCGCATCGACGATCACCGCCCCGGCGAAGCCGTGCTGGAAGAGGAACTGCAACTCGAGCCCGGACGAGGTCACGAGCGGGAGCTTTTCGTGCGCGCGGGCGGCGGCGACGACGGCGCCGCGGGGGTAGGCGAGCCGTTCGCCGCGCTCCTCGGCGCGAGCGCCCACATCCCAGGCATAGGCTTCGCCATCGAACAGGAGGCCGGCCACGCGAGGCGCGGCGTGCGCGATCTCGGCGGCGCGCAAGAGGCCCCGCGCGGTATCGATCACGGGGAAGGCGAGCACTTCGCCGGGTTCGATGGCGCGGTCGTATTCGAATTCGCGCAGGAGCACGGCGAGGTCGCGCACGTCCTGCGGTTCGACCGTGTGGGGGAGGAAGACGCCCCCGAGCCCGGGCACGACCACGGCCGCGAGGTCGGCGCGGAGCAGCTGCGTGCGCGGGTGGTTCACGGTGACGATGGCGCGCTTGCCGGATTCGACGATGCGTGGGATGGCCGCGAGGGCCGCTTCGCGCAGCGCTTCCACGGGGTGGCGCGCATCGGCGAGCGTGAGCGCGATGGCGTCGGCGGGCGCAGCAAGGGCATCTTCGAGCGGCCCGCCGGCGGGGATGCGAACAATGGAGCGAAGGCGCACTAGCGGTTGGTCCCCCCGATATACCCGCCGACGACGAGCGGCCGGGGCTCGAGCGCGGCGAGGTGGATGTCCTGGCGGAGCGCCATCACCTGCTGGAGGTGGTCCAGCGTGTGGCGGTACATGGTCTCGGCGATCCACTGGCAGGTGAGCGGGCCCCAGCGCGTGTCCGTCCGCCAGCCCTGCCAGACGTTCTCGGGCAGGCGGGTGAGGATGCCGAGCTCCTCATCGCGGATGCGCACGAGGTCGCTGACCATCGAGGCCATGGGCTCGGTGACGTCGTAGCGGTGTTCGCGCCATTCGCGACGGTTATAGTCGAGGGGGTCGAGCATGTCGGGCACGGTCGCCCAGCGAAGGAGGGGGAGAAGGACCTCCGTCTCCATGTCGCGAACGTGGCTGGTGTGCTCGTGGATGGTCCATTCCTGGGCGGAGGGCGAGTAGCCCTGGTCGAGCAGGGAGACGTTCCGCACGGCCCAGGCGAAGTCTTCGGTGGCCTGGCGCAGGCGGGCGAGCAGTTCCTCGCGGTAGTTGGATGTCTCGGGCACGGGGACCTCCTGCGGCGCGTGCGCCCGTCCGGGAGTATACCGCGCATGGGCAGCGCATGGGGTGAGGAGTTCCTGTTCCCAGTTCCCAGTTTCAAGTTCCCAGGGGCTACCCCGCTGCTGCCGGGTGCCCCGCCGGGGGCGGAACGCGCCCCCCGGGGCCGATCCCCTGGGAACCGGGAACTGGGAACCGGGAACTTGATACCATGCGCCCCATGGAGCCCGACGCCGCCGCCACGCGCTACGCCGCCCGCATCGCCACGCGCGATGCCCAGACCGCGCGCCTCTTCGCCCCCGCCGATGGCGACCGCTGGGACCAGGCCGTCGGCCGCTTCCGCGACGACCCCCGTCGCAAGCCGGACCGCAACCTCGCGGCCGTGATGCAGTACGTCGAGCCCGGCGACACCGTCATCGATGTCGGAGGCGGCGCGGGCCGGATGGCGCTTCCCATCGCGCTCACCTGCCGCGAAGTGGTCAACGTCGACCCCTCGGCGGCGATGTGCGCGGAGTTCGACGCAATCGCCCGCGGTGCCGGCATCGCCAACGCGCGCGCCGTCCAGGCGGACTGGATGGCCGCCGAGGGCATCGAGGGCGATGTCGTGCTCGCGTTCAACGTGGCCTATTTCGTGGCCGGAATCGTGCCCTTCATCGAAAAGCTGGCGAAGGCGGCGCGGCGCCGCGTCATCGTCAATGGCTGGAGCGTGCCGCCGCCGAACCAGGACGCGCTGCTGTTCGAGGTCGCGCTGGGGGAGCCGCTGGCGCTGCTGCCGGGGCCGATGGAGCTGGTGCAGGTGCTCTGGGAGATGGGCATCCTGCCGGACGTGCGCGTCCTCGATGGTCGCTTCGCGCTCAATCCGCCTCCGCCCACGAGCCGCGAGGCCGCGCTCGAAACGGCGCTGCTGGCGCTGCGGCGGTACGACCGGCTGTCGGCGGATTCGTTCACGCGGGCGCGGGAGAACATCGAACAGGGGCTGGACCGGCTCTTCCGCATCGAAGGGGAAGCGTGGGTGCCCACCTGGCGCCCGGCGGCGCGGGAGTTGCTCATCACCTGGGAGCCGGGGCGAACGGCGGGCTGACGCGCCCTCGCCGCCGGGCCGCTACACTCGGCCGGAAGTTCGCGAACGGGAAGCCGCCCATGCCCATCCCACCTGGCGTACTGCGGGACCTCCAGAAGGTCGGCAAGGACCTCTATCAGCTGGCCCTGGTGACCAGCCACGGGGGAAACCTCAGCGTGCGCGAAGGTCACGACCTCTGGATCACGGGCACGGGCACGATGCTCGGGCGGCTGCGCGAACGGCACATCGCGCGCGTTTCGCCCGATGGCCGCCACGACGGCCCGCCGCCTTCGAGCGATACCACGCTGCACCAGGCGGTGTACGCGATCACGAGCGCGAAGGCCGTCGCGCACGCGCACCCGCGGCACGCCATCGCGCTCTCCTTCGATACGGACCTGTTCGTGCCCGGCGACCTGGAGGGTCAGCTGCACCTGAAGGAGGTGCCGGTGGTGGCGGCCGGCCCGCTGCAGACGGAAGGCATCGCGACGGCCCTGCGCAACCACCTGGTGGTGCTGCTGCGCGGTCACGGCGCCTACGCGCGCGGCCAAACGCTCTGGGAAGCGCTCCACTGGATCACGGCGCTGGAGGAGAGCGCGCACATCGCCTGGCTGAGGGGGGCGAGTTCCCGGTTGCCGGTTCCCAGTTCCCAGTAGGTGCCGAGTGGGATCGGCCCAGGAGCGAACAGTCTCCCCGTGGGGTTGACCCCACCTTGAGCCTCGAGCCTCGGACCCCGAGCCCCTTTTCTCCTTCCTCTTTTCTCCCTCTACTCCTCCGGCGGAAGTGCCTTGTCCGGGAAGCGGCGTTCGAGCATGAAGAGGCCGCCCGAGAGCACCGTCCCGCCGATGGCGCCGAGCACGACGCCCAGGAACACCTTGTCCGGGTCGAAGCGGATGAACAGGTAGACCACGAAGGTGGCGACGAAGCCAATGAGGAAGTAGTTCAGCTGGCGCCGCAGGAAGCTCCACATGGGGGAAATGTAGAGAGAAAAGAGAAAGGAGGAAAGAGAAAGGGCGAGTTCCCGGTTCCCAGTGCCCGGTTCCCCGGGGATCAACCCCGCGCGGGGGCATCGCCACCCGGGGTGCCCCCGCCTCGAACCTCGTTAGAGAGAAAAGAGAAAGGAGGAAAGAGACAAGGCGCGTGCGAGCAACAGCTTCTGCTGGGCTTGCCACTGTTAGCGGGGGCAACCCGTCTTGCCGCCCCGGGGTTGCCCCCGGCCTCGAACCTCGCGCCTCGCGCCTCGCGCCCCTTTTCTCCTTTCTCCTTTCTCTTTCACACTTGTCCCATGGCCTACAACCCCCGCGACAAGTGGTTCCTCAAGGCGAAGGAGGAGAACTTCGCCGCGCGGTCGGTGTACAAGCTCGAGGACATCGACCGGCGGTACAAGATCCTCAAGCCGGGGATGAAGGTGCTCGACCTTGGCGCGGCGCCGGGTTCGTGGTCGCAGTACGCCTCGCGCGTGCTCGGGGAGAAGGGCCGCATCGTCGGGATCGACCTGAACACCGTGGAGGTGGACCTGCCGAACGCGGTCTTCCTCGTGGCCGATGTGCGCGCCGTGGACATGGGCGCGCTCATGCTCAAGGCGGGCGTTTCGCCGCCGTTCGATGTCGTGATGTCGGACATGGCGCCGCTGACCACGGGCATCAAGCTGCAGGACCAGGAGCGGTCGTTCGAACTCTGTATGTTCGCGCTCGCCGCGGCCGACCGCTTCCTCAAGTCGGGCGGGACGTTCATCGCGAAGCTGTTCAATAGCCAGGAGACGGATGTCTTCCGGGCGGAGCTGCGCACGCGCTTCAAGCGGGTAGAGATGGTGAAGCCGCCGGCGACGCGGAGCGAAAGCCGCGAACGGTTCTTCGTCGGGCTCGGCTTCATGGGGGGTGCGAAAGCGGCGAAAACGGCGCGCACCGCGACAGTGGATGTCGCGGAGGAAAGCCCGCCCCCGGGCTGATTCGCCCGAGCGCAACGCGTTCCCTATCCTCTGGTATCGGACTTCGGAATTCGAACGGGGGAGCGATGCAGCCCACGGCCATCACCTTGCGCGTCCCGGCGACGAGCGCGAATCTCGGCGCCGGTTTCGACTGCCTGGGGCTCGCGCTCGATATCCAGGCCTCGATCACCGTGACCTTCCGCCCTCATGAAGTCGACGCCGCCGAGGACGTGGGCGAAAAGATGGTGCTCACGGCGGCGCGCCACACCTACGCGAAGCTCGGGCGGGCGGAGCCGCCGGGGATGCAGGCGCGCTACAACGTCGCCATCCCGCTGGGGCGCGGCCTCGGCGCGAGCGCGGTGGCGCGCGTCGCGGGGGTGATGGCCGTGAACGAATTCGAAGGCCGCCCCCTCAGCGAATCCGACTGCCTGGACCTCGCGAGCGACCTCGAAGGCCACGGCGATAACGCCTGCCCCGCGCTCTTCGGAGGCATGCAGGTCTGCGTCGAAGCGGCCGACGGCCACTACCTGCGCGCGGCCTGCGGCTACCCGGCCGATGCGTCGATGGCGATCCTCATCCCCGACCATTCGATGGCGACGAAGGACGCGCGCAAAGCCCTCCCCGACAGCTATAGCAAGGCCGACGCCGTGCACAACACGGGCCGCGCCGCGCTCTTCGTGGCCGCGATGGCCTCGGGCCGGCTAGAACTGCTCGGCGAAGCCACCGATGACCGCATCCACCAGCGCCAGCGCGCCTCGCTCTTCCCGCCGATGTTCGATGTGTTCGCGGCGGCGAAGGAGGCGGGGGCGTACGCGGCCTGGCTGAGCGGCGCAGGCAGCTCGATCGCCGCCATCTGCCCCGCCGAATCGGGCCGCGCCGTCTCCGCCGCCATGCTCCAGACCCTCCAAAACGCGCACATGAGTGGCCGCTCCCTCGTTACCCGCATCTCCGCGACGGGCGCCACGGTCTCGAAAATCGAGTTGGCGGAGTAAGCGGAAAGAGAGAAAAGAGAAAAGAGGAAGGAGAAAAGGGCTCGAGGTTCGAGGTTCGAGGTTCGAGGTTCGAGGCTCGAGCGGGCCAACCCCGGGCGACGATGCGCCCCTACAGGGCCGATCCCCTGGCTACTGGAGAAAAGGGCTCGAGGTTCGAGGTTCGAGGTTCGAGGCTCGAGCGGCCAACCCCGGTCGACGATGCGCCCCTACAGGGCCGATCCCCTGGCTACTGGGAACCGGGAACTGGGAACTCCCTCAGCACTCAGCACTATCGAAACCCAGTCGCGCTCCTGGTGGGTGGTGTGGTGGGTGAAGCCGTTAGCGGTCATGGCCTCGCGGACGCGTGCTTCATCGACATCGAGGATGCCGCTGAGGATGAGCCAGCCCCCGGCCGCGACGACGTGCGGGAAGACGTCCGCGAGCCCGAGGTTCGCATCCGTGCTGATGTTGGCGATGACGAGGCCGTAGCGGCGGCCGTGGTCCGCGCCGAGCACACCGGCCCGGATGCTTACGCGGTCGAGGACGGCGTTGGTTTCGCAGTTCGCGCGGGCGACTTCGGCGGCCACGGGGTCGATATCGATGGCGTCCACATGCCCCGCTCCGAGCAGGATGGCGCCGATCGCCAGCACGCCCGAGCCGGTGCCGACATCGAGCACTTCCACGCCCGGCGTGACGTGCGCTTCCAGCGCGGCCAGGCAGAGGCGGGTCGTTTCGTGGTGGCCGGTGCCGAACGCCTGCCCGGGGTCGAGGCGGATGACGAGCTGGTCCGGCCGCGCTTCGTGGTCGATCCAGGAGGGGACGATCAGGATGCGCCCCCCGAAATCGACGACGCCGAAGAATTCGCGCCAGGAAACGGCCCAGTCCTGTTCGTAGAGGGGTTTCGCGATGAGCTCGACCTCGGGGAAGGCCTCCATGGCGTGGCGAAGGTCCTCCGTGAGGACGGCGCCGAGCTCGCTCGCGGGGAGGTAGACGCGGAGGAGGACCGGCTCGTTGGGGCGCACGCGGAAGCCCTTTTCGGGCCCGAGGATATCGACGGGCTCCTCGACGGAGACGCCCCCGGGGGCGACATCGCGCATCACCGCAGCCACGGCATCGACGAGCGCGGGGGGGACGTGGGCGGTGATTTCGAACCAGAGCATGGGACCATGGAACCACGCGCGCGAGCCGGACGCGAGTCGAGCGAGTTCCCAGTTCCAAGTTCCCGGTTCCCAGGGGATCGGCCCCGTGGGGGCCTATGCGCGCTCCGGGGAGGCTGTCCCCCCGGGGTAGCCCCTGGGCACTGGGCACTGGCAACTGGTTACTTGATCGCCGTCAGGACGATGTCGCGGGCGATGGGGCCGGCTTCGATGCTGCCGGACCCGCCTTCGTCCAGCACCACCGCCGCCACCGCGCGCGGCGTGTTTGCGGGGGAGAAGGCGACAAAGAGGACGTGCTGTTGCGCGCCCGCGTCCTCGGCGGTGCCGGATTTGCCGCCGAAGTCGGTGTAGCCGGCGTTGGCGAAGGCGGCGCTGGCGGTGCCGCTTTCGCTCGTGACCAATCGCAGGCCCAGCTTCAGGTGCGCCGATTGCTCCGCCGTGAGCGGGATCGGGTTGCGCACTTTCGCCTCCTCGCCCTTGACCACCACGGGCACGCGCAGTGACCCGGCGAGGAAGGAGCTGTAGGCGTTCGCCAACTGCAACGGCGTGATCAGCAGGTCGCCCTGGCCGATGCCCAGGTTCACGGAATCGCCCGGGTACCAGATTTCGCCCTTCGTCTTCTTCTTCCACGCCGGGTCGGGCACGAGGCCGGCCTCGTCGGAGATGCCCACGGCCCCGCTTTCGCTGCCGAATCCGAACATGCGCGCGACATCCGACAGGAACGCCTCCTTGCCATCGACCATGTAGATGGAATAGGCGATTTCGTAAAAGACCGGGTTGCAGGATCGCATGAGCGCCTGGGCGATGGTCTGCGGCCCCTGCGTGCCCTCCCAGTTGCGGCGCGCGGGCGTGATCGTGTTCCAGCTGGCCCCGCAGAAGATGGTGTCCGATGGCTTGTACAGCCCGGAAAGCAGACCCGCCGCACCGGTGATGAGCTTGAAGGTCGACCCGGCCGAATAGAGGCCCGTCGCGGCGCGGTTGGCCTGGGGCGAATGCGGCGCGTTCGCCAGCGCCTGAAGGGCCGCGCGGTCGCTCCGTTCGAAGGCGTCCGGGTCGAAGGTGGGCGAGCTGTTCATGGCGAGCACCGCGTTCGTCCGTGGGTCGAGGACGACGGCGGCCCCGGCGCGCGACCCCAGCCGTGCCTGCGCCGCCACCAGCGTCGCGGAATCGAGCGTGGTCGCGACATCCTGCCCGGCGGCGTATTCCTTCGAGGCCACGACCTTCACGACGGTGGTGTTATCGCTTTCGACGAGCCGCAGTTCGGCGCCGTGCTGCCCGGCGAGGGTCTTTTCGAGCGACGCTTCGAGGCCGGTCGCGCCCGTGCGGTCGCCGGGGCGGAAGCCCTGTCCGCGGCGCTGCTCGAGCTCCTCGGCGGTGAATTCGCGCGTGTAGCCGACGACGTGGGCGGCCGATCCCCCGAGCGGGTGCACGCGTTGGGATTCGAAAAAGAGAATCGCCCCCGGTAGCGACCGAACCTTGAGCGCCGCGGTCTCGACCAGCGAATCGGGGACGGCACCGACGGTGACGCGCTGCGTGGCGCCGCCGGGGGCGTTGAAGGCGGCATCGACCTGGTCCTTCGTGAAGCCAAGTTCGCCGAGCGTGGCCGTGAGCACGGCACGGTCCTGCACGGCCGAGCGGTTCAGACCGAGGAAGCGGATTTCGCGGGTGATGGCCAGCGGCGCGCCGTTGCGGTCGAGGATGCTGCCGCGGGTGGCGCGCTGGATGCTGCTCTTGAAGTGGCGGCCGCCGGCGAGGTCGGGATGGATGACGGCCGGGGTCCAGGCGACGAACCAGCGCGATCCGGTGCGGGAGAGGTTAAGGGTGGTGGAGTATTCGAACTCCCCGAAATAGGCTGTTGCCGCATGCACCGTGAGCCTGGCGCTGGCGCCATCGGCCGAAGCGACCGTCGCCGAGAGGGTGCGCAGGGTGAGTTCGGTCGCGAAGGCGGTGTATTCGCCGGTGAAGCTGGCGAGGGGCACGGCCGCCTGCGAGGGGCCATCGATCATCCCGTACAACGTGTCGTATTCGCCGGCCGACCATGCTTTCGCGAACCGTTCGGCGGCGGCGCGCGGCGTCTCCGATGAACCCGGCGCGGCGGCCGCCGGGCTTCCTCCGCCGCCAGCGCCGGCCGGGGTACCATCGTCTCGCGTCAGTGCGCGCACACCCGCGACGGCGGTGCCGATGAACACTCCGGAGAGGATTGCCACGAGGAAGAAGGCGCGCATCGCTGCCCCCGGCCTGTGCCGGCCCATCCCCGCGTTCGCCATCGTAGCAGCGCTCGCGCTTGTGGCGATGATCTTTTCCGCTTGTTCATCCGATGGGGCGACGAAGCCGGGGCCGACGGTGGTGCGGCCGGCGCCCGAGGGCGATCCGCGCGCCTTCCGCATGGGCTTCAGCGTCATCCCGCCCTCGCGCAGCCCGGAGGCCTACACGGGCGCCTTCGCCACCGCCGCCCAGTATGGCGACATCGTCCTGCTGCAGCGCACGCCACCGTGGGAGGACTTCCTCGCCGGCGGAAGCGTTTCGAAGGCGACGGCGGACAACACGCGCTACGAAGTCGCCCTCCTCGACCAGTACAGCCACCTCCGGCGCTTCTTCGCCATCGACCCCACGGACGGTGTGGTGCAGCGTTCGCGCATCGCGAACATCCCCTCGGGGCTGGACCCGCAGGCGGGCTTCAACGATCCCTCCCTGCGCGCTGCCTTCATCGAATACGTCGCCTACGTTTCGACCAACTACCGGCCCGACTACCTGGCCATCGGGGTCGAGATCAACATGCTTGCCGAGCGGAACCCGGTGCAGTTCCAGGCGTTCGCGAGCCTCTACCGCGAGGCCTATGAGGTGGCGAAGAAGAACAACCCGAAGGGCAAGGTGTTCCCGACGTTCCAGCTCGAAGACATCGAGGGCACCTTCGAAACGAGCCATTCGCCGCACTGGGAGATCGTCGATACCTTCCGGGGTGCCATGGACGTGCTCGCGATCAGCACCTACCCGTTCCTCGGCGATGTGCGCACGGCGGACGAACTGCGCCCGGACTGGATTTCGCAGCTGAAGAGCCACTTCGCCGGCGAAATCATCATCGCCGAGACCGGCTGCGCTTCCGCCCCGGTCGAGGGGAAGGCGAACGTCGGCACGGAGGAGGACCAGCGCGCCTACCTCGAACGGCTGCTGAACGATGCCCAGGCGAACGGCATCGCCGCCGTCGTGTGGACGGCCGCGCTCGATCCCTCGTTCGCGGCGGCGCCGTTGCGCTCGATCGGGCTGCGGCAGGCGGATGGATCGAACAAGCTCGCGTGGGAGACCTGGGAGACGTGGGCGCGGAGGCCGCTGGAGTAGTGCGCCGCGGAGGGAGACGGGGTCGCGTGGCCTCGCCGCGCACGCGCCAGTTGATGCGCGCGGCGGCGGTGCTCGGCATCGCCGCGATGGTGCTCACGCTCGTGGTCGCTGCCGAGGGCGCACCCCTGCCCGGGGATGTCCGGGTCGCGCGCGCCGTCCAGGACACGGGCCTCCGGGAGAACGCGGGGATCATCAACGCCCTCGGCGATTGGCGCGCGGTGCCGTTCGCGGCGAGCGCGCTCCTCATTGTGCTCCGTCTGCGGCTGGGTGGCGGGCGTCCCCCCGGGCGGGTCCGCGCCGATGCGCTGGCCGCCTACGTGATGGTGCTCCCGCTCTGGCTGTGGGGCGTGATCCTCAAGGTGCTCGTGGCATCGCCGCGCCCGACCGAAGATTTTGGCCTCTTCATCGACCGTGCGCGCACGACCTACGGGTTCCCCAGCGGGCACGTGTACGGGGATGTGCTGGTGTACGGCGCGATGGCGGCGGCCGCGGCGGCCTACCTCCACGCCCGCCTCGTCCTCCCCGCGCGCGCTGCCGCCGTGGCGATCATCGTGCTGGCGGGCCCGGCGCGCATCGTGGTGGGGGCGCACTGGCCGAGCGACGTGCTCGGCGCCTACCTCTGGGGCGGCTGCGCGCTGTGTTTGGCGCTCGCTGCGGCGAGCGCGAGTTCCCGGTTCCCAGTTCCCAGGTCCCGTTAGTCAGGGGCGACCGCGGGGGTAGCCAGCCTCCCCGAGGGTTGGCCGGAGCCTCGAGGCTCGAGGCTTGAGCCGACGGACTGGCGGGCGAATTTAGACCAGGAAATCTATTGAAAATATGTGGGCTATGCGCTAGATTGCCGTACCCGGGCGACATACGGGTTCGTCATCGATGGACTCCGGTACCCGGCTTACGCAGGAGGACACAGTGACCAGCACGGCCGCGGTCGATCAGGACAAAGCCCAGGCCTTCGGAGCGCGAATGTTGGCAATGGTCTCGGACACGACCCTCGCGTTCATGGTGAACGTCGGCCACGAGGTGGGGCTGTTCGAAGCGATGGCCGGGCTGCCGCCGGCCACGAGCGACGCCATCGCCGAGACGACGGGCCTCAACGAACGGTATGTGCGCGAGTGGCTGGCCACGATGGCGGCGGCGAGGGTCGTGGACTACGACCACACCGCGGGAACCTTCCAGCTCCCGGCCGAGCATGCGATGTCCCTCACCAGCGCGGCCGGGCCCGCGAACATGGCGCTCTGGGCGTGGGGATTCATCGGCTGTGCCGAAGCCCTGGACCTCCTCCCGGACTGCTTCAGGAACGGGGGCGGCGTTCCCTATTCCAGGTTCACGAAGTTCCCCAAAGTGATGGCGGCCATCAGCGGGGCGAACTACGACACCACGCTCCTCTCATCGACGCTGCCGCTCGTCCCCGGCCTCGTGGATCGGCTGGAACAGGGTATCGACGTGGCGGATGTCGGGTGCGGAAGCGGCCACGCGATCAACATCATGGCCCGGGCGTTCCCGAAGAGCCGGTTTGTTGGCTACGATTTCTCCGAACCGAGTCTTGCGGCCGCGCGCGAGGAGGCGAGCGCGTGGGGCCTCGCCAATGCCAGCTTCGAGTCGAAGGACGCGGCAACGCTTTCCGGCCCGCCGAGGTTTGACTTCGTCACGGCGATCGACGCCATCCACGACCAGGCACATCCGCGCAACGTGCTCAAGGGCATCGCGGAGATGCTCAGGCCGGGCGGGACCTTCCTCTGTGTCGATGTCGCGGCATCGAGCAATCTCCACGAGAACCTCGAAAACCCCATGGCGGTGATAATGTACGGGGTGTCCACCATGCACTGCATGACGGTGTCACTGGCACTCGGCGGTGAGGGCCTGGGGGCGATGTGGGGAGAGCAGAAGGCCCGGGAGCTGTTCGCCGAGGCCGGGTTCACCAGCGTGGAGACGAAGCGGGTCGAACTCGACATGGAAAACAACTACTACATCTGCAGGAAGTAGTTCCCGGTTCCCAGTAGCCGCGAGTTCCCGGTTCCCAGTTTCCAGTAGCCAGGGGCGAACCCGGGGGAGCCAGCCTCCCCCGGGGGTCGCCCCCGAGCCTCAAGCCTCGAGCCTCCAGGCGGCGCCCCCTTTTCTCTTTCCTCTTTTCTCGTTCCACTTACCATGGGCCCCGTGCAGGTATGGTCTTTCGTCAACGGCGGCTGGAAGCCGGGCGACCTGGCGTTCGCCGATAGCCGCTGGTTCGACCTCGAGGCGCCGCCCGATGGCGAACTGGAGGCGCTGGGCGAACGCTTCCACCTCCACCACCTGGCCATCGAGGACTGCCGCTCGACGAAGCTGCACGCTCCCAAGATCGATGATTTCGGCGGCTACCTCTTCATCGTCATCCATGTCCCGGCGGCGGCTTCGGCCGAGTTCGTGGAGATGGAGGAGCTCGACATCTTTCTCGCGCCGGGCACGCTCATCACCTATCGCGACCGCGCCGTGCGCGAAGTGGGGCACGTCCACGAGATGCTCCGCAACGGCATGACGATGCGGCCCGGCACCGACGGCCTGCTCTACGAGATCATGGACCGCGCCGTCGATGCCCTGCTGCCCGAAGTGGAGGCGATTGGCAACCGGCTGGACGAACTGCACGACCTGGTGCTCGAAGAGCCGGGCGACACGCGCAGCCACGACATCGTCTCGCTGCGGGCGCACGCGGGGCGGGTGCGGCGGCTGCTGACGCCTCAGCTCGCGGTCGTGCAGCGCCTCAGCCGGGGCGAATTCACCGAAGTCGGCGAGCACAACCGGGTGTACTTCCGCGACATCTACGACCACCTGGTGCGCATCGACCTCGCGCTGGAAAACCTGCGCGAGGATGCCGAGGTGGTGCTGAGCACCTACCTGGCGCAGGTGAACAACCGCATGAGCGAGGTGATGAAGGTGCTCTCGGTCGTCGCCGCCATCGCCCTGCCCGCGACGGTGATCAGCGGGATCTTCGGCACGAACTTCGACAATGTGCCCGGCCTGCACAGCAACTGGGGCTTCGCCGTGATGATGTCGGCGATGGGCGGTCTCATGGGCGGGATGGCGCTCTTCTTCCGCCGCCGGGGCTGGTGGTAGGGGGAGGAAGAGAAAAGAGACAAGAGGAAAGAGAAAGGGGAGCAACCCCGGGGGAGGCGATTTCCGCGTGGGGTAGCCCCTGGCTACTGGGAACCGGGAACCGGGATCTGGGAACTGGGACGTGGTGTAGGATGGTCGACGGTGGCGGGGACAGCTTGCCGGGCGATTAAGGTATAGCTTAACATTGGCTCTCCGGACGTGGTTCAAGGGTGGCTTGCATGAAGTCGCGTTTCTCGTCCTGGAGGACGGCGACGCTCCGGCGGAGATCTATCTCAAGAGGATGCAGTTGCCGCCGTACAAGAAACTCGTAGCGCGCATCGAACGCGCGGCGAACAACGGCATCCCGATCAACACCGAGCAAGCGAGGCAGTTCCAGACGCCGGAGGGATGGACCATTCGCGAGCTGAAGATCTTCGGCCACCGGATGATTTGGGATTGGGGGCCGCGAGGGGAGATCGTGCTCTTGCACGGTTTCGCAAAGAAGCCCGATGAGACACCGCGGAACGAGCTTCAGCGGGCGGTCACGCTCATCGAACTGTTACGTCACGAGGGGGGCATCCGCGATGGATGACAGGCAAGCCTGGTTCGAGCAACGGCACGACGATCCCGAGTACCTCTTCGAGTTGCTCGCGATCGATATCGGGGAAGCCATCGTGGCGAGAATGGAAGCGCTCGGGCTGAACCGCGCTCAGCTTGCCGAGCGCATGGGTGTATCCCGGGCGCGAATCTCACAGGTTCTCGGCGGACATGACAACCTGACACTCAAGACGCTCGTCGCGGTGGCACATGCCCTGGACGCGTCGCTCAGTGTCGGCTTTGAGCCCCGCCAGCGAGTCATGAGCGTCCTCGACCGGACGGCGTAGCCACCGCTCCCCAGTTGCCGGGACGGCTCCCCTTTTCTCCTTCCTCTTTTCTCTTTTCTCTTCGCCCGGCTCATCCTTCCAGGATGAGTTTCGCCACCAGCTCCGGTGCTTCCATGGGGATGAAGTGGGTGAGGTCGGGGTAGGGCAAATCGGTGCCGTGCTTGAAGTGCGCGGCGAGGCCGGGGTAGGTCGGCGACGAGGACATGTCGGCCGGGCTGGCGCTGGTGCGTTCGCGCGCACGCATCACGCGCACGGGGATATCGAGCGCCTCTACCGCTTCGTACACCTCGGCGCCGTCGCCGCTGCCCGCGCCGGCGTAGACGGCGGCCTCGATGCGCGGCGGGCAGGCGAGCACGTAGCCTTCGCCGTCCGGGTTCGGGAGCAGGCCGTGGGTGACGTAGTCGCGGAGGATGGCCGGGTCCCAGCCGTTGAAGGGCGGCCGCTTCGCGAAGCTTTCGTACATCTCCCCGGGCGATGACCAGGTGTTCCGGCGGCGCGCGGCGAAGTGCTCGCTTCCCTCGGCGAGCATCGGCGTATAGCGGTCGCGCGCCATGATCACGGGGTCGATGAGGAGCAGCGAACGGAACGTGCCCGGTTCGAGCGCGGCGGCGTGGACGACGGCGAAGCCGCCCTTGGAGTGCCCCACGCCGACGGCATCGCGCAGGCCGATGTGGCGCGCGACCTCGGCCACATCCTCGCCGAAGTTGCGCCAGGGGTAGGGCGGTTCGGGCTTATCGCTGAGGCCGTGGCCGCGCATGTCGATGGCGTAGGCGTGGCGCCCTTCGAGCCGTTCGACCACCTGGTCCCAGCAGCGCCCGTGGAAGCCGGTGGCGTGGGCGAGGAAGACGGGCGTGCCCGTGCCGGGCCATTCGTACAGCTGCAGTTCGATGCCGTTGGCCCGCACGCGGGAGAGCTTGATATCGCGCATGGAAGGAGCATAAGCGGCCGTCGGCTATCGGCTATCGGCCGTCGGGTTAGCGGCCGTCGGCCGTCGGCTGTCGGCTGTCGGTGTGGCCAGTCGCGGGGCTTTGTCGCAAACATGCGAAAGGGCACCCACTCGGAGTGCCCTTTCGTCTGTTTCGAATCCCGGGGGCGAATGCCCACCGGCGGTTAACCCGCCGACCGCCGACAGCCGACGGCCGAGAGCCGCTAGTGCTTCATCCCCAGCGCCTGCTGCAGGTCGAGGTGGATGCCGGGGCCCATCGTCGTTGTGAGGGTGACGGAGCGGATGTACTGGCCCTTGGCTTCGCGCGGCTTGGCGGCGTTCACGGCTTCGATGAAGGTGGCCATGTTTTCGCGCAGCTGGTCGTCATCGAACGAGACCTTGCCGAGCGGGACATGGATGTTGGCCAGGCGGTCGAGGCGGAACTCGACGCGGCCCTGCTTGGCCTCTTCCACCGTGCGGGCGATGTCCTCGCCGGCCACGACCGTCCCCGAACGGGGGTTCGGCATGAGGCCGCGGGGGCCGAGGATGCGGCCGAGGCGGCCCACCTTGCCCATCATTTCGCGCGTGGCGATGGCGACATCGAAATCGGTCCAGCCGCCTTCGATCTGCTTGATCAGGTCGTCGCTGCCGACGAAATCGGCGCCGGCGGCGCGGGCCACGGAGGCCGGTTCGCCTTCGGTGAAGACGAGGACGCGCATGACCTTGCCGAGGCCGTGGGGAAGGACGGTGCTGCCGCGAATCTGCTGCTCGGCGTGCCGCGGGTCCAGGCCGGTCTTGATGTGCAGTTCGACGGTCTCATCGAACTTCGCCGGGTGGATCTCCTTGGCGAGCGCGATCGCTTCGGTGGGCGTGTAGAGCTTCGTCGCGTCGACTTTCGCCGCCGCTTCCTGCCACTTCTTGCCCTTCTTGGAGGGTGCGGTACCGGACATGGCTACTCGACCTCGATGCCCATCGAGCGCGCGGTGCCCTCGACGATCTTCATGGCGTCCTCGACGGTGTTGGCGTTGAGGTCGGGGAGCTTGGTTTCGGCGATCTTGCGCAGGTCGGCGATGGTGACCTTGCCGACCTTCTTCTGGCGCGCGTTCCCCGAACCGCGGTCGACACCGGCGGCCTTGCGAAGCATGTCGGCGGCGGGCGGCGTCTTGAGGATGAAGGTGAAGGAGCGGTCTTCGAAGATGGTGAGCTGCGCGGGAATGATCTGCCCGGCCTGCGCGGCAGTGCGGGCGTTGTATTCCTTGCAGAACTCCATGATGTTCACGCCGTGCTGGCCGAGCGCAGGGCCAACGGGCGGCGCCGGGTTCGCTTTCCCGGCCGGAAGCTGCAGTGTCACCACTGCCCGGACTTTCTTTGCCATCTGGGTCTCCAAGCGTGCTAGCGGCGATGTGCGCGTGCAAGCACGAGCCACCGCCTCCGCGTCTCCTGTCGCGAAGGGCAGGAAGAACAAGTATTGGGGATCCAACGGCGCTACGTCGAATTGGGGGGGGAGAGAAAAGAGAAAAGAGGACGGAGAAAAGGGTTGGCGCCGACCGCCACGGCGGCTCGCGCCTGGCTACGCCGATGGCCGATAGCCGGCTGATGGCCGTTTCTCTTTCCTCTTTTCTCTTTTCTCGCGCCCGCGCGCTATATCGATCACCTACCCCTACATTTCCGGGCGCCCAGGGTTTATGCTGCGACCATGCCGCCGTTGTCGCTGCCATCGTTCGAACTGAATGACGCCGGCGGTACCCCCTTCACCTTCCCCTCTCGCCGCCATGCGCTTCTCGCCGTCGTGGGCGATGGAGCGGACGCTGCGACGGACGCGACGCTCCGCCTGCTGGATGCGGCCGCGACCACCTTCGGCCAATCGATGGACATCTTCGCCGTTCACACGCGCGGCGGCGGCCCCGGCGCCGTGGGAGAGCGCCCCGGGCCGCACGTCACCGTGCTCGAGGACCCGGCCGGTGTAGCCCTCCGTGCGATCGCGGCGACGGCGCTGCCCGCGGTGGTGTTCCTTTCGCCCGATGGCGAACGGCTCGACGGCTGGACCGGGTTCTCGCGCAAGGCGTGGCAGGCGCTCTTCGCCCGCCTCATCAGCGTCACGCTGCAGCCCGCGCCCGTGGTCGAATGGCTCCGCTTCCCGCCCTCGGCCCCCGCGCGAGAACTCGCCCGCGATGCCGCGAGGCCCCGCCGGTGAAGTACCGCGGCCCCGGTTTCCATGGGTGGGAAGGCGCGCTCGAAGGCACGCGCTACGACGCCCACCAGCAGGACGCGAAATCCGATGTGGGCCCTACGACGCGCCGCGACCCGAACACGACGCACTCCTTCGGCCGCCCGCCGCGCCCGGAGTTCGGGAGCGGTTATCGCATCGTCGGCGGGCGCTGGCCTGTCCTGCGGGTACGCGGGTCGCACGGTTCGTGGATGGCCGAGGACGATGAATCGGCGCGCGCGGGGTCGGGGCGCACCCCCGAGGAAGCGGTCGGCGACTGGTTCCTGCGGAACGCCGAGCGCATGGGCTTCGACGTCCGCCGCTACGGGTAGGGCTCAGGAACCGGCGGCGGAAGCGCCAATCGCGCTCGCGACCTGTTCGATGCCCGCGACGGCCGATTCGAAATCCGGCTGATGTTCCGAGAGCACGACCACGACGAGCGGGCGTTGGCGCGCATCCGGGGCGAAGGCGGCGCTGGCCACGCGCCAGCCATCCTCCGCGGGGTACCAGCCGTTCTTGATGGCGATATCGCGCTCGCCCGCGAAGGCGGCGCTCGCACCCCAGCGCTGCTCATCCGTGACGGCGGTCATGAGCGCGAGCGCGAAGGCCCGGTTGGTCCTGTCCAGGAGTTCGCCGCCGCGGAGGCGCGCGAGCAGGGTGGCGATGCCCCGCGGCGTCGCTTCGGTATCGCCCCAGGATTGCTCGGGCGAAGCCGGGTGGATGCCGCGCAGGCCGGTCCCGTCGAGGTATGCCTGCATGCCCGCCGTCCCGCCGATGCGTTCCCAGAGGGCGATGGCGGCATCGTTATCGCTGACGGTGATCATGCGCGTGGCGAGGTCGCGCTCATCGGCGGTGAGCGCGTGGTGGGCATCCTCCGCCTGCCCCAGGAACGTCACCAGGATGACGACCTTCGTCACGGAAGCGAGCGGGAAGTAGCGCTCCGCGTTCGCTTCGTAGCGGGTCCGGTCCTGCGCATCGATGACGGCGACGCCCCAATCCCCATCGAGGGCCGCGAGGGAGCGCTCCGCGCCGGGGGAAAGCGCGGCCAGCGGCGCGATGCGGGGCGCGACGTGGTTCGCGGTGGGGGCCGCGCCGGGTGCGAGTTCCCAGTCCACCAACGGTGGCGGCGTGCCCGCGTGGGCCCCTTCGCCGGAACGCGTGGCGGCGAAAGCGATGCCCCCGGCGGCGACGGCGAGCAGTGTCGCGATGAAGAAGCGAGGTCCGCGCATGGGCCCTCCCCGGCAGCCGCGGCCGCACTGGCGAGCGTACGAAACACCCGGTGGCGAGGTCCTCGCGCTCCGCGCCCCCTCGTGGCATTCGAGCGACAGGTTGGGATCGAGTTCGCCGGCCGGGTCCGTTCGGCCTTCCCGGGCGGGGTGCTTTTCGGGCACGCTGGATGGGTGAACGCCGCGCGCGTCGTGGGCATCCTCTGCTGCGTGCTGCCGCTGATGGCGGGGCGGGCCGCCGCTCAGCCCGCGATGGTGACGCGCCTGGTGCTGCCCGGTATCGCCGCCGATAGCACCCCCGGGCCCGGCGCGGCCGCGCTCGCCGCCGCAGAGGCCACGTGGGCGAACGCGCGCATCCAGGACTACGAGATGTCCTACACCATCCGGGGCTGGCCCCTGGTGTTCACGTTCGAATCGACCGTGCGCGGCGGCGTGCCCGTGGCGACGAGCGAGCACTGCACGCTCGCGGGCGCCGACGCGATCCCGTGTCCGGCGGGCACGGGCGTGTTCACGGTCGAAGGGCTCTTCGCGCTCATCGGGAGGATGCTGGCGGGCGGCGCGATGACCGCGCGCCCCACGGAGGATGGCGTCTCGTACGTGCTCGTGGACTATGGTGCGAACGGGGTGCCGGTGAGCATCGAGAGGGGCGTTCGCGGCGTCCCGGACAGCGAATCGCGCCACACGGTCGAGATCCGGGTGCTTTCGCCGGCGCCGTAGCCGCGCCACTCCACGGGGCGGCCGCTACAATGCCGCATGGCCTTCGACCCCTCCATCGCGACCGAACCGTACTGCTACCTGACCACCCGCGGACGTGTGAGCGGCGAGCCGCGCGAGATCGAGATCTGGTTCGCCCTTGAGCAGGGCGTACTGTTCTTGATGGCCGGGGGCCGGGAGCGTTCGCACTGGGTGCGGAACCTCCAGCGCGAACCCGCCGTCTCGGTGCGAATTCGCGGGGTGACCTACGCCGCCCGGGCGCGGGTCGTGGCGCCGGGCACGCCCGAGGATGCCCGCGCGCGCGTGCTCCTCCACGACAAGTACCAGCCCACGTACGACAAGAGCCTTCGCACCTGGGCCGATACCTCCCTCCCCGTCGCGATCGAGGTGGCGGAGGGCTGACGGCGCCCGCGGCCGGTCAGCGGCGGCGGCGCAGGGACCACTCGCGGCCGCCGGCGGCGATATCGCGGCGTTCGAAGGCGATCAGCGCGGCGGCGAAGAGCGCGACGGCGACCGCGAGCATCGCCCCCGATCGCGCGAAATCGAACCCGTGGAGCAGCACGCCGCCGCCATCGAACCAGTAGAACGGCGTCGCCACGCGCCACGGGTCGAGCAGGTCCACGGCCGCGCCCAGGCTGTTGAGGAACCAGCCGGCCACGATCAGCCCGATGACGGTGGCCGAAGCGAGCGCGCGCGAGGGGAAGAACGCCGCCGCGAGGAGCGCGATGCTGAGGAAGAGATAGACCAGCGGCAGCATCGAAAGCGTCGCCGCCAGCAGCCGCCACGGAGAGAGGTCGAGGTCGACCACGGGGGAGATGGCGAGGAACCCCAGCCAGCCGCAGAGCGCGGCCCCGGCGATGCCCGCCACCATCGCGGCGACCTTCTCCGTGAGCAGCCGCCAGCGCTTCATCGGCTGGGCGAGCAGCAGGTCGAGCGACCCGGCCGATTCTTCGCCCGCGATGGCGCCGGTGCCGTGGATGGCCGCGAGCACGAGCAGCAGGATCGGCGTCCACCAGAAGAATTCGACCCCGAAGAAGCCTTCGGGCGAAGAGAAGTCGGTCGCTTCGCCCATCATCCCCTGGTAGATGGAGGGCAGCTCGATGCCTTCGAACTGCTTGCGGTAGGTCGGGAAGATGGCGGCGATGAGGATGGCGACGGCGAACATCACGAACCCCATCGCCATCATGGAAAAGCGCTGGTCGTGCAATGTCTTGGCGAATACCGGGAAGCCCGTCCAGCGAACGGGACGGGTGGCCAGCACCGGGCCCATGGCCTCGGCCGCGACCGGCGCGCGCTCATCGGGCAGGTGCGGGCGGCGTCGCAAGAGCGACCACTCGCGGCCCCCGGGGGTGATGTCGCGGCGTTCGAAGGCGGCCATCGCGAGCGCGAACAGCACGGCCGCCATGAGCAGGATGCCGCCCGCGCGCACGGGATCGAACCCATCGACCAGGTAGTGCCCGGCATCGGACCAGTAGTAGGGCGAGATGTGCCGGTACCGGTCCGCGGCGGAGATGAGCGACCCGACCAGGTTGAGCATGTAGTCCGCCACCAGCAGGCCGATGGCGGCCGAAGCGGCGAGCGTCCGCGAGGGCAGCAGCGTCGCCGCCAGCAGCGACACGGACAGATAGAGGAGCGCCAGCGGCAGGGTCGAAAGCGCACCTTCGAGGAGGCGTACGGGGCCCAGGTCGAACTCCTGGAAGAGCTTGCCGAACACGAAGCCAGCCCACCCGGAGAGGATGGCGATGAGCGCGCCGAGGGCGATGGCGGCGGCCTTTTCGGCGACCATGCGCCAGCGCCGGATGGGCTGCGAGAGGAGCAGGTCCATGGTCCCGCCCGTCTCTTCGCCCAGGGTGGTGCCCGTCGCGCCGATAACCACGAGCACGACGACGAGGATGGGCGCCCAGCCGAAGTATTCGTTCGTGAGGAAGCCCTCGGGGCTGGTGATATCCCCGGCTTCGCCCGCGATGCCTTCGAACATCCCGAGCTCGAGTTCGGAGAAGCTATCGCGATACGCGGGGTAGATGGCGATGTGGAAGGCGGCCAGCAGGAAGAGCGCGAAGCCGATGCCCGCGACCGCGAACCGCTGGTCCCGCAGCGTCTTCCGGAAGACGGGGAACCGGCTCACGCGGGGGCGCCCGTGTAGTACGTCATCAGCAGCTCATCGAGGGTGGGCTGTTCGGTGCGCAGGTCGAGGATGTGGAAGGGCGCGAGTGCGCGCAGCAGGCCATCCAATTCGCCCGCGACCTCGAATTCGAGCGTCGGCGGTTGGCGGCGAAGTTCGCGCACGCCGGGCAGGCGCACATCCTCGGGCGTGGGCACGGCGCCCGCGAAGCTCACCTCCACGTGCCGCAGCGAACGGCCCTTCAGCGTCGCGATCGGTTCGACGGCGACCAGCCGCCCTTCGCGCAGGATGCCGACGCGCTCGCACGTCTGCTCGACTTCGCTCATGACGTGGGAGGAGAAGAAGACGGTGGCGCCGCGGGCGGCCTCGCGGCGGAGAATCTGCCAGACGGCGTGCTGCATGAGCGGGTCCAGGCCGGAGGTGGGCTCATCGAGCAGGAGCACATCGGGCCGGCCGAGCAGCGCCACCACCACGCCGAGCTTCTGGCGCGTGCCCTTCGAGAGCGCGTTGGCGTGCTTCGCCAGGTCCAGGTCGAGCTCGCGCGCGAGCTCGATGCCGTAGGCGGGGTCGGCGCCGGGGCGAAGGCGGCAGAACAGCTCGACGGTCTCGATGCCCCGCAGGTTGCCGTAGAGCCGCAGGTCGCCCGGCAGGTACGACGTTCGCGCGCGCACTTCGTGGGATTGCGTGCGCGTATCGAACCCGAGAATGGCGGCGCGCCCGCTCGTCGGCCGGATGAGGTCGAGGAGGAGGCGGATGGTCGTGCTCTTGCCCGCGCCGTTCGGCCCCAGGAAGCCGAACACCTCGCCCCGGTTCACCGTCAGCGAAAGGTGGTCGAGGGCGGGCTTGCCGTCGTAGGACTTGGTGAGTTCGAAGGTCTCGATCGCGGCGGGCATCCCACCCAGCCTAGCGCGCCGCGTGGGGCGTGGCATGGCCCCCCGGGCCCCCTGCCCTGTACCGGTGGGCCTCCCCGGCTACGTCTCGAAGAGCGCGCGCAGTTCGGCGGGCACCACGGCCTCGAACTGGTCGAAGCGGCACGATCGCGGGTCGCGGTCGGGGCGCCAGCGCTGGAAGGTGGCGGCGTGGCGGAAGCGCGGGCCCTGGAGATAATCGAAGGTCACTTCGCAGACGAGATCGGGGCGCAGCCGCTCCCACGAAAGGTCTTTGCCGGTGGTCCAGCGGCTGGGCGCGCCGGGTGTGCGGCCCTGCCCGAAGCCGTCGTCCTCGTCCCCGGCGCGGTACGGCGCGAGCAGTTCGACCAGGCGGCGCTTCTCATCGGCCTTGAAGCTGGAGGTGTGCCCGACGAAGTGGATCGTGCCCGCGTCGTCGTACAGCCCGAGGAGGAGCGAGCCCACGGCGCGGCCCTCTTCGCCCTTGAGCCAGCGGAAGCCGCCAACGACGCAATCGGCGGTGCGCAGGTGCTTGATCTTGGCCATCGCGCGCACCCCGGGCTGGTACGGCTGCGCGAGCGGCTTCGCGATCACGCCATCGAAGCCGGCGCCTTCGAAGCGGTCGAACCAGTCCTGCGCGACCTCCGGGTCGTTCGTCGCGGGGGTGAGGTAGACGGGCGGGGGCACGTTCGCGAGGAAGGCGGCGAGGCGCGCGCGCCGTTCGGCGAAGGGCCGCTGGCGCAGGTCCTCGCTCCCCTCGGAGAGGATGTCGAAGGCGACGAAGGCGGCGGGCGTCTCGGCGGCGAGTTTGCGCACGCGCGATTCCGCCGGGTGCAGGCGCAGCTGCAGGGATTCGAATTCGATGCCGCGCGGGCCCATGATCACGGTCTCGCCATCGAGCACGGCCGGCCCGGGGAGCACGCGCGCGACGCCTTCGACCACCTCCGGGAAGTAGCGGCCGAGGGGCTTGAGGTCGCGGCTCTGGAGGGTCACGGCGTGGCCATCGAAGGCGAGAATGGTGCGGAAGCCATCCCACTTCGGTTCGTAGAGCCAGCCGGGGCCGCGCGGGATGGCGGGCGTAAGCTTCGCGAGCATGGGTTGGATGGGGAGCATGATGAAAGCTTACGCGGCGGCGGCGGGGCGCCACCATGCCCCGGGCACCCTCGGGAGGTGTACCACTTGTGCGTAATTAGGCATGCCTAATATCCTCTGCTTGTCCCCACTATCTCGTCCAAGGGAAAGAAGATGTTTCTCCGCTTTGCAGCCGCGCTCGTCGCGGGAGGTTCGTTCGTGCTCGCCGCCTGCGGTGGTGAGGACTCCGATGCCGGGTCCGGCAACCCGTACCTGACGAAGAAGGCGCCGAAGGCCACGGTCGAGGTCGAGATGATCGAATTCGCGATGAAGCCGGACGTGCCATCGGTGGCGGCCGGCCCCATCCGCTTCCGCGCCACGAACGCGAGCACATCGATGGTGCACGAGTTGGCGGTGCTGCGCGTCAGGGACGACGGGTCGTTCGACAACACGGGCGAAGTCGAGGACGTGGACCCCGGCAAGAGCGGCGAAATCACGCTCGACCTCCCGGCGGGGCGGTACGTGCTCGCCTGCGTGCTCGTGCCGGGCGAAGCGGGGAGCACCTACGACCACTTCAAGGAAGGGATGAAGACGGACTTCGAAATCCGCTGAGCGGGGCACGAAAAAGCCGCCCGGGTGGGCGGCTCGTGAAGGGCAATAAAAAGGGCCGGTGGATGTGTGGAGCGGACACGACACCCAGCGCTGGCCC
The DNA here is from genome assembly GCA_020847985.1 of Dehalococcoidia bacterium. Lineage (GTDB taxonomy): Bacteria > Chloroflexota > Dehalococcoidia > Tepidiformales > Tepidiformaceae > Amarobacillus. Next base: position 42,796 of record JADLBC010000017.1, read on the forward strand.
ACCAACTTTTTAGCATGCGCTAGGCCCGCCGGGCAAGCACCTTTCCGTAAAATCTCACACGAAGTTCCCGGTAGTCAGTAGCCAGTTCCCAGTAGCCAGTTCCCAGTTCCCAGGGGCTACCCCGTGTGGGGTTGGGGTTGCCCCGTTTTGACGGATACGGTTCTTCTGTGAATCAGGCGGCGAGAGGGCTGGGGTCGCCCCCGGGGTGGCTCCCACCCTCCGGGGCCGATCCCCTGGGTACTGGGAACTGGCTACTGGGAACTCGGAACTGAGACCTACCTCGCCCCGGCGGGTTCGGCGGCGGGGGGTTCGGTGGCCGCCTCGCTGTCGTCCTTGCGGGCGCGCTCCATGGTCTCAAGGCCGGTCATGCTGAAACCGAGATCCCCGAGTTCGCACAGGAAGCTGCAATAGGTGAGCCGCAGCGCGCTCGTCGAGCGGGCGGGCAGGTACTTTAGCTTGCAGCGGGTGCAGCGGGGCATCGAAACGAGTTCGGCGTCCTGGCGGCCGGGCAGGCTGACCTTCGCATCGTCGCGCGGTTCTTCCGTCATCGTGCTCATGCTAGCCCACCTCCCCGGTCCTCGCAGTATCGCCGGAACAAGCCTTACAGGCTCGTGGAGAGAAAGGAGAGAAAGAGAAAGGAGAAAAGAGGAAAGAGAAAAGGGGCAACCCCCCCGGGGAGCCTGCCTCCCCCGGGGTCGCCCCTGGGAACCGGGGCCTGGGAACTGGGAACTGGCAACTCGCTACGGCATCGTCGTCACGTTGTAGCCCGCGGGCGCTTCGAAAAGCTTTTCATCGACGGTCGTGCTCAGCTTCGTGGCCACGAGCGTGACCTTCGAGCCGGCCATCGAGATGTCGGACTTCGCGAGCAGGCCGTCCTTCTTCGTGAAGCAGGTAATCCCCTTCGTGTCGTCCATCTGGAAGCACTTCGCATCCTCGCCCGCGACCTTCTGGTCGGCGATCTGGGTGACCTTGGTCGAGCCGCTCAGGTTCTTCTCCAGCTCGGCCAGGGACAACGGGTTCGCGAAGAGGGTGTTCGGCCCCGACTTCGACTTCTGGCACTGCCCCGCCGAGGCGATCTTCGTGCACATCAGGCTGTTCGTGCCGTCATCGATGACGGTGATGTCGCCCGGCTGCCCGCCCCCGAGCGAGAACGAGTAGTAGGACTTCGGCGCCTTGAAGGCGATGCTCAACGATCCCTTCTGCTCGACGCCGCCGGCGTCCTTCACGGTCAGTTCGTAGCTGCCCTGGTAGCTCTTCTTGGTGAAGTCGTTGAGGATCGCCTTGAGGGCGTCGGCGCCGGAACCGGTGAGGGTGCCGCCGGTGGGGGTGTTGGCGGTGCCGCTGCCCGTGCCGCCGCCGGCCGTCGTGGCCTGCGCGCCGGTCTTGTTGGTGTCCGAAGTGGCCGCCGTGTTCGCGGCGCTGGTGGGCGAATCCTTCGTGTCGCCGCTGTCGTCATCGCCGCCACAGGCCGCGAACGTGAGGGAGAGGGCAGCCATGGCGGCCATCCCGAAAAGTGCGTACGTGCGCATCCAGCCTCCTTGTATCCGGGCCGCCCCGTGAGCGGCCGCCTTCCACCGTAGAGTCCCCGGCGCGCCCTGCACCAGTAGCGAAGTCAACAGCGCGTTAGGGAGTGCCCGGATTTACACTTCGAAATAGCGTTTCCTGCCGTTTTGCTCGCCAGCTACACTCGCGCGAGCGGTCACCCCGTTTCTCTTTCCTCCTTCCTCTTTTCTCCGCCGGAGGCGCCCCATGCTCGCTCCAACCGTTTCCGTGATGATCCGCGGCTGGGATCTGCGCGTCGGCACGACGGGTGCGCAGGTGCTGGAGACGGCGCGCCGGGCGGAGACGCTCGGCCTCGACGGCATCTGCGCCGGTGACCACGTCACCTTCCATGGCTACGGCAACGACGGCCTGGTGACGCTGGGCGCCATCGCCGCCGTCACCGAGCGCGTCGAACTGAAGACGGCGGTCTACCTGCTGCCGTTGCGCCACCCCGTGCCCGTCGCGCTGCAGTGCGCGCAGATCGACCAGCTGAGCATGGGGCGGCTCGTGCTCGGCATCGGCATCGGCGGCGAGGACCCACACGAGTTCACGAGCTGCGGCATCGACCCCCGCCATCGCGGCGCACGCGCGAACGAGGCGCTGCAAATCCTCCGGCGGCTCTGGGAAGAAGACCATGTGACCTTCAGCGGCCGCCACTTCGACCTCCACGACGTGACCGTGTACCCGAAGCCGCTGCGCCCGGTGCCGCTCTTCGTCGGCGGACGCAGTGATGCCGCGCTGGTGCGCGCGGGCCGCTTTGGCGATGGCTACACCGGCATCTGGCAATCGGTCGAACGGTTCCGCGAGGCGCAGGAGATCATCGCCGAGGCCGCCATCGCCGCCGGGCGCGACCCTTCGGCGATCGAACCGGGGATGCAGTTCTGGACGAGCGTTGGCCCGGGCAGCGCGGCGGCGCGCGAGCGTGTGGCTGAGGGCATGCACGCTACCTACCGCCTCCCCTTCGACCGCTTCGAGCGCTACACACCGTTCGGCACCGCCGCCGAGGTGGCCGAGTTCATCGCGCCCTACGTCGAGGCCGGGGCGCGCCACATCAACCTCATCCATGTCCAGGACACCCCGGAGGAAGCGGTCGAACGCGCGGCGGAGGTGAGGGACGCGCTGCGGGGGAGCTTCTAGCAGGGTGCTGAAAAAAGGGATCGGCTGAAGGGTCTGGATGGAGGATCATGCCTCTCGAAGGGGGAGGTGTCTCGATGCGCGGCCGGAACGAACGACAGGCGAAGATGCTCCTGGGCGTGACAC
>JADLBC010000018.1 GCA_020847985.1 Dehalococcoidia bacterium
AGGGCCCTCCGTGTGGTCTTGGTTTTCGTCAACCGCAACCCAACGGAATGGCCCTCTCTCAGTCAAGCAATCTGCTTATGCTGATGACTCATTCCTGTCCACAACCCTCGTGGTCACTACAGCTAGCCGTGCGCGGGGCGGACGGCGCGCGCGCGGGTGAAAAGCTCCGGTTCGCGGATCAGCCCGAAGCCGACGACACCGGTCGCGACGAGGATCGCGCCCATCACCAGGTACACGTATTGGATGCCGAAGGCGTCGTTCACGGCGCCGCCGGCAAGGGGGCCGATGAGCAGCGCCATCGACTGCATGCTCGCGGCGAGGCCGAACGCCGCTCCCTGCTTGCCATCCGGGACGCTGGCGGCGATAAGCGCGTTCGTGCCGGGGACCATCGCGCCCTGGAAGAGCCCGGTCGCGCCCATCCAGAGGAGGAAGGTCGTGTAGGTGCCGGCGAGCGCGACGGGGATGAAGAGCACGCCAGTCAGCACCGCCGCCGCCGTCACGCAGCGCCGGTAGCCGATACGTTGGCCCAGCGGCGCGACCGAAAGCGCGGCGAACGTGCTCGTCAGGCCGATCATGCCGTAGACGAGCCCCGTGCCGAACTTCTCATCGAAGCTCCGGGACCAGCCGCCGATGACCAGCGTGACGCTGTCGCGGTCGCCGAGGTGGCTGGCGAAATCATCGATGGAGATCGGCATCACCGGGCGCACGAACTGGGTCGAAAGCCAGAGGAAGAAGAGGAAGCCGAGCATCACGACGACCTGGCGCTCCGAGACGACGAGGCGGATGTTCCCGGCGAGCGAGCCACCCTTCGGCTTATGTCCGGGCGCGGCGGCGCCGAGCGAGACCTTCGACTCCTTCACGAAGACGAACGCGAGGGCGACGGCCGCGAGGTAGAGCCCGCCACAGAAGAAAAAGGAGTTGCGAATGCCGAACGCCGCGGATGCCATGCCGCCGATGAACGGTCCCAGGGTGTTGGCCATGAACTGGCCGGTCTGGAGCATGCCCAGGGCGTAGCCGACGCGTTCGCGCGGGGTGGTGGAGGCGACAAGCGCGGCCGCGGCGCCCATGGTCCCGGCGAAGGCGCCCATCAGGAATCGCAGCGCCACGAACTGCCACGGGGCCTGCGTCGCGCCCATGATGAGGATGAGGACACCCGCGCCGAGCAGCGCACGGACGAACATCGGCTTGCGGCCGTAGCGGTCGGCCATCGTGCCCCAGATGGGGGCTGTGAGCGTCAGCGAAAGGCCGGTGGCGCTGGCGGAGAGGCTCGTCCACCACCCGATCTCACCCTTGTCGGTGACGCCGAGTTCCTTGATGAAGAAGGGGATGAAGGGGAAGACGAAGTTCGCGCCCATGAGCCCGACGAACACGCCAAACCAGATGAAGAGCAGGTTGACGCGCCAGTTGGCATAGAGGGCGGGGTCGGCCGCGGGGGTGAACGTGGTCGCGGGGGCGGGGCTCCCCGGGTTTTTCGGTTGTGCCACTACTTCCGATTCTTGCGCCGCTAACCTTTTCGCACCACCGCGCGGGTAAGGGCCGCTGTGACCGCGCGGGCCGTCGCGCGGCGCGGTTACTCATATACTTCGGCCGCATCGTCGGGCGGCGGTGGCGCCGGCGGCGACGGTTCGGCGCGGGCGGCGGCCGTTGCACGCGCCGCATCGACGGCGTTCACGCCGGGGTCGCCGTGGTCGTCGTCGCTGGCGGCGTCGAAGTCGTCGTCGTCGTCGTCGAGGTCGTCGTCGTCGCGGGCCGGGCCGCGCCTGGCGGTGATCATGGCATAGCCGCCGGCGCCAATGAGCAGGGGCGGAAGGCCCCATGCCAGCAGCGAGAGCGGTTCCAGCGGCGCCTTGCCCGCCTGCCACGCGACCACCGTGAGCGCGAGCCCCGCGAGCAGGCCGCCAAACGCGGCGAAGAAGATGCCGAGGAAGTTCCGCCGCCAGGCGAGCAGCATCGAAACCGCCACCGCGGCCAGCCCGAGCACGAACCCCGCGAGGCCAAGCCGCCCGGCGGTGGTTTCGAACACGGACTTCCCGGTGATGTTGATCCAGGCGATGGACTGGCATCCGCCGCTCGATTCGATGGTGACTCTGAAGATGCCGCCGCCACCCGCCGCGAACTGCGACGGGGGAATCGCACCCGCCCAGGAGTAGCCCTCCCGTTCACCGCCGGGCGCGGGCTGGAAGGTCTTGCTCCAGGGGCCCGCCTCGACCTTCATTGTGACGAGGCCGACGGCGCCGAACGCCTTGATCGCGAGGTCGAGGTCTTTCGTGCCATCGATGGGATGCGCGTTGTGGGACTGGTTGCCCGTGATATCGGCGCCGTTGAAGTAGGGGAGGCAGGTGCCGGCCTGGGCGTGGGCATCGCCCGGCGGGGCGAAGACGAAGCCGGCCGCGAGCACGCCGGCGAGCGTGACGGGCACGGCGAGAGCGCGAACGAAGGCTCGCATGGCGTACTCCGGGGCACGGGCGCCCCGTGAGGAGTATCGGATAGCGTTACCCGGAGTAACAGCGATATGGATCCGTGGGATGCGAGCGGCCTCGGCTGATTCGCGGGTCACGGCGCCACGCCGAGCATCGATGCCATGAACCCGGCCATGGCACGGCGACGGAATGAAGATGGGGGCGACCAGGCGCCCGCGGCCGGCAATGCCGCCACCGAAGCGGGGCTTCGCTACGTCTCGGATGTGACGCCCGGGATCACCCGCAAGCGGGCCCGGGGCGGGTTCCGGTACGTTTCGCCGGAGGGCGAACCCGTGCGCGATACCGCCTCCGTGGCGCGGATTCGCTCGCTGGCGGTGCCTCCGGCATGGACCGATGTCTGGATCTGTCCGCACGCGGACGGGCACATCCAGGCGACGGGCCGCGATGCGCGCGGGCGGAAGCAGTACCGCTATCACCCGCGCTGGCGCGAAGTGCGCGACGCCTCGAAGTACGACCGGCTGCAGGCGTTCGGGGCGGCGCTGCCGCGCATCCGCGAAGCGTGCGACCGCGACCTGCGGCGGCCGGGGATGCCCCGGGAGAAGGTGCTCGCCACGGTCGTGCGGCTGCTCGAGACGACGCTCATCCGCGTGGGGAACGACGAGTACGCGCGCGACAACCGGTCATACGGGCTTACCACCCTGCGCGACCGGCATGTGCGTATCGATGGATCGCGGATTGAATTCCGCTTTCGCGGCAAGAGCGGCGTTCGCCACGACGTGCACCTCAAGGACCGGCGTCTCGCCACCGTCGTGGGCCGTTGCCGCGACATCCCCGGGCAGGACCTCTTCCAGTACATCGACGACGACGGCGCCCGCCACGCCGTGACCTCGGGCGATGTCAACGCCTACCTCCGCGCCATCGCCGGCGACGAGTTCACAGCGAAGGACTTCCGCACGTGGGCCGGGACGGTGCTCGCCACGCTCGCGCTGCAGGAATTCGAACGGTTCGATTCGAACGCGGAGGCGAAGCGGAACATCGTTCGCGCGGTGGAGCGGGTGGCCGAACGGCTGGGCAACACGCCGGCCGTGTGCCGCAAGTGCTACATCCACCCGGCGGTGCTCGATGCGTATCTCGAAGGCACGATGCTGGAATCGCTGCGCGCGCGAACGGCGGACATGGCCGAAGGAATCGCGGGGCTGTCGCCGGAAGAAGCGGCGGTGTTGGCGCTCCTCGGCGAAAGGCTCGCGCGCGCCGCGGAGCGCGGAGCGGCCTGACCGCCCGCCGGCGTTACCGCCGCGTTACGCAGCGTTCACGAAACGATCGGCAGAGATTTTCCAAGGGTTGTCACGGGTAGCCGGGAGGCATAGGCGGGCCCACGATCCCCCGGGTAACGCGACGGTGGACCTGGCCACGCGGAGCACGGATAGCGGCGCATCGCCGTTCGAGCGGCCCATGCTCGAGATGCCGGGCGCCGCGTACCGGGGGGCAATGCCGATGACCGTGGGCAGTGGCTGGGGCCGGGGACGGCAGGTGCTGGTCGTGGAAGATGAGCCACGGCTGCGGCGCCTGGTCGCGCGGCTCCTCACGCAGGAAGGGTTCGTGGTCGCCCAGGCCGAACACGGTCTCGCCGGCCTCACCGCGCTGGAGACGGGCCCGGCGCCCGCACTCGTGCTGCTGGACCACCACATGCCCGTCATGGATGGCCTGGCCTTCCTTTCGGTGATGCGCGAGAGCTGGCCGCTGCTCCCCGTCCTCCTGGTGACGGCTTCGCCCGATGCGCCGGCGATGGCGCGCGAATTCGCCTGCGCGGGCGTCGTGATCAAGCCGTTCCATGGCGCCGACGTCGTCGCGGCGGCGCGGGCCGCGCTGGACCATCGGGAAGGGTCCGAACAGGCCGCGGGCTGACACCGAATCGTTCCAGAATCGACCCTTCATTCCCGTTCAGGACACCCGTTCGCCCGCGATGATCACGGTATTCCCACATGGCTGCCACTCCATGGGCAGGCGCGTGAATGGCAGGTAAATCGAATGCGGACGAAGCTTCCGGTGGTTCTTGGGGCGGGTGCGTTGCTGGTGTTTGGGTTGCGGAACGACGGGCTCGCGGTGTTCACGGATACGGCGACTTCCACCGGCAACACGTTCACGACGGGCACGCTCGATATCAGGCTCGGCGACGGCACGGCCACGCCGTCCGATAGTGTCACAGCATCGGTGGCCTTCAACGCGATGGCGCCCGGGGACTCGATCACGCGGCCGGTGGTGGTCGCCAACGCCGGCACGAACGCGCTCCGGTACGCGATTTCGAGCGCCGCGACGAACACCGATAGCAAGGCGCTCAAGGATTCGCTGGCGCTGGTGGTGAGGACGGTGGACGTCACGACGCCCGCCACCCCCTGCGACAACTTCGACGGGATACAGCTCTACAGCGGCGACCTCGATAGCACGGCCGGGAAGATCCTCGGCGACAGCACGACCGGTGCGCAGACCGGCGACCGGACGCTGGCGGCGGCCGCGACCGAGACCCTCTGCTTCCAGGTGTCGCTGGCACTCAGCGCGGGCAACAGCCTCCAGGGCGCGGCCACGACGGCCACGTTCACCTTCGACGCGGAACAGACGGCGAACAACTGATGACGACCGACGCCTGGGCTCGCTACCGGCCAACGTCAGCGCCCGCGCGGCACCTTCCCATCGGCGCCATCGCGGAGTGGGCGGCGATCGCGGTCCTCGCGGCGGTAGTCGCGGTGGTGGTGTTCGAACCCTTCGGTGCCATCCGCGCGACGGTCATCCGGGGTAGCAGCATGGGCGAAGCGATGCCGCTCGGCGCGGTCGCGATCTCGGTGGCGAAGGACGGGACCGCGATCGAACCGGGGAATGTCATCGGATTCCGCCAGCAGACGGGGCATGTGGTGTTCCACCGGGTCGTCAGCATCACCGACGAAGCCGCGGGCCGGATGGCCGTGACGAAGGGCGACGCGAACGGCGCGGCCGACCCCAACCCGGTGTCGCTCGAAGGCGAAGGGGCTCGCGTGGTGGCATACGTTCCCCTGCTCGGGTACGCGGTGATTGCGCTGCGAAGCCTCGAAATGGTTGCAGGCCTGGCGGTAGCGGCGATGCTGGCGTGGCTGCTCGCGGACGAAGCGCAAACGGCGGCGCGCAAACTCCTCCCGAATCGGCATCAAGGGCGGCGATTCCCGGGGGTGCGCTGATGGACGCGCTGCCGCGAGCGCGTGGGCGAATGACCGCGGTGCTCGCGATCGTCGTGGCGCTGAGCGTCTCGTGGCGCATGGGCAGCGGCGGCGCCGTCTTCTCCGACACCGGCGCACAGGCATACCAGTTCGCCACCGACACGCTGGACGCGCCGGCGAACCTGCGGGCCATCGGCGGCTCATCCGTGTCCCTCACATGGACCGCCAGCGCGGATGTCTACGCAAGCGGCTACCGGGTCCTTCGGGGCAGTTCGAGCAGCGGCCCGTTCACGCAGGTCGCGCAGGTCACCTCGCGGACCACCACCTCGTACGCGGACAGCCCCGGCGAGGGCCAGTGGTGGTACGTGGTCAGCGCATACCGGCAGAACTGGGTGAGCGCGGAGAGCACCCCGGCGGGCGCCGTCGTGGGCACGGCAATCGGCTTCCTCCACAACAACCCGTCGCCGGCGACGGGCGGCACGGTCTCGCAGGCGGTCCTGCCCCTCGACCTCGCCGCGCCCACGGCAAGCACGCTCTACAACTACGACACCAACCGTGACACGAGCGCCGGGCTCACGCTCGTGCGCTCCTCGGTGGGGATCGCCGAAACGGACCCGCGCCGGATGCAGGTGTGGCGGCTGGCGCCCATCGGGGTGCCGATGACGTTCAGCGGGGCGGCGCAGGTGGTGCTCTACAGCGCCATCGAAGGGTTCGCGCAGGGCGTGCAGGGCTCGCTCACCGTCGCGGTCCGCGATGTCGCCCCCAACGGCACGGCGACCACCGTCACGTCCGCGACACTCACGCGGGCGGATTGGCAGCAGGGGAACAAGAGCTTCGTGCAGGAGGGGATCCTGTTGCCCACGTTCACGCACACCTTCGCGGGGGACCACCAGATCGAGATCAAGGTCGTGGTGAACTCCACCGCGGGCGGCAACATGTGGCTCGCGTTCGACACCACGGCATACCCGGCGAGGGTCATCGGCCCCTGAGCCGGCACGGCATCGACACGCGAAGGGGGCACGCCCGTGGCGTGCCCCCTTTCGGTTGTGCTGGCGCGGCGGGCGTCAGGCGAGGAGTTCGGCGGGAGTGAGGCTGAACTCCTTGAGCATGTCGTCGGCGTAGGTGATCTTCCCGGAGATCTGGGCCGGGTCGCCGTGAACAAGGCGGAGGCAGGCCTCGGCCATGTGCTCGACGGGCGTGACGTTGTCCTTGTTGGACTCGTTGATGAGATGGTGGTGCATCACACCCGGGGTCGCGACAAGGCCGGGGGAGATGACGTTCACGCCGATGCCCTGCGGAGCCACCTCGGAGGCGAGGCCCGTGGTGAAGCGCTCAAGGGCGGCCTTGCACATGCCGTAGACGGTGCCGCCGCGGCCGGCGGAGTTCAGCTTCGGGTGCAGCGCGGCGTGCGAGGAGATGTTCAGGATCCAGCCCTTGCGGCGCTCCTGCATCTTCGGGAGCACGAGCTGGGCGAGGTGGAACGGCCCGAACACCTGCACTTCGAACATGAGATCGATGCGCTTGCGCGGGAAGCTTTCGACCGGGATGAAGTACGTGATCGCGGCGTTGTTGACGAGGATGTCGACCGGCCCGTAGGTCTCCTCGGTCTTCTTGATGAGGGCGGCGCGGTCCTCGGGGTCGGAGAGGTCACAGCGGATGGCGGTGGCCTCGCCGCCGGCATCCTTGATGCGCTTCACGACGGAATTGATGCTGCCTTCGAGGATATGGTCGCCTTCTTCGACGGTTCGGGCGGAGACGACCACCTTCGCGCCTTCCATCGCGTAGCGGATGGCGATGGCCTCGCCGATGCCCCGGGATGCGCCGGTGACGACGGCGACCTGGCCGGCGAGAACGCCGTTCTTGTTGACGGTAGCTGCCATGGGATTCCTCCAATTGGTTCGCGGCCCTCGGCCGGATAGTCGCGCTCGGATCGGCTCACGAAGGGTGCGTGCGTGAGGCCCCGGGCAGTATAGGGCTGGCCGGGGCGCCGGGCACGCGCCTTCAGACGAATGGTTGCAGGGCCTGTCGCTCCTCGCCGAAGGGGTCGGAGGCGAGGCCGCACTGGCGATCGAAGATCATGGTCGGCCGGCTGGCGTCGTCGTAGGCGGGCCATTCGCCGATGCCTTCGTGCGCCGGGTTGCCGGTGCGCGCGAACGCGAGCCAGGCATCCATCATGTTCCGCGAAAGCCCTTCAACCTCCGCGCCGGTGCCGGCGAAGCGATCCTGGGTGGGGGCGTCGAGTGTGCCGAAGACAAAGGGCATCTCCAGCGCGTGGCAAGACCCCATCGAACCACGGCGGGCGGGCGAAGTGTGGGTGAAGAGGTAGACGTAGGACGCGGGCTGGTGCGAGCGCTGGGCGAGCGCGAGCTTCATGGCGCCCACGCGGAAGCGCACATCGGAATCGATGGCGTCCTGGATGTCGAGGTTCGTGGCCGGGAGCCCCTTCGCCGTGCGGGAGGCGCGGTAGGCCGCGATGAGCGCGGCGGCATCGGCATCGCCGGCCCGCGGCACTGTGGCGCGAATGCCCGCGGCCAGGCCGGCTTCGTCCGGCTCTTCGCGGCGCATGGTAGCGGCGAACAGCTTCGTCTCGTCGCGGTTCGTGCCAGCGATGACGGGGATGCCCGCGGCGGCGCCGGAGCGGACGGCGGCAAGCGGCTGTTCGGGCAGGGATTCGCCATCGATGACGGGGCCGAAGCGCGGGCCGCCGGTGCGCGCGGCTTTCGCGGCCACGGCGGTCTGGGCATCGACAATCGCGGCCGCCGGGAGTTCGAGGATCTTCCCGGCGGAGGCGGCATCGAGCCCCAGTTCGGCGAGCATCGCTTCGGCGAGGGTGCGCGCCGTTGCACGGTCACTCGCACGCCCCGTGCCGCTCTGGAGGATGGCCTTGTGGAAGAGGCCCCGGGCGGCGGGCATGGCGAGGAGCGTGCCCACCGCCCCGGCGCCGGCGGACTCACCGAAGATGGTGACGTTGCCGGGGTCGCCACCGAAGGCGGCGATGTTATCGCGCACCCATTCGAGCGCGGCGACCTGGTCGCGCTGGCCGGCGTTCGCGACGAGTCCCTGCCCCGGGAGGATGTCGCCGAGGAAGAGGTAGCCCAGCGCGCCGAGGCGGTAATTGATGGTGACGACGACGACATCGCCACGCGTGGCGAGCGGCCCGCCGTTGTAGAGCGGTTCGTAGCCGGCCCCATGCGTGAAGCCGCCGCCATGAATCCAGAAGAGCACCGGGCGTTGCGCGCCATCGGCGGCGGGGGTGAAGACGTTGAGGTTAAGGCAGTCTTCGTCCTGGGGGCCGCTCGCGGCGAACCCGGCGATGGGGTGCGATGTCTGCGGCGCGGCGAGGCCGATGGCATTGGCGTCACGGACGCCAGTCCACGCGGCGGAGGGCTGGGGGGCGCGCCAGCGAAGGGCGCCGGCGGGCGCGGCGGCATAGGGGATGCCCATGAAGGCGAGGTGGCCTTCGCGCTGGATGCCCTGGAGGGCGCCGTAGGTCGTCTGGACGATGGTCACGCGGGACTCCTTGAGGAACGGTGGCGTGATTCTACGCCCGCGGACGAAACGCGCCGCAGCGGATAACGCCGCGTCAAGACAACCCGCGATTTGATTGCCCGTACCGGTGCGCGGGGTGAGGCTCGCGGGCGATGGAGTTCGTTCGCGCGGCAATCCTGGGCATCGTGCAGGGGCTGACGGAGTTCCTCCCTGTCTCGTCGTCCGGGCACCTGGTGCTCATCCCCGCGCTGTTCGGGTGGGAGGACCAGGGGCTTTCGTTCGATGTCGGGCTGCACCTGGGCACGCTGCTCGCGATCCTCGGGTATTTCTGGCGCGATTGGGTGGAGATGGTCCGAGTGGGGACCGCCGACCTCGCGCGATACCAGTTCCGTTTCTCGCGCCACCGCCGGCCGAGCCAGTTCCTCTGGCTGATCGCGCTGGGATCGGTGCCCGCGGCGGTCGTCGGGTTCCTGTTTAACGACTGGATCGAAGAGCACGTGCGGCAGCCATGGCTGATCGCGATCACGCTGGCCGCCGTCGGCGCGGTGATGCTGTACGCCGACAGTCGGGGCACGCGCGCGCGGACGATGTCCAGCATCGGCGTGGTCGACGCGGTGGTCATCGGCGTGGCGCAGGCGTGTGCGCTCATCCCCGGCGTTTCGCGGTCCGGGGCGACGATCACCACGGGGCTCTTCCGCGGCCTCGACCGCAACGACGCCGCGCGATTCGCTTTCTTGCTGGGGACGCCGGCATTCGTGGGCGCGGCGCTGCTCAAAGGGAAGGACCTGGCGAGCGAAACGAGCACGGACCTGGCAGCGCTGGGCGTGGGGTTCATCTGTTCGGCCGTCGTGGGCTTCCTCGTGATCCACTTCTTGCTGCGATACCTGCGCACGCGCAGCCTGGCGGTGTTCGTCTGGTACCGCTTCGGGGTGGCGGCGCTGACGCTCGTGATCGCGGGAATCCGCGTGGCCTGAAGTCTGCGCGTTCGCTGCCTCCGCCGTAGACTCGGGGCCGGAGGTGGCCATGCTGGAGAAGCTCCGCCTGGATGGCAAAGTGACGATTGTGACCGGCGGGGGCCGCGGGCTCGGCCGGGAGATGGCGCGCTCGCTGAGCGAAGCGGGCGCCGATGTGGTCATCGCGAGCCGCACGGCCGCGCAGTTGGAGGCGACCGCGGACTTCATCGCGGAGGCGACGGGCCGCCGGCCGGTGTGCATCCCCACCAACGTGCAGCGCTCCGCCGAATGCGACGCGCTCGTGAATGCGACCCTCGAGCGGTTCGGCAAGCTGGACATCATGGTGAACAACGCCGGCATCGGCGACCGCAGGGGCGCCGGGTCGTCGATCTGGGACCTCTCGGACGAGGACTGGCTCGACAGCATCGAAGTGAACCTCTTCAGCACCTTCTACTGCTCGCGGGCGGCGACGCGGCACATGAAGGAGCGCGGCGAAGGCGGCGCGATCCTCAATGTGGCGAGCGGCCTGGGGATGCGCGCATCGGTGAACTCGCTCGCCTACGGGGCCGCGAAAGCAGGAGTCATCGCGCTGACGAAGACGACCGCCGGGCAGCTCGCGGGCGAAGGGATTCGCGCGAACTGCATCGTCCCGGGCTTCCTCACGCAGGCGCCGCCGCAGTCGGACGAGGCCAGGGAGCGCATCCGCACCCGCGGCCTCTTCAACCCGGCGCTGCGGCTGGGCGAGGCATGGGAGATGGGGCCGCTGGCGGTGTTCCTCTGCTCGGACGCGTCGAGTTACATCACCGGCGAAATCTTCGTCATCGATGGCGGTGGCCTCGCGGGCGGAATCGCGCCCATGGGCCACACCGCGGGAGGTCCCTCCAATGGCTGAGATGGACTGGCAACGGCAGCCGGGGTTCGACCTGGCCGGGAAGCGGGCGCTCGTGGTCGGGTTCGCGAACCCGGCCGGACGCGCGATCGTGAACGCGCTCGCGGAAGCGGGCGCGGACGTGGCCACGGCCTCCGCGACGCTCGACGGCGATGAAGTGATGGAGGCGAAGCGCGCCAGCGGCGATGTGACGAAGGCGGGACGCGCCTCCTTCTCGCAGGGCTGGGACGTCACGCTGCCGACGAACGTGCAGGTGGGGTTCAAGCAGCTTGTGAAGGAGTTCGGTTTCCCCCAGGTGCTGGTCTTCAACGCCGACGTGCCGCTCGCGAAGCCGATCGAAAAGACGACCGACGCCGAGTTCGGGCGGGTGTCCCAGCTGAACATGGCGGGCGCGTTCTATGCCGCACGGTCATGGACGAAGGAACTCCCGGAGGGCACCACCGGCCGCCTCATCTTCGTGAACAGCATGCTCGGCGAACGCGGCATCCCCGAGGGGGCGGCCTATGCGGCCGCGCGCGGCGCTATCGTGGGGCTGGTGGTGGCGCTGAGCCAGGAGCTGGGCCCGCGAGGCGTGACCGTCAACGGTATCGGCACCGGCTGGATGGAATGGACGCAAGGCCGCGGGCCGGACGAGATCGGCGCGAACCGGCTGCTGCGCTTCGTCCCCATGCGCCGCTTCGGCCGCGCCGACGAGCTCGGCGGGCTGGCGGTGCTCCTCGCGTCGGACGCGGGCGGGTACCTCAACGGGCAGATGTTCCACGCCGACGGCGGCGTGATGACACACATCTAGGATGCCGCCGGCGAAGCCGCTGGTGGTACGGATGCTGGAGCAGCGGAAAGTGGCGTTCGAGCTGTTTGCGTTCGATGCCACCATCCGCGACGCGACGCTGGTCGCGAAAGAAACCGGCATGCCATCAGCGTCGGTGTACAAGACACTCGTCGTCGAGCAGGACCCGCCGAAGGGAAAGCCGCTGCTCGTCATGATGCCTTCGCACGCCGAGCTCGATCTCAAGGCGCTGGCCGCGGCGCTGGGCATGAAGAAGCTGCGCATGGCCAGCCACGCCGACGCCGAGCGCCACACTGGCCTGCAGGTCGGCGGCATCAGCGCGCTCGCGCTCACCGGGAAGGGGTTTGCGGCCTACATCGACGGCCGCGCGACGGCGCTCGATCAGATCCTGGTCAGTGCCGGGCAGCGTGGCTACGACGTGCGCCTGGCGGTGCGCGACCTGCTCACGCTCACGGGCGCGAAGCCGCTCGAGGGGATCGGCGTCTAGCGCCCGGTGCTCCCGTGACCACCTTCGCCACGGGCCGTCTCGCTCAGCTCGGCCGCCTCCTCGAACTGCACGGGCTCAAGGCGTGTGATGACGATTTGCGCTATACGGTCGCCGTCGTGGATGACGTGGCGCACGCCCGGAGCGTAGGCGTAAAGGGTGACAATGAGCTCCCCGCGATAGTCCGCATCGAGCGTGCCAAGGGTGCAGAGGACGCCCTGCCTGGCCAGTCCGCTGCGCGGCCGGATCTGCGCGTCGAGCCCCGCGGGCACCTCCATCGCGATGCCCGTGCCCACCAGCGTGGGGCCGGGGCCGACCTCCACCGCCGCATCGAGGCAGGCATACAGGTCGAACCCGGAAGCATGCTCCGTCGCGCGGAAGGGGAGCTTCGCGTTCGGGCGCAGGCGGCGGACGCGGATCGACGCCAGGCGTTCGCTCATCGCCGGATGACCGGGAGCACGACCGCGCTCGGGTGCGCGGCATCGTGCAGGACCGTGTTCACGGCGACCGCGACGGCGGCTTCGCTGGCGATGGCGGTACCGGTATTCGTGTTCCGATCGAAGCGCGGGAAGTTCGAGCTGCTGACCTCGATGCGGATGCGGTGACCGGCCCGGAACAGCGCCGCGATGCCCGTCATGTCCACGGTCACGGCCACCGGCTCGTTCGGACGGAGCAGTGCGACGTGCTCGAAGCCGTCGCGGTAGCGGGCGCGGAAGATGCCATCGCAAAGGTTGAGGGCGACACCGTCCGGGGCCACGTCCACGAGCTTCACCGTGAAGTCGGTGTCGGGCTGGCTGCTCGCGACCCAGAGGCGCGCCTCGATCGGCCCGGCGATTTCGAGGTCCTCGGCGAGCGCGGCGCTCGTGTAGCAGAGGACGTCCTGGCGCTGCTCGATCGCGGCCTGGTCGAACTGTCCCGCGGGAACATCGGACGGGCTGACGAAGTTGCCGCCGCCGCGCGTGGGCGCCGGGTTCAGCGGATCGTAGATGAGGCGGTCGGCCTGTTCGCCGGCGGCGGGCGCCGAGGTCGTGAGCGCGCCATCGCCCCGTGCGGTGTTCGCCGACCCGTTCGAGTGCAGGAAGTAGGCGGTGAACGCGGCCTCCTTCGGCGGCCAGGCGTCGAAGTCCTGCCAGCGGTTCGCGCCGACGGTGAAGACGCGCACGGGCGGCTCGCGGTCAATGCCGGTGTCGCGGTCGCGCAGCCAGTGGTCGAACCAGCGCATGTGAAGCTCTTCGAGCACGATCTGGGCGACGGCGCCGAAGTTGGAGTGCCCGGCCTGCGTGGTGAGCATCGAGCCATGGACCCAGGGGCCGACGATGAGCTTCTGGCCGTTGCGCGCGATCTCCGTGGGCCCGTTTTCGCGCATGCCGCTGTAGTTGCGCAGCGTCCCGCGCAGGAACATGTCGAACCAGCCGCCCAGGTTGAAGGCCGGGGTGTGGATGCGCGAATGGGCGGCTTCGATGCTCACGGACTCCCAGTAGGCGTCGCGCGTGGGGTGGTCGAGCCACTCCTTGTAGTAGGGTGCGACCAGGTCGTGGGCGAAGGCCGGGATATCGCGCACGGGGAGGTGGCGCAGCACCGGCCAGTGGTCGAAAGCCAGCGCGTACAGCCCGCGGAGCAGCTGCTGGCGGTGGGCGTCGTCCATGTCGCGCTTGAGCGTCTCGGGGATGGCGAACGCCGTGCCGGCCCACATCGTATTGAAGGCGAGTTCGAAGGCCCCGCCCTGGTAGATCCAGCCGTCGTAGTAATCGGAGGCGGTGAGGCCGGGGAAGATCGCCTGCAAGTTCGGGGCCTGGGCGCGCGCCGCGAGCCACTGCGTCGCGCCGTAGTAGGAGGCGCCGTACATACCCACGCGGCCGTTGCTCCAGACCTGGCGGGCGGCCCATTCGACCGTGTCGAAGCCGTCGTCAATCTCCTGGTGGAACGGCCGGAAGGTGCCTTCGCTTTCGAATCGGCCGCGGACGTCCTGGATCACGACGACGTAGCCTTCGCTCGCGGGGCGGATGGGCGGGAGCCAGTTGTAGGCGGTGGAACCGACGGCCTTGCTGTAGGGCGTGCGCATGAGGAGGACGGGATAGCGGCCCTCGGGTTCGGGGCGGAAGACGTCCGCGCGCAGGACGGTCCCGTCGCGCATGGGCACCGCCACGTTCCGCTCGACGCGGATGTCCATCAATTCGGCCATGGCCAACTCCGGCTGGGTGTGAGCGAAGGGTACACCGGCGCCGGGCACCGGAAGAGCGCCGCCCGGTACACTGGGCGCGTGGCGATCGACCTTGACCCCGGCGCGGCCGGCATCGGGAACGCGCGGCTGGTGCGCGCGATGATCGACGAGATGGCGGGCGGCGCGATCCCGTTCGAACGCTTCATGGAGCTGGCGCTCTACCACCCCGAGTTCGGCTATTACCGCAGGCCCGGGCGCATCGGTCCGCAGGGCGACTTCCTCACGAGCCCGGTGATCCATCCGATGTTCGGGTGGGCCGTGGCGGGCTGGTGCCACGCGGCGTGGGAGCGAATGGGGCGCCCGTCGCCGTTCACCATCTTCGAACCCGCGGCCGGCGAGGGCGCCCTCGCGGCGAGCGTCCTCGATTGGGCGGAGAGCCGGGACGACGGCTTTCGCGGGGCCCTGCGCTACATCGCCATCGAGCCCGGCGCCCGTGGGAACGACCCGCGGGTGGAGTGGGCGTCGCCGCCGATCACGGCCGCCGATGCCGGGGTTGTGATTTCGAACGAGCTTTTCGACGCCTTCCCCGTGCGGCTCTTCGACGTGGGCGGCCGCGGGCCGGTCGAGGTCGGCGTGATCTGGAACGGCGAGGCGTTCGCGGAGGTTCCGCTGGGTGTGGTCTCGCTCGATGACGCGCCCGCCGAGGGCCGCTTCGAAGTGAACCAGCATGCGTATGGCGCCATGCGGTCGCTCTGCGGTCTCGTCGAGCGCGGCGCCGTGCTCACCTTCGATTACGGGTACCCACAGGAAGAGCTTTGGGCGCCGTGGCGAACAACGGGGACGCTGCTCTGCTTCTATCGCCACACGGCCCACGAAAACCCGCTGATTCACGTCGGCGAACAGGACATGACGACGCACGTGAACTTCTCGGAGTTGGTCTCGGCGGTGGAGGACGAGGGGTTCGTGGCGCACGGGCCGGTGCGGCAATCGGAATTCCTGCTGTCGATGGGCCTGGGTGCGCTCGTCGAGGGCGCGCGGAACGACATGGGCGAGTACTTCGCGCGGCGGCGCGCCCTGCAAACCCTCACCGATGCCGCCGGGCTCGGGCGCATCCGCGTGCTGGCGGCGACGCGCGGCCTCGATGGCTCGCTCCCGGGCTTCGAGGATGCCCCATGACGGACGAGCCGCGCGGCGAGCCAATCCAGGCGGGCGAGCCAGCGCCTCCCTTCGAACTGCCCGCCGTGACCGCCAGCGGGGAGCAGGAAACGGTGTGCATGCCCGGGGCCGCCGAGGCCGGCCCGGTGCTGCTGATCTTCTACCAGGACGACGGCATGCCCATCTGCACGCGCGAACTGACGGCGATCGCGCTCGACCATGCGCTGCTCGAGGGCGCGGGCGTGCGGGTGTTCGGCATCAACACGAACGGGCTCGGTTCGCACCGCAAGTTCCAGGAGCGCGACCATTTCCCCTTCCCGCTGATCAGCGACTTCCACGGGGAGGCCGTGAAGGCGTACGGCTTCTGGGATGCGGAGGAGCGAAAGTCCCGTCGGGCGCTCGTGCTCGTGGCGGAGGGCGGCATCGTGAAGCACGTGGTCCCGCACTTCAATCCCGGGAACGTCAACGGCAAGGTGGAGATTTTCGCGGCGCTGGGGCTCGCCTAGCTCAGTCGAGAGGCGGGCGGGTGAGCGCGAGGAAGATCATGGGGAGGATCCCGGCGCTGTTGATGAGCGCGAGAACGGGGACCCAGGCGCGCTGCCCGTTGCGCACGGCGCGGCGAATGGCAACAGCCTTCCAGGCCGTATCCCACGCCACGACACCCGCGATTAGCGCCTTTCTTCCGGTGCCCACGGCTCAAGCCTACCAGAATGCGCTTGGCGCGCTACCCTCTGCGCGATGGATCTGACGGCTTCGGAGCTGATCGGCGCGCTGGACCGGATCGGGCTTGTGGCCTTCGCCTTCGGCGGGGTCGAAGTGGGGGCGCGGCGGCGGCTCGACCTGTTCGGGCTGCTGGTGATGGGCATCGTCGCGGCCACGGGCGGCGGGCTCATTCGCGACCTGATCCTGCAACGCGTGCCCCTGGTCGTCGCGGAGGCCGACTACATCGCGTGGCCGATTGGCGGGTCGCTGGCGGCCATCGGCTTTGTGGTGGCGAAGCGGCGCATCCCCGCGTTCGTGCGGGCGCTGGCGGAAGCAGGGGGAACGGGCGCCTTCGCGGTCGCGGGAGCGCTCGCGGCGATTGGCGCCGGCCTGCCGGTGACGGCGGTGGTCCTTTTGGGAATCATCACGGCGACGGGTGGCGGCGTCATCCGGGACCTGCTCGCGGACCGCATCCCCGTGGTCCTGCGAACGGAGGTGAACGCGACGGCGGCGGCGCTGGGCGCCTTCGCCGTGTGGCTGGTGGAGCCAGGGTCGCCGGAGCTGGCGGCGCTCTTCGGCGCGGGGGTGACGGCGCTGGTGCGGGTGGGGAGCCTCGCCTTCGACCTGCATCTGCCTATCCCGGGTCCGCCATCGGAGCCACCACGAGGACGGGTTTGAGGAGTTCGCCGAAGTAGCGCAGAATAGCGTGCGCGAGAACGTGGGCAGCGTGTGCCGTCGCGTGACTGGCGAACCCACCGTGTCCGGCCGGAGCCGGAAGAAGGGGACAGAATCTTGGACATGCAATTTGGCGCGAAGGAAGAAGCCCTCCGCAAAGAGGTGCGCAGCTTCCTCATCAGCACTCTCAAGGACCGCCCGGAGAACGAGGACGCCCGCACGAGCGACGAGGACTTCGAGTTCGCGAAGGGCTTCAACGCGGAGCTGGGCAAGCGCGGCTGGATCGCGCCGGCGTGGCCCAAGGAGTACGGCGGGCTCGGCGCTTCGATCTACGAGCAGATGGTCTTCAACGAGGAGTTCGGCTACTACGGCGCGCCGGACACGGGCACCCGCGGCTTCGGCGTCGGCATGATCGGCCCCACCCTCATCATTCACGGCAACGAAGAGCAGAAGAAGCGCTACCTCCCGCGCATCACCAGCGGCGAGGACATCTGGTGCCAGGGCTACTCGGAGCCGGGCGCGGGCTCGGACCTCGCTTCGCTGCAGACGCGCGCCGTGCGCGACGGTGACGAGTACGTGATCAACGGCCAGAAGA
>JADLBC010000019.1 GCA_020847985.1 Dehalococcoidia bacterium
ACGCGGGCGCGGGGTCGGATTGGCTCGGGCCGGCGGCCATCACGCTCATCCTCAGCGGCGCCGCCGGTACGCTCGCAGTGCTCATCCTCATCTTTTCACCCACGGTGCGGGACTACCGCATCAGCCGGGCGATGGGTCGTTGATGGCGATGCCTTTGGCCGCGCCCGCGTAGATTCGCAGCACGACGTCCTCGATGGATGGCTCATCGACACGCAGATCGACGATGCGGGCGGCGCGCGCGACCGCCGCGATCAGCTCCGCGGCCGAGGTGTCGGCACGCTGGAAGCGCAGCCACTGGCGCGGGCCTTCCACGCGCTCGACTGTCGCGAACGGCACGTCGAGCGCTGGCGCCGGCTCTTCCAGGTCCACGACCAGCGTCCGCTCGGTGGCGAAGCGCGCCTTCAGCCGTTCGAGGTCACCGTCGTAGAGGATGCCGCCGCGGTCGATGATGATGACCCTCCGGCAGAGCCGTTCGATGTCCCCCATGTCGTGCGTCGTGAGCAGGATGGTCGTACCGGCGTCGCGGTTCAGGGAGGTGAGGAACTCGCGGATGCGGCTCTTCGCCACGACATCCAGGCCGATCGTGGGTTCATCGAGATACAGCACTTCGGGGTTGTGCAGGAGCGCCGCCGTGAGTTCGCCGCGCATGCGCTGCCCCAGCGAAAGCTGCCGCACCGGCGTCCGCAGGAACTCCGCCATCTCCATCGTGTCGATACAACGCCCGAGGTTCGCCGCGAAGCGCTCATCCGGGACGCGGTAAATGTGCTTGAGCAACGTGAACGAATCGGCGAGCGGGAGGTCCCACCAGAGCTGGGTGCGCTGCCCGAAGACGACGCCGATGTGCCGGGCCATCTCTTTGCGCTGTCGCGATGGCTCGAAGCCCGCGACCGTGAGCCGCCCGCCCGAGGGCACGAGGATTCCCGTGAGCATCTTGATGGTGGTGGATTTGCCCGCGCCGTTCGGGCCGATGTAGCCGACCATTTCGCCGGGCTCGACATCGAAACTGACGCGCTCGACGGCGCGGACATCGGTGTATTCGCGGCGAACGCGCGCGAGGGGGCCGCGCGCCCCTTCCCGCGGGCGGGCGACGCGGAACTGCTTGCTGAGGTCGCGGACTTCGATAATCGCCATGCGCGTGCTCCTTTCGTCAGCTCCCGGTGCTCTGGTAGTGGCGAATCCCCTGGCCCCAGACCGCGCGCGCCACAAGCAGCGCCGCCAGCGCCACGAGCGGCGATGCGAACCGGAGCAACTCCGGCGTGTGCAGCGGGTCCTCCCGCGCGAGGATGTAGAGCGACGGGAAGTAGGTCACGAAGGCGAGCGGCACGAAGAACGCGATGATCCGCCGCAGCCAGCCCGCGTAGATGTTGATGGGGTAGTTCGCCATCTGGTTGCCGCCATAGGTGAACGCGTTCAGCACCTCCAGGCCGCTGCCGAGCGTCCAGAACACGGTCGTCGCGCCGACGATCCAGATGGCGATGAAGATGGCGGTGCCGCAGGCGATGGTGACCAGCAGCATCAGCGCCCGGCCCGCGTCCCAGGGGATGCCGGCCGTGGTGCAGGCGATCACAAGAATCACCAGCCCCTGGGCGATGGCGCCGACGTGGCGCAAGCCGAAGTCGATCGTCACCACCTGGTAGAGCGATCCGAGCGGACGCGTGAGGACGGTATCGAGCGCACCGGTGCGGACCAGCGTGGGCAGCATGTCGAGGTGCCCGACGACCATATCCGCGATTCTGAACGAGACGTACGAGGTGCCGTACAGGAACGCGACTTCACCCAGGCTCCAACCCGCGAGCAGCGGGAGGTGCTGGAAAATGACCCAGATCGCGAGGAAGTCGGCCAACGTCATCACGAAGTAGCCGATGAGCATGAGCGCGAACGACAGCCGGTACTCCAGCTGACCGCGCACCCTCGACCACGCGAGGCGAGGGAAGAGACGCAGTTCGTTATCCACCCTGCACCACCACCCGGCGCCGCGCCGCCCTCAGCACCAGCCGTCCCGCCGCGAAGAGGGCCGCCGCCCATCCCACCTGCACCGCCAGCATGACGAAGAGCGCGCCGCCGCTCTCCTTCTCCAGGAAGACATCGATCGGCACCTGGATCATCCCGCGGAAAGGCAGCGCATGGGCGATGACGGCGAGCCACCCCGGGAAGAACGCCACCGGCACGACAAACCCGGAGAGGAACGTCCCGCAGGCGGTGGCGATGGCGCCCACTCCCCGGTAATCGAGCAGCCAGAACGCCGCGAGGTTCACCAGGAAGCGCACACCGAAGCTCACGCACACGGCCATGACCACGCTCGCCGCGAACAGTACCCACGTCAGCGGCGATTCCGGCATGCGCAGGTCGAACACGATCGCGCCGACCACAAACGGCGGGATACCCCGGAAGACCGCGTGGTAGCACGCCCGCCCCAGGTCCTGCGCGAGCCAGTAGGCCTGGTAATCGAACGGCCGCGAGAGGTCGGTGACGATGTCGCCGCTGCGGATGGCGAGCGCGATCTCCCACCAGCTCCACATGTACACGGCCATGATCATCCCCTGCCCGAGGAAGACGTAGGTCAGCGCATCGGAGCGGTCGTAGCCGCCGATGGTCGCGGATGCGGCGAAGACCGCGACGAGGACGTACGCCCGGAGGAAGCCGAAAACCGTGTTCGTGAAGACGCCGGCCGCCGTGGCGGCGCGATACGTCGCCCACCGCCGGTACCCATGCCGGAAGACCTCCCAGTACAGACGCACGGTCGCACTCTCTCCGCGGCACGCGGGAACGCCCGGTCACCGCGCGGTGGCCGGGTCCGAAGGCGGCGGGTACCCGCCGGGGTCGCATCCCCCCGCCGCCGTGGACGGCGCGAGACGCGAGCGCCGAAGCCTAACAGGTGGGCAGCCGGTTGACCACCGCCCCGACCCTTACCCTCGTGGCCCCGAACCGTAGATGGCGTCGTGGAGGCTGCAGTTCTTGTTGGCCGAATCGGTGATGTCGCGTGCGTTCACCCATCCCGTCGCCGGGATGTTGACGCGGTACCAGCCATCGCCGCGTGGAGCGCCCGGCGCGGTCGAACCCGCCGCCGTGAGCACGAACTGCTGCACCCGCAACTGCGCGAGCTCAGCCACCTTCGCGACCGCCTCCGAGGTGTCGCTCGCCTGCGAACGAATCGTGATCCCCTGTCCGCCGCCGCAGGCGAACGCCTCGCCCGGGAGCGTCACGAGCGGCGAAACGGCCTGCTGCGTGCCGAACCAGTAGTGCCATTCGCCGTTCGCCTGGCGGCCGAAAAAGACGGTCGCACCCCCGCCCTGGGGATCGCCCGTCGCGAGCTGTGCGATGCCCCGCACGAGGGTGTCCGGCCTCGAAGTGATGTCGAAGCAGAGCAGCTGCTGGGGGTTGTTCGCGAGACAGGCATCGCGATTCAGTGGCGTCACGTAGCGGCCCTTCAGTTCTGCCGTGGCCGCCGCGATGACCTGCTGGCGCACGGCGACGACATCATCCGGGAGCGGTGTAGGCGTCCCAGCGGGCGTGGGCGAAGCCGCGACGGTGGGCGTGACCGTGGGCGGCGGCGCCGTCGGGCTCAGCGAGGCCGTGGGCAACGGCGCGAGCGTCGGGGTGGCATCCGTGCCGTTCCCGTCACCACAGGCGGCGAGCGCGAGGGACAGCACGGCGGTAACGGCGAAGACGGGGAGCAGCTTCAGCATCACCGGCTAGGATACGGGCAGCCCGGCGACAGGAAACCCGCGGGCAAACGCTGTTTACTGCGAACGCCCAAGCCGCTCCTGGCGCTTTTCGTAGTTCTCGAAGGCGCGCTGGACCATCGGCCGCCGCTTGCCTTCTGGCTTGCGGAGCGCGTAATCGGGGTCGGCTTCGCCCGTGGACGAGAGCATGTGCAGGGCGTGCGCACCGTAGATGTGGCCGGTGTACCCCTGCGCATCCTGCGCCTGGTTGATCGCGAGCTTGATCATCCGCAGCTGGAACGGGTCGTTCTCGGCGACACGGCCGGCGTACTCCATCACTTCCTCGTGCAGCCGCTCCTTCGGCACCACCCAGCTCACGAAATCCAACTCTTCCGCCTCCTTCGCATCGACGAAGCGGCTCTCGAAGAGGATGGCCTTCGCCTTGCGCGGGTGCAGGTCCCAGGGCACGGAGAAGTACTGGAAGTTCGTCGGGAGGAACATCGCGTTGTCGGCGGCGATGACGATGTCGCAGGCCGAGGCGATCATCCAGCCGGCGAAGATGCAGTACCCCTGGACCGCCGCGATGGTGGGTTTGGGGACGTTTCGCCAGCGCAGCGTGGGGTCGATGTTTATATCCCACGAGCGCGTGTACTTGCCGCGGAGGCCTTCCTGCATGGGGCGAGCTTGCCGATCGGCCACCTCCTCGGGGCTGCCGAGGTCATGGCCGCCGCTGAAGTGGTCGCCTTCGCCGCGAAGGACGATGACGCGCACCTCGCGGTCCTTCGCTGCCCGGTCGAAGGCGTCGTCGAGTTCTTCGATCAGGATGCGGCTCTGGGCGTTGCGGGCCTGCGGGCGATTGAGGGTGAGGAGCGCGATGCGGCCCTCGATCTCGTAGCGAACCTGGCTGTAGTCGCTCATGCGTCCCCCTTTGCGGTCAGTCGGGCGGCCCCGTGCCGGAAACGCCGGCCGCGACCAGTGCGTCGTATTCCTCGTGGATCGTCCCGATGAGTTCCGCGAGGACCTCAAGCGTGTGTTCGCCCAGCCGCGGCGCCGGGCGAACCGGTGGGCGGCCGCTGCGCGAATAGCGCCACGGCGCCGCCGCCTGCGGCCATGTGCCCGTCTCCGGGTGCGTGACCTCGACCACCATCTCACGCGCTCGCAGGCCCGGCGCGTTCGCCACCTCTGCCGCATCGAGCACCGGCGCGGCAGCGAGCCCGGCGCCCTGGAATGCCGCGACCGCGGCTTCGCGGGTGAGCACCACGGTGAGCGCCGCGATCTCGCGGTCCAGCGCGTCCTCGTTCGCCTTGCGCGCGGCGTTCGTCGCGAATTCGGGCACGTCGAGCGTACCCGGCGAACCGAGTGCGGCCTTGAACGCCACCCAGTCGGCCTCGCTTTCACAGGCCACTGCCACCCACTGCTCCGTGCCACTGCATCGGTAGATGCCGTGCGGCGCAAACGCCGGGTGCCGGTTGCCCATGCGCGGGCGCTGGCGGCCGGTGCGCAGATATTCCATCGCCGCCTCGGCCGCGAAGGTGAGGTTCGCTTCTTGCATGGAAAGGTCGATGTACTGCCCTTCGCCGGTACAGTTGCGATGGTGGATTGCGGCGATGATGGCGCCGAACGCGTTCAAGCCGGCCACGGCATCCGGGTACATCTGCCCCGAGTTCAGCGGCGCTTCGCCCGGATAGCCGAGCAGGGCCGACATACCCGAGGTGGGCTCGATCGTGCCGCCGATGCCGGGAACGTTCGCCCATGGGCCGCTGTGCCCGTACGCCGAGAGGCTGCAGAGGATGACATCCGGCTTGATCGCCTTCATCGCCTCGTAATCGATCCCGAGGTTGCCGAGCACGCGCGGGGAGAAGTTCTCGGCCACGAAGTCGGCGAAGGGGAGCAGCCGCCGGAAGGTCTCGATGCCGGCCGGCTTCTGGAGGTCGAGCGTGATGCAGCGCTTGTTCAGATTGACCGAGTTGTAAAGGAAGTTGCAGTTCCACGGGTGTTCGGCCGTGGGCACATCCTTGAGGCGCGCGGGCAGGGGGCCGTCGTAGGCGCCACGCCACGAATCGGGGCGCATGCGCACTTCGATCTGCACGACATCGGCGCCCATGAGCCCCAGCAGCGACGTGCAATACGACCCGGCCCACGCCTGCGTGAGCACGATCCCGCGCAGCCCGGCGAGCGGTCCGTTCATGCGTCCCATCCTTCACCGTGCGCGCCGGGCGCGGGTATGGGGTTGTGGACGGCCCACGGCGTGCCCGACATCCGGTACGGCGGTCCCGGGAACGGCTCGCCGCCCGCTTCGGTCCAATAGCCGCGCGCGTTCAGGTGTTCGTTGGCGCGGAGCTCTTCCATCGTCAGCACCGGCCCGGCAACGACACGGCGCGCGGCCAGCTCCTCGAAGAGGTCGGACTTCGCCCAGCCGCGCATCGCCTGCTGCACGCGGTCGACGTACTCATCCTTGTGCTGCTGTCGGTACCAGCTCGCTTCCCAGCGCGGGTCCTCGGCGAGGTCCGGCAGCCCGAGGGTATACATCGCATCGCGCCAGAAATGCGCCCGGCTGATCGTGAGCGCGAAGTGCCCATCGGCGACCGGTACCGGCCCCGCGAGCAGGTCGGCCGATTCCCGGCGCTTGCCCGCGGCGCCCGTGTACTGCCCGCGCAGCAGCGCCGGGGCGAAGGTGCTCACCATGACGTCGAGCTGCGCGACATCGACTTCCTGGCCCTCGCCCGGGTGCGAATCGCGATGGACGTTCGCGCCGAGCGTCGCGGCGTAGGCGGCCGCCCCGGTGCACATCGCGACCTGGTGTCCCCACGGGCGCAGCGGCGCGTTCGCGGCATCTCCATTGATCGAAGCCCAGCCGGAGCGCGCGGCCACCGTGAGTTCGTTGCCCCGTTCGTTCGCCAGCGGCCCGGTCATGCCATAGGGCGTGACGTGCGTCATCACCAGCGAAGGCGAGCGGAAGGCGTCGAAGGTTAGCCGCAGCTCGGCGAGCCTGCCCGGTGCAAAGCTGCTCACGACGATGTCGCAGCGCGCGCCGAGTGCGAGCGCTGCGGCGCGGCCGTCCGGGGATGCCACATCGAGGACGATGCTTTCCTTGTTCGCGAGGAAGACCTGCGCCGGGATCGATCGTGCTTCGCCATCGAAGGGCGCCTCGGCACGCAGGGGATGCCCGCCGGGCGGTTCGACCATGAGCACGCGCGCCCCGAAATCTGCCAGCATGCGCGTGCACCAGGCACCGGACGCCGATTCCGAAAGGTCGAGAACGCGAATGCCTTCGAGGGCGGGGGATGGCATGCGCGGGAGCTTACGGCATACTCCGTGCACCTCGCGAGCCGGGGGAGCGGCCGAGCCGGGCCGCACGAGCCCCTTTCGTGAAGCTGGACCCCGCCCTTCTTCGAGGAATCCGGATGCGGCGTCCGAGAATCTCCAATGGTCGCCCCCGTCGCCCCTGCTGTAGAACTTCGACCCAGGCCCGCGCCGTTGCATGGGCATGGGAGGGGAACGATGAACAGCGAATACTGGACACGTAAAAAACAGACGCGAAGGCGTGTGCTGCAGGGTGCCGGGGCGGGCACGCTCGGGTTCGCCGCGTTCTCGCTTGTCGGTTGTGGGGACGACGATGACAGCGGTGGCGGCAAGCTCCAGCTCGCGACGCCCACGCCGGCCGCCGGGGCCACGCCCATCGACCCGTTCGCCGGGGCGAAGAAGGGCGGCACGCTCAAGCTCGACAACTCCATCGACCCGCCGACGATCGACCCGTACGGCAACGTCAGCGTTCGCACCAAGACGATGGCGAACTACGTCTACAGCCGCCTGATGAAGTACAAGACGGGGCCCGAATTCAAGCAGGGCAACGTCCGCCCCACGGGTGACCTCGCGGAGAAGGTCGAAGCGAGCGCGGACGGCTTGAAGTACACGTTCCGGCTGCGGCAGGGAATCAAATACCACAACATCGCGCCGCTCAACGGCCGTGCCCTCAGCATCGAGGACGTGCGCTACTCGTGGGCGAAGGCGACCGACGTCAAGAACAGCAACCGCGGCCAGCTCGCCTTCATCGACAAGGTCGAGTACCCGGATGACCGCACGGTGGTGATGTCGCTGAAGGCGCCGAACGCGGCCTTCCTCGATGTCATCGCCGACGCGAGCCTGCTCTACATCGTCCCAACCGAGTCCGAGTCCGGATTCAACATGGCGAAGACGATGATCGGCACCGGGCCCTGGATCTTCGAAAGCTACCAGCCCTCGATCGGCTTCAAGTTCAAGCGAAACCCGGAGTGGTACGAGACCGGGTTCCCGCTGGTCGACGCCGTCGAGATCACGACGATCCCCGACTACGCCAACCGCGTGGCGCAGTTCCAGGCGGGAGCCACCGACGCCACGGCCCTCAACGCGCAGGACCTCACCGACGTGAAGAAGGCGGTCTCCGGCGCGCAGTTCGGGCCCGACACATCCGTCGGCCTCAGCTTCATCTACTTCGACTCCGACCCCTCCTCGCCGTGGGCCAAGGACGACCGTGTCCGCCAGGCGATTTCGATGTGCCTCGACCGCGACGCGCTCACCGAGGTCGCGTTCAACGTGAAGGCGATCAAGGCCGCCGGGATCGACGCGAGCATCAAGTACAACAACGTCATCCCCATCAGCGTGAAGCGCTGGTGGCTCGACCCGCAGTCGCCGGAGCACGGCGAGACGGGCAAGTTCTTCAAGTACGACGTCGCCGAGGCGAAGAAGCTGCTCTCCGCGGCGGGCTACCCCGACGGCTTCTCGACGACGTACCAGTACACGGGCAACGGCTACGGGCTGGAGCACAACCAGGTCGCGGAGGCGCAGATCGCGATGCTGCAGGCACTCGGCCTGAAGACCACCACGGATGTGCAGGACTACAACTCCAAGTACATCACGCAGACGTTCGTGGGGAACTTCAAGGGCATCGCCTTCGGCCTTGAGACATCGTTCCCCGAAGGCTCCGGCTACGTGCTGCGGCTCTTCACCGAGGACCCGAACAACCACGGCCGCGTGAAGGACCCGGTGCTGGAGAAGCTCGCCGTGCAGCAGCAATCGGAACTGAACGAAGAGAAGCGCAGGCAGGTGTTCCACGACATCCAGAGGGAAAACGCGAAGCACATGTACTACGTCCCCAGCCAGGCGGGCGCGGGCACGCGCTGGGTGGGCTACCAGGGGAGCGTGAAGAACGCGCTTGAGTTCTACACCCAGGGGTACGGCGCCGGCACGGAGCTGCACCCCTATAAGTGGAAGGCGTAGACTTCCACCCTTCAGCCGCGGGCGGTCCCGGGAGGCGTCGACCCCTCGCGCGGCCCGGGACCGCTCCCGCACCCCACACACCAGGCCCACGCTCCCGTTCGCCGAGAGGTGGGCGGCGAGGTTTCCATGGCGTCTGGACCGCTCGACGGCATCCGCATCCTCGATCTCACGCAGATCATCGCCGGCCCCCTGGGCTGCATGCTGCTCGCCGACCTCGGCGCGGAAGTGGTCAAAGTGGAGCCGCCCGGCGGCGAGCCGTGGCGCCTCACCAGCCAGTTCATGCCCGGCGAATCCAAGGCGTACCAATCGCTCAACCGCGGCAAACAGTCCGTCGTCCTCGACCTCACCGTCGCCGCCTGCCAGGACGCGGTGCACGAACTCGTGCGCGGCTGCGATGTCGTCGTCATCAATTCGCGGCCCGACGTGGCGAAGCGGCTCGGGGTCGACTACGACACGCTGGTCCAGTTCCGCCCCGACCTCGTCTACGTCGATAGCACCGCGTTCGGGCGGCAGGGCCCGTGGGCGCACCGCCCGGGGTACGACATCGTCGCGCAGGCCGCTTCCGGGCTGCTCATGCACCGCGGCTACCTGGAAAACGGCTTCCCGGCGCTGAGCGGCCCGGCCGCCCCGGCCGACTTCACGACCGGGTACGCGATCGCGTGGGGCGTCTGCGCGGCGCTCTTCCATCGCGAGCGCACGGGCCGCGGGCAGGTCGTAAGCACATCGCTGCTGACGAACGCGCTGATGCTCCAGACCGGCAGCTTTATGTCGCTCCCCGTGACCGATGCCGACCGGCGTGAGCCCTTCCTGGCGGACCTTCGCGCGTCCCGGGCGCAGGGCGAGCCGTTCGACGCCTTCGTCCGGCGGCGGCGCACCTCCACCGATGTGGTTGCGGGCTTCGGCATCTACTACCGCGGCTACATCACCGCCGATGGCGCGCTGACTGTCGGCTGCCTTTCGCCCTCGACGCGCGAGAAGATGCGCAACGCCCTGCACATCGACGACCCGATGGAGGGCGTGGCCGGGCGGATCGCGCCCATCGATGCCATTCGCGCCGTCGAGGACCTGTTGCGCACCAAGACCACGGACGAGTGGATGGCAATCTTCGACCGGCACGGCGTACCCGCGAGCCCGGTCTGGTTCGTCGAGGAGTTGCTGGAGAACCCGCAGGTGATCGAGAACGGGTACGCCGTCCACCTCGAGCACGACCTCACGGGCCCGCAGGACATGGCGGCGCCGCCCCTGAAGATGAGCGACAGCCCACCGGCCGCGCAGGGCGCCGCGCCACCCCTCGGGCGGGACACGCGCAAGTGGCTGAAGGCCGTCGGCTGGAGCGATGCGCAGGTCGATGCCGCCATCGCCGCCGGGAGCGTGGCCGAAGGGCCCTGAGCGAGCGCACGGCCGCGCGGTCACGTAGGATGCTGCACCGGGGGGCGGGCCTCCAGGATTTGGAGGCCACCGGAGGCGTGATCGTGGCAGAGCGAAAGTCGTGGCGGCCGTTCTACGGGTGGTACATCGTCGGGGTCGCGCTCATCGCCCAGTTCGTGGCGGTCGGCACCCAGACTTATTCCTCCACTGTGTTCCTCAAGCCCATGACCGCCGACCTCGGCTGGACACGGAGCGAGTTCTCGGCCGTGCAGACCGTCTCGACGGTGGTGATGGGCTTCGTCGGCTTCGGTATCGGCATGCTCATCGACAAGCGCGGTCCGCGCCTGCTGATGATGATTGGCGGCCTCATCTGCGGGGCCGCGCTGATCGCCACGAGCCAGGTGAACAACCTCTGGGAGTTTTACCTCGCGCGCGGCGTCGCCCAGACCCTCGGCAATGCCATGCTGGGCAACCTCGTCGTCAACGTCACTGTCTCGAAGTGGTTCGTGGCGCGGCGCGGCATGGCGGTGGCGATCGCGTCTTCCGGCGTATCGCTCGGTGGGGTGCTGATGACGCCGGTGGTGTCGTGGGTCGCGGGCACCTGGGGCTGGCGCGAGGCGTGGGTCTTCCTCGGATTCCTCGTGTGGGTCCTGATTTTCCCCGCGGCGATGATCATGCGCCGCACGCCCGAGGACCACGGCCTTTTCCCCGACGGCATGACGCCGGAGGAAGCGAAGCGCTTCGCGGGCGCGAAAAACCGCGTCTCGGTCGTTTCGGAGATCCAGTGGACGCGGCCGGAAGCGATTCGAACGACCACGATCTGGCTGATCATCGCCGCCTACGGCATCGCCAACATCGGCATCGGCGCGCTCCTCCTGCACCTCGTGCCGTTCCTCAGCGACCACGGCTGGAGCCGGGCCGAAGCCGCTTCGCTGTACAGCATCCAGGCGTGGGTGGCACTCGTTTCGAAGCCGATGTGGGGCGTGCTCATGGACCGTTTCCACCCGCGCCACCTGAGCGCGTTCGGCTTTGCGGTGGCGGCCATCGGCGTGGTCGCCATCCTCGGGGCGGCACGCTCGGACACCTGGCTGCCAATGGCCGGCGCGATGGCGCTCTGGGGCTTTGGCATCGGCGGCGCCATCCCCCTGCAGGAAACGGTCTGGGCGAACTACTTCGGCCGCCAGCACCTCGGGCGCATCCGATCGGTCGCGTTGCCGTTCACCATCGTCTTCGGTGCGGGCGGCCCGCTGCTCGCGGGCGAACTCTATGACCGCTCGGGGACGTATACCGTCGCCTTCTTGCTGTTCGGGCTGTTCTGGCTCATCGGCTTCGTGCTCATCCTGCTCGCACGCCCGCCGCGCCATCCCAGCCAGCGGCTGGTTGAAGTCAAGCACGAAGCTGCCGAGTCCGCCGCGGTGTCCGCGACGCCGTCCTAGCCGCGCTCTGGGGGTGTAGACTGCGCCCGCTCGAACGCTCCTCGCGTTCGCGGAGGTACGCATGCCCGGCGCGCTCGACGGTATTCGTGTCATCGACTTCGGCCAGTACATCGCGGGCCCGCACACGGCGATGTTCCTCGCCGACCAGGGCGCCGATGTGGTTCGCGTCGAGCCGCCCGGCGGCCCGCGCTGGGACACGCCCGCGAACGCGACCTGGAACCGGAACAAGCGCAGTATCGTGCTCGACCTCAAGGATGCCGCGGACCTCGAGATCGCCCGGCGGCTCGTCGCGACGGCCGATGTCGTGGTCGAAAACTTCCGTCCGGGCGTCATGGACCGGCTCGGGTTGGGTGCGAAGGCGTGCCTCGCGGCGAACCCGGCGCTGGTCTACTGCTCCCTCCCGGGCTTCGCGAGCGACGACCCGCGCGCCGGCGTCACCGCGTGGGAGGGCGTGGTCGGCGCCGCGACCGCCACCTACCGGCCGGGCCCCGCGGGCACGCCCATCCACACCGCGATCCCGTTCTCGTCGCACTACGCCGCATTCCAGGCCGCCGCAGCCGTCGCGATGGCGCTCAACGCCCGTGAGCGCGACGGCCTCGGGCAGGTGGTCGAAGTGCCGCTGTTCGATGCGACGTTCGCCGCCATCGGCGCCCGCGGCCTGCGAGTCCACGACGCCGCGGCGGCCGACGACCGCGACATGGGCGCGATTATGACGCTCACGCGGCAGTTCCTCTGCGCCGACGGCCGCTGGTTCATGTACCACGCCGGGAATCTGAACGCGCAGGCGTTTCTCGCTTCGGTGGGCGCGGCCGAGATCGTTGCGCCGGGCTCGGGCCTCAGCCTGGACGACCAGCGCGAACGGCTGGAGGCCCTCTTTCGCACGAAGACATCAGCCGAGTGGGAGGCCCTCTGCGATGCCGCCGGCACCGAGGGCGCCATCTGCCGGACATCGGATGAATGGCTCGACAACGAACAGGCGCTCGGCTCCGGCATCGTCATCGAGAGCCTCGACCCGGAGCTTGGCGCCCTGCGCGGGCCCGGCGTAAACGTCCGCATGTCGGCCACGCCGGCGCCCGCGCCGCGACCGCGTTCGACCCCCGGCGCCGACCGCGATGCCATTCTCGCCACAGCCGAGCGGCCGCGGTTCGCCGTTTCGAACCCCGAACCCCCGCTCCGGTCCGCGCTCCAGGGCATCAAGGTGGTTGACCTCTGCATCGTGCTCGCCGGGCCGACGTGCGGGCGCACGCTCGCGGAATTCGGCGCCGACGTGGTGAAGATCGACAGCCCCTCGCGGAAGATGGTCGCCTTCCACAACGACATCAATCGCGCCAAGCAGAGCATCGTCCTCGACCTCAAAAGTGAGGCCGGCCTGCGTGTCTTCTGGCGGCTCGTCGCGGATGCCGACGTGGTCGTGCAGAACTTCCGCAAGGGTGTCGCCGAACGGCTCGGCATCGGCTACGAGGACGTTCGCGCGCGCCGCCCGGACATCGTCTATGCATCGCTAAATACCTACGGGCAGGTGGGGCCATGGGCGGGACGGCCGGGCCACGAACAGATCGCGCAGGCGGCATCGGGCATGCAGGAGCGGTTCGGCGGCGACGGGCGGCCCGTGCTCGCGCCCTTCGCAGTGAACGACTACGGCACTGGCTTCATGGGGGCCTACGGCGTCGCGCTCGCGCTGCTGCACCGGCGGCGCACGGGCGAGGGCCAACACGTCGATAGCGCCCTCGCCTACACGGCGACCATGCTCCAGTCGTCGCTCCTCCAGCGCTACGCAGGCAAGGAGTGGAACGAGCCCCGTGGCCAGGCGTCCGTGGGCTGGAACACGCTGAATCGCGCGTACCGGGCAAGCGATGGCTGGCTATTCCTCGCCGCGCGCCCCGGGGAACTCGCGCGTGTGCCCGCGCTGGCTGGCGCCGCAAGCCTGGAGGGAGAATCGCTCGCGGCCGCGCTCGAGGGGGCCATCGCGGGCGGGACAGCGGACGACTGGGTGGCGGAGCTGCAGGCGGGCGGCATCGGCGCGCACGCCATCGTCCCCGATGTTCGCCCCCTCATGGACGACCCGTGGGTGCGGGCGCACGGCCTCAGCATCACGCGCGAGCACGAAGGCTTCGGACTGATCACGACGACGGGACCCACGCCACGGCTTTCACGCACGCCGGTGGTGCCCGGGCGGGCGGCGCCACGACCCGGGTCGGATGCGAAGGCGATCCTCGCGACCGTCGGGCTCGATGGCGAACTCGACCGGCTGCTCGCCGACGGCGCCGTCGTCACCGAGGGTATCGGGGTGCGCTAACGTTCAGAGCGAGGCGTACACGGCGTCCACGAGCGCGATGTTCCGCGGGTCACGCCACGAGCGCCCGGCCCGGTTGCACGTGTACCCGAAGCCGAGCCCGGCATCGGGGTCGGCGAAACCGAGCACGGCGCCGTTGCCGTAGTGTCCGAACGTGCGCGGCCCGGTCCCCAGCGGGCGAACCCCGGGGATGGTCATCTGGAAGCCAAGGCCGAAGCGGTTTGGCCGCCCGAGCACCGCGTCTTCGCCGTCGGCCCGGATAGTGTTCGCCTGCTCGATGAGTTCCGGCGCGAGGATGTGCACCCCATCCACCGTGCCGCCGGTCGCGAGCGCGCCGAAGATGCGCGCCATCGCCCGGGCGTTTGCATGCGGGTTCGTCGAGGGGTACTCGGCGGCGCGCCACACCCGCGAGTTCACCTGCCACTCGGGGTGGCCCGGGGGATTGCGATAGGCCAGCACGCGCGCGAGGTCGACCCCCTCGAGGGTGACGGGGTCACGCTCCAGCCACGGTCGCTGCGATTCCTCGCCGGCCGGGCGCTGGTACAGGATCCATTCGGCGACGCGATGGTCCTCCTCGGGCCCGAAGCCGCTCATGAAGTCCACGCCGAGCTTCCCGGCGATCTCCTCGCGCAGGTAGGTGCCGATCGAACGCCCATCCACGCGCCGGATGACTTCGCCCGCGAGGAATCCGAACGTATTCACGTGGTAGCCGAAGCGGGTGCCGGGCTCCCACCAGGGCTCCTGCTCAGCGAGGGCGGTGCACATCGCGTGCCAGTCCGTCAGGTTCAGTCCCATCGGCAGAGGCTTGCGAATTGCGGGCAGCCCGGCCTGGTGCGAAAGCAGGTAGCGCACGGGAAGGGACTCCTTCC
Organism: Dehalococcoidia bacterium; assembly: GCA_020847985.1. Classification (GTDB taxonomy): domain Bacteria; phylum Chloroflexota; class Dehalococcoidia; order Tepidiformales; family Tepidiformaceae; genus Amarobacillus. Next base: position 14,885 of record JADLBC010000019.1, read on the forward strand.
CCGCCTGCGCGAACTCCGGCCAATAACGCGCGACCGGCGCATCGAGCTCGACCAGGCCGCGCTCCACCAGTTGGAGCAGGCAGATGGCCGTGACCGCCTTCCCCACCGACCAGACGTTGACAATCGTGTCCCGGGTCCACAGAACGCTCTTCGCGGCGTCCTGGTAGCCGCCCCAGAGGTCCACGACTGGCACCCCGCCAAGCGTCACCGCGACTGCGGCGCCCACCTCGTCCTGTTCCGCGAAATTTCGCTCGAACGCCTCGCGCACGCGCTCAAACCGCGGGTCGATGGTGCCGATGGTGCCGATGGTCATCGCGTCCCTCCCGATGGCCGGGAGTCTCGCACATTGAGAGTCGCGCGGGCATCAGAACATTTGTGTTGACACGCGAACATGCGTTCGCTAGGCTACGGCGACCAATAGAACGGATGTACGCATGATGGTCAACCCGCTCCTCACCATCCTCTTCGACCTCTTCCTCATCGGGACCGCGGTAGCGGTGTGCGCGGCGATGGTGGAGGAGTACCTGGCCTCGCGAGAGCCCGTGGTGCGGGGGAGCATGCGGCGCACCACCACCACCCGCCGCGTCGTCCGGCACACGGTGACCGCCCCGAGGGATTTCCGGAGCGACGTGGCGCGCCTGCAGGCGCGCCGTTCGACGCGCGTCCGCGCCGCATGACCGTCAGCCCCAGGATCAACGGTCGGCGGCAGTCTCGTGAGCGTCACTTACGCGCGACGGTCGCGGCAGCGTGCGCGACGTGGCTGGGACGCACAGGCGGCCAGGTGTGGCGGTCAGTTTCGAACGCTCACCCGCGGCGAGCGCTTGATGTCTCGCGGGTGCGCTTGCGCTCGACGGCGCGCTCAACGCTCCGCACGCCGCGAATGATCTCGATGCGCGAGAGGAGGCGGCTCAGTTGCTCGATACCCGTCGTCTCCAGCGTCGTGAGGACATTCACGCTGCCGTCGCCGTTCTCCACCGTTCGGACGCCGACCATGTTGACCTTCTCCTCCGTGACCACCGTGGTGATGTCGCGGAGGAGGCCGACGCGATCCCAGGCTTCGATCACGATGTTCGCCGGGTAGAGCCGGGAGGCGGCGCCCCACTCCACGCCGATCAGGCGCTCCTGTTCCTCTTCATTGAGCACGTTCACGCAGTCGGCGCGATGTACGGTGATGCCGCGGGTACGGGTGACATAGCCCACGATCTGGTCGCCGGGGACGGGGTTGCAGCAGCGGGCCATGGTCGTGAGCAGGTTGCCGACACCCGTGACCTGGAGCGACGGGCTGCCCAGGGCGGCTGGCGCCATCTTTTCCGGGAGGGACGGAGGCAGATCCGCCTCGCCCTCCTCCTCTCGCAGCAACTCGCCGAGCTTGCGCGCGATCGTCGTCGTGCTCACGCCGCCGTATCCCAGGGCGGCGAGGAAATCCTCCCAGCTCGAGTAGCTGAAGAGGGAGAGGATCTGCTCCTGCCGCTCGGCCAGGTCGAGGCCGAGGCGCCGCATCTCCTTCTCGATCATCTCCCGCCCGCGTTCGATGTTTTCGTCCCGCTCCTGCTTGCGGAACCACTGGCGGATCTTCGACCGCGAATGCGCCGTGTGGATGTAGCCGAGGTTCGGGTTCAGCCAGTCGCGCGAGGGCCCCTTGCTCGTGCGGCTGCGCATGATTTCGACGATGTCGCCGTTGCGAAGCGTGGCGTTCAGCGACACCATCCGGCTGTTCACCTTCGCGCCGACGGTCTGGTGCCCGAGGTCCGTGTGGATGCGGTAGGCGAAATCCAACGGGGTGGCGCCGGCCGGGAGGTCGAGGACCTCGCCCTTGGGCGTGTACACGAACACCTGGTCGTGGAAGATGTCGGTCTTCACCGACTCCACAAACTCCTCGGCGCCGGAGAGGTCCCGCTGCCAATCGAGCAGCTGGCGGAGCCAGGCGATGCGCTCCTCGTCGCGGCCGCTGGATTTGTTCCCTTCCTTGTAGGCCCAGTGCGCGGCGACGCCGTACTCGGCCACGCGGTGCATCTCGTAGGTTCGGATCTGGATCTCGAGCGGGCGGCCGTTGAGCCCGACGACCGTCGTGTGGAGCGACTGGTAGCGGCTGTCCTTCGGGTTCGCGATGTAGTCGTCGATCTGCCCCGGGATGGGACGCCAGAGCGCATGCACGATGCCGAGGGCGTGGTAGCACTCACCCACGCTATCGACGAAGACACGGACCGCGAGCAGGTCGTAGATCTGGTCGAACGCCTTCCCCTGCTCGGCGTAGCGCTGCATCTTCTGATGGATGCTGTAGATGTGCTTCGCGCGCCCCGTTACTTCGGCCTTGATGCCCGCGGCAGCCAGGTGCTCGCGAATCGCCGCGGTGGCTTCGTCGATGTAGGCCTGGCGCTGTTGGCGTTTCGCCGCCAGCAGTTCGGCGATGCGCTTGTACTCCGCGGGTTCGAGGTACCGGAACGCGAGGTCCTCAAGCTCCCACTTAATCTGCCAGACGCCGAGGCGGTTCGCCAGCGGCGCGAAGATCTCCATGGTCTCCAGCGAGATCCGCCGTTGCTTTTCCGGCGCGAAGGCCCACAGCGTGCGCATGTTGTGGAGCCGGTCGCAGAGCTTGATGAGGACGACGCGCACGTCCTCGGCCATTGCCAGGAACATCTTCCGGAGGTTCTGCGCCTGCTGGCCCGCGCGCACAGCCTGGCTGTCGCTGCCGAAGGAGATGGGCAGCTTGTCCAGCTTCGTGAGGCCGTCGACGAGGGTCGCGACATCGGGTCCGAAGCGCTTGCGGATCTCCTCGTTCGGGACCGCGCAATCCTCCTGGACATCGTGCAGAAGCGCCGCCGCGAGCGCACTGGCATCGAGTTCGAGGTTCGCGACCAGGTTCGTGACCTCGAGCGGGTGCGTGATATACGCGTCCCCGGTCTTGCGCACCTGCCCGTCGTGGCAGCGCGCAGCGAACTCGTAGACATCGCGGAGCGGGGCGACCCGTTCGGGGGGAAGGTAGCGGGCGGCGCGGGCGAGGACGGCGTCGATATCGACGCCCGGGGTTTGCGGCTCCTGAACGCGAACCTGCAATCCGTGCCCTCTTTGCCGGGTGAAGTCCGAAACCTATCCTACCACGAAGCCCTTTCCCCACTGATTGTGAGTTTCGCCCATGAGCAGTCGCTTCCAGGCGCCGCGCGGCACGCAGGACATTCTCCCGGAAATGCAGCCCTACTGGGCGGCGGTGCTGCGCGCCGCCGAGGATGTGACGCGCCTGTTCGGCTTTCGCCGCATCGATACCCCCGTCTTCGAAAACGCGGCACTGTTCGAAAAAGGCAGCGGCGACACCACGGACATCGTCGAGAAGGAGATGTACCAGTTCGAGGACCGCGGCGGCGACCGCCTCGCGCTTACGCCGGAGGGCACACCCGGTATCGCCCGCGCGTATCTCGAACACGGCATGGCAAGCTGGCCGCAGCCGGTCCGCCTCTGGACCACGCATCCCATGTTCCGCTACGACCGCCCGCAGAAGGGCCGGTATCGCCAGCACACGCAGATCGACTGCGAGGTCATCGGGTCGGCGGACCCGCTGGTCGACGCGGAGGTCATCGAACTCCTGTGGCGCATCTACCAGGCCGTTGGCATCAAGAGCGTCGGCGTCCGTCTCGGCTCCATCGACGACCTCGAACCGCGCAAGGCCTACGTCCAGCGGCTCAAGGAGTACTACCGGCCTCATCTCGACCGCCTCTCCGAGGACAGCCGCCGGCGCTTCGACCGGAACCCGCTCCGCCTCCTCGACAGCAAGGACGAACGGGACCTGCCATACAAGGACGCCGCGCCGAAGCTCGTGGACCAGCTCAGCCCGGAGGCGCAGGCGCACATGGAGGTCGTTCGGACGGCCCTCGATGCGGCAGGCATCCCCGTCGTCATCGACCCGCTCCTCGTACGGGGCCTGGACTACTACAACCGGACCGTCTTCGAGATCGTGCCGACGGACGACGAACGCGCGCAGGGCACGGTCGGCGGTGGGGGCCGGTACGATGGCCTCCTGGAGATCCTCGGGGGTCCGCACACGCCCGCCGTCGGGTTCGGCAGCGGGATCGAGCGCATCATCCTGGAGATGCAGAAGCACGAGGTAGCGGTCGCCGAGCCGCCGGCGCCGGACGTCTTCCTGATCCACCGCGCGGAGAACGCCGCCCGCGCCGTCACGCAGCTGGCAGGTTCGCTGCGGAGCCGCGCGATCGCCGTCGTCGTGGCCGAAAGCGGGCGCTCGATGAAGTCGCAGTTCCGCAGCGCCGATGCCTCAAAGGCGCGCTTCGCCGTGATCGTGGGCGACGACGAGCTGGCCCGCGGCGTGGCGATGGTGAAGGACCTGCGCGGTGGCGGCGAACAGCGGGAAGTGCCGCTCGAAGGCGTGGCCGAGGCAATCGCGGGAGTGCGCTAAGGCTTCCCGCCCGCTCTGGTATACTCGAACCACCCCACCACTCCCCGGCGGCCGCCCCATGCGCGCCGCCCATTTGCTCGAGGACCATGGACGAGGCGATTCGCGCCCGCCTGCAGGACGTGCAGCGGCGCTACAACGAACTGACGGATGAAATGGGCCGGCCCGAGGTCGCGGCCGACTTCGAAAAGGTCAACGCCCTGGCCAAGGAGCGCGCCGAGATCCAGGCCGTGGCTTCGCTGTTCGAGGAGTACCAGCGCGTCGAGGAGAGCGTTTCCGGCGCACGCGCGCTGCTCGCCGAGGACGACGCCGAGATGCGCGAACTGGCCGAACTCGAGTTCGCCGACGGCGAGCGGCGCCTTGCCGATCTCGACCAGGAGGTCCTGCGCGCGCTCCTCCCCAAAGACCCGCGCGATGACCGCGACGTGATCGTCGAAATCCGGGCGGGCGCCGGCGGGGAGGAAGCGGCCCTCTTCGCCGCCGAGCTCTACCGCATGTACGCGCGCTACGCCGAACGCCATCGCTGGCAAACCGAGATCCTCAACGCCTCCGAGAGCGACAAGCACGGCTTCAAGGAAGTGGTGTTCGAGCTGCGGGGCCGGGGCGCCTATTCGCGGCTGAAGTTCGAAAGCGGCGTGCATCGCGTCCAGCGCGTGCCCGAAACGGAGGCGCAGGGCCGCATTCACACATCGACGGCCACCGTCGCGGTCCTCCCCGAGGCCGAGGAAGTCGATGTCGCCGTCGAGGAGAAGGACCTCCGCATCGACATTTTCCACTCTTCCGGGGCCGGCGGGCAGAACGTGAACAAGGTCGCCACGGCCATTCGCCTCACGCACATCCCCACCGGCATCGTCGTCGTCTGCCAGGATGAGCGCACGCAGGGCAAGAACCGCATCAAGGCGATGACCGTGCTCCGCAGCCGCCTGCTCGATCTCGAACAGCAGAAGCGCGACGCCGAACTGAGCGCCGACCGCAAATCGCAGGTGGGCAGCGGCGACCGGAGCGAGAAGATCCGCACGTACAACTTCCCGCAGGACCGGATCACCGACCACCGCGTGGGGCTGACCCTGCACAACATCCCGGACCGGCTCGACGGCAACATCGACGACCTCATCGACGCCGTGGCCACGGCGGACGAAGCGGAGCGGCTGAAGGGGCTGTGACGCGCAAGGATGCGGGGCGATCGAGCGCGTGGCAGGCGGCGCGAGCCGCCGAACCGCTGCTCGCCGAAGCCGGGATCGAGGAGTCGCGGTTCGAAGCGGAGTACCTGGCGCGCACCGCCGGCGGACTTACGCGAGCACAGTATTTCGCGGGTGCACCGCTGGATGACGCGGGCGCCGAGCGGTTCGCGGGCTTCCTCGAACGCCGGCTGCAACGCGAGCCGGCGGCCTACCTCGTGGGCGAACGCGAATTCCGGGGGCGCATGTTCCAGGTTGGACCGGGCGTGCTCGTCCCCCGGCCCGAGACGGAGATGCTCGTCGATATCGGGCTCGGCGCGGCCGAAGCTGGAGCACGGATTGTGCTCGAAGTCGGCACCGGGAGCGGCGCGGCGGCTGTCTCGCTCGCGGCGGAGTTGCCGGCCGGTTCAGCCTGGCGCGTGGTCGCCACCGATATCAGCGCGCACGCGATCCTCGTCGCGCGCGCGAACGCCCGCCGCCATGGCGCCATCGCCGATTTCGTGCTCGCCGACCTCGCCGGCCCGGTCGGCGAGGCCGATGCGGTCCTCGCCAACCTGCCGTACATCCCCAGCGGCGAAATCGACGCGCTCGAACCCGAAGTCAGCCGCTGGGAGCCGCGCACCGCGCTCGATGGCGGCGCCGACGGGTTCGCGCTCATTCGCCGCCTGCTCGATGACTGCGCTACCCGTTTGCACCCGCGTCTGCTCGCGCTTGAGGTCGGCTTCGGGCAGGCCCACGAAGCCGCGAAGCTGGTCAAGGCGGCCGGCGCAAGCCCGGAAATCCTGCCCGACTTCAACCACATCGACCGCATCGTGGTGGCGCGATGGCCGTGAAGCTCGTCGCACTCGATATCGACGGCACGATCGTCCCGCCCGGGGCCGATCTCCCGTCGCCGCGCATCACCGCGGCTGTTCGCGCGCTCACCGAATCCGGCATCGCCGTCGTGCTGGCGAGCGGCCGAATGTTCCCCGGGACCGTCCGCATCGCGAATCATCTCGGGCTGGGGACGCCGGTGGTGTGCCAGCAGGGCTGCTCGGTGCACGCGCTCGATGGCGCCATGCTCCACGAGTTCCCCATCGAACGCCGCCTCGCCGTCGAAATCGTGGAGTACGCGCGGGCGGGCGGCCACACGTACGAATGGTTCAACCCCCTGCGCTACATCGCCTCCCGGGAGACCGAGGAGACCGCCCTCTACGGCCGCGTCTCAGGGATCGAACCCGAGTACATGGAGCGGCCCGAACTCGCCGGCGTGACCCCGACCGGCGTCGGTGTGCTCGGTGGCGCCGCGGGCGGCCCGGTCCATCACGACCTGGTGGCGCGCCACGGCCATGAGCTGCATGTCCTCGACTTCCCCGGGGTGACGGTCGCCGTCGCGCCCGATGCGAACAAGGGGCACGCGCTCTCGCTGCTCTGCGGGGATTTCGGCATCGCCCGCGAGGATGTCGCCGCCATCGGCGATAGCGTGAACGATGCGCCGATGCTGGCATGGGCCGGGCGCGGATACGCGCTCGCCCACAGCGACCGTTACGCCATCGATGCCGCCGACGAGGTCCTCGCGGATGGCGCCGAGCCGGTGGCACGTCTGCTGGAGTCGTTCGCGCGTTGGGGCCGCTGACCGTTGCCGGGCGGGCCGCGAACGGCCATCCTGCCTGCGGAGGTAGTCCCCATGCCCGATGGCCTGACCCGGAACGAAGAAGCCACGCCCATCGACATGCTGCCCGGCATCGTGCGGCGAACGCTCAACGAAGGCGCGCACACGACGCTGTGCGAGCTGCGCATGGACCCGGGGAGCCACGTCCCGGCGCACACGCACCCGCACGAACAGACGGGCTATCTCGCCAGCGGCCGGTTCCGCTTTCGGCTGGGCGACACCTGGATGGAGCTGCGCGCGGGCGATAGCTGGTGCGTCCCCGGCGGCGTCGAGCACGAAGTCGAGGTCATCGAAGCCTCCATCGCCATCGACGTGTTCAGCCCCGTGCGCGAGGAGTATCGCGACCCGCGCCACCCGCTCGCGGCCAGTGCTCCTTAACGCCCCGGCGGGCTAGAATTCGGCGGTGATACCGCGATACTCCCGCCCACAGATGGCCGCCCTCTGGACCGACCAGGCGAAGTTCCAGCGCTGGCTGGATGTCGAGGTCGCCGCGTGCGAAGCGTGGGCCGATCTCGGCCAAATCCCGGCCGAGGACGCCGCGAAGATCCGCGCGAACGCCGCCTTCGACCTTGCGAAAGTCGATGAGTACCTCGCGATCACCCACCACGATGTGACCGCCTTCCTTCGCTCCGTGACCGACCACCTCGGCGAGGAGGGCCGCTGGGTCCATTTCGGCCTGACGAGTTCCGATGTCTGGGATACGGCCACCGGCCTGCAGTTGCGGGACGCGGCGGACCTGCTCCTCGCCGACGTCGATGCCCTCACGGCCGTGATCGAACGGCAGGCCGCGGCCCATCGCGACACGCTCTGCGTCGGGCGCACGCACGGAGTACACGCCGAGCCCACGACCTTCGGCCTGAAGCTCGCCGTCTGGGTCGATGAGATGCGCCGCAACCGCGAGCGCCTGGTCGCCGCGCGCGATGCCGTCGCCGTCGGCGCCATCAGCGGCACGGTGGGCACGCACGCCTCCGTCCCGCCGGCGCTGGAGGAGATCGTCTGCGAAAAGCTCGGGCTGGGCATCGAAAACGCCTCGACGCAGATCATCCAGCGCGACCGTCACGCCCAGTTCATCACCACGCTGGCGCTCATCGGGGCCTCGCTCGAAAAGTTCGCCACCGAGATCCGCGCACTCCAGAAGACGGAGGTGCGCGAGGCGGAGGAGCCGTTCGACGAGGGCCAGACGGGTTCCAGTTCGATGCCGCACAAGCGCAACCCCGAGAAGTGCGAGCGCATCTCCGGGCTCGCACGCGTGCTCCGCGGCTATGCCCTCACCGCGATGGAGAACGTCGCGCTCTGGCACGAACGCGACATCAGCCACTCCTCAACCGAGCGCATCGTCTTTCCCGATGCCTGCCTGGTGCTCGATTACACGCTGACGCTCTTCACGGGAATCATGGACCGGCTGCTGGTGTACCCGGAGAACATGCGCGAGAACCTGGACCGCTCGTTTGGGCTGGTCTTCTCGCAGCGCGTGCTGCTCGCGCTCATCGACGCGGGCCTTTCGCGGCAGGCGGCCTACGCCATCGTCCAGCGCAACGCGATGACGGCCTGGAAGACGAAGAAACAGTTCCTGGACCTGCTGCTGGAGGACCCCGAAGTCACATCGCAGCTGGCGCCCGAAGCCGTCCGCGGGCTCTTCGATTACGGCTTTTACCTGCAGAACATCGGCGCGACGTTCGAGCGCCTGGGCCTGTGACCGTGTCACCGCCGCCGCCTCCGCCGGTCGCGGCGGTGCCGGGAGCACGTTCATCGCTGCCGGGCATCCCCATCTGGGGGACGGTGCGCGATGCCTTCCACCTGGTCCGCCGTCACCCCAAAGAGACGATGCTGCCGCTGTTCGCCGTGGAGGTACCGGTGGTGGTGTTCGTCACCGTCGTGACGACGCTCCTGTACTTCACGGTCCTCAAGGACGAACCCTTCCGGCAGCAGGAAGACCTCTTCACCGAAGGGTCGGCAGGCGCCGTGTTCGTGTTCGTGCTGCTGACGGCGGCGAACGCGCTCTTCAGCCAGGTCGCGCGCGGCGCCACCATCGTCAGCATCGCGGGCCTCATCGGCGGGAAGCGGCTCTCCCTGAGCCAGTCCCTGGACCCGGCGTTCACGCACATGGGCGGGCTGCTCGCACTCGCGTTCATGATGTTCGGCGGCGCCGTCGTCCTCGGGCTGACGGTGGTCGGCATCATCATCCTGCCCCTGCTGGCGCTGCGGTTCGCGCTCACCGTGGAGGCGTACATGCTGGATGGCGGGAGTCCGATCCAGGCCCTGAGGCGAAGCTGGCGCGTCATGGGCGGCGCCCAACGTGGCGCGAACGCCTTCGCCGGTATCATGACGCCGATGATGCTGCGGCTCCTCGCCGTGTTCGTTGTCCTTGTCCTGCTCATCGCGGTGCCCGTCCTGCTCGTGCAGTCGATCAGCGAACTGGTGAGCGGCGGGCGCACGGCCCAGATCTGGCTCAGTGGCGGCATCGCGGTGCTGCAGACGGTGCTCTTCGTGCCCGTATTCGCCTGGGTGTCCGCCGCGCTCACGTCGTTCTATCTCCAGGCGAGGGACCGCGCGAATGGCTGACCTCCTCCTCGAAACCGACCTCCCGCACCGCCTGCACCGGGGCAAGGTGCGCGACATCTTCGACCTCGGCGACCGCCTGCTGATCGTCGCGACGGACCGCATCTCCGCCTTCGATGTCGTGCTCGAGGGCGGTGTCCCGCGCAAGGGCGAGATGCTCACGCGGCTCTCGGCGTGGTGGTTTGAACGCATCAAGGAAGTGGTGCCGAATCACTTCATCGCGCTCATCACCGCCGAAAACCGCGACCTGGTGCCCTTTCCGCTCGACGAGCGCTACTTCGGACGCAGCATGGTGGTGCGTAAAGCGCGCCGGCTCGACGCCGAGTGCATCGTCCGCGGCTACCTTTCCGGCAGCGGGTGGAAGGAATACCAGCGCAGCGGCACCGTCTGCGGCGAACGGCTGGCCGAGGGCCTTCGCGAGTCCGAACGGCTCCCGCAGGCGATCTTCACGCCCTCCACGAAGAACGACGCCGGACACGATCAGAACATCAGTTATGACGAGCTCTGCGGCATCATCGGCGAGGATGCCGCGAACGCCGCGAAGCTCCGTTCGCTGGCCATCTATGACTACGGCCGCATTGTCGCCGAGGAACGCGGCATCATCATCGCCGACACCAAGTTCGAATTCGGCATCTGGAACGAAGAAGTCATCCTCATCGACGAGTGCATGACGCCCGACAGCAGCCGCTTCTGGCCGCTGGAGGGGTACCAGGCGGGCGGGCCCCAGCCGAGTTTCGACAAGCAACCGGTGCGCGACTGGGTGCTCGCGAGCGGCTGGAAGGACGGCGAACCGCCCCCCCGCCTGCCCGCTGATGTCGCCGCCGCGACCACCGAACGCTATCTCACCGCCTATCGCATGCTGACGGGCCAGGAGCTGCCATCATGAGCAAGAAGAACGACCGCAAGTCGAAGGGCAAAGCCGCGAAGGGCAAGGCCACGAAGGAGTCGCTCTACCTCGCGCGCGTCTACGTGGCGCTCAAGCCGACCGTGAACGACCCGGAGGGGAACACGATCGCGAGCGCACTCGGCTCGCTCGGCTTCGAAGGCGTCGAAAGTGTGCGCTCGGGGCGATACTTCCAGGTGCGGGTGCACGCCGCCGGGAAGGAAGCCGCGATCAAGCAGGTCGACGCGATGTCGGCCCGCCTGCTGGCGAACCCGGTAATCGAGAGCTACGAGTTCGAGATCGCGAAGGCGTAACGGGAGCGCGAACGCTGGTCCAGGCGCCGTCGCAGGTTCATACGCTTGCACGGATTTTGCGCTGCGTTGCTTGTTGGCCCTGTCCTGGCCGGTTAGGTTCGAGGTGAGCCCACACCGTTCGGCGCCGTCGCGCGCCGCCAGGAGGCCCCTCGATGCGCATCACCAGCAGACCCTCGGCTGCCCTCGCGAGCATCGTCGTCGCACTGAGCGCGCTGGCGTCCGCGTGCGGCAGCGATGGCACCGCCGCCAAACCCGCGGGCGTGACCGACCTTCGCGTGTCCCCCGCCGCCGCGACGCCCACGGTGCCGGGCGTGTGTGCCCCCAGGCCGGCGCGCCCGACCACGGCCGGCGGCGCGGAGCCCGGCTCGACCGCACCGATGCCCGCGAAGCCCGGCGCCTGCACGAAGTAGCATTCCAGACACACGAAGGCCGCCGCACGACGGCGACGGCCCCGGTTCCGGCCCCAATTCCGCCAGACGGGCGCGCTTACGCCGTCAGGCCCGGGTCCTGCGCGAAATAGATTTCGCAGGCGCGGCGGGTCGCCGCCGGTTCGAGCACGGGTGGGCGCTTCACGAACCGCGCTTCCTCGATCACCAGCTGGAGGATGTCGCGCGGGTGGCAGCTACGCGAATTGCCGGAGCTCGCGCGGTGCACCATCTCCACGGCGGTCTCGATCCCACCCGGATTCACCTCGACCCCCATCGCCTCGGCGAAGCGCCGGAAGATCTCGGCCATCTGCGCGGGCGTGGGCTCGGGGATGCGGATCTTGTAGGGGATGCGGCGCAGGTGCGCCTCTTCCAGCATCGTCCGCGGCTCCAGGTTCGTGCTGAAGCAGATGGTCGACCGGAAGGGGAAGGTGATGCGTTCGCCGGTGACGAGCGCCATCGTGTCTTCGCCACGTTCGAGCGACGCGATCCAGCGGTTGAGCAGCGCGTGGGGCGAAACCTGCTGGCGGCCGAAGTCGTCGATCGCGAGCAGGCCGCCGTGTGCCTTCAGGTGCGGCGGCGCCTGGTGATACCCGACGGCGGCGTCGTACGCGAGGTCGAGGTCTTCGTGACGCAACTCACCGCCCACGAACACGAACGGGCGCCGGATGCGAAGCCAGCGGCGGTCGAACGCCGAGGTGCTATCAGCGGTGTCGTCGCCTTCGACCACGACATGCACGAGGTCGTCGTAGAGCTTGATGATGTGGCCGCTCACATAGACCGCCACGGGCAGCAGCGTGACGCCGTGAATGGCCTCGCTGGTGAGTTCGAGAATCGTGGTCTTGCCGTTTCCGGGCGCGCCCCAGAGCATCGCCGGGCGGCCGGAAGTGAGCGCGAGGCAGACCTTCGCCACCACATCCCGCGCGAGCACAAGCTGCTGCAAGGCGCGCGCGAGGCGTACCGGGTCGGGCGCGCCGATTTCGCCGTCGTGCTCGAGCATGCGGAAGTATTCCTGGATCGGCACCGGCACCGGGCCGACGTAGCGGCTGCGGCCGAAGGCGTTTTCCGCTTCGTGTAGCCCGGCATCGGTCAGGCGGTACTGCCATTCCGATTCAAGACGCCCCGACGCGGAGGTGGTTTCGACCAGCCGCTGGCGCTTCAGCCCCTCGAGCACATCCCGTACGATGGCGGGGTGCACGCGCAGGGCGTTCGCGATCGCGACGGGCGTCGGGATCGCGATGCGGTGCAGGGTCTTGATTGCGAGGTCTTCGATGAACCGCTCGGGCAGGCCAAGCGCGTCCATCCTGTCCGGCGCGGCGGGCAGCGATGGCAGGGCGCGCAGCGGCGTGGCCGGCCGTTGCGGCGGCGGCTGCTCGCGGTAACTCTCGGCCACCGCGAGGTTTCCCGCGGTCGCGCCGTATCCGTGCTCCATGGCATCGTCCTTCCCTGCGGGTGGGCGCCGCGCAGGATGGATGGTGTGCTACGAGAAGTTTCGGCCTTCCCGCGCGCTGGCGGAGCCCCAACGGGGTGATGCGGGCGGCACGGCGGGTGACAGGAGGGTGGATGTCAGGCGGGGGTGAGTCCCGGCTGCGCCGTTTCGTTCGCGAACGGCTTCGGTCCGGCGAGCACGCGCTCGAACCGCCCTTCCATATCCCAGAGCAGCCACCACTCCCGGCGGGCTTCCATCCGCAGGTAGAGCTGCCCGTTTCGCTCGACGGTGGCCACTTCGCCGAATCCCGCGCGACGGAACGCCGCCTGTGCGCGCACGTTCCAGGTGAGGGTGTGCAGCACCACCCGGCGCAGCGGCAGCGTGGACCACGTGTGACGGAGGAAGAGCACGGTGGCGGCCGTGCCCGCGCCTCGCTCCCGGGCATTGCCGGGCCCGATGGTAATGCCGAGTTCGGCCACCTGGCCGGCGTAGTCGGCGCCGTAGTACATCACGGTGCCGATGTGCCCGCCCTCGGCCGTCTCGATCGCGAAGGCGCGGCGTTCGGTCGTGGGGAAGCGAAGGTCATATTCGAAGCGGGCCACGAAATCGGAAAACGCGAGCTCCATGGGTGGGCCGCCATCGAAGCGGGCGATCTCGGGGTCCGTGCGCCAGCGGAAGTTGTCGAGCGCGTCCGTGGCCTGCTGATGCCGCAGCCAGATCCAGCCCGCCGTGACGAGCGCGGCAGGCGGCCCCCCCGGCTCGGTCACCCGGCCGTTCCCCCGAGCCGCGCCACAGCCATATCCAGGATGCGGCGCTCGTTCGGGTACGAAAGCCGCCGCCGGGCCTCCGCCAGCGGGAACCAGTCGACGGCGTCGAACTCATGGTCGTGCAGGCTGACATCGCCGCCGGTCGGGGACATGAGCCAGTGGTGGACCTGCTTGTGATAGCGCACGCCGTTCGCCGTGAACCAGTATTCGATCGAACCCACGGGATCGCCGAGCGCGACCTCGAGACCCGTCTCCTCGCGCACTTCGCGAAGGGCCGTCTCCTCGATCGCCTCGCCCGCGTCCGGGGTGCCCTTGGGGAGCCCCCAGATCTTGTCGCTTGTGCGGCCGCAGAGCACGACCTCGATATCGCCGGCGGGCGACCGCCGCCAGACGACGCCGCCGGCCGATACGGCATCCTTCACGGGAAGGCGGCCCGCCGTCATTCGCCGCCCCGGCCTTCGGTGGTCACGAAGCGGGCCATCTCAAGGGCGGCATCGACCTCCTCCTCGAGGCCTTCCGGGGGCTCGGCCTGCAGACGCGTTAGCAGCTCCACCACGTCATCGCCGCCGATGCCGCCGACGGCCTGGAGCGCCGCCGTCACCACCTCGAGGTCCTCGTCGTCCAGGAGGGCAAAGAGCGGTTCGAGGCCTTCGTCCGAGGCGATGGCCCCCAGCGACTGCGCGGCCTCGAAGCGGACCTCCGGATCGTCCGATACGGCGAGGTCGGCCAGGTATTCGACCCAGCGCTCGTCCGCGGATGCTCCCATGGCACGGATGGCGGCGATGCGAAGGCGGTCGTCCTCGGCGTAGTAGGCGTCGTTGATGAGCGTCGTGACCCAGGGGAGCGACCGCGCCCCGAGCGACTCGATCGCCGCGGCGCGAACGTCCACCGCCTCCGACGCATCGTCCGCGGCGGCGCGCAGCGCGTTCGTGACCCGCTCGGAGGTCTCCCGGTCGAGGGCGTCGAACTCCGCGCGAACGACCGCACCGGCGAGGGTGGCGGCGCTTGCGGCGCGGACGGCTTCGTCGTCATCGGCGCGAACCAGGTCCGCGAGACGCGCGATCGTGGCGCGATCCTCGGATTCCCAGAGAATCCTGACGGCGGCTCGCCGCACCGGGGCTTCCGGGTCGTCCAGCGAGGCGGCGGCGAAGCGGCTGAAGTCGAGGTCAACGTTGTCTTCGGCGAGTTCAAGCGCGCGCGTGAGGAGCGATTCGCGCTCCGCGGCCGGCAAATGGGCACATGCCCCGGCCACGGATTCGGCGTCTTCCCGCGAAAGATCCGACAGCCCGGCGAGTTCGGTGGCGGTCAGGGTACCGGCGGCGTGGAGGGTTTCCAGCAGCTGCGAAAGCTGCCGCGCGGGGGCGGATGGCATGCGATTCAGTGTAGCACCCGCCCCGGCTCAGCCCGCGCGTTCGACCGTGAGCGCCCGCCCCAGCAGCGCCTGCATCGCCTGGTGGATGCTCGCGCTGCCATCGAGGACGGCCACCACCTGGGCGGCGATGGGCATGTCCACGCCGAGCCGTTTCGCGAGCGCGAGCGCGACCGGCGCCGTGGCCGCGCCTTCGACGGCCTCGCCGATGAGCGCCGCGGCGGTGGCCGGGCTTTCGCCCCGCGCGAGGAGTTCGCCAAAGCGGTGATTGCGACTCAGCGGCGAATAGCAGGTCACGGCCAGGTCGCCGACGCCGGCCAGCCCCTGGAACGTGAGCGGATCCGCGCCGAGCGCCACCCCGAGGCGCGTCATCTCGGCCAGGCCGCGCGTCATGATCGCGGCCATCGCGTTCGCCCCCATATCGAGCCCGGCCGCGACGCCGGCGGCGATGGCGATGACGTTCTTGAGCGCGCCGCCCAGTTCGACGCCGACCACGTCCGGAGAACGGTAGACGCGGAACACGGGGCCGCTCAGGGCCGCCTGCCAGCGCTCCGCCTCGCCGCCGGCCGATGCCGCGACCACGGAGGCAGCGGGAAGCCCGCGCGCGACTTCGTGCGCGAGGTTCGGCCCCGAGAGCACGGACACGCGCTCGACCGGCCACCCTTCGGCCGCGAGCACCTCGCTCACGCGGAGGCCGGTGCCCAGTTCGATGCCCTTCGCGGCGGAGAGTACGGGTACGCTGTGGAACCGCCGCAGCGCGGCCGCGTTGGCGCGCACGGTTTGCGCCGGGACCGCGACGACCATGCCCGCGAAGGCGGCATCGACATCGGCCGCCGCGACCGCGGACACCGTCGTCGGGAGGCTGAGTTCAGGGATTCGCGCCAGACCGCGGCGCGCTTCCACGGCGCCGGCCTCGGCGGGCGTCCGCGTGAGGATGGTGACATCGTGCCCGTTCGCGGCGAGCAGGCCGGCGATGGTCACTCCCCAGGAAGTCGCCCCGAGGACGGCGTACGCCACGCCGCTACCCGGTCGCGGGGCGGTCGCCGCCCTGTCCCAACCGCGGTTCGGTACCGGCGAGCAGGCGGCGAATGTTGGGGATGTGGGTGTATTCGACCAGCAGCACGGCGAACGCAGCGTAGAGCGCGAACTCGCCCGGCAGGTGCCCCGTGAGCGAGAGCGCGATCACGATCCCGGCCGCGATGGGCGTCCCGACCACCGACATGAACGACATGTACCGCGTTGATACCACCAGCACCAGCGCGACCACCGGGAACGCGAGTGAGACGAGCGGCGCCAGCCCGAGCACGCCCCCGAAGGCGGAAGCGACGCCGCGGCCACCGCGGAATCCCGCGAAAACCGGCCAGACGTGGCCGACGATCGCGGCGGCGGCGCCGGCGGCGGCCACGCCGTCATCATCGAAGACGTAGCGGCCGAGGAGCGCGGGCACGGCGCCCTTCGAAACATCGACCAGCAGCACGATCCCGGCGGCGAGCTTGCCCGCCGTGCGCAGGACGTTCGTCGTGCCCGTCTTGCCGCTGCCGACCGTGCGGATGTCCTTGCGCAGCCAGAGATACCCGACGACCAGCCCGGTAGGCACCGAGCCGAAGAGGTAGCCGATGAGGATGTTCGCCGCGTATTGCCCGATCATGGGGCCGGATTCTCCTCGCTCCGGCCCCGGAATACCAGCTTGATGGCGGTGCCGTCGAAGTCGTAGGACTCGCGCAGAGCCCGTTCGAGGTAACGCCGGTAGCTGAAGTGCACGAGTTCCGGGTCGTTGACGAAGAGGATGAAGGTCGGCGGGTCTACCCCGGCCTGCGTCGCGTAGAAGAGCTTGAAGCGCTTGTTCCGGACGAGCGGCGGCACGTGCTCGCGAATCGCGCGCGTGAGCGTGCCGTTCAGGTCCGGGGTGCTGACCCGCCGGCGCCGGGCTTCGCGCGCCTCAACGGCGAGTTCGAGCAGCTTGTTCGTCCCTTCGCCTTTGAGCGCGGAGACGTAGGTCACCATCGCCCACGGCACGAACTGCGCGCGGCTGCGAAGCTGGCGCTCGGCCCAGTCACGGCTCGCGACCGGGTCTTCCCAGAGGTCGGTCTTGTTGATGGCGATGATGAGCGCCTTGTAGCGGTCCATCGCCTGACCGGCGATGTGCGTGTCCTGCGCCGTCATGCCGTCCTGGCCATCGACGACGAGCACGGCGACATCGCAGCGATCGACGGCGGTGGTGGTGCGCAGCGCGGAATGCCGCTCAATGCCCTTACCGAGCTTGCCCGGCCGCCGAAGGCCCGCCGTATCGACCAGCAGGAACTTCCCCTGGGGCAGGTCGATCTCGGTATCGACGGCGTCCCGCGTGGTCCCCGCGACATCGGACACGATGACCCGCTCCTCGCCGAGGATCGCGTTCAGGAGCATCGATTTGCCCACGTTCGGGCGGCCGATGATGGCCACACGCACGCGGTCGCTCTCCTCGATGGCGCCGATCTCGGGCAGGAGCGCGACGACCTCATCGAGCATCAGGCCGACGCCGTGGTCGTGCAGCGCGCTCGCGGGGATGGGTTCGCCAAGCCCGAGGCTGAGTGCATCGGCGATGCCCGTCATCTCGCGCCGTTCGTTGTCGGCCTTGTTCGCGACGACGACCGTCGGCTTGTTCGCGCGCCGCACGACATCGGCGATGTCGTAGTCCGAGGCGGTCAGGCCGTCGCGCGCATCGACCACGAAGACGACGACCGCCGACTGCGCGATCGCTGTACGAATCTGGTCGACGATGAGCGCGGCATAGACGTTCTCCTCATCGGTTTCGAAGCCGCCCGTATCGATTAGCCGGAAGCGGCGGTCGAGCCATTCGACGTCGGCTTCGACGCGGTCGCGGGTGGTGCCCGGTTCGTCCTCGACGATGGCACGGCGCTCCCCGAGCACACGGTTGAAGATGGACGACTTGCCCACGTTGGGGCGCCCGACGATGACGACGCGCGGGAGGATGGCGGTGGCCGGCTGACTGCTCACGGGATCACCGCCGAGGAGCGCAGGGTAACGGTGACCGGCTCGACGCTTTCAACCGTGAACCCGGCCGGGGCCGTGACCCTGACGGCGAAGGCGTTCTTCCCGAGGCTCCCGTTCGCTCCGGAGAAGGTCGCGCGGAAGTCGGCCGGCTTCGCGGCGACCAATCGGTCCAACGGCCCGCTGACGACCGCTTCGACCAGCAGCAACTGCGGTTCGACCGCGAGCGCAGCGGGAAGGGTGCCCGCTTCCAGCGCCGGCGAAAGGTACATCCGTACCGTCCCGGCCACGGGCTTGATTTCGACTTTGACCATGACTGTCTGCCTGTCGGTCGCCACGTTTGGCGGCAACTCAATCTTGCGAATCTGCTGAACGTCCTTCTGGGCGTTCGTCACGTCGATCTTCTCGAGGTTCAGCGGCTGACGCAGTCCGTCCACGATAGCCCGCAGACCGGAAACGAGCACAACCGGCGGATCGACGGTGATGCTGGCGATCATGTAGCCCGGCGCCGGCGAGCCCGTGGTCGCGGGCGTTAGTCCCAGCGACCGCTGGGAAAACACCTGCTCCACGTGCAGCGTCGCCCGCCCGCGCGACTGCGACAGCGTGACATCCTGGCGGTTCCCGGCCGCGTTGCGGGGCACCAGGTCGTTTTCGAAGGTGTAGGTGGCGTCCCGCACGCCGCTCAGGGGCACATCGAGCGTGACCGCCGCGACCGATTCGACGCGGTCCGCGCGCCCGGTGACGCGCACGATTTGGGGGTCGACGGAGGCGTCCTGGGTGTCGCTCAGGACGAAGCCGTCCGGCAGCCCGCCGGTGGTGCGAATGGTGACGGCGATGTCCTTCGAGAGGGCGTCGGCAAGGGTGACTTTCACCAGCGGCGGCGAACCGACGATGCGCACGTCGTCGCGCCGGGAGGTCACGCGCACGGGCAGTTCGGCTTCGACCTGGTCGCCCATGGTGCTGACATCGACGTGGGCGGAGAAGTCGCCCGGCTTCAGCCGCGCGAGGTCGTCCTTGCGCGCCTCGACGGTGACGGTGATGCGGTCGAGTTCCTCCACCAGCTTGCCGTCTGGAACGTTGAGCGCTTCGACGGGGATGCGGTCGTTGAGGGGTGCTTCGCCCGTGATTCGCGGGTTGTCGATGTCCTGCACCGCCACCCAGACGCCGAACGCGGCGAGGATGCTGAAGAGCGCCAGCGCCCAGTGGTCCGTGACGCTCAGGATGGCGCCGCGCCCGGCGGCGAACCCGGCCGCGGGAATGGCGAGGAGATTCGACCGGGCGCGCTTCACACCGGCACCCTCCCGTTCGGGCCGCGCGCCAGGGGCGTATCGGAGGGCTGCAGAAGCCAGCGGAGGATGTCGCGCAGGCGGTCCTCGTTCGGGATGTGGGTGAGCCGCCCGGCAAGCGCGATGCTGATGTCGCCGGTCTCTTCGGAGACGACGACGGTGAGGGCGTCGGTGTGCTCGGTGATGCCGATGGCGGCGCGGTGGCGCGTGCCGAGCTTCCGGTCGGAATAGGGGAGGTCGTTCGCGAGCGGCAGCACGCAGCCGGCGGCCACGACGCGCTCCTCGCGCAGCACCACCGCCATGTCGTGCAGCGGCGAATTGGGATAGAAGATGCCCGTCAGCAGTTGCGGCGAAACGCGCGCATCGACGGGGACACCCGTCTCGATGACATCCTGCAGGCCGGTGCCCCGTTCGAGCACGAAGAGGCCGCCGTGGCGCACCGCCGACATGTGCCGCGTCGCCTGGACCAGCGAATCGATGACCTCATCGCTCTGCGCGCGCGAACCCCAGCCCTGCATGCCCGTGCGCCCCAGCCGGTCGAGGGCGCGGCGGATCTCGGGCTGAAAGACGACGGCGGCGCCGATGAGGATGGCCGTAAGCGAATGGTCCACCACGAAGTTCACGACCGTGAGATCGAACATGCGGCCGAGCGCGACGGCGGCGACGACGAGGGCAATCGCGCCGCGCAGCTGCGTCATCGCTCGCGTGCCGCTGAGGAGCCGCAGTGTGGCGAAGATCACGAGGGCGATGAGGGCCACGTCGAGCACACTGGAGGGCCCGAACTGGCTGAGAATCTCCCGGATCCGGCTGATGTCAGGCATGCTTCCCGATCACGGCCATGGGCGCCGCACCCTCATGATAGCGCGCGCCCATACAGCGCCGGTCAGTCCTCGATCTGGTCGGCGCGCCCGAGAAGGAAGGCCGCGGCCGCCGCCTGCGCCCAGACCCGGTTTTCGGCCTGGTCGAAGATGATCGAGTGTGGGCTTTCGAACACCTCTTCGGTGATCTCCTCGCCGCGGTGGGCCGGGAGGTCGTGCATGATGAGTGCCCCCGCGGCCGCCTTCTCCACGAGCGCGCGGTTTAGCTGGTAGCCGGCGAAATCGATACGGCGGCGCTCCGACTCGCGCTCCTGGCCCATCGACGTCCAGACATCGGTGTAGAGCACCTCCGCGCCGGCGACGGCTTCGGCGGGATCGACGACGAGCGTGAGGCTCCCGCCCGTCTCGGCGGCGCGGGCGGCGGCTTCGGAGACCACCGGTTCGGGGAGCATGTACCCCTTGGGCGCGGCCATGCGCACATCCATGCCCAGCGACGCGGCCGTGACCACGAGGCTCGCGCTCACGTTGTTGCCATCGCCGATGAACGCGAGCGAGCGGCCGCGAAGGTCGTCGCCGAGCTTTTCGCGCACGGTAAGCAGGTCGGCGAGCGCCTGGCAGGGGTGTTCTTCATTGGTGAGTGCGTTGATGGTGGGGATGCCGGAGTACTCCGCGTACTCCTCCACGATCTCCTGCCCGTAGGTCCGCACGGCGACGATATCGACGTAGCGGCTGAGGACGCGGGAGACATCCTTGATCGCCTCGCGCTCGCCAAGACCGACTTCCTGGGGCGCGAGGTAGATGGTCTCGCCACCGAGGTGGCGCATCGCGACCTGGAAGCTCACACGCGTGCGCAACGACGGCTTCTCGAAGAGGAGCGCGAGCTGACGGCCTTCGAGCACGCGCTGGGGGCGGAGCTTCAGCTTCGCCGCGCAATCCAGGAGAAACGAAACGTCGGCCACCCGAAGGTCGGCCGAGGCGAGGAGATGCCGGGGTCGTGGCTGCATCCGGGAAGTATACCAAGGGTGCGGGCTACCGCCGGAACGATGGAATTGCGAGGACGGCAGGCAGGGGCCTTCATTCGCCTGTGCGCGCGGCCGTACATCCTGATGGGATGGATACGATGGAATACCAGCCGCAGCCACAGTGGCGCCGGAAGTTCGCCGAAGGGAAGATGTTCGAACGGGTGCACTGCATCCGCTGCAAGGCGCGCTTCCATTTCGGCCAGCAATCGCGCGCCACGCGGGTGGCCCGCTGCCCCGCGTGCGGGTCGTACGAGACGGTGGCGGAAGCCGCGTAGCGTTGGCCCTTAGAGGCGCTCTGATACAATGAGCCGACTCGCAGGGGTGTAGCTCAGTTGGCAGAGCATCGGCCTCCAAATCCGAGTGTCGCGGGTTCGAATCCTGCCACCCCTGCCAGTAGAACATCCCGGTCAGCGCCGTGCTGGAACCCTCAGCGGCTTGCCGCAAGGCACGGCGAATGTCAGGATGAGCACTCGTGCCCAGGTGGTGGAACGGCAGACACGCTGTCTTGAGGGGGCAGTGCTCTTTTGGGCGTGTGAGTTCAAATCTCACCCTGGGCACCATCCACCGCATTCATTCGCCAGGCGCCATGGCCAAGTGGTAAGGCAGAGCTCTGCAAAAGCTCCACCGCCGGTTCGAATCCGACTGGCGCCTCCACACACGAATGCCGAAGGCCTCCCCACCGCGGGAGGCCTTCGCGTTTGCACCATCTCACGCAATCTATGGCACGGGCCGCAGTTCGTTCCGGCCAGGCTGTTAGTGTGGCCCCACCATGTCCACCACTCGCAGGCGATGGTTCCGCATTCTCCCTCTCGGCCTCATGGGCGCGGCGCTTCTCGTCGTCGCCTTCGCCCTCGGCGATCCGGCGACCGCCCGCCCGGCCAGCGCGGCCGCGCCGGTGGGCACGTCGGAGGTGACGCAGTCGCCGGCCGCGGGCTCCCTCATCGCGCCGAACACGATCGTCACCTACACGGTCAACGTCACGCTCTCAGTGGCGCAGTCGCAGTCGCTGACGATTCAGCTCGCGGCCGGGGGCATCGGCACGAGCCCGCGCACCCTCACGTGCACCAGCTCCACCAACGGCAACGCGGACGTCGTCGGCTCGGGCGGTTCGCCCAGCTGCAAATGGAACGGGCCGGTCACGGCCGGGACGTTCACGTTCGTCTTCACCGGCCCTGCCTGGGACAACATCTCCGACGCGGTCCCGAACGGCAGCAGCGTCTTCTGCACGGACACGAACAACTCGAACACCTGCGGCGATGAGGCCGCCGGGGACAAGACGCCGCTCGCCGACAGCAATGGCGACGTCGGCCCGGCCTTCGTGACCGCGACCGTCACCCCCACGGTGACGAACACTGCGACCGCCACGAACACGGTGCCGCCGACCGCGACGGGGACGGCCACCAGCACGTCCACCGCCACTCCGACGCCCACCGCGACTGGCACTTCAACCATGACTCCATCGGCGACGCCGACAGGCACCCCGGCCACCAAGCCGGCGTTCCGCGCGTTCGCGCCCTTCCTCGCCCGGGACGAAGGTCAGTAGCGCGGGGGCGAGCTAGGAATTGTCCTCGACGGGGATCTCGTCATCCTGAGGCGGGCGAACATCATTCAGGAAGCGGGGGTCGGCAGCGCCGTGCTCCGCGTAGTTGCGGCGCGCCTCATCGAGGCTGACCGCGTTCGCACCGGTGTCGCTCGTGGGGTCCTCGAACTGCTGGCGGTCGTCTTCCCAGTAACAGACGGGGCAGATTTCGTAGGAGCCGCGCTCTTCCTCGGACAACGTGAGGTAGCCGCAGCACGGACAGGGGAACCGGGTCGCTCCAGGCATATTCACGCGCTCCCTTCAGGCGGCCGCGCCGGCGTCGTCACTGCTTGTCGTAGTAGGACTGCCCGTCACCATTGTCGACCTTGGACTGATTGTTGTGACATGGCTTGAAGAAGGTGATGACTTTCCCGGCGGCGGTGTACACACCGATCGTATCGGTCGAGTCGTCGTAGACGTAGGTCTTGCCGCCGCTGACTTTGCTCTGGTAACTGCCGCGGTTCGCGTAATGGTCGTCGGCGGCCTCTTCGTATTCGTCCTCGGAGCCGTAGCTGAAGTCGCTGCTGTGCTTGCTGAAGTGGCTGCTGCGACTGGATGCACTGGTGAACTCGCGCTGCACGACGCCCGCGGTGGCCGGCGCGGCAGCGGGAGCCCCAAGCCCGGACGTCTTCCTCGCGAGGGTGGTGGCCGATTCGGCGAGACGGCGGCTCACGGTGCGATTGCCGAGGGCGCGCTGCATGCCGAGCACCTGGGCCGGTCCCGGCGCGCGCAGGTCTCGCGCGATCGGCTCGGAGGGTGTGGTCTGGGGGCTTGCCGCCCGTTCGCGGCCCGGCCGGTTGGCGGCTCGTTCCTGTTCGGCATGGACCGATTCGCCCGCCATTACCCCTCCTCGCGCCAACAAGGCACCATCGCCCCGGCGGGAACCGGGACGCCTTGCGACTGAAGGCCGTTATACAGGATTTTGATTGCTACCAACAATGTCCGGGTGGGAACGAACGGGGGAACCTCGCCACGTCGTCACCGGTCCGTCACGCAGGGAGGACATGGGAAGCGATGCCGCGAGCGGGCCTGGTACCCCCGACAGGACTCGAACCTGTGCCTTCGGCTCCGGAGGCCGACACTCTATCCGCTGAGCTACGGGGGCCTGAGAGCATCATGCTAGCCGCTGCCCCGGATAGCTGCACGCCGCGAACCCTGACCGGCACGGCCTCCGCGCGTGTATGATCGGCTCACGCAAACCGGGGGGCACACGTGAGCGATAAGGCGTCCGTCATCGGGGAACTCGAACAGAAGTACGTCGATTTCCGGGAACTCATCGTGAACCTCCCGCCGGAGGCCTACCGCGAGGTCTGGCTCGGAGAGTGGAGCGTGAACGAGCTCCTCGCGCACATGGCGGGGTGGTACCGCGAGATTGCCCCCGCGTTCGCACGCGTGGCCCGCGGCGAACGTCCCACGCCCGAAGGCGCCGATTACAGCAACGCCGACCCCTGGAACGCCACCTTCGCCGCCGAGCCGAAGGACGGCCAGGCCGCGCTCGACGACTTCGACGAAGCGTTCCACGAGTATTACGCCGCCGCGAAGGGTCTCGGCGACGACTACTACGGCATCGACGCGGAGAAGGGCCGACCGCGCATCGGGAACCGGCTGCTCGATGGCGCCGGCATCCACCACTTCGATGAGCACCGGCCGCAGCTGGAGGAGTGGCTCCGCTCCCGAGCCTAGAGGGCATCGGGGCGAGGAATACGACGACCTGGACGGGAGCCGCGTTGGAACTGCCGCTCTTTCCCTTGCGAACGGTGCTCTTCCCGGGGATGCCCCTCCCCTTGCAGGTGTTCGAGGAGCGTTACAAGGCGATGACGCGCGAACTGCTCGCGAGCGACGGCCGCTTCGGCGTCCTGCTCATTCGCGAAGGCGGCGAAGTTGGGGGCGGCGCGGTCCCGTTCACCGTGGGCACCACGGCCCGCATCGAGGAATGGAAGGAGCTGCCCAACGGGCGCTATGTGCTCACGGCGCGCGGCGAACGGCGCTTCCGGCTGAAGGAGCTGCTCGCCCCCCGGCCCTACCCGTTCGGCGAGATTGAGCTCTTCGACGACACCTCCTGGGAGCGTTCTGGCGAACTCGAGGCGGCACTCGGGCGCGTGCGGGCGGAGTTCCCCGAGTACTTCCAGCTGGCGCTTTCGCTCACGGGGCAATGGGCGCGGGGCATGCGCCTGCCGCGCGCGCCCCATGCGCTGGTCGACTTCCTCGCCCCGTGGCTCCAGGCCGATGAGCCGGTCCGCTACGGGCTCCTCGAGCCGCGGGATGCGCTCTCCCGCGTGCTCGCGCTGGAGGAACTGCTGGGCACGCTGCTTCAGCGCGCCCGCCGGGATGTCCGTGCCCACCGGCTGCAGAAGTATCGCGGATTCGCCTGCGGCAACTGACAGTCCTCTCGCTGCGAGACCGCTGCGACATCCAGCCCCCGGCCTGTTTCGAACGCGCTCGCAGCCGCTTCCTACGGTGGTCGCAGCGGCCCGAGTATCCAGCGCCGGAGCACTCCGGGGCTGCGGGCCGGTTCGGAGGAGCGCCCGTGACCGCTGCCAATCGACGCCCCCACCTGCTCGCCTGGGCGATCGGCCTCCTCACCGTGGCGGTGGGACTGTGGGCCATTGTTTCCCCCGCGCGACACGCGCACGCGCAGGCCCCCGCCAGCCTCACCGTCATCCTCGATACACGCCCCGATACGCCGGACGACGTCGCCTTCACCACCGAAGGCGATGGGCTCGGGCCGTTCGTGCTCGACGATGACGCCGACCCGGTCCACACGAACCGCGTCGTCATCCCCGGGCTCGCGGCGGGCAGCTACAGCATCGCCGGCGGCGAACTCCCCGGGTGGAACGTGACCGTGAGCTGCGACACCGCGGGCCTCGCGGGAAGCCAGGGTGCAACCGTGCGGATCGCGGTGGGCGAGGGCGACAACGCCACCTGCCGCTACATCTACGAACGCTCCAGTCTCCCGGCCGGGTCCGCGACGCCACCCGTGGCCGTGGCAGCCACGCCGCAGGCGCAGGTCGCAAGCGGGGCCATCGCGATCGCCGTGAGCGCGCCTGGCGGGGCGCCATCGCGGGCCTTCGTGACGACGGCCCTGGGCGGCATCGGTTTCGAACTCGACGGTGATGACGCCACGGCACTCCCGTCCCGCACGATGTTCCCGGCGCTTCCCGCCGGGACGTACCGGGTGGAGTTGCTCGACAGCGCCGGGCTCGTGCTCGCGAACGTGACCTGCGAGACCGGCACTTCGCTCGTGAGTGTTGCCAGCCGAAGCGTGGATGTGGTGGTCGGCGCGGGCGAGACCGTCGCGTGTACCTTCGAACTGACGGACGGACGGGCAGTCGCGAATCCGCCGGCGGCGGTGAGTGCGGAGACCCCGCCCGCTGCATCGCCGACGGCCACCGCCGCAGCGGCCTCGACGCCGGATTCGCGATCCCAGGGCGCGCCGCTGCCGCCGCGGACGGGCACGGGCAGGCAGTCGGATGGGCTCCGCCTCGCGGCCGTGCTCGCGACGATCGGAGCGATGCTCGCGGGCGCGTCGGCGGCGTTCCTCGGCCCGCGCCGGTAAACTGACGCTCCCCTACGGGTCGATGAGCACGCCCGGGTTGAGGATGCCCGCGGGGTCGACCGCCTTCTTCGCCGCGCGCAACGCCTCGGTGAACGGCCCCGGGCGCTGGATGTCGTACCACGGGCGATGGTCGCGGCCAACGGCGTGGTGATGCGTGATCGTCCCGCCGTTCGCCATCACGGCGTCGGAGGCGGCCTTCTTGAGTTCGCCCCACATCTCCAGCTCGGCGCCCGGGCGGCCAAGCCCCTGGAACGTGTAGTAGGGTGCCGGGCCATCGGTGTAGACATGGGTAAACCGGCAACTCAACGTGCCGCCGCCGCAAACACGCTGCAGAGCGTCGCGAACGGCCTCGCGTACGGCGGCATCGAAGGCGGGCCAGCGGTCCCAGGTGATGGCGGTCTCGAAGGTGTCGCCCACGATCCCGAGGCCGGCCGTGAGGTTGCGCCCGTAGGGGCCCCGCACGAACGAGTTGCGCCATTCGCCCACCGCGCCCTGGCGCCCGACGCCCTCTTTCGAGCCGTCGCTGACGATCACCTGGTCATCGGCGACCTGGCCCCCGGCTTCGCGCGCGATCCGCACCGCCTCCGCGATGAACGGGCCCTGGGGGACGTCCGCGGATTCGAAACCGAGGATGAGGAGTGCCTGCTCGCCGCTGAGGCCGGCCGCGTTCCCTGCCTCCACCGGGTCGAGCACGCGGCAGTTCGCGGGCCAGAGTTTCGCCTGCACCACGAGCCGCGCGGCCTCGGAAGCGGACGCGAACGTCGGGAAGGTCACGCCCGCCGAGGCGCGATACACGGGCCGGGCCTGCAGGCGCATCCACGCTTCGGTGATGACGCCGAGGATGCCTTCGCTGCCGAGCACCATCCGGTCGGGGCTCGGGCCCGCACCGCTCCCGGGCAGCCGCCGCGACTCCCAGATGCCCGCCGGGGTCACCATCCGGACCGACTCCACGAAGTCGTCGATGTGCGTGTGATTCGTCGCGTAGTGCCCGCCCGAGCGCGTCGCGATCCAGCCGCCGAGCGTCGACCATTCGAAGCTCTGCGGGTAGTGGCGAAGGGTGAGGCCGTGCGGGCGAAGCTGGTCCTCCAGCGCGGGCCCGAGAACGCCCGCCTGGATGCGCGCGGCCCGCGAGGCCTGGTCGATTTCAAGCACGCGGTCGAGCCGCCCGAGGTCGAGCGAAAGCACACGGTCGGCCGCATCCGGAGCCTCGACGCCTCCGACGACGGATGAGCCGCCGCCGTAGGTCATGACGGTCGTCCCGGTTTCGCCCGCCCACTCCAGCGCGGCGACGACTTCGGCCTCGGTCGTCGGGAAGGCGACCACATCCGGCGGGTTCGGGAAGTCGCAGTGGAAGGCGCGAATGGTGTCGCGATAGCTCTTGCCGTAGGCGTGCGAAGCGCGTTCGTGGGCATCGGTCGACATGATCGCGGCGAGGGCCGCGGGCGGCTGGATGCGCGGCGCGCGAAGGTCCAGGCTGGCATCGGTGGGCACCGGCGGCGAAACGAGCTCGACGCCATACCGCTTCGATGCCCGTTCGGCGGCCTGTGCGCGCTGTTCGGCGGTGGGTTCGTCGCTTTCGAGCCCCCAGCCCCAGAAGCTACGACGAGACATGGCGCCCTCCGGCCGCGGTGGCGGCGGCCGCAATCCTACGCGCTGGCGGGAGGGGCCGTCGCCGGTTGGCTTCAACAAAGGGCGCGATGGGGTACCCTGTACGTTCCATGGCCGACGCACGCGATATCCGCCAGCACCTCGAATCGCTCGTCACCGGCGCCGTCCGCGCCGCGGTGGCAGCGGGCGAACTGCCCGATGTAGCCCTCCCGGGGGCTACCATCGAGCGCCCGAAGGACGCCGCGAACGGCGACTACGCCAGTTCGCTGCCCCTGCGGCTCGCGCGCGCGGCGATGAAGCCGCCGCTGACCATCGCCGAAGTGCTCGTTCGCCACCTCCCGGCGGATTCGGCCATCGAAGTGCCCGAGGCCGTGCCGCCGGGCTTCATCAACTTCCGCCTGTCGAACGCCTTCCTCCAGTCACAGGTCGAATGGGTGATCGCGACCGGGGAGCGGTACGCCGACCTCACCATCGGCGCGGGGAAGAAGGCGCAGGTCGAGTTCGTCTCCGCGAACCCCACCGGGCCGCTGCACGTCGGTAACGGGCGCGGCGCGGCCATCGGCGACGCGCTCGCGGAGGCGCTGGCCGCGGCCGGCTACGTGGTCGAGCGCGAGTATTACGTCAATGACGCCGGCACCCAGACGGATTCGTTCGGCGAGACGCTCTACGCGCGCTACCAGCAGCTTTTTGGCCGCGCCGTGGACATCCCCAAGGATGGCTACCCGGGCCACTACATGGTCGACCTGGCCGAGCAGCTCAAGGCGCGGGAGGCGGACGCGTACCTGCGCCCCGAGGGCGACGCGGCCCCCGCACGCCTCACCGAAGTCGGCATCGAGCTCATGGTCGCGAACATCCGCCAGACGCTCTCGGCCTTCGGCGTGCGTTACGACCGCTGGTTCAGCGAGAAATCGCTGTACGGGCCCTCCGGCGCCTATGACGAGGCGATGGCGCTGCTCATGCGCAACGGCCAGCTCGTCGACCGCGAAGGTGCGCGCTGGTTCACGAGCAGCGACCTCGGCGAGGACAAGGACAACGTCGTGGTGCGCTCGGACGGGCGCCCCACGTACTACGCGAGCGACATCGCCTACCACTTCGACAAGTTCGTGAAGCGCGGTTTCAGCCTCGTCATCGATGTCTGGGGAGCCGACCACCACGGCCACGTTTCGCGGCTCAAGACGGCGACGGGCGCCGTGGGCGGCGATGCCGACGGCCTCCACGTGCTCCTCTACCAACTCGTCGTGCTCAAGCGCGCGGGCGAGGTCGTGCGGCTTTCGAAGCGCAGCGGCGAAATCATCACCCTCGACGAATTGGTCGAAGAGGTCGGCGCGGATGCCGCGCGCTTCTTCTTCCTCCTTCGCTCGCCCGGCGCCCAGATGGAGTTCGACCTCGACCTGGCAAAGAAGCAGTCGAACGAGAATCCGGTGTTTTATGTGCAGTATGCGCACGCCCGACTGGCCGGCATCTTGCGGCGCGCCGCCGACCAGGGTCTCTCGCCCGAGGGTGGCGATGTCGCCCTGCTGACCCGCCCGCACGAACTCGCGCTCGTACGCGAGATGATGCGTCTGTCCGAAGTCATTCAGATCACGGCCACGACCTTCGAGCCGCAGCACCTGCCGCACTATGCGATGTCGCTCGCGACGGCCTTTCACGCCTTCAACGACGCCTTCAAGGTCCAGAACGACTCGTCGCTGAAGGTGCTCACCGAGGACGAGGCCCTTTCGCGCGCGCGGCTACGGCTCGTGCAGGCCGCGAAGGTCAGCCTCGCGCGCGTGCTCGGCATCATGGGCATGTCGGCACCCGACCGGATGGACCGCGCCGAAACGGCAATCGAGGGCTAAGCCGGGGACGGCAACGTAGCCGGTCAGCCCCTCGCCGAGCACATCCCCCGTCCGCATGCCGTCCCGCCACGCCCGCAGCGCCGCGAGCATGCACGTGACCGCGTCGAGGCGGTCCTCCAGCTGCTTGAGGGCGCGCCCTTTCGCGTTCGTGGCATCGGGCGCGAGGTCCGCGGCTAGCGGGAGAACCAGTTCGGGGGCGAAGGCATCGAGGGCGCCGCGCAGGTAGCGCTGCAGTTCACGCAGCCCCTCGCGGCAGCCCGCGACCTTCCACCGCGGCTTCCGTTTGTA
The DNA here is from genome assembly GCA_020847985.1 of Dehalococcoidia bacterium. GTDB lineage: Bacteria > Chloroflexota > Dehalococcoidia > Tepidiformales > Tepidiformaceae > Amarobacillus. Next base: position 44,848 of record JADLBC010000019.1, read on the forward strand.
GCGAATGCGCTCCTTGAGTTCGAACCAGCAAACGTGGAGGGCGTGCGGGTAGACCTCGAAGGCGAAGCGGCCCGCGGCCCCTCGGGTCACGGCGAGCGGGTCGAGCGAAAAACCAGCCGCGGCCAGTGCCTCCGCCAGGCGAGGCCCGGCGTCGCGCCCGGTGGTTCGTAGCAGTTCGGCATCGGCGGAGTGCGCGCTCGCCTTGTAGCGGCCGAAATGGCGACCGACCTCGCGCTCGGCGGTCCGGTCCGGTCCCACGAGCAGGGGCGCGTCGATAGTGGCCACGACGTCCCGGCCGAGTGCGAGAAGCAGGTCCCGCAGTTCGTCTGTTTCCACCGGCCGGGCGTCGCAACACACAAACTCCAGGCGGCCCGGCTCACCCCGGACGATGCAGATGCCGGAGTCGTTCGCGCGCGTCCAGGCGAGGTCGATCCCGGCGAAGGCAGGCACCGCGCGAGTGTAGCGCCGTCCCCCGGGGGGTGGCACGATGCCCGCATGGCCGACGTCATTCCCGAAATCGCCAACCGCCGCGCGCGCCGCGCCTTCGCCAATCGGCCGGTGCCGGGGGAGCTGCTGGATGCGCTCTGGGAAGCGGCGGGGCTGGCCCCGAGCCACGGCAACACTCAGCCCGCCCGCATTCTCGTCGCGCGGGACCCGGTGGTGCGCGAGCGGCTGTTCGCGGCCTGCTCGCCCGGGAACCGGAACTGGGCCGGCGCCGCCCCGGTGCTCGCCGCCGTGTGCTCCGACAGCGACCAGGAGACGCCGCAGACGAACAGCGACGGCACGACGCGCGACCTTGGGGCGTTCTGCGCGGGCATTGTGCTCGGCAACGTGCTGGCCCAGGCGACGGGCAGCGGGCTCATCGTGCATCCCATGGCGGGCTTCGATGAACCGGCGGTGCGCGCGGCCTTCGAAGCACCCGCCAACGTACGCGTGCACGTCGTCATCGCCATCGGCTTCGAAGGAGACCCGATGCAGCTTCCCGAGGACCTCCGCGCGAAGGAGACCGCGCCCCAGGTTCGCCTCCCGGCGGACATCTTCGTGGCCGAGGACCGCTGGACCGCCCGCAACGCCACGACGTGGAGGCAATACCGCGACTCGCTGCCGGGCGGGCGAACGTGACGCATCCGCCGCTGCCGCGATCGACATCCGCATGGGAGCCGCTGGAGGTGGCACGGCGCTGCGCCGCCGCCGCGCGCGGCATCATTCGCGACGCGTACGGGCGTTCCGCGGTGACGGCTGTGAAGGGCCGGGGGAACATCGCCACCGAAGCTGACAGCGCCGTCGAGGCCGAGGTCACGCGCATCCTTCGCGCCGAATATCCCGGGCACGCCATCCTGAGCGAGGAGACCGCCGGGGAGACGCGATCGGACGGCTGGATGTGGGTCTGTGACCCGATCGACGGCACGAAGAACTTCTCGCGCGGGATCCCCCACTTCGCGTTCTCAATCGCGCTCTGCTTCAACTCCGGGCCCGTGGTCGCGCTCACCGAGCACCCGCTGCTGGGGGACGAGTTCGCGGCGGTCGCGGGCGGAGGGGCCACCCTGAATGGTCACGCCATGCGCGTCACGGACGTGGCCACCGTGCGTGAGGGCGTGGTCGCCCTCGACCTTGGCTACGACGACGGGCGCGCCGCGCGGCAACTCCAGACCGCGCTCCACCTTTGGCCGGGGATGCAGGGGCTGCGGATCACGGGCTCGGCCGCGTTGGGATTCGCCTACGCCGCGGCCGGCCGCTGGGACCTCTACGCGCACCTGAACCTTGAGGCGTGGGACATCGCCGCCGGCATCCTGCTGGTGCGCGAAGCCGGCGGTGTGGTGACGGCGCGCGATGGCACCCCCGCGACGCTCTTCTGCGGCGCCGCCGTGGCCGGGACGCCGGGCGCGCACGCCGACTTCATGGCACTCGCGGGGGGGCTGCCCTGGGAAGCATAATCACCACGAGCGGATGGGGTCCCCCGAGGTAACGCATGCTCATCGTCCTGCCGTCGATCGTGTCGGGCATCGGGCTCGCGTTCGTGCTCGCGGCCATCCTCGTAAACAACCAGATCCTGCAAGACGCGTTCTTCTGCATCGGCGCGACGATGCTCTGGGCCGACTTTTTTGTCACCATGGCGATCTTCCGGCACTCCATGCGGAGCCTCGACCAGCGGCTCGCGCGGCTCGAAACGCGTCTCCCCGGCAGTCAGAGCGCGGACAGGTAGACGAGCGCGAGCGCGGCGCCGCTCGCCACGAACACGCCGAAGAGCCCATCGCGGCCGAAGAAGCGCGCCGCACGCGGGACAAGCAGCATTGCCACCACGGCGACGAGCGCGCATAGCAACGCACGGCCCCCTTCGCCCGCGAACGCGAGCGTGACCGTCGCCACCGAGGCTGCCAGCCCGAACGCGGCGATGCCGGCCAGCGCGGCCCTGCGCGCACCGAGCCGCTGTGCGAGGCCATCCACGCCGGCGGTGCGCTCATCGGCCGCCCCGGGCGCCTGGTTCACCAGGTAGATCGCGCAGCCGAGGAGCATGCCAGCGGGCATGGCCGCCCAGAGCAGCCCATCCCATTCGCCCGCGGCGGACCACACCCACGCCGGGATCAGCGGCACCGCGACCGCGAGCGGCAGGAACGCGAAGGCCGTCCGTTTGAGCGAGAGGTCGTACACGAGCCCGCAGGCCAGCCCCGCGATGCCAATCAGCCACGGCCCGAGGTCCAGCGTCGAGGTGAGCGCCATCCCGCCCGCTGCCGCCCCGGTCGCGACAAGGCGCACGGTGCGTGCCGAAAGGGCCCCGCGCGCGAGCGGCTTCCACGGCTTCGAACGGCGATCGAGGTCGATGTCGGCCAGGTCGTTCGCGGCGCCGATGGCGAACTGGTAGAGGAGCATGCCGATGCCCAGCTGCGCGGCCCGGGCCGCCCGGTCCGCGCCGCCCGCGAAGGGCACGAGCGCGGCCGTGAGCGCCGCCACGGCGATGGATGGAAACGGATGCACGAGCCGCCAGAGCGCCACGGGTGCGGGCATCGGCGCGAGCACGGGAGGAGCCAGAGGCGGCGCCTTCGCCGTGCCGGGCCGCGGCCGCCGCTTCGACCGGCTCACGCGGGGAAGATGACGCCGGGATTCATGATGCCCGACGGGTCGAGTGCCTGCTTGATGGCGCGCATGGCGGCCTGGTCGGCGGGGCTCCGCGTGAGGCCGAGGTAGCTCACCTTCGCGACGCCCACGCCATGTTCGGAACTGATGCTTCCGCCGATGCTGGCCACGAGCCGGAGCACGGCCGCGGTCGCCTCCTCTTCGTGGGCGCCGGTGCCGAGCAGGTTCACATGGAAGTTTCCTTCGCCAAGGTGGCCAAAGATGATGGCGCGGGCGCCGGGTGCGGCTCGGTCGATCTCGCCGCGGATGGCGCGCAGGAACGCGACCACGCCCGCCACGGGCACCGCGACATCGAGCTTCACGGGAACGCCCTCGGCATTGATGGATTCGGTGTGCCGTTCGCGATACGCCCAGAGGGCCTCGCGTTCCGCCCGGCCGGTGGCCATCGCGCTGTCCGCCACTTCGGGGCACTCAAGCAGCGCCGTCGCGATCTCCTCGGAAGGGTCCGTGCGGGCGGCACATTCGGCCACGACGTAGGCGCCGCAGTCGCGTGCGAACGGCGGCCGCAAGCCCGCGTGCCGGCACACCAGGTCGAGCCCATCCGGGTGGAACATCTCCAGCGACTCGAGCGAGGGGCACGATCGGCGCAGCTTCGCGGCGAGCGTCACGGCGTCGGCGGGGAGCGCGACCCCGACCAGCGCGACGGCCCTCGCAACCAGCAGGGGCACCAGTCGCAGCCGCAACCGGGTTATGACCGCGAGCGTGCCTTCGCTGCCGCTGAGCAGGCTGCCCAGGTCGTACCCCGTGTTGTCCTTGGGGAGGCCGCCAAGCCGTGACACGATCTCGCCGTTGGGGAGCACGGCTTCGAAGCCGACGATCTGCTCGCGCATCGAGCCGTAGCGGAGCACGCGGGTGCCCCCGGCGTTCGTCGCGGCCATGCCCCCGACCGTGGCACTGCCGCGCGCGGCCAGATCGACCCCGAAGTCGAAGCCCACACCGCGAACGTGCTGCTGCAGCCGTTCGAGCGTGACGCCCGCGCCGGCCGTGACCTGGGCGGCATTCTGGTCCACCGGAGAGAGCGAAGCGAGGCCGCGCGTGCTGAGGACGACTTCGCCCCCGCGCGGCACACTCCCGCCGACGAGGCCGGTGTTGCCCCCCTGCGGCACGACGGGCACGCCGGTGCGCGCGCAGAACGCGAGCACACCGGCCACGCCGGCGGTATCGCGCGGGATGCAGGCCAGCCGTGCCCGGCCGCTGAAGCGCCGCGTCCAGTCGGTTTCATAGCTCGCGAGTTCGTCGCGGTCGCGGATCACCCGCACGCCGGGGATCTCCTCGAGCCCGGCGCCGAGCCAATCGGGGGTGCCGTTCGTTGTCACGCGGCCATGCTGGCGATCGCCGAGCGACCCGGCAAGGGGGAGGTCAGTGGGTATGCCCGCCCGGGCCGTGGCTATGCCCGTGACCGCCGAAATCGTGCGAGTGGCCGTGGTCGTGACCGCCGCCGTCTCCCCCGTCACCGTCACCGCCATCGTCGCCGCCGTCCTCCCAGGGAGCGGGACCGTCGCCGATGCCGGCGCCCGCGCGGCCGACGAGCGCGAAACCGCCCATGACCTTCTTCGCCTGGGCGTTGCACTTCGGGCAGGGGATGATCTGAAGGACATCGTTCATCGGCATGCGCTTTTCGGTGCGCGCGCCGCAGCTGGAACATTGGTATTCGTACAGAGCCATGCGTGGATGGTCCGGTGCCGGGTGAATCCCGGTCAAGCGGCGGCGTCAGTCCCCGGGGCGAACGGCTTCGTAGGGGGTTCGTTCGCGCGCGGCCTGGCGGAAGCGGTCGAAGTTCGTGTCGTAGCGGCGAACGTTCGCGGCGCGGTGCACGCCCTGGTGTTCGCACGCCGAGCCGACCGAGCAACTCGCGCAGCAGTAGGCGCGGCCGGCCATGTAGTGGGGCGCACCTGTGAGCGCGGTGTAGCAGCGAACGCAGCGAGCCGGAGCGTCGGCCATCGTATCTCTCCCGGCGCGCGTGGCGCGGTGATGCGCCTATTGTGCGAAACGGCGGCCCCCCGGGCAAAGCGGCGGTCGCCCGCCCCCGCGCGATCGGGCATCCTTGGAGCATGGTCCACATCAATCGCGTTTACACCCGTGCCGGCGATGACGGCTCCACCGCGCTCGGTGGCGGCCAGCGCGTCCCCAAGGACTCGCTCCGCATCGAGACGTACGGCACCGTCGACGAGCTGAACAGCGTCATCGGCGTCGTCGTCGAATCCGGCCTGCACGAATCGATGAAGCCGCAGTTCTTCGTCATCCAGCAGGTGCTGTTCAACGTGGGATCGGACCTCTGCATCCTGGAAGAGGACAAAAAGCGGTTCGCCGTGCCCGGCATCGAACAGCGGCACATCGACCAGCTGGAGGGGTGGATCGACGGCTGGAACGACTCACTGGAACCGCTGAAGAGCTTCATCCTCCCCGGCGGCGGGCTTGCCGCGGCCCAGCTGCACGTCGCCCGCACCGTCTGCCGCCGTGCCGAACGCCTGGCCATCGCCCTCACGCGCGAAGAAGCGGTCGGCGCTTTCGTCGTGCCCTACCTGAACCGGCTCAGCGACCTCCTCTTCGTGGCGGCGCGCTACCAATCGGCCCGCGAAGGGCGCGAAGACCTGCTCTGGGATTCGCACGGCTACTAAGGAATTCGCCGCGCCGCGAGGGGGATGTAACACCCGCGCGCCTATGGGTCTGGCACACTAACGGACACCGGAAGGCCGAACACCCGATGCCAGACCGCCTCGACACCTACCGCGGCATGCGCGACTTCGCCCGGACGGCGGAACCGGATGGCGCCGTCGCGGCCGCTCCGGATGGGCTGCCCCGGTTCGTCATCCAGGAGCACCACGCCACTGCCCTGCACTGGGACTTCCGCCTGGAGCACGAAGGCGTGCTCGTATCGTGGGCTGTGCCGAAGGGTGTGCCGCCCGACCCCAAGGTGAACCATCGCGCCATCCAGACGGAGGACCACCCGCTGAGCTACATCGACTTCGCGGGCGAAATCCCCGAAGGCGAGTACGGCGGCGGGCAGGTCAGCATCTGGGACCGGGGCACGTACGAGACGCACAAGTTCCGCGAGGGCGAGGTGATGGTCACCCTCCACGGCGAGCGCGTTTCCGGCAAGTACGTGCTGTTCCAGACCGACGGCAAGAACTGGATGATGCACCGCATGGACCCGCCGCAGGATCCTTCGCGCGAACCGATGCCCCGGCATGTGGAGCCGATGCTCGCGAAACCGGGCGACCTGCCACGCGACGACACCGCCTACGCGTTCGAAATCAAATGGGACGGCATCCGCGCGCTGCTCTTCAGCGAAGGCGGCCGCGTGCGCATCGAAAGCCGCAACCTGCTCGATATCACCAGGCAGTACCCGGAATTCGCCGCGCTCGGAGAGGCCCTGGGCAGCCGTGAAGTCGTGCTCGATGGCGAAATCGTCTCTTTCGGCGAGGATGGCATCCCGAGCTTCGGGCGGCTGCAGAACCGGCTGGGCCTCACGCGCCCGGCCGACATCCGCCGCCGGATGGAGGAATACCCCGCGGCCTTCATGGCGTTCGACCTGCTGTACCTCGACGGCCACTCGCTCACGCATCTGCCCTATCGCGAACGGCGCGCGCGGCTGCAGGAACTCGCCCTGGAAGGGCCATCGTGGCGGACGCCGGCGTACCGCGAAGGCGACGGCGCCGCGCTCCTCGCCGCGACCCGCGCGCAGGGCCTCGAAGGCGTCGTGGCGAAGCGGCTGGACAGCATCTACGAGCCGGGGAAGCGGTCCGGCGCGTGGCTCAAGATCAAAAACAACCTCGCGCAGGAATTCGTGGTCGGCGGGTGGACGCCGGGCGCGGGGAATCGCAGCGAGAGCCTCGGCGCCGTTCTCCTGGGCTACTACGACCGCACCCGCGCCGATGCCGAGGCCGCCGGCCTGCCGCAACGGCTGCACTTCGCGGGCAAGGTGGGCACGGGCTTCAGCGACCGCCTGCTGCGAGACCTCATGCGGACGCTCACCGCGGCCGAGACCGAGGACAACCCGTTCGACCACGGTGTCCCCGAACCAGGCGCGCGCTTCGTCCGGCCGGAGCTGGTGGCGGTGGTCGATTTCACGGAGTGGACCCGGCACGGGACGCTTCGCCACCCCTCGTTCGTGGGCCTCCGCGGCGACAAAGACCCGCGCGACGTCGTGCGCGAGACGGCATCGAAGGAATCCGAACCCGAGGAACTCACCGTGAAAGGCTCCCCGGGCACGGGCGCTCGCCGCCGGGCGCGGGAAGAGCGTGCTGCTGTGTCCGGGCCGCGCCGTTCGCCGGCGGCCGATGGGAAGAAGGTCCTCGTCGAGATCGAGGGGCGTGAACTGGCGCTTTCGAACCTGGAGAAGGTGCTGTATCCCTCGGCGGGATTCACCAAGGCGCAGGTCATCGATTACTACACCCGGATCGCGCCGGTGATGCTGCCGCACCTGTTCAACCGGCCGATGACGCTCAAGCGGTACCCGGACGGCGCGGAGGCGGCGTTCTTCTACGAGAAGCAGTGCCCGTCGCACGCGCCGTCGTGGGTCCAGAAGAAGGGCATCTTCTCGAGCAGCAACGGGAAAACCATCGACTACTGCCTGGTAAATGACCTGCCCACGCTCGTTTGGCTGGCGAACCTGGCGACGCTCGAACTGCACCCGCTCCTTTCCCGGGCCGAGGATGTGCTCTGCCCCACGAGCGTTGTTTTCGACCTCGACCCGGGGCCACCGGCCGATGTCCTGGACTGCGCGGAGGTGGCGCTCTGGATCCGCGACCTCTTCGCGGGGCTCGGCCTCCAGTCGTTCGTGAAGACGTCGGGGTCGAAGGGGATGCAGCTCTACCTGCCGCTGAACACCGCCGCGACATTCGAGCAGACGAAGCCGTTCGCGAACGCCGTAGCGCGGCTCATCGAACGAGAGCACGCCGGGCGCGTGGTTTCGAGCATGAGCAAGGCCGTCCGCGCCGGGAAGGTGTTCATCGATTGGTCCCAGAACGACGACCACAAGACCACCGTCGCGGTGTATTCCCTGCGCGCGCGCGAACGGGCGACCGTCTCGACGCCGGTCGCGTGGGACGAGGTGGAAGCCGCCGTGAAGGCCGGCGACGCGGCGATGCTGCGGTTCGAGGCCGATGAAGTGCTCGCGAGGGTCGAGCGCGATGGGGACCTCTTCGCACCGCTGCTCACGCTCCAGCAGGAACTCCCGGCGCTGGGATAGCGCCGCCGCCCGTTCATTGTCGCTGCAAGGGGTTTGCAACCCGGCCCCGGGAACGCGAAAGCCGGACAGGCCACGGCGCGAGGGTAGTATCGGGGAGAAGGCCGGGGCATGAACCTGAAGAGCTGTATTGGGTAGCCCGCGTCATCGGAGTCGGTTTTCCTCACCTGCCCCGGCCCTCCACCACAATCCCGGCCGCCACAACGCCGCCGCGCGAGGACGGAGCCGCAGCATGTCCCAGGGCCAAACCCTCCCTCCCCAGACCCAGGACCACCGCCCGGGCATCGAATCGGAGATGCACCCCCGCCCGAAGTTCGAGGATGCCTCCCAGCGAGGCTCGGGGAAGCTGCAGGGCTGCGTCGCGCTCATCACCGGCGGCGATAGCGGCATCGGCCGGGCGGTGGCCGTGGCGTTCGCGCGCGAAGGCGCAGACATCGCCATCGCCTACCTGAACGAGCACGGCGACGCCGAGGAAACCCAACGCTATGTCGAGCAGGAAGGCCGCCGCTGCCTGGCCATCGCCGGTGACGTCGGCGACGAAGCGTTCTGCCGCAAGGCCGTTCAGCAGTGCGCCTCCGAATACGGCAAGCTCGATGTCCTCGTGAACAACGCGGCCGAACAGAACCCGGTCGAGTCCATCACAGAGATCACGGCCGAGCAGCTTGAGCGGACCTTTCGCACGAACATCTTTTCGTTCTTCTACATGACCAAGGCCGCGCTCCCGTATCTGACGAACGGGAAGGGCTGCATCATCAACACGGCCTCGGTCACGGCCTACCGCGGGAACCCTTCGCTGCTGGACTATTCGGCGACGAAGGGTGCGATTGTCACGTTTACGCGGTCGCTTTCGCAGTCGCTGGCCGAGCAGGGCGTGCGCGTGAACGCGGTCTCCCCGGGGCCGATTTGGACGCCGCTCATCCCGTCCACGTCCTCGCCCGAAAGGGTCGCGCATTTCGGTGCGAACGTGCCGATGAAGCGTCCCGGGCAACCCGAGGAGGTAGCGCCGTCGTACGTCTTCCTCGCCTCGGACGATGCCTCGTACATGACCGGGCAGGTGCTGCACCCCAATGGCGGCGAGATGGTGAACGGCTAGGCCACGCCCCGAGCGAGCCGCCGCCCGTCGAACCCGGCGGCGATGGTTTCGCAATGCCCGGGCAGCCCGCTGCAACCCGTCCGCCGCCGGTGAATCGATATGCTGACGAGGCCCAGTACCCCCGGTGGAGGTGAGGCCAGCGACAGCCGCCGGCCCCTGTATGCCCATCGGCTGGAGGAGCTTGAAATGGACCGCGACCCCGACTCCGTCCTCTTCGACGTGGCTGCCGCACTGCGGCGTCCCGAAGGCTTGGAGGATGCGCCTGTCTGGGTGGTGGACCTCGCGAACCGGCGGATTGTCCGGCGGCAGACCCCGCGCACGACCGTCGTGGAACCGATCCCGGGGGTTCGCTAGCCGCCCCGCGGCGCCCGAATGAGCCGATACGGAACCCCGGCCGCCAGCTACCGGCTGCAGCTCCACGCGGGCTTTGGCTTCGCGCGCGCCGCCGCGATCGTGCCGTATCTGCGCGAACTCGGGGTTTCGCACCTGTACCTCTCGCCGATCTTCGCGGCATCGCCGGGCAGCACGCACGGGTACGACGTCTTCGACCACGGCCAGGTGAACCCCGAGTTGGGTGGGCTCGCAGCATTCTATGAACTCGCGGGGCTGCTCCGCGATAACGACATGGGGCTCATCCTCGATATCGTCCCCAACCACGTCGGCGTGGGCTGGGAGAACCCCTGGTGGCGCGATGTCCTCCGCTACGGCCAGGCGTCGCGCTACGCGGGCTACTTCGATATCGACTGGGCCGGGCAGCCGCAGATGCCCGCCGGCAAGGTCGTCGTTCCCATCCTCGGGCAGCCGTTCGGCATGGCGCTGGAGGCAGGTGAACTGCGGGTCGTGCTCGACGATGGCGAGCCCGTACTTCGGTACTTTGGCCAGGCGCTGCCGCTCGCGCCGGGCACGTTCGCGCAGCTGACCGGCCTCCCGCCGTCGGAGTTGCGAAACGACCTCCGCGACCCCGCGTCGCTCGGTGCGCTGATCGAACTGCTGGAGGGGATGCAACGCGAGGAGCCCGAGCGCCTCGAGAACCTGCTCGTGCAATGGCGCTCGCTGGTCAAGGCCGAGCCGGCCATCCTCGCGTTTCTCGAACGGCAGGTCGCCGCCATCAACGGCAACCCGGACGACCCTTCGAGCTTCGACCGGCTCGACGAGATCCTCGCCCGCCAGCACTACCGAATCGCCGACTGGCGCGTCTCGGCCGAGGAGATGAACTACCGCCGCTTCTTCGATGTAAACAGCCTCGCGGGCATCCGGGTTGAGCGCGACGAGGTGTTCGAACACGTCCACCGCCTCGTCTTCGACCTCGTGGCGACGGGGTTTGTCACGGGCGTGCGCGTGGACCACATCGACGGCCTGTACAGTCCCCAGGGCTACCTCATGCGCCTTCGCGAACGGCTCGACCTCGCCGCCGAGGGTGTCAGCGCGAAGAACATCCCCATCTACGTCGAGAAGATCCTCGAACGCGATGAGCGCCTCGTCGCCAGCTGGCCGGTCGATGGCGCGACCGGGTACGAATTCATGGCGCGCGTCGATGGCCTGCTCGTCGACCCGGCCGGCCGCGAGCGCATGGAGCTGACGCGGCGCCAGCGGACGGGTGAAACCACCTCCTACGAGGCCACGACCTACGAGGCGAAGCGCCAGACCGTTCGCAACGCCTTCTCGGGGGAACTGAACGTGCTGGCGGCCGAGCTGTACCGCATCGCCCAGCGGCGGCGGCGCTACCGCGACCTGACGCTGCGCGCACTGCGCGACGCCCTGAGCGGCACGCTCGCCGCCTTCCCGGTGTATCGCACGTACATGGGCGGCGACCAGGCCCACGCGCGCGCCATCATTTCAGGGGCGGCGGACCTCGCCCTCCAGCGCGAGCCGTACCTTTCCGAGCTGGCCGTCCGCTTCGTCGAAGAGGTGCTCCTTCTCTCCGGCGACCTCGACCCGGACGAGCGCGCGCGCCGCGAGCGGTTCCGGCGCCGCTTTCAGCAGCTCTCCGGGCCGGTCACGGCGAAGGGCGTCGAGGACACGTCGTTCTTCCGGTTCGTGCGCCTGCTGTCCATGAACGAAGTGGGCGGCGACCCCGACGGCTTCGGGATGGACCCCGGCGACGCGCACCGCTGGATGGCCGATCGCGCCGCCCATTGGCCGGGCGCCATGTCCGCGAGCTCAACCCACGACACCAAGCGGTCGAGCGATGTGCGCGCGCGGCTCGACGTGCTTTCGGAGATCCCGCGCGAATGGGACCGCGAAGTGAGCGCCTTCGGCCGCTTGAACGCGCGCTACCGCACGCCCGGTCCCGAAGGCGAGGCCCCCGGCCCGGGGTTCGAGTACTACCTGTACCAGACGCTCCTCGGGAGCTGGCCCGAGGGCGGCCCCGGCGAGGCCTATCGCGAGCGGATCCGCGACCACGCCCGCAAGGCGATGCGCGAAGCCAAGCGCGAGACGAGCTGGATGCGCCCCGGCGAAGCCTACGAAGCGGCCGTCCTCCAGTTCATTGACCGGATCCTGGACCCGGCCCGGGCGGGGGCGTTTCACCGCCGGATGGGCGCGCTGGTCCAGCGAATCCTGCCTGCCGCGGCGCTAAACACGCTCTCCGGCGTGGCCCTGAAGATGCTCGCGCCGGGCTTCCCCGACATCTACCAGGGCGAGGAGTGCGTGTCGCTTGCGCTCACCGACCCCGACAACCGGCGGCCGGTCGATTTCGAGCAGCTTTCGGCGCGGTTGCGGACACTCCCCGAGGTGCCCCCGGCGGTTGGGCTCGATGGGCGGAAGCTCTGGCTGACCCGCCGCCTGCTCACGCTCCGTGCTCGCCACTGGCGGCTCTTCTCCGAGGGTAGCTACTCCCCGTTGGAACCCACCGGCGGCCTCGCGTCTCGACTCTTCGCCTTCGAACGCGAGGCCGATGGCGAGCACCTCGCGGTCGCGATCCCGATTCGCTGCTTCCGGCTGGTCGAAGGCGAGGGCACCTTCCGGGCGGGGACGTGGGCCGGCACATCCGTCCCCCTGCGCGACGGCCTCCGTTGGTGCGACGGCCTCACCGGCGAGCCCATCGACACCGAAGCATGGCCGGGTGCGCGGCTGGATGGTGGCATCGCCGCGGTCGCGGTGGGGACGGCCCGGTGACCGGCGCGTGGGTGCCGTCGCTCGGCGCCATCCCGCATGCCGGGGGTACCGCATTCCGCGTGTGGGCGCCGGATGCCGAACCGGTGCTGATCCTGTTCGATGGCGCGAACGAGCGCGAAGTGAGGCTCACGCGCGACGGGGAGTACCTGGCCGCCAGCGTGCCCGGCGCCGGCCCCGGCACGCGCTACGCCTACCGCGTCGCGGGCGTGACCGCGCCCGACCCGTGCTCTCGCAGCCAGCCCGACGGCGTGCACGGCCCGTCCGAGGTAGTGGACCCGGCGGCCTTCGCCTGGACGGATGGCGCGTGGCAGCCGCCGCCGTTCGCGTCGCTCGTGCTGTACGAATGCCACATCGGCGCATTTACCGCGGAGGGCACGTTCGACGCCGCGATCGCGCAACTCCCGCATCTCGTGGACCTCGGCGTGACCGCGATCGAAGTCATGCCCGTGGCATCCTTCCCGGGCGCGCGGAACTGGGGATACGACGGCGTCAGCCTCTTCGCTCCCGCAGCCGTGTACGGCGGCCCGGACGGGTTCCGGCGGTTCATCGACGCGGCGCACGGCGCGGGGCTCGCCGTCGTGCTGGATGTCGTCTACAACCATCTCGGCCCCGATGGCAACTACACGGGCCTCTACTCGCCGCGCTACACGACGCCCCGGCACAAGACCCCGTGGGGCGACGCCCTCAACTTCGATGACGATGGCAGCGAGCACGTCCGGCGGTTCTTCGCCGAGAACCTGCTCCACTGGGTGCACGAGTACCACGTCGACGGCTTCCGGTTCGATGCCACGCACGAGATCGCGGACGACTCGGCGACGCACATCCTGGCCGAACTTGCCGCCGTGGCCGCCGCCCATCCACGCGCCGGGCATGTCCCCTACCTGACCGCGGAGACGCACGAGAACGACCGCCGCTACCTGCTCCCCCGGCCCGGCGGCTTCGGCTTCGACGCGGTCTGGGCCGACGACTTCCACCACGGCGTGCGCACCCTCGTTCACGGGGAGCGCGATGGCTACCTGGGCGGGTTCGCGGGAACGGCAGCGGAGCTCGCGCGCACCATCCGGCAGGGCTGGCTCTACGAAGGGCAGTGTGTGCCCGGGAGCGGTGAGCCACGGGGGACGCCGGCCAGGGGGCTCCCGCCGCCCGCGTTCATCTACTGCATCCAGAACCACGACCAGGTCGGGAATCGGGCACTGGGGTTGCGCCTGAACACGACCGCCTCGCTTGGCGACTACGCCGCGGCCTCCGCATTGCTCCTGCTGTTGCCGGCGACGCCGCTGCTGTTCCAGGGGCAGGAGTTCGCCGCCTCGACCCCGTTCCAGTACTTCACGGACCACGAACCGGGCCTGGGGGCGCGCGTGACCGAGGGCCGCCGCCACGAGTTCGCGGCCTTCGCGGCGTTCACTGACGCCGCGGTCCGGGAACTCATCCCCGACCCGCAGGCAGAATCAACCTTCCTCGACTCAAAGCTGCCCTGGGCCGAGAGCGACCGAGGCGCGGGCCGGCTCATTCGCGGCCTCTACCGCGAACTGCTCCGCCTCCGCGCGACCGACCCGGTGCTCGCGGCGGCGCGCGACGGCCGCACGCCGCTGGATGCTCGTGCCATTGGCGAGCGGGCCATCGTGGTCGAAGTGGCCAACGCGGCCGGCACCAGGCTGATTGTCGCGAACTTCGGCGAGGCGCTCGAAGTTCCGCTGCCGGGCAGCCCCCGAACGCTACTCTGCACCGACGAGGGGCGCTTCGGTGGGTTCGGCCGTACGCCCGCGGCCGCGGGCAATACCATGGAGATGCCTGCCCACGCAGCGGCGCTCTTTGCCGCGATCTAGGGTGCTTCGCCGCTGACAAACGCGCTCACCGCTGCCCACGCCTCGTCAACGTCACCGACCCAGGTGATGCGCGCATCCGTGTGCCGGAACCACTGACGCTGACGCCGGGCGAGTTGGCGCGTGGCCCGTTGGGTCTCCGCCACGGCCTCGGCGAGCGTGATTTCGCCGTCGAGGTGGCGAATGACCTGGCTGTAGCCGATGGAGTCCATCGCCGCGGACCCCGGCGGGACGCCGTCAGCGAGCAAGGCACGCACTTCGTCCACGAACCCGCGCTCAAACATGGCCACGACGCGAGCATCGATGCGGGCGTGGAGCGTCTCGTTGGGGAGGTCGACGCCCAGCACCCGGAAATCGAAACCCGGGTCGCCGCGTACGCGCGCATCGGAGAACGGCCGCCCGGTGTGACGCGTCACTTCGATCGCGCGGATCACGCGGCGCACGTTGCGGGGGTCGATGCCGTCCGCCGACACGGGATCGATCGCGCGCAGCTCGGCGAGCAGCGCGTCCGGCCCGTGCTCGTCCGCGAATTCCGCCAACTCCGCCCGCAGCGCCTCATCGGGTGGCACTTCCGGGACGGCCCAGGCTTCAAGCAGCGCCCACACGTATTGGCCAGTCCCGCCAACAAGCCACGGGAACGCTCCCCGGGTCCAGGTCGCGTCGAGCACCGCGCGGGCGTCGCGCTGGAAAAGCGCCAGGCTGTAGCCGTCTTCCGGTGCGGCGATGCCAAAGAGGTGGTGGGGTACCAGCGCCCGCTCCGCCCGCGCTGGCGCCGCCGTGCCGATCTCCATGCCGCGGTAGACCTGGCGGCTGTCGGCGTTCACGATTTCGCCGCCGTGGCGCAGGGCAAGTTCAAGTGCGAGCGCGGACTTCCCGGCAGCCGTCGGACCGGCGATCACGACGAGCCGGGGGCGGGTCACTTCGCGGCGGCGACAATCGGCGCGAACTGGTCCGCCTTCAGCGACGCTCCGCCAACCAGGGCGCCATCGATATCGGGCTGCGCGAGGAGCTCGGCCGCGTTCGCGGGGTTCACGCTCCCGCCGTACTGGATGCGGATGGCGTCGGCGGCGGCGCCACCGAGCTTGCGCAATTCGCCGCGGATGAACGCGCAGGCGGCCTGGGCGATTTCCGGCGTCGCGGTCTCCCCCGTGCCGATGGCCCACACGGGCTCGTAGGCGACGGTTACCCGCGCGCTCAGCTCGATGCCCGCGAGCCCTTCGGCGATCTGCCGGGCGAGCACGGTCTCGGTCTGCCCGCCACGGCGCTCTTCCAGCAGTTCACCGACGCAGACGATGGGGTCCATGGCCGAGGCGAGCACGGCCCCGGTCTTGCGGCGCACCCAATCGTCGGTTTCGCCGAAGAACTGGCGGCGTTCGCTGTGGCCGATGATCACGTAGCGGCAGTAATCGGCGAGCATGGGAACGCTGACCTCACCGGTGAAGGCGCCCTTCGGCTCCCAATACACATCCTGCGCGGCGACCGCGACGTGCGTGCCCTTGAGCGCGTCGCGCACGGCCGCGAGGTGCGGAAAAGGCACCCCGACGGCGACATCGCAGGCGGCGCCGGCGGTGGCGGTGGCCACGGCGGCGGCAAGCTCGCGGGCTTCGCCCTCCGTGGTGTTCATCTTCCAGTTCCCGGCAACGAAGGGGCGGCGCATGTCAGTCTCCGTATGGCTGAAGTCGAAGGGCGTGGGCGAACAGGAGCGGGATCACGTCCACGGCGGGCATGATACCGAGGCTTCCCTGGAGGCACTCCTGCTCGTTGAAGTGCTGGGCGTTGCCTTCGCGACCGTGGCCCGAATGCACCAGCAGCGGCACGGGGTGCCATGTCGGCGCCGCCATCAACGCGGGCACCGAACGCGGCCCGCCGATCGCGAGCACATCCGCGCCCAGCGACAGGAGTTCCGGGACGGCCGAGTCCAGCTCCGAAAGCGCGTGGCACTTGCGCTGGAAATCCCCGGCGAACGCGGCCTCGGCGACCGAGGCGATGTGCAGCACGAACAGGTCGAAGTCGTCCCAGCGCGAGCGCACGGTCGCGATCTGGGTGGCGACCGGGCCATCGGGGAGGACGGTCAGGCCGGCGGCGTTCGCGACGCCGGTGGCGATGGCGTCATCGGTGAGCATGGCCGCGCGGGCCTTCCAGGTCGCCTCGAACGCGGGGAGCGCGCCGTCGCTGGCCACGATGGGGTCGTAGCCGAGCAATGCGAGCAGGCCTGCGCGCGCCCCGGGGGTGACGCCACGCGCCATCGGCCGGGTCAGGCCCACCTCGGACCGGGCAGCGAGGCGATCCAGGTGCGTTATGTCGGCCTTTTCGAGTTCGCTGCGAAGCGTCTCTTCGCGGGCGAGGCCGCCCAGGCCGTCGATGACGCAGAACACGATCTTGCCGCCGTCCGGCCGGGAGAGGGTGCTAGCGAGCGCGAGATCCACGAGCCTTGGCCTTCTTTGTTGGCGCGGCGGTGGGCCGCTCGGCGGGGGGCGCGCCGAACCGTTCGACGAGCTTTTGGGGGTTGCGAATGCTCAGCCGGAGCTTCCGCGCGTTAATTCGCCAGACGTGGGGGATGAGCCAGATGCGGACCGGCTCCCGCAGCACCAGCTCCGCCACTACGCCGGTCGCCGTCGCGAGCGCGACGGTGCCGCCGAAGTCCGAGCGGACGCCGATGCCGCCCCACAGCGGATGCTTCGCGAGTTGCACGCCAACGATCGAACGGTTGTCGATCACCGTGTCCACGAACCCGGCGAAGCGGATGCGCGTGCGTTCGTTGGATACCGCCACGAAGGATGTCGGCGCACGCAGCGCAAGGCCGAACATCCAGATGAAGAGGATGACGAAGAGGCCCGTGAGCGCGAGCAGCATGGGGACGCGTTCATCGGTGTAGGCCTTCGTGGTGAGCGCGGCGGCGACGCCAAAGGTCAGCGCGATGCACGCGAGAATGCCCTGGTAGAGGCGAATGCCGCGGAAGCCAAAAAGCATCGTCAGGCGTCCAGGAGGGCCGCGACCCCCGGCAGTTCGCGACCTTCGAGCATCTCGAGGGAGGCGCCGCCGCCCGTGGAGACGTGCGTGAACTGGTTCTGGAGCCCGAGCTCGGCCACCACCTGCGCCGTTTCGCCGCCGCCCACGACCGTGGTCGCCTGGAGACTGGCGAGCGCGCGCGCCATGCCGAAGGTGCCCTTGGAGAACTTGTCCATTTCGAAGACGCCCATGGGCCCGTTCCAGATGACGGCGGCGGCGGCACGAAGCGCCTCCGCGTAGGCGGAAACGGTCTCGGGGCCGATGTCCAGGACCATGTACCCGGGCGGCACCTGGCCGGCGGGCACGTGGCGTGCCTCGGCGTCGGCGGCGAACTTGCTCGCGGCGACGACATCAGTGGGGATGAGCACGCGCACTCCCGCCGCGCGCGCCCGTTCGAGGATGCGCCGAGCGATGGCGACCTGCTCATCCTCCACGAGCGACATCTGCACGTTCACGCCCTCGGCCTTGAGAAACGTGTTCGCCATGCCGCCACCGAGGACGAGGATGTCGAGCTTCGGCAGGAGGTGTTCGATCGCCGGGATCTTGGTCGATACCTTCGCCCCACCGATCACCGCCGCGAACGGCCGGGGCGGGTTCGCCACGAGCGTGCTCAGGTAGCGCACTTCCTTCTCCAACAGGAAGCCGGCGACGGCTGGCAGGTAGTGCGTGACGCCTTCGGTCGAGGCGTGAGCGCGATGGGCGGTGCCGAACGCGTCGTTGACGTAGATGTCCGCGAGGGAAGCGAGTTGGCGCGCGAACTCGGTGTCGTTCGCCTCCTCCTCCTTGTAGAAACGAAGGTTCTCCAGCAGCACCACGCGCCCCGGAGAGGCGGCATCAACGGCATCCTTCGCGACCGGCCCGATGCAATCTTCGGCGAAGAAGACATCCTGCCCGAGGAGGTTCCCAAGCCGCCCGGCGACGGGCGCGAGCGAGAGCGCGGCATCCTTGCCCTTCGGCCGCCCCAGGTGCGAACAGAGGACCACGATGGCGCCCTGCTCCTGCAGGTAGCGGATGGTGGGCAGCGATTCGCGAATGCGCGTGTCGTCGGCGACGGCGCCGTTCGCGATCGGCACGTTCAGGTCGGCGCGCACGAGGACGCGCTTGCCCGCGACGTCGATGTCGCGAACGGTCTTCTTGCCGATGCCGTCGTCCGTCATTCCTTCGTGCCCTCCGCGGCGATTCCGCGCCGCTCGACATCCATGACCTTGGCGACGCGGCGTTCGTGC
This sequence comes from Dehalococcoidia bacterium, assembly GCA_020847985.1. Classification (GTDB taxonomy): domain Bacteria; phylum Chloroflexota; class Dehalococcoidia; order Tepidiformales; family Tepidiformaceae; genus Amarobacillus. The sequence continues at coordinate 63,436 of JADLBC010000019.1, forward strand.
CGGCCGCCCTCGAATTCGTTGGTAAGGAACGCGCGGAGGATGTCCTCAGCGACGCCCCGGCCAATCTCCCAGGCCCCCAGCGCGAGGACGTTGGCGTTGGCGTGCTGCCGGGCGCGGGCGGCGCCCCAGCTCGTGTGGCACAGGGCCGCGCGAACGCCGGGGACCTTGTTCGCCGTGATGCTGATGCCGACGCCGTTGCTGCACAGCACGACGCCGAGGTCGGCATCGCCGGCTACGACCGCGCGTGCGACCGGCTCGCCGAAGTCCGCGTAATCGACGCTGCCGGGCCCGTGCGTGCCGAGGTCGTTGACGCTGTGGCCCCATTCGCGGGCCGTCTCCACGAGGAATTGCTTCAACTCGTAGCCTGCGTGGTCCGAACCGAAGGCAAGAATCACCAGCTGGGCCTCGAAGCGTGCGGGGTGAACTCAGTATACGTTCGGCGCGCGCGTGGTCGACTAACGCGGACGCTGCGGCGCCGCCATCCGCATTGCGGCCAGCGGCGCGACACCGGCTTCACCCGCGATGCCATCGGCGCCGGGTCCGAGCACGTTCGCGAGATCGGCGCCCTGCAGCGTCTCCACCTCAAGGAGTGTGGCCGCCAGCCGGTCGAGCAGGTCCCGGTGCTCCGAGAGGATAGCCTTCGCCCGCGCCGCGGCATCGAGCACGAGCGCGCGCACCTCTTCGTCGATGACCTTCGCGGTTTCCTCGCTGTAGTCACGCGTCTCGGAGATTTCGCGCCCGAGGAAGACGAGTTCCTCGCTCTTGCCGAAGGTGAGCGGGCCGAGGCGGGCGCTCATGCCCCAGCGCTTCACCATCGCACGGGCGATGCGCCCGACCTGCTCGATGTCGTTCGAAGGGCCGGTGGAGGCGGTTCCGTACACCAGTTCTTCGGCCGCGTGCCCGCCGAGTGCCGCGCAGAGCTGATCGCGGAGCATGTCCGGCGTCTTGAAGTGCGTCTCTTCGGCGGGCAGGAAGCGGGTGTAGCCGGCCGCGACCCCGCGGGAGACGATCGTGACCTTGTGCGGCCGTTCACCGTGCCGCGTGAAGTGCGCAACCACGACATGGCCACCCTCGTGGTACGCGGTCAGGCGGCGTTCTTCGGCGGTGAGCAGGCGGCTCTTCCGTTCTGGCCCCGCGAGGACACGGTCCACGGCTTCCTCGAATTCGGTCATGCCGATGGTGTGCCTGTCGCGGCGCGCGGCGAGGATGGCGGCTTCGTTCACGAGGTTCGCCAGGTCGGCGCCCGTGAACCCCGGCTGGTGCGCGCGACCTTCTCCACGGACACGTCATCGGCGAGCGGCTTCCCCTTCACGTGCACCTTGAGAATCGCCTCGCGGCCGCGCACGTCCGGGGCATCGAGTACGACTTTGCGGTCAAAGCGGCCGGGCCGCACGAGCGCGGGATCGAGGATGTCCGGCCGGTTCGTGGCAGCGATGACGACGACGTTCGTGCCCGGTTCGAAGCCGTCCATCTCGACGAGGATCTGGTTCAGCGTCTGCTCGCGTTCGTCGTGAGAACCGCCGAGGCCCGTCCCGCGCTGGCGGCCGACGGCGTCGATTTCGTCGAGGAAGACGATACAGGGGGCGTTGGCTTTCGCCTGTTCGAAGAGGTCGCGCACGCGGCTGGCGCCGACACCCACGTACATCTCCACGAACTCGGAGCCGGAGATGCTGAAGAAGGCCACACCGGCTTCGCCCGCGACCGCGCGCGCGAGCAGCGTCTTGCCAGTGCCCGGCGGCCCAAGCAGCAGGATGCCCTTGGGGATGCGCGCGCCCAGGGCGGCGAACTTCGCCGGGTACTTCAGGAATTCCACGACCTCGTTCAGTTCCTGCTTCGCTTCGTCCACGCCCGCCACGTCGTCGAAGGTGACGGCGACCTTGCTCCCGGTCACGAGCCGCGCGTGGCTCTTGCCGAAGGCGCCTGCCTGCGCCCCGGCGCGGCCCGACTGCTTGAAGAAGAACCAGATAAGCCCCCCGAAGAGGAGCAGCGGCACGACATTCAGGCCGATGCTCAGGGCCGTGGACCAGCCGCTCGCGCTGTTCTTCTCGAAGGCGAGGTCGACGGCGGGCGTGCCCGCGGGCGCGCCGTCGCGGCTCAGCAGGATGCCCTCGCTGCGCAGGACGGCCACGAGGTCGACGTTCCCGGCCAACCGCGACTGCCGCACGATGGGGCCGCCCTCGGAAAGGTAGGTCGCGGTGAGCGTTTCGCCTTTCACGGTGATGCGCTCGACGTCCCCCGCGCGAACATCCTCCAGCAGCTTCCCGAAGGCGACATCTTTCGGCGCGCTCTCATCCGATGGGAAGTACGAGAGCAGCACGAAGAACACGAGCGTGACGATGCCCCCGGCGAGGAGGAGCAGCCAGCTGGAGGTGCGGCGCGGGGCCGGGGCGGCGCTTTCGGGCATGGCGTCCACAAGTGTCGCGGTCCCGCGCGCGAAGGGCGAGGGCCGTTGCACCGTTTCCGCCCGCCCGAAGGGCCCCGATCGCGCGCAGCTCCGGGCGCGGCCGCTCCCGCCGTGCGCCCTCCGTCACGAGTGAGCGAACGGCAGGAAGAAGTAAAGAGCCGGTCGCGCCACCAGCCCTTCTTCATGGCCTCGAGAGGAGGATCAGCCTCGCTGCGGGCGGGCGGCACCGATGAGTTCGCGAATGTCGTCCACGCGGTTCGCCTCCATCCAGGCGCACATGCCGTCGAGGATATCGAGCGGCGCGCGGGGATTGGCGAACGTGGCGGTGCCGACCTGCACCGCGCTCGCGCCGGCCATCAGGAACTCGATCGCATCCTCGCCGGTGGCGATGCCCCCGCAGCCGATCACGGGCACGTGCACGGCGTTCGCGACGTCGTAGACGATGCGCAGGGCGATCGGCTTGATCGCCGGGCCGCTGAGACCGCCGCGCGCCCGCGGAAGCACGGGCTGGCGCGCGCGGATATCGATCGCCATGCCGAGCACGGTGTTGATGGCGCAGATAGCGGCGGCGCCGGCTTCCTCGCAGGCGACGGCCAGTTTCACCGGGTCCGTGACGTTCGGCGTGAGCTTTACGATCACGGGGAGGTCGGTGTTGCGGACGGCGGCGCGCGTGGCCCGGGCAGAGGCATCGATGTTCTGGCCGATCTCGAGCCCGCCGGAATCCACGTTGGGGCAACTGATGTTCAGTTCGAGCGCGGCGATGCCGGGCACGCCATCGAGCATGCGCGCCATTTCGCCGAATTCATCGACCGTGTCGGCGGCGATATTCGCGATCACCGGCACGTCCCATTTCTCCCAGAGCGGCGCCATTTCGGTGATGACTTTGTCGATCCCGATGTTCTGCAGGCCGATGGAATTGAGCATGCCCGATGGCGTCTGGGCGACGCGCGGCTGGCGATTTCCCTGGCGCGACTCCATCGTGATGCCCTTCGAGACAACGGCGCCGAGCGCGTTCACGCCCCATTGCTTCGCGAACTCGATCCCCCAGGAGAACGTCCCGGAAGCGGGCATGACGGGATTCGCGACGAGGAGACCGGTTTTGTGGGTGGGCGCGAGGTCGATCTGGAGGCTGGGGGGCATCGTTCCTGAGTGTACGGCAAGAGCCCCGGGCACGGAACGCGGAACGGCCCGCTCATGGCGCGAGCGGGCCGTTCGATGCGTCCGGTACCGGGGGCTATGAAAGGTCTTGCGAACTCTCGGAGCGGCGGCCGCGATAGCGCGAACCGTTGAGGCTGAAGCTATCGCTGTCCCACATCATGTCTTCATTCGAATTGCGGAATTCGCGCCCAACACCGCAGCGCTTGCAGCGGCCAGAGCTGACAGAGCCGTTCGGCGTCTCGATCACCCAGTGGTGGCGGCAAACGGGGGGCATGCTGGCCGCCTCGATGGGATGCATTTGTGCCATGGATTGTTCCTCTCTCCAATATCTACCGGACGGTAGGACTCTAGCAGATCCTTCCGGTCACCGTATGTGGGGCCATTCAAAGAACACGTAAACGGTTTGCATCCGCATCGCAGCCGGGCTACGATCAAAATCGAGACCAGGCCGATGCGAGCGCGCCGCCCGGAGGCTGCGCCCATCCCGGTCCTCGCTTCAGTAGCCGCCGCGGCGGCACCCCGAAAGGTAGCTAGCACATCCCTATGACCTCTCCGCAGGCAGCGACCCATGACGACGTCATGGCTGCCCTCATGACCGTCAACGACCCCGAACTGCACGCGAGCATCGTCCGCCTGGGCATGGTGAAGGACGTCGCCGTCGAAGGCCGGGCCGTCCGCCTGACCGTCGAACTGACGACCCCGGCCTGCCCGCTGCGGGACACCATCGAGCAGGACATCCGCGCGGCGCTCGAACCCATCGGCATCGAAAGCCTCTCCATCGCCTGGGGCGCCAACGTGCGCGCTTCGAACCCGAAGGAAGGCCAGAAGCCGGTCGAGAACGTGCGCAACATCATCGCCGTCGCCAGCAACAAGGGCGGCGTCGGCAAATCCACGGTCGCGACGAACCTCGCCGTCGCGCTGGCGAAGGCAGGGGCGCGCGTCGGCCTCATCGATGCCGACATCACCGGCCCGAACCTCCCCACGATGTTCGGACTCCAGGCTGGCCTCCAGCGCGATAGCACCGAGGGGCTCCGCGCGGTCGAGCGCTACGGCGTGCACCTCGTGTCCATCGGCTTCCTGCTGCCGAAGGGGACGCCCGTCGTCTGGCGTGGGCCCATGATCGGCAGCGCCGTGCGGCAGTTACTCCACGACGTGCCCTGGCCCGACCTCGATTACCTCGTCATCGACCTGCCCCCGGGCACGAGCGACGCGGCCATGAGCATGGCCCAGGACGCGCCGATCGCCGGCGTCGTCATCGTCTCGACGCCGCAGGAGGTCTCCATCGAGGACGCGAGCAAGGCGATCTCGATGTTCGAAAAGCTCGATGTGCCCGTCTTCGGCATGGTCGAGAACATGAGCTACTTCGTGGCGCCCGATACGGGCACGCGGTACGACATCTTCGGGCATGGCGGCGCACGCAACGCCGCGGACGAACTGGGAATCGACTTCCTTGGCGAAATCCCGATTGAGCCGGCGGTCCGCCAGGATGCGGATGCGGGCACCCCGGTGGTGTACGCGCACCCGGAATCCGCCTCGGCGAAGGCACTCGAACACATCGCGGGCCTTGTCGCGGCCCGCATCAGCGTCCTTCAAAGGATGGGAGTCTAAGTCTGTGTTGAACATTTTTCCCCGCCGGAAGGACCTCCCGGCGCAGGTTGATCCCGATCCGGAGCGCGAAGCGCCGCCGGAGCCATCGCCGGCCGTGATGGCCGAACTCGACGAAGCGGGCGAGGAAGGCCGCCGCCGCACGCGCCGCGGCTCCCGCGGTGGGCGCGGCCGCCGCCGCACGACCGACGGCGTGGATGGTGTCGAAGCCGCCGAAGGTTCCGAGGCAGTCGCGGAGGCCAACGGCGTGGTCGAAGCCGGCGATGCCCCCATCGCCGAGGCGCCCGCGCGCGCACCTCGCCGTCGCACCCCCAGGGCCGCCACCGTCACGGAGGTTTCCGAAGCCGCCGCGCCCGCGGAGGGTGAGCCCGCCGCCGAAGAGCCCAAGCCGCGCCGTACCCGCGCACGCGGCAAGCCCGAAACGGCGGTGACCGAAGTCCAGGCCGAACTCCCGGCGCCCGAGCCGGCGCGCCCCGCTCGCACTTCGCGCGCGGCATCCACCCCGGCATCGACGGCGGCCGCGCCGGGCGGCGACACCGCCTCCATCCTCCGCGCGATGGAACGCCAGTCCGCGCAGATCGAGCAGTTGCTCCGCCTGCAGGAAGACAACGCCCGCCGCGGTGGCGGTGCGTCTGGCGGCACGATGGCACCGCCCCAGCGCGTCGGCATCTTCGTCGATGCCGCGAATATCGAACTCGCCTGCGACCGCCTGCGCGCCCGCTTCGATTGGGGCAAGGTCCTGCGCATGCTCACCCGCGACCGCCAGCTCATTCGCGCCGTGGCCTATTCGCCCGTGCACGACGACCCGGGTGTGAGCATGGAGACGCAGCGCTTCGCCGAGCCCTTCCTCGGGCGCGGCTTTAAGGTCGTGACGAAGGCGCTCAAGCGGTTCTCGGACGGCAGCGTGAAGGCGAATGTCGATATCGAGCTCGCGCTCGATGTCGTGGCCATGCTCGACCGGCTGGATGTGGTCTGCCTGGTCTCGGGCGATGGCGACTTCCAGCCGCTCGTGGAGTTCGTCCAGAGCCGGGGCGTGCGCTGCGAAGTGGTGGCGGTCGCGCAGAGCGCGGCGATGAACCTGAAGAACGCGGCGGACGAATACATCGACCTCGCGCAGGCGCAGCGCCTCAAGGAGATCCGCGTCTAGCGCGTTGCCGGGACGCACGCACATTCAGACGAGGCGGTCCACACGGGCCGCCTCGTCTGCGCTGCGGCTCAGTCGGAAGGTTCGCGAAGCCCACCGGCCATCAGCGCGAAGAACGCGAACACGACGGTGACGCCGTACAGGAGCCACGTGATGAGCGCGAGCAGGAGCGAGATCCGCATGAGCGCGCCCACCGGCCAGAGTCCCACCGCATACGCCAGGCCGGAGAGCCAGTACCCCAGCGCGATCCCCACGCCCCCGAAAAGCCATTGAAGCACCATGAGGAGCCAGGCGCCCAGCGACGCCGCTTCCCGTTTGAGCAGGCCCACGTGTCCCTCCATCGCCCGGCGAGCACCGAAAACGAGGCAACCGTGGGGCCCGCGCCCGACATCCCGTGACGCGTGGTGGATCGAAGCCGGCGTGGAGCACAAAAAAGGCCGCCCGTGGCGGCCTTCGCACTGTAAGTGGTTGGTGGAGCTGGAGGGATTCGAACCCTCTACCTCAACACTGCCAGTGTTGCGCTCTCCCGATTGAGCTACAGCCCCAACCGTCGCGCCCGCTCAGCAGGCACGGCTGTGATCCTAGCAAGCAGCGCGCCAACGGTCACGCGCGCGGGCTACTTCCGCGTGCGCGGGTCGAGGGCGTCGCGCAGGCCATCGCCGAGGAACGTGAAGCACAACATCAGCACCGCAATCATGATGCACGGCCAGATGACGAGCAGGTTGTTCGTGTAAATCTTCGCGTAGCCGTCGTTGACGAGCGTGCCGAGGCTCGCGAACGGGGCGGGCACGGAGAGCCCGATGAACCCCAGCGCTGCCTCCGCGAAGATGCGCGTCGGGATGCCGAAGGTGACCGCGACGATGACGGTGCTCAGGGTGTTCGGGAGCATGTGCACGCGCACGATGCGCCACTGGCTCGCGCCGATGCTGCGCGCCGCCATCACGTAGTCCGACTGCTTCAGCGACAGGATCTGCCCGCGCACCAGGCGGCACACGGTCACCCAGCTCACGAACGAGATCGCGAGCACGGTGGCGATGAGCACGCCCGAGAACCCGGGAAGCTGCGGATCGCCCGTGCCGATGATCGGCCAAGCCCGCCCGAAGAGGACCTGCCGGAAAAGGATAATCATCAGCAGGTCCGGGAAGGCGTAGGCCATGTCCGTGATCCAGACGACGACCTGGTCCGTCTTCTTGCCGCCGAGCGCCGCCAGCATGCCAAAGGTGATGCCGAGCGCGACCACGACCGCCTCGGCGAGGAAGCCGATCTTGAGTGAAAACAGCGTCCCCTGGAGGAGCCGCGACCACATATCGCGCCCGAGGTTATCGGTCCCGAGGAAGTGGTCCGTGCTCGGCTTCTGGTCGATGACGCTGTAGTTGTTCTCGTCGTAGTCGTAGCGGCGCACCGCCGGGACGGCTTCGGCCAGCACCGAGAGCAGGAGGATGAAACCCAGGACCGCGCCCGAAATGACCGCCAGCCGATTCTGCCTCAGACGCAGGAAGGCCTGGCTCCAAAGGCCGCGCTGCTTGGTGTGGACCTGCTGCTGGGTGAAGTCGAATGGCTGGGCGATGGTCGACATAGATGGTCTTTCTAGAGCCTGATCCGTGGATCCACGATAGCGTACGCGAGGTCCACCAAGAGGTTCATGACGCTGATGATGACGGCGAAGAACACGGTCGTACCCATGATCACGCCGTAGTCCCGGTTGATGACGGACTCGATGAACGACCGCCCGAGGCCGGGGATGCTGAAGGCGCGTTCGATGATGAACGAGCCCGTGATCAGGCCCGCGAAGATGGGGCCGGCAATAGTGAGCACGGGGATGAGTGCGTTGCGGATCGCGTGCCGCATGACCACCTGGAAGTGGTCCAGCCCCTTGGAACGCGCCGTCCGGATGTAGTCCTGGCGCAGCACCTCAAGCATCGAGGCGCGCGTGACGCGGGCGATGAAGGCCGCGGGCAGGAAGCCAAGGGCGACCGTCGGCAGCACCATCTGCTGCAGGTGCGTCATGTCGTGCCAGATCCAGCTCCAGTCCGTCACGCTGATCGGCCCGTAGTCCGAACTCAGGACGTTGAACCAGTCCAGTTTCAGCGCGAAGGTCCAGACGAGGAACGGCGCGAGGATGAACGGCGGCAGCGCCGCGCCCACCGTCGAAAGGAACACCGTGACGTAGTCCCAGCGCCCGTTCTGGTGCAACGCCGCGACGATGCCGAGCACCAGCCCGAAGGTAATCGCGAAGGCGAACGCATAGAGGCCCAGGTGCAACGAGACCGGGAAGCGGTCGGCGATGATCGCGCGGACGGGGCGGTCGTTCGAAAAGGAGACGCCGAGGTCGGCGTTCGCGAGGTTGCGCATGTAGTGGACGTACTGCTCGCCGAGGGTGCCATCGAGGTTGTACTTCTCCTCGAGGCGGGCACGCGTGGCTTCGTTGAGCGGGCGGTCGCTATCGAAGGGCCCGCCCTGGACAGCGTGCATGAGGAAGAAGGTGACGGTGACGACGGCGAGCAGGAGCGGGATCAGGGCGAGAATGCGGCGGATGGTGTATCCGACCATGGAGTTGACTCCAGCAGACTGCGAAGGGGGTGCGGCCGAGGCCACACCCCCTTCGCCGTGAGTCCGAGGCTGCGAACAGCGACGGGATTACTTCTTGGACGTGGCCCAGTTCTCCGGGTTCCAGTCGCCCATGACGAAGGTATCGCCCGCGCGCTTGCTCTCCTTCATGCCCGTGATGTAGGGCTTGACGAGGCGCAGGCCGCTGACGTGCCAGAGCGGCAGATTGCACTGGGCGTTGGTGACGGCCAGCTTCTCGGCTTCCTGGTACTGCTTGCGGCGCTCTTCATCGTTCTGGTTGGTCTTCGCCTTCTTGATGAGGTCATCAAGGGCGGGGAGGCTGCAGCCTTCCTTGTTGATCGAACCGCCCGTTTCGCGGAGACCGATGTACCAGTTCTCCGGGTCCGGGTAGTCCTCCTGCCAGCCGGCAATCACCAGCTGGAAGGCGCCCGTGTTGTACCGCGTCGAGCGCGTCTTCGAATCGACGAACTCAAGGTCGACATCGATGCTGAGGTTCTTCTTCCACTGGTCCTTGAGGAAGGAGCCAAGGTCCTTGTTCTCAGCCGTGTCGGTGAGGAGGAGGGTGAGCTTCGGGAAGTTCTTGCCGTCGGCGTAGCCGGCCTTGGCAAGGGTGGCCTTGGCCTTGGCGGCATCGAAACCGACTTCAGCCTTGAACGCGTTCAGCGGCAGGCCCGAGCGGTCCGGCGGCATCCAGTTCGTGGTCGGCGTCTGCACGCCCTTGAAGACGACCTGGTTCATGGCGTCGCGGTCGACCGCCTGCGAGAGCGCAATCCGCAGGTCCTGGTTCGAACCGACCTGGCCCGCGCGCTGGTTGAACGCGAGGCCGAAGGTTCGCGTCGCCGGGAACTGGTTCAGTTCCTTGCTCAGGTTGGCATCCGCCTTCACCGCCGGGAATTCGGCGGCCGGGAGAACGGTGGCGTCGATTTCGCCGGCGCGGTAGGCCTGCGTGGCGACGGCCGGGTCATCGATGTAACGAAGGACGATCTTCTCGACCTTCGGCTTGGCGGCGCCGCTCCAGTTCGGGTTCGGCACCAGTTCGAGCGAGTTCTTCTCGGTGTACTTCGAAGGCATGAAGGGGCCGGTATAGACCGACTCCATCGGGCCCGGCCACTTGTCATCGACCTTGGCGACCTTGTGGGTCGGGGTCGGGAACGTGGGCCACATCGTGAGAATGGTGGTGAAGGTCGGCTTGGGCTCGAGGAGCGTGATCTCGAGCGTGAGGTCGTCAATCGCCTTCACGCCCACGCCCGCGCGGAGCTGTTCCTTCTTGGCGGCATCGTCCTTGGTCGCGGCGGCGTACTCGTGGCAACCCTTCACGGTGTCATCGAGGACGAACTCGTAGTGGCCCGCGATGTCCGGGTTGCACGTGCGCTGGATGCCGGCGACGAACTGGTCGGCCTTGATGGGCTGGCCATCGGACCACTTGAGGCCGCTCTTCAGCTTGATGGTGTAGACCTTGCCATCGGCGCTGATCTTCGGCATGCCGTCGGCGAGTTCAGGCTGCGGCTTGTTCTGGAGGTCCAGCATGTAGAGGCCGCGGTTGACCATGTAGAAGTGGGAGATGTCCTGCGCGAAGTCCGAGAAGTGGGGGTCCCAGCTCTCGAACTGGATGGCGCGGATGGTGATCGTGCCCTTCGGCGCTCCGCCCGTGTTCGGGGCAGCAGTGGCGGAACTGCCGCCGGCGGGCTGGGTTGCGGTGTCCCCTTCGTCGTCATCGTCGCCGCAGGCCACGGCGATCGAGAAGACGCCAAGGACGGCGAGGATGCCGAGGAGCATCCGCCATCGGGATCTGGTCATCGTATTGGGTTCCCTCCTCTTGCGATTAGACCGATCGGTAAGTTCGCGCGCTGAGATTGCTCTGTCAACAAGTCTTTACGCGCAACGCGTTGCAGGATACCTGTGCTGTCCCGGCGCAGGCCCCCTTTCCCCGATCTTTGGTAGGCCAGCATACCCCGCGCGCACAAGCCCATCCATCGCGTCTACAAGTGCATACGTTGGCCGGGCACGAGAGGTTCGCCACGATCGCCCGTTCGCCCCTGATCCGCAATCCTTTTACCCTGACTGCAAACGAATCCACGGAGAACCGCATGCGCGTCCTGGCCATCGTCAGCGTGCTCGGCCGCGACCAGAAGGGCGTGGTCGCACGCATCAGCACCTACCTGGCCGAGCGCGATGTGAACATCGAGGACATCGAGCAGCGCGTGGTGCGCGGCCAGTTCCTCATGGACATGCTCGTCGATATCACGGGCGCCTCCGTCACGCTCGATGAGCTGATCACCGGCCTCCTCGGCATCGGCCACGAAATCGGCATGGAGATTCGCGTTTCGCTGCACGGCGCGCGCGACCGCAAACGCGTCGCCGTGCTCGTGAGCAAGGAAGCCCACTGCCTCGAGCAACTCATCGCCGACCAGAGGAGTGGCGACCTCAATGGCGATATCGTCGCCGTCATCGGCAACCACGAATCGTTGCGCGAGCAGGCGGAGGCCGCGGGCCTGCCGTTTTCGTGGCATCCCAGCACCGACAAGGCCGAGCACGAGGCGTTCCTTGTACAGGAGTTGCAGGCCTGCCAGGCCGACGTCGTGGTGCTCGCCCGCTACATGCAGATCCTCACCGGCACGGTGGTACAGCCGTTCGCCGGGCGCATTATCAATATCCACCCGTCGCTGCTGCCCTACTTTCCGGGGGCGAACCCCTACCGCCGCGCGTGGGAAGACGGCGTGCGCGTCACCGGCTGCACAGCCCATTTCGTCACCGAGGAGCTGGACGCCGGGCCGATCATCCTCCAGGACGTCTTCCAGATTGAGGTGGGGGTGGACACCGTCGAGGACGTGCGTTCGAAGGGGCGTGCGCTCGAAGGGAAGGTGCTGAGCCGCGCCGTGCAGCTGTACCTCAACAGCGAAATCGTCGTCATCAACGGAAAGGTCGTCTTCAAGCCGGGGATGCGCACGCTGCTGCGCGATGTCGCGGGCCGCGATTAGTCAGGCGCAGCGCCGGCATCGCCCGTACAGTTCGAGGCTGTGGCCATCGAGTTCAAAGCCGGCCACCTCGGCGTTGGCGTGAATGAGCCGGTCGAGTTCGGCGTCGGCGAACTCCTGCACGCGGCCGCATTCGGAACAGACCCGGTGATGATGATGGCCACCCTCGGAGCGCTGGTAGCGCACGCTGCCATCCTCGAGCACGAGCCGGCAGACGGCACCCGTCTCCTGCAGCAGCTTCACCGTGCGAAAGACGGTCGCACGCCCGACCGATGGCGCCGCGGCACACAGCTCCTCGACGGTGAACGGACCGCCCAGGCCATCGACAGCATCGAGAATCGTGCGGCGAGGGCCCGTCACGCGCGCACCGGATTCGGCGAGCCGCGTGGTGGGGTCCGGCGTGGTGGTCACTGTTCGATCCTAGGAATGGCCGGAATGGGGTGTCAACGCGACGCGAGGGGCTGCGCGAGCACCCGCCAGGCCATGGTCACGCCCTCGATGCGGCCGCGATACACATCGATGACGTGCTCGGGGCAGAGGCGCGTCGCGATGGCGCCGTGGACGTCGGGCACTGGCATCAGCGCGCGCAGCGGAGCCAACGTGGTCTCGATCGAAACCAGGCTGGTGCCGGGCGCCGAGGCTTGGCCGAGGTACTCGCAGATCACGCAGGGCTCGAACACGCTCACCTCCCCGGGGGCCGCGCACACCCTACCAAACGGCGTCCCAATAATGCCGTTGTCCGTGTGAACGAACGGCCCGTTGGTGCCCGGGCGGGAACGAGATTCGACGAAACTCGCGTTCTATTCCGCGCACGCCCGATCGCGGGGCGCCTGGCGAGTCATGCCACCCCTTCGACGGCGATCGCGGTGATGCCGGCACGGGTCGCCCGGCCGGCGCCGGGTGCCGGCACCGCGAGTGACCGCCGTCGCAGGTCAGCCGCAAGAGCCTCCATCGAACGTAAGCGAGCACCTTGACGGGACCTGAACAACACATGGACGCTTTCGGACATGGAACACGAGTCACTGCCTCCCGGCGGCCTCAGAATCGCGCTCGTCCAGCGGCTCACCGGGGTTGGCGTGCACACGCTGCGTGCGTGGGAACGGCGCTACGGCGTACCGCGTCCGGCCCGCACCGAGGGTGGCCAGCGGCTGTACACCGTCGATGACGTGGACCTCGTGAAGCGCATGCACGGGCTCGCGGAGGCGGGCGTCGCCCTATCGCGCGCAGCCCAGACGGCCATCGCCGAGCACGCGGTCCGCCAGGCCACGCAGCCGGCGGATGGCGGCACGGCGCGGATTCGAACGCGCCTTCTGCAGGCACTCCTGCGTTTCGATGACCGCGCCGCCCACGCGGCATGGGCCGAGGCGCTCGAACGGCGCGACATCCTCGCCGTCTTCGACGAGGTCGCGGCGCCGGTGCTCGTCGACACCGGCGATGCCTGGCATGCCGGCCGCGTGACCGAGGCCCAGGAGCACTTCGCCTCGGGGTTCCTGCGCTCGCGCATCGACGCCCTGGCCCGGTCTGTGCACACGGTCGAGGGTGCGCCGCTGGTGCTGCTGGCGTGCGCCGAAAGCGAAGCGCACGAACTGGGCCTGTCGATGGTGAACGTGCTCGTCCGCTACCAGGGGCTCGCGACGGTGTACCTCGGCGCGAATCTGCCCGCCGAGGCCCTGCTCTCCGCCGCGCGCGAACTACGCCCGGCACTCATCGGCCTGAGCGCATCCACGGACGCCGCCGCGGCATCCATCGGGGCGGTCGCGCGCCGCCTGCGGGAAGAGATTCCCGGCGCCGCCATCCTCGCCGGGGGCCGTGCCTTCCGCGAAGGCAGTGCGGCACCCGGCGAAGGCTTCGAGGTCGCCCCGCCGTCGTTGCGCCAGGCAGTCGAACGCATCGCACGCATCTGCCGCCCCATGGAACGCCCCCGGGCGAAGGAGGAAGCATCATGAAAGTCTGCGTTGCCGGCGGCACCGGCCTGCTGGGACGGGCGATCGTCCCCGCACTGCTCGATGCCGGGCACGAAGTCGTGGTCCTGTCGCGTTCGAACCCGGCCACCGACCCCGTCGACCCGCGCGCGGGCTGGGTCCACGGCGATGTGACCGACCCCGGCGGACTGGTCGAGCCCCTTCGCGGCATGGACGCCGTCGTCGATGCCGTGCAGTTCCCCAAGTCACCCGTCGAGAACCCGCGCAAGGGGCTCACGTTCGAACGGATCGACCTCGGGGGCACGAAGAACCTGGTCGATGCGGCGAAGGCCGCCGGCGTGCCGCGCTTCGTGGGCCTCAGCGGCGCGGGCGCGGCGGAGGATGCGCGGTACCACTGGCTGCGCTTCAAGTGGCAGGAAGAGCGGCACATCCAGGGAAGCGGCCTGACCTACACCATCTTCCGGCCGAGCTGGATTTACGGCCCGCGCGACGTCTCGCTGAACCGGTTCCTGGGGTTCGCGAAGTTCCTGCCCTTCATCCCGGTCATCGGCGATGGGAAGACGCGACTGAATCCGCTGTTCGTTGGCGACCTTGGCCGGCATGTAGCGGCGGCGCTTTCACTGTCGAGCGCAGAGAACCGGCTGTTCGAAATCGGCGGGCCCGAGGTCCTGACCATGGACGAAATCATCCGGACGGCGCTCGCCGCCAGGGGTAAGAAGCGATTCCTGCTGCACCAGCCGGCGTGGCTGATGAAGATGGTGGCTTCGGTGGCGCAGTTCGCCCCGGGCCGGCCGCTCACCCCGGACGCGATCGACTTCATCCTCATGGACCCTATCTCGGACACGGCCGGCCTCACGGCCACCTTCGGCCTGCCCCTGACGCCGCTCGCGGAGGCGCTGAGGACGTATTAGGACCACGGAGTACGGAGAAGGCCCTATTGGACGCTTTCCGCTGCGTATAGTGTCTCGTCATGGCTGACCCTGGCGACCGACACCAATCCGCGTCTCCGCCTGCCAGGCCGCCCGCGTTCGGCGCACCGCTCGTCGGCCGAACCGTCGAGCTTGGACGGGTCATCGAAGCCACGCGGCGCGCGCGGCTTGGCGGGCCGGCGGTCGTGCTCCTCAGTGGCGAACCGGGCTGCGGAAAGTCGCGGCTGTTGCGGGAATCGGTGGGTCCGCTCAATGGGGAGTGGGCGGTCGCGGAGGGCTACGCGCTCCCCGGTGGCGCCGTGCCGCCGTACTACGCCGTCGGTCGCGCGCTCCGCCGCCTCGCGCAATCGCACCCGGAGGCGCCGCTCGCCGCCGAAGTCGTGGCCTTGCTCACGGCCTCGCCCGGCCAGCAGGCGGCGGAAGCTGGCCTCACGGGCGATGCCGCCCGCATCCGGCTGTTCGACGCGCTCGCCGCATTCATCGACGCCGTGGCTGCGGTCGAACCCGTCGCCCTCGCCCTCGACGACATGCAGTGGGCCGGGAAGGACGACTGGGATGCGGTCGCGCACCTGGCACGCGCCGCCCGCGGCCCCTTCATCGCGGTCGTGGCCGCCCGCGAAGGGGGGCTCTGGGACCCCGGGTCGACCGCGGCGGCGGCGCTGACGGAGCTCAATCGCACGCGGGCGCTCACGGACGTACGCATCGGCCGGCTGGACGACGCCGCGGTCTCCGCGCTCGTGTCCGGCACCATCGGCGCCCACCCCGGACCGCGCCTGGAACGCATCGTCATCGAAGCGAGCGATGGGAACCCGTTCCTCGTCGAGGAGGTACTCGCGCACCTCCAACGCACGGGCGGGCTGCTCGAAGCCGGCGCTGCAAGCGAAACCGCCCGCGACGATGTTGGCGTGCCGCCGTCCATCACCCTCGCGGTGGCGCGCGCGCTGGATGCGATGAGCCCGGACACGTGCCGCGCGATCCGCCTCGGGGCGGTCGCCGGCCGCGCCTTCGATGCGACCGTGCTGGGTCCCGCGCTCACGTTCGAGGTGGCCCGCGAACTGGCCGGCGCGGTCGCGGGCGAACTGGTGACTTCGACCGGCACGAATGCCTGGAGCTTCCGGCACGACCTGCTGCGCGAAGCCGTGATCTCCCTCATCGACCCCGCCGCTCTCGTCGACTTGCACGCCACGCTGGCAGGAAGCTACGAATCTGAGGCCGGGGCGGCCACCGCTCCATTCGCGCGAATCGCGGCGCTGGCCTATCACCGGCTCCATGCGCGCCAGTACGCGGGTGCCGTGCAGGCCGCGCTGGAGGCATCGGCGGCCGCCGCGGCGGCGTTCGCCCCCGAGGACGCCGTCGCGCTGGCCCGATCGGCGGTGGCGGCCGCCGGGCACCTGCCGGCCGGCGACCCCGGCTCGCCCGACCTGCAGCGGACGGCCCTGGCACGGCTTGCCGATGCGCAGCTGGATGCCGGGCACCTGGACGACGCCGAGCGCACCTTCGAACGGCTCGTTGCGTCGGCCGCCGCGGTGGGTGATGCCCGCATGGAGGGATGGGCGTGGCTCCGCCTGGGCATGGCCGCGCGCCGCCGCGAGGACCACGAACGGGCCGTTAGCGCTCTCGGGCGGGCGCTCTCGGCGTCGGAGGGCATCCCCGGGCAGGGTCCGCTCGCCGGGCGCGCGCTGGTGGAGCTGGCGTCCATCGCGGGGCTCTCGACCGCCCGCTACGGCTCGGCCGAGGAGTACGCGAACCGCGCCGTCGCGCTCGCTCGCAGCCTCGGGGACGGCGCCCTCGAGGCCGAGGCCCTCGTCGCGCTGGCGAACAGCCGGACGCGATCGGAAGGCCCGCACCCGGCGAGGCCGATCCTGGAAGCGGCACTCGCCCGCGCGGAGGCATCGAACCAGCCCGGGCTCGCGGCGGAGACGGCAGCCGCGCTCTCGAACAGCCACTACTGGACCGGCGAATTGCGTGCGGCGGAACGCTTCGGGCGGAAGCGATTGCAGGTGGCGACGGCCGCGCACGACGTCTTCGGGCTGCGGCACGCGCACTCGTGGCTCGCGCTCCTCGCCACCTCACGCGGCGACTGGGAGGAGGCGCGGACGCTGCTCGCAGAGGCCGAGCCGGTCCTCGCCCGGCTCACGTCGCCCGAGCCGATCGGGTTCATCCACGTCGTGCGGGCGTTCATCGAACACCGCAGCGGAAACGATGAGGCGGCCCGCGCGGAGATCACGCTGGCCCTCGAACTCCTGGACCCGCTTGGGGACGGCACCCTGCTCTGGTATGGCGGCCTCGCCGCGCTCATCCTCGTCCACGCCGGCCGGCCCGCGCAGGCACGGGAGCAGGCGGAGTTGCAGGAGACGCGGCTCCGGGAAGTGCCTCCCTCGGCGCTGCCGGCCCGTTCCGCGCGCGCGGCATTGGGCCTCGCGTACGCGGCGTTGGGCGACGCACGGAGCGCGGCGCGCCATTGCGAAACCCTGCGGCCGTACCTCGATGACTACCACTGGACGCCCGTCCGCCGCACGCTCGCCGCCGCCGCGGCCCTCGCCGGCGACAGCGGAGGGGCCATTGCCCTCCTGCAGGAGGCGGAGGCGATCGCGCGCCGCGAGGGGCTGCAGCCCGATCTGGGGCTGGTCCTCCTTGAGCGCGGACAGCTCATGTCCCCGGGCCCGGAACGCCACCGAGTGCTTGAGGAGGCGGCGGAGGTGCTGACCGCGCTCGGGATGCGGCGCGAAGCCGCCATCGCCTCCGCGGCGCTCCCACCGCGCGGCCGGGCAATCCTCCCCGGCGGTCTCTCGGCACGGGAAGCCGAGGTCCTCCGGCTGGTGGCGATGGGCCGCAGCAACCGCGAAGCCGCCGCCGAACTCGTGATCAGCGAACGCACGGTGGTAAACCACCTCTCCCACATCTTCGACAAGCTGGGGGTCGAGAACCGGGCTGGCGCCGCCGCCTTCGCCGTGCGCCACGGGCTCCTCGACGAGTAGTACGAAACTACCAGCGCGCCCGCGCACGGCAAGTTCGCGAAATGAGACGTTCCTTCGATGTGCGGCCCAACCAGGCCCGGCATGCTGCTTTCGCCCGGCCAACCCGGGACGCAAGACACGGAGTTACACGATGCCAAAGCCCGAACTGAAGCGGTTCACCAACGCCGACGAGCAGCGCGAGTTCCCCAGGGGGCACGCCGACATGGTCCACATCGCCGGGGGCACGGTCGGCCGCCTCTCCTTCGAGCCCGGCTGGCGCTGGTCGGAGCACGTCAAGCCGATCGCGGGCACCGAGCTGTGCGAAGCGCCGCACTTCCAGTACCACCTCAGCGGCGTCCTCCACATCGTGAACGACGACGGGTCCGAGTTCGATGCGAAGACCGGCGATGTGACGAGCCTCCCCACACATCACGACGCCTGGGTGGTCGGCGACGAGCCCGTGGTCGTGGTCGACTGGGCGGGCGCGACCCGGTACGCGCAGTAGCCCTGCCGGGCCGCAGCGGAGGCCGCGCGCGTGCCGCGGCCTTTGGCTCGCTCGCACCCGAAGGCCCGTCTCGGCGGGGGTTGCCGGAACATTGGCGCCGCTCGTGGCGCCGCGGTCTACTCCGTCTTGAACGGTCCAGGCGGCGCATCCGACGCCCCCGCCCACGCACCCCAGCAGGCGGCCGTGCCATCCCGCCGGATGCCGCAGGTCCTCGCAAATCCCGCGGAGATGGTCACGAAGGGACCTGGCGGGATACGGCCCTCGCTCAGGAAGTGGCCGTTCACGACCGAGCCAGAGGTATGGTTGAAGCCCCAGCACTCCACGGTGTCGTCAGGGCGGATACCGCAGGCATGGTCTGAGCCCGCGGCGACCATCCTGAACACGCCCGCGGGGGACTCGGTCTGTCCGCTGGTGTTGCTCCCCCAGCATTCCAGGTGTCCGTCCGGCCGGAGCCCGCAGTTAAAGGAGCCACCGGCGCTGATGCTTGCGAACACTCCGGCGGGCGCGTCCGTCTGTCCGCTCCAATTCAGGCCCCAGCACGTGAGCTCGCCGCTGAGGCGCAGCGCGCAAGTGTGGGAAGTGCCGGCGGCGACCGCCTGGAACTGGCCGGCCGGCGGACTGGATTGGCCATGTTCATTCGCGCCCCAGCATCTGATAGTCCCGGCGGCCTCCACGCCGCAGCTGTGCGTGTAGCCGGCGCTCACGCTCCGAAATGCGCCTGCAGGAGGCGTCGATTGGCCCCCGTCAAAGACCGTGCAGGGGCCAAAGGGCACGCAGCTGAAGCTTTCGTTCGCGCCCCAACAGGCGAGGGTGCCGTCTTCACGCACGCCGCAGGTATGAAACGTCCCTGCGTCCAGGGCGACGAACCAGCCCTCGGGCGCCACCGCCTGGCCCCAGTAGTGGGTGAAGCAGGGAGAGCCGGACCACGGAGGGCAATCCAACTCCTCGTTGGAACCCCAGCAGGCGAGCGTTCCGTTGCCGCGAATGGCGCAGGCGTGATCCCACCCGGCGCTGATGAACGGAGCGGGCGAAAGCAGAATCGCCGGACCCGGCCACTTTTCGCCCGGGTGCTCATCCCCGCACCGAGTTACGAACGCCCCGATCAGCAGCACGATGGCGGAAGCCAGCGAAGCCTTCATGCGTCCCGATCGTGCCCGGTGACCGGACCCGGTTCGCGGTCCGGAAGGGCCGGTGTTCGAGGCTGTTCGGCGCCGTTTGAAGGGCTATGAACTTCCGGCCCTCCGGGCGCATCCTCCCGGCCGTCGGAGCAGGTCGCCGAATGCCCTAGAATCTGGGCATGAACGAAGCGCAGCCGGCCGTGCCTTCCACTTCGCTCGGCGAATTGGAGAGCTTCGTTCTCTCTGCCCTCTGGGGGAAGGGAGAACTCTCGACCCCCGATGTCTTTACCGAAGTTGGCGTCCCGCGGGGGCTCGCCTACACGACCATCCTGACCGTCCTGCAGCGGCTCCACCGCAAAGGTCTCGTGAATCGGAAGGCGTCCGGCAAGTCGCACCTGTACTCGCCGGCGCTAACCCGCGAACAGTTTTCAGAGCGGCGCGGCGAGGTGCTCGCCGCGGCCATGGTGAAGCTTGGGAGTGCCGGTCTCTCGGCATTCCTCTCCGAAGCCGATCGCCTCGACCCGGAATTCATGGCTCAACTGCGCGCGCAACTCGAGGAGCACCGGACATGAGCCGTGCCAGTCGGCTGGCGCTCGCTGTCCTGGTGCTCGCGCTCATCGTGGCGCCATTGCTGACCCTTCATCCGGCGCTTGCCCACCTGTACGAGGCCGGCCTCGGCGGGCTACGCAGGGAGGCATCCCACCCGCAGGTCGTTGCCCTCAGCGCCCTGACGATCATTTCCGTCCTTCCGGCGACGGCCTTCCTCATCTTTCTGTTCAGGGCTACCCGCTGCCAGGCGGAACTGCGACTGCTGCTCGGTTCGAGTCGGCCGGCCAGACTGGGCGGCCTGCCCTACCGGGTGCTCCCATCGCAATCGATCACCGTGTTCACGGCCGGTGTGTTCCGGCCGGTGGTGTTTGTGAGTGCCGGAGCGGAAAGCGCTCTCAGCACGGCAGAGCTCCAGGCCGCCCTTCTTCACGAACTTGCGCACCAGCGCCACCGCGATGTGCTCTGGGGCCTGGTCCTCCGCGCCGTGGGGAGGGCGTTCGCATTCCTGCCGCATGCCAGAGCACTCGTTCAACGAGCATCGCTGCACGCGGAGTGCCAGGCGGACGAGTTCGCGCTTCGGGGCGGAGCGCGCCGTACCGACCTCTTCGAGGCGATCGCCGCATCGTCCGCCACGCCGCCTCGCCTTGCCTCAGCAGGTATCGCGGATGCCGCCGTGGAACTCCGGCTCGTGCGGCTGGTGCATCCGGAGACGCCCATCCCCGCGCAGCCCACGCGGGGCTTCGTCGCCCTTGCCGCGGCGATGGCGCTGCCAGCGATTCTCGCCCACGTGATCGCGGTCGCTGCCGCGGCCTGCACACTGAACCTCGTCCAGGCTTGAATCACGGAATACCCGGATCGGCCGGCATAGGAAGCGAACCAGCCTGACGTCCCTCACGCGAACGGTGCGTGCCGTCGCGTTCGAGGCAAACCAACCCGCACCGTTCGGCCGCTGCCGGGATGGGCCTTCTGCAGCAGACCTACGGTCCCGCTGGTGGCTATACCGGTCGTTCAGGAGGCATGCGACGCGGCCACACGCCGGTCAGCTGGTCATTGCGAATTGCGCCGGGTTCGCCAGGAACTGCTTCTTGCAGGAGGGTGCGCAGAAAGCGATGACGCGGCCACCATATTCGACGGTGTGCTTCGCGGTTGCGGGATCGACATCCATCAGGCACACGGGGTCGAGCCGATCGAGGCCGTCGCCATCGTCCTCGCCGGGCGCGCTCATTGGCAGCCAGTCGTCTTCGGGCGGCGCCAGGTAGCGGTCGTAAACATGCCCCCGGAGGTCATCCGGTGGGGGCAGCACCTTCCCAGCAGCGAGCATCTCCTCGGCGTAATCGAAGACCTTCGGGATGAGGTCCGCCGAATTGAGGTCCTTGAACCAGATCGATCGCCCGTGCAGTTGCAGCATGGCGTTGTTGCCGGCGATACACGGCCCGAGGCAACCGCTGAATGTGAGATGCAGCCGGTTCCGAATCCCGCGTCGCTCCCACTCGTCCGACCACAACTGGTTCTCGAAGGGCATGCGCCCTTTCTCTTCCCACCCACAGCAGCAGCTGCCGTTCTCCTTCGCACAGACGAACAAGTTCCCGCCGACGCGGACAACGCGATAGTCCTCACCGCGTGCGTTGACGCGAACCGTGGACAGGGGCCGGCGCCCATTGGCTTCGTTCACGTGTATCCCTCGCGCAATCATGACCGGTTGTCGCTGCCCGGATCCAGTTCGAGGTTCGGCGTTCACATGGAGGGAAGCGGGAACCCGCTGTCCGTTGCGGCGGACCGCGGTCGTTGACGCTTCCTTTCCAGCGGCCTCCCTCGCCTGCCGCCCTGGCCCTGATGGTCCATTCAGCCGGACCGATCGGTCCTTGGACCGGGTACCGGGGCGGACGACTCTGTGATCATCCTACGACAGGTGATAGTAGAAGTGGCAGAGCAGCCGGGCACGGACCACAGCCACGGTTCCCAGGGCACCACCGTGGCGATGCTCAGCATGGCCATTCTGATGATGGCCATGTGTGTGGGTACGGTTCTCGCGATTTCGCTTGCGAGTGCCGTGGGCAGCCCAATCGCCTGGACCCTGGCGATCCTGGTCATCCTGGGGCTGGCGGCCGTCCACATGAAGCTTATGAATCACGGAGGCAGTTGGATGCGCTACGCCGCCTCCGGACTTTCGGCTTCGAACCGGACTGTGGAGGCGGCGCCATGCTCGACCGCGTGCAGCGGTCGACTCCCGGCGTAATCGCCGCACGGTTCGATGAGCCCCGCCAGGAGGCATGCGTCGACCCCCAGTCCGAAGCCATTGCCATCGAGGACATCGCCGCAGCCGCTGAACGGCGCGGCTTTCGGACGACCGAGAGCCGCAATCCTTGCCCCTGCTGCTAACGAAAAGGAATGAAGCATGAACCGCAAACAGAAGATCCTGGCGAGCGCTGCCCTGCCCGCGGTCCTGGCAATCGGAGTTGCCACGGGTGTTGCCTTCGCGCAGATGCCCGGCGACAGCCACCACGACAACGGATCCGGCTCGATGGACATGCGCCAGACGATGCAGCCTGGCGCGATGCAGGATCACATGAAGGAGATGCTCAGCGAGAACGCGTACGCGCGGATGCTCGAGGCCATGGCCAACCACGGCGCCGGCATGCCGATGGGGATGGGGGACATGGATGGCATGGTGCAAGCCATGGCAGCCTCCCTGGGAAGCGACGGCGAGATGCCCGCCGGGACACCCGCGGGCGCTCACTCGGAGCACCATCCCTGATATCTCGATTGAGCGGCTGGCGGAGATTGGGAGCGTCCTCAACCTCCGCCAGCCCCAAACTCCCAGGTCGCCCGTTGTTGCGGTCGCGGACAGCGTCAAGAAATGGTTCACCTGAAGCCAGGGCACCGTTGTCCGTTGAGCGCACGGTGCCTACGATTGTTACTACAGGTCATAGTAGGAAGGCTCCATGAAGCGACTCTCAATCGGCGTGGCCGGCCTGGCCGCGCTGACCGCGCTTGCGGTAGCGTGCGGTGGCGATAACGAGGCGCCGGCTCCGTCGGGTGCTGGCGATGCGTCCGGCGCGAGCCTCGCCGTGAACCTCAAGAACTGGGCGATCGAGCCATCATCGGCGACGGTGAAGGCCGGGACCGTCACGTTCCGCGCGACGCACAAGGAAGATGGGCACGGCGGCCATGGAGCGGGCGAAGCAGGGGCGACGCACCAGCTCGTGGTCGCCCGCCTCGAGGAAGGCGCCGAAGTCGGCCAGACGAAGTTCGAGCCCCCCGTGCTGAATCTTGCCAACATCAAGTTGGGCGAGGAAAAGACAGGCAAGGCCATGCTCGAACCAGGGCGGTATGAGCTCTCATGTCTCGTCGTCGATGGCGACAAGGTGAACCACTATAAAGAAGGCATGTACGCGCTGCTGACGGTCGAGTAGCGGATCCTCCGGCGCCTCCTCGGCCGGGCCAACGCCTCGATCAACGCCGCTTCGGACTCGGCGCCGGCGGCATGGTGGTCGATGCGGGACAGACGGCGGACGTGGGGTTCAGCACGCGAATGCACGAGGGGATGGACGGCCCCCACCTCTTCCATCTAACGGTCCCGTTCCGTACCGCCGAAGGAGACGACGCGCTGCACCTCTATTTCAGGGGCGACTTCGGTGGCTAGCAGGGTGCTGAAAAAGGGGTCGGCGGCGCGCGATCTAAGCAGAGATGGCGGGTGCGGGCCGGACGAGTACGGCCCGGCGCACGTCGGGGGATGTGGTCTTGGCCCGTTTCGTGGGGCTCGGGAGCGTCGTTATCGTCTCCTGGCCGCTCTCAGGCCGTGCGGAGCTCCAGGTTGGTGATGCG
>JADLBC010000020.1 GCA_020847985.1 Dehalococcoidia bacterium
ACGAGGAACGACTGGCCGCCCTCCAGCCCTTCCTCGATGACTACAACTTCGCCCGCCCCCACACTGCCATCGGCAACCGCCCACCGGCCTCTCGCCTGTAGACAACGGTCGTGGTCACTACACCTAGCCCGCGGCCCGTTCGGATTCGCAGGCGATGAACCGCTCGGCGGCGCGGCAGAGGGCTTCGAGCGGGCCGAGCAACGGCGCGGCGGCGGGCGCGGGGACGTAGATGTTCGCGGGCGAAGGGCCGGGCAGCGGGCGGCGCTCGACAAGGCCGGCGTCGATAAGGTCGCGCAGGCTCGCGCTGAGGGCGCGCGGGGTGATCCCGGGAAGGGCGTCGCGGAGTTCGGTGTAATGGGTGATGCCGCGGCCCACGGCGGTAAGGGTGACGAACGGCCACTTCTTCAGGCCGACGCGCAGGGTCCCGGTGGCCCGAACGGCTTCGACCATGGGCACGGTGGCTTCAGCGAGGACGCGGCCGCCGGCGGAGAGCGCGAATCGGACGCGCGCACCGGCGGGCACGCGCTCGATGGCGGCGGCGTTCTCGAGGCTGCGCAGGGTCTGGGCGAGGGTGTCGCGGCTGGCACCGAGGCGCTGCTGGAGTTGCGCCTGGGAACGTTCGCCATCGCGCAGGACGAAGAGGATGGGAACGGACCAGCGATGGTGAAAGAGGCGTATCGCGGGCGCAAGGGAGCCGTGGGAGGGCGTTGACTCGGCACTGGCACGGGTATACTTTCCCAACACTCTTCCCCGGGAGGTAACGCCGTGAGCGTGGCATTCGGGTCGACGGCGATTCTCAGCGTGAACGTAAAGGACGTGGCGAAGGCGGTCGAGTGGTACACCACGAAACTGGGTTTCGGCGTCAACGTGTTCTTCGAGGATCTGCCGTGGGCGGACATCGCGACGAACGTGCCGGGGTTCAGTATCGGGTTGTCGCAGGCGCCGGAGCTTGCGGGCAAGAGCGCGTGCGCGGTGACGCTCGCGATGGACGACGTGCACGCATCACGGGCGGCGCTTGAGGCGCTGGGCGTGACATTCCAGGAAGAGAACACGGTGATCCCGGGCAAGGTCATCCTGGCGCACTTCAGCGACCTCGATGGGAACCCGCTGGCGCTGGCGCAGAGCCTGATGTGACACGGCGAGAGGCGCCGGATGCCGTTCGCGCTGGATGACGACGACGTGTTCGCGACGTCGCGCTCGCCGGTGACGGCGGCGGCATCGCGACCTTCGCGAGACCGGGGTGGGGAGGACGCGGCGGGGCCAATGGAGCCATCGCCGCCCGTCGCCGGGGATGCATCCAAGAGTATGGACGGAAGTGCCACGCGGATTTCCGGTATCGGCGTGCTGGTGTAGAGTTGCTCAACGGGCCTCCCCGACGGGTGGCCCGTCCGTGCGCCCGGGGCGAATCGGGGCACCGGCGGAAAGAGAAGTTCCCATGCCTATCGTCGTCGTTGTCGGCGGGCAGTGGGGCGACGAAGGCAAAGGCCGCATCGTCGACCTGCTGGCGCGCAAGGCTCGTGTGGTCGCCCGGTATTCCGCGGGGAACAACGCGGGGCACACCATCGTGAACGAACGGGGGGAGTTCAAGCTCCACCTCGTGCCGGCCGGGATCTTCTACCCGGACAAGACGTGCGTCATCGGCAACGGCGTGGCGGTGGACCCGGAAGTGCTCCTGGACGAGATCACGAACCTCCAGGAGAAGGGCATCGATACGAGCCGCCTGGTCGTCAGCGACCGCGCGCAGGTGATCATGCCCTGGCACAAGGAGCTCGATCGGCTGGACGAGGCGATGCGCGGCGACGCGGCCATCGGGACGACGGGCAAGGGCGTGGGCCCGTGCTTCGTGGACAAGGTCGCGCGGCGGGGCATTCGCGTGGCGGACCTGCTTCGGCCCGAGGACCTGAACCCGCGCGTGGAAACGGCGCTGGAGTACCAGAACCGCGTCATCACGGGTGTGTACGGCGGCGAACCGATCGACATGAGCGAATGCATCGAGAAGTACCACCAGCTCGGCCTGCGGCTCGCGCCGTACGTGGGCGATGCGCAGGCGGTGGTGCTGGATGCGCACCGGCGCGGCGACACGGTCCTGCTCGAAGGGGCCCAGGGTTCGCTGCTGGACCTCGACCACGGGACGTACCCGTACGTGACATCGAGCGTGCCGAGTTCGAGCAGCTCGGGCGCGGGCCTCGGCGTGGGCATCGGACCGACGGCCATCCAGCGGGTGGTGGGCGTGTTCAAGAGCTATTCGACGCGTGTGGGCAACGGGCCGTTCCCGACGGAGCTGTTCGACAGCACGGCCGAACGCCTGCGCGACCACGGCAAGGAGTTCGGCCGCGGGGAGTACGGCACGACGACGGGGCGCCCGCGGCGTATCGGGTGGCTGGATGCGGTGTCGTCGCGCTATAGCGTGCGGTTCAACGGGCTGTCGGCGCTCGCGCTGACGCGGCTCGACGTGCTGGACGGGCTGGAGACGATCAAGATCTGCACCGGGTACGAACTCGATGGCAAGGTCGTGGACACGCTGCCAGCGCGGCAATCGGTACTGGAGCGGGTGCGGCCGATCTACGAGGAGATGCCGGGCTGGACGGACGCGACGAGCGAAGTGCGCAACTTCGACGACCTGCCGAAGGCGGCGCAAGCGTTCATCCGCCGGGTGGAGCAACTGCTGGAGTGCCCGGTGGACCTCATCTCGGTGGGGCCGTCGCGCGAACAGGCGATCATCGTCAATCCGATCTTCTGAGAGAGAAGAGATACGAGGAAAGAGAAAAGGATGAAGGGGCGCCCTTGCGGGCGCCCCTTCCTGTTTGTGGCGGGTGTGAGGGTCAGGCTTTGTCGCGCCAGGCCTTCATGAGGTGGGTGTAGGGGAACCACGCGGTGGGCCGGTAGTTCTGGATGGCGGAATCCCAGAAGTAGGTGCGGGTGTCGGTGCTGAAGTAGATCTCGTACTGCTCCTCGGCGACGAGCTCTTCGATCTGCTTCACGGTCTGGAGGCGTTCTTCCATCTTGAACTGCTGGCGCTGCTTGTCGAGCAGGGCCTCGAGCTTCGGATCGTTGACGTAGCTGAGGTTGATGCGGCCGCGCTTGGGCTTCATGGTGAAGCGCTCGGTGACGTAGTCCAGCCAATAGGCGATGGCGCGCGGGCTGTGGCCCATGCCTTCATAGTTGCCCTGGTAGGTGGTCGGGATGTACTGGGTGAGGTAGGGCTGGGGGTTGTCCTTGATGTTGAAGCCGATGTCCTTGAGCTGGTTCTGGGTGAGGGTGGCCGTGTCCAGGTACTCCTGGCCGTAGGCGGTGACGTCGGCGTGGCTCCAGGTGGTGTCGATCGTCTTGCCATCGCCGATGGCGGCGGTGAGCAGCTTCTTCGCCTCGGCGGGGTTGAAGTCCCAGTACTTCGCCTGCGGCAGGTCCTTCACCTGGCGGGCGAAGGGGTAGCCGACGAAGTAGAGCTGGTCCGGGACGCCTTCGCCCTTGGTGATGGCTTCGCGCAGGGCCTTGCGGTTGATGCCCATGGAGAGGGCCTGGCGCACGCGCTTGTCGTTGAAGGGCGGCTGGTCGGTACGAAGGTAGATGTAGCCACCGATGCCCTGCGTCTCCTCGAACTTTGCGTCGGGGCGGTTCTTCTTGAGCTGGTCGCGCGGGTCGGGGAGGAAGAGCCAGGTGAGATCGACGGACTTCGCGGAGAAGTCGGCGACGCGCTTGGCCACGTCGGTGGGGCCGAACGCCTTCACTTCGTCGAAGTACGGGTAGGGCTTGTCGTGGTAGTCGGCGTACTTCTTGAAGGTCATGCTCACGCCGGTCTGCGTTTCGGTGAGCATGAAGGGGCCGGAGCCGACCATCTTCGTGGCGGCGTCGGGGCCTTCGGCGTGCTCTTTGGGCGAGATCCAGGCGCCGAGGTTGCCGCCGATGTAGTTCACGGTGTCGGCGTAGGGGAACTTCGTCGTGAACTTGAAGGTCTGGGGGTCCGGCGTCTCCATCTTGTCGATGAAGCCGAGGCCCGTCTTGTGGACGGACTTTTCGTAGTTCATGTAGCGGTCGTAGGCGTAGCGGATGTCCTCGGAAGTGAGGGCGCGTCCGTTGTGGAATTTGATGCCGGGCTTGAGCTTGATGGTGTAGGTGACCTGGTCCGGCTGTTCGGGCATGGCCGCGGCGAGGTCGAGTTCCATGGTGTTATCGGCGGGGGCGACCTCGGGGGTGCCGGCCTTGAAGCGATAGAGCTTGGAGAAGCCCAGGCCATGCACGTAGGCGGCCTGGAACGAGGTCTGGGTGTAGGGATCGAGATTGGTGGGGATGTTCGGCATCTGGAAGGCGAAGGAGCCGCCGGGCTTCGGCTGCTTCGCCGCCGTGGGCGAGGGGGCGGCGGTTGGGAGCAGGACCTGGCCGCCGCCGTTGGTCGAGCCGCCGCCGTCGTCGTCATCGTCACCGCAGCCGACGAGCGCCATGGCGGAGGCGCCGGCGACGGTGAGTGCGCTGCCCCGGAGGGCGGTGCGACGGGTGAGGCGCCGTCGCGACCAGTAGTTGGTGGAGTCCGTCATGGCTGGATTTCCCCCTTCTCTGGTGGCCGTCGCGAAGGCGGCCGGGTTCGGATGGCTCTCAGGACGACCGTAGCCGCGGGTCGAGGATGTCCCGCAGGGCATCGCCAAAGAGGTTGAAGGAGAGGACGGCGATGCTGATGGCAGCGCCGGGCATCACGGAGAGCCACCAGGCGGCCTGCCACTGGGCACGGGTGTCCTGGAGCATCTTTCCCCAACTCGGATGGCTGTCGTCGGAGATGCCGACGCCGATGAAGCTGAGCGCCGCCTCGGCGAGGATCGCGTTCCCGATCTGGATGCTCGCGATGACGATGATCGGCGCCATCACATTCGGGAGGACGTGGCGGGCGATGATGCGGGACGGGGCGGCGCCCATGGATTCCGCGGCTTCGATGTATTGAAGGGCACGGATGCTGAGCACGGATCCGCGCACGATGCGCGCCGTGGTCGGCGTGATGATGAGGCCGATAGCGAAGCTCATCCAGATGAACGACGGGAGGCTGAAGCCCCGGTCGGTCTTGAAGATGGAGAGGATGAAGAGCGCCAGGACGAGCGGCGGGAAGCCGAGCACGACTTCGAGCGCGCGGCTGACGATCATGTCGGCCCAGCCGCGGTAGTACCCGGCGATGAGCCCCAGCAGGGTGCCCATGCACGTGCCCATGGCGACCGCGCCGAAGCCGATGCCGAGCGAGATGCGGCTGCCGATGAGGATGCGGCTGTAGATATCACGGAAGAGGTTGTCGGTGCCGAGGGGGTACGCTCGCGAGGGGGCGTGCATGCGCGGGAACCGCGTCGCTTCGGGGGCGTGCGGGGCGAGTTCGTTCGCGCCGAGGGCGATGAGCACCAGCAACACGCAGATGGCCCCGGCGGCCACCCCGATGGGCTTGCCCCGGCAGATTCGCACAAACGCCCGGGCGCGGCTGCGACGGCGCGGACCGAGGGCGATGGCGGGCTCGGTGGCGGCGATGGAGGCCATCAGACGTACCTGATGCGCGGGTCGAACCACGCGTAGCTGATATCGACGAGCAGGTTGATGGTGACGAGCACGGCGGCGAAGAAGAGGACCACGCCCTGCACCTGCGGGTAATCCTTGCTGAGGACGGCGCCAAGGATGAGCGTCCCCAGGCCGGGCAGGGCGAAGATCGATTCGAGGACGACGGTGCCGCCAAGGAGCACGCCGAACTGCAGGCCGAAGAGGGTGACCACGGGGATCATCGCGTTCTTGAGGCCGTGGCGAAGGACGACGAGCCGCTCGGAGAGGCCCTTCGCGCGCGCCGTACGGACGAAGTCCTGCCGGAGCACCTCGAGCATCGCGGAGCGCGTGACGCGCGCGAGGCTGGCGCTGAGCCCGAGGCCGAGGGCGAAGGCGGGGAGGTAGAGCTGCTCCAGGTTCTTCAGCGGGTCGTGCCAGAACTCGGTGTAGCCAACGGGCGGGCTGTAACCCCACCACTTCGCGGGGAAGATGACGAGCATGGTGCCGAGCCA
The DNA here is from genome assembly GCA_020847985.1 of Dehalococcoidia bacterium. Taxonomy (GTDB): domain Bacteria; phylum Chloroflexota; class Dehalococcoidia; order Tepidiformales; family Tepidiformaceae; genus Amarobacillus. Next base: position 6,015 of record JADLBC010000020.1, read on the forward strand.
GAAGCCGGGGATGCTGAGCCAGCCGATGGTGAGCAGCCGGAGCGTGTAATCGAGCCAGCCATCCTGGCGGACGGCGGAGATGACGCCGATCGGGATGGCGATGAGCAGCGCGAACGCGGTCGAGAGGAGGGTGAGCTCAATCGTGAGGGGGATGCGCTCGGTGATCTCGGTGCGCACGTCGCGGCGTGAGATGTAACCCCGGCCCCAATCGCCGACGAAAAGGCCGCCCATGTAGCGCACGTATTGGACGGCGGCGGGCTCATCGAGGCCAAGTTCATCGCGGATGGCACGGCACTGCTGCTCATCGGCATCGGGGGTGGCGAGCACGATCTTGCAGACATCGCCGGGCTGGAGGCGGACGGCAGTAAAGACGGCGATGGAGATGATGAAGAGGACGCCGGCGGCGAGCATCAGCCGCCTGGCGATGTACAGCGACATGCGCGGGTCCCCCTCGGGGGTGCCACGGACGGTACCCCCTGGGTCGCGCATTATTCGTGCGGGCTATTGCGGAATCAATCCTCGCCTATCGAATAATGACATGAGTGCCAACAGTTCGCGCGACAAAGGCTATCTAAACTCTTGAGATTCGCTTAGACATTGAACAGGATGTTGAGGATGTCCCCATCGTGGACGATGTACTGCTTTCCTTCCGTACGAAGGACACCCTTCTTTCGCGCCTCGGCCTCGCTGCCGGCGGCGACGAGGTCTTCGAACTTGATCACTTCGGCGCGAATGAAGCCGCGGCGCAGGTCGCTGTGGATCTTGCCGGCGGCTTCGGGGGCGCTGGCGCCGCGTTCGACGGTCCAGGCGCGGCATTCGTCGTGCCCGGCGGTGAGGAAGCTGATGAGCCCGAGGAGGCCGTAGCTCATGCGGATGGCGCTCGCCATGCCGCTTTCGGTGACGCCGGCGGAGGCGCGGAACTCGGCGGCATCCTCTTCGCTGAGCTCGTTCAGGTCCATTTCGAACTTGCCGGAGAAGACGGCGACGTCGCGGCCGGGCGCCTGGTAGCGGGCCTGGTACTCGGCTTCTATGCCGGCACGGCGGGCGAGGTCGGCTTCGCCGATATTGATGACGAGCAGGAGCGGCTTGGCGGTCAGGAACTGCGTGCCTTCGAGCAGCTTCTCGTCCTCGGCGCTGACGCCCTGGGCGCGAATGGGCACATCGTCCTCGAGCCCGGCCTTGAGGCGAACGAGGAGGTCGCGCGTGCGCTGGAGGAGGTCGCGTTCGCCGGCTTTGATGCTGCGCATCTCGGAATCGATGCGCTGGATGCGGCGCTCGATGATGGCGAGGTCGGCGAAGGCGAGTTCGAGGTCCATGGTCACAATGTCGCGATGGGGATCAACGGTGACCTCGGGGTGGGGGACGGTCTCGTCCTCGAAGCCGCGCACGACGTGGATGAGGGCGTCGGTACGGGCGATGTCCTGGATGAGCTTGCCGGCGGGGCCTTCGCCCTTGCCGAAGGATTCGCCGGCGGCGGGGAAGTCGACGTACTGGATGGTGGCGTAGGTCGTCTTCTTGGGCTTGTAGATTTCGGCGAGGCGGTCGACGCGCTCGTCGGGGACGTTGACGACGCCGACGTTGGGCTGGGCGCTGGAGCTGTAGGCGCCGACCTGGGCGCTGCCGCGTGTGACGGCATTGAAGACCGTCGTTTTCCCCGCACGGGCGAGGCCAATGATCCCGAGTTGCATGCACCCAGCGTACGAAGCGGGCGGGCGAGGCGCGAGCGCTCTGGGATAGGAGGGCGCGGGGGCGTAGGCTCGGGAGCATGACGGACCTCGACCTCGCACCGTTCCCAACGCTGACGCCCGACGACATCGCGCATGCCTGCCGGGGCGCGCGGGAGGCGTGCGATGCGGCCATCGCCGGGATCGTGGCGGTGCCGGACGGCGAGCGGACGTTCGCGAACACGATGCTGGCGCTGGAGGATGCGGCGGACGCGGTATCGCGGGCGTCGGGGACGTTCGCGTTCATGGCGCACGTTTCACCCGGCGACGCGCTGCGGGAACGTGCGCGCGAATGGGACCAGGAACTCGACCGGTACATGGTCGCGCTTGGCTTCCGGGAGGACCTGTACGAGGCGGTACGCGCGTTCGCGGCGACGCCCGAGGCGGCGGCGCTTACGGGCGAGGACGCGCGCCTGCTCGAACGCGAACTGCGCGACTACCGGCGGATGGGCTTCGAGTTGCCGGCGGAGGAGCGCATGCGCGTACGCGACATCTTCGACCGCCTGGTCGGCCTCGACGTCGAGTTCCGGAACGCAATCGCCGACTGGGACGACGGAATCGTGGTGGCGCGCGGCGACCTGGCAGGGCTGCCGGAGGCGTACATCCAGGGCCTGCGAACGGTCGCGGACGGCGGCGAAACGAAGTACCGCGTGTCGCTCGATTACCCGGAGCTGTTTCCCTTCCTTTCGAACGCGGAGAACGAAGGGCTGCGGCGCGAGCTGTTCCTCAAGGACCAGCGCAAGGGCGGCGAAGCGAACATCGGGCGGCTGGAGGAAGCGCTGAGGCTGCGCGCGGAGGCGGCCGGGCTGCTCGGGTACGACTCGTGGGCGGCGTACGTGGTCGAGGACCGCATGGCGAAGGAGCGGGGCACGGTCGATGCGTTCCTCGCGGGCCTTAAGCCGCGGCTGGATGGCAAGGCGGGGCACGATTTCGCGGCACTGGCCGAGGCGAAGCGCGAGCACACGGGGAGCGCGGAGCTGCGGCAGTGGGACTGGCGGTTCTATCACAACCGCCAGATGCGGACGCTCTACGCGGTGGATGAGTTCGACGTCGCGCAGTACTTCCCGCTGGAGGCATGCCTCGACGGGCTGTTCTCGGTGACGCAGGCGATGTTCGGGCTGCGGTATGAGGAAGCACCCGGCGCCCCGCGCTGGCACCCCGACGTGCACGCCTTCGACGTGTTCGACGCGGACGGGACGGAGCCGTTCGCGCGGTTCTATATGGACCTCTTCCCGCGAGCGAACAAGTACAGCCATGCGGCCGCGTTTACCCTGCGGCGGGGACGGCGGCTCGGCGACGGCTCGTACCAGCGGCCGGTGAGCGCGATCGTCGCGAACTTCACCAAGCCGGGCGCGGGGAGTCCGTCGCTGCTGCGCCATTCCGAGGTGGTGACGCTCTTCCACGAGTTCGGGCACATCCTCCACCAGACGCTCACGCGGGCGGAGCGGGCCAGGTTCAGCGGGACGTCGACGGAGCGGGACTTCGTCGAGGCGCCTTCGCAGATGCTGGAGCACTGGTGCTGGGAGCCGGAGGTGCTCGCGGGGTTCGCACGGCACCATGCGACGGGTGAGCCGCTGCCGAAACCGCTGCTGGAAGCGATGGTGGCGGCGAAGAACCTGGACTCGGGGGTGTTCTACCTGCGGCAGCTGTACTTCGCGATGCTGGACTTCGCGTATCACTCCCCGGGCTTCGATGGCGACAGCACGGACACGGCGCGGCGGCTGCACGCGGTCACGGGCTTCCCGTTCCCGGAGGGCACGCACTTCCAGTCGGGCTTCGGGCACCTGTTCGGGTACGACGCCGGGTACTACGGATACCTCTGGTCGCACGTGTTCGGTGACGACATGTACACGCGTTTCGAGGCGGCGGGGCCACTCGATCGCGCCACCGGAAAGGCGTACCGCGAGGCGATCCTCGAACGCGGCGGGACGATGGACGGCGACGCGCTGGTGCGCGGCTTCCTCGGCCGCGAACCGAACAACGCCGCCTTCCTCCGCGGGCTCGGGCTGGACGACGCCTGAGCCGGGGCCTCAGGCGTTCAGGCTGAAGGGTGGGTACTCATCCCGGAGCAGGAGCAGGTAGGCGGCCACGCGCGTCTCCCAGCGGAACACTCCCTTGCCGAAATCGGCCAGCGACGCCGGATAGACGCCCGTGAAGAGGATGGCGAACCAGGCCACCACGGTCGTGAAGAACCATGCGATGCCCAGGAAGATAAGAATGATCGCGTGGGGGATGACGAACAGGAAGCGGAGGCCCACGCTCAGGCGGTCCCGCGGGCCGTCGGGGCGCTCGAGCATGACGGCTGCGGGATAATCGGCGTCGCCGAAGGGTGGGTATTCATCGCGGAAGAGCGTGACGTAGGCGCTCGTGCGCACCTGCCAGCGCAGGACGTACGCCTCGAAGTCCCAGAGGCCCTGGGGATGGGCGCCCGTGAAGAGGATGGCGAACCAGGAGATGAAGGCGCAGATGCTCGCGGCAAAGCCGAGCACGCCCGCGTAGAGCAGCGACGAACTGATTTCGAAGAAGCCGGTATCGGGGCGGCTGAGGTTGACGCTGACGTTGCCCATCGAACCGACGAAACCTGACAGGAACATGTGCGGGATCGCGAGGATCATCCGGAAGCCGGTGGTCAGGCGGTTTCGCTGGCCGGTGTCGAGATCGACGGCGAGCGTGACGGGGTAGAGGGCGGGGTCGCTGGCCATGGGGCGCCTCCACGGGGAAGTGGCGCAAGCCTACGCGGGCGGCGATGGCGATGGATAGCCTCGCGCGGGCCGCTTGACAGCGATCTCAGGCGGCCACGACGGTTAGCACCGTGATTCTCGTCGATTTGAATGGGGTTGGGCGGGTGTACGGCGGGCGCACCATCTGGCGCGGCCTTTCGTGGTCCATCCAGGACGGCGAGAAGATCGGGCTCATCGGGCCAAGTGGCGGCGGGAAGTCGACCCTGCTGCGCGTGATCGCGGGGGCGGAGAAGCCCGATGAGGGGGCCGCGACTTTCCGGCGCGGCGCGAACATCGCGTATCTGCCTCAGGAGTACGCGGGCGAACCGGGGAGGGCCGCCATCGATGAGCTCATCGCCGCGCGCGAGGACGTGGCGGCGCTGGATGCGCGCATCGCGGACGTGGAGTACCGGCTTTCGCTCCCGGAATCACTGGAGGACGCGGACGCGTTCGACCAGCTGCTGGAGGAACAGGCGGCGCTCATCCGGGAGTACGAAACATCGGGCGCGTTGATGGTCCGAAACCGGGCCGAGGGACTGCTGCGGGCGCTGGGCTTCCCGGAGTCATCGTGGGCGCAGCGCATGGAGGAGCTTTCGGGCGGGCAGCGGAAGCTCATCGGGATCGCGCGGTGCCTGCTGGCGGAGCCGGACCTGCTGCTGCTGGACGAGCCGGACAACCACCTCGACCTCGCGCGCAAAGGACTGCTGGAGCGCGTCATCCGCGAATTCGAGGGCGCCGTGGTGGTGATTTCGCACGACCGCTACCTGCTGGACGACACGGTGAGCGTGGTCGTCGAGCTTGAGACCACACGCGACGGGGCGCGGCTCAAACGGTGGGAAGGGAACTACTCGGCGTACGCGGCGCAGCGGGAAATCGCGCTCCTGCGGCAGGCACAGGACTACGCTTCGCAGCAGAAGGAGATCGCGCGGCTGGAGGAGGCGGTTACGCGCTTCAAGCAGTGGGCACGCATCGTGGTCGATGAGCGGCACATCAAGCAGGCGCGAAACAAGCAGCGGCAGATCGATCGCATGGACAGAGTGGAACGGCCGGTGATCGAACGGCGGCGGATGTCGCTGCACTTCCAGGCGGGCCAGCGCGGTGGGGCGAAGGTGGTCGAACTGCGCGGTGCGGCGAAGGCGTTCGGCGAGCGGGTGGTACTGCGGCCGGCTGAGGCGCTCGTGCGGTCGGGTGAGCGCGTCGGCATCGTGGGCGCGAACGGCGCGGGGAAGACGGTGCTCCTGCGGATGGTGCTCGGGCAGATCGCGCCGGACGAGGGTGAGGTCTGGACGGGGCCGAGCATTCGCATGGGGTACTACGGGCAGGAGCACGACACGCTCGACTTCGCGCAGACGCCCATCCAGGCGATTCGCGAGGTGAAGCACCTGTACGAAGGCGAGGCCGTGGCGGCGCTGCAGCGCTTCCTCATCCCCTACGACGCCTGTTCGCAGCCGATTGGCCGGCTCTCCGGCGGGGAGAAGAGCCGGGTGCAACTGGCGCGGCTCATGCTCATGGGTGCGAACTGCCTGGTCCTGGACGAGCCGACCAACAACCTCGACATCCCGGCGGCGGAGGTGCTGGAGGGGGCCCTGGACGCCTACGAGGGCACGGTCGTGGTCGTGAGCCACGACCGCTACTTCCTCGACCGCCTGGTGGACCGCATCTTCGAAATTCGCGACGGCCGCCTGGTAACGCACCAGGGCGGCTATTCGGACTTTGCCAGGAATGAGGAGTGAGGAATGAGGAATGAGGGGGGCCAACCCCCAGGGCCGCAGCCTCCCCCAGGGTAGCCCCTGGGAACTGGAAACTGGGAACCGGGAACTTACTCAGCACTCAGCACTCAGCACTCAGCACCCATCACTCAGAACCCTCCGCCGTTGACCGTGAGGCGCTGATTGGTGATGTAGCGGCCTTCATCGGAGCAGAGGAAGGCGATGGCATTGGCGATGTCCTCGGGCTGACAGACGAAGCCGAAGGGCATGTTGGCATCGAGCTGGCGCATGTCGCCGACGCCGCGCGTGAAGGACATGAGGAGCTTGCCCATGTCGGTCTCCACGAGGCCGGGGGCGACGACGTTAACGCGGATGCCGTGCTGGCGCTCTTCCTTGGCGAGCGTGTAGGCCATCGCCTCCATGCCGGCCTTGGCGATGGCGTAGACGCCCATGCGGGGGCCATAGCCCTGGGCGGCGACGGAGGAGACCATGATCACATCGCCGCGTCCGAGTTCGCGCATGGCGGGCATCAGCAGGCGGCAGAGGTGGAGCGGGCCGAAGACGTGGGCGTTGAGCAGGCGCTGGAGCTGGTCGTCGGACATGGTGGCGATGGGCGGCTGCCCTTCGGAGACGCTGCCGACGCCGGCGTTGTTGACGAGGATGCCCACGGGGCCGAGGTCGCCGGCGACGGCGGCGGCCATGGCGGCGCAATCGGCCTCGATGGTGACATCGGCCTGGTAGATGCCGGCTTTGCGGCCGAGCGCGCGCACCTCGGCGGCGACGGCTTCGGCGGCTTCGCGGTTGGCGTGATAGTTGATGGCGATATCGGCGCCCTGCGCGGCGAGCGTGCGGGCGACGGCGGCGCCGATCCCGCGGCTGCCACCGGTGACGAGCGCGACGCGTCCTTCGATCCCGGACATGTGTGCATCCCCCTGGTTCGTTCGTTCGGGGCGCATCGTGCGTGGCGCGGGTCGCCGGGGCAAGTGGCGGGAAACGGGCGAGCATTCCTGACATTGGGCGTCAGGAGGCGCTGCTACACTGGAGGGTATGCCGCTTCTCATACCCGATGCCGCCCGTGCCGAGTTCCACCTCCATGCCGAGTTCGAGCCCACCGGGGACCAGCCGGAGGCGATCGCGAAGCTGGTAGAGGGTGTCGAGCGGGGAGACCGGTACCAGACGCTGCTCGGCGTCACGGGTTCGGGGAAGACGTTCACGGTGGCAAATGTGATCGCGCAAACCGGGCGGCCGACGCTGGTGCTGGCGCACAACAAAACGCTCGCGGCGCAGCTGGCGGCGGAGCTCAAGGAGTTCTTCCCCGAGAACGCGGTCGAGTACTTCGTGAGCTACTACGACTACTACCAGCCCGAGGCGTACATCCCGCGGACGGATACCTACATCGCCAAGGACGCGGACATCAACGAGGAGATCGACAAGCTGCGGCACGCGGCGACGCGGTCGCTATTCACGCGGCGGGACGTGATCATCGTGGCGTCGGTTTCGTGCATCTACGGCCTGGGTGAGCCGGAGCAGTACCAGGAGTTCGTGCTCAGCTTCAAGGTGGGGCAGCCGTTCAAGCGCGCGGAGGCCATCCGCCGCATGGTGGGAATGCAGTACGAGCGCAACGACATGAACGTCGTGCGCGGGAAGTTCCGGCTGCGGGGCGATTCGCTGACCATCCTTCCGAGCTACGAGGAGCTGGCGGTACGCATCGATTTCTTCGGCGACGAGGTCGAGCGCATCGTCGAGCTGGACCCGCTGACGGGCGAAATTGTCGCGGAGCGCGACAGCATAGAAATCTTCCCCGCGAAGCACTTCGTGACCACGAGCGACCGCATGGTGCAGGCGGTGGAGCGCATCGAGGCCGAACTCGCGGACCAGCTGGAGTACCTCAAGGGGCAGGGGAAGATCCTCGAAGCCGCGCGGCTGGAGGAGCGGACGCACTACGACATCGAGTCGATGCGGGAGACGGGCTACTGCGCGGGCATCGAGAACTATTCGCGCCACCTGCAGTTGCGCGAAGCGGGGATGACGCCGTGGTGCCTGCTCGACTACTTCCCGGATGACTGGTTGCTGGTCGTGGACGAATCGCACAACACGCTGCCGCAGGTGCAGGGACAGTATTTCGGCGACCGCGCGCGCAAGGAGACGCTGGTCGAGTTCGGCTTTCGGCTGCCGAGCGCGATGGACAACCGGCCGCTTACGTTCGAGGAGTTCGACCGCCACATCCGGCAGGCGATTTTCGTGAGCGCCACGCCCGCCGATTACGAGGTCGAGCGTTCGACGCAGGTGGTGGAACAGGTGATCCGGCCGACCGGCATCCTCGACCCCGAGATCGAAGTGCGGCCGACGAAGAACCAGGTCGATGACCTGATGGACGAAATCCGGCTGACGGTGGACAAGGGCCACCGCGTCCTCGTGACGACGCTCACGAAGAAGATGGCGGAGGACCTCGCGGACTACCTGCTGGAGATGGGCATCAAGACGCACTACCTCCACAGCGAAGTGACGACGATGGACCGGGTGGAGATCCTGCGGGACCTGCGCCTGGGCGTGTACGACGTGGTGGTCGGCATCAACCTGCTGCGCGAGGGGCTGGACCTGCCGGAGGTGTCGCTCGTCTGCATCCTCGATGCGGACAAAGAGGGGTACCTGCGCTCAAATCGTTCGCTGATCCAGACGATTGGGCGGGCGGCGCGGCACGTCGAGGGGCGCGTGGTGATGTACGCCGACAAGGTCACGATGTCGATGCAGAACGCGATCGACGAGACCTACCGGCGGCGGCAGATCCAGGCGGAGTACAACGAGCAGCACGGCATCGAAGCGAAGAGCATCGCGCGGGCGATTCGCGATATCACCGACCAGGTGCGGCTGCAGGTGGCGGAGGAGAAGGGTGGCTACGACGCCGGCCGCGCCGGGAAGGACCTGCCGAAGGACGAGATCCTGCGGATGGTGAAGGAGCTGGAATCGCAGATGAAAGCGGCGGCGAAGGCGTTGGAGTTCGAAAAAGCGGCAGCGCTGCGCGACGAGGTGGTGGAGCTGCGCCGCAGGCTGGTGGGAAGCGACGACGAGGAGCTTTCGGCGTTTGCATCGGTGGCGGGGAAGCCGGGACCGGTGCGCTACGGGCGCAGCCAGGCGGGCGGCCGCGACCGGAGCCGGCGCTACCGGCGGTAGGTGGCGAGCCGCCGTATGCTTCGCCCATTCGCGGGCGAGGGAAGCCATGGAATCGGACTGGGCACGGCCAGTGGTGCACTGGGAGATCGAAGCGGTCGATCCCGAACGGATCGCGGGGTTCTACCGTGAGCTGTTCAACTGGGAGATTGGCGCCGGGAAGGTGAAAGCGATCGCGCCGGGACTGGGTGCGCCGGAGCCGCAAATCTCGGGCCACATCATCGGCGGACGGGAATCGCGGGTGGTGCTGAACATCCAGGTGCGGGATCTGCGCGCGAGCATGGAGAAGGCGGTCGCGCTCGGCGGGAGTGTGCTGCGGGAGCCGTTTGACATCCCCGGCGGCCCCACGCTCGCGTGGATCACCGACCCGGAGGGGAACCGGGTCACGCTCGTGCAGCAGTGACGGCGATGATGCGGCGTGACCCGGAAAGCGGCCTCCTCATCGTGGAATCGGATGCGGAGATCCCGGCGTTCCAGACTGAGGATGACGCAGCCAGTTTTTGGTCGACCCACACGCTGAGCGACGCCTTGCTGGATGAATGCCGTCCCATCGGCGACCTCTTCGCTTCCGACGCCGAGGACGCAAACGCGTAGACTCCGAGGCCTCGGAGGTGCGCACATGCAGGATCTGAAGGTTGGCGTCCACATCCTCGCGGGGCAGGCGAAGGGGCTGGTGGAAGGCATCGTCGCGGCGGAGGCGGCGGGAATCGAAGTCGCATGGATGACGAGCGGCGGTGTGGCGGCGGACCCGCTGGCGGTGTTCTCGGCGGCCGCGCTGAAGACGGAGCGGATCCTCTTCGGCACGTGCATCCTGCCGACGTTCCCGCGGCACCCGCTGGCGATGGTGCAGGGCGCAATGACGGTGGATTCGCTCGCGCCGGGCCGGCTGCGGCTGGGCATCGGGCCGAGCCACAAGCCGAGCATCGAAGGCATGTACGGCATCCCGTTCGAGCGGCCGCTGGAGCACCTGCGGGAGTACCTCACGATCCTGCGGGCGATCCTCGGCGAGGGGAGCGTGCAGTTCACGGGCAAGCGGCTGACGGCGAACGCGCGCATCGCGGGGCCAACGGGCGTGACGCTCATGGCCTCGGCGTTGCGGCCGAACGGGTTCCGGGTCTGCGGCGAACTGGCGGACGGCGCGATCTCATGGGTGTGCCCGCTGCCGTACCTGAAGGAGGTGGCGGTGCCGGCCATCGCGGAGGGAGCGGCCAAGGCAGAGCGGGAGGCGCCGCCGCTGATCGCGCACGTGCCGGTGGTGGTTTCGCAGGACCGCGAGGCGGTGTACGACGCGGCCCGAAAGCAGATCGGCCTCTACCCGCGGGTGCCGTTCTACAGCCAGATGTTCCAGGACGCCGGGTTCCCCGAGGCGAAGAACGGCGAACTGAGCGACCGCATGATCGACGCGCTGGTTGTCTGGGGGAGCGAGTCCGACGTGCTGGGGCGGCTGCGCGACGTGCCATCGTTCGGGGTGCGGGAGCTGCTGGCCATGCCGATCCTCACATCCGGCGACCGCGAGGCGCTGCCGCGAACGCTGGCGGCGCTGGGCAAGCTCGCGGCCGAGTAGCGAACGCCGGGGGAAAACGAACGAGCCCGCTCCTTCTGGAGCGGGCTCTGTGCGTGCGGCCGGTGGGCTGACCTAGAAGGTGAGAACGGTGCGAGCGACCTCGCCGGCCTTCATGGCGCGGAAGGCGTCGTTGACATCCTCGAGCTTGCCCGTGCGGGTGATCATCTCGTCGAGCTTGAGCAGGCCGCGCATGTAGAACTCGATGTAGCGCGGCATGTCGATGCGGAAGCGGTTCGAGCCCATGAGGGAGCCCTGGATCTTCTTCGCACCGAGGAAGGCAGCGCCGGGGAGTTCGATCTTCTGGCCGACAGGAATCATGCCGATGATGGTGGCCGTGCCGCCGCGGTTGATGGCATCGAAGCACTGCTCGGCGGCCTTCTTGTTGCCGATGGCCTCGAAGGCGTAATCGACGCCGGCGCCGCCGGTCATTTCGCGAATGGCGGCGACGGGGTCGCCGGAGGAGGCATCGACGATATGCGTCGCGCCGAATTCCTTCGCCGTGGCGAGCTTGGATTCGAGCATGTCGACGGCGATGACCTTGCCGGCATTGGCGAGCTTCGCGCCCTGGATGGCGGAGAGGCCGATGCCGCCGCAGCCGAAGACGGCGACGGTGGCGCCGGGTTCGACGTTCGCGGTATTGAGGACGGCGCCGACGCCGGTGGTGACGCCGCAGCCGATGAGGGCAGCGCGGTCGAGGGGCATGTCCTCGCGAATCTTCACGAGCGCGTTCTGGTGGACGAGCATCTTCTCGGCGTAGCTGGAGATGCTAAAGGCCTGGTTCACGGGGTTGCCGTTCCAGGTGAACTTCGGGCGGTCGCCCGGGCCGCGGCGGGTCTCGGGGTTCGAGCAGAGGAAGGGCCGCCCCGAAAGGCACTGGTCGCAGTGGCCGCAGAAGACGGAGAGGCAGGTGATGATGTGGTCGCCAGGCTTCACGTAGGTCACGTTTTCGCCGACGGCTTCGACAACGCCGGCGGCTTCGTGGCCGAGGATTGAAGGCGGCATCATGGGATAGAGACCATCAACGAAGTGCAGGTCGCTATGGCACACGCCGCTGGCGACGGTACGAACGAGCACTTCGTTCGCCATGGGCTGGTCGATTTCGACGTCTTCGATGGTCAGTGGCTGATTGGGGCCATGGAAAATGGCGGCTTTCACGGTTCCTCCTTGCGACTATCAACAGCGGCGTGCGCTGGCGCAGGGCGGAATGATACCGGAGATAGCCGAAGCAGGTTCGGATAGATTGGACGGATTTTTGAGCGCCCGGGGCGGCGGGAGAGGACGCCGCCCCGGGTGCGTGGGCACGGCTATCGTTCAGGCCGTCCTGTCCTGGAACGATGCCTTCGATTCAAGGAGAGTGACCGCGCCGTCGCGGACGGATCCGATGAGCGCGGGTGGCACGTCGGTCTCGGTGCTGAAGAGGAAGCCGCGGCGCACGACGAGGCGCACGGGGTGGCCGTCTTCGTCGAGCTCCAGCGTCTCGATCTCGCCCAGCTTCTCGCCGTCGCAATCGAGGACGTCGTCCCCTTCGGCGACGGCCGGCGGGAGCGGCGCGTCGCGGCTGATGGTGGAGGCTTCGCCGCCGGGGAAGCCCATGACGCGGGCGGCGGCGCCCATGGTGGTCAGCGGGCCGAGGGCGACGTAGGCATCGAGCTGGGTGTTCGCGCCGCCGGCGGCCGTCGCATCGAAGCCCGGCGGTCCGGTGTAGTCCGGGTCGGGCGCGCGGTAATGGGAGAGGTCGAAGAGCTGGAGTTGTTCGAAGTCGTCGCCGGTGATGTCGGCATACGCTTCACCGTCCTGGCTTTCGAGCACTGCGACGGGAAGGAGCCGTTCGGACGTGCGAAGCATGCCGTGGCGGATGACGACGTAGGTGACATCGTGGGTGCCGGGGTCGACGACGACGCGGGACAGCTCACCGAGCTTGCCATCGCGGCCAAAAACCTCTTCGCCAATGCGAAACATCGGAGCCTCCTCGGGGCGCCTGTGGGTGTCATCATCACAACCGATGGATGGTGCGATGCGCATCGAGGCGGCAGGCGGACGGCTATAAGGCCGGTTGCAGCCTCGGCGGGCGATGCGGCGAGCGGGTACGCTGGAAATGGCGGCAGCGGCCGGCCCGGAGCGTGCATTGGAAGGCATCCCCCCGAAGCTGCAGGACCTGCTGGAGGATTTCGCGTTTGTCGACCGGAACGAGCGCGCTCAGCTTCTGATCGAATACGCGGACCGGTTCCGGGAGGTGGCGCCGCGCATCGCCACGCGGCCGTTTCCAGAGGCGAACCACGTGCTGCGGTGTGAATCGGAGGCGTACGTCTGGGCCGAGGACAACCCGGACGGGACGCTGAAGTATCACTTCGCGGTGGAAAACCCCCAGGGGCTTTCGGCGAAAGCATGGGCGGTGATCATGGATGAGACGCTGAGCGGGGCGCCGCTGGAGCAGGTGGTGCGCGTCTCGCCGGACGTGATCTTCACCCTCTACGGGAAGGACATCTCGATGGGCAAGGGGCAGGGGCTGATGGGGATGCTCGACCACGTGACGGGGGCGGCGAAGCGCCGCCTGCTGGAGCGGCGCGAGGGATAGGTCAGGCGGGGAGGACGGCCCAGAGCGCGGCGAGGGTCAGGATTCGAGCCAGCTGACGTCGCCGTGGAGGTCCGGGGCGTGGTCCTTCGCGGCGAAGATGGCGTACTCGGCCTTGCTGGCGCCGATGGTCGTGTGAGCGCCGTGGCCCGGCCAGATGGTCGTGTCGTCGGGGAGCGCGTAGAGCCGCGACGTGATGGATCCGATCTCCTGCTGGAGCGCGGCGTTATCGCGCGAGCGGCCGGGGCCGCCGGGGAAGAGGGTATCGCCGACGAAGGCGTGCTTGCCGTGGACGAAGGCGATGCTGCCCGGCGTGTGCCCGGGGATGTGGACGACGTCGAACACGAGGTTGCCGACGGAGACGGTGTCGCCATCGGCGAGGGGAACATCGAGCTGGCCTTCCTTGAGGCCGGGCTCGGAGGCCTGCGCGTGCAGCTTCGCGCCGAACGACCCCTTCAGCGCATCGATGCTGGCGGTGTGGTCGAAGTGGCCGTGGGTGAGGAGGATGCGGGTGGGCCGGACGCCGGCGAGTTCGGCGGCTTCCATGCTCACGGCGATGCCGTCGGGGGCATCGATGAAGGCCGCCTCGTTCGTCGCACGATCGAACACGACGTAGACGTTGTTGCCGAAGCCGGTAGGGCCGGCGATCACGATGCCGAGGTCGCCATCATCGATTCGTTCCATGGGGCGATAGCTTACGGCAGCGGCGTCAGTTGCCGTACCCGGCATCGCGCAGGCGGCGCCAGACTTCGCCGCTCGCGGCGTAGCGGCCCATCAGGTAGGGATAGACGGCGGGGATGTTGAAGAGCACTTCCATACAGAGCTGGCCGAGGTAGCGGTCGAGCAGCGCGGGGTGCTCATCAGGCTGGACCATATCGACTTCGAGCCCGGCTTCGAAGTTGCCGGCGGCGGCGGGCATGCCCGGGGCCTGATCGGCGAGCACGCCCTTCCCGGTGAGCGCGATGATGGTTTCGCGCAGCGCCGAGCGGAACTCGGGGGTGACGGCCACGCCATCGCGCTGGAGATGCACTTCGGCACGGCCTTCGGACTGGAGGCCGCTGACCACCGCGGTCACGTGGTCGATGCGGAAGCGGTCGTCGCCGGCGGCCTTCGAAGGCGGCAGGCCGACGCAGAGGACGCCGAGCAGGGCGACTTCGAGAGGTGCGAGGTCGTCGGGGTTGAGGGGCATGGAACGAGGGTAGCGCGCGAGCCGTTCGCGGGGGAGGCCCGGCCTCTTGCCGAAGCGGCGGAGTGCCGACTATCGGGGTATGGCTATGTTCTGGTACTGGGTCGTGCGCAACCCGATGGTGCTGCTCGGCGGTCTGGCGATCGCGTCGGGCTTCGCGGAAGTGCTTGAGTGGTCGCCGGCGCTGGCGCTGGCGCTACCGTGCGCGCTGGTAGCCGAGGCCGCGGACTGGCTCGGCGGGCGGGCAGCCGAGCGGGAAGAAGAGCGCGCGCGGCAGATCCGGCGGGCGCAGAGCAAGATCGTGGTGCTGACGCCGCTGATCGATGAGCACCGGCACAAGCACGTCGCCTAGGCGCGGCCCTGGATGAAGGCGCCAAGCGCGGCGCCGATGGCACTGCCCATGGCGATGCCGATGGCGACATCGCCGCTCACCGTGCCAACAACGGCGCCCACGCCGGCCCCGATGGCGAGGCCGACTGCCATGCTCATTCCCTGCATGCGAAGACTCCTGGACATGTCCTGCACCCACCGTACGCCTCGCGGGCGGGCTGGAACCGACGCCGGGCACGGTTGTCAGGGAGCCGTAACGCCGATGCGCGGGCATTCGGGCACGAGCGGGCAGCGGTCGCACGCGGGGCGCCGGGCGATGCACGTGCGGCGTCCGTGCTTGATCAGCAGCATGTGGAAGCGGTAGTAGTCCGCGGGCGGGACGAGGGCTTCGAGCGCTTCGTGCGCCTGTTCGGCGGTCAGCTTCGCGGGGATGAGCGCGAGACGCTTCGAGACGCGCTCGACGTGGGTGTCGACGGGCATCGCGGGCAGCCCGAGCGCGAAGAGGAGGACGCAGGCGGTCGTCTTCGGGCCCACACCGGGAAGGGCACGGAGCCACGCGCGTGCTTCTTCGAGGGGCATGGCGCGCAGGAATTCGAGGTCCCATGCCGGGGAGCGTTCTCCCACGGCGCGCAGGATGGACTGGATGCGCGGGGCCTTCTGCTGCGCGAGCCCGCCCGGTTGGATGGTCGCGACCACCTCTTCGGCGGGTGCCGCGGCGATGGCTGCCCAGGAGGGATAGCGGCGGAGGAGCTGCGTGAACGCCCGGCCGGAGTTGGTATCGGCCGTGTTCTGCGAAAGGACCGTGAGGATGAGTTCGGCGATGGCGTCGCCGTGGGGCGTCCAAACGGGCTCACCGTAGAGCACGCCGAGGCGATCCATGATCGTGGCCGGGGAGAGCGGCGTGGTCACTCGCGGAGCATGCGGGCGGCGAGGCGGGGGAGGAGCGGGACGCGCGCGGCTTCGCGTTCGTAGGTGGACTCGCCGCGCTGCACGGCGAAGAAGGCATCCCAGACGTAGGGCGTATGGGCGCTGGCCCACATCCACGGGCGGGGAGCGCGACGGAGCATGCCATAGAACATGAAGCCGATGAGCCGCGCGGCACGGAGCTCGGGCATGATCTCGCGGTCGACGTCGGTTTCGTAGCGGCGGAGGGAGCCTTCGCCACCGAGGACCCGGAGGATGTTGCGGGCGGCGAGGCGGCCGGACTGGATGGCATAGGCGATGCCCTCCTCGGTGAATTCGTCGGCGAGGCCGGCGGAGTCCCCGGCGAGGAGCACGCGGTCGTTCGCGATTGGTTCGTGTGCACGGCGGAAGCGGATCTTGTGGCCGCGGGCGATGTCCACCTCGGCGTCGCGCAAACCGAGCCGGGTGGTGTAGGCGCGCACCAGGTCCTTCATGCGGCCCGCCTGCTCGCGCGGGAGGACGATGCCGAAGGAGAGCACGTTTGCCTTCGGGAAGAGCCAGGCGTAGCCCCAGGGATTGTAGCCGAGGTCGATGAGCGAACGGGAACGGTAGCGGCGCAGGGCGGCCTCCGGGGCGCGCACTTCGACCTCCCAGGCGGCGCATTCGGCGATCCCTTCGCCGAGCCCGGCCATGCGGCCGACGGGGGAGTGGGCGCCATCGGCACAGACCAGGCAGGCGGCCTCGGCGGCGAATCCTCCTTCGCCCTCGATTCGGATGGCGCCGGTGGCATCGAGTGCGCGGACGGTCGTCGCCGGGCGGAACTCGGCGCCGGCACGCTGGGCGTGCGCGAGGAGGAGGGCATCGAAGCGGTCGCGCATGACCATGTGGGCGAAGGGGGCGCCGGAGTCCCGCACGAAGCGGTGGCGGCCGCGCAGGGAGACATCGAGCAGGTGGACGGAGTCCTCGACGACGGAATCAATGGGGAAGGGGAGCAGGCGTTCGGTGCGAAGGGGGATGCCTCCGCCGCAGGCCTTGTAGCGAGGGAACGTGGCGCGATCGACGACCAGGACACGGGCGCCGGCCGCGGCGAGTTCGCGGGCGGTGGTGCTGCCGGCGGGGCCGGCCCCGACAACGAGGGCATCGAAACGTGCCATGCGGCGATGGTATCGCCGGCGCGCGTTGCGGGCAGTGAGCCGGGGCGGGCTAGTGGCGGATGAGGCCGAACACCGCGGTCAGGATGACCACCCACGACGCGAGCCCACCGGCGAGGCCGAAGGTGAGAGCGCGGGGGCCAGCGAGACGATCTTCCATGCTTTCCATGTGTCTCAGCCTGACAGGTAGCGCGGTGGGTTCCAATGAGGGAAAGCGCGAATGAATGGTGGATGTTCGGGGAAAGGGCCGGCCGTGCCACGGGGGCGTTACGAGTTCCCGGTGACCGGTTCCCAGGTCCCAGGGGAACAACCCTGTGAGGCGGGGCGGGCGTGAGTGATTCGTGGCAGGGAAGATGTGGGGATGGAGGACGCCGTGCGCGAGGCGATGGCGGAACTGGGTGAGTGGTATCGCGAGCGTGGCAGGCACGAACTCCCGTGGCGGGGCACGCGCGATCCCTACGCCGTGTTCCTCTCCGAGGTGATGCTGCAGCAGACGCAGGTCGAACGCGTGCGGCCCTACTGGGAGCGGTGGATGGCGCGATGGCCGTCGCCTGCGGCTCTGGCAGGTTCGCCCCTGGCGGAGGCGATCCGCGAGTGGGCGGGCCTGGGATACAACCGGCGGGCGTTGCATCTGCACCGGGCGGCGGTCGCCGTGGTCGAACGCCACGACGGGGCATTCCCGGCGAATGAGGCCGCTGTCCGGGCGCTGCCGGGTGCGGGCGAGTACACGGCGGCGGCGGTCGCCTGCTTCGCGGGCGAGGTTCGCACGTTCGTGGCGGACACCAACATCGCGCGCGTGCTGGCGCGCGCGACCGTTGGCGTGGCGGCACACCGCGGCCTTTCGCGTGGCGCACTGCGGACGGCGGGCGAGGCGCTCCTGCCGGATGCGGATGCGCGATCCCACAACCTTGCGCTGATGGACCTCGGGGCGTTGGTATGCACGCCGCGAACCCCCGCGTGCGATGCCTGCCCGCTGGCGCGAACGTGCGCGTGGAAGGCAGCGGGCTACCCGGGGGCGCCGCCGCCCGCGAAGCCCGCGACGCCTTTCGAGACCACGGCACGGTTCGCGCGCGGACGGATCGTCGATGCACTGCGCCGGGGGCCGCGGTTGGAGGCCGAACTGCGAGGCGCGCTGCCGCCGGAGCACGCATCGCGGGTGGAGGAGTACCTGGCGGCGTTGGCGCGGGACGGCCTGGTGGCGCGCGCCGGGGAGGGCTGGGCGCTCCCCGGCTAGTGCCAGCGCCGCTTGATTACTTCTCGATGGGCACGCCGACGGAGTTGCCCCATTCGGTCCAGCTGCCGTCGTAGTTACGCACGTGGTCGTAGCCGAGGAGGTAGGTGAGCACGAACCAGGTGTGGCTGGAGCGCTCGCCGATGCGGCAGTAGGCGATGACGTCGTCGGTGGGTTTGAGACCCTGCTCCCCTTCGTAGATGGCGCGAAGGTCGGCGGCGGGCTTGAAGGTGCCGTCCTCGGGGTTGGCGGCCCGCGCCCACGGCACGCTCTTCGCACCCGGGATGTGCCCGCCGCGGAGGACACCTTCCTGCGGGTACTCGGGCATGTGCGTGCGTTCGCCGCTGAACTCGGCGGGGCTGCGAACATCGACGAGCGGCAGGCCGGCGGCCTGGTGCCGCATCACTTCGTCTTTGAAGGCGCGGATGTGGGCGTCGTCGCGTTCCGGGGCGGTGTAGGAGGTGGCGGGATAAGCGGGGACTTCGCGCGTCAGCGGGCGGCCTTCCTGCTCCCACTTCAGCCGGCCGCCGTCCATCACCTTCGCGTTGATGTGGCCGAAGAGCTGGAACACCCAGAAGGCATAGGTCGCCCACCAGTTGCTCTTGTCGCCGTAGAACACGACGGTCGTGTCCTTCGCGACGCCGATGCGGGACATGAGGGCTTCAAAGCCGGCCCGGTCGAGGTAGTCGCGGCGAACGGGGTCGTTGAGGTCGGCCGCCCAATCAACCTGCACGGCCCCGGGGATGTGGCCAGAGGGATAGAGCAGCTGGTCTTCGTTCGATTCGACGATGCGGATGGCGGGGTCGTGCAGGTGCTGCGCGACCCATTCGGTATCGACGAGGACATCGGCACGAGCGTAGCCGCGGCCGGCGATGGAGGTCATGGCGTGACTCCTTGCGGTGGTGTGATCAGGTTAGGTGATCGGCCGTCGGCTGTCGGCCGTCGGCCGTCGGTGTGGCCACGCGTGGGGATCGCGTGGCGAGCGCGGACACAGGGACTTGAGCGCGGTTAGCTTTCGAAGCCGGTCGCCGGGGTGGAGGGGACGTCGGCGGGGGGGCGGGCCTGGAAGAAGCGCTCTTCGCCGTAGAAGCGTTCGACGAGGTCCGGGGGGATACGGGCGAAGGCGCTGTTTTCGCCGAACTGGCTGCGGTGCATGCCCGCCGCGGCGCGCTTGAGGGCGGCGAAGCGGCGGACGTCGTGGATGACGTGCAGCGGGGCATCGGGTTCGGCCATGGCCTTCACGAAGCGTTCGCGGCGTTCGGGGTCGAGGGGCTGAGGGAGTTCGTTGCGACGTTCGAGTTCGAGGAAGATGCCGGCGAAGCGCTTCATCCCGCTCGCGCCCCAGAAGAGCTTGCGCGGCGCCCAGGGTTCGCCGGTCTCGGGGAAGGCGGCAGGGTCGGAGGCGGCATCGAAGGCCGTGAGCATGTGGCGGTGAACGGCGATGTGGTCCGGGTGGCCGTAGCCGCCGTTCGGGTCCCAGGTGAAGACGAGGTCGGGGCGGACTTCGCGAATGACGTGGACGAGGTGGCCGACGACAGCCTCGGCGGGCGCCTGGTGGAGGCAGCGCGGGTCTTCGTTCTCCTTCGTGCCGGCCATGCCGCTATCGCGAAAGGGGAGGAAGCGGACATCGCGAAGGCCGATCTGGGCCATGGAGGCGCGCAGTTCGAGTTCGCGCGTGTACCAGAGCGTTTCGTTCGTGGAGAGCGCGGGGTCGGAGATTTCGCCGACTTCTCCTCGGGTGGCGCAGACGAGCGTGACGCGCACGCCCTGTTCGATGAAATGGGCGAGGGTGCCGGTGACCTGGCCCTCGTCGTCGGGGTGCCCGTAGGCGGCGAGGACGGAAGTGATGCTCATGGTGGCAATCCTGGGAGAGTGATGGGGAACGCGGAAGCGCGGGCTACTGGCCCTTGAAGCTGGCGGTGCGCTTCTCCGCGAAGGCGCGGGGACCTTCCTTCGCGTCATCGGTGAGGCCGATGATCCAGCGGAGGCTGCCGGCGAGGCGCATAGCATCGCCGTGTGGGAGGTCTTCCTGGCGCCGGATCAGTTCGCGCATGGCCCGGACGGCGAGCGGGGCGTTGCCGGCGATGCGGAGGGCCATCGCGCGCGCGGCCGGGAGGAGTTCGTCCGCCGGGAAGACACGGCTGATGATGCCGCGTTCGAGGGCGGCACGGGCATCGATGCGTTCGCCCGTGAGCAGCATGTCGTTGGCGAGCGCGCGGGGGATGGAGCGCGGCAGGCGAACGGGCCCGCCGCCGCCGGGGAAGAAGCCGAGGGTGATCTCGGGGAGGCCGAAGGTGGCGTTGTCAGCGGCGACGAGAATATCGGCGGTGAGGGCAATTTCGAAGCCGCCGCCGAGGCAGTAGCCGTTGATGGCGGCGATCACGGGCTTGCGCGGGTCGTAGTCGTACACGCCTTCGGGGTCTTCGGTGCGAAAGAGGGGCGCGATGGGCGAGCCAGCGTTGTCGGAGGCGACCCGGGCCTTGAGGTCGGCGCCGGCGCAGAAGGCGCGACCGTTGCCGGTGAGCAGGGCGACGCGGATGTCGTCGCGGCGGCGCACTTCGCGGTAGGCGGCGAGCAGCCCGGCGGCGAGTTCGCCATTGATGGCGTTCATCGCCTCCGGGCGGTTGAGGGTGATGGTGGCGACGCCATCGGCGACATCGAGGAGGACGGCTTCGGACATGGCACTTCCCCGTGCTGAGGTGCCCGAACTGTAGGGGAGCGGCGCCGGGGCCGCGAGTGGCGGCCTATCGTTCGCGCCCACTCGCGGCTATTCGCCCTTGAAGACGGGCTGGCGCTTCTCGGCGAAGGCGCGCGGACCTTCCTTCGCGTCGTCGGTGAGGCCGATGACCCAGCGCATGGTGCCGGCGAGGCGCATGGCGTCGTCGTGGGGCATATCGCCCTGGCGCCGAACAAGCTCCTTCATCGAACGGACGGCGAGGGGGGCGTAGCCGGCGATCTTGCGGGCGATGCCGTTCGCCGTCTCCATGAGCTGATCGGCGGGGACGACGCGGCTGACGATGCCGAAGCTGAAGGCGGTACGGGCATCGATGCGTTCGCCCGTGAAGAGCATGTCGTTCGCCATGACCCGGGGGATGGAGCGGGGCAGCCGCACGGGCGCGCCCGCGAGGGGGAAGAAGCCAAGGGTGATCTCGGGGAGGGCGAACTGCGCGGCTTCGGAGGCGATGAGGAGGTCGCAGGTGAGGGCGATTTCGAAGCCGCCGCCGAGGCAGAACCCGTTGACGGCGCCGATCACGGGCTTGCGGACATCGAACTCGGCGAAACCCTGGGCATCGGAAGTCGGGAAGAGCGCGCCCGGGCCGCCCGCCGCGGCCGGCCCACCTGCGCGCGCGCGGAGGTCGGCACCGGCACAGAAGGCGCGCCCGTTGCCGGTGAGGATGGCGGCGCGGATGTCATCTCGCGAGCGGACCTGGTGGAGGGCGTCCATGAGGCCCGCGGAGAGGTCGCCATTGATCGCGTTGAGTTGGTCGGGACGGTTGAGGGTGATGGTCGCGACGCCATCGGCGACATCGAACAGGACGGCACTCGGCTCGGGGGAGGTCATCGGGGCCTCGAAGGTTGCAGGATGCAACGGACTGTACGAGAGTGGGTTTCAGCGTGCAACGGGAAAAGGGCCGTATGATGAAGCCCATGCGAGGAGTGAGCCTTTCGTCGTTGAACTGTTCCATCGCGCGGACGCTGGATGTCGTGGGCGAGCGGTGGACGTTGCTCATCCTGCGGGACGCGTTCAACGGCGTGCGGCGCTTCGATGACTTCGCGGCGAGCCTGCCGGTGGCACGAAACGTGCTGGCCGACCGCCTGGCGACGCTCGTGGAGCACGGCATCCTGCGGCGGGAGCAGTATGAGGAGCGGCCGCCGCGGTTCCAGTACCGGCTGACGGCGAAGGGGTTCGAGTTCTACCCCGTGCTCATGGCGCTGCTGCAGTGGGGGGACAAGCACCTCGCCGGCGAGGCGGGGCCGCCCATCGACCTTCTGCACGCGGAATGCGACGCGCCCATCGCAACACGGGTGGTGTGCACCGAATGCGGCGAGGCGCTGACGGCGCGGGATGTCCGGCCACGGCGCCCCTCGGCGGCGGCCGATCCGGGTTAGCCGGCGGGCGCGCGGACGACGCGGAACTGGCAGTAGGGTGAGCCGTCGAGCTTCCAGGCCTCGAGTTTGGCCTCGGAGCCGAGTTCGAAGCGCTGCACAGCGAGCCGTTCGATTTCGCAGACGCGGGGCGTGGCCTTCGCGAGCGTGAGCATGGGGCAGTGGTGGATGCGCACGACGATCGCTTCTTCGTCGAGCGATTCGAGGCTCATGATGGCGCCGCGGCGGGTGGCGTTATCGACGACCTGGGCGACGCGCTGCTCGACGGTGCTTTCCGGGTCGGCGGCCTGGACACGGCCGCTGCGGTAGTTCATCCACTCGGAGAGCCAGCCATCGAGCACATCGGGGTGGACGTGGCGCAGATAGCCGACGAGCGCGGCGAGTTGCGAGCCGGAGTTATCGGGGAAGTAGGCGTCGGCGTCGGGGGTGGTGGTGTAGACGCGGCGGTTTCGGCCCGGCCGGTTGTTGGAGGCGCTTCGGCTGAGCACCAGGCCGGCCGATTCGAGCACGCCGACGTGCTGGCGGACGCCGGTCTCGGTGAGGTAGAGGCGGGCGGCGAGGGCCGGGATGTCGGCTTCGCCCACGGCCTTCACGGCGTGGAGCACGCGCAACTGCATGGGCGTGGGAATGAAATCGGCGTCGGGTGAGAGCCGCATGTTCACGGACTGTACGTGATACGTGAATAATCGGCCCGGGCCGGAGGAATTGCCGGGATTACAAGGGGATTTTAGCTCAAATGCGAGCGACCGGGGTATCGGGACCCGCGAGGCTGGTACCCCCGGCAGGATTCGAACCTGCGGCCAAGCGTTTAGAAGACGCCTGCTCTATCCCCTGAGCTACGGGGGCCCGTACGGCAGTGTAGGCGAGGGCCGGGGAAGCCGGTAATGCGAACTGCGTCACACAGGGCGGCGGCGGGCGCTCATGGCGGCTGAGCGGCGGCCGATAGATCACGTATGAGTGCTTCGTTTGGAACCTTCTTCACCGTTCGTGCCGGGGCGTACGCCGCCGTCGCCGCGGCCGCACTGCTGGTGGCGTGCGGCGGCGGAGACGGGGATGCGCCGGGCGCCC
This sequence comes from Dehalococcoidia bacterium, assembly GCA_020847985.1. GTDB lineage: Bacteria > Chloroflexota > Dehalococcoidia > Tepidiformales > Tepidiformaceae > Amarobacillus. The sequence goes on from JADLBC010000020.1 coordinate 29,448, forward strand.
AGGCTGGCTCGTCGCCCGCGTCGGACTCCGCCGGCAGCGCTGGCAGCGGCTCCAGCGGGGGCACGACCAACGTCTCCACCCGCGGCAGCAGCAGCGGGAGTGGCGCCAGTTCGTCATCGAGCGGGGCGATCAAGGCCTGCGCGCTCGTGACCAAAGCCGACGCGGAGCGCGCGCTGGGTGAACCGGTGAACGCCGGCGAGGAACACCCGGGGCGGAACAACACGAGCGAATGCACATACAACTCGACCGGCAACTATGGCGCGAACGTGGTGTTCGTGTACGCGGGCAAAGGTCCGAACGAGCGCCCGGCGTACGACCTCGCCAAGCGCACGCTCTCGCGGCCGGAGGCGATTTCGGGGATCGGCGACGATGCCTTCGCGATCAACCTGGACGCGCCGGTGACGCAGGTGCACTTCGTCAAGGGCGATTCCTATGTGACCGTGGCGATTACGCACCTCCAACTGCCCCAGCCCGAGCGCGCGCAACGGGCACGTGCGCTGGCGGCGACGGTGCTGGCGAACCTGCGCTAGCTGTAGTGACCACGAGGGTTGTGGACAGGAATGAGTCATCAGCATAAGCAGATTGCTTGACTGAGAGAGGGCCATTCCGTTGGGTTGCGGTTGACGAAAACCAAGACCACACGGAGGGCCCT
>JADLBC010000021.1 GCA_020847985.1 Dehalococcoidia bacterium
ACGAGGAACGACTGGCCGCCCTCCAGCCCTTCCTCGATGACTACAACTTCGCCCGCCCCCACACTGCCATCGGCAACCGCCCACCGGCCTCTCGCCTGTAGACAACGGTCGTGGTCACTACATCTAGCGCCTTCGCCCGCCGCCCACGCGCGGCCCGCCACACGAGGCTTTCGAGCTTTCGGCAGTTACAACAGGCCCGACTCGCCTTTTCGCGAGCGGAATCGAGGGTGTTCCCGAATGCACCCTTTTCCCCGGTGCGAGATGCTGATTGCGCATGACGATCGAGCCGCGCCGAGAGACCAGTGGGACCGGGACCGCGGGCGATCCACCCGGCGCGCACGACCGCTCCGTAGCCCCCGGCGATCTCCCCGGCCAGGACCTTCGCCTCCAGCGGATCATCGAAGCCTCCCCCGACGTCATTCACTCGTTCCATCTCGACGATGAAGGCCGGGCCAGCTTCCCCTACGCCAGCAAGGCCATTGAGAGCCTCTACGCCGTCTCCGCCGAAGTCCTCGCGCGCGACGCCTCCACCGTGTTCGAACGCACCCACCCGGACGACCTCGCCGGCCTTCAGCGCGCGATCCAGGAATCCCTCGCGAACATGTCGCTCTTTCGCCACGCGTGGCGCGTCAATCACCCCACCCGCGGCGAGACCTGGGTCGAAGCGAGCAGCATGCCCGTCAGCGAAGCGCGCGGTACCACCTGGCACGGCGTCCTGAGCGATGGCACCGAACGCCGCCGCATGGAACGCGAGGCTCGCGTCCGCAGCGATGCGCTCGAGAATGCCCTCGCCGCCTTCGTCATCCTCGATGCCTCGAACCGCATCATCTATGCCAACCGCACGTTCCTCCGGCTCTGGGGCTACGACGCCCTGGCCGACGTCGCCGGTCATACCCCGGCCGCCTTCTGCGCTGACCCGGCCGTCCCGGTCCGCTTCGAGGCCGCCCTCGCCGCCGGGGATTCCTGCACGATCGAATTCCGTGCCCGCCGCCGCGATGGCAGCGAGTTCGAAACGCTCATGGCCGTGCAGCGCTCCATCGCCGCCGATGGCGCGGTCTGCCTGCTCGTCACCGCCGTCGATGTCACGGCCGCACGCGCCGCTGAGGCCGCCCTTCGCGCCAGCGAAGAACGCTTCAGCGCCATCTTCCGCCTCAGCCCCGTCGGCACCGCTCTCGTGCACCGCGCCGGGCGCCGCTACGTCGATGTCAACGACGCGCTCCTTCGCGCCTACGGGCTCCCCCGCGACCAGGTAGTGGGCCGCCATGTCACCGATCTGCCGTTCAGAATCGACGTCGGCAACCGCGAATCACTCTGGCAGCTACTCGATGCGCACCAGCCGGTCGAGGACGTCGATTACTCCTTCACCCGCCCCGACGGCGTGCGCGTCCACGGGCTCCTGTCGGCCGAAGTCATCGAAATTCGCGGCGAGGAGTTCGTCGTCTCCACCCTGAACGACGTCACCCAGCGCCGCGAAACGGAGCAGGCCCTCCGTGAGGCCAGCGAACGCTTCAACCAGCTCGCCGTGAGCATCAACGAAGTCTTCTGGCTCACCGACCCGCCCAAGGAGCGCATGCTCTACGTCAGCCCCGCGTACGAGGCCATCTGGGGCCGCACCTGCGATTCGCTCATCGCCGAACCCGCGAGCTGGCTCGAATGCACCGTCCCTGAAGACCGCGATCGCGTCCGCAAAGCCATCGGCCGCCAGCGCGACGGCAGCTACGACATCGAGTACCGCATCGTTCGCCCCGGCGGCGATGTCCGCTGGATTCGCGACCGCGCCTTCCCCGTGCACAACGACGCGGGCGAATGCACCGCCATCGCCGGCGTCGCCGAGGACGTCACCGAGCGCCGCCAGCTTGAGGCGCAGCTCCGCCAGGCCCAGAAGATGGAATCGGTCGGCCAGCTCGCCGGCGGCATCGCCCACGACTTCAACAACTGGCTCACGGTCATCCAGTCCTACACCGAACTCATCGCGCAGGCGCTGCCCCTTGCGAGCGACGCGCGCGAATACGTCGCCGAAGTGCAGGCCGCCGCCGCGCGCGCCGCGTCCCTCACCCGTCAGCTGCTCGCCTTCAGTCGCCTCGAGGTTGTGGAAGCGAGGCCCGTCGATATCGATGCCGTCGTCGTCGACACGGAGAAGATGCTCCGCCGCGTCATCGGCGAAAATATCGACCTCGTCACCCGGCTCGGTTCGGGCGGGCGCCGCGTCGTCACCGACCCGGGGCAGGTCGTGCAGGTGGTCATGAACCTGGCCCTCAACGCTCGCGACGCCATGCCGGCCGGCGGCACCCTCGAAATCGACACCCGCATCGACGCGGCGAACGGCGAAGTCGTCCTACGCGTCACGGACACCGGCGTTGGTATGCCCCCGGACGTCGTCGCCCGCATCTTCGACCCGTTCTTCACGACCAAGGGCGTTGGCCACGGTACGGGCATGGGGCTGGCCGTCGTCGATGGCATCGTTCGCCGCGCCGGCGGCGCCATCGAAGTCGTCAGCACCCCCGGCGAGGGCACGACGTTCACCGTCCGCATGCCCTCGGCGCCCGCGCCGGCCGCTGCGCCGGGCCCTTCAGCCGAAGCGTCGCGCGGCGCGCTCGATGGCCGCGAAACCATCCTCCTCGCCGAGGACGAGGAGAGCATCCGCCGTCTCGCCGTCCGCGGCCTGGTGCGCCATGGCTATCGCGTGCTCACCGCCGCCGATGGCGAGGAAGCCTGGCGGACGTACCTGGACCACCCCGGCGAAATCGACCTCGTCGTCACCGACCTGGTCATGCCGCACACCGACGGCCGCGAACTCGTCGAACGGATTCGCGCGCGGCAACCGGGCCTCAATGTGATCTACTCCAGCGGCTATGCCGGCGATGTGGTCGCGCGCCACGGTGAACTGCCGTCGAACGTCGCCTTCCTGCAAAAGCCGTACACCATCGATATCCTGCTCCGCCGCATTCGCGAAACACTCGATACCGCCTGACGAGGTCTCCATGTTGAAGAAAGAACCACATCAATCCATCGTGACATTACCCGCCACCGGCGCTAAGGTCCCAAGTATGGTCGAAAAGAGCGTCCCTACTCGCGTGTTGCTCGCCGATGACCACGACATCGTCCGCCAGGCTCTGCAGATGCTCCTCCAGAGCCGCGGCGATATCGAGATCGTCGGTGATGTTCGGAATGGCCGGGAAGCGGTCACAGCGGTCGAGCGGCTCCGCCCCGACGTCGTCCTCATGGATCTCGTCATGCCCGGCCTGAACGGCATCGAAGCCACCCGCCAGATTCGCCGCATCGCCCCGCGCACCCAGGTCCTGATGCTCAGCGGCTACGTCGATGAGCGCCAGCTTCTCGAAGCCGTGCGCGCCGGCGCCGCGGGCTTCCTCATCAAGACCTCCGATATCAACGAGCTCCTGCTCGCCATCGATTCGGCCAGGCGCGGCAACCGCTACTTCTCCAGCAAGCTGAACGACAGCTTCGACGTCGATGAGCTGCTCCAGCAGTCCCGCCGGGGGACGGCCGCATCCAGCCCGGGCGACAAGCTCACCGTGCGCGAACGCGAGGTGCTCCAGCTCGTGGCCGAGGGGTACACCAACCAGGGCATCGCCGATGCTCTCGTCGTCAGCGTGAAGACCGTCGAAGCGCACAAGTCCCACCTCCAGCAGAAGCTCCGCGCGCGCAACCGCGCCGACCTCATCCGCTACGCCATCGCCAGCGGCCTCGTCACCCTCGAAACCGTCGACGATGGGTTCTCCGCCCTGGGGGAAGCTGAAGCGGGGTAGGGCGCACGCGCGTACACTCGCGGCATTCCCCCCGGAGTGCTCGCGTGCTTGCTTCCTCTCCCGCGATCGATTGGGACGCCTACCTCGCCGAAGCGATTGACATCCTCTCGCGCTATATCCGCGTCGATACCTCAAACCCCCCCGGCCGCGAACGCCTGGCCTGCGACTTCCTCGGCGAAATCCTCGCCGCCGAAGGCATCCCCTTCGAAACCTACGACCCCGGCCAGGACCGCCTCTCGCTGCGCGCCATCCTCCCCGGCAACGGCGCCGCCCGCCCCTTTATGCTCCTCAACCACACCGATGTCGTGCCCGTGCAGCGCGAATTCTGGGAAGACGAACCCTTCGCCGGGCACATCAAGGACGGCGAAATCTGGGGACGCGGCGCGCTCGACATGAAGGGCCTGGGCGTCGCCCAGCTCATGACCTTCCTCACCGTCAAGCGCCTCGGTATCCCCCTCAAGCGCGACCTCGTCTTCTTCGCCATGGCCGATGAAGAGGCCGGCAGCGAATGGGGCATTCGCTGGCTCGAACGGAACCACCCCGACACCCTCGATGCCGAGTTCGTCATCAACGAAGGCGGCGGCGGCACCACCGAACTGTTCGGCGTCGAGCGCCCCGTCTACAACGTCGCCGTCGCCGAGAAGGGCCCGCTGTGGCTGCGGCTCGTCGCCGAGGGCCGCCCTGGCCACGGCTCCGTCCCCCACGAGGACAACGCCCTCGATCGCCTGGTCCGCGCCATGTACCGCGTGCAGGAATGGCAGCGCCCTCTCTCCGTCTCGCCCGTCCTCACCGAATACTTCAGCCGCCTCTCCCGCGCCGGCATCTACAAGGGCGAAGCCACCGTCGAAGGGCTCACCGCCGCCGCGGCCGGCGACCCGCGCATCCGCGCCCTGCTCAGCAACACCATCAGCGCCACCACCGCGACCTCGGGCATCAAGCACAACGTCATCCCTGCTCGCGCGGAGGCCACCCTCGATTGCCGCCTCCTCCCCGGCGTCCGCCCCGATGACTTCCAGGCCGAGCTCGAAGCGGTCATCGACGACCCGAAGGTCCGCATCGAGCGCGTCCACGCCGGCTGGTCCGAGGTCAACCCCTTCGATACCGAGCTCTTCCGCACCATCGAATCCGTCATTCACGACCACATGGAGGAGGCCGTTGTCGTCCCCGGCGTGACCGTCGGGTTCACCGATAGCTCCGTCCTTCGCAACCGCGGCACCATCTCCTACGGCTTCTCCGGCGGGCTCAACAACCCCGAACTCGGCAAGGGCGTACACGGCCACAACGAGCGCGTGCCCGTCGAAAGCTTCCGCCTGAACTGCCAGATGGTGTTCGAAGTCACCCGGCGCATGTGCGAAGCCTGAGCGAATAAACGCAAACCACGCGCTTGACGAGGCGCGCCGCGCGTTCAAGACTTTCGAATCGAATTTGAAACTGCCGCGGGGCGTCGCGGCACGGCCAACGGCCCGTGCCTCCGAAGCCGCCTACGGCACACGGAGGCATTCATGTTGCAGGTTGGTTCAGGAATGGGCGGCGGCTGGCTCACTGGCGTCGCCGACCAGGCCCGGCGCGCCGAGGAGGCGGGCTACGACAACATCAATTCGGCCGAGACGCAGCACGACTCGATGCTGGCCGCCACCCTCGCCGCCGCCAACACCGAACGCATCGGCATCGGCACCAGCGTCACCATCGCCTTCCCCCGCAGCCCCATGGTGCTCGCGATGGAGGCCTGGGACATCCAGCACATGAGCAAGGGCCGCTTTACCCTCGGCCTGGGCTCCCAGGTCAAAGGCCACAACCAGCACCGCTTCGGCATCGATTGGCCCGGCGCCCCGGCCACGCGCATGAAGGAATACGTGCAGATGATGCGCGCCGTCTGGCGCTCCTTCCAGACTGGCGAAAAGCCCGACTTCGTCGGCCGCTTCTACCACTACACGCTCATGACCTTCAACTTCAACCCCGGCCCCATCGACCACCCGTTCCCGAAGGTCGGCATCGCCTGCGTGGGCGACGCCATGGCCCGCGTCGCCGGCGAAGTCGCCGATGTCGTCATGCCCCACGGCTTCATGACCGACAAGTACATGCGCGATGTCGTCCTGCCCAACGTCGCCATCGGCCTCAAGCGCAGCGGCCGTACCTGGAACGACATCGAGATCGCCGGCGGCGGCTTCACCGTCTTCGGCGAGACCGAGTCCGAGATTGAGCAGGGGCTCAATCGCCTCCGCCAGCCCATCTCCTTCTACGGCTCCACCCGCAGCTACCACGAAGTCTTCGAAGTCCACGGCCTCAAGGACCTCGGCATGCAGCTCCACGAGATGTCGCTGCAGAACCGTTGGGGCGAAATGCGCGAAATCATACCCGAGGGCGTCCTCCGCACCTTCGCCCAGACATCCACCTACGACAAGCTGCCCGAGTTCGTGGCGAAGAACCGCGAATACGCCAGCCGCGTCGGTCTCGCGCTGCCCACGGAGACCCCGGAACAGCGCGAGCGCGCCCAGCACATCATCAAGGAAATCCACAAGGTCGAGGTCTCCGGCGTGCCGCGCGGCCTCGAGGACCTCTCGAACGTGAGCGCCGCTCCCGTCAAGAAGTAGCCATCGGGGGGCCGGCCGTCAGGCGCCTCGCCAGGCGCGCCGGCCCCCTTCCCGTACGAAATAGCCCAGCCCCGGCGCCGGCAGGTGGCTCGCCGCAACCAGCGATTGGTCCGCGATGAGCCGGTCCACCGTCGCGATCCGCGTCTTCACCGCGAGGTCCTTGTCCCAGTCGAACGACGACTTTAGCTCCGGGTCCGTGGCATCGATGGGCGTCAGCACCACATCGCCGAGCACGAACCCCCGTTCGCCGGCCGAGTTCACCATCACGCTGGTGTGCCCGGGCGTATGCCCCGGCGTCGCGACCGCGGTCAGCCCCTTCGATACCACCGTCTCCCCGGCGATGAGGTCCATCACGCCCGCTTCCGCGAGCGGCTCCACATCGCGCACGAACGAGCCCGGCTTCGGCTCACGCGAACCGTAGTAGTCCCAGTCCAGCCGCGGCACCAGGTACCGCGCGTTCGCGAAGAGCGGCAGGCCCGTACCCCGGTCGATGTTCCAGCCCGTATGGTCGCCGTGGAGGTGCGTGAACAGGACATGCGTCACCGCGCCGGGCATGATGCCGGCCTCCGCCAGCTCCTCCAGCAGCCTGCCCTGGTACTCCGGGCCCCAACCCGTATCGACCAGCAACGTCGTGTCGCCGTCCCGGGCGATGAACGCGCCGAAGTTGAGCGCCACAGCGCCCGCGCCATCGAGGTACTCGCGGTGCCAGTCCACCAGCGGCGCCTCGGGATAGACCGCCGCGAACGGGTACGCCTGCACCGTGTCCACCAGCGCCACGAGTTCGATCTCCCCGACCTTGATGGTTCGCATGCATCACCTCCGCAAGTGGCCTGACCGTAAAGGAGCCCCGCTCCATTGACAATGTGCGCCGCGCAAAAGCTCCCGCCAGGTTCAACCCGAAGCACCCCGGGCGGGAGTCCCCAACCGTAACCCGGCGCCCCCCGCATGTTCCCCGCTCTCCCTCATTTCGCCCCCCGCCCCCGTCGACGATCGGGCAGGGACGGGTACGGCTCGGCCCTTAACCGGCGCTTCCCATCTGGGGTTTACTCGAGCCTCCAGTACGGGACCGAATCGCTACGGTTACGCAAGATCTGTCGCGTCTGCGGGAAGGGGTTCGTAACATGGCTGGGATGTGCACCCGCGAATCGTGCTCACATGGGGAGACCCGGTGATGCGCGCGCACGGAATGTCGACGCAAAGCAGGCTGCTACTCCTCCTGGCGCTCGCCGGCATCGCGCTCGCGCTCTTCGGACGCGCCAGCGCCCAGGGCGTCCCGCCCGGCCCGAGCGGCGTCTTCCTGAACGAACCGATGAACGGCGAAGCCGCCATCGGCGCGCTCGGCGCCCGCATCCCCGAAGTGGCCGCCTTGAACGGCAAGTCCGCCCTCCAGCTGACATCGCTGTTCCGCACCGACTCCACGCTCTGGGTCAGCACCGAAGGCATGCTCTTCTATAAGGAGCCCGCCGAGACCGGTGGCGGCCCCGGCGTCGCGGCGGGCCCCTTCGCCTATAGCCAGACCTTCCTTCTCCACAGCAAGCCCGGCGCGAGCAAGGTCCTCTTCCTCGATTTCGATGGCTTCACCCTCCCTGCGACCACCGCCTGGACCGGTATGGCGAACATGGCCGTCGGCCCCTACAACACCGACGGCAACGCCGCCTTCAGCAACACCGAGCAGGACGTCATCCAGAGCGTCTGGCAGCGCGTCGCCGAGGATTACGCCGGCTTCGACGTCGATGTCACCACCGAAGACCCCGGCGATGCCGCCATCACCCGCTCCGGCGCCGGCGATAGCGCCTTTGGCACCCGAGCCCTCATCACCAATGACACCGCCGCCTGGGCCGCGGCCTGCAGCTCCGGCTGCGGCGGCATCGCCTACGTCGGCACCTTCGACCAGCCCTCCAGCCACCCGAACTACCAGCCCGCCTTCGTCTTCGCGGGCGGCGTCCCCGGTTCGAAGAACATCGCCGAAGCCACCTCGCACGAAGTCGGCCACAACCTCGGCCTCAGCCACGACGGCGTGCAGGCCCAGAACGGCCAGTCCGCCCAGGGCTACTACACCGGCTGCCTCCCCCCGGCTTCGAGCAACTGCTCCGGTATCTGGGCGCCGATCATGGGCGTCGGCTACTACAAGCCCATCAGCCAGTGGAGCCGCGGCGAATACTCCTACGCCAGCAACACCGAGGACGACCTCGCCGTCATCCAGGCCAACGGCCTCGCCTTCCGCGCCGATGACCACGGCGACAGCACGGGTACAGCGACCGCGCTCGGCAGCTCCGGGTCGCTCTCCGCCAGCGGCGTCATCTCCACCGCGGCCGATGCCGACTACTTCTCCTTCACCGCCGCCGCCGGCGCCCTGAGCGTCACGGCCACGCCCGCTTCCGTCGCCCCGAACCTGGACATCCTCTTCGAGCTTCGCGACAGCGGTGGCAACCTCCTCACTTCCACCAACCCGGCCGCCGCGATGACGAACAACGACACCGCCACCGGCCTCAACGCCACCATCAGCTACAGCCTCCCCTCCTCGGGGACCTACTACCTGGCCGTCAGCGGCATCGGCAGCGGCAGCGCCGCCAGCGGCGGCTACTCCGATTACGCCAGCATCGGCCAGTACAGCCTCTCCGGCACCGCGCCCGCGGGCGGCGGCGGTGGTGGTGGCGGCGCGACACGGCTCGGCTTCACCGCCGTGAGCAACACCGGTGCCCCCGGCGTCGCGCTCGCCACCCAGCCCGCCGTCGCCGTCCAGGATGCGACTGGAACCACTGTCACCGGCCAGCCGGCCACGGCCGTCACGCTTTCGAAGGTGTCCGGCCCTGGCACGCTTTCGTGCACGAACCTCACCGTGAACACCGTGAGCGGCGTCGGCAGCTTCGCGGGCTGCTCCCTGAGTGCCGCGGGCAGCTACGTCCTCCAGGCGACAGCGACCGGCCTCACCACCGCGCAGACCGGCACCATCACGATCACGGCTGTCCAGACCGCCACGAAGCTCGGCTTCACCGCCGTGAGCAACACCGGCGCGCCCGGCGTTGCACTCCCCACCCAGCCCGTCGTCGCCATCCAGGATGCGAACGGCAACACCGTCACGAACCAGGCGCCGACGGCGGTCACGCTTTCCAAGCTCGCCGGCCCCGGCAACCTGAGCTGCACCAACACCACCGTTACGAGCGTGAACGGCGTCGCCACCTTCGCCGGCTGTACGCTGAGCACCGACGGTACCTACGCCCTCCAGGCGACCGCGACCGGTCTCGCTTCGGCCCAGACCGGCGACATCGTCATCACTTCGCCCGTCACGTACACCCTTGCCTTCCAGGCGATGTCCGCGACCGCGACGGCGGGCCAGGCCATCTCCACCCAGCCGGTCATCGCCGTGCGCGATGCCAACGGCAACACCGTCACCAACGTCGCCCCGACCATGGTGACGCTCTCCGTCCTCTCCGGCCCGGGCACCCTGAGCTGCCTTTCGAACCCCTCCGAGACCGGCGACGGGCTCGCATGGTTCGCGCTCTGCACCCTTAGCACCGCCGGGAGCTACACCCTCCAGGCGACTGCGAACGGCATGAACGCGGGCACCCGCAACATCACAGTGAACGCGCCCCCGGCCGCCAATCACCTCACCTTCACGAGCGTCTCCACCACCGGCACTGCCGGCGTCGCGCTCGCCACCCAGCCCGTCGTCGCCGTCCAGAACAGTTCGAACCAGACGGTCTCCAACCTTTCCCCCACCGCCGTGACGCTTGCGAAGCAATCCGGCCCGGGTGCCCTTTCGTGCACGAACCTCACCGTCAACACCGTGAACGGCGTTGCCAGCTTCGCCGGCTGCTCATTCAGCGTCGCCGGGACCTACGTCCTCCAGGCGACCGCCAGCGGCATCACCACCGGCCAAAGCGCGAGCATCGTCATCAGCGCCCCCGTCCAGAACCACCTCACCTTCACGAGCATCTCGACCACCGGCACCGCCGGCGTCGCACTCGCCACCCAGCCCGCCGTCGCCGTCCAGGATGGTTCGAACCAGACCGTCACGAACCTCGGCCCCACGGCCGTCACGCTTTCGAAGGTGTCCGGCCCGGGCACCCTCTCGTGCACGAACCTCACCGTGAACACCGTAAACGGCGTCGCCACCTTCGCGGGCTGCTCGCTCAGCGCTGCCGGGACCTACGTCCTGCAGGCGACCGCGAGTGGCACGACGACCGGCCAGACCGGGAACATCGTTATCGCCTCCGGGGCCAACCAGCTCGCCTTCCTGAGTGCCCCGGCCTCGGGCACGACCGGCGTGGCCTTCAACGTCCAGCCTGTCGTCGCCGTCCAGAACGCCGGGTCCCAGACTCAGACCGCTTATCCGGCCACGCCGGTGACGCTTTCGAAAGTGTCCGGCCCGGGCACGCTCTCGTGCACCAGCGGCACCACCGTCTCGACCGTGAACGGCGTCGCCACCTTCACCGGTTGCTCCGTAAACCAGGCCGGGACGTACGTCATCCAGGCCACCGCCGCCGGCATCACCACCGCCCAGAGCGGCAACCTCACCGTCACGGACGGACCGGCACCGCCAACCAACATCGTTATCAACCCCATCTCCGGGCCCGCCGTGCAGCTCAGCTGGACGAACGGCTCGCAAAGCACCATTGCGTTCACCGTCTATCGGTGGAAGTGGAACAGCGCCGAAGGTATCGTCCCGGTCGCGGTCCTGCCCGCCGCCCAGACTTCGTACACCGACGCCGGCCCGCTGGAGCTATCGACCTACTACTTCTACTGGATCGTGGCGAGCGATGCCTCCGGCTCTGCGTGGAGCGCCCCCGCCACGGTCGTGACGCTCGGTCCGCCGCCCGCGGCCCCGGCCAACGTCACGGCAACGGCGACCTCGAGCAGCACCGTCACCGTGCAGTGGCAGGACCAGTCAACGAACGAGCTGGGCTTCGTGCTCCTGCGCTCCGGCGGCGGCGCGTGGGAAACCGTGGCCTGGCTCCCGGCCAACACCACCCAGTACTTCGATACCGGCCGGACCGGCAACACCTTCTACTTCTACTGGGTGTGGTCCTACGGCTGGAACGGCGGGAACTCCTCCGCCCCGATCGCCCTCACCCTCACCTTCCCCTAGCGCCCACGCCGCCGCCGCGCACCACCAATGGCCGGTTTCCCCCACAGGGGAACCCGGCCATTGGCACGTCCAGGCTATGCTCGACCCTCGCGGGCAGCGTCAGTGAACGACGAGGGCCCGCGAACTCCGGCATCCTGGGCGAACGAAGGACAAGTACTGAGGATAGGTGCGTCGCTGTTGGTCTTACGCCCTCAGGACAAGCAGCGTTGGAACCAGCGCCAGGATTCCGCCGCGAATTTGGACCGGCACGAGTGACTCTCCCCCTCGCTCCGGTCCCACTGCCCTTTGCTTCGCGGGCCTGGGACGGCGGTGACTCGCCAGCTCCGCTCGTGCTCGCTTGCACCTTCCCATCGCGCGACATTTGTGAACGTTCGGCATGTGGGCTTACGGCGCGTCTTCTCGGGCTGCTAGGATGCCGCGATGCTCGGGCGGACGTTGTTGGCGGCGGCCGCGATGGGCCTGCTTGCCGTGCTCGCGAGCGTGCCCGGCGCCGCCGGGAGCGGGAACGAGCTGCTGCACAACGGCGGCTTCGAAGCCTGGGTGGGCGATGCGCCGGACGGCTGGAGCGTGTCCGCGGGGACGCCCGTCGCGCGGGTGGCGGAT
>JADLBC010000022.1 GCA_020847985.1 Dehalococcoidia bacterium
ATCCGCCACCCGCGCGACGGGCGTCCCCGCGGACACGCTCCAGCCGTCCGGCGCATCGCCCACCCAGGCTTCGAAGCCGCCGTTGTGCAGCAGCTCGTTCCCGCTCCCGGCGGCGCCGGGCACGCTCACGAGCACGGCAAGCAGGCCCATCGCGGCCGCCGCCAACAACGTCCGCCCGAGCATCGCGGCATCCTAGCAGCCCGAGAAGACGCGCCGTAAGCCAGTCCTGCCGAACCTTCACAAATGTCGCGGCTTGGGCGATTTGGCGTTGGGCGCGGGGAGCGGCACACTCGCGAGGGTGAGCGAGACGCTTCGGGTGCTGGTCCTGGGGCAGAGCAACTCGGCGGGGGCTTCGCTGCCCGGTGGGGCGCAACCCTGGCCGGCGCTGCTCGCGGGGGCGCTGCCAGCGGCGCTTGGGAGGCCGGTGGAGGTCATCTTCCGCACCTTCTATTCCCACGCGGCGGGCGCGGAAGCGTACCTCGACCGCGAACTCGCGCGGCATGAGCCCGACCTCGTGGTCCTGACGATGACGCCGTTCGCGTTCCTGCAGCCGATGGTCGGGCCGGGTGTGCGGCGGCGATACGGCGAGCGCGCCGGGCGGCTGTTCGCACGGTTCGAGGCCCGTTTCGACGCCCTGACGCGTGACCGCGGGGCCACTGCCACCCGTGCCAACCGCCTCGTCCGGAGGCTGAGCCGCGCCATTCTGGGGGCCGCACCGGTCAGTTCGTACGAGACCGTGCTGGAGGGTACGAGCGTCGCGCTCCGGCGTCTCGCCCGGGATGAGCGCGTGCGCGTGCTTGCGTTCCAGGGTTTCGTGCGCGTGCCAGAGGGCTCCCGGCGCGAGCAGCGGCGCGGCGCGGAACTGGTCACCCGTTTCTATGCCGATGTCCGGGCAGCGGCGCGTGCGGCACGGTGCGATTACATCAACCTGAACGAACTCCACCCGGACGACCGCGACGGCTGGTATTACCCGGACCGGCTTCACGTCACGGCCGAGGCGCACGTGCTCGTCGCGAAGACGATCCAGGCGTGGGCCGAGGAGGCCGCGGCGAAGGCGTGAGGGGCCGGTCGCCTACCCTGCCAACACCGCGACGGTGACGCCTTCGCCGCCTTCGTTGGGCGCGGCGGATTCGTACTTACGCACCAGCGGGTGTCCGGAGAGTGCCTCGCGGATGGCCGCGCGGAGGGCGCCGGTGCCCTTGCCGTGGATGATGCGCACGAAAGGCAGCCCGGCACGGAAGGCGTCGTCGAGGTAGGCCTCGAAGTTCCCGAGGGCCTCTTCCGCGCGCTGGCCGCGGAGGTCGATATCCATGGGCACATTCGGGCGCAGGGCGCTCTGGGGCATGACCACCGGCGCGGTACCCGCGCGCGCTTCGACCTTCGCGATGCGGTCGACGGAGACCTTCATGCGCAGCGAGCCGAACTGGACCTCGACGCGGCCATCCTCACCGATGCCGCTGAGCGCTTCGCCCACCTGCGGGATGTCGCGGACGTGGATGGCATCGCCGGGCGCGAGCGCGCGCGCCACCGGAGGAGTTTCCACATCACGGCGCTGCACCTTCGCGCGGGCGTGCAGCCGGCCGAGGTTGGCGTCGAGCGACCGCAGCGTCTCCTCCGCTGCCCGGGGGTCGAAGTCGCGCAGGGCGGCCTTGCGGCGGACCTGGTCGACTTCGCGCCGGATGGCGGCGAGCTCGTCCTCGGCCTCGCGGTGGGCGGCGTCGAGGATGCCCGCCCGTTCCTGCTCGATGCGGTCGCGACGCTCGGCGAGGCCGCGGCGCAGCTCCTCGGACTCCTCGCGTGCGAGCTCTTCGCGGCGGCGCGCCTCGGCGGCGATGGTGCGCTCTTCCCGGATTTCGCCGAGCAGGGTCTCCATTTCGAAATGCTCGGGCGCGAGCTGTTCCGAAGCCCGCCGCAGCACCGGTTCGTCCAGCCCGAGGCGGCGGGCGATGGCGATCGCGTTCGATTGTCCCGGCAGCCCGATCGTGAGGTGGTACGTCGGGCTGAGGGTCTCAAGATCGAACTCGACCGATGCGTTTCGCAGCCGCGGGTCGTTGTGGGCGAACGCTTTCAGCTCGCCGTGGTGCGTGGTCGCGACGATGGTGCAGCCGCGTTCGAGCAGGGTCTCCAGGATGGCTCGCGCGAGGGCTGCACCCTCGGTCGGGTCCGTACCCGCGCCGAGTTCGTCGAGGAGCACGAGCGTGCTGGGCCCGGCCTTGCCGAGAATCGCGGTGATGTTCCGCATGTGCGACGAGAACGTGGAGAGCGACTGCTCGATCGACTGCTCGTCGCCGATGTCGGCGTAGATCCGTTCGAAGACGACGAGCTGGCTGCCTTCGTCGCATGGGATGCCCATGCCGGCCTGCGCCATGAGCGTGAGCAGCCCGAGCGTCTTCAGGGCCACGGTCTTGCCGCCGGTATTCGGACCCGTGATGAGCACGCCCGGAAACTCGCCGCCGACATCGATATCGGTCGGGACGACGTTGCCCTTGAGCAGGGGATGGCGCCCGCGGACGAGGATGGTGGCGCCGCGTTCGCGCAGCCAGCTGTCGGGGTCGCCGGCGGGGGGCAGTTCGGCCTTGAGCCTGCGCGCGAGCCTGGCCTTGGCACTCAGCACGTCGAGCTTCGCGAGCGCCATGACGGACCGCGTCGCGTCTTCGTGGCGTTCGCCGAGGAGCCAGGTGAGCCGCTGCAGGACGCGCCGCACTTCACGGTCTTCGGCGAGTTGCAGTTCGCGCACCTGGTTGCCCGCGTCAACGACGCCCATGGGCTCGAGGAACACGGTCGCGCCGGAGGAGGAGACATCGTGGACGATGCCCTGGATCTGGCCGCGGTAGTCCGCCTTGATGGGGATGACCTTGCGGCCGTTGCGTTCGGTGAGCAGCCCCTCCTGCGCGATGCCGCGGCGGATGGCGTCGGCCAGGGCGGCGTGCGCGCGCTGCTCCAGCCGGTCCTGGGCGATGCGCAACTCCCGCCGTGTGGTAGCCAGTGCGTCGCTCGCGCCATCGGCCACTTCGCCGCGCGAGGTGATGGACTGCTCGACGGCATCGCCAAAGCGCCGGAAGTCCGAGACCTCATCGGCGATGGCGGCGAGCACGGGTACGCGGTCGCGCAGCCGTTCGATGACGCCTCGCGCGCGCCAGGCCGCCTTCAGCGTCCCCGAGGCATCGACAAGCTCGGTGGGCTCCAACGACTGGCCGATGGATGCGGCCTGGATAAGCTGCCGGATGTCGCGCGCGCCACCGAAGGAGATGTCGATGCCCATGCGGTCGAGCAGGCGGACCTCGGCGGTCTGCTCTTGGAGGGCGCGAACGGCGGCATAGTCGGTCTCGGGACGAACCGTGAGCGCAAGCTCGCGCCCGGCGCTGAAGGCCGTCTCGGCGGCGAGCAGCGCCAGTACCTTGTCGAACTCGAGCACGCGCAGCGTGTGGTCGTCCATGGCGTTCTCAGCGTAGTGCGCGGGGAGGGCCGGGGGAACCGGTCAGCCGCGGCGGGCGACCCACTCTCGCAGCGCCCATTCGGTGGAATCGAAGGCGAGTTCCTCCCAGGGGATGGCCCCGGGAGCGAACCACGCCACCTCCAGGCATTCCTCGCCGGCGGCGGCTTCGCCCAGGGCGCGCCCTTCGTACACGATGACGACGACGCCGGCCTCGGTGCGCGTGTACACGCCGACGAGGCTCAGGTCCTGGACGTCGAGCAGCGCCTCTTCGCGGGTTTCGCGCGCGGCGGCTTCCTCGGCCGTTTCGCCGACATCCATGTAGCCGCCGGGAAAGACCCAGGTCCCCATGCGCGGTTCGATGGCGCGGCGCACGAGCAGGATCGCGCCGTCTTCGCGCACGGGGATGGCGCCGGCCACCGGGCGGGGATTGATGTAATGGATGAAGCCGCAATCGAGGCAGACCATGCGGCGCTTCGAATCGCCCTCGGGGATAGCGGTAGTGAGGCGCTGGCCGCAGTGCATGCAGTAGCGGCTGAAGGTGTGGGGGTGCTGGCTCATCGGCGCATCAGCCCGTGAGCCCGGCGGGGGCCTGCTGCATCCCGAGCGACTCCGGGCCCTCGATCCAGGCCTCGCCATCCTCCCAGACTTCCTTCTTCCACACGGGCACCTTCTTCTTGATCGTGTCGACGAGCCAGCGGCCGCCTTCGAAGGCGCTCGCGCGGTGGGCACTGCTGATGGCGATGAGGAGGCTCGTTTCGCCGATTTCGAGGCGGCCCGTGCGATGCAGGATGGCGCACGCTTCGAGGCCGAACCGCTCCTTCGCCTCGGCGCCGATCTCGGCCATCACCTTCTCTGCCATCGAGGGGTAGGCCTCGTAGACGAGGTGCCCGACGCGCCGGCCGAGGTTGTTATCGCGGACCACGCCGAGGAAGAGGTCGATGGCGCCCGCTGCCGGGCTCGCGACCGCGGCGATGGCCTCATCGGCGCGGAGTTCGTCGGCCGTCACGCGGACCAGCATGGTCAACCTCCCGAGACCGGGGGAATGAGGGCGAGCGTCGCGCCATCGGGGACGGCGGCGTCGTCGCGAACGTATTCCTCGTTCACCGCGTACATCAATGTAGGGACGAAGCGGCGAAGTGCGGGCCGATCGGCGAGCAGCCGCTCGCGGACGGCCGCCACGGTATCGCCCGCCGCCACCGGCAGTTCGATGCGCCGCGCGCCGGCGGCCTCGGCGATGGAAGCGAACAGCAGCACCGTCACGGTCATGCTCCGATTGTATCTCACCGGGCCCGCCGAGCCGGTAGACTCCGCGCCATGCACACGGCCGGCCTTGCGGCGCGGGCAGCGCACACGGCGCTGGACCTGCTCTACCCCGAACGCTGCGCGGGCTGCCACGCCTTCGGGACATCGCTGTGCGCGCGCTGCGAGGCCAGGCTCGTGCCCCTCGGCCGGGAGGGACGTTGCCCCTTCTGCGCGGCGAAATGGGACGGGCTGAACCACTGCGATCGCTGCTACCAGCTTCATCACATTGAGCGCATCGACGCTGCCTTCGAAATGGACGGCCTGGCCCGCCAGCTGGTGCACGGGCTTAAGTACCGCCGCATCCGGTCGCTGGCGGCGCCGATGGCCCGCCACCTCGAACCGTTCGCGGCGGCACACGCCAGGGCCGTGTGGTTCGCGGTGCCGCTCCACCGTTCCCGGCTCCGAGACCGCGGCTTCAACCAATCGGAACTGCTCCTGGAGGCGCTCGGGCTCGCCTCCCCCGCGGGTTCGGGGCTGCGGCGCGAGCGGAAGACGGAGAAGCAGGTGGGCCGTCGCGCCCGCGAACGCCACGCCAACGTCGCGGGGGCCTTCTCCTATCGAGGCGAACCGCTCGACGGCCATGACGCGGTGCTCATCGATGATGTGGTCACCACCGGCGCGACGGTGGCCGAATGCGCGAACGTCTTGCGCGATTTCGGCGCCCGGCGCGTCTGGGTCGTGTGTTTTGCGCGCAAGAGCTACGACCAGGAGCGCCACACGGACCCGATTCACGATTGAATCGTTACGCCGGGGCCGCATCCCTCGCATCGGGTTAATCCACCTTTTTCGTGGAGGCCCATACAATGCCGCCAGCGGCTCCCCCGGGCTGCGTATCCCCGACCGGAGCCGCCATTGTCCGCCGGCACCCGAACCCTTTCGTCCCGCGCGGCCGAAGCCGCCGAGATCCTCGGGCGCGTACGCGGCGAAGTGCACCGCGCCATCATCGGCCAGGACGTCCTCATCGACCGCCTGCTCATCGGCATGCTGTGTGACGGCCACGTGCTCGTCGAAGGCGTCCCCGGGCTGGCCAAGACGCTCACCGTCTCGACGCTCGCCCGCGCGCTCGACCTGCATTCCGTGCGCATCCAGTTCACGCCGGACCTGCTGCCATCGGACCTCATCGGCACCGAAGTCTTTAGCGCCGCCGATGGCCGCTTCAGCGTGCGGCGAGGGCCCCTGTTCGCGAATCTCGTGCTCGCCGATGAAGTGAACCGCGCGCCCGCCAAGGTGCAATCGGCG
Organism: Dehalococcoidia bacterium; assembly: GCA_020847985.1. Lineage (GTDB taxonomy): Bacteria > Chloroflexota > Dehalococcoidia > Tepidiformales > Tepidiformaceae > Amarobacillus. The sequence goes on from JADLBC010000022.1 coordinate 5,978, forward strand.
CTGCTGGAGGCGATGCAGGAGCGCCAGGTCAGCATCGGTGGCGAAACCTTCGTCCTCGACGAGCCGTTCCTTGTGATGGCGACCATGAACCCGATCGAGCAGGAGGGCACCTACCCCCTCCCGGAAGCACAGCTCGACCGCTTCCTGCTCAAGGTGAAGGTCGACTACCCCTCGCGGCAGGAGGAGCGCCAGATCCTGGACATGGGGCTCGCCGGTGATGCCCCCCGCGGCCGCGCCGTCGCCACGCGCGAGCATCTTCGCATCGCCCGGGAGGCGGTGAGCGAAGTCGTGATCGACGACACGCTGAAGGACTACATCGTGCAGGTGGTGTACGCGACGCGGCGGCCTTCGCAGTACCGCATGCCACATCTGCAGCCGCTCATCGGGTTCGGCGCGTCGCCCCGGGCGAGCATCGCGCTCGCACGTTCGGCGCGCGCGCATGCCTTCCTTCAGGGGCGTGCATACACCACGCCGGACGACGTGAAGTCCCTCGCGCACGATGTCCTGCGGCACCGGATCGTCACGACGTATGAAGCCGAGGCCCAGGAACTCACCACCGACGACATCATCGACCGCGTGCTCGAAGGCATCGACGTGCCCTGAGGGGCGGAGGCGCGATGTTCTGGCGGCGAACCCGTCACCCGGCGCAGCACCGGACCGATGACCGGCCGGCGGGCATCCCCCAGGAGATGCTCGACCGCGTGCGCGCCATCGAAATCCGCGCCCGGCGGCTCGTGAACGACCTCTTCCTCGGCGAGTACCAGGCGGTTTTCCGCGGCCGCGGCCTTGAGTTCGATGAACTTCGGCCCTACGTCCCCGGCGACGACGTTCGCTCGATCGATTGGAAGGCGTATGCGCGGTCGGGCGAGCCGATGATTCGCCGCTACCGCGAGGATCGCGACCTCACGGTCATGTTCGTGGTCGATGTGAGCGCGTCGCAGCGCGCCGGTGCGCTCCCGCGAACGAAGGAAGACCTCGCCGCCGAGTTGTGCGCGGTGCTGGCGCTGGCCGCCATCCGCAACAAGGACCGGGTGGGCCTGCTGCTGTTCGCGAGCAAGCCGGAACGGTACGTTCGTCCCCAGGGCGGCACCACCCATGTGCTCCGCGTCGTCCGGGAAATCCTGTGGGCGCAGCCGGAATCGCGGGGCACGGACCTCGGCGCCGCGCTCGAATACCTGACGGGCGTGCAGCGCCGCCGCGCGACGGTGTTCCTGGTCTCGGACTTCCTTTCGAGCGGCTATGCGAGCCAGTTGCGCGCGGCCGCCTTGCACCACGACATCATCGCCATCCGCGTGCGCGAGCCGATCGATGGCGAACTCCCGGCCGCCGGCATCGTGGCCCTGCGCGATGCGGAGACCGGTGCCCTCGTCGAAGTCGATACCTCGAACCCCGCCGTGCGCGACGCCTACCGCGCTCGCGCCGCGGCGTTCGACGACGAGCGGCGCCGCCTCTTCGGCGAGCTTGGGATCGACGAAATCCGTGTGACCGTGGGGACCGACTGGGTGCCCGCGCTCCTGCAGTTCTTCAAGCGCCGGGCGGTGGGGGCGGCATGAAGCGGATGCTGATGGCCCTGCTCGCCACGATGGCAGCCATCCTCCCGGCGGCGTCACTCGCGCAATCGGGCGATGGCGCGCGCCTGCTCGCCGGCACCTCAGTCATCGGGCAGCAGTCCGCGCTCGAACTGACGGTGGTCACCGCGAAGGACGCGACCGTCGAAGTCGACCCCGCGGCGGCGTCCTGGAACGGGGTCGAGGTCGTCCGCATCGACAGCACGACCACGACATCGACCGGTGACCGCACGACGCATCTCATCCGGGTCGCGGTGGCGCCGTTCACGCCCGGGAACCTCCAGTTCGCGGCGGCGGTGAACGTCATCAGCGGTGCGAGCGTCGAGGCGCGGGTGCTGCCGCCGGTGCGGCTCAGCGTGCTTTCGACGCTCCCGGCCGATGCCCCGCTGGAGCTTTCGCCGATTGCCGCCCCGGAGGCGATCGGCGGCGCGGAATCGCCCTTGCTGAAGCCGGCGATTGGCCTCGGCGCCGCCGCCGGGCTGGTGCTCATCGCCGCCGCGACGGCGTGGCTCGCGCGGGTGGTGCGGCGGCGCCTGGCCGCGAGGCGCCCCCCGCCCGAGGAGGCACCCGCATCGCCACCCGGGATCGAAGGCGCGGAAGGGCTGCTCCATCACGACCCGGTAGCCGCCTACCGGTCGCTGGCTTCGACCATTCGCGCGGCGATCGGCGAACGCTACGGATTCCCCGCCTTCGCGCTCACGACGGCCGAGTTGCAGCGCCGGATGGAGGGCCATGGCGTCGAACGGTGGCAGGCGCGGCTTGTCAGCGGCCTCCTCGAAGAGTGCGATGCCGTGGTCTACGCCGGGTACCGTCCGGCCGCGGAGCGCCGCGAGCACGACCTCACGATGGCGCGCGAAATCCTCGCCGGGGTGGCGTGATGGAGTTCGCGAGCCCGTATCTCCTGGCGCTGGGCGCGGCCGCCGTACCCGTCGCGTGGCTGCTGCTGCGAGAGCACGGTACCGGGTACGCGCTGCCGGATGCCGGGGCGTTCGGCGCCTTCCCGCGGAGTTTCCGTGTGCGCGCGGCGCACGCGCTACCGGTGCTGCGCACGGTCGCCATCATCCTGCTCGCGGTCGCCGTGGCGCGCCCGCGCATCGGCGACGCGAACGCGATCGTGCCGGGGCAGGGGATCGACATCTCGCTTTCGCTCGATATCTCGAGTTCGATGACCACGAGTAAGCTCGGGCCGGACCGAACCCGCCTCGATGCCTCGAAGGAGGTGCTGCGCGAGTTCGTGAAGGGCCGCAGCGACGACCGCATCGGCCTCACGGTCTTCCAGAAGGACGCGCTCGCGGTGGCTCCGCCAACGCTGGATTACACCGCGCTGGACCGCGTCATCGCGGACGTGAAGAGCGGCATCCTCCCCGACGGGACCGGCATCGGCATCGGGCTGGCGACATCGCTGAACATGCTGCACGACTCCGCGGCGGCGAGCCGCATCGTCATCCTTCTGACGGACGGGCAGCACAACGCCGAATCGATCAGCCCGGAGGACGCCGCCGACCTGGCCGCCGCGCTGGGCATCAAGGTGTACACGGTCGGCGTCGTGACGAGCATCGACAAGCCAGACGCGGACATCGACGACGACCTCATGCGCGCCATCGCCGACCGCACGGGCGGCCGCTACTTCCTCGCCGATAGCCCGCAGCGGCTGGCCGAGGTGTACGACGAGATCGCGAAGCTCGAGACCAGCGCCGTGGGCCGCGAGAACTACGAGCGGTTCACCGAACTCGGCCCCTGCTTCGCGCTCGCCGGGGGCGGGCTGCTCGCCATCGAACTGCTGCTCGGCGCGACCTGGCTGCGGAGGGCGCCGCGATGAGCTTCGCGCACGCCTGGCTGCTCGCGCTGCTCCCCATCGTGCCGATTGCGCTCGGGCTGTGGGCGTGGGGTGCGGCACGGCAGGCCAGGCGCGTACGGTCGCTCACGCGGTCGGTCCCGGGCGGGCCGCGCTACCTCGCCGCCGGCCTGTTCGCGGTCGCGGCGGCGATGGCCATCGTCGCGGCGGCGCAACCGCGATGGGGCACGCAGCGGTCGGCGCTCCCGCGCGAGGGCGCCGAACTCGTCATTGTGCTCGATGTTTCGCGCAGCATGGGCGCGCGCGACGTCGCCCCGAACCGGCTCGACGCCACCAAGGAAGCGCTCCGGGGGATGCTGTCGCGCCTCGGCGGGGACCGCGTCGGACTGGTCATCTTCGGGGGCGACGCACGCCTGCGCTTCCCCCTCACGACCGACTTCCGCGCCGCCCGCGACGTCATCGCGAACCTCGAGACCGGCTCCGTGATCGTCGAGGGCGGCACGAGCGCGTCCAGCGGCCTGGATATCGCGCTCGGGGCGTTCGATACCACGGCGACGGCGGGCAAGCTCATCCTCCTGGTCACCGATGGCGACGACCTCGGCGCGGACCCGGCCGGCGTCGCGCAGCGCGTGCGTGACTCCGGCGTCGAGCTCATGGTCGCCGGCGCCGGCACGGCCGAAGGCGCCACCGTCCCCGTCTACGACGCGCGCACGAACTCTTTCGTGGACAAGAAGGACGCGGCGGGCGCGCCCATCATCACGAGGCTGAACGAGCCGTTCCTGCGCGCACTCGCCGCCGCGGCGGGCGGCCGCTACCTGGGTTCCGACCTGCGGGCGGTGCCGGGCGCGGTCGCGGGCCGCCTCGCGACCATCCAGCACGCCCGCATCGAACAGGAGAGCGCGACGGTGCCCATCGAGCGCCACCCATGGTTCGCGGGTGCGGCGCTGGCCCTGGTGGTGGTCGCGAGCGTCGTCGAGCGGCTGCCGCGGAGGGCCGGGCGGTTGGCGCTTGTGCCGGCCGTGGCGGTGCTGACACTGCTCCTGGGTGCGTGTGCCACGGCCGCGCACGATGCCAACAGCGAGGGGCTGCGCGCCTACCGCGACGGCGATTTCGCGACCGCCGCCGAGCGTTTCGCCGAAGCCCGCGCCGCCGAACCGGATAACGCCCGTATCGACCTCAATCTCGCGGCGGCGCTGACGCAGGCGGGCCGGTACGAAGAGGGGAGTATCGCCGCGCGGCGGGTGCTCGGTTCGCGCGATGCGGTGCTCCGCGGGCAGGCGCAGGGGATCATCGGTCACCAGCGGTTCGCACTGCGGGACCTCGCGGGGGCGCTCGCCGCCTTCCGCCAGGCACTCATCGAAAACGCGGGCGACGACGATGCCCGCCACGACTACGAGGTCGTGCTCCGGCTGCTCAACCCGGATTTAGCCGACCCGGGCGCCCAGGGCACCGCGACACCAACGCCGGGTCCCGAGGGCAGCCCCGGTGCGGGCGCGTCGCCGTCAACGACGCCGCAGGCCGACGTCGGTGGCGGAGCCGGTGGTTCGCCCACGCCGGGTGGCCAGGCGAACGGATCGGCGACCCCGCAGCCGGGCGGCCAGGGCACGAACGGAACACCGCAGCCCGGCCAGGAACCGAACCGCGCGCAACTCGACCAAGCGATCCTGCAACTCGACCAGCGCATCGCGCGCGCGGTGAAGGAGGCGGGCGACGACCCGACGCCGGAGCAAGCGCTCGCCATCCTCCAGATGCTCGCGGAACGGACAGGGCTGGCGGCGATGCGCGATGCGCTCGGCGGCGCGGGCAATCCACGCGACTACTGAGGCCCGCCAGCCTCACCCGCCATTCGCCCCTATACTTGGCTCATGGCGAAAGACGAGTCCTTCGACATCACGACAGGATGCGACCTCCAGGAGGTCGATAACGCGGTCAACCAGGCGCGCAAGGAGATCTCCACGCGCTTCGACTTCAAGGGCGTGCTCGCGGACATCGAATACGACCGGCAGAAGGCGGTGATCAACGTCCACACGGCCGACGAGTACAAGCTGGAAGCGATCTGGCAGGTGCTCAGCGGCCGCCTCATCGCGCGCAACGTGCCGCTCAAGAACGTGAAGCGCGGGGACGAGGAGAAGGCCGGCGGTGGCACGCTCCGCCAGGAGATGGCGCTCACCCAGGCGATCGACACCGACACGGCCAAGAAGATCGCGAAGTTCATCAAGGACCAGAAGTACAAGAAGGTACAGGCCCAGGTGCAGGGTGACGCGGTGCGCGTCTCCAGCCCCAGCCGCGATGAGCTCCAGGCCGTGATCAACGACCTGAAGGGCGAGGACTGGGGCATCGAGCTCAAGTTCGGCAACTACCGCTAGGCGGTGACGGACGCCGTCCCGATCGACGACTTCCTCGCGCGCGAGGGCTTCGCGACGGCGTGGGCACGGCACCAGGGGCGCGCCATCCTCGAACAGAGCGGCCTCACGCGCGCGGGCAAGAGCGGCATCGCGCCGGAGAAGCTGCAGCGTGCGCGGGAAGCCCTCGACCGCGGCGCCCTCCGCACCTGCGGCGATGCGGAATGCGCACGGCTGGGCGCCCGCAGGCTCGACGGCCGCCTCGCCGTGGAAGGTCCCGCTGAGCACTGCGAAGTCTGCCATGGGTCGAACAACCGCCGGGCGGCGCTCGTGCTGGCGGATGCCTGCCGCTCGCACGGCGTATCGCGGCTGCTCATCGTGGGTGGCACGCCGGCGAATCACGCCGAACTCCGCGATCTGCTCACGGCCACCGGCGTCGAACTGCGATGTGTGGACGGCGCGGCGCAGAACATCACGAAGAAGGAGGCGCTGAGCGACCTCGGGTGGGCGCAGCTGATGGTCGTGTGGGCCTCGACGCCGCTGCCGCACAAGGTCTCGGTCTCGTTCACCGCCGAACGGCCGGCCGACCTGCCGATGATCACGGTCGCCCGGCGGGGGATCGCGGCGCTCTGCCAGGAAGCGGCGCTGGCCGTGGCCGGCGGCCCCGCGAGCAGGCGGCGGCGCTAGGATGACCGCATGAAACGCGATGACCGCCTCGTTCGACTCTCCTGGGACCACCACCACGCGCTCGTCTTCGCGCGCCGCATCGCGACGGAGTTGGACGGGCTCGATGGCGAAGGGCTGGCGCGGCTGTACAGCGACCTCGTCGCGTTCTGGTCGGCCGGCCTTTTGCCGCACTTCCGGGGGGAGCAGGAGTGCCTCCTGGCGCGCCTCATTCGCCACGTCGCGCCCGAGGACCCGGCCGTAGCGCGCACGCACAGCGACCACCTCTACCTTGAAGGGCTCGTGGCCACGATGCGGGATTCGCCAGACGAAGAGACCCGCCGCGAGGCCCTCCGCCGCTTCGGGGAGACCCTGCGGGTGCACGTCCGCTGGGAAGAAGACACGCTGTTCCCACTCACCCAGGAGCAGTGCGACGACGATGACCTCGACGCCATGGCGCGCGACTTCGACGAGCAGCTACCCCCGCTGGCCCCGGCGCCACCGGGCGGGTAGCAGCCAAAAGCCCCTCCGCGGAGGGGCTCTCGTGGGTGATTGAGCGAACGGGCGGTCAGCCCTTCGGCGTGTACCGAACGGGCAGGTGCTTGATGCCGCCGATAAAGGTCGACCGGAGGCGCTCGGCGGGGCCGTCCATGTCGATGTCGGGGAAGCGCCGGAAGAGCTCTTCGAACATCACGCGCAGCTCCAGCCGCGCGAAGCCGGCACCAAGGCAGAAGTGCTCGCCGATGCCAAAGGCCAGGTGGTCGTTCGGAGTACGGGTGATATCGAAGCGCTGCGAATCCGGGAAGATGTCCTCGTCGCGATTCACCGAGGGGTACCACATGGTCACCCGTTCGCCGGCGCGGATGAGCTGGCCGCGAATCTCCACGTCGCGCGTGGCCTCGCGGGCCATGTGCGTGACGGGCGACGTGTAGCGCAGGATCTCCTCGACCGCCGAGGGCATGAGCGAGAGGTCCTTCTGCAGCCGTTCGCGCTCGGCGGGGTTCTGGCAGAGCGTGATGAGCCCGGCTGAGATGCCATTCCGGGTGGTTTCGTTCCCCGCGAGGATGAGGAGGAAGCAGAACCAGAGGATCTCCTCGTCGGTGAGCGCTTCGCCATCGACTTCGGAGCCGCAGAGCAGCGAAATGAGGTCGTTCTCGGGGTCGACGCGGCGCTTCTGCAGCTGCTGGCCGAAGAAGCTGAACATCTGCATGAAGCCCATGGCGCCCGTCATGTTGGCGGCCTCGCGGCTGCCGCGCTGCTCCTCGGGCACGTCGGTCTGGTATTCGGGGTCGCCCGCGCCGAGCACCTTGTTGGTGAGCTCGAACATGAGCGGCCAGTCTTTCTTTTCGAGCCCCATCATCCCGCAGATGACCGCGAGCGGAAGCTGCGACGAGACTTCGAGCACGAAGTCGCAGCTTCGGCGATCGGCGATGCCATCGAGGATCTCGGTGGTGATTTCGCGGATGTGCGCTTCCATGGCCGCGACCGCGCGCGGGGTGAAGCCCTTGTTCACGAGCCGCCGCAGGCGCACGTGGCGCGGCGGGTCCATGGTGATGAGCATCTTGCCGTTGCCGGAGGTGTCGCCGAAGAGGCCCTCGGGCTCGGGCATGCGCAGCTTCATCTGCGTGATGCCGGTGCTCGAAATGAACGTCTCGGGCTGCCGCGAGACGAAGACCACGTCCTCGAACTTGGTGAGGTTCCACGTCCCAACGAGATTCTCCGGGCCCTCGTTCCAGAACACGGGCTTGTTGTTGCGCAGGTAGGTGAAGAGCGCGTGCGCTTCGCCCATTTCGAACGGCGTGGGGTCGAAGAGGTCGATCTGGTCGAGGGTAAGCGGAAGGGCGCCGGGCACGTCGTGTCCTCCATGTCAGCAAGTGAACTTACCGCTCGGTCGATAGTCTATCGCAAGGATAGGCGATCCTGCTACGCGGGCTTAACCCATGCAATCGCCTGGCGTGGGCACAGGCGAATCGCCCGTTCGACCTTCTCGACGTCGGCGGCGGGCACTTCGTCCACGATCACCTCGCTGACATCGTCGTCGCGCAGCCGGAAGACCCCGGGCGCGGCGGCCTGGCACTTGCCGTGCCCTTCGCACATGTCTTCGTTCACTCGGACCTTCATGCGGAATCCCCCCTGCCGGCGTGGCAAACGCCGGGCCGAGTATAGCCTACCGCCCGGTAGGCCCGGCGCCCTTCCGGAGGCCGCGATTCGCCCCGCCGCGCGCAGGCGCTAGAATCCCCGGCACGCCACTATCGGGAGTGTCCCAATGGAAGTTCCGCTGCTGCTCAACGATTTCCTTCGCCGCGCGGCGAAGCTGTATCCCAACAAGACCGCGATCATCGATGGCGACGCGCGCTACAGCTACGCCGAGTATCAGCAGCGCTGCAACCAGCTCGGGCACGCCCTCCTCAGCCTCGGCATCGAGCAGGGTGACCGCGTCTGCATCCTCAGCCCGAACTCGCACTACTTCCTCGAAAGCTACTACGGCGTCACGCAGATCGGCGCCATCCTCGTGCCGCTCAACTACCGGCTGGTCGCCGCCGACCACGAGTACATCATCAATCACGCCGGCGTGAAGGCCGTGCTCGTGGACTACGAGTACACGAACGTGGTCGACACGATCCGCGAAAACCTGCCGAACGTAGCACACTTCATCGTCGCCGACCCGCGCCCGGACCGGCAGCCGCAGGCCGGCTGGACGGACTGGGACACGCTCGTCGGCACGATGCCGGTTTCGCCCACCCCTACGATTGAGCAGGGCGAGAACGACACGACGTCCATCAATTACACCTCGGGCACAACGGCGCGGCCGAAGGGCGTGATGCTCACGCACCGCAACGTCTACATCAACGCCTACAACTTCATTGCCCACCTCCGCATCCGGCACGAGGACGTGGAACTGTGGACGCTGCCGATGTTCCATGCGAACGGCTGGGGCGGGCCATTCGCGATCACGGCGATGGGCGCGACGCACGTGGTCCTGCGCGCGGTCGTGGGTGCGGACATCTATTCGCTCATCGAACAGCACGGGGTCACTTTCGGGTGCATGGCCCCGGCCGTGCTTTCGACGATCCTGAACTACCCGGACAAGGCGAAGCACGCGATCAAGACGAAGCCGCGCTTCGTGGTCGCCGGGGCGCCGCCGCCCGCCGCCTTCATCGAGCGCCTCGAAAAGGAGATGGGCTGGGAGTTCATGCAGATCTACGGCCTCACAGAGACGGCGCCCATCATCACCGTCTCCACGGCGGACTACCAGAACCCGGATGGCACGGATTATGCCCGCCGCGCCCGCGCCGGGGTGGAGGCCATCGGCTGCGACATCCAGGTGCTCGATGAGAACGGCAACCCGGTGCCGAAGGACGGCGTCTCCATCGGCGAAGTCTGCGCGCGCGGCAACATGATCCTGAAGGGGTACTGGGAACAGCCCGAAGAGACCGCCCGCGCCATCTTCGACGGCTACTTCCACAGCGGCGACCTCGCCGTCTGGGACGAGTTCAGCAGCATCCACATCGTCGACCGGAAGAAGGACGTCATCATTTCCGGCGGCGAAAACATCTCCTCGCCCGAGATCGAGGATGCGCTGTACAAGCACCCGGCCGTGCTCGAATGCGCGGTGATCGGCGTGCCCAGCGAGAAGTGGGGCGAGACGCCGAAGGCGCTGGTGGTCCTGCGCGAAGGGGCCACCGCGACGGAGGAGGAGATTATCGCCTTCAGCCGGCAGCACCTGGCGCACTTTAAGTGCCCGACATCGATCGACTTCGTGCCCTCGTTGCCCCGCACGGCGACAGGCAAGCTCCAGAAGTTCGTGATTCGCGACCAGTACTGGCAGGGCGCCACCCGCCGCGTGAACTAACAGAGGCATGGGGCGGGAATTCGATCCCCGCCCCCGGCCTGGTCTCAGGGATATGTGAGCGCAAGCGCGATGGACGGCGCAACCGAAGCCCCATTCCAGCCGTACGACCAAACCCAGTAGTAGTAGTAATGGTTGGGCGAGAGGCCGGTATCGAGGTAGGAGGTCGTGTTGGCCGGAAGCCAGGTGGCCACCGTCCAGATTCCGCCGTCCGAGCGCAACAGCACGTAACCCAGCTCATTCGAAGCGTTGTCGAACCACGTGACCTGGACGCTGGTGCGCGACCGGGCGATGGCCGACATGTTCGACGGCGCGCTCGGGTTGCCGGACGTCTTCACCTCGGCGCGTTCGCTCCACGTCCCGCCATACGTGTTACTCGCGACGACCCAGTAGTAGTAGAACGTGGAATCCGGCAGCCCGGTATCGGTGTATTGGTGCTGCGATGCGGGGACCACCGCGGCGAGCTCGGTCGGGTTGCCGATGCCCCACTTCCAGCGATAGACGCTGAACGCCACCGTGGAGGCGGGGGACGTGTCGGACCAATCGACTCGCACGCGGCCGCTACCGTTCGGCTGCGCGACAACATTCGCAGGCGCGCCCGGGGCGGTATTCGCCAGGCCGGATCGAACCTGGATGACGTAGCGCCCGGTCTGACTTGAGTTTCGGCTTCCGTTCACGAGGGCGCTCGACCTGTCGTCGAGGAACTGGCCACACGTCCCCGAACCAGTCATTTCGAACCACGCGGAACCTGCGACCGAATACCCGACGCGCGCGCATGCGTTCGGATTATAGTCTCCCGAGTCGAACTGCAGCTTGTCGTAGTTGAACTCGATATCGAAGTCGCCGGCTGAGATGTTGCCACGGTCGATTAACACCAGCTGGAAACTATCGAGTGATTCAATGCTCGAGTTGTACGCGCCCACTCCCAGCCAATTCACGGCAAAGGCACGCCGGCCGTCTACCGTTCCCGAGCCATAGGTCACGACCCTTGACCCTTGCTGGCGCGTGTCGATATCCGTGAAGAATGGGGCGATGATAACGCGGTTTGTGCTGTTGAGCGCAAAAGGCACCCACGTGCCCAAAGGGCCGTCGAATGTGACGTTGCCGTTATTGTTAACCCAGACTTGAGTGAGAGCCGTTCCAAAGAAGTTCCACGTGGCAGGGAGCGCAATCGCTTCAGAAGACTCATCGTCATATTTGCCCAGTTCGTTCACCAAGAATGTGCCATTGCCGCGAATCGGACGCGTCGACGTACACCACTGATCGAGGGAACGGGTGTTCTGGGTTGCGGTATCGATCGTCCAATCGGATGCAGATGGAGAGGTAAGCGCTCGTGTCCCAAGGAGAGGCGCGGGGTCGAGCCATGACGAAGAGACGGTATCGTTGAATCCAGTCCGCCCCATCGACATGTGAACGTGATTCAGTGTCTCTCCGCCAATCTGCATGAATCCCAGGAGCTGTCCTCGCTGGACCTGTCCACCGGCCGCGATAAGGTCCTTGATATTCTGTTCGAACAAGACGTGCGTGACGTAGACCGTGAGATCGAGGCTCGTGTTCTCGATGTAGATACCCACGCCGTGGGACGGCATGCGGACCAACTTCCCCGCGATAGGTGCGAAGACCGGGGTATCGGCCGGAGCATCCCGGGCACTTCCGTTGAGAAGCCAGACGTCGATGCCGCTGTGCAAGTTGTTGTCAGTGTGGTCGACCGGGTGCCACGTACCTTTAACCCAGCCGATGTAGCCGGAGGCGAGCGGGAACGAGACCGTCGCGCCGGGGCATGTGAACCCCCGTGGAGCGGTGATCTCGGCCTGCGGCTGCGGCGCAATCATCCCGGGCTGCGCCGCGGGGGACTTCGGCGGTTCGTCCGCGTGGGACCCCGGCGCGAAGGCGAGCGCGCCAATACACCACACGCCGAAGGCGATAAGAACGGCCACTGATATCCGCTTCACGAAGGCTCTCCGCTTCGCAATCCCGTGTGAGAATCGCGGACGGGAGCATAGGGAATATTAGATCAGATTGGAATCCCCCGATCGACCGGGCCCTGGGCGGCAGACGGCACCGGTTGCAGGCGGTTGTCGTACCAAGCACACTCGCGCCGAAACACCACCGGAGGCCCGCATGCCCGGATTCGATTGGCTGGCGAACCTCCGGGTGCTCGACCTGACGACGGAGATGGGAGCGCTCGGCGTGCGCGTGCTCTCCGAATACGGGGCGCACGTCACGCGCATCGAGCCGCCGGCCGGTGACCCCTTGCGCCTGCAGCCACCGTTCGCGGCCTCGGATTCGGGCGAGCGGTTGAGCCTGTACTGGGTGCACATGATGCGCGGTCGCGATTGCCGCACGCTCGACCTCGACCTACGGGCCGGACGCGAGGCCTTCCACGAACTCGCGGCAGCCTCGGACGTGGTGTTCGAATCGCAGCCGGCGGGCTGGTTCGCCGACCAGGGCATCGATGTCGATGCCGTGCTCGCGGCGAACCCGCGGCTCGTGTGGGTGTCGGTGACGCCATTCGGGCGCTCCGGGCCGCGTGCCGGCTGGCAGGCGACGGACCTCATCGGGATGGCGGCCGGCGGTCTCCTCAGCCTCTGCGGCGACCGTGACCTGCCGCCGCTCCGCGTTTCGGTCGAACAGGCCTACGCGCAGGCCGGGCTCCAGGCGTTGGCGGGCTTGGTTGTGGCACTTCGCGGCGTACGGCAGGGGCGCCCGGGACAGCTGGTCGATGTCTCGATGCAGGCGGCCGTCGCGAACTGCCTCGGCAATGCGCGCCTTTTCCACGAGGTCGAGGGCGTGCCCACGCTGCGCGCCGGCGGCGGACGGGCGACGGGCACGCAGGGTTCGCGGCTCGTGTACCCGTGCGCCGATGGCTACGTCTCCTTCGCGCGGATGCCGGATTCGCTGCATGCGCTCACGGACTGGATGCACGAAGAGGGTGTGGAGCCCGGGTTCGATGCCGAACGGCTGGCGGCGCTGCCCCAGGCCGGCCGCCACATGGCCCCGCCGGAGCTGACGAATGCATTCGATGCCGCGGTCGAGAAGCTGTTCGCAAAGCTGACGAAGGCCACCATCTACGAGGACGGCCAGCGTCGCGGGCTCATGACCTGCCCCGTCTCGAGCCCGGCGGACCTGTTGGCAAACTCGCAACTCGCGTTTCGACATTACTGGCGCGAAGAGCATGTGCCCGAGCTGGGGCGCACCGTGACCCTCCCCGGACCGCCCGTGAAGCTTCACACGGTGCCGCATCAGCCCTTCGACGCACCGGCGCGGCCACCCACTCCCGCCAACGGCCTCCCCTTTGAGGGCGTGCGCGTGGCCGACTTCTCCTGGGTCGGCGTCGCCCCCGCGGCGACGCAGCAGCTGGCGCTTTTCGGGGCCGAGGTCATCCGCATCGAGTCGTCCCGCAAGCTCGATACCTTTCGCGGCAGCGGTCCGAAGCGCGGCGCCGACCCGAACGCGAGCGCGTACTGGGCGAACTACAACCGCGACAAGCTCGGCGCGACGCTCGACCTGAAACATCCACTTGCACGCGACATCGCGCTGCGGCTGGTGGCCATGTCCGATGTCGTGGTCGATAGCTTCACGCCCGGGTTCATGGACGAAGTGGGTCTTTCGTTGGACGCCATCCGCGCCGCGAACCCGAACATCATCACGATGTCGGCTTCAATGGAGGGCTCGACCGGCCCGCACGCGCGCTTCCGGGGTTTCGGGCTCGTGCTCCAATCGACGGCCGGGTTCACGCACTTCACCGCCTGGCCGGGGCGGGCGCCCGTGGGCACGGGCGTCGCCTACACCGACTGGTTCGCGACCCACCTCGCGTCGTTCGCGCTGATGTCGGCATTGGAGCACCGCGACCGCACGGGCGAAGGCACGAGTATCGACCTTTCGCAGCTCGAGGCGTGCGCCTGGGGCCTGGATGCGGAGCTGCTGCGCCACACCGCCACCGGCGAACAACGGCCGCCACTCGGCAACCGGCACGAGTCGATGTCGCCGCACGGGGTCTTCCCCACGGCGGGCGCGGACCAATGGGTCGCGATCGCCGTCCGCGACGGGGACGACTGGGCGAAACTGGCGGGCTTGCTCGGCGCACCGTGGGCGAACGAACCGTCGCTGGCGGAGATCGTGGCGCGACAGAGCCGCGAGGACGCGATCGAAGCGGCCATCGCGTCCTGGACGTCGGCACGCGACAAGCACGAATGCGCGGCGATGCTCCAGGCAGCGGGCATCCCGGCCTACGCGGTCAGCGCCATGGACGACGTGCAATCCGACCCCCAGCTCGGGCACCGCGAGCACTTCTGGCCGATCACGCATGCCGAGCTGGGCACGGTCTCGTTCGATTCGCCCGCGTACCGGCTCTCGAACCTGCCCGTACGCCATCGCACCGCCGCCCCCCTGCTCGGCGCCGGCAACGAATACCTCTACCACACCCTCCTGCGCTGCGACGACGACGAGCTCGCCACTTTCGCCGCCGAGGGCGCGCTGGAGTAGCGGGCGGGGGGTGGTGGGGCCGGTGGGGGCAAGGGTGCGAGGGCACGACTGTCGGGCCCTCGTGGCCCAGACGGGGAGGCGCGGTTCCCCCCCACGCGGATGGGGACGAGATACTGGATCCGGGCCCGAGCCATTTCGCGATCGGTTCACCCCCACGCGTGTGGGGACGACGGCGTATCCCGGTTGCGTTTGAAAGGCCGTTTCGGTTCACCCCCACGCGTGTGGGGACGACCGGTGGGGTTCGCTACCCGTAAGCACGCCAGCGGTTCACCCCCACGCGTGTGGGGACGACGGGGACGATGGCGCCACAGTCCCCACACTCGTAGGTTCACCCCCACGCGTGTGGGGACGACAGCTTGCGCAGCTTCATCTCCACCTGCGCCAGCGGTTCACCCCCACGCGTGTGGGGACGACGCGCGGAACGTGCGCATCGATGGCGCCTACCGCGGTTCACCCCCACGCGCGTGGGGACGACCCTCACCGGGGGCTACGACGAGCCCCGCATCGAGGTTCACCCCCACGCGTGTGGGGACGACGATCAACCTCGGGGCGGCGGACCTGGTCGTGAAGGTTCACCCCCACGCGTGTGGGGACGACCGGACGTCCACCGTCACTTTTGCCTATCCCCACGGTTCACCCCCA
>JADLBC010000023.1 GCA_020847985.1 Dehalococcoidia bacterium
GAGCACTCGACCGCGTGGACCGCCCGCCGTCCCGAGGCCCGCGCGCTCATCCAGGCGCTCTCCGCCGGCATGCTGCTTTCGCGGGGCCGCGTCGAGGCTGCCCGCGCCGCCGTCGCCAGCGCTGGCGCGGATGAGCCCGGCCTGGTCACCCCGTTCGCCCGGGCCGTCGTCGTGAGCACTCGCACCGTCGTCGATATGGTTTCGCTCACGCCCGGTGCCATCGCCCGCGCCGAACACGCCCTTTCGGATCCCTCGCTGCAGGCCATCCCCCGTCAGCAGTTGTGGGTGCTCAGTTGGTTCGTCCCCTGCGTCGCCGCGATGGGCCGGCGCGGCAGCATCGAGCCATGGTTGAGACTCCTTCGTGCCCTGGCCCGAGCCGAACGCCACGAATGGCGCCTCGCCGATGCGCGTTCGTTCGAATACGCCCTCGCGATCGGGCCTTCCTGCGGTCGCGGCGTCATCCCCGAGCCCGCCGGGCCGACGCTTTCGAACCCCATCGCCGAGATGCGCTGCGTGCTCGCGCGCCTCCGCGCTTCCGTCGTCCGCCGCGATTGGCCCGCCGTCGGCGCCCCTCTTCAGCGCCTCGCCGCGATGGACGCCGCCCAGGGAGGCTCTCCCTTCGGCGCCGTCGCGAACTACCACGCGCTCGTCGAATCCCACCGCGATGGCGAAATCACCACCCCGGTCGTCTTCCCCGCGGAGTTCCACCTGGGCAACCTCCCCGCGACCCTTGCCGCCGTCGAAGCCATCGCCCACGGCGGCACCCAGGCCGAGGCCGTCGCAGCCCTGCGCCGCATGTCCGCCATCCCGCGCGCCATCGAGACCTCGCTCGAATGGCCCGTCTCCCGCGCACGCGTACAAGGGCTGCTCGCGCTCCGCGCCGGCAACGAAAAGGACGCCCGCCGCCTCCTTCAGCACGCCACCGAATGGGCCGGGGGTGCCGGCTACGAGGTTGAACGCGACCTCGCCGCCTTCCAGCTTGGCGAACTCTTCGCCAACGGCACCCTCATCGTTTCCCAGAAGCAGCGCCGCACGCAGCGCCGCGACGCCAGTCACTCACTCCTCCACGCCGGGATCGACCCCGGGCCACACGCTCTGCCGGTCGCTCGCGCGCTCAGCCGCGGCGCCGGGACGGACCCGGGCGGCCACCTCGCGCCGCGCGAAGTCGAAGTCCTGCGCAAGCTCGCCGAAGGTCTCAGCTACAAGGAAACCGCCGCCGCCCTCGGCGTGAAGCCCTCCACGGTGCAGACGCTCGCCCACCGCAGCTACGACAAGCTGGGCGTGAACGGCCGCATCGCCGCCATGAACCTCGCGCGGGAACTCGGTATCCTCTGATCCCGTGGAATCGATGGACAAACGCGTGTCCATCGATTTCCGAATACAGCCGCTCACGGCACGTCCTTAACATTCGATCCGGACACGACATGCGCGCCCCGGTCCGGCCCCACTCGCATGCATCGGCGCACGGAGCCGGTGCTGCGCGAGCGGAGTGGAAGGGGCCGGGCCACATGCCGGTGCAGGGGCCGGGTGGCGACGCCCGGTCTCCGCTCGGCGCTTCCGCCGCCGCCCGTTAGTCCGCTGACTCCCGCTGCTTCGCCTGGTACTCGCGGTCCGCGCGCTTCCCCCGGTACACGCTCATGTCGATCGCCCGGCGCACCTCGGGGACGAGCCGGAAGAGCAGTCGCGGTTCGGTCTGCATGTTCGAAAAGAACCGCTCCACGGCTTCGGCGTTCGCCGGATCCCCGCGACCCACGTACTTCTCCGCCAGGGCCCGCGAAATCGGCCAGATATCGAACGCCGGCAGCTCCTTCGCCTCGACGTACCCATCGAATTCGATATGGCCCGAGTTGGGGCGCCCCGCTTCGATGCACAGTGACGCACGCGGGTCCTTCAGCAGCTGCTTGCACCACACCCGCGAGTAGGTGCCCGTGACCCAGATCACGCCATCGCGCCAGAGCCACCAGACCGGCACCGTGTACGGCATGCCGTCCTTCCGCAGCGTCGCGATGACGCCCGTGATCGGCTGCCGCAGGAACACTTCCTGCTTCTCGTCGGACATCCGGGGCATGCCATCCTCCACGGCGCCCGGAACACCCGAGGTGTCCGGCACGCCGCGGCGATCCTGCATGCCCCGCCGGCCTGCCGCAATCGCCGTCCCGCCTGTGGCCCGCGCGCTATGCGGTCGCCAGCGCCGCGACCTCCTGCGCCGGGACCATCCCCTTCAGCACGCGCTCCAGCGCCATCGTGTGGCTGCACACCTGCCAGCCCTCGAAGAAGTCGCAGTTACAGTGCCACCGGCCATCCCGGATGGTGACCTCGTGGTCGCTGTTCTCCCCATGGAAGCTGACGTGCAAATCGTCAATCTGCATGCGATGGCGCTCGCCAGCGTAGGCGCGGGCTTTCTCGACCTTGGAGATGAGGCTGGACTGCATTCGGGGGCTCCCCTTTCGTGGTGTGTGACCCGAGAGACTGTCCGGATGCGCCCCCCTCTGAAACCACAAACGGCGACGCCTGCGCGCCGCCGTTCGTTCACCCTCTCTTCGTTCCAGAGAGCGCATCCATAGGCCCCGACACTAGTCCCCTCGATCCCGCCCTGTCAACGGCTTGCAGGAACTGCAAGATGGTCCGCTCGCCCCTCGCTTTTGCTCGCCGGAGCGAAGCGTACGACCATGCCCGGCGCCGCCGTGACCACCAGCCGCGATCCCGTGCGCGGCGCCGGCACACCCGCGTCCAATCGCACGCGCACCACCGAAGAGCCGACTCGCCCCAGCACCTCCACGCCGCCCGGCAGCGTCACCGCGCCCTCCACCGAGAGCGTGAACGTGACCCCGCCGGTGCCCACCGAGAGCGCGTCCGGCCATACCGCGACGGAGCCACCCTCCGTTTCCACGACGGCGTACCCCAGCGCCGCCGCCGCCGTCGCATTCGGTGGCGAACCCAGCACCTCCACCATCGTGCCGTGCGCTACGACCGTGCCGCCCGCCAGTACCACCACGTCATCCGCGAGGGCCGCCGCCTTGCGCACATCGAGCATCGCCAGCACGGCCGTCCCTGGCCAGAGGCGCAGAATCGCCGGCAGTGTCACGAGCATCTCCGCGAGCGCATCGCCATCCAGGCCCGCGAACGGCTCGTCGATGAGCGTCACCGGCGCCCACCGTGAGAGCACCCGCACGAGGTTCAACCGCTGCATCTCGCCCCCGGCAAGCTCGCGCACATCCCGCTCCATGAGTGGCCCGATGCCAAACGCCGTTGCCAGCGTGTCAGCTCGCGCGGGCACTCCGTCTTCGCTCCGCCAGCGAAATCTTCGGCGGCCCTCCAGGTGGTCACGCACGCGTCCGCGTGCACGCTCGACCGGCTGGAGGGCCGCCGCCACGTGCTGTCGCGTCGCGCGCCCGGCGGCTTCGCCACCCAGGAGCACCTGCCCCATGGACGCCTGCTCCACGCCCGCGATGAGCCGCAAGAGCGCCGACTTCCCCGCCCCATTCGCGCCCACGACCGCCGTCACGCGCCCGTCCGCGATGTCCAGCTCCGGCACCGACAGCACCGTCGCCCCGCCTCGCTCGAGGCGCACGCCCTGCAACCGCACGTCCATCGCCGGATTATCGCGCTCCTGTGCCACGAACGCGCCATCCGCTGCTTCGCGACCCTCCTCGACCGCGCTATGATGCCGCCGCGATGAGCGGTCTCTTCACTATCACCCACAGCATGGTCCAGTCCTACGAACGCTGCCGGAAGCAGTACTGGTTCACCTACCTCAGCGGCTTCGAACGGCCCCCGGACGAGGTTGTCACCCCTGCCGGCCTCATCGGTACTGGCGTCCACCGCGCGATGAAGACCCTCTGCCTCACCGGCGACCCCGAGGACGGCGCCCGCGAACTCGATGCCTACCTGCGCATGCCCGCCCACGACTGCGCCGGCCCCGGCACCGATGCCTTCGATCGCGCCATGGCCCTCTACGCGCGCGGCTGCGAAGCCCACGCCTCCATCGCCAGCGAGGACCGCTGGCCCGAGCTCGATACCTGGGCCCCCGTCCCGAGCCGCGCCGTCACCGTCCGCGCCCGCATCGACCGCGCCGACCGCTTCGCCGGCGGCAGCTGGCAGGTCATCGATTGGAAGACCGGCCACGACCTCGACGAGGTCACCGACGCCCAGCTCGACCTCGGGCACGTCGCCGTTCGCACCTCCTTCCGCGTCCCCCGCGATGCGACCGTGCGCGCCGTCGGCTGGAACCTGCGTTCCGGGCAGGTGCGCGAGCGCGTCCTTCGCCGCGACGATGCCGTGGCCACGGTGAAGCGCTACATCGGCATCGCCTACCGCATCCAGGCCACGAAGGACTTCCCCGCGACACCGAACCGCGCCTGCGGATTCTGCGCGTGGCGCCCCCTGTGCCCCGATTCGGAGCCCCCGGCGGTGAGCGAGTGGGACTGGAGCGACGACGACCTCCCCGGCGACGATGCCCCCGCCGGTGGCCCGTCCGCGTAGAATCGCGCCCACCACACCAGGGAGCGCACGCCATGCCCGACTCCACCCCCGTCCCCTCCGCCGAGGAGGTCGACGCCTACTTCGAACGCTGCACCAACTGGGGCCGCTGGGGCGAAGGCGACAACGCCGGCACCATCAATCTCATCACCCCGGAGAAGCGCCGCGCCGCCGCCGGCCTCGTGCGCAACGGCCGCGCGGTCTCCCTCGCGCACCAGTGGAACACCATCGGCGGCCCCGGCAACCTCAACCCCGCCCAGCACTTCGTGCGCTCCACGAACGACTTCTCGGTCGATTACCTGGGCATCATGTACCACGGCTACGCGACCACTCACATCGATGCCCTCTGCCACATCTTCTGGGAAGGCAAGGGCTGGAACGGCCGCTCCGCCAGCGAAGTCACCTCGCTCGGCGCGCGCTTCGGCTCCGTGGATGCATGGAGCCAGGGCATCACCACCCGCGGTGTCCTGCTCGATATCCCCCGCCTCCGCGGCGTCCCCTTCGTCGATGACGCGAACCCCGTGCGCGGCTGGGAGATCGATGCCGCCGCCGCGAAGCAGGGCGTGGCCATCGAACCCGGCGACGCCCTCATCGTCCACAGCGGCCGCCAGGCCTTCTACGAAGCGAACCCGGCCAGCGTTCCCGGCACCTCGCCGTCTCCCGGCCTCCACGTCGATGTCGCGCCCGTGCTGAAGGCCCACGACATCGCCCTCCTGGGCTGGGACATGATGGACGCCCGTCCCTCCGGCTACCCCGTGTTCGATGCCCGCGGGCTCTCCGTGCACGTCCTCGCGATCGTCTACATGGGCCTGCCGCTGCTCGATAACGCCCGCCTCGAACCGCTCGCCGCCGCCTGTGCCGAAGAGGGCCGCTACGAATTCCTCCTCACCGTGAACCCGCTCAACGTCCGCGGCGCCACCGGGTCCCCCGTGAACCCGATCGCCATCTTCTGAAGCCGGTGTGCGCGTTCGCCGGGGCAGCCCGCGAACGCGCTACACTTGCCCGCCATGGGCGAGCCCCCACCCCTGCCGGACGCGCTCCTTTTGCGCCTCCACGAGAATTTCGCCGAGGCCTACCGGGTCATCGGCCGCAGCGTACCCGGCGGCGCCGTCTGGGAATCCGAAGGCGCCACCGCCATCGCCACCGGGGTCGGCCGCGCCGAATTCAACCGCCTCTTCGTCCTGCGCCCGCCCGCCGACGCCGAGGTCCTGCTCGACCATGCCTCCCAGTTCTTCGCGGCCGCCGGCGTGCCGTGGTGCATCATCGTCCCGCCCGGAATCGCCCAGTCGTTCGCGAACGCCTCCGCCATCGAGCCGGGCTCGCCCATCGCAGGCATGGCGATGGCCGACCTCCGCGATCTCTCCCCTCGCCCCGGCACGACCCTCTCCGTCCGCCCCGTCGAGACGCCGGAGGACGCCGCCACCTTCGTCACGACCATGGCTGACGGCTTCGGCACGCCTCGCCACCTGTTCGACCTCTTTGGCCATCCCTCGCTGCTCGGCCGCCCCGGTCTCACGCATTACCTCGGCTTCGTGGGCCCGAAACCCGTCGCCACGGCCACGCTCGTTGCCAGCCACGGCATCGCCGGGGTGTTCAACGTGAGCACGCTCGCGTCCCATCGCCGCCGGGGTTACGGCGAAACCATGACCTGGCACGCGCTCCGCGATGGGCTCGCCGCCGGCTGCTCGGCTGCCGGGCTCCAGGCCACCCCGCTCGGCTACCCCATCTACCGGCGCATGGGCTTCCGCGCTTCCGTCGATTACCGCAGCTGGTACCCGCTCGAATCGCTCATAGAAGAGGGCATCGTCCCGCCGTCGATCGTCGCGACATAAGGATCGGTCCCGCCCGGGCATAGTCGCCACCCGCCGGTGGAATCCGGCCGGGACGTAACGGCACGCCATCGTCAATCCTGTGTGAACGCCTGCCCCCAAACGTCATAACAGCCTGTCGCAGCGTGCCCGCCCTCGCTACAGTCCGCGCGTTGGAGGCGGGGTGAAACGGTTAGCCGGTGGTGGCACGGCGATTCGCCGCGGCCCACCACGGTCGCCGCGATGCCCGCGGCGACTCGCGGAAGCAACGCGGGGGCGAAGGCGCCAACCGGTGCCCGGCCGCCCCGTTCAGCGACCGCGCGGCGGCGATCCCGGCAGTGACGCGTGGCCCCGCCAGCGCGCGCCGGCATCGCGCCGGGGCAAGCCTCCACCACGCGCGGCCGGTAGCCCTCGCTGCCGGCCGCGCCCTATTCCTTCCGGCCCTCGTCCAGGATCTTCTCGACTTCCGCCAGGATGTCGAGCGGCGCGGCCTTCGCCTCCGGCACACCGCCCGCACGCACGTCAGGCTCGCCGGACGCCTCCGGTGTTGGCGGCGGAGGCATCGCCGCGGACGCGCGATCGCCTCGATCATCGGCCGCCGCAGGTTCCCGCTTCGGCTCCACGCCAACCGGCCGGGGGAACGGCACGGGCTCGATGCGCACCGCTTCGCACCACCGGCAGGCATCCCGCGACCCCACCAGCGACAGGCAGATATGCGCCCACGCTCGCCCGCAATCGCGCCCCGCACGCTGCCGCGATGACGACACGCTGGTCCGGCGCGGCTTCACGGTCTTCGCCTTCTTCGCGGGCTCGACGCCCCCCGCGATGCCCGTCGGACGCCGCGCGTTGTACGCGTTCAACAGGTACACCCCGAGCGGCGCCAGGAACACCAGCAGGAAAAAGATGATGCTCACACCGTTATCCTACGCCCCGCCGCCAACGGTTCGCTTGCATCGTGCATCGCTGATCCGTCATGCTCTTGCCCGGCGGGAGCAGGTCAGTGCGCGATGGAAGAGTCGGCGCGGCATCTCCCTGTCCTTCTCGTGCTCTTCGTCGCCGTCTTCGGTTCCGCCCTCGGCGCCGCCAACCTGCGTGCCGGCGACGGCTTCAACGTCACCTTCGTTCCATCCTCCGCCGGCCTGCGGCAATCCGTCGTGAACGTTGGCGGCCCCGGCGAAGCCCCGTCGCTGCCCACGGCCGTTCGCCCGCCGCCGATACCCGATGACTCCCTCGAACGCGCCATCCGCGATGCCCTCGGGGACGACGCCGCGAGCTACGCCGTCGTCGTGCGCCGCCTGCGCGATGGCCGCACGTTCGAACTGAGCCCGAACCGTGAGTTCTACGCCGCCAGCACCTTCAAACTCGCCGTGCTGTACGAAGCCGAACGCCGCATCAGTCTCGGCGACCTCCGCCTCGATGACCGCGTCACCATCTCCGGGGAGGATGCCAGCGAGGACCTGGGCACCATTGGCCTGCTCGAACTCGCCCCCGATGGCTCGCTCTCCGTCGCCGACGCGCTCCGCGCGATGGTCACCCGTTCCGATAACGCCACGGCCGTGGCCCTCCTGCACCTGCTCGGCGCGCCCGCGATCGACGCCACCCTTCGCCGCCTCGGCGCCACGGGCATCTCCGTCAACACGCGCGACCTACCCATCACCGCCGCGGGGATGGCCCGCCTCATGGAGGCGCTCGTCCGCGGCGAAGGGCTCACCCCCGATGCCCGCCGTCACGCCCGTGAACTGCTCCTTGCCCAGGAATGGCGGGATGGCATCCCCGCCGGCCTCCCGCCGGGTACCGCCGTTGGCAACAAGACGGGCACCTGGGAAGGCATCACCCACGACATCGGCTTTGTCGAAGCACCCGGCGGCACCTACGTCATCGCCGTTCTCTCCGAACATGGCTGGGTCTGGGACCCCATCGCGCGCGTCAGCGCCGCCGCCTGGAACGACCTTATCCGCGAACCCTGAACCTCCGCCAGGCAATGCCGCCCGCCGTGCATAACGCTCCCCGAAAAGCTTCACCCTCACGCCGCTCGCGGATCCGCCCTTCGCGCGTCAGACTGGATGAGCCATGATCCGTGTCACCCTCATTTCGCACTCCCCCGAGCCCATGCGCTCGCTCTACATGGCCTACCGCACCTGCTACAGCGCGCTCACGCCCCAGCAGGTGTTCGCCCGCATCGATGACGAACGCATCACCGCCGAGCAGATGCGCACCTTCATCGAGGAGCGCCTCAAGACCGGCCACGCCAGCCCCCTTGAGCAGGTCTACTTCGAATTCGGCATCTCCGGCGTCTCCCGCGCCTTTAGCCACCAGTTCGTCCGCCACCGCGTCGGCATCTCCTTCGAACAGCAGAGCCAGCGCTACGTCACCTACAAGGGCGGCGAATTCCCCTACACCATCCCCGACACCGTCAAGAAGGCCGGGATGGACGGCAAGATGGAGGAACTCTTCGGCCGCGTTGGCGAACTGTACGAAGAGTTCGTCGCCGCCGGCGTCCCCGCCGAGGATGCCCGCTTCCTCCTCCCCAACGCCACGAACACGAACTTCAAGATCACCGTCAACTTCCAGAGCCTCCTCCACATCTGCGACCTCCGCCTCTGCACGCGCGCCCAGTGGGAGTTCCGCAAAGTCGCCGCGCTCATGCGCGCCGAGGTGATGAAGGTCGTGCCCGAGCTCGGCCGCTACCTGCAGCCCAAGTGCGGCGAGTTCCGCCTTGGCTACTGCGACGAATCCGAGAAGGACTGGGCCGCCTGCCCCATCGGGCGCGTCCGCCCCCACAAAGACGCCCTCTTCCGCCTCTACGACGCCCACCGCAAGGGCGAACTCGCCCCCCTGCGCGACGAGGACTGGGCCGCCATCGAGGCCGAGGACCCCGAGCCCCGGCTCCTGTAGCGGGCTTTCACACGATGCGCCCGCCTGTCATTCCACTCGGCCGCAAGCTGCCCTGGGTGGCTGCCCTGCTCGGCACCGTCGCCGTCGCCTACGGGCTTCTTCGCGATGATCGCGCGTTCGTCCTGCTCGGCGTCGTGGTCGCTGCGGGCGTGCTGATCGCGTTTCCGCTCGCCTCGCGCATAGCCGGCGAAGACGCCGAACCTCCGTCCCGGCCCGAATAGCGGCCCCTTGGTATCATTCGCTCGCTGGCCCCCATCGGGCCGCACGCGGGTTGGAATGCAGTACCGCAGCTGGATTGCCGCTTCGTTCGTCATTGGCCACCTGCCCGCTCGCGCCGCGTATGCCCTCGCCGCCGTCATCGGCGTGATCGGCTATTACGGCTGGCCGCGCGGCCGCCGTTCCACGCACCGCAACTTCCGCCAGGTCTTCCCGCACGCCGCACCCGGTGAGATTCGCCGCCTCGCCCGCGCCTCGCTCGTGAACTACTGCCGGTACCTGGCCGATTTCATCCAGTTCCACCGCTTCTCCCCGGCCGGTCTCGTCGCCGCCTGCCGCGGCGAACCCGCCTTCGCCGGCCTCGATGCCGTCCTCGAACGTGGCAAGGGCGCCATCATCGTCTGCATGCACTTCGGCAACTGGGACCTTGGCGCGGGCGCCGCCGCGGCGCGCGGCTATCCCCTCACCGTCATCGCCGAAACCTTCACCGACCCCCGTCTCGATGCCATGGTGGTCGGCGCCCGCCGCCGCCTGGGCATGCAGGTCGTCCCCATGGAGCGCGCTGCCCCGAGCCTCTTCCGCGCCCTCAAGGCGAACGGCCTCCTCGCCATCCTCATCGATCGCCCCGTGCGCGGCGACGGTGTCACCGTCGAGTTTTTCGGCCGCCCGATCGATGTCCCCGCCGGCGCCGCGCGCATCGCCCTGCGCACGGGCGCCGCCGTGGTGCCCGTCGCCTTCGCCCGTGAACACCCCTCGCGCCGCGAAGTCACCGTCCTCACCGATTTCAGCGTCATCCCCGAACGCACTGGCGACGCCCGCGAAGACATTCGCCGCCTTACCCAGGCCATCATGCACGCCCACGAACGCTTCATCCGCGCCCACCCGGAGCAGTGGTACAAGTTCCAGGAGATGTGGCCGCGGACCCCGGCCCGCGCCTCCGCATGAGCCGCAGGACCGTCCTCCGCATCTGTATCCCCCTCCTGGGGCGCTTCCCCGCGCTTTCCTACCCTTTCGGCTGGTTCGTGGGGTGGGCGGCCTGGAACCTTCGGCCCGCCATGCGCCGCCGCCTCACCCGCACCATGCTCCCCCTCTGCGGAGGCAACCGCCGCCTTGCACGACATGCCGGCCTCGCCGCCAGCCGGAACGTTGCCTGGTACTGGATCGACCTCTGCACCCTTCGCTACCGCGACCTCTCGCGCGTGGAGCACGACCATCTCCGCCTGGTGAATCCCCAGCGCCTGGCCGTGCTCGCCGAACCCGGCCCGGTCATCGTCGTCAGTGCCCACACCGGCAACGCCGAACTCGCCATCCAGGCCCTCACCTACCGCGGCCGCCCGTTCGTCGCCCTCGTGGAACCGCTGCAGCCGCGCGATTTCGCCATCGAACTCCTGCGCCTCCGTTCCG
The DNA here is from genome assembly GCA_020847985.1 of Dehalococcoidia bacterium. Taxonomy (GTDB): domain Bacteria; phylum Chloroflexota; class Dehalococcoidia; order Tepidiformales; family Tepidiformaceae; genus Amarobacillus. The sequence goes on from JADLBC010000023.1 coordinate 10,803, forward strand.
TCGCCGGTGGCCAGTTCCACGAAGCCAGCTTCGGCGGCCTGCGCGCGTGCATCGAAGCCCTCGAGGATGGCGGCCTCGTCGGCGTCATGGGCGACCGCGACATCCAGGGCAGCGGCGTGTGCGTCGAATTCTGCGGTCGCACCGTCAAGCTTCCGCGCGGCCCCTGGGACCTTGCCCGCCGTACCGGCTCCCTCGTCCTCCCCGTCCTCAGTTCCCGCATCCGCCGCGACGACTTCGCCGTCTGGGTCGAAGAGCCCATCCGCGTCGCTCAGACCACCGACCCGGAACACGACATCCGCGAAGCCGTCGAACGCTGGTGCGGCATCCTCGAACGGCACCTTCGTCGCGACCCCGCCCAGTGGACCGTGCTCGAGGACTTCTGGGAGGTGCACCGCTGTGGGGAAGGCTGACCTCCACCTGCACACCTCCATCTCCGACGGCATGTACTCCGTCGCCCGCCTCCTTGAACACGTCGAAGCCAACCTCGACCTCGACGTCATCGCCGTCACCGACCACGAGGACGCGACCGGCGGCCACCGCGCGCGCGAACTGGCGGCGAAGCGCGGCTATGGCGTCGAAGTTGTCGTGGGCGCCGAAGTGACCACCCTCCAGGGACACCTCCTCGCGCTCGGCATCGAGACCGCGCCGAAGAGCTTCCGCGGCATCGAAGCGACGCTGGAGGCGATCCACTCCCAGGGCGGTCTCGCCGTCATTCCCCACCCGTTCAGCTGGCTGACCCGCTCCCTCAGCGAACGCACCGTCGCCCGCCTCATGCACCGCCGCGAGGCCGGGATCACCTTCGACGCCATCGAACTCGCCAATCCCAGCCCTGCCGGGCGCGTCACGGCGGGCCGCGCGCTGCGCCACAACCGCGCCTGGCGCCTGCCTGCCACCGGTTCCTCCGACGCCCACCATCTCCCCCACGTCGGCACTGGCTGGACCGAATTCGAAGGCACAACCGCCGCGGACCTGCGCCGCGCCCTTACCACCGGCGCGACCGTAGCGATCGCCTCGCGGTATCCTGCCCTCCGGGAAGTCGGCATCGGGCAGACGCTGCTCGGGCTGGCGTGGGGCTATTCGGCAACGCCGCGCAAGATGCTGCGCCGCACATCGATGGAGAAGCCGCAGGCATGAGGATCGCCCTGGTCTCCCCCTACGACTGGTCCGTTCACGGCGGCGTCACGAATCACATCAAGCACCTCGCCGAACGCTTTCGCGCCTGGGGCCATGATGTCGTCATCTTCGCCCCCGCATCCGACCCGGTGGCCGCCTCCGAGGAATGCTACGTCCTCGGTAAGCCGCGCAGCCTTCGCGTCAGCGGTTCGGTCGCGCGCATCACCTTCTCCTGGAAGTCCCCCGAGGTGAAGGCCGTCCTCGCCGAGGGCCAGTTCGATGTCGTGCACCTGCACGAACCCCTCATGCCCCTGCTCCCCTACCACTTCCTTCGCTACAGCAACGCCGTCAACGTGGGTACCTTCCACGCCTTCAAGGAAGGCGGCAACCGCTTCTACGAATACACCACCGCCCTCACGCGGCGCTGGTTCCGCAAGCTCGAAGGCAAGATCGCCGTCTCTCCCGCCGCCGCCGGCCTCATCACCCGCTACTTCGCCGGCTACTTCAACATCATTCCCAACGGCATCGATTACGCCCACTTCGCCGGTCCCTCCGAACCGCTCCCGGAGTTCATGGACGGCCGCTTCAACATTCTCTTCGTGGGGCGGCCCGAAAAACGCAAAGGGCTCAAGTTCCTCCTGCGCGCCTACCTGTTGATTCGCCGCGTCGAGCCGAACTGCCGCCTGATCGTCGTCGGCGCCGGCGATTTCTCGCGCTACCAGAACCTCTTCCGCACCTTCGATGACGTCGTTTTCCGTACGAACGTCCCCTTCGCCGAGATCCCGCGCTACCACCACAGCGCCCACGCCTTCTGTTCGCCCGCGACCGGCAACGAAAGCCAGGGTATCGCCCTGCTCGAAGCGATGGCCGCCGGCGTCGCCGTGGTCGCGAGCAACATCGAAGGCTTCGCCACCATGATCACCCACGAGGAGGAGGGCGTCCTCGTAAAGCCGCGCGACCCCGAAGCGATCGCCGCCGCCATCCTCCGCTACATCCGCGAGCCCGCCTTCCGCCAGGCCATCGCCGCTCGCGGGCAGGCCCAGGCCGAGCACTACAGCTGGGACCACATCGCCCACCGCGTTCTCAGCTACTACGAACGGCTCCTGTACGAACGCCGCCAGGTCGAAGAGGTTCGCGCGCGCCGCCACCACGCGGCCGTCCGCGCCTGACGATGTCCCGGGCGCCGTGCCCTGCCCTCGCGCTGTCGATTCCGCTCGCACTGGCCGCGCTGGGGCTCGCGGTCGCGGCCGGCGTGGCGATCGCCCGCGACCTGTCCGTGCCCGCCGCGGGATTGACGGCCGGCGCCGCCATCATCGCCACGGCCGCCGCGAAAGCCATGGACCGCGGCTATCCCGCCGTCTTCGTTCCCATCGCAACCGCATGGGGCGAAGCCGCGCTCTTCGCAGGCGCAGCCTGGCACTTCGGAAACACCAACGACCATGCCGCCGCGATGGCCGCGTTCGCCGCACTGGCGGCCGCCATCGCCCAGTCCTACACCGCCGCCCGCGCCAGCGTCGTGGGCGCACCCATCGCGGAGGGTCCAGTCCGTTATCCCGTCAGGTCCGCCGTGCTCGCCGCGGCACTCGCCTTCGGCCACCTGGAAGCTGCCGTCTGGGCGCTCGCTGTGGCCGCCATGGGCAGCGCGCTGTTCACGTTCGCCAGGCTGCTGGTTGCCCTCAAGGCGCGCCCCGCCTGAGCCGCTCGCTCGCCTGCCCGCAACCAGGGGTGCTTCGGATGCCTAGTCGGCACACCCGGCTGGGACTTCGTGGCCCCAGCGCGATGCCCATGCGCTCAGCGAGAGCACGATCTCCTGCAGCTCCCGCCCCTTGTCCGTGAGCGCGTACTCGATCCGCACCGGCGTCTCCGGATACACCGTCCGCGATACGATCCCCGCCGTCTCCAACTCCCGCAGCCGCTCGGAAAGCAGCCGGTCCGAAAGCCCGGGCACATTGTGGAGGATGCCCGAAAACCGCAGCGATCCGCACAACATGCTGCGCACGATCGCACCCGTCCATCGCCGGCCGATGAGTTCCACGGCCGATTGGAAGACGGGACAGTAGGGCGTGAGACCGGCGGAGTGGCTCTTCGCGGGGGCAGCCATGCCGTTATCCTACAGCAAACGCAGCGGCTTCGAACCAGCCCTTTTGTTACCCGCGTTACCTTCGGCCACCGTCCGGTCACGCTTCTGCAACTCCCTGTCGCTCCCGTTCGAGGGCATTCCCCGATATCGGTGCGGTGCGACACCGATGTGTAATGAGGATGCGCCCATAGGGGTGGTTGACATGGCTGGCTGGAGTACCGACATCAAACGGCATCCTGCACGGTGGAAGCGGAACCGCGGGAGCGAAGACTCCGCCCTCGCGCCGTCTCGCCTCGCCGCCTCGCTCCTCCTCGGGGCGGGCGTGCTGGCCGGCGTTCTCGCCTTCGCGCTTCGCCCCCGGGCGGCCGCCCGCCGCAAGCACCTGGCCGCGGCCGTCGAAGCCCTCCCCGATACCGTCTTCGTCGCCGACGCTGGTGGCACCCTCCATGGCTGGCACGCCCCCGGCGATGACCAGCGCGATGCCGCGACCCTCGCCGATGCGCTCCCCGCGGGTGCCGCGGGCGCCATCCGCGATGCTTCCCGCCGCGCCATCGAAACCCATGCCGCCCAGGAAGTCGAAGTCCCCGGGGCAGGTGGCGCCGTCCTCCAGGCGCGCATCTCCCCGTTCGGCGAGGCCGAGGCCGTGGGTATCGTCCGCGACATCACGGGCGAACGGCTTGCCGAGGCCGAACGCGACCGCGACCGCGATCGCATCGCCCAGGCCGAACGGCTCGAGAGCCTCGGTGTGCTCGCCGGCGGCATCGCCCACGACTTCAACAACCTGCTCGTCGGCATCCTCGGCAATGCCCAGTTGGCCATCACCATGCTCGACCCCGCCGACGAACCCGTGCGCGAAAGCCTCGAGGACATCGTTCGTGCCGGCCGCCGCGCCAGCGACCTCACCAGCCAGATGCTCGCCTACGCCGGCCGCGGCCGCTTCTCCTTCGAACTCCATGACCTTCGCCCGCTCGTCAGTGCGGCCGTGGACACGATGGCTCCGCCGCCCGGCGTGGCCATCGCCCTGGCCCTTCCCGAACAGCCCGTCGAGGCGAATGTCGATGCCGCCCAGGTCACCCGCTGTCTCGGCGAACTCCTCCGCAACGGCGTTGATGCCCTTAACGGCGAACGCGGCGCGATCGCGGTGGCGGTCACCGCCGAGCTGGTCGATGCCCGCGCCTATCCCGATGCGCTCCGCGCCGCCAGCTTCGAAGGCGGCCGCTGCGCCGTTATCGAAGTCCGCGATGACGGCGAGGGCATGTCCCGGGAGTTCATCGATCACGTCTTCGATCCGTTCTTCACGACGCGCTTCCCCGGCCGGGGCATGGGTCTCGCCTCACTGCTCGGCGTCGTCCGTGCGCATGGCGGCGCTGTCTCGGTCGAAAGCGAACGGGGCCACGGCGCGACCTTCCGCCTCTGCTTCCCCATCGCCGCCGCCTCAGCGCCCGGGGCCGCTGGCGCACCCGGCCATGAGCACCGGCCGCACACCGCCACCGTCCTCGTCGTCGATGATGAGCCCCACGTCCGCGATGTCACCGCGCGCGCCCTCGGCCTCTCCGGCTACAGCGTGCTCACGGCGGAAAGCGGCAGTCTCGCCCTCGACCTCTATCGCGAACACGCCGCCGAAATCGACTGTGTCGTGCTCGACCTCGCCATGCCCGGCATGGATGGCCTGCAGACCTTCGATGCCCTCCGCGCGCTCCGTCCCGATGCGCGCGTGCTCGTGACCACCGGTTCGGGGCCCGCCGAGGCTGCCGCCCGCTTCCAGGGGCGCGCCCCCGCCGGCTTCCTTCGCAAACCCTACGTGCTCCCCGAACTCAGCGAAGCCGTTCGCGACGCCCTCGGCACTCCCGCCGAGGAGTAAGCCCCGGGGCCTCGGGCCCGTTCCCTCGCCGCCCGAAGCCCCGGTTGCCGATCGATACGGTTGAACGCGCGCCGCGGATGCGTGCCCGCCTTCCCCACGCAGCCGTTTCGCCGCCCATAATGGCACCGGTATCCTGCCACCGGAGACGCTCATGCCCTGGGTCGTCAGCATGTTCTTCGCCGCCATCGTCTGCGGCGCCATCTTCTTTGTCGGGCGAACCATTTCGCGCGCCGCCCGCGATGGCGACCCCGCGGGCAGCCGCGGCTCCATCATCCGCGTCGCCGCCGTCGCCCTGTTCATCGTCTGGGTCGTCGTCCACACCGCGTCGGCGTCCATCCGGCAGGTGCCCGCCGGCAACGTCGGCGTCGTGTACGAATTCGGCTCGATCGTCGGCCAGAAGGGCGAGGGCCTCCAGTTCATCGCCCCGTGGCAGTCGATGAAGCGCGCCAGCGTCCAGGTTCAGCGCCACCGCTTCGAACAGGTGACCGCCTTCTCCAGCGAGACCCAGGACGTGCTCCTCACCGTGACCGTGAACTACCAGGTCAGCCCCAACGCGGTGCAAGGCCTCTACCGCAACGTCGGCCCGAACTGGTTCGACCGCCTCATCGAGGCCCGCGTCGTGAACTTCGTGAAAGAAGAGACGGTGAAGTACGCGAGCGTCGATGTCGCCCCCAAGCGCGAACAGATCCGCCAGGCCGTGCGCGAACGCCTGACGACCGAACTCCGGCCCTTCTCCATCTCCATCGCCGACTTCCTCATCGAGGACATCCAGTTCCGCGAGGAGTTCAAGCAGGCAATCGAACAGAAGCAGATCGCGACGCAGGACGCCCTGCGCGAACAGGAACGCGTGAAGCAGCGCCAGTACGAGGCCCAGCAGCAGGTCGAAACCGCCAAGGGCGAAGCCGACGCCAACCGCATCCGCGGCGAAGGCCAGGCCGCCGCCAATGCCGCCATCTCCGCTTCGCTCACGCCCGCCGTCATCCAGTTCCAGGCGCTCCAGAAGCTCAGCGACAAGATCCAGATCGCGCTCATCCCCAGCGGCCAGGGCATCATCATCGACCCCGCCCAACTCTTCGGAACGCTCGGGACGACATCCGCCTCACCCACGCCCGCGCGCTAAGTCCGCGGGTCGCGCTCAGCCGCGCGCAAGCTCCGCGACCACCCGGTAGGCATCCTCCGGGTGGGCGCCGGGCAGCTGCGGGATCGCCGCCACGAAGTCCGTCACGCCCGCCTCCCGGTAGGCCGCGACGCCCGCCGCGATGGTGCCCTCATCGCCCGCGACCGCGACGTCCGCGGGCCCGGCGGCGCCACCGCGGTCCAGCGCCGCCCGGTACGAGGGGATCAGTCCGTAATTCTTGAACGCCGCCGTTACGGCCTCGCGCCCCGCGTCCGCGTCGCTGTTCAGCGCCACGGGTACCATCGCCACCACGCGCGGCGCCGGCCGGCCCGCAGCCTTCGCCGCCGCGCGCACCGCCGGGATCGCGAAGTCCCGCAGGTACGGCAGGCCGCCCATCCACGTCACCGTTCCATCCGCGTGGCGCCCGCAGAGCCGCAACATGTCGGGCCCGAGCGCAGCCACCAGCACCGGCGGCTTCACCGGGTTCGCCACCGCGAGGCGCGCGTTCACGCGGTACTCGCTCCCGTTCAGCGATACCGCCTCGCCCGCCATCAGCCCGTTCAGCACGGCCAGGTAGTCGCGCATATGCGGGATGGGCCGCGAGTAATCCATCCCAAGAACGCCCTCCACCATCATCTTGTGGCTGAGCCCGATTCCCAGCGCCAACCGCCCGCCCGTGGCGTCCTGCACCGTCAGCGCCTGCCCCGCGAGCATCACCGGGTGCCGCGGATAGGTCGGCACCACCGACGTCCCCAGTTCGATGCGCGATGTCGCGCCGCCCGCGATCGCGAGCACCGTCAGCGAATCCAGCCCCGTCACCTGCGGCAGCCAGCCCGAGGCGAAGCCCGCCTCCTCGGCTTCCACGGCGCGCCGCACCAGGCCCGCCACGTTCGTCAGATCCCCGGGCATGGAAAGCATGATCCCGATATGCATCACTGTTCCCCTTTCGCGTCCGTCGCCTTCGCATATACCAGCATGTGCCGGCCGGATTGCGGCCGGAACCAGTCCCGTTCCGGCTTCCGTTCGAATCCCATCCGCTCGTACAGCTGCTGCGCCGCCGACATCCGTTCCTGCATCGAAAGCACCACCTGGCGCGCACCCGCTTCAGCCGCGATGCGGAGGCCCTCCTCGATGAGCAGGCGGGCCACACCCCGGCCACGGGCGCCCACCGCCACCGCCAACTGCCGCGCCTCCAGTTCGCCCTCCATGGCGATGAGCGCGTACGGCGTGCCCGGCTCGGCGAGGAGGATCGTCCCCACGATCGCGTGCGTGGCCGCATCCTCTGCCACCAGCACCCGCGCCGCGCGCGCCCGGTGCCCGACATCGCCGAACGGGTTCGCACCCACGGGCGTGAACCCTTCGCCAATCCATACCGTCGTCAGCAACTCCTCGACGGCCGCCGCATCCTCGGGCGCTACCGCGCGGATCACGATTCCAGGGGCGTCCGCCATGCAGGCCCTCCACGGGAAGTGCGCCCGAGAATACCAGCCTCCACCCGTTCCGCGCCTTCAACCCCGGCCGGGCGCGCCTACAGAGCCACCCGCATCACCGCCGTCGCCCGGATGCTGGTCCCGACATCCAGCACGCTCGTCGCCCGCGCCGCCTCCACGTGCACGTGCGAACCCTGCGCGCAGGAAGAGTCGTACTCCGGGCCCGTCTCGGGCCCCATGCGGCCTACCACCGTCCCCGGCGCGAGGACGTCGTCGATGCGCACCAGCACCGGGTCCATGTGCGCGTACAGCACCCACGCGTCCGATGGCCGCCAGGCGCCGCCCGCCGCCCGGTGCTCGATACGAATCTGCACCTTGCTCCCGCCGTCGCTCAGCTGCCCCGAACGGCACGCCGGCCCGATGATCCGCACCACGCCTCGCACCTCGATCCCCTCCGGCGCGGCCACGTTGAACGCGATCGGCTGGCCGATGCTCGCCGCGCCGGCGACATCGAGGTCCATCGACCGCGAACCGCCGTAGGGCGTGTGGTGGCCCTGGCTCGATGACGAGGTCACCTCCGTGTCGCCGTCGAAGACGATCGGGTTCAGGATGTCGATGGTCCCGGCGAGCACGCCCGCACCCGGCAGCCGCAGCACCTGGTTCACGCTAATGACGAACGGCTCGCGGATGCCGTTCGCCGCCGCGATGTCGCGCCAGCTGAGGCCCAGCCGCGTGCCGATCGCGCTCAAGCTGTCGCCGGGCAGCACCGTGTAGAAGGTCGCGCTCGCCGCCGTCGCCGTCCCCGAACGGTCCTCCGCCGGCTTCCGGTCGTGGTCCGGCACATCGATGTCGAGGCCCGGCGGCTCTTCGTTCACCGCCCGCTCGCCATCCACGGTGATGTAGTCGCCGTGTACGAACCCGGGCCCGAGCGGCGATTCCACGCGGCGCCAGTCGCCGTCGCGCGCGGTGATCGTCACCACCTGGCCCACCGCCAGGAGCCCCAGGATTTCGGTCGCCGTCGAAGGTCCACGGCGCAGCCGCAGGCCCTCCTCCGGGATCACGGTCGCCAGCCGGTTGCCCATCGCATGCCTCCAGGGTGTCGCACCCGGGGCGGGGTGTCGTGGCAGCGATTGTAGCCGCGCCCGCGAGCCGTAATGCCCCCAGATGGCACACCCGGGCGGAATCCCCTCACACAGCGCCCGGCGCGCACGCCCGCAGCACCGCGCGCGCGGCCTGGCGGTTTCTGGTATCTTCCCGCCGCATGATGAGCAGTGCCGAAATGGCGTACGGCGGCGATGGCATCACGTATCCCGATGCCATCGCCTCCGCGCGGCTGCCGGCATCCGTTGCCTGGCTTTGCCTCGTGGCGTCCGTCGTGTGCGTTGCCGCGGGCACCATCCTCGGCGGGCGTTGGGCGGCCAACTTCCAGAGCGAATACGGCGACTTTCGCGCCACCGTGCGCGACTACTACGAAGGCGGAAACGACCTTCGCGGCTCCGGCCTGTTCGCCCGCGTCACATTCGGGATCTACCGGACCGAGGACGACGAGAGCATAGAGTCCGTGGCGTACGGGTACAGTGCTCGGCAGGCGACGCTGGCCGTGGCAGCGCTCTGGGGAGTGCTCTCCGTCGCCGTGGTGGCGGCGCTCTGGCTCCTGTACCTCGCGGTCTGGGTGTGGCGCCGCGAAGGCCGCAAGTCGTGGTGGATGCGGGCCTATCTCACCGAGAACAACCTCTGGCACCGGAAGACCGGCACCCACGGTCGTAACAAGCTTCGTGCCGTCGCCGTGATGGCCGTCCCGGTCGCCGCCGGCCTTGCGACAGGCATCTATTTCGCCGCCTGGACCGGAAGCCAGGGTGTGAACTTCTCGGAGGCGATCACCGCGTGGAACGATGGGAGCTTCGAGGAGCAATTCGTCCGGTCGAGGTCCGACCAGGAGTACCTCGATACCACCCACATTCGTGCCTTCGCCTGGATCGAAGAGCACACGTTCACGTTTCCGGAGAGTGACGCTGAAGCGGGCCCGCCCATCTTCGGGTGGCTCATCGGCGCGTTCTGGGCGGCGGTCCTCTTCGTACCGGCTGTCGGCGTGGGCTGGTTCTTGCACTGGTGGGACGACCAGCGAATGGCCACTGCGTCGCCGCTCGTAAAGCTCATGAGCTGGGCGATCTCATTGCCTGGCCTGGTCGTGCTCCTGGCAGTGGCAGCCGCTACCGCGGCCCTGCTGCTCATCGTCATCGGCGCGATCGTTCTCGGCATCCTCGCGCTGTTCGCACTGGGCGCCGCTGCGGACGCGGAATTTGGCGCAAGTTCCGGGAGCGGCGGACGTGCCATTGCTGTGGACCGGGCCGGGGTTCGTTACCGGAAGAACTGGAAGGGCGAGTACGAGCCCGCCACCGGCATTTTCGGACAGCAGCTGCGCGACACCACCATCACCGGCGCCCCGAAAGTCAAACAGGGGTGGACAGGCCCCGTCGAGAAGCGGGACGGGTGGTCCAATGCACCCCAACGCGGGAACGATGGCCACAAGCTCTACGAACGGGACGAGTAGAGCGACGGGCATCACTGGTGCCACCGCCTGGCACTCCCCGTGCGAATCCCCTCACACCGCGCCCGGCGCGCACGCCCGCAGCACCGCGCGCGCCGCGTCGATCCCGGGCTGTGCCCCGACAATCCGGACGACCGCGAGGTCGAGCCCCTGCGAGAGACGCGCCAGTGCCGCCGGCGCGCCCGCTGTCTTGCCGTAGTAGCCCACCTCGCGCAGCAGCTCCTCCGGGAACAGGTCCAGCAGTTCGCCAGCCGGCGCCCCGGCATCGCGACGCTCCTCGATGTGCGTAAGCGCCGCATCGAAACCCATCCGCCGGAAATGCCCGCGATAGCCGTGGTCCTTCGATGCCCCGGCCCGTGCCAGCGCGTACGGCATGAGCGCCCGCACGAACGCCCGGCGCGCCTTTGCTTCGTCCTCATCGATGCACACCCGGATGTACTCCGTGACGCGGATGGCCGAAGGGTCCCGGCCCCGGCGATCGGCGCCACGCGCGATGGTCTCGCGCACGCCCGCGCGCATCCCCGGCGCCGTCCAGTTCAAGCACACCCCGTCGGCCACTTCGCCCGCGAGCCGCAACATCTGTGGCCCCAGCGCCGCCAGGTAGAGCGGCACCGTCAGCGGCCTCCCGGTCACCCGCAGCCCCCGGAGGCGCACCACCTTCCCTTCGAGCGTCACCGTCTCGCCCGCCAGCAGCCCGCGCAGCGCGCCCAGGTATTCGCGCATCATCGTCACCACGGGCCACTCCGGCAGCCCATACGTCGACCGGTACTCCGCGCCGTAGATGCCGCCCGTCCCCAGCCCGAGGGTGAAACGCCCGTCGCTGATTTCGTGCAGCGAACCGGCCTGCTGCGCCAGCGAAGGCACCGTCCAGAGCGGCGCCGGGATGACCGAAATGCCCACGGGCAGGCCCTGTGCCGCCCACTGACCGCACACCTGGAAGCCGTCGCGCGTCGCGGGTCCGCTCGGCGTCCACGCGCTGGCGTAGCCCGCGTCGCGAGCCTCCCCGACGAGCGCCCGCTGTTCCGCCAGGGTCAGCCCCAGGCTGGCATCAATTCCGATCCCGAACTCCATCGCGCACTTCCTCCCGGGCAGACGCTACCGTGCCACGGGGGCCGCCGCCACCGTGAACGCCCGATTCGTGACAGGGGCTGCATTCGACACACGCAGCGAGTTGGCCGCTGCCGGCCGCCGTTGAAATCCCCAGGATTTGTGTTCGAAAGCTAAGGCTGGACGAGCTGCGACACCCGCAGCGGGAACGTCGCCAGCACTTCGTACATGGCACCCTGCGTCGTCAGCCGGCTCCGCATCAGCGACACGTGGGCCGTCCGCCACGATGTCTGCGGCACGTCCATCTTCCCCACCGCGACCTCGATCTCGGCCCGCTGCCGCGTCGAGATCTCGTCGCGCACCCGGCCCAGCGTGAGATGCGGCCGGAAGGGACGCCGTTCGGGCTCGAAACCCACGACCGCGAGCGCCGCGTTCACCGCGCGCACGAGTGCCTCCAGCCGCAGCACATCCCCGGCGATGCCCACCCACATGATGCGCAGGCCCTCGCGCCCCCCGAACGTCCCGATGTTCGAAAACTCCAGCTCAAACGGCGAGTGCCCGACCACCGCCTCCTGGATCGCGAGCTTAATTGCCGGCAGCTGCCGCACCGGCACCTCGCCCAGGAACTTCAGCGTCACGTGGACGCCCTCCGGGCGAATCCAGCGGACGGCGCTGCCGCTCCGGTCCTTCAGCGTCTCGATGATCTCCCCGATCGTCTCGCGTGCATCTTCGGGGACTTCACAGGCAACAAAAAGCCTGACGTGGTCGGTAGGCGTGTTCATGGTTGGTGCGATTCCGAGAACAGAGTTGTCGCGTTTCCGCCACACACCGCCTGCGCGATCGCGCCCGGGAGCGACGCCCGCAGGCGCTGCAGCTGACGACGTGGCGAAAGCAGCGGGTAATCAGAGCCAAAGAGCACGCGCTCCGGGCCCGCAAGGTCCGCGAGACGCGCAACACTCCCCATATCATACAGCAGCGTTACAGCCGCCGTATCGAACCACACATTCGCCAACGCACTCCGCACTTCCGGCATCTCCAGGTAAAACGAAAGGCCACCGCCGAGGTGCGCCGCGATCATTCGCGCCCCCGGGTGTGCCTCCGCCAGCGCGCACAGCGCCGTGGGCGAAATCCCCCCCGCCTTCCCCGGATAGCGATGGCCCACCGGTTCGCTCACATGCCAGAGAAGCACCGCCCCGCGCGCCACAGCAAGGTCCGCGAGGGTGTGCCCTTCCGGCCCGAGCGGGTCCCAGCCCTGGCTGCCGGGCCGCAACTCCCCGAACCCCCGGGCGCCCGCGTCAAGCGCCTCCTCCGCCGCCGAGAGCCACCCGGCCGCCGCCGGGTTCACCGTCGCGAGCGGCACGATACGTTCGCCCGCTTCCGCCGCCGCTTCGATGATGGCCCGGTTCTGCGATTCGCAATCGCCCGGGCTGGCGAACGCGAACCCGGCCGCTACCGCCCGGTCGATCCCGGCTTCGTCCATCGCGGCGACCAGTTCCGGCGCCGTCGCCATCCGCGCAGCCGGGTCGCCATACATCTCCGCGAACGTCGCATCCCGCGCGGCGATCACGGCACGGCGGTCGCGCTGCTCCGGGGCGAAGAGGTGCGCATGTGCATCGACGACGGGCACGTTCGCATGCTAACAGGCCGCTCAAGCGATCACCCGGCCCGCCCACGGCCCGCGAAAACAAACGAAAAAGGGGTGGCCCCACCGGAGCCACCCCTTTCGAATCGCTGTACCGTTCCCCCCCGGATCGTCGCTCCCGGGGGTTGCCCCTGGGAACTGGGAACCGGGAACCGGGAACTCGGCCCTGGCGCGCGAAGCGTGCTAGGGCCGCTCGTTCGACATGATGATCGTGCCGCTGGCCGCGAACATGCCGCCTACGCCATGGCAGACCGAAAGCTTCGCGCCCGGCACCTGCGCCGGGGCAATCCCGCGCATCTGCCGCACGCTCTCCTGCAGCGCGTACATGCCGTACATGCCCGAGTGCATGTAGCTCAGGCCGCCGCCGTTCGTGTTCAGCGGCAGCTTCCCGCCCGGGCGCGTGTTGCCCGCGGCGATGAACTTGCCCGCCTCGCCGCGCTCGCAGAACCCGAGGTCCTCGAGGCCGTAGATCGGCAGGTGCGCGAACGCGTCGTAGATCATCAGGTGATCCACGTCCTTGTGCGTGATCCCCGCCTCGTCGAACGCCTTCTTGCCCGAGACGCGGAACGCCTTCGAGGTCGTGAAGTCTTCCATCTGGCTGATCATCGGCGTCTCGACGCTCTCGCCCGTGCCCACGACGTAGACCGGCTTGTTCGGGAAGTCCTTCGCCCGGTCCGCCTTCGTGAGAATGAGCGCGCCGCCGCCGTCCGTCACGAGGCAGCACTCCAGCAGGTGGAACGGGTACGCGATCATCCGCGAGGCAAGCACGTCCTCGACCGTGATCGGGTCCTTCATCGTCGCGCGCGGGTTCTTGCCTGCCCACTCGCGCTGCACAACCGCCACCATCGCCAGTTCTTCGTGCGTAAGGCCGAAGTCCTTCATGTAGCGAAGCACCGGGATGGTGAACATGCTCGGCGGGCCCGCGATGCCGTAGGGCGATTCGAACTGCCCGTTGATCGTCGATCCGCCGCCGCCGAAGCCGCCTCGGCCGACGCCCGACTTGCCGCTCTCGCCGTGCGTGATCAGGACCGTGTTGCACAGCCCTTCGTTGATGGCCGCCGCCGCGTGCCGGACGTGCAGCATGAACGAGCAGCCGCCCACCATCGTGCCATCGGCCCAGGTCGGGGTGATGCCCAGGTACCAGGCCACTTCCATCGGGCTCTGGCCCGCGCAGGCGACTCCGTCGATGTCCTTGGGCGAAAGGCCCGCGTCCTTCATCGCGTTCAGCGCCGCATCCGCGTGCAGGCCGAGCTGCGAAAGGCCCGGGATCAGACCGAGCTCGGTCGTTTCCGCCGCGCCGACAATGGCAATGCTTCCGGGCTTCACGCGCCACCTCCCACGGGACGGAAAATCGGCAGGCTGATCGTCTCCGAGGCCGCCTCGGGCGCCAGCTCCACGGCCATGTCGAGCACCAGCGCTTCCGGCGTCTGCTCGACTCCGCCGATGTTCGTCATCATCTTCGGGCCTTCATCCAACTTCACCACCGCGATCGCGTACGGCGCGGTGAACCCCGGAGCCGCCCGGTGGTTGATGACGTAGCTGTGCAGCGTGCCTTTGCCGCTCGCCTTGAAGGTCGCGACGTTGCGCGACCCGCACGACGGGCAGAACGGCCGCGGCGGGAAGTACGCCTGCGCGCAGCCAGCTTCCTGGCAACGCTGCAGCCGGAGCTCGCCGGCCTTGACCCCGTCCCAGAATTCCTGGGTTTCGGGCGTGGGCTGTGGAATGGGTTTGCGCGGTGCAGCCAAAGAGTGGCCCTGCCTTTCATGAAGTGCGGCCCGGCCGTACTGGTTCCCGGCGCCGCCTCGGAGCATCGGTGATTCTTCCGCACCCCCATCGCTCGGGCAACCACGCCCGGGCCGGGAACGCGCGAAGATTCAAAGCGCCTTTGAATTGCGCCCGCGATACCTTAATCCCCACGCGCCACTGCGTACAGCCACACCACCCGATTCCGCGCCATGCTCCGTCGCAACCAACGAAAACGGCACCGGGATCCCGGTGCCGTACATTAATGCCCGCTCGGACTTCGAACCCTCAGGCCGCGAACTCCAGCTGATGGCCCGCTTCGACGAAGTTCGCCGCACCGCGGGGAAGCTCGATCACGCCCTTCGCACCGCGCCCACCGAAGGCGAGCCCCACCCAGGGCCGCACGCCGCGTGCCACCTTCGTCACCCGGCCCTCACGGTCGTAGAACACCGCGTCGATGGCGAAGCGCATGAACATCATGTGGATGGACCCGCACGGCCGGATGTCGAGCCCCTCGCCCTCGGCGAGGCCGCCGCGCAGCATCAGCCCGCGAAAGCGCGTCCAGGCCGTGTCCGCCGTCGATGCGTGCTCCGCCACCACCTTGCCGGCCGAGACATCCATGATGCGCGCCATCCCTAGAACGCACCCTTCATCTGGATGATTGCCGGCCCGCCGATGACGATCAGGATCGCCGGGAAGATGAACAGCACCAGCGGGAACACCATCTTGATCGGCGCCTTGAAGGCAGCCTCTTCCGCCTTCTGCTTCCGCTTCACCCGCATCACGCCCGTCTGCACCCGGATCACCGAGCCGATGGAGATGCCCATCTGCTCCGCTTGCACGATCGAGTTCACCAGCGAGCGCAGCTCCTCCACGCCCGTGCGGTCCGCCATGTCCAGGAACGCGTCGCGGCGCGTGCGCCCCATCGTGATTTCGCGCATCGTCCGCGTCAGCTCCTCCGCAAACGGCCCCTTCACCTTCTCGATCACCCGCGAGAACGCGGCATCGATGCCAAGTCCCGCCTCCACCGACGCCGTGATCAGGTCGAACGCGTCAGGCAGCGCCCGCCAGATTTCCTTCTGACGCCGCTTGATTCGCCCCATAATCCAGACGCGCGGACCATAGATGCCGAAGCCGGCCGCCACGCCATAGGTGATGAGCAGCATCTGCCCCGTCTTCCCGATCGCCGCCATGTAGAGCACCGCCAACAGCGGCACGAGCCCAGCCGTAATGCCCACGATGAGGATGAGCTGGCCCGTCTTCATGTTCAGGCCCGCCTGCTTCATCGCCGATTCCAGCCGCTCCGACATCGTCGAGGGCAGCACGCCGTTCGCCTTCGCCGAAAGCGCCTTCACCATGGGCGCCACCACGCGCGCCTTGAACGCCGCCTCCGGGTCCGGTACTTCCTGCTTCCCCGGGCGGACATAGCGCAGGCCGCCAAGGCGCGAATCCATCGGGTCGTTCTCCGCCTGCCGGTAGAAGAGCCCGTATGCCGTGAGCGTCACCGTGACGAACGTAGCCAGCGCGATCAGTGCTTCCACGGCCCTATACCTCGATGTTCACGATCTTGCGGATGACGGCGAAGCCCAGGATCTCCATGCCGATGGCGCCGCCCAGCATCATCCGCCCCAGCGGATCCGTGAACAGCTTCCCCGTGAACTCCGGGCTGATCATCATGAAGATGATCCCCAGCCCGATCGGGATGCCACCGATCACGTACCCCGTCATGCGCTGCTGCGATGTCAGCGTCCGGATTTCGCCGCGAATGCGCTCCCGCTCACGCATCGTGTGGGCCACGTTGTCGAGAATCTCGGCCAGGTTGCCGCCCACGCTTCGCTGGATCAGCGTCGCCGTGATCACGATGTCGAAGTCCGAGCTTCCCACCCGCTGGTTGAGCGCGCTCAGCGCCTGCTCCACGCTCGCGCCCATCGCCGTATCCCGCAGCGTTCGCCGGATCTCCGTGGCCAGCGGGTTCGGCAGCTGCTCCGAAGCCGAATCCAGCGCCTGGATGAGCCCGAAGCCCGCGCGCAGGCCGCTCGCCAGCATCTGCAGCATCTCCACCAGCTGCGCTTCCAGCTTGCGCGTCCGGCTGCCGATGCGCCGCTTCAGCCAGAAGCCCACCGCGAAGTAACCCAGCGGCAGACCCAGCACCGAAAGCTGCGGCATCGGCAGCGTCATCAGCCCGATGAGCACCATCACCACGCCGAACGTCGCCCGCAGGATGAAGTACTCCCGCGCGTTCAGCGCCAGGCCCGCCCGCTCCAGTTGCACCGTCCACTGCTGCACGAGGTTCGCCGAGACCAGGTTCACCCCGCCGAACGTCACCGTTGCCCGCTTGCGCAGGCTGAGGCCGCCGCCGGCCGAGCCCTGGGGCGCGCCTTCCATGCTCTTCAGCCGCGTCAGCCGGTTCGCCGCCTCGGCCGAGACGCCGCCGAAGCCCGTCGCCCAGAGCGTGAACGTCGTGGCCGTGGCCCCCGCCAGGAGGCAGGCCGTCAGGAGTGCGATCATCACGAGCCTCCCTTCCGGTATCCCGGGTCGAACAGCGTCGCCGGCAGTTCGATGCCCGCCATCTGGAACTTGTGCAGGAACGAAGGCCGCACACCCGTCGGCTGCATCGAACCCACGACCTTCCCGTCCTCGTCCACCCGGTCCAGCTTGAACAGGAAGATGTCCTGCAGCGTGATCGTGTCGCCCTCCATGCCGCTCACTTCCGTCACGTGGCTCACGCGGCGGCTGCCATCCTGGAGGCGCTGGACCTGGATGAAGATGTCGATCGCCGATGCGATCTGCTCGCGGATGGCCCGCGCCGGCAGGTCCATGCCCGCCATCAGCACCATGTTTTCGAGGCGGGCGAGCGCGTCGCGCGGCGTGTTCGCGTGGATCGTCGAAATCGAACCGTCGTGGCCCGTGTTCATCGCCTGCAGCATGTCGAAACATTCCTCGCCGCGGACTTCGCCGACGATGATCCGGTCCGGGCGCATGCGCAGGCAGTTCTTCACCAGGTCGCGCTGCTTAATCTGGTTCTTCCCTTCGATGCTCGCCGGCCGCGCCTCCAGCGTGATCACGTGCTCCTGCTGGAGCCGCAGTTCCGAAGGGTCCTCGATCGTGATGATGCGCTCCGTGTTCGGGATGAACGCCGAGAGCGCGTTCAGCAGCGTCGTCTTACCGGTGCCGGTACCGCCCGAGATGATGATGTTCAGGTGCGCTCGCACGCACATGGCCAGGAACTCGGCCGTCGCCTCGCTCATCGCGCCGACCGCGATCAGGTCCGCCATCCGCATCTTGTCCGCCCGGAACTTCCGGATGGTGATGCTCGGCGCCTTCGGCGATGCCGGCGGAATGGTGATATTTACGCGCGAACCATCCGGCAGGCGCGCGTCTACCATCGGGCTCGATTCGTCGATGCGCCGCCCCAGCGGCGCCACGATGCGCTCGATGATGCGCATGATGTGCTGCTTGTCCCGGAATCGCAGCGGGCTCCGGTAGATGCGCCCGTCCTGCTCGAAGAAGATCTTGTCCAGGTCGTTGACCATCACTTCGCTGACCGATGGGTCCCGCAGCAGCGGCTCCAGCGGCCCCAGGCCGAGCACTTCGTCGGCGACTGCTTCCACCAGCTCGTCGCGCGTCGCGCCGCCGAGTTGCAGCTGCTCCTGGGCGACGATCTCGCGCGCCGCGCGAATCACGGCCTCGCGCTGCTGCTCGGCCGGCAGGCCTTCGAGGCTCCCGTGTTCGAGCTCTTCGATCAGCAGCTCGTGCAGCCGGATCTTCGCCGCCTCGATCTGCGGGTTCGCACGCGCATCACGCGGGCCCGCCTCGCCCGGGCGGCCGTCCGCTGCCCTGCGGCGCGGCGCCTGCTGCCCGTCCGATGTCGCCACCGGCTGATTCGCGGGAGGGATCTGGCGGCGGTCGCGGAAAGGCAGCGGCTGCGCAGGTGGCGGCGGTTCGCTCGCCGCCGTACGGTTCTGTGGCGCCTCCGAAGGCGGCGCGGCCGGCGGCCTCACCTCATCCGGGATGCCGCCCCAGCTCCGCCGCGGCGGAAGCTGCCCCGATGGCCGGAGCAGCCGGCCATCGCCCGCGGGTGGCTGCGCCGGAGGCTGCGGCCGCATCGCGAGGTTGCCATCGCTCGGCGGCGGTTCCGCCGGCCCCTGCCCTTCCGGGCCCGGGCTGCCTGCCCGCCGTCGCGCGCTCGACCAGCCGAAGAGCCGGCCGCTCTCAGGGGGTGTTTGCCGTTCAGACTCATCCGCCACAGCCGGCCTCCTCTCGTCGTTGCTCCATGCTCACGTCGCCGCTCTCTCTGTTGGTTTCGGTCAGGCGCTCTTGCGGAACAGGGGCCGGAGGAGGTTCGTCAGCGGCCCGCCGCCGCCACCCGCCTTCTTCCCCTTCTGCTTCGCCTGGCGCACGCCCGCCAGCGCCCGCGCCATTTCGCGGATCTCCAGCGAGACCTTCGTGTTCGGCCGGCTCATGACGATCGGCCGCCCAAGCTGCGCCGCCTTCACGACTTCGTTGTCCTGGGGAATGCGCCACCACAGCGGCGAATCCAGCGTCCGCTCGACGTCCTTCTCCCGCACGCCCGTATCCACGCCCGCGCGGTTCAGCACGACCTTGATCCGCTCCTCGTCGTTCCCGAACCGCTCGTGCAGCATCTCCAGGGCCAGCACCGTGTCCTTGATGCTCGCCATGTCCAGCGTCGTCACCAGCAGGATCATCGTCCCGACTTCGATCGCCGCCGCGACGATTTCGTTGAACGTGCCCGGGGTGTCCAGGATCACGAAGTCGTGCGTCTGCGCGAGCACATCGACCACGTCCCGCACGTGCCGTGCCGTCAGGTTCCGCCAGTCGCTCGGCCGCGTCGGCGCGGGGAGGATGTGCACCCCCGACTCGTGCTCGACGAGGTACTCCTTCAGCGACTGCCGGTCGACGTTGTCCAGGTTGCGCGCCAGGTCCGCGATCGAACGCTCCACGGGGATGTCCATCGTGATCGCGACATCGCCGAAGCGCGTGTCCATGTCCACCAGCGCTACCGACTGGTGCGCCTCGCCCGCGAGCGCCACCGCCAGGTTCGACGAAATCGTCGTCTTGCCAATGCCGCCCTTGGCCCCGAACACGGTGATGATCGTCCCCTGCGGGATCGGGTCATCCAGTTCGCCCCGGCGCCGCATGCCCTCGCGCTCCTTGCGTTCGAGCACCTTGATGATCGACGCCTCCAGCTCCTCCGGGTTCAGCGGCTCCTGGAGATAGTCCGAAGCCCCCGAGACCATCGACTGGCGCATCAGGCGGATGTTTGCCTCCGTCGAGAACACCACGATGGGCAGGTCCGGCAGACCGTCGTTGATGCGCGAAAGCGTCTGCACCGGCCGCACCAGCGGCTCCTCGATGCGCATCAGCATCACATCCGGCCGCAGCTGGAATGCCAGCGTGAACGCCTCCACGCCATAACCGGCCGCACCCGCCACGGAAAACCCGAGCATCGTCAGCGTCTTCTGGATCTCCGCGCTGCTTTCGCGGTCCGGGTCGATCACGATGACCTGTGGAACCCTCGCCATTGCCTGTCCTCCACCATCGGCGGCGGCCCGCTCAGCGCGAGCCGCACATTGTTCCGCTACCCGTTGACCTGGACGTTCGCACGTCCGCGGGCGCCTGTTACTTCTTCTTCTGCGTGAACACGTCCTCCAGCGACCAGAGCTGCGCACCCTCGATCGCCTTCGCATCGCCCTTCTGCCGCGGGAGAATGCGCCACTGCCCGATCTCGTCCTTCATCGCGTCGATGATCGCGACCTTCGCCGCGATATCCACCGGCAGCGCCAGCGTCAGCGAGATCGCCTTCTCATACGTCGCGAGGTCCTTCTCCTTGTCCGGGTCCACGCTCGTCCCCGAACCGGCCGTCGCGGTCGTGCTCGTGCCCAGCGTCGTCGTCGTCGCGCCCGCCGTCGCCGTCGAACTCGCCGCCGCCTTCGCCTTCTGCGCGTCCGTGTTCACCACGACCTTCACCAGCGTCTGCGAAACCGCCAGCACCTCGACGTCGCTCGCCAGGATGCCCGCGATCACGTCCGGCTTCTCCGCCCCCGTGAGCGGGTCGATCTTGCTCAGCGTCGTCAGGCCCAGCACATCCACCCGGTCGCCCGGCTGCGGCAGGCCGCCGGCGATCCACGCCTCGTGCGGCACCTGCAGCGCCAGCGCCCGCATCCCCTCCGGGATCTTGTAGGCGAGCCCCGCCTGGCCTTCGTACGTCGTTACCTGCGCCGAAAGCACCTGCTCGCCCGTCACGGCGGGCGCCGTCGTCACCTTGCCGACGAGCTCCTCGGAGCGCGTCGCCTCGAACCGGCCCGGCAGCAGCGCGGCCGCCGGCACCGTCTTCGCTTCCAGCATCGAATCCGTGATCTTCTCGCCCGCGCCGACATCGCGCGTGAACACCAGGACCGATTCCGCCCCGTTCCCGGCGTTGAGCGCCTGGTCGAGCGTGCTGTCCTTGGCGCCCCGGCTGTTCAGGAACGCGAACATGAGCGCCGCGCTCAAAATGCCGAACACCGCGGCGAGCATCAGGACGCCGCGATTCCGGCTCGAACCGGCCGCGGCTGTGGAAGCGATAGAAGTACGTGGCATCGCAGGATCTCCTCCCCTAGCTGTATCGACAGCCACACTCCACCGGCACAGGGCCGCAACCCCCCCTTGACCTTCCCGATCCCTTGGCCAACGAAACGGCCGCCCCTTGCGAGGCGGCCGTTGGCAGCGATCCGGGCCGGTGGGCCGGCTACTGCGTCAGCTGAATGTGCGTCTCCGCCGCGATGTTCGCGAACGCGTCATCGAGTTCGGCCGTCGTCGGCGATTTGAAGTACTTCCCGCCCGTCAGTACCGCAACCGCCTCCAGGTTGGCATCGTCCACCGCCGTCCCCAGGCCGATCGTGTAGAGCGTCACCCCTGCCGCCTTCAGCCGGTTGGCTTCCGAAGTCAGGTGCGAATACGCGACCGATGTTCCCGGGCTCTGTGGCGAACTGCACGAGCCGTCGTAGTTCGACTGGCTGTACGAGGAGTTCTGGCAGACCGTGTTCGTCATACCGTCAGTCAGCAGGACGACGATCTTCTTCGAATTCATCCGCGAACCCGGACCCGTCGCGATCCGCCGTCCCAGCGCCGCCGCATAGGCGATGTTCGTGCCGCCCTGGGGTACCAGGATGGCGTCCATCTGCGTGCGAACCGTCGAGAACGTGCTGATCAGGTTGTAGTTGATCGTCCCCGAGGAGGAGAACGACGCCAGCCCGATCTTGTCGTAGGACTCGTTGAAGAAATTCGTGAAGTACTTCGCGTTGCTGATCATCGAGTCGAAGGGCTCGTGCGGGCCGTTCGTCGTCGTCGTCGCCTGGTAGGGCGCCGCCTTGTCACAGTACGGCTGGTCCGGGTTCGGAGCCGTGTCGTTCCCATGCAACGACCAGATGTACGCCCGCGCCGCATCCGCCGCGTTCGCGCTCCCGTGGTGATAGGCCTTCAGGGTCGGCGTGCTGTTGGCGTTGTTCCACTGCGCCCGCGTCACCGTGAGCTGGTTGGCCGGCACGTTCACCGCCGTGATTTTGAAGAGCTCGTCGTCGATCTGGATCATCCCCGCCCGTGGGCTGCCGCCGCCCGTCGGCGTGCGCTGCCAATATGGCGTGGTGCTGTTCCAGCCGTCACCGAAGTTCGCACGGTTCGTCGCCGCGCTCGTGCTGTTGAACACGCGCACGTCGTTCAGCGTGATGGTGATGCTGTTCCCCGAGACCGCCGGGATATCCGCCGCCAGGCGTGGGAAGCTGAATCCCCCCGCCGGCACCGTCAGCCGCCCCGGGCTCATCAAGTAGATGGAGTTCGCGTTCTCCGTCTCTTCGTAGCTCGCCATGCACATCGACCCCGAGATGTCGAGGACGATCGCGATATCCAGCACCTGCGAAGCCGCCGTGCCCGTCGCGGATACGTGCCAGCTGTTGATGCCGAAGACCCGTGCGAAGAACGTCGGGATGTCTGCCTGGCCGGTGATGTTCACGGCCTTATTCCCCGCGGGGAAGTTCGTCGTGAAGCTCACATTCTGGCCCTGGCTATTGATGAACGAAGCGTTCTTCGTCCAATACGTATTCGCCGCCGCCGAGGCCGCGCTGGTCCCGTGCGGCATGTCCTGGGCCGCCGCGAGCGCCGCCGCGTCCACCGCCGCCTGCATCTGCGTCCGCGCCCAGAGCAGCCGGCCGACATCGACGCTCAGCGCCACCAGCCCGATCAGCCCGATGAGGCCGATCGCAAAAAGCGGCAGAGTCTGCCCGCGCTCATCGCGCACGCGTCCCCTGCCCATCAGCTTGTTCAGAATCGTTTGCATGGCGTGGTCCCTTTCCGGGTGGGTGGAGGCACGTCGCACCCTTGTGGACACCTGGTTCCTGGTCGCGCCCTCGTCATTCGAGGCGCATGTACGAAGTGGATTGAATCGTCGGCGCCGAGATCGAACTCCCGCCGACGAGCTGCATGATGTTTCCGATGGGCGTCACGAAGTTGAACGCGAACGCCACCTTCACCGACGTCTCGGACCCGCGCGTGCCCTGCACGTTCGTCTTGGTGACCGTCACCTTCGACGCGTCGATCGCGCAGTTCGTGAACGCCGGGTAGCTGCTGCAGAAGCTCCCGTAGAGCTTCGCGTCGATGGTCGCGCTGTCCGATTGCACCGCCGCCGCCCGCGCACCTTCGCGTGCCGCGTTCGTGACGACGATCCAGGTGTAGTACCCGCGTCCGAAGTCCACCATGCCGAACAGCAGGAGCAGGAACACGGGCAGGATGAGCGAGAACTCGACCAGCGATTGGCCCTTCTCGCCACCCCGGAAGCCCCGGCGCCGCCACCCACGCGCGGCCTGCTGTCCATTGGCGCCAGCGTTCCGCGGTTCGGTCATGTCGCTTCCCTCGCCTGGGCGCGTGGCCCGGATGTGGTTCGGGGGCGGGACGGGAGAGCCCCATCCCACCCCCGGTGCCTTTGCGTCCGCCCCCTCGCGGGGGCACCGCGCTCCGCCTTTAGAAGGCCGCGTTCACGCTGCCGAGCGCGCCGTTGATGCCACCACCCAGGGTCTGGAGAGCGGCGATGCAGACGACGGCGATGAGGGCGAGGATGAGGCCGTACTCGGCGAGGCCCTGGCCTTCTTCGTCGCGGGTCTTGGCGGCCACGTACTTGCGGAGCGCCCAGTTGTGAATCTTCGACATGGTTTCCTACCTCTTCCTGTGGTGGGGCCCCTGCCCCGTTTCGATGTCTCCCCGTCCTGTGCCCCGGGCCTCCCCGGCCATCTCCAGTGGCCAGCCCTCCCCGGCTGCCCCGCGGCGCTCCCTCTCTGGTGCGCGCTTGCGGGCCATCCGGCTCGGGACCGGTGCTCTCGTTGAGGAGCTACTAGCAACTTCGTCCAGACCTGGCGGCTCTAAAGGTGGGTTACCCCTTGTTCACCGGCCCTTCCCCATCCGGTCGTTCCCCGCTCTCCTTCGAAGCTGCCCGCCGGCTCCATCAGATTCGGCTGCCCTGTTCACCTTCGACCGCGCCCACCCATACCCGCAGGGCTCGCTCCTGCCGATGGTGAAAAAGACACGCACGACGGAGTAACCGCCACATGGCCGCACGCGCCGCCGCCGACCCCCAGGTCCGCTCCCATATCAGCCCTTCGGCGTTCCTCCAGGATGCTGCCCTCGTCCTCGTTTCCACCCTCTTCTTCTGGGCGAACGCGCGCGAGGCCCTCGATGGCCACCTTCGCAACATCCCCTTCGCCTTCGAACAGGGGCTGCTCGTGTTCATGTTCCTCAGCCGCCGGCGCGCCATCGCCACCAGCACGCGGCCGATGGATTGGCTCGTCGCCATCGGCGGCTGGACGGCCCTGCTCCTGCGCCCCCACGACGGCGACTCACTGCCGCAGCTCGCCGGCACCGCCATCCAGGTTGCTGGACTCTGCCTCGTCTTCGTCGGCTTCAGCTACCTCGGGCGCAGCTTCGGCGTCGTCGCCGCCAACCGCGGCCTCAAGGTGAACGGCCCCTACCGGCTCGTGCGCCATCCCATCTACTTCGCCCACTTCGTCACGATGTCCGGCTACATCGTGGGCAACCCCACCCCCTGGAACATCGCCGTCTTCGCGCTGACCGCCGTCTTCCAGGTCCTCCGCATCCGCGCCGAAGAGCGCATCCTCTCCGATACCGCCAACTACGCCGAATACCGCGCTCGCGTCCGGTACCGCCTGCTGCCCGGCATCTGGTAGCGCGCCCGGCGGCCTTCCGCCCGCGCCGCTACACTGTCGCCATGGAAGTTGCGAACGAGATCATGGTCCGCGGCATCGTCGTCGGTGTGTTCCAGGAAAACTGCTGGGTCATCGGCAATCGCCGCACCCGCGAAGCCATCTGCATCGACCCCGGCGACCAGCCCGAGGAGATCCTCGCCCTCGCCCGCGATATGGGCGTCGAGATCAAGCTCATCGCCAACTCCCACGCCCATATCGACCACGTCCTCGGCATCCGCGGCATCCACGCCGCCACCGGCGCGAAATTCCTCCTCCACCACCAGGACCTCGACCTCCTGCGCGATGGCTTCGGCATGTCCGCCGCCCGCTTCGGGCTCGACCCGACGCAGAAGCCCCCCGACCCCGACGCCTTCGTCGAGGACATGGATACCGTCGAGGTCGCCGGCCTCCAGCTCAAGGCCATCACCACCCCCGGCCACACCCCCGGCAGCGTGAGCTACTACGCCGAGGGCATGCTCTTCAGCGGCGATACCCTCTTTCGCGGCTCCATCGGCCGCACCGACCTCCCCGGAGGCGACCTTGCCCAGGAGATGACGAGCATCTGCGACCGCCTGCTCACCCTGCCGGATGACACCATCGTCCTTCCCGGGCACATGCAGGAGACCACCGTCGCCTTCGAAAAGCAGAACAACCCCTTCGTCCAGGAGTGGCGCCGTCACCTCGAGTCGCTCCAGCGCTGAGCGCGTCGCCGCCCGGTAAACGCCCGGCCCACCGTCAGCTTCCCGCGATACCGCCGCGTCCAGCCGTGACTCCGGCGTACGCCCCGCGCGTTCCAATAGGTACGCGGCCGGGAAACCAGCCGGCCCGAAGGAGGTCCCCATGAATCAGCAATGCGACCGGTGCGGACAGCAGATCCAGGGCGACGCCGTCCACTACCGGGACCGGAACTTCTGCTCCCAGGACTGCCTCAGCTCCTTCAAGCGCGACGAAGCCGGTGCGTCCCGCTGACGCACCGGCTTCCCGTGTGACCGGACAAACGAAAGGGGCCGATTCGGCCCCTTTCGCATCGTCTCTCCAGGCGGTGCCTAGAACCCCGCCGGGGTAGCTTCCTCGGTCGACTTCTTGTGACGGAGCAGCGCCTCGAGCGTGAACCCGAGGTCCGCCTTCTCGCACAGTGAGCTGCAGTAGGTCATCTTCAACGACGAACTCGGGGACTTGCGCCAGTCGTAGCGCAGCCCGCAGCGAGCGCACACTTTGATGTTGTCCAGGCTCATCCCCGTCGCGCCGGGGCCAATGATGGGCGTATCCACGTTCCCTCCCCACGTCCTGAGTGACGTCCACTTACAGAACGTAGTTCCAGCGTAGAAGGTTCCGTCCACTGCCGCCACCACGGTAACAGCAGCTTAAAGAAACCCTCTTCCTGCTAGGCCGCCACCGTTCGCTCGGACCGCAGGATCGTCTCGATCGTGAAGCCCAGGTCCGCCTTTTCGCACAGCGAGCCGCAGTACGTCATCTTCAGCGACGAGCTCGGAGACCGCCGCCAGTCGTAGCGCAGCCCGCAGTGCACGCACGTCACGATGTTCTTCGGGTCGAATTCAGTGATGGTTCCCATGGCGAGTAGTCCTTCCCCCCGGCCGTTCCCGGCACTGGGATAGCGTGGCATTCACCGGAAGCAGGGCGCACCGCCATTAGGAGCAGAAAACACCCGCCTTTCGGCCGAAACTCCTTACGCCGCCAGCAGTGAGCGCCACGCCGGGCGCACCCGCTTGTAGTCGTACAGGAGCGTCTCGATGGTGAACCCGAGGTCCGCCTTCTCACAGAGCGACCCGCAGTAGGTCATCTTCAGCGACGAACTCGGCGATCGCCGCCAGTCGTACCGCAGGCCGCAGCGTCCACAGATCCGGATCGGGTTCTCCATCGGTTTCCTCCGCGAACGGCCCCCCCGCGAACGGGGATCCGTCATGGACCGATCATCGGCACGCGCCCCGGCTACCGGCACTACGGGGTTTCGCCGATCCATTGCAGAACCGCACCGGGGTAACCCTCATGCGAGCCGCCTGCAACCCCTCGACTTCCCCCGTGCCCTCCCGCTGCGATACCGGCTCCCGCGGCCGGCCCCGGCTACGCCTTGAGCGCGATCTCCCGCAGCCGCTGCATCGCCCGCGCGCGGCGCTGTTGCGCCTCCGGCAGCTTCGCGATGTCCTCCTCCGCGATCGCGAAACCGTACGCCCGGTACGCCTCGATCTGGTCGTCCGTGAGTTCGCGCATCCACTCCTTCCGCTGGAAGGCCGCCTCCACATAGGGCGCGAGTTCGTCCGCCTTCCGCCGCGCGCGCTCATCCTCGCGCTCCTTGAACTCCGGCATTACCGCCGATGCGAACAGGTCGAGCGATTCGCAGATGTCCTCGTGCCGGTTGTTCCCGCCCTGCTGGATGAACACCGTCTGGTCCACGCCAGCGGCCGCGAACTCCGAAAGGTGCGCCCGCATCGAATCCGGCGTGCCGATGCCGCCCGTGCCGCCGCCCATCACCTCCGTGCCCAGGGCGTCCCGCACCGCGATGTACTTGTTCCAGATGTTCGTTCGCCCCGGCTTGTGCTCGCCGAAGTTGTAGTGGTGTCCCAGCGCGAACTGGAAGAAGCGGAAACCATCGAGCCCCCGCCGCGCCGCCTCGGCCGCATCCGGGTGGCACGAAAAGCTCGTCACCATCGCCACGTTCGGGTTCACCGCATGCCCGATCGGCACACACTCGCGCTTGAACGTCTCGTAGTAGTCATCCACCCACTTCTTCGCCTCCGCCGGGTCCACGAAGGCGAAGGTCAGCGCCCCGATGCCCAGTTGCGCCGCGAGATGGATCGTGTCCCGGTTCGAACATGCCACCCAGAGCGGCGGATGCGGCTTCTGCACCGGCTTCGGCACCACGTTCCTCGTCGGCATCGAAAAGAACCGCCCCTGGAAGCCCGGGTACGGGTCCATCGCCAGCATGTTCGCGACCTGCTCCGTCGTCTCGCGCCACATCGCACGGCGTTCCGAAGGCTCGATCGCGAACCCCTCCAGCTCCGCCCGGGAGGCCGATTCCCCCGTGCCCCACTCCACGCGCCCGTTCGACACCAGGTCCAGCGTCGCGATCTCCTCGGCGATGCGCGCCGGGTGGTTGTAGTTCGGCGGCATGAGCTTGATCCCGTGCCCCAGCCGGATGTTCTTCGTTCGCTGGCTGGCCGCCGCCAGGAATACCTCCGGCGCCGAGGAGTGCGAATACTCCTCGAGGAAGTGGTGTTCCACCTCCCACGCGTAGTCGATCCCCAGCCGGTCCGCGAGCTCCACCTGCGAAAGCGCATCCTGGAACAGCTTCAGCTCGGCCCCTTCGCCCCATGGCCGTGGAATCTGGTGTTCATAGAAGATCCCGAACCTCATTCGCCCTGCCCTCCTGTCCGGGCCGCACCATACCAACCAGTTTTAAATCCGAGAAGTATTTACCCTTGATTACCGTCGCGGGCACTGCCACAATCCCGCGCACGCCGCCCGGCCAACCGGGCACGCGCTAAGGAGCCCGATGGTCGAACGGGATTCGGCGCCGGCAGCCGCACGCCATCCCGCCCCCCATCGCCCGCCTGGCGCCGCGGTGTCCGTTCCCACCTCGCCCACGGAGTGCATGCCATGCTCACCCCGCCCTCACCGGACCAGGCCGTGTCCCCCCTCGAAGCCGCGATGGCCGAGTTCTTCAAAGCCAGCGCCCTCATGGAGCCGCTGCGCCTCCGCATCTGGGATACCGAGGGCCTCACGGTTACCCAGCTGCGCCTCCTCATGCTCGTCTCCGATGCCCCCGGCATCTCCAACGCCGAGCTTGCCGACCGCCTCTACATCACCCGCCCTTCGGTCTCAGCCCTGCTCGAACGCCTCGAGCGTGGGGGCTTCCTCCGCCGCGACATCTCCCCCACCGACCGCCGCGGCATCTGCATCAAGCTCGAAGACCGCGGCCTCCGCGTCTGCAGCCAGGTCTCGAACGAAGTCCGCGACTACACCGCCGGCCTCATGAAGGACCTCAGCGAGGGCGACCTCGCCGAACTCCAACGCGCCCTCGCCAAGATGGTCGAAGCTGGCGAACGCCGCCGCCTGCTCGACCTCCAGTCCGAAGACGGCCGTGTGCACGAATTCGCTCACGCCTCCGCGAGGTAGTGCGTATCGCGTACCGCCCGCGAAAACCGTAGCGCCTCCGCCGCGTCGTACCCCAGCGCGACGAGTGCCTGGCGCATGAGTTCCAGCCCACCCTCGTACTCCGGCACCACCACCTCGTCCGCGCCGAGTTGGCGCATCATTGCCACTTCCCCCGCGTCGCGGGCCCGCACGATGACGCGCAGCCCCGGGTTCAGGCGCCGCGCATTCGCCACCGTCAGCAGGGCCGTGCTCTCATCCGGCACGCACACCACCAGCAACGACGCCCGTTCGATCGCGGCGCGATGCAGCACTTCCACGCTTGCCGTATCGCCCCAGGCCGCGGGGATGCCCGCTCCCGCCAGCCGCCGCACCAGCTCGATATCCGAATCCACCGCGAGGAACGGCACATCCAGCTGCCCCAGCGCGTGCCCCGTGAGCTGGCCCACCCGGCCGTACCCTGCGATCACGGCGTGCCCCGCCAGGCCCTCCCGTGCCTCCGGCAGCGGGCCCTGGCGGTCGGCCCAACGCCACAACACACCGGCCCGCCGGAAGACGCGCTCCCACGCCGGCACGCCCGCGAAGGTGATCGGATTGAGCGTGATCGAAAGCACCGCCGCCGCCAGCACCGCGTTGTAGGCCGGCGCGTGCATCAACCCGCCCTCGACGCCTTCCCGCGCGATGATGAACGAGAACTCCCCCACCTGCGCGATGCCCGCCCCCGTGAAGAGCGCCGTCCGCGCCGGGTACGGGAACGCCGCCGCGATCATCGCGGTGCCCAGGCCCTTTACCACGAACACGATGCCGCACGCCATCGCCACCAGCCCGGGGTGATCGCGGAACACCGCCGGGTCCAGCAGCATCCCCACGGAGACGAAGAACAGTACCGCGAACGCTTCGCGCAGCGGCACCACGTCGGCCGCGGCCTGGTGGCTGGTCTCCTTTTCGCTCACGACCACGCCCCCGACGAACGCGCCCAGCGCCACCGAAAGCCCCGCCGCCGCCGCACCCGCCGCCACCCCCAGCGCCACGCACACCACAGCCAGGATGAACAGCTCCCGCGACCCGAGGCGCGCCACCTCCGCGAGCACCCATGGCACCACCCGCGCCCCCGCCGTCAGCACCACCGCGAGGAACACGGCCGCCACCACCAGGTCCCGTCCCGCCGAACGCAGGAACGCGTCCACGCCCCCGGCTTCCAGCGCGGGCAGCATCGCGAGCATGAACACCGTCGCAATGTCCTGCACGATCAGCCAGCCGATGGCCACCCGCGCGTGGACCGAGCCCATCATTCCCCGCTCTTCCAGCGTCCGGACGACGACCACCGTGCTCGAAATCGCCAGCGCGAACCCCAGCACCACGCCCTCGCGCCCGCCCGCCCCGAAGTGGCCGCCCGCCCACACGGTCACGGCCGTCACCAGCGCCATCTGGATGAGCGCCCCGGGAATCGCCACCTTCCGCACCGACCAGAGGTCGCTCACATTGAAGTGCAGGCCCACGCCGAACATCAGGAAGATGATCCCGATCTCCGCGAGTTGCTCCAGGGTGGCGACATCGCCTTCGTACCCCGGCGTGAACGGCCCGATGACCACCCCCGCCGCCAGGTACCCCACGATCGGCGAAAGCCGGACAAGCTTCGCCCCCAGCCCGCCCGCGAGACCCACGGCCAGCGCCACCGCAACCTGTTCGATGAGATGGGCGTCGGCCACGCTTCAAGGGTACGGGATCGCCGTCACGAACATATCCCGCGCGCTGCCCGCCATTCTCCGCGATATGCAGAAGCGTGTTGCCCGTGACCGTCACTCCCGGTGCCGCCTGGGCCATACTCCCGGTGTGCTGAAGCCGTCCGCCGCCCTCGTCCTCGCACTGCTGCTGGCCACCGCCTGCGGCCGGGGTGACCACGCCCCGAGCCCGGCTTCGCCCGCGCCCACGGAGACGTCCGCGGCGGCCGCGGCGTCCCCTTCGCCGGCGCAGGCGGCATCACCAACCACCCCATCGCTCGCGCGCGGAGCCAGCACGCGCACCTTCCGCCACGGCGGCCTCGAACGCTCCTATCGCCTCTATCTGCCATCCGCGGCATCCCGGCCCGGCGCGAACCTGCCGCTCGTGGTCGCGCTCCACGGCGGCCTCGGCACGCCCGACCAGTTCGCCGCCACGAGCCGCCTCGAAACCCTCGCCGAGTCCGAAGGCTTCATCGCCGCCTTCCCGGCCGGCATCGAACGCACCTGGAACGGCGGAGCCTGTTGCCGCCCGGCGAGCGCGCTCCGCGTCGATGACACCGGCTTCCTGGCCGCGCTCATCGAATCCCTCCAGGCTACCCTGCCGGTCGATGCCGGGCGCGTGCTCGTCACCGGGCACTCCAACGGCGCCATCATGGCCTTTCGCCTCGCCTGCGAACGCCCCGATGTGGTCGATGCCGTCGTCCCCGTCGCGGGCTCCCTTGAGATCGAACGCTGCCAGCCGTCCATGCCCGTGCCGCTGCTCGATATCCACGGCGACGCCGACCGCAACCACCCCCTCGCCGGCGGCCAGGGCGACCGCTCCATCGCAAACGTCGACTTCCGTTCGACCTCGGACACGATGGCGATGTGGACCGCCGCGCTCGGCTGCACCGGCGCGCCAACGAGCGCCGCGACGGGCCCGCTGACGACCACGTCGTGGAGTGGCTGCCGGGGAGGCGTTCGCACGGAGGTCGTGGTCATCGCCGGCGCCGACCACCCGTGGCCCGGCAGTATCGGGCGCTCCGCCGCCGGCGGCGAACCCTCGCAGGCCCTTGATGCCTCCCGTGCCGCGTACCGGTTCCTGCTCGACGTAACGCAGTAGTCTCTCGTTCCCCGGGTGAACAGCTGGTGGACCGGTACCAATGGCCCACGCGCATGGGCCCGTCCGGCCCACGCACGCCGCCCACGAAGGGGTACAACTGATACATCAAACGAACGAGAACCGGCCAGCACCGCGAACGGGATGGCCAGGAGGACAGGAGGCAACGAGATGCGCAGCACCATCCACGCCCTGTTCGGAGTACTCCAGGTCGATAGGCAGACCCCCGGGCAATAGCCCACAGGCGGCCTGGCTGCCACGAACGCGCCGGATGCACCCTCCCCCATTCGGAGACCCGGCAACCCAACAGCGGCAATAACGAGGCAGGCCGAGACCGCCGAACCATGGCAAACGAAACGAAGGCCCCGGAAACGGGGCCTTCGCGTTGTCCATCGAACCAGGCCGGCCCCTACGCCTCCCTGAAGACCCCGGGCACGAGTGCCTTCGTATCGCGCTCGTCGCGCAGCCGCGCCACGATATCGGCCACCGGCGTCGCGCCAAGGTCGCCGCCACCGCGGACCCGCACCGCCGCCGCCCGCGCCTCGGCCTCGCGGTCGCCGACGACGAGCATGTAGGGGATCTTGCGCATCTGGGCGTCGCGGATCTTGCCGTTCATCCGTTCGTTCCGGCCATCCACCTCCACGCGCAGCTTCGCCGCCCGCAGCTCCTTCGCCACCTCTTCCGCGTATGCCACATGGCGGTCGGCGATCGGGATCACGACGGCCTGCACGGGCGACAGCCACAGCGGGAAGTTCCCCTCGTACTCCTCGATGAGCAGCGCCACCATGCGCTCCATCGTCGAAAGCACCCCCCGGTGCACGATGATCGGCCGCTGCCGCGAACCATCCTCGGCGACGTACTCCAGCTCGAACTGTGCTGGCAGGTGGAAGTCCACCTGGATCGTCACGAGCGTCTCGTCCTTGCCCGCCGCCGACTGGAACTGCACATCGATCTTCGGGCCGTAGAACGCCGCTTCGCCCTTCGCCTCATGGAATTCGAGCCCGGACCGCTGCATCACCCGCCGCAACAGCGCCTCGCCCATCTCCCACATCGGCGGGTTGTCGACGTACTTCTCCGTGTCCTCCGGGTCACCGAGCGAGAGCCGGTAGCTGTAGTTCCGCAGCCCCAGCGTGCCGTAGACGTCCTCCATCAGCTCCAGGACGCCGGCGATCTCCTGCTCCACCTGCTCCGGGCCGGTGCAGAAGATGTGCGAGTCGTTGAGCGTCATGATGCGCACGCGGCTCATCCCGGTCAGCTGCCCCGACTTCTCCCAGCGATGCATGTTCCCCAGCTCTGCCAGCCGGATGGGCAGCTCCCGGTACGAATGCAGCTCCGACTCGTACACCATGATGTGGCTCGGGCAGTTCATCGGCCGCAGCGCGTAGATCTCGCCCTCGCGCTCCATGATCGGGTACATCGCGTCCTGGTAGTGCGACCAGTGCCCCGACCGCACGTAGAGCTCCTTCTTGCCCACGTTCGGCGTGACGATGTGCTGGTAGCCCCGCTCGATTTCGAGGTCTTCGATCCAGCGAATCAGCTCGCGCCGGATCGTCGCGCCCGCCGGCAACCAGATGACGTGTCCCGGCCCGATGTTCTCGATCAGGTCGAACAGCTTCAGCTCCCGCCCGATGCGGCGGTGGTCGCGGCGGCGTGCCTCCTCCAGCTGCTGTTCGTACGCCGCCAGCTCCGCTTCTGTCTCGAAGAGTGCCCCGTAGACGCGCTGCAGCTGCGGGTTCTTCTCGCTCCCCCGCCAGTAGGCCCCGGCGATGGACATCAGCTTGAACGCCGGGATTTCGCCCGTGTGGTTCACATGCCCGCCGCGGCAAAGGTCCGTGAACGCCGCGTGCGTGCACTGCGTCACGTTCCCTTCCTCGATGTCCTTCAGGAGGTCGAGCTTGAACGGCTGGTTCGCCCACTTCGCTTCGGCCTCGGCCTTCGTCAAAGAGGCCATCTGGAAGGCGTGCTTGCCCGCCAGCGACCGCCGCATCCGCTCATCAAGCCACGTGAGGTCGTCCGCGTTCAATGGCCGCGGCAGCCGGAAGTCGTAGTAGAAACCGGTGTCGATGGGCGGCCCGATGCCCAGTTCGGCTTCGGGCATCAGCTCCACCATCGCCTCCGCCAGGACGTGCGCGGCGGAGTGGCGCATGCGATTCAGCCGCTCCTCCTTCGGCAGCGAAGCGAGGTCGACGTGGGATTCGAGAGGGTCAGCCATGGGAGTACTCCGTACGGTCGGCGGCCGATGGCCACGGGCGAAACGCGCCTCGAAGCGAGGGCTGGCGAAGGCGGCGCGGCCTCAGCCAGCCACGATAGTGGCCGCCCCCGGGCCCCTTCCCAATTCGTATTGCATGCGCGTTCGCGGCATGGCCGTTCCCCCGTGTTGCCTGCGCGAAAGGGCACGCCACGCTGGCGCCGCCAATCCCGGGACGAGCGCGCGGGCTCGTGGTTCCACCCGGGTTCGCCGCCCCTCGAGGCGGCCTCATCAAATGGCCGGTGACGGGGCCAATCCGTGCTCGCTTAAGGCGCCATCACGCGCCGTTCGCGGCAGGCTCGCGGGTGGTTTTCGCCGGCCTTCTTGTCGCGCTTTCAGCCCGGGGGCGCGAACTCTCTGGGGCGGACGGCTACTCGTCCCGGTCATCGCCGGTTCACCGAGGATAGCACGTCCGAGGAATGAGGAATGAGGAATGGGGTGCGAGGCTCGAGGCTCAAGGCCGGGGGCAACCCTGTTGGCCTCGCTTCCAGACGTTGCGGGAGCCGGGCCGGCCTGGCCTACGGACGGCCGGAACGGTTGAGACTGTCCGCCGCCGCCAGCACCGGGTCGCGCCGCGCGGCCGACATGTCGTCCATCTCCAGCTGCACGTTGATGGGATACACGCCCGTGAAGCACGCGTTGCAGAGGTCGTTCGCGCTCTGCCCCGTCGCCGCGTTCAGCCCTTCGACGCTCAGGTACCCCAGCGAGTCCGCGCCGATATGCGCGCAAATCTCGTCGAGCGTCTTGTTTGCCGCGATCAGCTCGGACTTCGTCGCCATGTCCACCCCGAAGAAACAGGGCGAAATAATCGGCGGCGATGCGAAGCGCATGTGCACCTCGGTCGCGCCCGCGTTCCGCAGCAGCTGGATCACCCGCGGCGTGGTCGTCCCCCGCACGATCGAATCGTCCACCACCACGACGCGTTTGCCGCGCAGCACATCGCCGAGCGCGTTGAACTTCAGGCTCACACCCGCCGCCCGGATGCGCTGGTCGGGCTGGATGAACGTCCGTCCGACGTACCGGTTCTTGACGAGGCCCTCGCGATACGGGATGCCCGCCTCGCGCGCGTATCCGATGGCCGCCGGGATCGCCGAATCCGGCACCCCGATGACCAGGTCCGCCTCCACGTGGTGCTCGCGCGCCAGTTGCGCACCCATCTCCTCCCGCACCGGGTAGATGAGCTTGCCCATGAACTGGCTGTCCGGCCGCGCGAAGTAGATGTACTCGAACGTGCAGGCCGCCCGCTTCGCCAGCGGCGCCACCGGTGAAAAGCTGCGCATCCCGCTGCCGTCGATCTGCACGACCTCGCCCGCGCGCACTTCCCGCTCCATCCGCACGCCGAGGTGTTCCAGCGCGCACGATTCCGAAGCCACCACCCAGCCACCGTTCCCGAGGCGTCCGAAGCACAGCGGCCGCACACCCAGGGGGTCGCGAACGCCGAAGAGCACATCCTTCGTCATAATGACGAGGCTGTACGCCCCTTCGATTCGCCGCATGACGTAGTGGAACTTCTCTTCCCAGGTCCCCGCCGGCGCCATCGCGAGCAGATGCGCGATGAGTTCGCTGTCGGCGGTGGATTCGAACCGCACGCCCTGCGCCTCAAGGTCCTCGCGCAGCACATCCGCGTTCGTCAGGTTGCCATTGTGCGCGAGCGCTATCTGCTCGCCCGTCTCCCGGTCGCGAACGAGGATCGGCTGCGCATTGCAGGCGAGCGAACCGCCCGCCGTGCTGTAGCGCGTGTGCCCGATCGCGATCTGGCCCCGGAGGAATGCGAGATCCTCCTCGTCGAACACCTGCGAGACCAGACCCATCCCCGTCCGCAGACCGAAGCTTTCGCTCCCGTTGCTCGTGGCGATGCCGGCGCTTTCCTGCCCGCGGTGTTGGAGGGCGTAGAGCCCATAGAAGGTTAGCCGCGCGACATCCTCACCGGGGCCAAACACCCCGAACACGCCGCAGGCTTCTCGCGGATTATCGTCTCCAGGAATCACGCCGTGGCACCCCTCCAAGCGCGTGACCGCTTCGCACTCTGCCAGTATAGGGGACCCGCGATCAGGGCGGCAAAGCCGCCGCATAAGAACTTTCACTAGGTGCC
The DNA here is from genome assembly GCA_020847985.1 of Dehalococcoidia bacterium. Lineage (GTDB taxonomy): Bacteria > Chloroflexota > Dehalococcoidia > Tepidiformales > Tepidiformaceae > Amarobacillus. Next base: position 46,901 of record JADLBC010000023.1, read on the forward strand.
AATCCCGATACCCCCTGCGCGAACCTTCCCCACGGACCGACCGCGCGCCCGCGAAGGGCAAACGAAAGGCCCGCCAGTGCGGCGGGCCCCCGGAAATGCATTACGCCACCGCGTGCTCACGCGGTGATCTTGTCGACCTCGGCCATCTCCTCGCCGGTGAGCCGCCATTCGAGCGCCGCCACGTTCTGCGTGATCTGCTCGGGCGAAGTCGCGCCCGCGATCACGCTCGGCACGTACCGCTTGCTCGCCAGCCAGCCCATCGCCAGGTCCAGGATCGAATGCCCCCGCGTCTGCGCGAACGTCGACAGCTTCTCCACCAGGTCGAAGTTCTTATCGCTCAGCATGCGGCCCGCTCGCGGACCCCACGCCGCGAGCCGCGTGCCCGCCGGCGGCTCCTGCCCCTGCACGTACTTGCCCGTGAGCACCCCGCTTGCCAGCGGGAAATACGGCAGCAGGCCGACGTTGTACGCCTCCAGCGCCGGCACCAGGTCGCCCTCGATGCGGCGGTTTAGCAGGCTGTACTCGTTCTGCGCCGAGACGAACGGCGCCACCCGCTCGTACTTCGCGATCGCCTGCGCCTCCGCCGTCTGCCAGCCCGCGAAGTTCGAATGCCCGATGTAGCGCACCTTGCCGGCCCGGACGAGGTCTTCCAGCGCGCGCATCGTCTCGTCCAGCGGCGTGAGCGCGTCCGGCCGGTGAATCTGGTAGAGGTCGATGTAGTCCGTGCCCAGCCGCTTCAGGCTCGCCTCGCACGCCGCGATGACGTACCGCCGCGACCCGCCGGCCTTGTACGGCCCTTCGCCCATGGGGCTGCCGAACTTCGTCGCCACCACCACGTCCTGGCGGCGAGCGCCCAGCGCCTTGCCCAGCATCACCTCCGATTGGCCGCCGCCGTACACGTCCGCCGTGTCGAACAGCGTCACGCCCAGGTCGATCGCCTTGTCCACAACCGCCTGCGTCTTCTCCTGGTCCAGCCGCATCCCGAAGTTGTTGCACCCGAGGCCCGCGACCGAAACGCGCAGGCCCGAAAATCCGACGTTCCTGAATTCCATCCCAATCCTCCCGGTTTCGTGCCGAGGAGTATACGAGCGATAAGCGGCTTATCGCTCGCCAGTGCGGGGGGTGGCGAACCACCAGGGCGGCGCACCGGGCGGCGCCTCGCCCCACTGCCGCTCGAACCATTCGAAGGTCGCCGCATCGCCCGGGTGAAGGTCGATCACCCAGTACGGGTCGAGCGCGTTCCAGCCCGCCACCAGTCCATCGAACACGAGCAGGGTGCCATCGTCGTGGCGCCACCGAAGCCGGAAGACAACGCGCGCATCGGCCCTTCGCGCCCCGCGCTTCTCCCACGCCGCGATCAGGTCGCGAATCGCCGCCGTCCCGTTCGGAGTCCGCCGCACCGCCGCTACCGCCTGCTCGAACGCCCGCCCCGCGCCACCCGTTACGGTCGGATTCAGGAACGGCTTCAGCGGCGCCGGCACCAGCGTGAGCACGACCTCGTCCCAGTTCTCGACATGCATCCGGAACCCCTCGGAGGTCACCAGCTCCAGCAGATGCGGCCCGCGCTCGGTTTCGTGGAAGGGCGGCAGCGGAAACGGGTCGAAGCGCCGGGCGGCCGTGTTCCCGCCAATCAGCCGGCAGTCCGCGTCGAACACGAAGAGCGGCCACGGCAGCCGTTCCGCGTCCCGTTCCAGCTCTGCCGCCGAGAGGTAGTACACGGCGGCGTTGGGGTGGTAGGCGACATCCAGGCCCGACATCCACCGCGCGATCCATGCCGGTTCCGGGCTCATGCCGAGGTCCTCGAGGATGAAGTTCGTCGTCGGGCCATCCATCTGCAGCGTCCGCACGATCGTCATCACCGTGTCGCGCCGTGGCCGCCTCCGGCCCTTTTCGAGGCTGTACACCGCATCCGCGGAAAGTCCCACGCGCGCGCCGAACTCCGCCTGCGAAAGGTCCAGCCGCTCCCGGAACGCGCGCAACGCCTCGTTCCATCGCACTGGCAGGTCCGGCTCCCAGTGCTCCCGCGAATGCGCCTCGCGGGTGCGCATCGTCCTCTCCACCCAGCGCCACGTTTCCGCGTTCGCCGGGTGCCAGTCGAAGGCGTAAAGCGAATCGAAGTCACTCCAGGCCCGGAACACGGTTTCGAAGCGGAGCACCGTGCCGTCGTCCACGCGCCACGTCACGGGGTGGCTGTTCCGGTTCCCTTCGCGCCATACCGGCACCGTCTGGTACAGCGTCAGCAGGTCGCCGAACGCCTCGGGGAAGCGGCTGCCGAGTGCCATCATCATCTGCAGCAGCGGCGCCGCGCCCTTCCCTGCTTCGCCCGTCTCCGAATCCGGCGGCCGCGAAAGGTGCGCCATCTTCCAGAACGAAACCTGCCGCCCGATGAGGTCCATCCAGTTCAGCAGGTGCTTGCGAAAATGCGCCGTCGCCGCCAGCCACACGACGTTGCGCTCCCCAAGCGTTTCAAAGTGCTCGGCAAAGTTCAGCTCGGCCACCGCCTCCGCCACGGAGTTCCACGCGAGGATGTCGTTGTAGTCATCGAGCAGCAGGAACGACCAGCGGTACGCCTCCATCTCGTCCGCGTACGGCCGCAGGCCGATGCGCCGCCGGCGCTGCAACTCGCCCGCCGGGCCGTTGGCTTCAGGTTCGAACCCGGCATCGGCCAGCACCGGCCGCCGCTCCGCGACCGGCATCTCCAGGCCTTCGCAGTACCGCAGGAGATTCTCCCGTTTCGGGTGCCGCCCGCCCGTTTCCCACGCCTCGATCGTCGCCTCGCCGATTCCCGCCGCATCGGCGGCCTGCTTCCGCGACCAGCCCATCGCGTCCCGTGCCCGCCGGATCGCCTCGCGCCATTCGTCCACGCTCGCCCTCCGTATCCGCCGAACGCTTCCTACAGATGGCGATCTGTCGCGTCAATCGTTTTCGCGAAAGGCGACAGGATCTGGCGCGAACACCCCGCCGCGAGCCGGCTACTGCTCCGCCGTGTCATGCCTCGCGTCGCCATACCCGGCGTCCGCGACAATCCGGCGCCGTTCCGTGGCCGTCACGCCCAGCGTCCGGCAATAGGCGATCAGGTTTTCCATGCGCGGGTGGCGTCTGCCCGTCTCCCAGGCCTCGATTGTCGCTTCGCCCAGCCCCGCGGCCTCGGCCGCCTGCCGGCGCGACCACTTTCGCGCCCGGCGCGCCTGCTTGATTGCGCCCTGCCAGCCATCCACGCGCACATCCTTCGCCGGTCAGCACGGCGCACCCGAAGGTGGTCCGCTGCCGCGTCAGTCTCTGGCGCCGCCCGGCGATGCCGGCGTCCGCTCCATCGCCGGCATCGCCCGCGCAGGAGCAAACCACGTGCGATGGGGACCGGCCAAGTGCAAAACTCGTACTGATGTAGGCCTGCCACGGTCCGCGGGCGTCGCTACCCGTGTACCGGTTCGAAGAGGTGCGTGCGAACCCAGTCCGCCGTCATCCGCGGCCGCGCCAGCGCCACCTGGTGCCTCCCGGTCGGCGCGACCCGCAGCCGCCAGCCGTACCGCGCCGCGATTTCGCGCACCGGTCCGACCGGCGCCGCCCCGTCCCGTTCGCCGTGCAGCGCCTCCACGGGCCGCGTGACGCGCTGCGCCAGCCCTTCCACGTGCCCGGCGAAGATGATCGCCTCCAGCCCCTCGGCGTGGCTCTCCAGCGTGTGTTCGAACGCCCCCGATGCCGCCAGCTCCGTGTATTCCCACGGCACCCGCCTCGCGACCGGCAGCCACACCCGCCGCGTGCGGTGAATCGCCTCGCAGCCCATGTGTGTCAGTTCGTGCCGCCGCAAGAACAGGTCGCGCACTCGGCTCCGCCGGCGCAGGTGCGCCCGCCCCTCCGCCCGCGACGCGTACACCGGCAGGTTCGCGACACCCACCCGCTGGAACTGCCCCGGCACCCGGGCCGCCAGCCCCAGCGCGACGATGGCGCCCATCGAATGCCCCAGCACATGCGTCGGCCGCTCCGCCTCCACCAGCGGCAGCAGCGCCTCGACCACGTCCTCAAGCTGGTACGAAGGCATCGCGCGGCCTGTGCGGCCGTATCCCGGGAGGTCCGGCGCGATCACCGTTGCATCGTGCGAAAGCTCCTCCGTCAGCGCATCCCACACCTGCCGCCGTACGAGGAAGCCATGAACCAGCAACAGCCGCGGCCGTTCCACGTCGTCGTTCACTCCCCGATGGTCGCGCACCGTGCGTCCCGCCGCCAGCCGTCAGCGAAGCGAACGTCCGCCGTCGATCGTCATCACCGAACCGGTGACATAGCCGCTCGCCGCGCTCGCCAGGTAGAGCGCGGCGCCCGTCACATCCTCCGCCGCGGCGACGCGCCCCATCGGCACGTCCCCGCGCAGCTTGTCACCCCAGCGGCTCGCGAAGAGGTCGTTCGTAAAGTCGGTATCCACCCACCCGGGCGCGATGCTGTTCACCCGCACGCCGCGGTCCGCCCATTCCAGCGCCAGCGACCGCGTCAGCTGGTCCATCGCCGCCTTCGTCGCGCCGTAGACGCTCAGCCGCTCCAGCGGGTGGCTCGCCGCCACCGAGCTGATGTTGATGATCGAACCCGGCAACCCCGCCTCAAACAGCCGCCGCGCCACTTCCGTCGACCAGAAGAACGTGCCTCGCACATTGATGGTGAACGCCGGGTCCCAGTCCTCCACCGTCACGAACTCCGCCCGCTTGTAAAACGAACTGACGCCGGCGTTATTCACGAGGATGGTGACCGGCTGCAGCCGCCATGCCTCCTCCGCCGTGCGCGCCACCTCGGCGAGGTCCGCGTTGTCGCATACTTTGCCGATCGCGTTCGGCCCCAGCGCCGCCTCCGCCTCGCGCAGCTGGTCCGCGTTGCGCGCGGTGATGACCACGCGTGCACCCGCCGCCACGAACGCCTTCGCGATCGCGAACCCGATCCCCCGCGACCCGCCCGTCACCACCGCCAGCTGCCCTTCGAGTGAAAACGCTTCGTCCATCCCCGCGTTCTACCACCCGCCCGCGTCACGGTCGCGGGGCGCCCCTACTGGAAGATCACGACATCCGGCTGGGGCGAAATCGCCGCCACCTGCCACGGCGCCAGCAGGTTCACGTCCTCGTCGTAGAACAGCTTCAGCCCGCCGTGCGGGGCGCCGTCCTCCCGTACGAACTGGTCATAATGCGCGAGCTTGATCCCCTGCCCGCCAAACCCGTCCATGTCGATCACGAGGTCCACGCCCGGGTACCACTGCAGGCCGCTCTTGTTCCGGATCATGCTGGGAGTGAACTGGTGCACGATGAGCATCCGGTTCGAGAGCCCGTGCGCCGTGATGTAGTCCGACATCAGCCGCTGCGCCTCGTTGATCGCGCTCGCGTCCATTCCGCCGATGGCCGTGCCCGGCGCCACCCCCGGAGGCATCGCCCACTCCGGGTCCACCGCAAGATGCACGCGCGGATTCGAAAGGTACGGCAGGAGCCGCGGGATCTCCTCCGCCACCGTGCTGTGGCCCATCTGCACATCGAGGATCACGACGAGGTCGTTCGCCTCGGCCAGCGCCAGCTGATGGTCGATGGATTCCCACGGCATCCGCACCAGCCAGCTGCCGTCCGCCGTGGCACTCGCCTGCGCCACCGCCGCGATGAGGTGCAGCCCGCCGATGGCGTGCCGCCCGCCGTTCGCCTCATCGTACGCGGCCACTTCGCGCCCGAGCCGGGCGAGCATCTCCGCCTCCGTGCCCTCGCCCAGCACGCCGAGCCCGGGCACGCCCGGGTACCCGTAATACGCGACCACCTGGCAGTTCCGCAGCACCGAATCGCCGTCGGCCGGCCGTACATCGAAGCCGCCCATGTCGCCGCGCGGCTCGAAGCAGCGTGTTGGCTTCGCCGGGATCGCCGGCGGCGGAGGGAGAGGAGTTGGCGTCGGCATCGGCGGTGCTTCGCCGTCCCGCGCGACCATCGGCGCGACCGCTCGAACGGGCCTGACCTGATCGGCGCTGCCGGTCTCACCCAGCGCGCCGATGCCCAGTCCCGCCAGCAGGATGAACATCGCGACGAAGAGCCCGGCCGGAGTACTCACGCCGCGAGTCTACCGCGCACGAGCCCTCCGCTCCTCGCCCGAGGTGGCCTTATTTCCCCGCCGACAGCGACCCCACATCCTTCCACACCAGCTGCGCGCCCGAGTGCCCCGCCGCGACCATGATCCCCGTCGCGCCCACGCCCACCACCAGCGCCAGCGCATACACCGCCATCGGCGCCCACGGCGGGAGGTTCCACCGCTTCCCGAACTTCGTCACCAGGAAGAGCCCGATCGCCGTGAGTGCGAAGACCACGGCCAGGTTGCGTGCCATCTCGCCGTCCTCCGGATGGTCGCCAAAGCGCGGCCGTTGGAGCCCCTGGGCGCGCGCGGCATCCTTCACGCGGTCCTCGAGCGGCTCCCCGGTGCCCGCCGCCATGATCGCGAAGAACGCCCCGGCCGCCGCCAGCAGCGCAATCGGCAATGCGTAGACCTGCCGCCAGGGCGCCCGCCAGCCCGTCACCGCGAGCGCGAGGAAGGCGAGGGGCACCATCACGACGGCCGCGTGAACGATGAGCGCGTGCGCCGGCAGCCCGGCGAGCTTGTCAATTTCCATGAATCCTCCAGGGCACCCCGCGGGTGGTGTTCACCATGGCACCCCCGCGTCCCGCAGCGCGATACGTCCGTTCAGCCACTTTTTCCCCGGCCCTGCCCGCGCCTTGACCCCACCCGAACCTCGCCCGCGTTGACGCCCGCGCCGCTCCCGGACGAAGGTGAGCCACAAACCGTCCCCCGGGAGGCGCCATGTGCCGCAGCATCAAGCCCCTTCGCACTACCACCGGTCCCGCCACCGACGACGAGGTCCTCGCCGCCGCGCTCCAGTTCGTCCGTAAGGTCAGCGGCTTCCGTGCCCCTTCGAAGGCGAACGAAGAGGCGTTCAACGCTGCCGTTGGCGATATCACCGCCGCTACCGGCCGCCTCCTGCGCGCGCTTCCGCCGAAGAAAGAAGTACCCGTCCGCGATTGAGGGAGGGGGCGACGAACGGCGCCCGCCTTCGGGCCCTTCGCCCGGCCCGGTCTGCCCGCAGCCAGGCTACAGTCCACGAGCGGAGCGGCCCGGAGGATGCGTGCCCGGTGAACTCGCACGTGCCCTGGCTTTCGTCGCGCTCGGCCTCGCGTTGCTCGCCTACTTCCTTCTTGAGTCCGGACGCCATCTCATCGCAATCATTCGCGGCGATCGCGCCAGTGCCTCCGATGCGGGTTCGCTCCCCGCGATCGCGGCCGTCTGGTTTCTCGCCGTCATCGTCGCCTTCAGCCTGACGTTCACGGCCAGGGGCCTCGACTTCCCGGGGGGCTGGCCAGCGTGGTGGTTTGCCGGCGCGGTGCTGGTCGCGGCGGGAGCGGCCCTCCGGCTCCGCGCCCTGGGCGCCCTCGGCGAAGCCTACAGCCCGGCCGTGCATGTCGAAGCCGGGCAGCGCATCGTGACCGGCGGCCCTTACCGCGTGGTGCGCCACCCCGCCTACACGGGCGCGCTCGTGATGCTGACGGGCATCGGCGTCGCGTCCGCGAACGGAGCCGCGCTGGCGGTCTGCATCGGCCTCCCGCTCGCCGTGCTCCTCTTCCGCATCCGCATCGAGGAGCGCGCGCTCTTCGCCGCCCTCGGCGAACCGTATGCCGCCTACGCCGCCGGTCGAAAGCGCCTCATCCCGTTCGTCTGGTAATCCCTACCGCTCGCGCTTCCAGGCCGCGGCCATCGCCATGCCTTCTTCCTCGCCCCGGACGCGGTGCATCAGCGCCGTCGCGTGCACCAGGTCGCCGAAGAACACCGCCGGGTCGTCGCCGGTCGCGTAGGGCTCGTCGCGCCCGATGTACTCGACGTGCAGCCGTTCGCACAGGTCCCGCGCTCGCCGGTGAAATTCGAACCGTCGCGCCTCGGCCCATGCCAGCGCCTTCGGCGAAACGTCGGCGCTGAGGGCGTTCTGCGGCCCACGCACGACGAGCACCGTCCCCTCGCGCGCCAGCACTCGCCGCGCGCTCGCCTCCAACACCGCCATGACTTCGTCCACGGTGAAGTTGGCGTCACCGCCGATGGTCCGCAGGAGCGCGCGCCGCGCCAGATGGTACGGCGGCGATTCCGCCAGCCAGTGCACCCGCGCCGATGCCGTCCCGACGTCCGACAACGCTTCGCCCACGCGCCCGATCCGCCGCTTCAGGCGCAGCGGCACCGAACGGAACGTCACCCAGTACGCGGCGAGCCGGATCACCACCACGTCCGGCTTCGTCTCATCCAGCCAACGGTCCAGGTGCACGGGGAACGGTGGCGTCGGCCACATCACCTTCGAAACAGTGTGCGCCGCTTCGCCCGTCTCCGCCGTGAACACGCGCTCCGCCACGACCGTGGCGCGCTCCGCCTCCGGCACCCGCTCATTGAAGTCGTCGCTGTTTGTCAGTCGCAGGATTACGGCCAACGCCCCACCCCCATCTGCTCGTCGCTTCCGCTATCCGCGTGCGAACGTGCCACGGCGGACCGCCAGCAGCAGCAGCGCACCCGCCACCGGCGGCAGCACAAAGGCCACCGCGCTCGCCACGCCGATCGCCGTTTCCAGGGCACTCAGGTCCTCGGCCGCGAACTCCATGCCCGCCAGGGGCAGCAGCGGCAGACCCGCGCCCACCAGCGTCCAACCGGCGAACCGCGGGTACGAAGGCGAGAACAGCACCAGTGCCAGCAGCGAGATCGCGCCGAACGAGTAGGCGAAGGACAGGAAGTCGATCGCGCCCCGGCTCAGCCCGGCGCCGTCATCGCCGAAGTCGTCCTTGGCGATGCGATACCCGAACGCGCAGAGCAAGAACAGCGCCGCCGAGATCGCCACCAGGATGGCCGGCACCGCCACCGTGCGAAGGCGTGCATGCGCCTCCCTCGCATCCTCCTCGTCAGCCCCCGGCATCGCCCCTCCCCGGCCTCGTGCTCCATTCACCGTAGCGGCATCGGCTCCAGTGGGCCACGCACACTGGCCGGGCGCGGACCAACGAGAAAGGGCAGCCGCGAGGCTGCCCCTTCATCGATTGCGAACGCTTCGCGGATTAGCCCAGCTTCTTGATCTCCTCGATCAGCGCCGGGACAACCTTCTTGAAGTCGTCGATGATGGCGAACTTCGAAACCTTCACCATGTTGGCGTCGGGGTCCTTGTTGATCGCGACGATGTTCTTCGAACCCGCCATGCCCGCCATGTGCTGGCTGGCGCCGCTGATCGCGACCGCGATGTACAGGTTCGGCGAAACCGTCTTGCCCGTCAGGCCCACCTGCTGCGAAGGCGGATACCAGCCCAGGTCGCACGCCGCGCGCGAAGCGCCAACGGCGCCCGCCGGCATCGTGCCCGCGAGGTCCTCGAGCATCTTGAAGGCCGCGCCATCGCCCAGGCCACGCCCGCCGGCCACGACCACCGCCGCGTCCTCGAGCTTGATGCCCGTCGATTCCGCCTTCGAGATCCCCAGCACGGTGATGCGCGCCGTACCGGCCGCATCGATCGTCTTCGTCTCGCCGCCGCCCGCACCGGCCTCGGGCGCATCGAACGACTTGCCCTTCACCGTCGCGATCTGCAGCGGGGACTTCCAGGTGTGCTCGGCCCGGGCGTTGCCGCCGAAAGCCGCGCGCGTCACCCGCAGGCGCCCGCCATTGATCTTCAGCTCGACGCAGTCCATCGCCGCGCCCGTCTTGTTCGCGAAGGCGAGCGCGGGGGCGAGGTCACGCCCGAGGCTGCTCTGCGCGATCAGGACGATGTCCGCGCCGGACTGCTCGATCGCGGCCTGCACGGCCGGCTGAAGCACTTCCGCCATGTTGCTCGCGAGCGCCGCGTTCGTGCCCACGTAGACGGTGGCCGCCCCGTGCTGGAGCAGCGCATTGGCGCCCGCCTGGCCGGCCACGAACGCCGACACCGCGCCGCCGCCCTGCGAGGAGAGCTGCTGCGCCGCGCCGAGCAGTTCGAGCGAGGAGGCCGAAACGCCGTCCCCGGCCGCTTCGGCAACAACCAGAATTCCTGCCATGTTCGTCGGTGCTCCTTAGACCAGCTTCGCCGCGCGAAGCTTCTGCGCGAGAACGGCCGCCTTCTCTTCCGGCGTGTCGCCCTCGATGATCTCGACGTTGCTCTCGACCTTCGGCACGTAGAGCGCTTCCAGCGGCATCGCCCGGTTGGCCGCGCCCACTTCATCCGCACCCAGGCCAAGGTCCGCGGCGCCCCACACCTGCACCGTCTTCTTCGCCGCCATCATGATCTGGCGAAGCTGCGGGTAGCGCGGCTCGCCGAATTCGTTCGAAACCGAGACCACGGCCGGCAGCGCCACTTCCACGCTCTGGAAGCCGTCGTCCAGCACGCGCTCCACCTTCAGTCCCGCGCCGCCCTTTTCGATCGCCTTCGCGACCGTCACCACCGGCACGTTCAGCGCCTGGCCGACACCCGTCGGCACCACGCCCATGTCCCAGTCCGCCGAAGCGCGGCCCATGAGCACGAGGTCGGCGCCGCCCAGCTTCTCAATCGCCTTCGCGAGCGCGTTCGCCGTCTGGAAGTTGTCGATGTCGCCGAACGCCGGGTCGTTCAGCAGAACGCCCTCGTCCGCGCCCATCGCCAGCGCGTGCTTGATCGCGTCGCGCGCGCTATCGGGGCCAAGGCTGATGACCGTGACCTTCCCGCCGCCATCCGCTTCCTTGAGGCGGAGCGCCGCCTCCGTGGCCTGCGGGTCGTACGGGTTCACAACGGGCGCGATGCCCTGGGCGGGGATTACCTTCTTCGCCGCTTCGTCCACCTTGAAGGACGCTGCGGGCGTTTCCGGGTCCGGGATTTGCTTAACGCAGACGATGATGTTCACGCGGTAGCCGGCCTCCTGCGGCAGCCGGCGGCACCCTGGCCCCCGGCAGATTTCATACGTTTCGGGTTCGGGAAACCGCCCGGGATGGTATCACAAATGAAGCGCTTGTGAAATCTCGCACAGTTCCGCCCAAACCTCAGGCGAACCGCGCCAGGCACTCCGCGATGTATGCCACATCCTCCCCCGTCAGCGACGGGTGAATCGGCAGCGAAAGCACGCTCTGCGATGCCGCCTCCGCGACCGGCACATCGGCCCCCGCGCCCACCCCGAGCTCCTTCATGATCGGCTGCTCGTTGATGCACAGCGGGTAATGGATCGCCGTGCCCACGCCTGCCTCCGCGAGCGCCTTCTGCAGCGCCTCCCGCTTTTCCGGCGCCACCCGGATGGTGAACTGGTGGAACACGTGCCGGTCGCCCGGCCGCACGCGAGGCGTCTCCACACCCACGATCTCCGCCGCCTCGACCGCCGCCGCCAGCGCCTGCGCGTTGGCGATGCGCGCCTCGTTCCACGCTTCCAGCTTCGCCAGCTGCGCACTCCCGATCGCCGCCGAGAGGTCCGTCATCCGCCAGTTAAGGCCGAAATGTTCGTGGTAATACCGCCGCTCCTGCCCGTGGTTGCGAATGATCCGCGCCATCCGCGCGACCTCATCGTCGTTCGTCGTGATGATGCCGCCTTCGCCAGTCGTCATGTTCTTCGTCGGGTAGAAGCTGAAGCAGCCCGTGCCGAACGCGCCCACGCGCTTGCCCTGGTGTTCGGCGCCGTGCGCCTGCGCCGCGTCCTCGACCAGCGCCAGCCCGTGCTCGTCGCACAGCGTCTCGAACTCCGCGATGCGCGCCGGGTGCCCGTACAGGTGTACCGGCATGACTGCCTTCGTCCGATCCGTGATCAGCGCCTCCACCTTTTCCGGGTCGAGGTTGAAATCGAACGGGTCGATATCCGCGAAGACGGGCGTGGCGCCGCAGGCAATGATGCTCGTCGCCGTCGCGATGAAGCTAAACGGCGTCGTGATCACTTCGTCCCCGGGCCCGACGCCGTGCGCCTGCAGCGCCACGATGAGCGCCGCCGTACCGCTGTTCACCGCCACGCCGTGCTTCGCCCCGACGTACGCCGCGAACTCCTTTTCGAACGCCTCCGTGCGGCTGCCCTGGGCGAGCTGCCCGCTTTCCAGCACGGCAAGCACCGCGGCCTTCTCTTCGTCCGAAACCAGGGGGCGCGCTATCGAAATGCTGCGAGGCGCGGTCGTCATCAGGTTCTTCCTCCCGGCACGCGGCTGCCCGGCGGCTCTCCGCGCACGTTCTCAGCGTCGTTCAGGATTCGAGAATAGCGAGGCCGTCCGCTGTGCGCTGGTACCGCCGCCCGCATTCGCCGCAGGCCAGGTCGTCGTTCAGCCGGTGCGCGCACTGGCACACCCAGCCAACCTGCCGCGCCGGGTTGCCAATCACAAGCCCGTGCGCGGGCACGTCCTTCGTCACCACGCTCCCCGCCCCCACCAGCGCCCACCGCCCGATGCGCACGCCCGGCAGCACCACCGACCGCGAACCCACGGCCGCGCCATACTGCACCGTTGCGCCCACGCACTCCCAGTCCGAAGCCGACTTCAGGCTCCCATCGGGGTTGATCGCGCGGGGGAAGCGGTCGTTCGTGAACACCACCTCGGGGCCGACGAAGACGCCGTCCTCGAGCGTCGTGCCCTCGTACACACAGGAGTAATTCTGAACCTTGCAGTTCGCGCCGACCTGCACATCCGCGCCGATATAGACGCCCTTGCCGATGATGCAGCCCGGCCCGATGCCGGCGTTTTCGCGCACCTGCGCCTGGTGCCAGATGCTGGCCCCCTCGCCGATAAGCGCCCGGTCGCTGACTTCCGCCGTCTCATGCACGCGAAAGCTCACGGCGCGGTCTGCCCTTCACGCTTCGTCACCGCACCCTCCGCTTCCAGCGAATACCGCCGCGAGACAAGGTGAATCCGCCGCCGAAGCTCATCCGCGTCGTCCCACACCAGCGCCGCGATCTCCTCGATAAGCCGCAGGATCTCGGCCTCCGTGACATCGATCGATGCGCTTAGCCGCATCACCTTCGGGTGCTCCGTGGGCGACATCTGTTCGAAGTCCGCCACGAGCTCTTCGCGCAGCTTCTCCCCCGGGCGCGTGCCCGTGAACACCACTTCGATGTCCTGCCCGGGACGCAGCCCCCGCAGCCGGATGATCCGCTCGGCCAGCTCGAGGATGTTGATCTCCTCGCCCATGTCCAGCATGTAGATGTTGCCGTGGCCGCCGAACGTGCCCGCCTGGATGACCAGCGAAACCGCCTCGGGGATGCTGATGAAGTAGCGCATCATCTCCGGGTGTACCACCGTCACCGGCCCGCCCCGCTCAATCTGCGACATGAACAGCGGCACCACCGACCCGCGGCTGCCCATCACATTGCCGAAGCGCACCGCCGCGTACTTCGTCTTCGAAGCCTCCCGTGAAAGCGCCAGCACCAGCAACTCCGCGATCCGCTTGGTCGCGCCCATGATGCTCGTCGGCCGCACCGCCTTGTCCGTCGAAATCAGCACGAAGACGCCCGTCCCGAACGTTCGCGCCGCGCGCGCCACGTTCAGCGTCCCGAGCACGTTCACGCGGAACGCCTCCTCCGAATGCTCCTCCATCAGCGGCACATGCTTGTAGGCCGCCGCGTGGTACACGAGGTCCGGCCGCGTGCGCTTGAAGATGCTGTTCACGCGCGGCTCATCGACGACGCTCGCCACCCACATCTTCAGCGTCGTCTCCGGCGAAATCCGCGTCAGTTCGAAGGAGAGGTCGTACAGCCCCGACTCGTTGTTATCGAGGATGTGCAACTCGCGCGGCTGAAAGGCCATCAGCTGCCGGCACAACTCCGCGCCGATGGAGCCCGCCGCCCCCGTCACGAGCACCACGCGCCCCTTCACCGATCCGGAGCACGCCGCGTAATCCACCTGCACCGGCTCGCGCCCGAGGAGGTCATCGAGGGTCACGTCCCGGAGCGTGTCATGGTGCCCGCCGAGTACCCAGTTCTCGACGCCTGGCACGATCCGCACCGGGATGCCCTGCCGCTGGCAGACGCCCACGATCTGGCGAATCATCGAGCCCTTCGCCCGCGCGATCGCGATCGCGACCACGTCCACCGCTTCCTTCTGCAGCACCGCGTCGAGCTCTTCCACCGAGCCCAGCACCCGCAGGCCGTGGATGCGCGTGTGTACCTTCTTCGGGTCGTCGTCGACGAAGCCCATCGCCTGGTAGTTCAGCGCGGGGCTGTTCTGGAGTTCGCGCGCCAGCAGCTGGCCCGTATGGCCCGCGCCCACGATGAGCAGCCGCTGCGACGCGCTCGCGCTCCAGGGCATGCGCAGGAGCAGCCGCGCCCGCATCTTCACCAGCGCCATCCCCGGGAAGATGAGCGCCCCCGCGATCAGGATCACCGAAAGGGGCAGATCCCGGTCGCGCAGCCAGAAGTTGGCGATGAACGTGACGATCGTGACCAGCAGCACCGGCCGGAAGAGCGCGATGATGTCGCCGAGGCTGCCGTAGGCCCACACCGTCCGGTACACGCCCAGCGCCAGGTTCGCGAGGACATAACCGCAAGCGATGAATGGCACTACCCGCCAGGCGAACTCCGCGTTCGCGCGCGGCACGTCGGCATCGAAGCGCAGCAGGAGCGCCGCCGCGTAGGCGAGGCCCACCACCAGCATGTCCAGTAGCGCCGCCGCCAGCGTGTGCAGCGGGTCGCCCGTCACCATCCGCCGGAAGGCGAAGCGGTGCGTGCTCATCGCGCACCGCTCCCCGCCGCCACCTGCAGCGCCGTCTTCACCATGATCGCGAGATCACCGCGGATCGAATGCTCATCCACGTATTGCAAATCGTAACGCATGATATCGTCGTAGGCGAGGTCCGAACGCCCCATCACCTGCGCCAGCCCCGCGATCCCGGGCAGGACATCGTGCCGCCGCCGGTATTCGGGCGGGTACTGGCGCACGATTTCGGGGATCTCCGGTCGCGGTCCCACGATGCTCATCTCCCCCTTGAGAACGTTGAGCAGGTTCGGAAGTTCGTCGATGGAGCTCTTCCGCGCAATCGCGCCCCAGCGCGTCACGCGCGGGTCCACCTCACCCGCCGGGCTGAACACGAACTGCCCCCAGTCCTCGATGGCGTACGTCTTCTCCTCACCCGCCTTCGCGTGCCGCATCGTTCTCAGCTTGTACATCCGGAAGGGCCGCTCGTGAAGCCCCACACGCGTCTGTACGAAGAACGGGTTCCCCCGCAACTCCACCGCGAGGATCACGGCGAACGCCCCCACGATCGCGAGCGCGACCGGCGCGACCAGCAGCGTCAGCAGCACATCCACCAACGACTTCGCCACGGTCGCGAGCGTATCGAACCAGCCCCCTACGGACGATCCGGGTAAGCCCGCAACCGCCCGGCCCTTCACTCGCCACTCCATGCCAACCACCCACCTGCCGACCCCTATGAAGGAGGGGTGCGCCCAGCACCCGCCCGGGAGGATGTCGTGGCGAACGATTTGCTGGTCCCCATCCTTGGCCCTGGCCGCGGCGAAGGCACCCTCATCGGCTGGTATCACGAGGATGGCGACGAAGTCCGCGCCGGCGACCTCGTCTGCTGTTTCGAAGCCGGCAACGTCGCAGTCGATATCGAAGCCCCCGGCGATGGCTTCCTCTGGCACGAAGCTGCTGCCGGCATGCCCGCCCGCTGGGGCGAAGCCGTCGGCGTCATCCTCGCCCCGGGCGAAGTCCCCACCCCCCGCGACGACGCCGCGCCCGTCGCCCTCTACCCCGCGCAGGCCCACGACCCCGAGGCCGCGAGCGAACCGCCGCCCGCCGCCGCCCCCCACTACGCCTTCGAAGCGTACGAAGTGCACCCCGTCGAGGACGAGCCGGAGGCCGCCGCCCCCGTCTCCCCCACGGAGCTTCCCCTCCTCCGCCGCACGCACACCGCGGAAGAGCCGGCCGCCCTCTGGGGCTCCGCACCCGGCGACCAGACCGAGTTCGATAGTCCCCTGCTCTGGCGCTCCGCCAGCGAAGCATGGCCGTGGGGCCGCGACGACGACGGGCAGCCTCGCCGCCGCCGCCTCCTTCCCCTCGGCCCGACGGCTGGCAGCCACGACGACGATGCCCCGACCGCCGCCTCCTCCTACGACGACTGGGAGGACGATCCCCGGGCCGCTGTGTCCGACGAATGGGAGCCCGCGACGCCCACACGGGACGAGGGCGACGAGGATGACGCCGCCGGCAACACCACCGCGGGCTGGCTCGCGAACGCCGAAGCACCGGTCACGCCCACCGAGGATCGCGGGCACGATGCGCCGCCCCCGCCGATGAGCTGGGAATTCACCGCCGCGCCCGCCGCCTCCACGTGGAGCGAACCGGCCCCCGCACCCGAGCCAGTCTTCGAAGAGGGCGACTGGGCGGTCGTCGCCGAGCCCGCGGAGTGGGATACCCCCGCGCCCGAGGCGTGGCCCCCGGCCCCCGCCACCGCCTTCGCCTGGGATGCACCTGCCGCCGATTCGCTCGCCGCCAGCGCCCCCGCCTGGGTCGCCGACCCCGGTCCCGCCGCGCCCGATGAGCCAGGTGAATGGACCGGTGAGCTCGAAACCATCGACGACGAGCCCGAACCCGCCGTCTTCGAAATGCGCGGCGACGTCGTCGAGCCCTGGGATGACCCCGCCGGCAATGTCGACCCGGCGCCGCTCGCGGCTGCGCTCCCGGTGCGCCCGGCCGCCCTCTGGCTTCGCACCGAACTCCCCGCGGCCGGCCTTGCCGAAGTTGAGCACCGTCTCGGGACGGAGTGGGGCGCGCCCGGGCCCTCGGCGGCGGTGCTCGTGGCCGCCGCCATAGCGCGCGCGCTCGCCGAGTCGGGCACGCCCGGCGCCGACATCCTGCTCGATACGCCCGGCCGCCCGGAAACCCATCGCGCCATCCTTCGCGCCGCGGGCGAGCGCCCCATGCGCGAACTCGTCGACGACGCCACCAGCCGCTGCCCCCACGATGCCCTCTTCGATTGCGCCTTCACGGATTTCGGCCCCGCCGGCATCGACGAAGGCATCCCGCCGCTCGGCGAAGGCCAGGGGTTCGCACTCGCGGCCGGGGCGCTGCGCGATACGTTTGCCCTCGTGGCCGGGCGAGCCACGCTCGCGCCCGTCCTCACGCTCACGCTGTCCTACGACCCGGCCCTGGTCTCGCCGGGCGATGCCGCGTGGTTCCTCGCACGCGTCCGCGCGCTTTGCGAGGCCCCGCACGCCCTGCTCGCCGCCTGAGCGGGCTACACTGGCCGTGGAGCGTCCGCGGCCGCATCCCACCGATCGGGGAGGTCCCATGTCCGCCGCCAACCGCACGATTAAGGTCTACGAGCTCGGCCAGACCCGCTACCGCGACGTCCACCTGCTCCAGCAGCGCCTCCAGGAGCAGCGCCGCGAAGGCGCCGGCGTCGATTCCCTGCTGATCACCGAGCACGTCCCCGTCTTCACCCTCGGCCGCGCGCACCCCGAGCCGAAGCTCCGCGTGCCCGAATCGCTCGTCGAATCGCAGCACATCGAGATCGTCCAGACCGAGCGCGGCGGCGATATCACCTATCACGGCCCCGGCCAGCTTGTCGCCTATGGCATCGTCGATCTCCGCGGCTGGGATTGCTCCGTCGTCGATTTCGTGGCCGGGCTCGAAGAGACCGCCGTCAGCGTCCTCGCCGACTGGGGCATCGTGGGCGGGCGCTCCGAAATGGGCCGCGGTGTCTGGGTCGAAGGCCGCAAGATCGCCTCAATCGGCCTCAACGTGCGCGGCGGCGTGACCATGCACGGCATCGCCCTCAACGTCGACCCGAACATGGAGCACTTCCAATACATCACGCCCTGCGGCCTCGACGACGTCGTCATGACCTCGCTCTCGTACGAAGCGCACAAGCCGGTGCCCATGCCGCAGGTCATCGAATCGTTCACCTACCACTTCCGCCGCGTGTTCGAATGCCAGGCGGAGGAGGTCCAGCTCACCCCCCATCGCGCCGCGAGCTGACCGGGCTCGCCCCCTCGCGCGCACCAGGTGTAGGCTGCGGTCGCGTCCCGGACGGAAGGGGGAGGCCATGCACCAGGACCGCGAAGCGGCGGCCGCCGTCGCCACGCTCAGCGAGCGCGAGCGGCAGGTCTGCGCGCTTATCGCCGAAGGCTTCACGAATCCCGAGATCGCGCAGCGGCTCTACCTCTCCGTCGATACGGTGAAGTCGCATGTCCGCAGCATTCTGGCGAAATTTCACGTTGAATCACGCGGCGAAGCAGGACGCATCTTTCGGAGAATCACCCGAAATGGGTGATGTCATCTCGATCAGCCGGGCCTACCTTGCGCTTGCGCCCCTCATCTCTGAGAGGAAGGTAAGCCCGCATGACCCGAACGATTCGGAAACTCACCGGCGGTACGAGGCGCCGGCTGACTGCCACGGTCCTCGCCCTGGCACTCGCGCTGCTGGTACCGGCGTCGGGCCTCGCCGCCTATGTTGCCGATATCTACACCCCATGGGGTTCCTACAGCAGCGGAGCGACCCTCAGCCAGAACAACGTCGTCTGCATGCGCAACGGTATCCCGCACACCTACAGCTGGCAGCATTCGCTGGCGTCCAGCACTACGACATACTCCTCGCCGAAGACACACACGTTCAATTACCTCGATTGGTACGGAGGGTGGTCCAATCTGCCATCGTACGTAGACCTGCGCTTCTGGCGCGCACGCATCATCTCGCAGGTCGACGGTACCACCTACACCGTAGCGGGGCTCTCTTACCAGGACTTCGAGATCTACGACTACACCGCCTGGCTCAGCGTCTCCATGCCATGGGCGAGATTCCTCCCGCCATACGTGGAGACAAACGTTCGTGAATGGGACTCGGGGAGCTGGAACTACAGTTGCGGCCCCCTCAGTTCGGTCCGGTACTGGGCCCCCGGTTCTTATTAAGCCATGGTGGAGGGGAAATCATGCAGAGGCTAACTCACCCCGCGTTCTTCTTGCCGGTGGGCGCGGCGATCCTTCTTGCGGTGGTTGCTCTCGTAGCCATCCAGTTCCGTCAGGCCGGTACCGCGGAGTCAGGCGAACTCACCTCGACTGCGTTCATTCCAGCAGGCAAGACCCGCGCCGAGACCCTCCGGGAGGTGGAACGTCAGACCGGCGTAAGGTTGTCCATCCCCTGGCTTCCCGACGGGATGGAGGTGACGGGCGTACGCGTGAACGTCGGCCTCGAGCCCCCCCGCATCGTGACCGCGGAAGTCTCTGTGGCGGGGCAGGGTAAGGGTTTCGGGATGGACCAAACCGATCGCCGCGGCGTGCTGCTTGGCGGCCACGATTTGCCGGGCGCACCCGCTGGCTTCACGTTCAGTCGCGGCGACGCGCTCGTCACAACCTGGGAACTCTCATCGGACAAGGCCAGCTGGACCCTTTCCGATTCGCCCAATTACACGATGGACGACGCCACCGTCCTCCGCATCCTCCTCGGCCTGGCCGGCCGCGCCCCCTGACCTTTGCCGGTCACGGCCTGGGAACTGGGAACTGGCAACCGGGAACTTCGTTCCATCGCACGCCAGGCGCGATGGAACGATTTTTCTACCCACACTTGAAAACCACTGGCACGACGCCACCGCGATCCGTATGCTTCGGCGCACCCCCATCCGCCATCCATTTACGCGAAGGAGTGCGTCCATGCGTTTCGCCTACGATTCCGATGTCGAAGCCTTCCGCGAGGAAGTCCGCCAGTTCATCAAGGCCGAGCTCCCCCCCGAGGAAATCCGCGCCCGCCGCGGCTACGAAGGCGGCTTCTCCACCTATAAGGAAGAGTACGACTACACGATGAACTTCCAGAAGAAGCTCGTCGAAAAAGGCTGGCTCGCGATGGCCTGGCCCAAGGAGTTCGGCGGCAGCGGCGCCTCCCACATGCGCCAGCTCGTCTACAACGAGGAGATGGCCTACCACGGCGCACCCGTCGGCAATATGGGCATCCAGTGGGTCGGCCCCGCACTCATGCTCTACGGCACCCCCGAACAGAAGGAAAAGTTCATCCCCCGCATCACCGGCGCCGACGACTGGTGGTGCACCCTCTATAGCGAGCCCGGCGCCGGCTCCGACCTGGCCTCCCTCCAGACCCGCGCCGTCCGCGACGGCGACGAGTGGGTCCTGAACGGCCAGAAGATCTGGACCTCCGGCGGCCACCTCGCCGACTGGGGCTGGCTCGCCGCCCGCAGCGACCCCGATGCCCCCAAGCACCGCGGCATCACCATGTTCGTCGTCGATATGAAGTCGCCCGGCATCACCGTCCGGCCGCTCATCAACATGGCGAACCGCCACGGCTTCAACGAGGTCTTCTTCCAGGACGTTCGCATCCCGAACAGCCAGGTCGTCGGCGAAGTGAACCGCGGTTGGTATCACATGGCCGTCGCCCTCGACTTCGAACGCAGCGGTGTCGGCGCCTACGCCGGCGGCCGCCGCAACATCGAGCGCCTCGTTTCCATCGCGAAGGCCAACCCCGAGCTCGTCGCCCGCCGCCCCAGCGTCCGCTACGAACTCGCCGACCGCATGACCGAGGTCAACGTCGGCACCTTCCTCTCGTACCGGGTGGCCCACATGCAGGGCGTCGGACTCCTGCCAAACTACGAAGCGAGCGTGAGCAAGCTCTTCGGCTCCGAGATGGGTCAGCGCATCGCCCTGACCGGCATGCACCTGCTCGGCCAGGCAGGCGAGCTCCGCGACGGCTCGAAGGGCGAGATCCACGACCTCGCCACCGGCTACCTGCAGTCCGCCTCGAGCACGGTCGCGGCCGGCACCAGCGAAATCCAGCGCGGCATCATCGCCACCCGCGGCCTCGGCCTCCCCCGCGGCTAATTCCCCGGCCGTTTCGACGGAACAGACAAGGGGCTCCCACCCGGGAGCCCCTTTTTCATGCCCTGGAACGGAAGAGCGGTTAGCCGCGCGACCCCACGAGATGGCCGTTACGGCTGGCCAGCCGCGGGCTCCGGGCACCCGCCGGCACGCGGAATTCGCAGATCGGGTCTCCATCGAGTTTCCACGAAATCCGTTCGACATGGTCCGAACGAAGGTTCTTGCGCATCGCCTCGAGTTCGATGGTGCAGGCGCGGGGCCACGCGCTCGAAAGCGCCAGCAGGGGGCAGTGGGCCACCTTGAGCACGATGTCGTCCCCGTCCCGCTCAGCGGACCCGATGAAGCCGCGCGACAGCGCACCCGTCGTCGCCGCTTCCACCTTCGCATCGACCGTGTCCTCGCGCGCCCGCCGCGCATCCTCCGCCCACAGGCGCTCGATGCGCTCCCGGAACCAGGACTCCAGCAGCCCCGGCGCCGCACTCTCCATCAGCGGCACCAGCTCGGCGAGTTGCACCCGCGAGTTGTCCGGGAACATCGCCTCGCCCTCCTGGGTCAGCCGGTAGACGTGGCGGCGGCGGCCCGGTCCCGTCCCTTCCAGCCGGTACAGGATCAGCCCCTTCGCCTGCAGTTGCAGGAGTTGGGGGCGCAGCGCGCTCAACGTGAGGTGCAATTCCTGGGCCAGGTGCTGGACATCCGCCTCGCCCGCCTGCTTGATCGCCACCAGGACTTGCAGCCGTGCGTTCGTCAGGGGAAACATCGCCGTCATGGGGCCGAACCTCGCGTTGAAACTGCCTGCGTGATGCCTCCCAGTGGGCCGCTGGCCCCATAACGTTCGCCATCCCATGGCTCGCGTTCGAGGGCCGGTTGGCCGTTTTTCTTGCACCTTTCAGACGATAGACATCATCGGCATTGCGCCGCGCTCGCGCCATTGCCCGCGTGCTACGAATTCTCCCTACAGACTTTTTCTTAGGTTCGCCGCGGCCAAATTAAACGTTCACACGAAAAATCGGAAGCTTTATGTAATCGCGGCTTGTTGTGCCCGCCGCCGGCGCGTTTCGCTCCGCGTTTACGGTTCTGTTACGCGTTCTGGACCCGGCGGCGGCGCATACGCGAAGCGGTACGCGCAGATCCGGTCGCCCGCCAACCGGAACCGCTCCCGCGACACCGCCGACCCCGGGATCGATTCCGCCAGCTTCCGCAGCTCCAGCTCGCAAAACCCTGGCCACTCCCGCGCCAGACCAAGGAAGGGGCAATGGTGGAGCTCCATGCGCCCCCCGTTCTCGTCTCCCTCGGCGCGCGCCATGTACCCCGTCGCGTCGAACGCCACCGCGAGATTCGCGAGCGCCGCCCCGGCCGGCCGTCCCGCCGACATCGCCCGGATGTTCGCCGCCCGCCGGTCGCCCGCCAGTTCGAAAAAGCGCTCCAGCTCGTGCGGCGCCGAGCGCAGCAGCAGCTGCGTCAGGACCGATACCAGCCCGCTGTTCTCACTGGGAAAGAGGTCCTCGCCCACCTGCGTAAGGAAGTACCGGTGCCGCCGGCGCCCGGGGCCCTGTCCCTCCGTCTGATGCCCAATGAGCCGCGCCGCTTCGAGCGACAGGAGGTGAGCCCGCAACGTGCTCACCGAAAGCCCAAGGTGCTCACCCAGCTGCTCCACCGTCGGCTCGCCGATGAGCTTGATCGCGAGGATCACTTCCTTGCGCGCCGGTGTCAGCGGGTCCGCGATCGGATCCTTCATCGCCCCTCCGCGGGTCTGAGCCGGTCGCCCCCGCGGCCCGCGATCCATCGAAAAGATATGCGGAGTCGTCTTATCCGTCCATCAGCCCACCCGCCCCACGCCCGCCACGGCTAACGCCCGGTGGGCGATAATCATCCCCGGGCGCACGCCGTGGACGCGCGATCCCACCGGGAGGGAACCCATGCCCAGCCGCCATCGCCGCCTGCTCGCACTCCCTTTGCTGGCGATCGCGCTCCTCCCTGCCTCGCTCGCGCACTCGCATGGGCCGATAGCGGTCGACCAGCGCCTCCAACAGGAGCCCACCTGCAACGCCGCCGGCTTCCCGGCCGCCGCCTCCACCGCCACCCCCGTGCTCCAGGAATTCGTGACCCGCACCGACGGCCTGGGCAGCCTCGACCTTTGCCTCGAAGTCCCCGGCGATTCCGCTTCCTTCTCCCTCAACATCCGGCAGGGCACGGCCGCGGCGCCGGGCACGCTGCTGTCGTCCCAGATCGTCACGCTTTCGGGGTCCGGGCCGCGATGGATCCACATCGATCTCCCCGCCGCCATCCCCACCAACGTGGGCGCGCGCTACACGATCGAGATCCCGAACAGCTCCGGCATCCGCTGGCGCCGCCTCTGCGGTGGCCCCTCCCCGGGCTGCGCCGTCGCTGGCCCCGACCTCTATCCGGATGGCGTCAGCGGGCCCTCCTCCGAAACCCAGGGCGGGGACTTCGGCTTCCGCACCTATCGCGCCCAGGCCATCGGCTTCAACACCGGCGTCGCCGACCAGAAAATCGCCGGCGACCCGCTCTGCCGGGCGAGCACCTTCCGCGGCAGTGCCTCATCCTCCGCGCCCCTCCGCCAGGAGTTCGTACCGCTCAAGGATGGCCTCGCCGCCGTCGACCTCTGCATCCAGGCGTTCGACGACTTCACGGCCTTCCGCGTCCGCATCCGCGAAGGCACCGTGCACGACCCCGGCGAAGTCATCGCCTCCGTCGAGGCCTTCTCGCTCATCGCCGGGTTCCAATGGGTGCGTGCCACCTTCGACCCCACCGTCGGCCTCGATCCCTTCGCCCACTATGTCATCGAGCTTCCTTCGAGCGTCACCTTCCAGTGGCGGAAGCTCTGCGGCTCCACCGGCGGCTCCTGCACCGGCATCGACCCCGACGGCTATACCGAAGGCGTCTCCAACGCCTCCGATACGGCCGACTTCGGCTTCCGGACCATCCCCGGCGAAGTGCCGGCCCACCTCGCCGGCACCGCCGACCAGACCCTCGCCGGCGACCCCGCCTGCGAGGCACCCAACTTCAAGACCTTCGTTTCGAACGCGAACCCGCTGCGCCAGGAGCTCGTCCCCACCGCGCCCGGCGTCGACGCCGTCGACCTCTGCCTCAATGTCCCGAAGGCACCCACCGAAGTGACCATCAACCTCCGTATGGGGAACGCCTCCATTCCTGGCCCCATCCTCGGCACGGCCACCGCGACCATCACGCGCGATGGCTGGCAGTGGGTCCGGTTCGACCTGGCGAACGCAACGCCCACCACACCCGGCCAGCTCTTCGTCATCGAACTCGTGGACTCAACGACCGTCCAATGGCGTGCCACCTGTTCGCAGCCCGTGAGCGGCTGCACCGCGGGTGAAGCCGATGCCTACCCCGCCGGCTCGCCGAACCTCGCCGCCGTCGGCGACTTCGCCTTCAGGACGATCGGCGGCATTCCCGCCCGCCGGACCATCCCGTTCATCGCCCGCCAGCCGTAGCTATTCGGCCTCGAAGAACGGCTGCGCCGCCCCGATGCGCACGAGCTCCGCGCGAAGGTCCAGCATCGCCGTGTACGTCGGGATGACGAAGATGTCCTCCCCCGCCTCGCTCCCCGCCAGGATCGCCTCGATGAGCGCGCCCGGTTCATGCACGACCGAATCGCACCGCGGCCAGCCCGCGTAGGTCAGCCGCAGAGCCATGTCCTCCGCGCGGTCGCCGGCGGCCCAGCATCGTTCCACCTTCCCCGCGAGCACCTCGTAGTCCACGTCCCATGTCCAGCTCACGTCCTGTCCATCGGCGAAGCGGTCGTTCAGCAGTGTCGCCACCTTCAACCCCTCCCCCCCGACCGATGCCAGCAGGAGCAAAACCTGGTTCGCGCCCGCGGGGTTCTTGCAGAGCAGCAGGTGGAGACGCCTTCCCTGGACTTCGACCACTTCCTGGCGCCCGAACGCCGGCCGCGCGGCGCCAACGCCCGCGATGATGGCGCTCGAAGGCACCGCCAGCACGCGCGCCACCGCCACGGCCGCAAGCGCGTTGTACACGTTGTACGCACCGGTGAGGCGCATCTGCAGCGAACCGGCACCCTCCACGGCGAAGGCGGCATCTCCCAGCGCCAGCGTGACGTCACGCGCGGCCGTCTGTGGCTCCGGCCGCCGGCGTTCGCACCCGCGGCAGCGCCACAGCCCCACGTGGGCGAAATAGCGCCGCTCGTAGCGATACGAGCCGCCGCATGAACGGCACCAGCGCGCGTCCGCCGCCCCCGCGGCGGCGGTCGAGAACGATGGGTCCTCCAGCCCGTACCAGTGCACCGGCCCGGCCCACCCGCTCGCCAGTTCCGCGACCGAAGGGTCATCGGCGTTGAGCACCAGCGTGGCGTCCCGCGGCGCCTTCGCGAGCGCTTCGCTCCACAGCGCGAACACCGTGTCTACCTCGCCATACCGGTCGAGCTGGTCCCGGAAGAGGTTCGTGAACGCGAGCACCGTCGGCCGAAGCTCCGGCACCGCCAGCGGCAGGGTTGCCTCATCCACCTCGAAGAGGCCAAAGCTGTGCACGGCCCGCGGAATCGCCCCGCTCGGCCCCGCGGCTCCGAGCAGCGTGCTCGCGAGACCCCGCATCAGGTTCGAGCCCTCGCGGTTGTGCACGTACGGCATCCCTGCGGCTTCCAAGATGCTCGCGATCACCCGGCTTGTCGTCGTCTTGCCGTTCGTCCCGCTGACCGTCACGCGCCCGCGTTGGAGCTGGCTCGCGAGATGCCCCACCAGCCCCGGGTCGACGCGCTCGGCGACCAGGCCAGGCAGGGCCGTGCCCCCACCCCGGCCCGCGCGCCGGGCAGCCACCCCCGCCAGTTTTCCCGCGCTCACCGCCAGTGCCAGCCGTGGGTTCACGCCTCCAGCGTACGGGCCTCCCGCGATCCCGGCACGCCATGGCCGTATCATCGCTGCGATGGCCTGGCACCCCGCGAACCTCGCGTTCCGCTTCTTTCTCGAACTGGCCGCCCTCGCCGCGTTCGGCGCGCTGGGCTGGCACGCCGCCTCCGGTCCCGCGCGCTTCCTCGTAGCGGCCGTCGCGATCGCGATTCCCGCCGCCGTCTGGGCCATCTTCCGCGTCCCCAACGACGGCGGCCGGCCCGTGGTTACCGTCCCCGGCATCGTCCGCCTCTGGATCGAAACCGACTTCTTCGGCGCCGCCATCGGTGCGCTCGCGTTCATTGGCCAGCCCGTGCTCGCGGCCGCGCTTGGCGGGCCGGTCATCGTCCACGACGCCATCTCGCAGGAGCGCGTGCGGCTACTGCTTGCGAACCAGCCGTTCCCACCCCAGGCGGCAATCTTCGGCGCCCGCCGCGAGGGCTGAGACGCTGTCCGCCAGCACTCGCCGTCGCAGTCGGCTCGCCCGCGCCGTGGGCGCCTGCCAGCGCCATCCGCTGGCCACGGCCACCGCGCTCAGCATCGCGATGACGCTCCTTCTCCTCGTCCGCACGGATCTTCGCACGACCGGCACCACCCTCTTCGCCGACCCCGGCTGGGACCGCCACCTCTACCGCACGATGGCCGATCGCACGCCGCTCGACTTTCATCTCGCCCCCTACTGCTGGCGCGTGCTGGTCCCGGCGATCGCCTGGGCTGTCCCGTTCGGCCAGCAGTGGGTGTTCCTGGCCGTATCGATGGCCGCCGTGGCCGCCGCCGGCGCCGCCGTCTTTGCCCTGGTCGATGCCCGGTACGACCGCGCGCGGGCCCTTGCCGCGCTCTTCATCTTCCTTGGCATGGGCTGGGGCCCGAAGTACGTCCTTTCCGATTTCTGGCTGCCTGATCCCGTCGCCTTCGCCGCCGTGCCGCTCGCGGCGCTGTTCGCCCACCGGCGGCAGCCCCGCGCTTTCGCCCTCTGCCTCGCCCTCGCCGTCCTCGCCAAGGAGAGCGCGCTCGTCGCGGCCCCCCTCTATTACACGCTCAACACCCGCCGCCCGCTCGATGCGCGCCTCGCCCTTCAATCGTTCCTGGCGGTGCTCCCGGCCGTCGTGCTCCTGCTGGCCCTGCGGCTCCTGGTCGAATCCCGCAACGGCGATGACGCCTACATGGCCTCCATGCCCGAGATCATCCGCCGCTTCCCGGACCTCTACCCACCCTACGACTATCGCGACCTCGCCCGGCATATCGGCTACGAACAGCGCTGGCACTACTTCGGCTGGGATGCCGCCGCCTCCTACACGTGGCGGCCATTTGGGCTCGCGCCGTTTGTGTTCGCCCTCGCGGGGGCTGTGGCGAACTGGCGACTTGCCCTGCGCCTGTTCCCCACGCTGCTGCTGGTCTACCTCCAACTCGTCGTCGCCACCGATACCGAGCGCCTGCTCGTGCTCGCATTCCCCGCCATCGCCCTGCTCGCCGCCGAGGCCATCGGCCACCTCTCCCGCGCCGCACGAGTGCCCCCGGCCGCGTTTGTCCCGCTGTTCGCATTGCAGACGGCGCTCCTGGTGTGGGACCCATCGCAGTACGTCCCATCGCTGAGCGCCCAGGCCGTGGTGCTCGCCGCCGGGCTGGCCATCCCACTGCTCATCGCCTGGAGATTTCGCGGAACCTGGCGTCCAGCACCCGCATAACGTTCACGCGAAACAACCCGGGGCTACTGCTGCAAATGAGTAGATAGGCCGCTCGCCGCGGTGTAGAGTCTGATCGTAGTTGCAAACGCTTGCAGCTAGTCCCCCACCTCATCCACACCGAGGAGCCGCCATGTTCGCACCCCTCTTCCTCCTCCACGCACCCGATGGCTTCTTCTCGACGCCCGTCGCGCTCTTCATGTGGGCCGCGACCATCGCCGCGCTCGCGATCTCCCTCCGCAAGGCCGGCCAGGACCTGGACGAGCGCGCCGTGCCCCTCATGGGCGTGATGGCGGCGTTCATCTTCGCTGCCCAGATGTTCAACTTTCAGATTCCCGGCGGCACTTCCGGCCACCTCCTCGGCGGTGTGCTCGCGGGCGTCCTCCTCGGCCCTTGGGCCGGCACCATCGTCATGGCCTGCGTCATCGGCGTGCAGGGGCTCGTCTTCCAGGATGGCGGCCTCGTCGCCATGGGCGCGAACATCTTCAATATGGGCATCGTCGGCACGCTCGGCGGCTACGCTCTCTATCGCACGCTCGCCGCGGCCCTTGGCGGCGAACTGAAGGCGCGACTCCCCGCCGCCGCCATCGCCGCGTGGGTCTCGGTCGAAGCCGCCGCCATCCTCGCCGCCGTGCAGCTCTCCGTCTCCGGCACGACCGCGCTCGGCGCCGCGCTCGTCGCCATGGCCGGCTGGCACGCCCTTATCGGCATCGGCGAATCCGTCATCACCGTCGCCGCGCTCAGCTTCATCGCGGCCTCCCGCGCCGACCTCCTCGAGCTCCGCAACCTTCGCCCCGGGCGCCCCGGCGCCACCCTCTCGGGTGAACTCCCGTGACGGCGGCCCCTTCGCGCCCGTCCTTCCTTCGCCGCTACCGGTGGGTGCTGGTCGGCCTCGCCGCGGCCGTCCTTGTCGTGCTGATTTTCGCACCGCGCGCATCCAGCGACCCCGACGGCCTCGACCGCGTCGCCGGCGACAAGGGCTTCGAACACCAGGCCGAGCACAACCGCTTCGAGTGGCTGCCGGACTACTCCGTCCCCGGCGTCGATAACGAGACCGCGAGCGTGATCCTCGCCGGCCTCATCGGCGTGGGCGTTGTCTTCTTGCTGCCGATGGCCATCGGCGCCGCCCTTCGCTCATCCCGGAAGGCCCGCTCCTGAACCTCGATCGCTACGTCGTCCGCGAGAGCCCCATCCACGCCGCCGATGCGCGCGTGAAGATCGTCGCGTGCGTGGCGTTCATCCTCGCCCTGAGCCTGCTGCCCGTGGGTTCGTTCATCGCGCTGGCGGCTGCGTGGCTCGTCCTCGTTGCCCTGTCCGGGGTGGCACGCGTTGGGCCTGTGCGCATGGTGCGTTCATCCTTCGTGGCGCTCCCGTTCGCGGCAGCCGCCATGCCCTTGCTGTTTACGAAGGACGGCGACGCGATCGGCACCGTCGATTTCGGCCTGTTCGCCCTCACCGCCACCTGGCCCGGGCTCTACGCCGTGCTGACCATCGTCATCAAGAGCTGGGTGAGCGTGCAGGCCGCCACCATGCTCGTCTTCACCACCCGCTTCCACGACCTCATGCACGGCTTCGAACGCCTCCGCCTCCCGCGGCTCATGGTCGCCATCATCAGCCTGATGTACCGCTACCTCGCCGTCCTCACGGGCGAAGCCTCCCGCATGATGCGCGCCCGTGCCGCCCGCTCGGCCATGCTCCCCGGCGCGAAGCGGCCCTCCGTGCGCTGGCAGGCCGGCGTCGTCGGCAACATGGTCGGCGCGCTCTTCCTTCGCTCATACGAACGCAGCGAACGCGTCTACGTGGCAATGCAGGCGCGCGGCTACGATGGCACGATGGTTCGCCATGAAGCACCCCCGCTCGGCTTCGCCGGGATGACGGCGATTGGCGCCGTCGCCGGCGCGCTCGCCGCATTCGAACTGGTGGCATTCCTGTGGCTTCCCCGTCCGTGAACCCGGGCGCGGAAGCCGCCGCGCCCGCTCGCCCCGCCGTCGATGTCGACACGCTCACGTTCACCTACCCGGACGGCACCGAGGCGTTGCGCGGCCTCAGCACCCGCATCGAACGCGGCGAGAAGGTCGCCCTCATCGGCCCCAACGGTGCCGGCAAGAGCACGTTCATGCTCCACCTAAACGGCATCAACGTCCCCCAGTCCGGACGTGTTACCGTGGCCGGCATGAGCGTCGATGCGAAGAACGCGCGCCACGTCCGCGCCCTCGTCGGCCTCGTCTTCCAGGACCCGGACGACCAGCTCTTCAGCCCCACCGTCCGCGAGGACGTCGCCTTCGGCCCACTGCACATGGGGTTGCCGAAGGCCGAGGTCGAAGCGCGCGTCCAGCGGGCGCTCGCCCAGGTCGGCCTCTCCGGGTTTGAGGAGAAGGCCCCGTATCACCTCTCCATCGGCCAGCGAAAGCGCGCGGCACTCGCCACCGTGCTCTCCATGGACCCCGAGATCCTCGTGCTCGATGAGCCCTCCGCCGGGCTCGATCCCCGTGGCCGCCGCGAACTCATCAACCTCCTCCGCGGCCTGCCCCACACCATGCTCGTGAGCACCCACGACATGCGCCTCGTGGTCGATGTCTTTCCGCGCACGCTCATCATGGACCGCGGCCGCATCGTCGCCGATGGCCCCACGGAGAAGCTGCTCGCCGATGGTCCGCTGCTCGAACAGCACGGCCTCGAACTCCCCTGAGATCGCGGCCGCCCGGCCTTAGCCGCCCTTCAGCGTCTTGAGCTCCGCCTCGAGATCCCGCATCTTGCGCCGGTTCGCGCGGTCGCTTTCGAAGCGCTCGTTGATGTCGCGCGCGTGCGCGAGTGCGCCGATTACGGTGCCGCTCGCATCCTTCACGATGGCGAAGCTCAGCTCCACATAAAACGCCTCGCCACCCGCCCGCGTCGCCCGCGTTGGCAGCGATTGGCCGCGATACTTCGTGTCGCCCGCCTCCAGCGCGCGGTCGAAGCCCTTCCAGTGCGCCTCGCGGAACTGCTCCGGGATGATGATGTCCAGGTTCTGCCCGATTGCCTGCTCCGCACTATGGCCGAACATCGCCGCCGCGGCCTCGTTCCACACCTGGATGATCCCATCCGTTCCCGCGAAGATCACAGCGTCCGGCGCCGCCTCGACGAGCATCGCCGCCAGGCCCGCGTTCACCTCAGCCATCGAATCCTCCTTGCGGACATCCCGCCGGCTTCGACGCTACGCCTTTGAATCGCACCTTGCCACCGAAATTGCACGTTCGCGCGCCCGTTCGGCCCGGCTATTCGCTCTTGTGCCCCTCCCGATTCGCCCGCGCGCGCTCCACGCTCGTGTAGAGCCGCCGCTTGCCCTCGCCCTGCTCCTGCGTGATGGGCGTGTCCGTGTTCGCCGCCCGCACCATCCGGTCCGAGTACGACGACAGGATGTGGGCGGTGAAGCCCTGCATCTCCTGCATCTGGTGCACCGAATGCTTCATCATCCGCAGCTGGAAGGGGTCGTTCTGGGCCACCCGCCGCGCGTACGCCAGCGTCTCCTCCTCCAGCCGGTCCGCTGCGAAGACATCGGCCACGAACCCGTACCGCATCGCCTCCTCCGCGCTCAGGAAGCGGTTGTCGTACAGCAGATGCAGCGTGCGCCGCGCCCCCAGGTCCCACGGCACGCTGAAGTAGGCGAAGTTCGTCGCCAGGAACTGTGTCCCTTCCGCCGCGAAGATCACGTCCGCCGCCGAGGCGAGCATCCACGCCGCATAGATGCAGGTCCCCTGGACCATCGCAATCGTGGGCTTCGGAATCCCCCGGATGAAGAGGTGCGGGTCGACGTCCATGCCCCGCGTCCGCGGGTAGCGCCGTCCCATGCTCTCGCTGTGGTTCGCCTCGCGCATCGCGAGCGCATCGGGAGACCCGAGGTCGTGTCCCGCCGAAAACACCGGCCCTTCGCCCCGGAGAATGATCACCCGCACCGCATCGTCGGCCGCGGCCTCTTCGAACGCGTCGATAATCTCCAGCATCATCTGCTGGCTGAGCGCGTTCCGGTACCGTTCGCGCGTCATCGTCACGAACGCGATGCTGCCCTCGTCGATGGTCTCGTAGCGAACCCGGTCACCCATTGCGCGCATCCTCCCGGCCGCGATACCCGCCGCCGGCACCGGGATCCTACGGGTTCGCCGCGCGCCTTGCAGCCGCCTGCCCGCGCCGGGACCAACGCCGCCATAGCGCGCTGGCACGAAGCGCGTGACGTAATCCCCCGGCGGGCTCTCCATCGGTGGGAATGGACCCCCGCTGCCCGCCGCATCCCCCGTTCGGGCAGGCACCCGATTCGTGCGTGAGCCCCCGCTCAGGACACAAGCGCGCGGATCGCCCGCAGCGAACCCTCGTCCACCCGCCGCGAAACGAGCACGGCGTCATCGAAGCCCAGCGCCGCGATCATCCCCAGCCGGCGGCGCGCTTCACCCGGCGTACAGCGCAGGTGGAACGGGCCATCCGCGGGCATCGGCTCGTCCTCCCGCCCCAGGTCGACCACGATATTCGTCACCAGCGCACGCTTGCCCCCCAGTTCGCGGAACCGCGCGATGCCCGCCGCCAGCGTCTCAAGGCTGGTCTTCGCCCCCGACGCGATCCACCCGTCATATTCCTTCGCCGCCCGCGCCAGCCAGCGCGAACCGCTCCAGCTGCCGATCAGTACAGGCGGTCCACCGATCGTGTCCGGCCACGGCGCCAGGTTCGCCGCCCCCACGACCTCGCCGCGCCACAGCGCCCGCATCGTCTCCAGCGATTCGCGGAACACCCGCAACCGCGAGTCGTAGTCCACGCCCACCGCCGCGAAGTCATCCACCGTCGATCCCGCGCCCACGCCCAGCGCCAGCCGCCCGTGCGAAAGCAACTGCGCCGTGAGCACGCGGTGCGCGAGCTCCACCGGCCGCCGCAACGGCACCTGCAAAATGCACGTCCCGACCTCGATCCGCGCCGTCACGTTCGCCGCCACGGTCAGGGCCACGAGCGAATCCGGCAGAATGAACCCGCGCCCGATCGCGTCGAACGCCCAGAGGCTGTCAAACCCGGCTGCCTCGATCGCCCGCACGCTCGTGACGAAGTTCTCGCCCGTGAGCGGTCCGCCCTCGGCCGACATCATGGGAAGTGTGAGTCCGAGCCGCATGTGACACCTCCGGCGCGCCCCCGTGGCACGCGGCGCCATTCTGCCCCATTCGCCGCACGCCGCGCGCCCCCACGCCCTCGGAGCGCTCTGCTACGATGGCCGCGACGGAGGGGCCACCGTGCAGACTCACACCCGCATTGTCGAAATCCAGGGCATTCCCATGTCCGCCGAGTCCATGCTCAACAACTGCAGCGGCGTCTGGACCGCCACGGTCACGGATGCGGGCCGCGTGATTGCCACCGGCGCGGGCTCCAGCGCCGAAGCTGCCGCCGAGTCCGCCATCGAACGCGCGCGAGCCATGGTCCTGCCCCGTTCCGCTCGTTAGTGGAGAATCCGTCGCAATAATACGTTCGTATTACTAACTATTCGCCCCATCAACACTTACTGCTCTTTCTTCGCCGCCCCCCGTCGCTAGAGTGGTGCTACACGGAACGTTCGCCGGTTGCGGGGCTGCCTTGTTCCAGGTACCGAATCTTCCTTCGCCGTCCCAGTTACGCGTCCTCGAAGCGATCAAGCTCGAAGGCGAAGGCGATGTCTCGCGTCTCGCCACCAGCCTCGCGATGACCGAGTCCGGCGTGCGCCAGCAGATAGCCACGCTGGTCTCCGTCGAAGCCACCGCCGACCGGCGCGGCCGGCCGGGCCGCGACCGTCTGGTGTATAGCGTCTCCCTCAAGGGCGAAGCCCTCTTCCCCGACCTCGCCGCACAGGACCTCGCCAGCCTCGTCCAGTACATCCGCGACCGGGCCCCCGGGCTTGTCGAAGAATGGCTCGAAGGGCGTATCGCCGACGCCGTCACGAGCGACCAGGCCGGCGCCCCGGACGACCTTCCCGGCCGTCTTGCCCATGTCGCCCGGCGCGCCCGGGCCCGTGGCATGTACGTCCTCCCCCTCGAGACCGACGAAACCGGCGCCGCCTTCCGTGTCGCCCACTGCCCCATGCTCGCCCTCGCCCGGGCCTTCCCGCTGACCTGCGAATACGAACGGCGCGCGCTCGAACGTTCGCTTCCCGGCTTCGAACTGGAGCTTGTGGAGACGCGCATCTCCGGCGCGCCGCACTGCCTGTTCCGCGCGGCAGCCTCACCCGCCTGATTCGCGCTATTCCTCTTCGATCACCACGAAGCGGTCGCCCGGGGCCACCTTCCGCATCCGCGCCAGCAGCTCTTCCCGCGTGACGGTTGCGGCGAGCCCGGTCGTTCGCCCGCCTTCGGGCCGCCCTGCCCTGCTGATGAACCACTCGTCTCCCACCACGAAGAGCCAGTACATGCGTCCCCCCTGCCTCCACCCACCGTGCCCGATGCCGCCCCCGCCCGGGGACGGCCATCCTCCCGTCTCATCGGGGTCCGTTCGGCGGAAGCATGCGGCGGGTGTGAGGCCCCGGGTTCGAGCCGTCACTCGAACGTAAAGGCCAGTGGGAAGACGGCCACCACCGCGGCGGCCCATGCGCCGTACAGCGGGATGTACCCCGTCTGCCACCGTTCCAGCTCCGCGAACGTGCGCCGCCCGCGCCAGAACCCGGTGAGCAGCCACGCCGTCCACGCCAGGTTCGCGAGCAGCAGCACGTTCAGCCCCAGCCCGGCCGTGCGATTCGGCGTCCAACCGAACTCCGAGATCCGCCACACGATCGCCGCCAGCGCGAGGACGTCGATCACGAGCGCACTCACCACCAGGACGAGCTGCGCGCCATCCATCAGGCCCGGCCGCGTATCCGGGTCCCGTGCCGAGATCGCGTACAGCACCAGCCCCAGCACGACGACCAGCAGGACATCCAGGAGGATAAGCACGTCCCGGTCCGCATCGATGAGGTTGCCGCTCGCCACCATCCCCACGATCGCCGCCACCAGCATGAGCGCGAAGAGCGGCGTGAACACCGCCGTGAGCACCGGCGCCATGTTCTCGA
The DNA here is from genome assembly GCA_020847985.1 of Dehalococcoidia bacterium. GTDB lineage: Bacteria > Chloroflexota > Dehalococcoidia > Tepidiformales > Tepidiformaceae > Amarobacillus. Next base: position 81,214 of record JADLBC010000023.1, read on the forward strand.
TCACGCTCTGCTTCGCCTCCACCAGCCACGCCACCACGATCACGGCCCCCACCGCTCCGCACGGCAGCACCCACTGCGCCACCACCGGCTCCGCGTCGAGGTCGATGGCCTGGAAGATCCCAATCGTGACCGCGCAGAGCACGCCGCCTCCGAACGCGATCAACGCGTAGTAGATGAACCACTCACCTGTGAAGCGCACGAAGTCCATTCGCGGCCCGCTCCTCCGCCAATCGCCCGCCAGGTAGCCCACCCCCGCCACCAGCCACAACAGGATCGGGAGGTGGATCATCGCCAAAATCTCTGTGTCGCCGCCCTGGTCGAAGGGGTACGCGTTCACCAGCACCGCCGCAATCGCGAACGGCGCCAGCAGCGCCGCCACCGTGCGCGCAGGCAACGCCCGCCGCCATGCGAAGAAGCCCACCAGGAACGGCAGCGCCAGCAGCGCCGCATTGCGCGCGTAGAACGACGCGTCCCACTCGCTCCCGGAATCTACGAACGGGTTCACCCCGAAGACCGCGGGAGCCTTGAACGCCAGCGCCGCCGCTGCCGCGATGCCCACCGTGATCGCGATGCCCCGGTAGTTCGTTCCCTCCCGTTCCCCGGCACCCTCGCCCCCCAACATCAGCTGTTTCCAGAGCCGGCTCGAACGCTCCCGCGCGAACTCCCGCGAAAGCTCGTGCACGCCGCCCATCCGCCGGATCGCGACCAGGAACGACTCCTCGCCGTTCAACCCCGCCGCCCCAAGCTCCGACATTTCGCTGCGAAGGTGGTCCTCAAGCTCATCGATGTCGGCACCCGCCAACGCCTGCCGCCGCAAAAGGTAGGACCGCCACTCCCCGATTCGCGCCTCGACACCCGGTTCAATCGAAGATTCCATCTCGCTACCCCACCACCACCGGCGTCATCGGCGCCATCGCCGCTTCGAACGAACGCCACGCGTTGCGCAACGTCCCCGCGACGACATCCCACTGCCGCCGTTGCTCCTGCAGGGCATCGCTGCCCGCGGGCGTGATGCGGTAGTACCGGCGCTTGCGTCCGTTTTCGGGCGAATCCCACCGCGCCTCCACGAACCCCAGCCGGTCGAGCCGGTGGAGAAGCGGATAGAGCATCCCGTCGGTCCACTCCATGGCGCCGCCGGAAAGCTCCTGGATGCGCTTCAGGATCGCGTATCCGTAGGTCTCGCCCTCGTTGAGGATGGCCAGCACCAGCGGCATCGCCGAGGCCGCCACCAGGTCCTTCCCAATCCGGGAGTCCGTCTCTGCTTGCATAGGACCACTATACATTGTGCTGCTAGGTAATGTTCGGCAAAGACGAAGGCGCGGCCAGGCAATGGGCGAATTGAGCCAGGGGCGCGGCGAGCGAGGCCGCCGCGCCCGGTACCCTGCGCGCGCTCCCGCGCTACGGGCGGTACGGGACCGCTGTCGGGCCTAGCTGCGAACGCAGGATCGGCTGCGCCTCCTCCACGAACTCGCACAGCAGCCGGCGCGTTTCCCGAGGGTCGATGATGTCCTGCCCGGTCGCTTCGGCCGTCCGGAACGGCGAAGCGAGGTCCTTCAGCCGCTTTTCGATCTCCCGCTGCTTCGCCTCCGGGTCGGGCGCGGATTCGATCTCGCGCCGGTAGGCGGCGAACGCGCCCCCCTCGACGTGCATCGACCCCCAGTTTGCCGAAGGCCATGCGTAGCGCTGGAACATCCCCGTGGGACGATGGTGGCACTGCCCCGCGACGCCGTAGAGCTGGCCCACGACCACCGTTGCCCAGGGCATCTGGCTGTCGCACGTCGTGATCACCAGCCGCGCGCCCGCCCGCTCGATCCCCTTCTTCTCCGACTCGATGCCCACCATGAAGCCCGGCTCATCGGCGAAGTCGATGACGGGGATGTGGAACGTGTCGCAGAGCTGGATCATCCGCGCCACCTTCTCCCCCGCAGCCACATCCGTGGCCGCGCCGAACATGGGGTTGTTCGCCATCACCCCGACCGGGTACCCGTTCAGCCGTGCGAGCCCCGTGGTCCGCGCCCGCCCGTACCGCGGCGCGATTTCGAAGAACGACCCGCGGTCGACGATGCACTCGACCAACTGTCGCGCGTCGTAGGCGCGCCGCGGGTCCTTGGATTTGATGCGTAGGAGCCGCTCCTCCCGGCGCGCCGGGTCATCGCCTGTCTGCGCTCGCGGCGCCATCTCCCAGACGCTCGACGGCAGGTAGCTGAGGAAGCGGCGCACCATCGCGATCGCCTCCTGCTCCGTTTCCGCCAGGTTGTCCACGACGCCGCTCACCGTCGTGTGCATCTCCGACCCGCCAAGCTCTTCCTTCGTCACGTCATAACCGAGCGCCGCCTTCACCACCGGCGGGCCGCCCGGGAAGAGCTGACTCGTGCCCTTCACCATCACGTTGAAGTGCGCCACGCACGCGTTCACGGCCGGCAGCCCGGCCACCGAACCCAAGACCGCCGAAACCACCGGCACGGCCCGCAATAGCCGCACATCCGGGAGCGTGAACGAGTTGCCATCGGGCAGGTAGGTGCGGCCGATCTCCTCGAACGAACGCACGCTCCCGCCCGCCGCGTCCAGCAGGCGGACGTACGGCACGCGCCATTCCAGCGCCCGGCGGCTCGCCGAAAGCTCCATGCCGAGACCGCCGTGGCCACCGCCGCCGCTCCCGCCGCGAACGGTGAAATCCCCGCCCGCCACTACGATCTTCCGTCCTTCGACCTGGCAGAACGCATCCACCGAAGCCTTCGGCGTGAGCGAACGCAGTTCGCCGTCGACGTAGCTCGCCGACCCCATCAGGCTCATGAATTCGCGAAGCGTGCCCGCGTCCGCGAGGAGGTCCAGCCGCTCGCGGACTGTCAGCTTCCCGTTGCTGTGCTGGCGGGCAACCCCTTCCGGGCCACCCATCTGCTGCACGAGACGGGTGCGAAGCTCGAGTTCGGCAAGCTCGGGTTCCCAGCCCGTGGGGCGCGGTGCCGGCGATTCCGCGCTCAACCGAGCACCACCAGCACGGTTCCTTCTTCCACGGCGTCACCGATGCCCACCCGCACCTCCGTCACGCTGCCGTCTTGCGGCGCCTGGATGGGCACTTCCATCTTCATCGACTCCACGATCACCAGGTCATCACCCGCTTCCACGCTCGTACCTATCGCGGCAACGATATCGACGACGCGGCCCTGGACAACGGAACGAACTTCCATCAGGCCCTCCAATATTCTCCACAGGGAAACGCCGCCGCACTGCTGAAAGTACTTGCCGAACGTTCCGCCGGAAGTCTAGACTGCGGCGAGACGGGAGACAAGGGATACACGTTTCCCATGGGGAAATCAAGGGGGCAGCCATGACGACCGAACGCGAACCCAACTACTGGCGAAGGACGCTCCGTCGCCGCACCGTCCTGCGCGGCGGCCTCATGGGCGCGGCCGCCCTCCCGGCCTATCTGCTCGTCGGCTGCGGCGATGACGACGACGGCGGCGGCGGCTTCAACGGCGGCACAACCCCCGGCGGCTCATCCGCGAGTCCCTCGGCGTCGAAGATGCCCACGGGCGGCACCCTCACCGCGCTCGTCGCAAGCGACCCCACCAGTGTCGACCCGCACTTCGGGCAGGGCGGCGGCGACCACGCCTTCTTCTGGATGATTCACGATAACCTCGTGAACTACAACAAAAAGGGCGAACTCGACGCCAGCATTTCCCTGGCCGAAAAGTGGGAACAGCCCGACCCCACGACCATCACTATGAAGTTGCGCTCTGGCGTCACCTTCCACGATGGAACGCCGTTCAATGCCGCCGCCGTCAAGTTCAATATCGAACGTGCCCAGAGCGAAAAATCGGCGGCCAAGGCACAGATGCTCGCCATCACTAAAGTCGAGACGATCAGCGAGACCGAACTCAAGCTGACGCTCAACAAGCCCAACGCCGCCATCCTCACCCTCCTCGGCGACCGTGGTGGCGCCATCGTCTCCCCGGCCGCGGTGCAGAAGTACGGCGATAATCTCGGCCGCAATCCCGTGGGAACCGGCAAGTTCGTCTTCAAGGAATGGGCCCAGAGCGACCACTTCCTCGTGACGAAAAACCCGAACTACTGGGGCAAGGATGCGGCCGGCACCGCGCTGCCCTACCTCGACCAGATCCGCATCAATTTCGTGCCCGATGCCACGGTGCAGCTCGCGAACCTCGAAGCCGGTACCGCCGACCTGGTCGGCCTCGCCGCAGGCGATGTCGAGCGCTTCGAAAAGAACGAGAAGTTCCAGGTGCAGCAGTCGCCGATCGGTGGCGGATGGTCCGGCACCTACGCCAACCAGGCGCTCAAGCCCATCGACGATGTCCGCCTGCGCCGCGCCATCGGCCGCGCGATCGACCGTGCCGCCATCCTCAAGGCCGTCCAGTTCGGCCGCGGACGCGCCGGCATCGGCCCCATCGCCGTCGGCACGTGGGCGTTCAACGACCAGCTCAAGGGCCTCGATTTCGACCTCGCCGAAGCGAAGAAGGAACTCGCCGCGAGCGGGTACCCGAACGGCACGAAGATCGAGATGATCACCATCAACACTTCCTTCTATCAGCAGCACTCCGAGCTCTGGAAGGAGATGCTCAGCAAGATCGGCATCGAGCTGCAGGTCGTACCGCTGGCAACCGCCGAGCTGACGAACCGCACCTTCGTCCTCAAGAACGTGCCCATGCAGCTCGCCGGCTTCTCACTCCGCGCCGATCCCGATGGGACGATCTCCGAGACCCTCCGCTCCGACGGCTTCTACAATCCCGGCCATCTCCCGAACGAGAAGCTCGACAGCCTCATCGACAAGGCGCGCGAGACCTACGTACAGAACGAGCGGAAGACGTACTACGACCAGATCCAGCAGATCGCGATCGACCAGGTGTACGACTGGTACGTCTTCTATGGGTATTCGTACGCAGCCGCTCCCAAGAACGTCCTCAACCTCGGTGAGTACTTCGGCGGCGAAACCAAGCCGCGCTACGCCAACCTCGCCAAGAAGGCGTGACCCGTCGCCAGTGAGGGCCTGACCAACGTGTGGAGATACATCATCCAGCGGTTGCTGGCGCTTGTGCCCGTCGTCCTGATCGTCTCGATCGCGGCGTTCGCCTTCATCCACTTCCTCCCCGGCGACCCGGTGATCGCGCTCATCGGGCCCGAGGCGGGAACGGCCACGCCGGAGACGATCGCCGCGCGCAAGCGTGACCTCGGCCTCGACCGTCCCCTTCCCGTGCAGTACCTCGATTGGCTGGGCTCCGCCGTGCGCGGCGACCTCGGCCAGTCCGCCGTCACGAAACAGAAGATCACCGAGGCCCTCCAGGACCGGTTCCCGGTCACCCTCCACCTCGCGGTCGCGTCATTCCTTGTCGCGATCTCGATCGCACTGCCCACCGGCATCATCTCCGCCTATAAGCGAAACGGCCCGCTCGACCGCGTGCTCACCGTCCTGGCGCTCACCGGCGTGGCGATGCCGAGCTTCTGGCTGGGCATCCTCCTGATTCTCCTGTTCGCGGTCCAGTTGCAGTGGCTTCCGCCGTCCGGGTTCGTCTCGATCACCACCGACCCCATCGACTGCCTCCGCCATCTCATTCTCCCGGCGATTTCGCTCGGCATGGTGCAGGCCGCCGTGATCATGCGGCAGGTCCGCTCCAGCCTCCTCGAAGTGCTCCGTGAGGACTACGTCCGGACCGCCCGCGCCAAGGGCTTGAGCGAACGCGTGGTGACGCTCAAGCACGGCTTGCGCAACGCCCTCCTCCCCGTCGTCACTGTCGTCGGCATCCAGGTGAGCGCGCTCCTCGGGGGCTCCGTCGTGACCGAAACCGTCTTCGCCATGCCGGGCATGGGCCGCTACGCCGTCGATGCCATCTTCATTCGCGACTACCCGGTCGTGCAGGCGGTCGTGCTCGTGACCGCGCTCGTCGTCGTGCTCGCAAACCTGCTGACGGACCTCAGCTACGCCTTCCTCGACCCCCGGATCCAGTACTCGTGACGGCCCAAACGCAGGAGTCCAGCTTCTTCCAGCCCGGGTCCCGGTTCTGGAAGGTGGGAGCCGGGAGCGTCGCCCGGCGCCTCGTCTCCGACCCGGTTACCGCGGTGGCCATCGGCGTGCTGGTCGCACTTGTGGCCATTGCGATTGCCGCGCCTGTCCTCGCGCCGAAAAACCCATCGGCGATCGACCCGTTCAACACCCTCGCCCACCCTTCGTCCGCCCACCTCCTCGGCTCGGACGAAAACGGCCGGGATTCGCTCAGCCGGCTCATCTACGGTTCGCGCGTCTCGCTCGTCGTCGGGCTCATTTCCGTGTCCATCGCCGTCCTCGTGGGCGTGCCGCTGGGGTTGGCCGCCGGGTACGCCGGGGGCCATGTCGATAGCTTCATCATGCGCTGCATGGACGCCGTCATGGCGTTCCCCGCGATCATGCTCGCGCTCGGGATCGTTGCCGTGCTCGGTTCGGGGCTCTACCAGCTCATGGTGGCGATCGGGCTCACCAGCGTGCCGTTATACGCCCGGCTGGTCCGTTCCCAGGTCCTTTCGCTCAAACAGCAGGACTTCGTCATGGCCGCGCGCGCCGTCGGTGTGCCTGTCCCGCGGCTGCTCCTCCGGCACATCCTTCCGAATGCGGTCGCGCCCATCGTCGTCGCCGGCTCGCTGGGCCTCGCCTTCGCCATCCTCGCCGAAGCCGGCCTGAGCTTCCTCGGCCTCGGCGTGCCGCCACCCACGCCGACCTGGGGTGGCATGCTCCAGAAGGGCCTTCCCCGCATCTACCAGGCCCGCGAACTCAGCATCGTCCCCGGTATTGCCATCTTCATCACCGTGCTCGCCCTCAACATCGTCGGCGACGCGCTGCGCGACGCCCTCGACCCCAGGCTGCGAGGCCGGCTCTAGATGAAGTCCTACAGCGATCTCCTCGTCGTCGAATTCGCCGGTGCGGCCTCCGGCGCCTACGCCGCCAGGCTGTTCGCGGGCTTTGGCGCCCACGTTGTGAAGGTGGAACCCCCCGAGGGCGATGCCACCCGCTGGACTGGCCCCGCCGCCGGCGGCTCCACCGCCGAGTTCGAATACCTCAACACCGGTAAGTCGAGCCTCGCCGTCGATACCGCCTCCGCCACCGGCCGCGACCTCGCCGCCCGCCTCTGCGCGAAAGCCGACGTCATCATCGAAAGCTTCTCGCCCGGGCCGCCGGCGCCTCTGCCCGATTCCGTCACCGCCGGCCCCAACGTCGTTCGCCTGCGCATTTCGCCGTTCGGACTGGATGGTCCCTACAGCAACTACCGCTCCACGCCGTTCACGGACTTCGCGGTGGCCGGGCACATGTTCCTCACCGGTGAGCCGGACCGCACGCCACTCCAGGGGGCACCCGGCCAGAGTCTCTACGCCGCCGGGACCCACGCCTACATCGGGGCCCTTACCGCCCTCATCGCGCGCGAACACACCGGCCGCGGCCAGGATGTCGATATCTCGCACTTCGAAGTCATGGCCAGCCTCCACCAGTGGACGACGACCCGATACACCCACGGAGGCGTCATCCAAACGCGCGCCGGGAATCGTTACGGCTCGCTTCACCCCAGCACGCTCTACGAATGCAGCGACGGCTGGGTGGCCTTCGCCGCCGTCGGGAACGAACCGCTGAGCCGCTTCCTCGCGCTTGTGGGCATGGAGAGCATCCTCGAGGATGAGCGGTTCGATTCGGGCGGCAAACGCTTCGCCAACGCCGACGCCTTCGATGCCATCCTCGGCCCGTGGATGCTCCAGCGCACCGTCGCGGAAGTGGTCGCGCTCGCGCAGGCCGTTCGTGCGCCGGTCGCACCCGTGAACGACCTGCGCGCTCTCTTGGCCGATGCCCACCTTGCTGCCCGCGGATTCTGGGAACGCCCCGAAGGCACGGCCGACCCCACGCTCTTCCCCGGTCCCCCGTTCCGGATGTCCACGCATGGCTGGCGGCTGACCCCCGCGCCCGCGATCGGCGACGGCGGACGCGACTGGCTCGGGCTCGACCCCGTCGACGCGAACCTCCTCCACGACGCCGGCCTCCTGAGGTACGACGCATGAACCGCGATGACCGCCTTCCCCTTGCCGGCATCACGATCCTCGACCTGACGCGCGTCTGGGCCGGCCCCCTCGCCACGCGCATGCTCGGCGACCTCGGCGCCGACGTGATCAAGATCGAAGCGACCTGGTCCCGCGGCCCCCGCACCGTCCCCGAAGTCGACGTGCGCGTCTCCGGCCGTTACCCGGGGAACGAGGCCGGCGAGCGTCCCTGGAACCGCGAGGGGATGTTCAACAAGCTCAACCGCAGTAAACGCTCGCTCACCCTCCAACTCGACCTGCCCGAGGGCAAGGCCATCCTTGAACGCCTGGTGCCCCTCGCCGACGTGGTCATCGAAAACTACACCCCCCGGGTGATGCCCCAGCTCGGGTTCGGTTACGAACGGCTGCGCGAGCTGAACCCCGGCATCGTCTACGTCTCCATGCCCGGCTACGGATGGAACGGCCCCTCCCGGGACTTCGCCGCGCTGGGCACGACCCTCGAACCCGAGGCCGGCCTCTCCAGCCTCATGGGCTACGAAGACACCGGGCCCTACAAGTCCGGCGTCGCCTGGGCCGATCCGGTTGCCGCCATGCACGGTGCCGCCGCCGTCCTCATGGGCATCATCGATCGCGAGGCCGACCCCGAACGCCGCGGGCAGGCCATCGAGCTCGCGCAGCTGGAGGGGATGATCTGCTTCATCGGCAGCGAGATCCTCGCCAGCCAGCAGCCGAACCAGCCGCCGCCCCCGCGCGGCAACCGCCATGCCCACTTCGCGCCCCAGGGGTGCTACCCCTGCGCCGGCGACGAACGCTGGATCGCGATTACCGTCACCGGCGACGCCGAGTGGCAGGCGCTGGCCAACGCCGCCGGCCTCGACCCCGCACTCGCCGCGCTCACGCTCACCGAGCGCGTCCGCCGCCACGCCGAACTCGACCAACACATCGCCGTCTGGACCCGCACGCACGAACGCGACGCGCTCGAAGCCAGCCTCCAGCGCCTCGGCATCGCCGCCTGTGCCGCGAACGATGCGAAGGACCTCGTGGAGCACCCGCAGCTGGCAGCCCGCGCCTTCTTCGCCGAGATCGACCACCCGGATGCCGGCAAGCACCCCTTCCCGGGCCTCCCCATCCGCCTGAGCGAGACCCCGGCGCGCTACCGGCGGCCGGCGCCGGGACTCGGTCAACATAACCGCGAAATCCTCGGGGGACTCCTCGGCCTGGATGAGTCCGCCATCGCCGCGCTCGAGGCCAGGGGCGTCATTGCGGAGGAGCCACCAGCCTAGATGACTCAACCAAAGCGCATCCACGTCGTCTCGAAAGTCGCCACCATCCTGCGATTGTTCCCGGGGGTGGAGTCCCTCTCGCTCGCCGAGATCGCCCGCGGCCTTAGTGCGAACCGCTCCAGCGTCTACCACGTCGTGCAAACGCTCGTCGACGAAGGGCTGCTCCAACAGGATCCCGGCACCCGCCGCTACCGCCTCGGCGAAACCCTGCTCTGGCTTGTTCCGCCCCATGCCCGGTCCACCGCCCTGTTAGCCGCGGCCGAGGACGCCATGTACCAGTGCTCCCAGGCGACGGGGTTCGATGTCTGGCTCGCACTCCTCGAACTGGACCGCGTGTACTACATCGCCCGCGTGGATGGGGTTCACCCCCTCAAGGTCCACATGCCGCTCCTCCAGCTCCAGCCTGCCCACGCCGTCGCGAGTGGGCGCGCCCTGCTCGCCGGCCTCAGCGACGAACGCGCCCGCGCCACCCTGCAGTTCCACACCGTCCGCAAGATGACCCACGAAACCGTCGTGGACATCGATACCATCGTCGCCCGCATCGCCCAGGCGCGCTCGTGCGGCTGGGCCGAGACCGAAGGCGAACACATCGAAGGCGCCGCCGATATCGCCGTGCCCGTGCGCGGCCTCAACCAGTCCGTCGTGGCCGCCATCTCCATCGGCGCACCGTCGCACGTCTTCGGCCCCGACCGCAGGCGCGAAGTGCTCCCCATGCTCCTCGCCGCCGCCGACCTCACACGCCGCCGCTTGCTCCACGGAGCCATCGATGGAGGAGAAGGAGAATGCAGCCCCCCTCAGGGCGCCGAATAGTCCTGGCCGCGCGCGAACACCCCGCCGAGCACCATGCCCGGGACCTCGCGGATGAAGGTCTCCGGAGGAATCGGCCCGCCCGGGCGCACCCAGCGGAAGATCGATTGGCTCGCGTTGATGATCGTGTTCGTGACGAGGTGGATGTCCCGCGCCGCCAGGCATCCCTCCTCCACGCCGCGCTTCACCACGGCGGTCAACTCCAGCCGGTACTGGCGCGAGAGGTTCCGCAGCACCCGCTTCGACTGCCGCGACAGCGAACTCGGGGCCCCGCAGCGCAAGGACGCCGCGTGAATTGGCTCGAACCCAATCCGGACGAGGTCCGTCACCGCTTCCCAGAGCTGGTCGCGCACCGACTCGTGCGTCGCCACAATCTCGCGAAGGTTCTCATAGGCAATCTGGATCGCCGTGGAACTCATCGCCACGAACAGGTCCTCCTTGCTCCGGAACTGGTAGTAGATGACCGCCTTCGAGCACGAAAGCCGCGCTGCGACGTCGTCGAGCGTCGCCACCTCGTAGTCCGTCGTCGCCAGGATCTCCGCGAACGCTACGATGATCTGCTCCCGCCGCGAACGCATCTTGTCGGGGTGCAGCGTCCGGTGGCCGCGCAACCCGCGCGGGCTATCGTCCAGATCGTCATCGTCTTCGTCGCCGCCGTCGTGGGTGAACTGTTCCTCGACCAAAGCCCCTCCGTTGCCTCCGCCCGCCCGGTGCCCCCGGGCGCAGCCGGCCCCATTTCCAGTGTCGAAGATGAGCCGTTGACAGGCTAATGGGACATCCGTAAGGTTCGCAACCGGCGGGACTATACCCGCTCGCATAATCCAGCCAGTAGGGGGGTCGGATGGCCATCGGGAGCTTCCAGGACAACCGGTTCGATAGGCGTCGATTGCTCAAGACCGCGGGAGCCGGGCTCGCCGGTGCCGCCGCTCTCGGCCTCGTTGGCTGCGGCGACGACGACGACGAGACCAGTAGCAACGGTGACGGCTCCACCCCGGCCAGCGCCGCCACCGCTGCCAGCGCCACGGCGCAACCGAAGCGGGGCGGCACCTGGAACCGTGGCGCCGGTGGCAACATCTCGCTCGCCTCCCTCCCCTTCCAGGAAGCCGGCACCCTCGCCGGAGGCGGCAACGCGGCCGCGGCCGGTCTCGGCCTCGTCTGGGGTCAGCTCGTCCGCATGTCCGAGACCAAGCTCCAATGGGAACCAGACCACGCCAAGGAGTGGCAGGTCGCCGCCGACGGCAAGTCCATGAAGTTCGCCATTCGCGACGACATCTACTTCCACTCGGGGCGCAAGTTCACCACCAAAGACATCGCCTTCGGCCTCGATCAGCTCAAGAACGACAAGTGGAAGTCCGCCGCGACCGCCGGCCTGAACCCCGTCGCCGAATACAGGATCATCGACGACTACACGATGGAGTGGACCTTCAAACAGGCGAATTCGACCATCTTCGAATTCATGTCGCTCTTCCGCATGGTCGACATGGATACGTTCGACCAGGCCGCGCAGGGCAAGCTCATCGGCACCGGCGCCTTCAAGTGGGTCAGCTTCGATCCCGTCCGCGGCGCCACGCTCGAGGCCTACGACAAGTACCACCTCGGCCGGCCGTACCTCGACAAGATCCAGTACACCATCTTCGCCGACGCCGCCGCCCTCGCGATCGCGCTCGAAACGGGCGTCATCGACGATTCGGCCCTCTCTGCCGACGAAGCCGTGCGCTTCTACGACAACAAGAAGTTCAACGCCGTCAAACTGCGCGCCGTCGGCACCACGCCCATCACCTTCCGGACCGACCTCGAACCGCTGCAGGACAAGCGCGTGCGCCAGGCCATCGGCTTCCTCCTCGACCGCAAGCGCTACCAGGAAGAGAACTTCGTCGGCAAGTTCGACGAACTCGGCCGGCTCCCGTTCCCGTCCTACTCCCCCGCCTACGACGCCGAACTCGACAAGCCCATTTACGACCGCGCCCGCGCGAAGGACCTCCTCAAGCAGGCCGGCTTCGCGAATGGGCTGCCGACGCCGATCAAGATCAACACCCTCCCGATCCGGGCCTACTCGCCCGCCATCGCCCAGCTGCTCCAGCAGGAAGGCCGCGAAGTCGGCCTGAAGTTCGAATTCGTCCCCCTCGAATATGCGGCCATGCTCGACCGCTTCTACCAGGGCAAGCTCGACAACCTCTGGATTGGCTTTGGCGATTCGGGGTCACAGCTTTCACCGATGGCGCAGGTCCGCATCTCCGCCACGATCGGGAACGACATCATCCACCACGACACGGATCCCGAGTGGGTGGCCGCCCGGAACGCCCTCAGCAACGGCGCGGCGACCCCCGCCGACTTCAAGCGCTTCAACCAGGCGTACCTCGACCAGGCGTTCCAGCTGCCGCTCTCGCGCGGTGTGGGCGTCAACTTCGAAGGCCCCCGCGTGAAGATCGTCCGCGACTTCCTGGGCGCCCCCGTCTACCACAAGGTGTCGGTGGCATAGGCGAACGGACGGCGCCCGTGCGAAACGGGCGCCGCGCCACGCTGAGCGCGGGAAGGCGGAGTGTCGAATCGATGCTGAGTTACGTTCTCAGGCGGCTTGTCCGCCAGTTCGCCCCGGTGATTGTGATCGCCTCGGTGCTCATCTTCGTGCTCGCCGAACTCCTCCCTGGCGACCCGGCGGCCATCGCCCTCGGCGAAACCGCCACCCCCGAGTCCGTCGCGGCGATGCGCCACGAAATGGGCCTCGATAGGCCCCTCCCCGAGCGCTACGTCCGCTGGCTCGGCTCTGCCATCGAAGGCGACCTCGGCCGCTCCACGACTGGCAAGTCCGTCACCGAACTGATCACCGCCTCCGCGCCGCCGACGCTGGAGTTGGCGCTTATCGCCTTCACGCTCGGCAACCTCCTCGGCATCACCCTCGGTGTGCTCGCCGGGATTCACCGCGGCGGCCCCATCGATATGGCCATCGGCGTGTTCACGAGCCTCGTCATTGCCGTCCCATCGTTCGTCTCCGGCCTCGTCATCCTGCTCGTGTTCACGGTGTGGGTTTCCTGGCTGCCGTCGGCAGGGCGAGCCTCGCTGCTCTCATCCCCCCTCGAGGGAGCGAAGTACCTCGTCCTGCCAACGGTGGCGCTCAGTTCCACCGTCGCCGCCGTCGTCTCGCGCTTCACCCGCCAGTCCATCGTCGATGTGCTGACGAACGACTTCATTCGCACCGCGCGCGCGAAAGGGCTCTCGGGAAGGGCCGTCATCATCCGCCACGCGCTCAAGCCCAGCATGTTGCCCGTCGTCACCATCATCGGCGTGCAACTCGGCGGCCTCATCGGCGGCTCCATCGTCATCGAACAGGTCTTCACCCGCCCGGGCATGGGGCGGCTGCTGATCGGCGCCGTCAACAGCAAGGATTACCCGACCATCCAGGCCATCACCCTCCTCCTCGTCTCCACGTACATCGTGTTCAACCTGCTCACCGACCTCCTCTACGCCTGGCTCGATCCCCGGCTGCGCCCCGCCCTCGGGAGCCCGGGCTGATGGATACGGGTCCGCTCTCGATGGAAGCCGCCCTCCAGCCCGAACGGCGCACCACACGCCTGCCGCTGGCCGCTCCGCTCCGCTTCCTCCGCCGCCTCGCAACCGACCCGCGCGGCGCCGGCGCACTGACCGTGCTGTTCATCCTCCTCGTATTCGGGTTCATCATCCCGCTCGTCGTCACGACCTCGCCGTTCGAAAGCGTCCGCGGCGAGCGGCTTCTGCACCCCTCGTGGAAGCATCCCTTCGGCACCGACGAGCTCTCGCGCGACCTCTTCATCCGCAACGCCATCGGATTCCGCTCGACGCTGCTCAGCGGCCTCTTCGCCGTCGTCGGCGGCTGGTTGGTGGGGATCTCGCTGGGATACACCGCCGGTTACCGCGGCGGGCTCGCCGATACGCTCATCTCGCGCTCGGTCGATACCCTGCTCGCCTTCCCGGGCATCCTCCTGGCCGTCCTCCTCATCGCCTGGTTCGGCCCCGGCCTTACGAGCCTCTCCCTCGCGATCGCGATCTTCAACATCCCCTTCTCCACCCGCCTGGCCCGCGCCGCCGTGCTCCGCGAGATTGTTCGCGACTACGTGCTCGCCGCCCAGACCATCGGGTGTTCGGGCTCCCGCGTCCTCCTCCGGCACGTGTCCATCAACACGTTCGGCGTCTTCGCCGTTCAGCTCCCCATCGCGATCGTGAACTCCATTCTCATCATCGCTGCCCTCGGCTTCCTCGGCCTCGGCGAACAGCCCCCCAATCCCACCCTTGGCGGCCTGCTGTTCGATGGGCGGCGCTTCATGCGCCTGGCGTGGTGGTATTTGCTCGCGCCCGCGTCTATCGTCGCTGTCTTCATGCTCTCCCTGAACTTCCTCAGCGATGTGCTCTCGGAGATGCTCGACCCCGTTCGCCGAGGGAGAGGCTGATGACCACCAATCCGGCCACCGCGCACATGCCCCTGACCCGGCTCGTCATCCTCGACGTCGCCGATGAGCCCGTCGCGCTCGCGGCCCGGCTGCTCGGAGACCTCGGCGCCACCGTCGTGCGCGTCGAGGCGGCCGGTGGCGATGCGCTCCGCCACGCCGGCCCCTTTGTGGACGGCGTGCCCGGCATCGAACGCTCGCTCCCGCACTTCGTCTACAACGCGGGCAAGCAGAGCGTGGCATTGGACCTCGATTCCCCCCGTGCGTGGGAGGTCATCGCCGCCCTCGCCGCGCGGGCCGATGTCGTCATCGCCCCCGCCCGGCGCACCGGCCTGGCGCGCGCCTTCTTCACCCCATCGAACTTCGAACGCGCCGCACCCGGCATAGGACTGGTGCAGCCCCTCTTCCGCCGCGACCGCGACGACGAGTTCACCGACCTCATCGGTATCGCCGCGGGTGGTCAGCTGAGCCTCAACGGGTATGCCGAGGACCCGCCGAATCACCCGGCCGGGAACCTCGCCTACAAGCAGCTCTCCCTCGCCTCCGCGCTCGCCGCCATGTCTTTGATCTTCGAACGCTCCGCCGGGCGTCCGCCCGGGCGTATCGAAGTATCCATGCAGGAGGCCGTCATGTGGACGACCATCCAGTCCGCGAATGAGAACTACTGGCACTGGCACCAGGTGAGCCCGGCCCGCCGCGGCATCGATAACGTCGGCGGCCAGACCATCTTCCCCTCCCGCGATGGCAAGTACCTGTCGCTCTATCACCACCCGCCCGCCTTCGCCGCCTTCGCCCGCTGGTACGGCGAAGTCTTTGGGGACGACACCTATACCCGCCCCCCGTGGGACGACGGCTACTACCGCTTCGAACAGGCCGTCCACATCACCGGCATCACCGCGAAATTCTGCGCATCGATGGACCGCGAAGAACTCATTACCGAGGCCCAGAAGCGGGGCATCCTCGCCGTCCCCGTCCAGAGCGTCGGGGACATCGCGAACGACCCGCATCTCAGGGCGCGCGGATTCTTCCAGCCCGTGCGCGTCGAACAGCTCGATTCGGAGCTGGAGCTGCTTCGCGCCCCGTTCGTCTCATCGCTTTTCACATCCGTGGCGAAGGCTCCGCCCGCCCTCGGTGAGCACTCGCTGGAGGTGTTGCGCACGGCCGGCTTCAGCGACGAAGAAGTCGCCGCGCTCGTCGAGGCCGGCGTGGTGCACGCCTGCGCGCCGGCGGTGGCCTCGTGACTCCCCGGCCGCTCGCCGGCGTCCGCGTCCTCGACTTCTGCTGGATGATCGCCGGACCGCTGACCACCCGCCTCCTCGCCGACATGGGCGCCGAGGTGATCAAGGTCGAATCCATGGCCCGCCTCGACCGCATCCGCGAGGTCGGTGTCCAGCCTCCCACGCCGCACGCTGAGACGAATGGCGTGTTCAACGACTGCAACACGAACAAGAAGAGCATCCTGCTGAACCTGAACCACGCGCGCGGCATCCAGCTCGCGAAGGAACTCGCCGCCGTCAGCGACGTCGTCACGTCCAACTTCACCCCCGACCGGATGGACCGCTGGGGGCTCGGCTACCGGCACCTCAGCGAAGTCCGGCCCGGCATCATCGTCGCCAGCATGCCCGTCATGGGCTCCGAAGGGCCCCACAACCATTGGCGCGCCGTCGGCAATGGCGTCATCGCCATGTCGGGCCTGAACGCGCACACCGGGTACCCGGACCGCGCCCCCGTCGGGCTCGGCACCCTCCACTCCGACTTCACTTCGCCCTACTTCGGCGCCCTCGCCATCTGCGCCGCCCTGCACCATCGCAACAAGACGGGCGAAGGGCAGTTCATCGAACTCGCCCAGTACGAGGCCACGGTGCACCTCCTCGATACCGAGCCGCTGGAGTACCTGGTCAACCGCCACGACCCGCCTCGCAAGGGCAACCGTTCGAACCGCTATGCACCGCACGGCGTTTATCGCTGCGCCGGCGCCGACCGCTGGATCGCCATCGCCATCGAGACGCACAACCAGTGGCTCAACCTCTGCCGCGTACTCGGGCTCGAAGGGCTCACCGCGCGGCCGGGGCTCAACACCCCCGCCGGGCGCCTCGCCGCTGCGGACGAGATCGACCGCGCCATCGAGACGAAGACGGCCGGCATGGACGACTGGGCCCTCGCCCGCGCCCTCCAGGCCGCCGGCGTGCCCGCGTCCCCGGTCGAAAACGTGGGCGACCTCGTCGGCCGCGACCCCATGGGCAAGAGCCTCTTCCAGGAGATCGACCATCCCGCCGGCGTCTCCATGCTGCTCCACCACGAACCCGTGACCTGGAACGGCGAGCGGTACCCCATCGAGCGCGCCCCCTTCCTCGGTGAACACACCGCCGGCGTCCTCGGCGAACTCCTGGGGTTGGATGAGCACGCGCTCGCGGATCTCGCCGCCGAGGGCGTGCTCTCCTGAGGCGCCCGGCCGCCGCGAATTCACCAGAGCGGAAGCACACGAAAGTGAGGGATTGATGACGTTCTCACGGATACTTATCGCCAATCGCGGAGAGGTTGCCGTCCGTGTCATCCGGACCGCGAGCGAGATGGGCATCGAGACGGTCGCCATCTACTCCCAGGACGACGCCGCCTCCCTGCACATCTCACTCGCCGATGTCGCTGTTCCGCTCGAAGGTTCCGGCGCCGCCGCCTACCTCGATGGCGCGGGCATCATCGAACTCGCGCGCGAGCACAGTTGCCAGGCCATCCACCCCGGCTGGGGCTTCCTCAGCGAAAACGCCGGGTTCGCCGAACTCTGCGGCCAGGCCGGTATCACCTTCATCGGCCCCACCCCCGCCGTGCTCGCGACCCTCGGCGATAAGGCCCACGCCCGCCTCCTCGCCGCCGATTGCGGCGTGCCCATCCTGGACGGCATCGACGCCGCCGTCTCCATCGACGAAGCCCGCGCGTTCCTGCGCCAGCGGGGGCCCGGCGGCGCCATGATCATCAAGGCCGTCGCCGGCGGTGGCGGCCGCGGCATGCGCGTCGTCCGCGACGAAGCGGCGCTCGAATCCGCCTACCGCCGTTGCCAGTCCGAGGCCCTGAACGCCTTTGGCAACGCCTCCGTCTACGTCGAGGAGCTTTTCCCCCGCGCCCGGCACGTCGAAGTCCAGGTCATCGGCGATGGCACGGGCAACGTTTCGCACCTCTGGGAACGCGACTGCTCCATCCAGCGATCCCACCAGAAAGTGGTCGAAATCGCCCCATCGCCGGGCCTGCATCCCGCCGTTCGCGCCCGCCTCACGAGCGACGCCGTACGGATGGCGTCGCGGCTGAACTACCGCGGACTGGGCACCTTCGAATTCCTCGTCGACGCCGATACCGCCGCCACCGACCCGGGCGCCCGGTACGCGTTCATCGAAGCCAACGCCCGCCTCCAGGTCGAACACACCATCACCGAGGAAGTCTGCGGCCTCGACCTCGTCCGTGCCCAGGTCGCCCTCGCCGCGGGGGCCACACTCGACCAACTCGGACTTCGCCAGGAGTCGATCGCCGAACCCCGTGGGATGGCCATCCAGTTCCGCATCAACAGCGAATCGATCGGCCCCGACGGACGCATCCGGCCGTCCACGGGTGCTCTCGCCGCCTACCGGCCTCCCAGCGGCCCCGGTGTGCGCGTCGACAGCCACGCCTATGCGGGCTACGCGCCCTCGTCGTCCTTCGATTCGCTCCTCGGCAAGGTGATCGTGCATTCACCCGGTGGCTGGCCGGAAGCCATCGAGCGCGGCCGGCGGGCCCTGCGCGAACTCCTCGTCTCTGGCCCCGCGACCAACGCCAGCTTTCTCCGGAACCTGCTCGACCACCCCCGGTTCGCCGCCCGTGACTTCCACACGACCTTTGTCGACGAGGAGCTTGAGTCGCTCTGCGCGCCCCGGAGTGACGAGGCCTCGCCGCTCCCGGTCCCCGCGCTCACCGGCCACACCGCCGGGGCCCGCGTCGATGCGAACGACCCGCTCGCGGTCCTCACCTTCGGGAAGTCCAGCCAGCGCCCCGCCTCAGAGGCTCCGGCGTTCGGTGCGGAAGCCGAACCCGGCAGTGTCCTAGCGCCCATGCAGGGCACCGTCGTCAGCCTCGAAGTCGCCGTCGGCGATACCGTCGTCCGGGGCCAGGAGATCGCCATCCTCAACGCTATGAAGATGGAACACGTCCTCCGCGCGTCCGTGGCCGGCGTGGTGAGGCGCCTCAACGCCGCACCCGGCGACACCGTCCGCGCCGGCCAGCTCATCGTGCTCATCGAGCCCTCCGCCGATGACGCCGCGGTCCACGCCGGCGCTGCCGCCATCGACCTCGACCGCATCCGGCCCGACCTCGCCGAGGTTCTCGAACGCCACGACCGCACGCTCGATGCCGCCCGCGCCGATTCAGTCGCCCGCCGCCATGCTTCGGGGCACCAGACCGCCCGCGAGAACATCGAACGGCTCGTCGATCCCGGCACCTTCGTCGAGATCGGCCCCGTCGTCGTCGCCGCCGATGCCCGCTTCACGCTCGACGAGCTGATCACGAAGAGCCCCGCCGACGGCATGATCGTCGGCATCGCCTCTATCAACGGCGAACACTTCGGCAGCCCCACGAAGCAGTGCATGGTCATGTCGTACGACTACATGGTGTTCGCCGGCACCCAGGGCGGACGCAACCACCAGAAGACCGACCGCGCCCTCGCGATGGCCGAAGAAGCCGCGCTCCCCATCGTGCTCTTCGCCGAGGGTGGCGGCGGCCGCGCCGGTGGTGGTGGTGGCGCCATGCGCGCCGACCGCGAGCCCCCGCCTCCCTGGATGGGCGGCTCCGCCGGCAGCAACCGCACCTTCGCGCACTTCGCCCGCATGAGCGGCCTCGTCCCCCTCGTCGGTATCACCACCGGCCGCTGCTTCGCCGGCAACGCCTCCCTCCTCGGCTGTTGCGACGTCATCATCGCCACGTCCGACGCGAACATCGGCATGGGCGGCCCGGCCATGGTCGAAGGTGGCGGCCTCGGCGTCTTCGCCCCCGAAGAGATCGGCCCGATGTCCGTCCAGGTCCCCAATGGAGTGGTCGACATCGCCGTGCGCGATGAGAAGGAAGGGGTCGAAGTCGCGCGCAAGTACCTTGGCTACTTCCAGGGCCCTATCCGGGATTGGACCGCACGCGACCAGCGCGAGCTTCGGCACATCGTCCCCGAGAACCGCCTGCGCGTGTACGACCCCCAGGTCCTGCTCGAAACGCTCTGTGACGAGGGCAGCGTCCTCGAGCTGCGGAAGCACTTCGGCCAGGGCATGTACACCGCGTTCGGGCGCATCGAAGGACGTCCGATCGGCATTGTCGGCAACGACCCGCGCTTTGTCGGCGGCGCCATCACCTCCGACGGGTCCGATAAGGCCGCCCGCTTCATGCAGCTCTGCGACGCCTTCGACATCCCGCTGCTCTTCCTCTGCGACACCCCCGGGATGATGGTCGGCCCCGAGGTCGAAAAGACCGCCCTCGTCCGTCACTGCAGCCGCATGTTCGTCATCGGCGCCAACGTCTCCGTGCCGTGCATGACGATCGTCGTGCGCAAAGCCTACGGGCTCGGTGCGCTGGCGATGGCCGCCGGCTCGTTCAAGGCCCCGCTCTTCACCATCTCCTGGCCCACTGGCGAATACGGCGGGATGGGCCTCGAAGGCTCCGTGAAGCTCGGTTATCGCAACGAACTCGCCGCCATCGCCGACCCCGATGAGCGCAAACGCGTCTTCGACGAAATGGTCGCCGACGCCTACGAGCGCGGGAAGGCGCTCAACGAAGCCACCGTCTTCGGTGTCGATGACGTGATCGACCCGGCGGACTCGCGCCGCTGGGTCTCGACCATGCTCGAATCGGTCCGCACCGAACCCCGGGGCAAGGCGAAGAAGCGGATGGCCGTCGATACCTGGTAGCCCACCGCCCCGAAATCAGCAGGAGAGAAACATGAACAGCCTGGAAGGAAAGATCGCCGTCATTACGGGCGGCACGAGCGGCATCGGCGAAGCAACGCTGCGGCTCTTCGTCGAACGCGGCGCGAACGTCGTCTTTTGTGGCCGCTCGGCCGATAGCGGCGAACGGCTCGCGAGCGAACTCGGCGAGCACGCGGTCTTCGTGCAGGCCGATGTCAGCCGCGAGGAAGACATCGCCAGGGCCATCGAGGCGGCCACGCAGCGCTTCGGACGGCTCGACATCCTCTTCAACAATGCCGGCGCGAGTACGCCGGGGAGCCTGGAAACCGTCACCCCGGACCAGTTCCACTACTCCATGGATCTCCTGCTCGGCAGCGTCCTGTTCGGCATCAAGCACGCCGTGCCGTGGATGCGCGCCCAGAAATGGGGCCGCATCATCAACAATTCCAGCATCAACGGCATCCGCGTCTCCAGCGGCGACTACCTCTACGGCACTGCCAAGGCCGCTGTCGCCCATGTGACGAAGACCGCCGCTATCCGCCTGGCCCCCGATGGCATCACCGTCAACGCCGTCTCGCCCGGCGCCGTCGCGACTCCGATCTTCTACGGTGGTTCCGAGAGCGCCCGCGCGCTCGACCCGGACCACGAGAAGGCGAAGTTCCGGAAGCTCGTCGCCAACCTCGGGAATGCGACGCCCGTCGGCAACGCCGGCATGCCGATCGATGTCGCGAACGCCGTCGCCTACCTCGCCAGCGACGAGGCTCGCTACATCAACGCGCACGACCTCGTCGTCGATGGCGGGATGGTCGCACGCGGCACCTGGTGACCCACCGGCGGCGGGCCGGGAACAAGAAAAGGCGCCCGCGAGGGCGCCTTTCCACTGTTGCCGTTGGTAGCGCGTAGGGGAGTCGAACCCCTGATCTCCGCCTTGAAAGTTCACCAGGAACCCTCCCGACCCGTCAGGAAGGGTACCGTTACGTCAATCCGTGAAGCTGCGGACGGGAGCCTCCCCCGACGCCGGTCCCCCATGGTCCCTTCCTGTCACAGCCAGAATGGCCACAAGATGGCCACAAAACGGACCCGTGGACGAGGGCGTTAATCGACGGGTATCCGTGCGAGTACGCGCGGACAGGCAGGGGCGACCGTTGGCGGTGCTGCCATCAGAGCTCTGAGATTGCGGCGCCGTGAAGCCGCCCATCACACCAGCTCACGCCCTCGTTTCCAGACCCGCAAGAGGGTGGACCGACGCGCAAGCGGCCAGGCGGCGGCGGATCCGGACCGCAGGTGCCTAACCTAGTGACGATAAAACGTCCGTTTCTGTGAAGATTCACCGACTCGGACATGCCGACGATCAGACCGTGATAGGGCATCGCCGGATAACAATATGTTGTCCAGCGGTCTCCTAGGTACGGCCGAAGACAATCCCTCCACCGCACACCTGACCATCATCCGCCGAGCCAGGCGATGGTGACGTCCGCCGCGAGCCAGACAAAACAGGACGCATCGTTACACGCCCGGGACCGTCGTCCCGTCCTCCTATCCAGTCACGTCGCGTCCGGTCGGGATCCCACCCGCTCTGAGGCGACACGCCAGTGTCGTAGCGTTGATGAGCGTCGGCAATGCCACACGATGGCTTGCAACCGTTCAGGCGCGGCCGCGCTCCGGTCAGGTCGACCGTATGAAGGACTTGGCCGAGTGGATTGGACCCGGCGGTGCTTCCGGGTCGGCGGCGGTTCAGCCCGTGTTTGAAGCTCGCTTAGGGTCAGACGTCGCTATGCAACGTCGGCGCGCCGGCGGAACTTTACTGAAAACGGTAAGGTTGTGCCATAACGTCGGAGACTTCCGCCGGAAAGCCACGGAACTGGCGCTCGGACAGTACGGCTACATCTCCACTCAGTAGGCGGGCCAGCTAGGGATACTTGTCGTTGAGCTCGGCAGGCTGGTCGACCGTGGCCAGATTCGCCACGTCGCCTATGGGGCTGTACCGGTTCGACAACATCCGGCCGACTCGCTACGACCAGTTCTACGAGGCAGTTGGGTGCCTGGGTGGGGGATACCACCGCGAGCCAGCCGAGCCACCCGGGATGCTGGCCGAGTACGTGATGCAACCACTCGACGAGAAAGTTGTCCTGTAAGAGCCAGGCGCTACGAAGAGCCAGGCGCTACGACCGTTGTGCTCGAACTTGGCCCCGACGAGGTCGGGGTCCACGGAACAACCGCGGCTGGTACTCGACACGAGCATCATCGACGTGGTGGAGCGTCTCGGATTTCCGGCACCGGGACCCAATCTCGGCGTTCGCCGGCGAGCACCAGGTCACCCACAAGTTGCACGCCTGCACAACGCCCGACCGCGACGGCGGCAACGGTCTCGTGGACCTCCAGATTCTCGTCGCGGCAGACCCGCCCGATCTCCACCGGCTCGCGAGCATCGGTCGCCGGTTGCTGTAACCGAAACGAGTCCTGAGATAGGCCTGCCTTTGCCGCTAACAACGTACCCCTCCGCTGAGGGCCGTAGAGTTCCCGTCCCATGGGCCTTGCGCGTGCCGGACTCGATAAATGGTTTACCCTGGACACTGCTGCACACGCCGACGATGTGCGAGACGCGATGCGGTCTGCAGGTGAGTTGCTCTCTCGCTGGCCGAGCCAGTGCACCTGTGCAGCCCGACCAAGAAGTCCACTGTGCCCATCGGCACAGCAGGAAGCCACAACGGGGGTGATGTATGAACACGAGGCCCATGTCGACAATCCCTCATGAGCCAGACGCCGCAGTGTTCGACGCGGCCATCGCGATTCTCCGTAGCTGCGGCCTCAACGCAGGGTGGCAACAGACCGGCGGGAATGCTCTCTGCATCGTCGTGGCGGAGGCAGACGGCGACCTTGACGAGCCCCGGTTCTGGTTCGGCACGGGCGCCGAGCGATGGGCCGCTGAAATCGACGGAGAGCCGATGGGTCTTTGGACCGATGTTGCCTCGGACGAAGGCAACCCCACCCAGATCGCTCGTGGCATTCTGGCCGCGCTTACACGATTCGCGCAGAATCAATCATAGGCCCACGACGGCCCAAACTGCCCTTCGGGCACAACGAGCTTCATGCGCGACTGCAACTGTCCTGAGGCGCGCAACGTCACCGGCGGTAGCATGTAGAACGATCGGGCACTGCTAGCACCGCCTCGGCAACCCGTCGGGCAACCTCGACGTTGATGGCGTTCCCGAGTGCTTCGTACGCGCGGGTATGCGCTTCCGGGAGGAAGAGCAAGTCCTCCATGCTCTGGAGCCGCTTGCACTCCGCCGGCGTCATATATCGACGTTCCCACGTGATGATTGGCACCTGTGTTGAAGTCATAGCAATCAAGGATGGCGCTGTGGTCGTTCGCTTCACCCGCACGCCAGATGCCCGCAGCTGAACAACATATCGACTGATCCGCCGATCCGTCTCGCCTTGGCAATTCCACTCCAACTTCTGGCGGCTCGAGGGGAATTCGCGAATCTTAGGAATCCACTGGTCCAGCCAATCGCGATGACGTCCGTAGAATTCTCGATTCAGCCGAATGAAGCCAATCTTCCAGCGCGGAAACCGGTCTTGGCGGGTCCGAGCGTGGGAAGGAAGCATCGCCAGCAACTCCTCGCGAGTGGATGCGCCGGCGAGGGAGATTCCATGTGATCCGCTGAATCTCATCAGCTCCTCAGTAGCCATCGAGTGTGGTGTTCGCTCCTCGAATGGATACGTCGCACCGAATTCCATCGACCAAAGGGGATGCGGCACTTTCTCATCCCGCGGCAGCGCTCTTAAAAACTCCTGCCAGACCGACAAGCACTTGAGCACGTGATCCGGGATGGGCCGGGCCTCGGAGGGGTGTCTATCCAGAATCCCTTCAATGGAGATCGGACCGGCAACACCACCTCCCTTTGGCCAGTCGAAATCATCGAGCGACTGCCGAGCAGCCACGATATAGACTCTATGGCGAATCTGGGGGATTCCGAACTCGTGCGGAGACAGCTCGCCGATCTTTACGTCATACCCAATGTCGACCAACAGGCCCTCGATTTTAGACCAGGTAAGACCATCGTTATGGTTACGAAAATTGGGAACATTTTCCAGGATTACGTAGCGCGGCTTGCGATGCTCGATTATTCGGACGATGTCGCGATATAGCTGCCCGAATTCTGGGTCGTCGAACCCATCCTGGGCCCCAGCCTTGCTAAATGGCTGACATGGGAAGCCAGCGCACAGAATGTCATGTTCTGGAACGTCGGATGTCGCTACCTTCCGGATGTCCCCAACCGGAAGGATGCCGAAGTTCCGTTTATAGACATCTCGGAGAACATCGTCAATCTCGGACGCGAACACACACTGGTGACCAAGAGCGCGCAGCGCGAGGTGGAATCCTCCGAGGCCAGCAAACAGGTCAACGAACCGCAAGCCGCCCGGTGTTGTATCTCTCGGCTGCTCAGATCGTGGGAGATAGTCGGGCGACGGGGACAGAGGCGGGACAGCCTCGCCAGCGAAGTGTGGGTCGGACACCCTCATTGGTGCCCTCGGCGAAAGAGGGGTTCCTGAGCAGCTAGGTACTGCGCTATGGCGTCGCGGACAACCCACGCGAAGGACACTCGCTTCGCCTGGGCGATCCGCTCGAGTTCGGTGTGATCAGACACGGGAACGGTCGCCGAGACCCGAACCGACTCTTTACGATCCTCCATGTGCCACCTGCCTCACCATGCAGCACTATACAGCACGTCGCTGCGATTATGCCCGTATCAGCCCATGCCCGTCCCGGCAGTTCCATTTTTCGGTCCTCCGCAGTTGCGAACGTTGGTCACTTGCGTGGACGAAGGGCGGCGAACAGGCCCCCAGCTGCGATGAGCTCTTGGTCAGGAACGTGGCTGCAGCTACTTAGGTCGGATACGAAGCGAACGTCGCTTACCCCTCTGGGGAGCGGCGCCGAGAGGCGAGGCACCGCGTCGGCGAAGAAGAATGCTAGATCGCGGCGAGCACTCGTATGATCAAATCGCGCCGTGGAGGCTTCCGCCCAGTCGCTCCCAAGGCTCAAAGCGACTATCCGATTGAGCTTCGTGACGAGACCAGGTGACGTTGAGAGCGCGCCACTGATCTCGTCCACCAACTCTGCGATAGTCCGGCCCGCCGCGGCCATAGCGGCCGTCAGTGACACAATAATCGCGCTGACCGTGGGCGGAGGATCGAGTTGCTCAAACGCGAAGTGATGATGTCGCGGTAGACGTGCGACGCTTTTCACCTCAGCACGCTGCGAACCCAACGCGAAGTCGAAGATGTCCAGTGGATCCTCATGCCATGCCTCAACAAGCGTGGCGGGATCTCGCGCAGTTGCGATCACAAAGAGCTCTGCCCAGAGCCCCTGGACGCTTCTCGCACCCTCGATGGTCAACGCATGGAAGAGCTCAGCCACTTGGGTGATGGCCGCCTGAATGTCCGCTCCTGACGGATTCGTTGCCAATCGTCCAACAATGCCTCCTACGACGCGCAGGAAGTACGAATGAAGCCGGTCGTCGCCACCAAGGCATCTCACGATTGAGAGCCGTTGATCGAGTTGGGTCCCATCGCGCCGCACCACCACGCAGGCCTGATTCGGCGCAGCCTCAACATGCCGTAGCCTCAGACGCGCTGCGGCGCTCGCCCCTTGTGTGGCGGCTATAAGGAAGGCGGGACGTCCTTCCCGGTCCTTGCCGAGCGAGATTGCGGGGCGGTCAAGAAAAGGCACGACCGTGAACGCATCCTCCGCACTCGAAGGAAGCGGCAAGCTACGAAACGATCCGTCCCAATCGTCCAATGCCTCGCCCTTCAGCTTGCTCCTTGTGCCTGCACAAGCACATCGATCGAGGCGCTTGGGGGCAGCCACACTGCCACACCCGGAACGTCGCGCTCCAGTTCCTGGCCGTTGTCATCTCTGAGAAGCAATGTGTGAATCTGCACCGACACATGGTCATCCTCACGAATCTCGCGATCGCCGGGGTAGATCACTGATCCTCGAAGGGGGTTGCGGCCCTGAAACAGGTTCAGGATGCGCCCGTCCCGTGTACTCCGCGTTCGTGAGGCGCCGCCGCTCATCCGGAACACCACACACCGAGCATCGACATGACTCCGAAGGTAGAGTTCCAACTGAACCAGGAGCGCGGTGAACTCCTCGGAATCCACATCGCTGTGCCGGAGTTGCGACAGCAACTCGTCGTACACGTCCCTAAGGAGCACACTCTCCGACTGCAAATGCTTCTGCTCATCGGTCCGCTGTGGATGCCCCGCATCAAGCGACCAGAGGTGGTTGGCAACGAACCGGGCGACAGTGGCTCGATTCTCCGCGAGGGCCTGGGATGGAAGGTGCGGGGCCTTTGGATCGAACCATTTCGCCGCGAAGTCATCGCGCCGGTACGGAACATCGATCACATTCGCTCTCGTCGGCCTCCGTATCGCCATATCGAGGACCATTTTCCGCTTCCACTCACTAAGCGTTCCACCGTTGTCTCGATGCTCAATGAGGCGTTGACGAACGTCTTCTTCATGATCGGCGTACGCGCGGTATGCATCCCTGACCCCGCTCTCCAAATAGACCCGAGCGTAGCCGATGATGCTCCGCTTGTACCCGAGGAAACGTGCACGCTGCTGGATCGTGTCAGCATTGCCTACGCCAAGGCCACGAGGCATATAGGTGACTGTCAAGCCCTCCACCGTGAAACCGCGATCCATCGCCTGTCCCCCAACCAAGATATGAGAGTAGGCGTTGTGCCAGGGGACCTGTGGCGTTTGCCCACGGGCGGCATTCACCTCTGATACTTGCGTCATCGCGATCGCTCGCGGAAGGACGGTCATCAGATCGCCGAAGTCCGGAAGGTTCGGCACGCTAGACGTGAGGTCGTCGTACCTCCTCTCGAAGTCGAGCACCAGATCCCTTCGATCGGGATCCTGGGACGGTCGCGACAGAAGCTCAGCCCAGAGGCCGCGTGCCGCTTGAACCCAACCGAAGTACTGCGCATGTTCGTTTGTCCGCCGATCCGGATGAACCATCATCGAGCGGTTGCCGAGCGCGTGGTCCAAGACCACACCAGCGGACACTCCTAAGAAGAAGAGCTGCATTGCCTCGTGGAGGGATGCCGGTGGTCCGCTGAGGGGCTGTGCCGGCGTACCGATATCGCCTGGAGGAATCACTCGAACTAGCTCCGGACGATTGATGAAGAACTCTGCCACGCCGGTGTAGTCGTCGCCCGGTGTGATCACTTCGGCAAACTGAGGCGAAAGCCGATCGATAATGTTGATGAGTAGGGGGGCCTGCGGCGTCGCCGTGTACTCAAGGTAAGTGTGATGAGGGATAAGATCCCTGAGTCTTAGCAAGCGGGCATACGTAGCGCTCACTTCGTTCTGATTTACGCGCGTATTCAGGCCCGCCTGATCGGCCTCGTCATCAATGATCAGCGTCGGCACATCGGATAGGTCCAACCCGGTGAGCGTTGCAATAAGATTGTCGAGGTGAGTGCCCTGCTTCATGACGGTGAGGAACAGCGTTTGTGGCTCCAAGCCAGGGATCACTGGCTGGCGCCATTGGTCCAGTATGTCGCGGATGGTATGACGATGCTGCACCGGCCGCGGGTTGGAGAATGGCGCCCAGGGTCGGTCGGGTCGCGAGGCAATGCGGAGGTCCCGCTCGAACCGGTTCGTGTTCTGCCCGAGCAGGATCGTTGAGACTCCGCCAAGGATGATCACCAACCTAAATGCATTGTCGCGGGCCAGTGCCGACACTGCGGTCATGGACATCGTCTTCCCGCTCTGAACATAGCCAACTATCAAGCCTGTGCTTGCCTGTGATCGAGCAGTCGGAGATACGGCCTTTGAAATTACGCGCACCGACTCCTCGGTTAGCCTTGCCGCCGATTCGGCATCCAGAGACAGGTGGGCCAGCAGGCCCTGCGTCTCCTCCCCCACAATGGGAGCCCACAAGGCTCCTGGCGGCAGTGGTTCGTTGGCTAAGACGACTTCATCTCCCTGCTGCAAGCTGGTCACTTGAACTTCTCCTCTGTAACCGACGCTGGATGCTCCTATGGACGCGCAAGGGGGCCCCTAAGCATCTCATTCAGTCGCATGCGGATCGACCCCGCAAATTTGATGCCAGCTTCACGAGCCAACACCTCCGACACTCCGATACCAGCAGCTACACGCAGCAGTGGTTCGATTCGCGCTGCATCCGTGCCGCCGAACCGATCCATGAAGGGGTGCGCAAGGGACAGCCGGACGCCGACCTTGCGGATGTTCTCGCCGGTCGGCGCTACCGACGAGCCGTCATCCGACACTGTGAGCCAGTCGCCGACCGCCGGATCCGAGACCAACTCTAGCGTGACTTGCCACCTTCGCGCGTCCAACTCCAACTCGAACTCCCGTCGCGCTGCAACAGGATCTGCCTCAGGTAGTTGGGGCGGCGGCTCCGCGTCCGCTCCATCCGTAGGGCCCGGCTGCTCCGGGATGTCGGCTGCACCACTACTCAGGGCGTCGGCCGTGCGGTCGACGGCCTCCTCCGCCCCTACGCGAATGTCGACCGGCCGAGCCCGGACCCGATACTCGCGCGCCTGCGTTAGCAGAGGCAAAGGAGGCTTGTCCAACTCTTCCTTCAGCAGCTCTAAGAACGGCTCTTCATTCTCGTCCCAACGGAAACCATCCTTGGTGTGGCTTACTTGAAAGCCGTCAAGATGGAGCTCACCGAACAAGCGCTGGAACACATAGTCGTTCGACGCACCGAAGATGTACCGTGGGCGATAGGTCTCGTCACCGCTTCCTTCGATGAGCCGACCACGACGAAACAGCGCGAATCCGGCGAGAGCGGTACTCCCTACCTGTCGTATTGCGGCAAAGCCATGAACGGTTAGGCCTTGACCGAGATCCAACTGGATGTCCTTTCGCCATTGCTTGTGAGTCGTCTGATCCTCGTCCTTATAGAACGCAGCACGAAGCACGGATGGCTCATCGTACTGGAGGATCTCGCCGTTCCAAGTGAGCCTCAGATCTCCCCGGCGGATGAACTCCCTGTAGATGCTTGCAAGGTGGTCCTTCATCTTGCCGACCGTCCGGCCCTGCGGCGGCTTGTAGAGTTCACTGAGGCTCACCTCGGTGAAATGCCACTCCGTGGGAACCGGCCGGCCTTCTGGTCGCAGAACCTCCCGGCCATTGCTCACGATGTCAGCAAGATCGAATACGAGAGTTCGCTCAAGGGGCTCGCCCAACGCCGTTGAGCGGACCGTGAATCGACGCCCGAACCAGCAGGCGGCGCTCTTCATTCCCATCCCAAACTCGGAGAGGCCACTCCTGTCGAGCGGGCGTTCACCAGGCCGGAAGGCGCGCGCGAAGTCGGCCGTGTTGATGCCCGCGGCATTGTCGCGGATCACAATCACGCCGTCAGCTGGGTCGTATTCTATCTCTACATTGAGGAGGGCGATGCCTAGTAGTGCTCGGCTAGCCAGGAAGCTCTGTATCGAGTTGTCGACGAACTCCGCGAGTGCGTACCAGGGCTTGTAGTTAAGTGCCGGCAAGACCGACAGCATCCCTACTTCTGGGCGAACGTTGACTTCAGTGAGCTCGTCGATCTGCACGCGGAGGCGCCCCCTGGCGACGTTGGCACGGACGCCGGCCCACATTGTAATGTCAGTCAATGAGGCCTGCGAGCGTCGGCAACACCAGGGTGCCCTACCCGACCCCGACGAGCGCAGCCGTCACGCGCGTCATGAAAGGCAATCGCCGAACCGACACGCGGCCTGAGGTCACCCTCAGGTCCGCGCTCCATCGTCAGGGCTATCGATTCCGAAAGGCCTATCTAATTGAGACTTCGGAGCTTCGGGTCCGAGCCGATGTCGTCTTTCCAAGATGGAAGGTCGCCGTCTTCGTTGACGGTTGCTTCTGGCACTGCTGTCCGACCCACGGAACCCGCCCGACTGCCAATCAGGAGTACTGGCTTCCGAAGCTCCAGAGGAACCAGGCCCGGGACCTGCGGGTGAACTGTGCGCTTGAGCGCGCCGGCTGGGTCGTCGTCCGCATCTGGGAGCACGTCATCCCGGCCGAGGCAGTGTATCTTATTGCGAGCACCCTCCAACAGGTAAGGCAGGCCGGGCAGAGCCTCGTTGAAGGTCTCGCCAACCTAACCACCTCGCCCACCGCCAAACCATCATCCCGATTCTCGCCCGGTGATGAGTTGCCGATCCGCGTCTGACCGGTCGCACTGTCGTCCGACTGGACGTCCCGCGCCACGCTTCACCAAGATGGAGGCAGCAAAGTTGGGCACTCTGTACTTCCCAGCCTTCGACGACTTTGACCTCAACGACCGTGAGCTAGCGCTAACTGCCTACTTCACACGTCTAGAGTTCATAGCCCCGAAGCTGAAGCAGGAATTGAATGACACGCTCTTGGCAAGGAAAGCGTGCAACGAGCTTGAGGCAACCTTACAGGGTGAGTTTGACGCGATGGTGGCGGCAGCATTTGAACATGCCCAAGTGGAACGGCCGCAGCCCGGAGGAATCGGCCGGATCACGCTCCCTCTCATCTATACGCCAGGAGCCGCTGCTGCCGAGCTGCGCATGGAGGCCTTCAGGCTCCAAGCGGAATCTGCGGCAGGAGCGCTGATGCTCATGCTCGACGAGGTAGTCCAACGTCTTCGCCACGAGACTGGGGCTCCGACAACCGGCGAGGCCCCATACCCGCGGCATGCATCGGAGTTTGTGCTCGGCACACTGGGCGCGAAGGATAACGTGTCGACCCTCATCTACGCGGCCGGCAACGCCTACCGGCATGCGAAGGACTGGGAGGGCCTCGTGAATGAATTTGGGATACTCGATCAGAGTCATCACGAGTACGCGAAGGCCCGCCGAACTCTCGATATCTTGAGCTGTTCCATCGACCTGGTGCAGGTTTTCCGGGAGAGCACCTGCATCGCCTCCGTCGAGCGACTCACAGGGGATGATGTTGGGCGCGCGCCCTTCACAGTACTTTGGGATCGGCTTCACGACGTGGGACGAGACTATGCAAACACGTACGCCAGCGGTGTGGCGAGCCTCGACAAAGCAGTGTCGGCGTTGGACGCGCAACATGACTACGCCATGGCGCAGGTCTCTTTTTCGGGCGATGACCAGCTTTGGGATGATGCGCAATTCGAATGAGTAATGGACCCCGGCATTTTCCGACTTCGGTTGATGGCAGCGAGACCAATTAGGGCCCTTGTCGTCATCTCGATGACGCTGCGCGCGTTGGCTGAGTCCTGGCGAGGATCCCGGGCGATCCCGCCGAAGCCCGCTCGCCTCATGATCCTCCGCTTCGGCGGCGGGAGGGCAGCCATGGCGTCGAATTCGCGGCCCACGCCCCTCATGAGATAGCCGATGCACGAGGTCCTCAGTTGCTCGAGGAGCAGACGTACTTGGTCCTAATGGCGCATCCTGGGCACGCCCGACTGCGTGTCGTCCGGTTCATCGTCCGGTCCGCCCGCCAGGTTCGCCGATGTGTTCGACGCCTGGAGCGCGCGCGTCGGCCGCTATTGGCCCGACCACCTCTCTTAAGAGCCTCGAACTGATCATCGGCGAACCGTGCCGCCCCTCGACGCCCGGCGCGATCTGGCCTCGTCTAGGACCTAGGATTTCGCAGGCACAGAAAGACAGCCCCACGCTCAAAGAGTGAGGGGGTAAGGAGGATCCTCCCTATCCTTGGCGTCGAGAGATTGCAAGTTGGGGCGGTTGCGGCTGGCATATCACGGATGGACCGTTCGCATGATGGGACAGCGTTCCCGGATCGGATCATAGAATGAACTCCCGAGGAGGGCGAAAGTTCGCGCGATGGCCAGCCGACGATTTGAACTGTGGTCTGCGATCCTAGCCTCAATCTCAGGAATGGCAGCGCTCCTCTACTGTCTCTTCGGCCCGGTCGTGACCGAGGTGACCGTGCTGCCTGGATCATCGGAGCGCCAGGTTCGCTCACATGGGCTTCTCAACGACGGATTTGAGCCGGTCGTCGCCGGTTTGCTGCTGATGACGGTTGGGATTCTCGTCGCGATCCTCGTCGCAGCAGTTGTCGACACCCGTCACGATGGAGGATGGGCGAAACTTCTGCTTTGGTGTTCGTCAAGCGCTCTCTTGCTGGGTAGCACCGTAGCGATCATGGCACTGGGATGGCTCTTTCTCCCAAGCGCGATGCTAGCAATCGCGGCAGCGGTCGCCTCGGAAGTCCGGACGGACACCCGTCCAGGCTCGACGGAGCCGGGATCGACGAGGATAGGTCAGCACCTAAGCTGAGATACAGACGGGGAACCAAGCGGCGCGCCATGGAGCCGCACTCCATGGTTCTGGCCCCGCCGCTGCTGCACGAGGGGTGTGGTGACATCGCGTCACGTTAGTGTAGAAACGCTACTGCGCTGCAATGCGTTGATGTTGCCCAGGTCGTCGCGCTGGAGTGCTCCGAATCCGTGAGCCACCGCGCTCCAGTTCCGCGGCGCAGGGCCCTCCAATTCCGCAGTCGATCAGCTAGGATACCTCCCGATGGAACAGCGATTGACGGGGCTGGTTCAGCGGCGGCTCACGCAGGTGGCACTCGATCGGTTCGAGGATGAGCCTGTGCTTCTCCTCCAGGGGCCGAGATCGGTTGGCAAGTCCACCCTGCTGCGTCAGCTTGCCGACCGACTGGGGGCGGACGTGGTCGACCTCGATGACGTGGCCACGCGCGACGCCGTTGCCGCGGATCCTGCGACCTTCGTCGCTCGCCCCGGCGTGGTCTGCATCGACGAGTACCAGCATGTGCCGCTGGTTCTCGACGCCATCAAGGCCGAGTTGAACCGGGACGGGCGGCCTGGACGCTTCATCCTCACCGGCTCGGCGCGCCACGAGGCGTTGCCCGTCGCTGCGCAGGCACTGACCGGGCGCCTCCACCGGCTGCCGGTGTATCCGCTTTCCCAGGGGGAGATCAGCGGTGTCGAGGAGGGCTTCCTGGCCCGCGTGCTGGACGGTGACGTTCCCGCTGTCGGTCCTTTGCCGATGGAACGCCACGACTACATCGAGCGGGTCGTTGCTGGCGGGTTCCCCGTGCCGCTCAGCCGGCCACGGGGTGCGCGGCGCGCGCGTTGGATCGACGACTACATCCGGCTCACTCTCGAACGAGACGTCCGCGAGCTCGCTCGTGTCGAGCAGGCAGCCGTCCTGCCACGCCTGCTGGAGCGGCTCGCAGGCCAAACCGCGCAGGTGCTCAATATCGCGCGAGCGGCCTCGGACCTCAGAATGAGCGAGCGCACCGTCGACAGCTATGTGCGATTGTTGGAAGCGGTGTTCTTGGTCAGGCGGCTGCCGGCATGGGGCACCACACTGACGGCTCGGGCTGGCGCCCGGCCGAAGGTCCATATGCTCGACTCGGGCATCGCGGCCCGGCTCTTGCGGCTGACTGGGGAGAAGCTTGCACGACGGGACCCCACGGCTCTCACCGAGCTGGGTCACCTGCTGGAGACCTTCGTCGTTGGGGAACTGCTGAAACAGGCGTCGTGGTTGGAGGGCGTCGCCGGCATCGGCCACTGGCGCACCAGGGATGGCGATGAGGTCGATCTGGTGATCGAGCGAGACGACGGGGCAGTCGTCGCCTTCGAGGTGAAGGCAAGCCAGCGGGTGGACGGCCGGGAGCTGGCCCCGCTGCGAAAGCTCAGGGATGCCGTCGGCCCGTCGTTCCTTGCAGGCATCGCCCTTCATCTCGGTGCCCAGTCGTATGCCGCAGAGGACCGGCTCTATGTCGTCTCCGCCGCCGCACTCTGGTCTGCGTCCGAAGCGGACTGACAATCCGGTGGGTCCGAGCCGAGGTGAGTGTCGTGGATCCTCCCTTGCGTACGATGAGCCGGACATCCCGGCCGCGGCACGCGTATGAGGTATTCCAGCGGGTTAGGGCAGCAGCGCCCAGGCTGAGGGAGTCGCGATGCCGTAGTAGCCGGCGGTGATGGTGACGTCGAAGGGGCTGGCTTCACCGACGCCCGTTGATGTCGGGCCAGCACGTCGTCTGCCGCCATGCAACCAGAAACCACCACATGGTACGGCTTGGGACCGCCGTCCCATCCTATCCAGCCGCGTACCACCCTGTCCGGTCTTCCATTGGCTTGGCTCTCTCGTCACCGGCAACAAAAAAAGGAGCCCGCTCACACAGGGAGACGAGCGTAGGGAGGATCCTCCACACGCTCCCCTTAGACACTCGGGGTTGTTCAGAACCATCCGTCACTCGTGTGTCGGGCGTGCTCGGGTCAGGCACAGTTCGATGAACTTGGCGGCGGCGAGCGCCCTCCTTGAGCACGCGACGCGGACTCTGAGCCACTTCCGCCCCATCTTTGCTCACGCTTCCTAGCAACGAGTTGGACATAGGACGGTATGCGATGGTACCAACTGGGGCGACGGTCCCATCCTATCCGGCTGCGTCCCGTGGAGTCCTAGCACAACTAACAAGCGCGGGTCACCACCGATCGTCGTAGCGCAGGGCACAAGAGAACGCCCACCGCCCAGGGAGGATGAGCGTGGGGAGGAATCCCCCCCACGCCCTCAGAGAAGCCGAAGTTGTTCTCCGTTCGCGTTCAGCGACTGACTCACTGGACGGTCGGTCACAGATTCTGGCCAGTTCCCGCTGGCCGAAGGGGAGCCAACAGCGGCGTCCGTCGTGATGGGATTGAACTGTGGCTCACGAGGCAACGGCCTCGCTGACTCCCGTCCGCTCGCGAACAGCGCTTCCAGTCCCTGCTCGTTCTCCTCACCGTCGCCCGTGAGGCTCCGCGCGAGCGTGAGCAGCAGGTCTTCGCCGTCGTCGCCGAAGCTCGCGAGTCCGTCCTCGGGCAGCTCGCCCTCGATCGCCAGGGACGCCTGGAGCTTCTTCGCAACGAGCGTGAGCGCCTGTGCCTGAAGCGTCGCTCGGTAGGCGAGGTAGATTACGCGCACCGGGCGACGTTGGCCGATACGCCACGAGCGGCGGCTCGCCTGGCGCATCGTGTAGGTCGAATACTCAACTTCCTGCCAGACAATCGTCGGAAAGTCGATCAGATCGAGTCCCGTTTGGACGAGCTTCGGATGGACGAGGAGGACATCGATGCCCTCCTTCACCCGGTTGCCGACCCACTCTTCGCGGCGCTCGGGTGGAACAGTGTCGGCCTTGAGACAGGCGACGCTGTGGCCCGCCTCGCTGAGCACCGATTCCAGCCGCGGCGTGATGTCCCGGCTGGCCGTATGCGTGATGTAAAGCAAGACGCGGCGCCCCTGCGCCTTTTCGGCCTCGACTAGGTCGAGCAGCGCCTGCTCCTTCGGGTACCGGTGGTTGGCCGGCAGCGGAGCCGCAGATGCAATGACCGTATCGCTGGCAGGATCGACGACCTGCTCACCCTTGGTGCATGCGTCCGGGTAGGCCAGCAACGCCTGTAGGTAGGCGCCGAGCAGGCGCTTCGAGCCCATCGCGAGGGCCTGCCGGACTGCCGCCTCGAGTTGCCCGGCAAGCTGTCGATAGGATGACGCCTGGCTTTCGCCGTTGGCGACTTCCGTCTCGTCGAGTGCCACGAGTTGGACCTCCTCGTCATATGGCGGAAGTCCGTCGGCAACGTCGGAGAGGCCGACGAAAACGGAGTTTGCGATGAGGTGGAAGAGCACGGCGGGCGAAACACCGGGCTTCTCCACCACGCGCGTGCGATAGCCGCGACGGCGACTCGAACGACCGTCCTCATAGGCGTCGTCATCACCCTTCCTCGTGATTCGCTCGACAACGCCAAAGCGGCCGACCCACTTCGATTCCTCGCCGTACGCGAACTCCTCCCTGATTGCTGGCGAGAATCGCCACAGCAACCAGAAGAGAGTTGAGCTGTAGCCTCCGAGCAACGTGCCGGTCAGCGTGAGAACCGCTCCACACGCCTCGGCGCGCGTGCCGGCCGCGATCCCTTGGGCAGAGCCACGAGCTTTGAACTCATGCTGTTCGTCGACGACCAGGAGACCGAAGAAGCCGTTCATGCGGCGTGAGATGTAGTCCGCTAATGGAAAACGCCGCGGCCCGCGGCAGTCGGCCTGCCAGAGCGGACTGCGACACTGGTCGCAGGTACGCTTCTTCCGGGCGAGGTCAGCCTCCTCCAGCGGCAAGCCCTCGTCATCGACCACCGGCGCGAAGCAGGAGGCGCAGCAGGGAAGCCGGAGTGGCCGCCCCACTTCATCTCGGACGACTCCTCCGTCGCGGCTGAGATAGCGGGACACGGTTGCGGGCTTCCAGCGGTAGGAGAGCTTCGCCTGTTCCCGGGAGAGGATGACGAACAGCGGCCACCCGCCGACGCTATCGAGCCGGCGCAGGTCGGTGATCGTACGGACGATGACGGCGTTGGCGCTCGGCACAGTCGCCTTCACTTCGCGCTGCCATTTCCGGGTCAAATGAGGCGGACACAAGACCAAGATCCGGCGGAAGCCCGCCAGCGCCGCCGCTGCGGCCCCGATCGTTGTCTTGCCGGTCCCCATTTCGCCGACGAGATTCGTCGCGCGGTGGGTCTGCAGCGAGAGCGCGCAGGCACGGATGGCGTCGGCCTGCGCTCCCAAGGGACGGCGTCCGAGACGCCGGAGGTCGAAGTCCAGCTCGCCCCTGTTGTGGGCAGAGTAGAGCGGTGGATAGGCCTGCAGGACGGCATCGGTGATGGCGCCCTGGAAGGTCTCGATGAACTGGACGAGGTTCAGGCGGTGGCCTCCGCGATGCCGTCACCCTGGTCGATGTCCTCAAAGACGCCGGTTTTCAGGTCGAGCATGACGACCGACGTGCGCAAGAACTCCCGCTCGACTTCCACGCCGGGGTCAGCTGACTCCACGGGGAGACGTACTTTCGTGATGCGACCTCGCACGAGGACTCGCCGGTCACCGTCCTCAAGGACGATGTTGTTGAGGAACCCGGCCGCGAGCATGAGCGCCAGGTGACCCCTGCGGAGCGGCATCAGCGGGCGAACGTTCCGCTCCTCCGAGGGCCAGAGCCGTTCGACGAGGGCAGGGTTCGTCCACAGGCCCTGCTCCGTCGCCTCGGCCGCCGCGTCCTCCGGGAAGGTGAACTGCGAGGCAAAGACGACAGGTCCGGCGGGGAGCGACGGCAGGTCGAATGATGGCGCGACCATCCCGGCCTCCGGGAGCACCGGCAGCTCGCCGGTCGACCATCGTTCGATCGCAGCCTTTTGCTCGGTTGCGACCGCCTGCGCGCGCCGCTTCCGTCCGAGCAATACGCATTGCCGGAACGCAGCGTACTCGGGGTCGTGGAAGCGAAAGACACGAAGGTCTTCGTAGTGTGCCGCGAGGTAGCGGGCCGACTGGGCGAGCCGCGTCTGCTGGACGATGTAGACGAGCAGCCCACCCGGTGCGAGCGTCCGGCTCATCGTGGTAAGGAAGCTGTGCTCCAGGCGTTTGCCGCCCTCACCTTCGTCGTAGGGCGGGTTGAGGAAGAGGCAGGAGAACGCTTCGTTCGCGATGCGGATGGCGAAGGCGCTCCCGCCGATGACGTGGCCAAGGGTCCGCCGCGACTCTTCGGCGCGACCCTGTTCGATCTCGATCCCGTAAGTCTCGCCGCCCACGACGTCGGCGAGCTGACGCAGAGCGGCTCCCGTGCCGCAACAGGGATCGAGTAGTCGGACCGCCCGGCGAGGCGATGGCTGGTGCGAGCGAACCAGGGCCCCCACGCGTTCGACGACGGAAGCCGGCGTGGGGTAGTACTGCGCTTTTGCCATTCCTTCGAGGCGCGCCATTCCTCACTCCGCCATGAGGCTGGCAATGCCATCGATGTCGTCACCTAAGAGGTCGAAGAGCACTCCAGAGCGCATCGCGGTTTCGGAGTCCGGCGGGTCGTTGTGCGACGTCTCGAAGAGCGCGCACCCCTCGCGGGCGAAGCGCTTCCGTGCGGTGGCGTAGTTCGTACCGGGTACGTCGTGCAGCGAGTCCATTTCCCAGGGTTCTCCACAAACGGGGCAGTAGATGTCCATTTAGTCACCTCTCGTGCAACGAGAAGAGCCGCCCCGAATGGAGCGGCTCATGTTCGTGAGCAGACTCGCCCCGACCCGTGGGCCGCTGGCAAGTCGCGTAGCAGACCGGATGTCCGTGTTCTGGAAACAGTCGCGTTGAACTCTACGATTCGGACTCGGCGAGTCGGATCGTATCGATCAGCTCGTGACCGAGCCGGAAACCGCTGGCGCGGAGCTGCTCGAGTAGCGGGGTCACCCGAGGAAGGAGCCCCGCATCGCGGGCTGTCTCCAGCACACGCACGGTCCCGAGCACCGGGAGCCCGAGGTCGGCCGCGTAGCGGCGTGCCCCACGGTCATCGAGGACGAGCCAGTCGGCTCCAACGTCGAATGCCAGCCGGATGGCTTCGCTCTCGCCCGGACCAAGCCACGCCGGCAGATACAGGCGAGAGCCGGTATCGCTGGGTTCGCTCAGGTGAAGAAGCCCGTCAGTGAGCGCGCGTCGAATGGCGTCTGCGCCGGGTGCTCCCGGCCGACGCTCCGTTGCTTCGAAGACCACGGCCGGTGGGACGAGGGTTCGCTCGAACAGCCGTGGAAGGATATGAAGGAGATCGAGGCTCGCGAGGGCGAGCAGCGGACTCGTGTCAGCGACCGCGGTCAAGGTTCAGCCGGTCGCGCAAGGAATCGACCGCCTTCTGGTCGCGGTCGTACTCGTCGCGGTCGTAGATGACGACGGGGATGCCGAGGCCCCGGAGGAGTTCCTGGAAGTCCGCCAGCGCGAAGCCGGCAAGCTCGGCGGCACGGCCGAGCGATACCTGTTCGGTCGCGAAGAGATGGATAGCGAGCGCGACGCGCACGCGTTCGGGCTCATCGAGCGAGGCGAGCGCGGATCGCCCGAGCTGGTCGATGAGTTCTTGAGGGATACCTACCATGACGTCGGCCATCGTTGGCCTCCTTCAATCAGGATACATGCGGGTCTTCTCCGCCGACCACTTTGTGGGTTGGCTCTGACCGCTCCTCGGGCCGGAAGAACCCGAAGCCGTGGCGAACCTTTACTGGGGCACACCAGTAGTGCCAGAACGTCTCCGCCGGATCGAGCAGCCCGACGGCGAAGGACTTCTGCGGTTCTCCGTGGTGATCCTCCGGGTCGTGTTCAGCCCAGTGGTAGGGGCGATCGTAGAGCGCGGCTCCGTGAAGCTGGCATGGTTCACCGAAGCCCAGCAAGAGCCGGTGTTCGTTGGTGGCTGCCGGCTGGCGACGGCCCGGCAATGGGCCGAGCCGGTGACAGTCGACAGCGGAACAATGCACCCGCCCGGCAAGCAGACGCACCTGCTTCCAGCCTTCGTGCTCGGTTTCGACCAGCCACTGAGGCGGCCGGCTTTCCAACTGGTGGGAACGAAGGTGGCCGACGAGAAGGTCCGGACCGGTGCGGCCGAAGGGATGCAGGTTGAACGCTGACACCCATCCACAGGAGCACCGCCCGACCATCCTCCGCGTGCGCTTTCCACGCTTCGCCTCGTCCTCATGTCCCGCGGAGATCATCCAGCGACCTTGCGGGTCGACGATAGCGAAAGCATACGGCTCAGCTTCGTGCGCCCACTCGTCGCCGGGCGGCTCACTGACATCTGGGGCATCGGTGCCTGCGTGGCCCTCGGCCGGCGACGTTCCCCCTGAATCGTCGGAGACCGTGCGCCGCTCCGATTGGAGCTGGAGGGCCGGCTCGTCTCCGAACAGGTCGAGTTGGAGGTCGTTCATGGCCGCCGCGCTTGCGCCGGATATCCGAGGGCGGTGACAGCTCGCCGCCACCGCTCGCCGTGGCCACTGCTCGGTGCGAACAAGTGGGCGTATTCGTGTGCCAACAGCGCGGACGGCCGCCCAGTGGGCGTGATAAGCCGCCCGGGTTTACTGCTCAGGAAGCAGATCCAGCCGAAATGAGGATCGCGTCGATCGACGTGGGCATGTGCCCTTCGCCGGAACGCTCCGCTGCGAGAGGTGCCAATGGCCTCTGCGCACCCCCCAACACTGATTCCCGCCACTGGAGTTCCGTGGAGTCCGGCAGCGGCAGCCCTCGTGATGAGGGCTGCTACTGCGTCGTTGTAGATCGCGGGATCGAGCCGTTCAGCCATGCTCAGGCAGCTTCCCGCATAGGCTTGGCGAGTGGCGATTCCACGCCCAGCTCACGGCGCTGGACGGCGGCACCGATATCGTCGCGGAGCGCGCCCGACATTGGCCGGCAGCGGAAGGCTCGAAGCCCGGTCGCTTCGAGTTCCTGGACCTCTCCGTTGCCCAGACCACGATGCCAGAGCCATGTTGCCCACGACGGGTGCAGCGGTAGCTCAAGGCGGCGGTTGAGGAAGCGGAAGTGTAGCCGTGCGGGGTCGTCCCGGTCGCGGACGAGGAGCACGAAGTCGCTCCGGTCACTGTTGTACGTGGCCACTTCGGGGACGAGCATGCCGTGGTAGGAAGCACCTGACGGCAGGCGCATGCCAGAGAACCGCCAGGTGCCCCATGCTTCACGCGCAAGCGGGAGCGACGCGCCGTCGACATCTCCACTCAGGAAGCCGTACTCCCCCTTGACCAGGCGCGCCCAGATGGCGCGCACCGATTGTTGGTGCCCCAGCATCGAGAGGAACCAGATCTCCTGTTCGCCGCGGGCACAGCCATCGACGGTCGCGCTGAAGCCTCCGGCAGTGATCGTGAGGAGTTTCATCGTTCCTTCCCTGTGGCCGCCTGCACCCGTGTGTCTGGAGCAGGACGAAGTTCGATATCGTCCGGCCCTTCGTCGCCGGGTCGTATCACGGGGAGCACCGCACTCTCCGGCGGTTCGTATCCGCAACGGTCGCAGTAGTGCAGGTGCCGGTCCTCGGTCAGGGGACGTTTGCAGCGCGGACAGCAGCCGGACACTCGTTGTCCCATTCCGAGAAGGCGTAGGCGCGGCGAAGCTCCCAGTCGGCGTGCTCGTACCGGTCGAGGAGTGCGCTCGCTCTCGCAGGGTCACCACGAACGGCGGCCTGGAGTGCGTCGAGCGCCCAGTCCTCCACCGGCGATTGCGCTTCGTAGAAGCTTGCCTCGTAGTCGGCGGCGCGCACTACCGCCAGCGCCGCGCGGGGCAGGATATCCTGCTCGTTCATATCAACCTCCTCTGGGGTTGCCATGCGTCCGGGTCTTCCCGCCACGGGTTGCGGTCGCTGCGGACCGCGTCCTCATCGTGCGGGAACCACTCGGGATCGGGCGTGTAGCCATGCCCGTCGGGATCGGGGATGTACGGGTGGTGGTAGACCTTGTGCTCGTCGGTGAGCACGTGTGGCTTCTTCTGCCAGGTGACGAGCATGCCCTCGTAGCCGTAGCGGAAGGGGTGGTCGTCCGGGAGCGCGGTGTGTTCCCGGTAGCTGAGCGGCAGATCCGGATGCGGACTGCGGTACTCGATAAGCGGCACCACGCGGTAGACGGTCATGGTGCGCTTGTCGCGGTCGATGGCCCGGCCCCCGCCACCGATGCAGACCCAGAGAGCTCCCAGACGTCCGGCCGGTCTACGGATCTTGCCGGTCATTCCGATGGTGTCGGCGCAGTACAGCGCCCACTCGCGGGGCGTGTAGCGCTCCTGATCAGCGCTGACCTCATCGTCTCCGTCAGGCTCGATGTCGCCGTCGAACTCGCCCTCAAGGCCGTCCTCCGTCTTGAAGCCCTCATCGAGACACTCGTCCCGCTCGGGTCGGAGCTGGTCGTCATCGAGGATGTAAGCCGGTTCGTCGCGGGAAATGTCGAGCCGATAGCCCTCCGGGGCATCAGCTCGCATCTCCGGCGGTGTCCTGCCCCGCCAGCCGGGGACGGGCAGCGTGCGTTCCTCGTGAAAGAGTGAGAGCTGCCCGCCCCCGTCGGCCGGGTGTGTGGGATTCACCATGGCACGGTTACGGGCAGCGGCGACCTCGCCGGATCACCACGCCCGCTCCTCACCAGCGCCCGCCGCGCCGCGCCTTCACGCGTTCGAGCCAGCGAATACCCTCAGGCGTGAGCTGATAGCACCGATCACCGCGGTAATCGACGCCGGCGACCTCGGCGTACCCGAGTTCACAGAGTTGGAGCACTTGGCGTTCGAAGCGCTCCAATTCGCCGAGCATCATCCTGCACTTCGGACAGAGGTGCGTCTCGAAATGGCCGGCCTCACCGTGCGGGATAAGGCGAGCGATGGGCTCGGTCACGGGTTGTCGTCCTCGTCTTCGGGCCGGAGGGCGTAGGAGTAGTTGAACGCCGCCCGGTCCAGGCAGACCTCGAAGCCGTGCTGGCCGATCTCGACGTCGGCGAGGTGATGGAGCGCGGCGATCAGGTCGGCGAGCGTGTCCGTCCAGGCGGCAACGGGGTTCGGATCGTCGCCGATACCGGTCAGCTCCCGGAAGCGCAGCGCGGCTGCGCGCGCCGCGTCGATGTGGCGGTGGTCGGGAGTGGGCGAGGTCATCGCTAACCCGCCTTCCGGCGACGCTGGAGAGTCACAACGCGGGAGCCAGTGAGACAGCCGTCATCGTGGTGGTGACCGGGCTGCGTGGCGTGCTCGATAGCCCGCGATGGCGGAACCGGCTCAGGGTCAGCGCTGTGTGACCAGGCCGAGTAGCCGCGGTCGTCGATGTAGAGGTAGCACCGTGTGGCGCAGAACTTGTACGAGAAGATCACGGTCTCGACGCCGTCGACGAACCGCGCGCGGCAGCCCATCCCCATGAAGTCGGCGGGTTGGAGCCAGAGTCCATTCCTACTCGCGTAATGCCAGAGGGGCTCGAAGCTCTGCGGGTTGAAGTTGAGGGCCTCGTAGCGGTGCGGGGCGCCCGTCGGGTGGAGCGGGCACCGGTCGGAGTCCGCCGGGAACCCGGTCCATCCGCAGGAAGCGCCACTGGAGAGGCTGCACCGGAACAGCGGTCCCTCACCAGGCGGATAGGGCGTGGGGCTTGCTTCGCCGAAACGATCGTTCATCTGTTCCTCCTTGTTGGTTGGGAGGCGGAGACGCGGCACGCCAAAGAGCCCGGCTGGTTGGCCGGGCTCTTGTGGGTGTGCCGGTATGGATGCCGGGTCAGGCGGTTGCCTTGCACCGGGCTGCTGGGCGTTCAGCGACGGCTTCAAGGAGTGAGCCATCGTCGTTGAAGGTCTCCAGCAGGTGCTCGATCACGCCTTCTGGCGAGACCACGTGGGCGAAGGTGAGCCGGATGACCACCGTGTGCCGCTGCTCTAGACGGCTGCGACGAGGTCATAGACCTTCTGTCGCGCCGCGGCGACACCGCCTTCGAGCGAGCCGACCATGCGCCGCTCCAGGAGCTGCGTGCTTTTCGTGGGGTCGACCCATTCCATCCACTCGCTGGCGGCGTTGTAGAGCCCCCAGCGGTTGTCGAGGCCACCGGCACTCACGATCGTCGGCAGGTCCTTCGCGTGCTGGAGCATCGTCATGAAGCTCTCGTGCCGCCGGGATGCGCGGTTGCGCTGGCGATCGGTCAGGTCGACCGTGATCGTCGCCGGGTCGGGCGCGACCAGTTCGATGACCTGCTCGACGACGTCCTGCCCGGCGTTCGTCTGCGCGAGCTGTTCGAAGCGCTCCATCGTCTCCCTCTGCTGGCGGGCGACGAGTCCGAGCGCCTTCGCGGCCGACTCGATGTTCGCCTCGGCCGAGGCGGTGTGGCGGATCCCGATCCGCTCGCCCTTCTCGCGGAGGGCAACGTTCAGGGTGTTGGCGCAGACGACGCGCGTGGAGACGAGCTTCACACCGAGCCCGCTCGACCCGTCGTGGCTGTTGGTCACAAGCGCGTAGGGCGTCACGGGGTCAGCGCCGGCGATCGTGAAGTCCTCGTCGATGCGCACGAGGATGAAGACCTTCCTCCCCTCGTCGAGGGCACCGGCCGTCTCATAGCGGACGCGACCGTCGGCGAGCCAGCGGTCGATGGCGTTGAAGGCGGCGACGTTCTGGACGACGGTGTAGCGCGAGCCGACCACGCCCAGGACGAAGCCGTTGTCCTCGTAGGCCGTCGCGAACTTCTCCGGCACGGCGACGGGCTCGCCGTCGACCATGGTGTAGAGGGGTGTGAGCGCGACCCGGCGGTTGAGGCCGGCAAGCTCAGCGACGGTTTCAGAGTGCTCCATCCCGGGCGGGATGGCCTGGCCGAGGCCGTGCCAGCCGGGACGGCCATGGGCATAGGCGAAGGACGCCTTGCCGTTGATGACTTCAAGGTTGTGTGCCATGGGTTTCCTCCAAA
The DNA here is from genome assembly GCA_020847985.1 of Dehalococcoidia bacterium. Classification (GTDB taxonomy): domain Bacteria; phylum Chloroflexota; class Dehalococcoidia; order Tepidiformales; family Tepidiformaceae; genus Amarobacillus. Next base: position 125,809 of record JADLBC010000023.1, read on the forward strand.
GGGAGAAGCCCGGCATTGCTGCCGGGCTTCAATGAGTCGTTGATGAGACGCCGCGCGGGCGCGGTCAGGGTGAATGGGCCTGGGTTACTCGAACTGATACTCCCAGTCGTCCATGACGGCCTGCGTCACGAGTGTCGGTTCGTCGTCGTCCCCGATGACGATAAGGATGAGGCGATCGGTGTCCTCCTCGCGGACGAGAAAGGTGACGCCTTCATGGTGTGTCGCCGGGTCGTCGGCGATCAACCGCTCGACGGCTGCCCTGGGACTTTCAGCCTCAACCCAGCCAAACGGGATCGAGAGGTAGTAGCGAGGCATCGCCGTCAGTCCAGGAGCTTCCGTTCTTTCAGGCTGACGAAGGTATCCCGGCCGACGATGACGTGATCCGCAACCTCGATGTCGAGGAGTTCGCCCGCCTTGATTAGCTCCTTCGTGAGCTTGATGTCGGGCAGGCTCGGTTCCGGGTCGCCGGAGGGATGGTTGTGGACCAGCACCAGCGATGGCGCGTTGCGGATGACGGCGTCCCGGAGCAGCTCCGCTGCCCGGAAGCCCGTGGAGTTGACGTTGCCCTGGTAGACGAGGACGACGTCGAGCACGTGACAACGGGTGTCCAGCAGGATTACCCGTGCCTGCTCCTGCACCAGATCTTCCATCTCGTGGCGAACCAGCTCGTAAACGTCGCGAGGGCACGCGATCTTCCGTCCGAGCGGACCACCGCGACCAGCTGAGCGGTTCCTGGCCCGCAACTCGGCGAGGCAGCGCAAGTTCTCCTGGACCAGGTGGAAGAGGACCGCGTCGTCCCCCTCCACTAGCGATGCCCGGGGCTCACGCAGCGAGCGGGCCATCGGGTATCTCGTCCGTGCGGTCGTAGACCGTGAGATGAACCGGTGGGTCGCCCTCGTTCGGGCCAAGGGCAGTTACCGCGTAAGCGCGCCAGCCAGGCGGGAAGGGGATGGCCCGCCGCACCTGGACGATCTGCCGTAGACCAGAACGGGTCTCGACGACTCGCTCCGGTGGTCGCTCGCGAAGCATCAAGCAGCCTTCCGCTTCTGCGCTTCGCGCTCGTTGAGCTCGTTCGCAAGCACTCGGATTGTGCGGGAGAGGTCCGCTTCCTCGGCCTCATCCAGACTCACTTTGCATCGCTCGCGGAACCAGCTCCGTGCGTGCGGCTCATCGACACCGAGCCGACTCAACAGGCCGAGGACGCGCTGCCGGAGGTCGTCGAGCTTCGCCGGGCTAGCGAGCGTGCGCGGCTGCCGTTCGTTGAGGTTGTGACCAAATTGCTCGCCGAACTGCCGCAGCGTCCGCTTGATGCCATCCGTGACCGCGGCCTTGGCCGCATTCGAATGTGCTTCCAGCGTGCGCTCGGTGACGAAGCCGCTGCCAACATCGCCCTTCGGCGGACAACCCGCGACGGTCACTCTCACGGCGACGGTGTACATGCCGAAGGCCAACACCTCACCGCTGCTGGGATCGACAACCTCAACAGCCTGGTAGCGGGGTTCGCCGACAACCTCGGCGCCCCATCCCCCGTAGCCGAAGATGCGGTTCGCCTGGTCGAAGACCGCCTGACCTTCGATGTAGGCGAAGACGGTGCCGTCCTCCCTCACCCGCTCACGAATGAGAGAGCGGTCGAGGGGCTGCGCGAGAAGGTCGAGGACCTCCTGCGACAGCCCGCCATTCCCTGGAGTCGTCATGCGGCACGTCCCTGCGTGGCGCGGTTGTGTCGGCTCGCCTGCAGGATGAGGCGGGTGAAGACCTGCCGCCCATCCACGCGAGCGCCCAGGCCATTGAGGTCGGTCACGTCCGGAGGAAGCGCGACGGGGATGGCACGGTCGCCAAGACGCTCGCACCACTCCCTGGTTGCCTGCCTCCCGGCATCATCAGCGTCGAGGACGAGGTACACCTCCTCGAACTGCTCCAGCAGCTCGGCTGACCGCTGCGTAATGTGGGTGCCGAGCAGGGCGACCGACCAGAAGCCCCAGCCGACTGCCGTGAGCCAGTCGAACGGGCCTTCGGTGAGCGCGATTGCCTCTCCCCTCGCGCTCGCAAGGCCGAGGATGGGCTTGGGAAGGCGAAGGTTGAGGTAGCGCGGCTCACGGTCGTCGAGCCTCCGCCCGGTGAACCACGTTGGCCGTCCACCGACGAGGTCGGGGATGACGACGCGGCCGACGAACCGCTCGCGCCCTCCGTTCAGCAGCCCGAGCTGCTCGGCTGCCTCGATGTCCAGGTCCTGCCGGCGAAGCTCGTCGACGAGACCGCGGATACCGAAACCGAGCCGGTAGCGCCGGACCGTCGTCCTCGCGACGCCACGGGATGCGAGGTAGGCCAGTACCTTCGGCTGCGTCCAGATCGCGGCCTCATAGAAGGCCACGGCTGCCTCGATGAGAGTGGCAGCCATGGCCGGATCGACCACCGGTGGCGCAGTCGCGGCCGCAAACCGTACTGGCCTGATGGGTGTCAGTGGCGACCCCTGGAGGAGCGCCGCTGCCTCTTTGAAAGGAACGCTGTGGAGACGGCTGACGAAGTCCAGGACATCGCCGCCAGCCCCACAGCCAAAGCAGTAGTAGCTCCGAGTGCTCGGATAGATGACGAGGCTCGGCTTGGAGTCGCCGTGAAAGGGACAGGTTGCAGCGAGCCTGCCTGCTGTTCGACGCAGTTCGAGTCCGGCGGCAACGGCCACATCGGCGATGGGGTGGTCGCGCCGGATCCCTTCGGTATCGTGCATGGGCACGCTCCGCCGCGGACTGGGGCCGCCCCCGAAGGGGACGGCCCCAAGGGGGCCCGCGACGGGGTGGGTCAGGCGGCCAGCAGCCTTGCGCCGCGCAGCGCCTTCGCCGCGAATCGCCGGTCGGCCTTCCAGCCGGAGAGGCCGATAGCGGAGACGACCTTCAGTCGGGTCTCGTTCTCGTCATCGGGGACGAGGACTGCGCCTTTCCCGGTAGCGGGGCTGTAGTGTCTCGCGCCTTCCAGCCGCATTCGCCGGCAGGAGTCGAGCCAGCAGCCGTAGACCTCGCGAACGAGCGCGAAGGGCATTCCAGAAAGGTCGAGCGCACCGAGGATCTCGGCAGCGCGGTTCGGTTCGCGGCGGTGAAGCCGCCTTGCTTCGGCAAGCGCCTTCTCGACCTCAAGGGTCTTGACAGCGTGCGCCTGTCGCCGGATGGTGTCGTAAGACGAGGCCAAGCCGGGCATGTTGGGATTCAGTTTGACGATCGAACCCAGCAGCCTGAGGGCCTCGTTTTCTTTGTGCTCCGCAGCGAGCGCCTTCGCCTTCTCCATGGCGGCAAGGGCCCGCTCCTCGCGCTGACGCGCCTCCTGTTCTGCCTGTTCAAGAGCAAGCAGGCGAGACAGGTCTTCCCGCTTCTCCATCTCCGACAGTTCCGCCTTCACGGCCTTCAGCCGGTTGGCGGCGACGGTTGCGACCGCCGAGGCGGTGGTCACGAGCTGGTCGGCTTCTGCCTGGTTGGCGGGCAGGAAGGCGGTGGCGACGACCTTCAGAGCGCCGTCGATGACCTCCCGTGCATCCCGTTCGAGCTGCCGGTAGCGATCGGCATCCTGCCGGAGTCGCTTGTGCTGTTCGAGGATGGTCTCGGCCTCCCGCCGGGCGGCGGAGTCCTGCTCGCTGAGCCGTTGCAGCTCGCGCGCGGAACGCAGGACCGCCTGGACGAGAAGATCGGGGTTGGCGTCGAAAGCTGGCGGTGGGGTTTCCACCGGGGTCGGTACGGATGGCTCCGGTTCCGCCGCAAACTCATCCCGGTACTGGGCGAGCCCGGCGAAGCCCCGGAGGACGACGGGTTCGTTCACGCTGCATCACCTCCGATGTAGTCCGTGAGCCGCGAGAGGCTCGCGGCGTCGGCGTCATGGCCGTTGCCGGCCGGGGTGGGTTGGGGCCTCAGGTCGACGATCGAGCCGCCAACCCTGGCCGGGCTTCCGCCCTCCAGGTCGAGGGCGACGCTGAGGACGGGCTTGCCAATGGCGTCGGCGAAGACCGCGGTCAGTTCGTGACGGAGCGCCGCGATGAACTCCCCGTCGCTGACCTCGCGCCCGTTGATCGAAAGCGCGAGCTGGATGACGTAGCGCTTCGCGTCATCGGTTTCGTAGGCCGTGAGCAGACCGTTGACCTGTCGACCGTCGAAGACGACCCGCTGCGCGATGATGGCGAGGCCGCTGGGTAGCGAGACTCCGAGGGCCTTCGCGTAGCCACGCGCCGTCCGCCGGACGAGTCGCCGGAGCTGCCATGCCTCACGGCGAGGGGCGTCGACGATGACGGTGGGCCAGCGGCGGCGGATGTGCCGGTAGACTTGATGAGCCTTTCGGCCCGCGGCGACAAGGATGCGCCGGAACTGCTCCCGGCAGGCGATAGTCCCGCGGCAGAGCAGGCAGCTTCGCTTCCGGGACCGACGTCGTGTGGTGGCCATGGTGTTCCTCCTTTGGCCGGCTAGAACGGCCAGCCCTTGACGGCGACGAGCACCGCCGAGCAGACCGCAAGGACGATGGCGACGAGACGGACGTGGCGCATGAGCCAACCCTCCTCGCGCTCCCGGTAGGGGCGTGACGACATGGTGGTTCTCCTCTCGGGGATCTGGCGGACGCAGGGAAAGCCCCGCACGGGTTCCTGCTTCTCGACGAGGAGCGGGATCGTGTGAGGCTTTCGTTGGAGCAGAACCTCAGCGCGGTTCGATGGCCGGGCAGGGCACTGCAAGGGCCGAACCTGTCGCAATGGGCGGCGGGGCTATGGCCTGGCTGATGCGGGGTTGGATGGAGTGAAGTGGACGTGGCTATCGATTGATGTGCTGTAGGTCTCCTTTCGATGCGTGTATCGGACTGAGTGGTGGTTGATGTCGTTGGCAGCTCCTCCTTGCGGTTGAGTTCCTGTGTCGATTGCCCTGGTTCAGCTTCAGCCTGGAGAGCGAGCTCGTTTTCCGTGTGGAGAGATCCTTGCTGATACCCCGGATGGGCTTTCCGTACCGGTCGTTCTGCTTGCAATACCGGCGGGTCGCGATTTTTGGAGACGATCGTAGCGGCGGCCGTTCTCATTCAGTTCCTAAATCCGGCCCGATCCGTTCCTGTTTGGGGTCGTTGGTTCCTATTTCGTTCCTATTGGGGGATGCAGGCCCTGCGTTAGCTCGACCGGGCGCCCTGCCCCGACGACCCGGAGCAGCTCCCGCTCTCGGGCGACTACTGCAATTCGACTTACCACGCCGCCCCGACGATGTAGCTGCGCCAGTGCGACAGGAACGGGCTGCAGTCCGTTCCTGTCCGTCCGCCTCATGCTGTGGCCATCTGCTCATTCGAGGACACGTCACGGTACCGAGTTCGAACCCGACCATCAGGTCAAGACGTGGTCAGCGAACGGCCGGATAGGAACAGAATAAGAACGCAACTGAAGTACTGCTCACTGGGTTGCACCCCGTTCCTACCGCCCACAACCTGGCCGACGGCTCTGGTAGCGACCCACGGAAAGACTCAACCCCGTGGCCCGTACGTCGCTCAACGGTGGACGGATGGAGACGTCCGCTCGCATATCGATGGTGAAAACTCCATCCGGCCGAGTCGGTGTGACCACCATGAGGGAAGCGGCTTACCTGCCAAGGTTGCCCCGGAGATCCAACGACCACAGCATCAGGAGGCTTCCAACTAGGAGGACGAGGGCCGCCAAGAGAACGGCGATCGGCGATGTCCATCGAGCACGAGAATCGGCAGGCTCCGCAGTAAGCGATCGAAGTCGATTCGCCATCAGCAAGCCGGCGACGGCTGTCAATGTGAACCCGACCATCAAGCCCGGCCACGATACGGAATCGAACATTCAACCTCCTCGGCCACGTGCCGAGCCCGGGCAGTATCCACCACCGCTCCGACCCAGGCTCCACGACGACGATCTTCGTGGACGGCTCGACGAACCCCTGGGATCGACTCCACCTTGAAGGCAGCGCCATTGCGAGGCTACCGGGGCAGCCGGACGAAATCACTACCCGAACGTCAATTCCTCTCGACCAGTATCCGCCACGTCATCGTCAGGGGGCACACTCCTCAGCAGCCTATCGCGCGGCCGGCAACCATCCGGCGGGCCGAGCATGGTGGGCGTTAACGCCCTACCTGGACTACCGCTCGCTCGCGCTTGTGTTCAACCAGGACCAAGTCTGGCAGGTCGCGATCAGGCTCACGGGTTCAGCTCAGGCGAGGCGGACCGACTGCAGTCCGCTTTGATGGCGGTTCCCAACGAAATCAGCGCGGCGCCACGGATGCGACAGCGGAAAGGAGCGCAGCCCTTGTGGCATCGTCGGCAGGCAGGTAAACAACTCCCACGACGACGAGGCACCGGCCATCCGGCTGCTCCTCCGACCGGGCCAGCGTGATCGCGCGAGTCCGGAACTGAGCGGATTCCGACTCCCGAACCGATACCACGACCTCTCGATCGTCCAGGCGTATGCTCAAGGTCCCCTGCCGGAGAACCTGTTCCGCTGGGTCATGGGTCAGGCCGGTGTCCGCTAACGCAATGTCCACGAAAGCGTCCCCTGGCGTCGGTTCCCGTCCAACACCCTCACCCACCAACGCCCAAGTGGACAGTTTCCCTGCTTCCGGGCCGGCGCCCGGCTGCGACGGAGGAATGAGCGACCAGTTCCAGTCAGGCGGCACAAGGACGCGGATTCGGCCCTCCCGCCATGCTCTCCTCCTGCCAACTGGCCGTGGCCGCGCGGTCGGGAAGGCCCCAATCGGCAAGACCCGCGGTCGGGCTGACGTACGCCGTGGGATGGGCGTCGTTGTCGTCGCCCCCGCATGCGGAAACAGCCGATGCCGCGATACCAAGCACGAGGAGGCCAGCAGCGATCGAAGTCTTCACAACGTTCATGTTTGCGCTACACCGCAAGTGAGGCACAAGACCCATGCGGTACCGATAGTGGTGCCTGACTTGGGCCATCGAGCGATCGTGGGTCATGCACGTTGAGCGGTCATCGCGCCGGTTCAATGACAAAGTCAGCGTCGGTGCCCGCGAGGGCCTCGGCGGCGGAGCCGCAGCCATACCAGACGTACCAGATTCCGCCGTCCGACCCGACGACCAGGGACTGTCCAGACTCCCAAAGGACGCGAATCGCTCCCGCCGGAACTGACGCCGATGGCCCGTCGGCTCCACCTTTGGCGTACCAAGCGGCGTAGACATCGGAATCGGAGGCTCGCGATATGAACTCGCTCAGTGCAATCCTGACCGCGTCACCATCGTCGAGGACAGGGTTGTCGTCACAGATAGCCCCCGGAAGCACGCGCGCTGTGGAGCCCGAAGGCAGTTGTGCGCAGAGCGAGGCCGGCAGCGCCGAGCACGCGACATCTTGGATGACCGCGGCATCGACCAACGCGTCCACGTTCCCAACTGCGACCGCCTCAATCAGGTCGTCAACCGGTTGTATGCCCGTTTGACCGGCCTCGGATGTGGGCGTCGCGTCCGGTTCGGTGGGTTGTGCCGTAGCGGTGGACGTTGCCGTCCGACCTACGGTTGCGCCGTCGTCGTCGGAGTCGTTCGTGCAACCTGTGGATACGAAGAGACCGACGCACAACCCTACACAGAGGCAAAGCGTCTTCGAGCGGCGGCGAATAGCGTAACGCATTGAGTGACCGTCCTTCCGGCGGGGGAGTCGCCCTTGGTCAGCCGAGCTCTTGACGGCTCGGTCGGGTTGGCGGTCGCGGCCCGCGAATGCGGCCTGATCGCGAATGGGACATGCCCAGCCCACCTATCCCGTCGAGGCCGTAGGCCCGGCATCGTACCAAATTCGCACTGGCGAATTCACTACCCGATCTTCGAGCCTCCTGACTCGATCGAAGCGAGACCGACCGCCGGAACGCGACCGTGTCGCGGTAGTTCCTGGAGTCTGCTCCACCCGTCGGCACGGCAAGCGAGTGCTGGGTGGAGTTCGAACCTTTGCGGCGTTCTCGGCAGGCGCAGCGACCCTGGCGGCACAGCTGACGGCCGGGGACGCGGAGGCCGTAGCCGTCTCGTGCGCGTTCGCGATAGATGGCGCGCTACGCCACGAGGCGGGCTGGTCCGAGGTCGTCATCGTCCCTCGAACCTCCATCTCGGTCGCATTCCTGACCATTGTGATTGCTCCGGTAGCCTCGAATATGGTCGTGCGCGGTAGCATTGCCGACTTTCTCAGGTATCGATAGCAAAGGCGCCTGCGCGGCCTGCAAGCTTGTCGATGGTCTGCAGTGCGCTCGGGTAGTGATTTCGGTCCACGCGGTCGGTAGCGTTACAAGGTGTGAGAGCCGGTCGTTGCCACGGCTACGAATCGACGCCCAACCGGTCGCGGTCCGCGAGGCTACTCGTCAGGTCTAGCGTCGGCGTGAGCCACGACCGGCGGGAGGGGCGGCAGTTGTGCGCCGCAAATGATGGCCAGATCCGTGTGCAGACCGCCGAAGACCATGGAGGTTGCAGGATGGAGGAGACGATCTCGTCTACTGCTGCCAATCGCGAGTTCGCGAGACTGCTACGGGGCGTGCGAGAGGGGCGCCGCTACGTAGTCGTGAGTCACGGGCATCCCATTGCCCGGCTCGTCCCAGCAGGGGAGTCTGGCGCCAGGGCAGCGCACGCCGCCCTGCTGGAGCGGCTCGAGCACGAGCCGGCGATGGAAGTCGATAGCTGGACCCACGAACCGCAGAGGCCCCGACCGTGAAAGTAGGCATCGACACAGACGTGTTGGCTGCTGCTGAAGGAATACGTGGCGCCTCCCGCCAGGCAGCAGCGGTCGCGATCATCCGTGACCTTCCGCACGACAGCATCATCGTGCCGGCACCGGCCCTTGGTGAGCTCTTCACGCTTCTCACGCGACCTGGTGTCCGCTCGGCAAGCGAGGCCCGCGCCGCGTGCCTGGGCTGGCGGGACGCCTTCGCGATCCAGGCAGTGTCTAGCGACATCGTCCTGACAGCCACGCACCTGGTAGGCGAGAGCGGGCTGGAGATCCGGGACGCGATAGTAATGTCCTCCGTTGCCGCAGCCGACTGCCGACTGGTTCTGTCGGAGGGACTGCCCGACGGGTTCACGTGGGGAGTGGTCACAGCAGTCAATCCATTCGCGCGAACACGCCACCCTCTACTGGAATTCATCCTCCGTTCGGCGAAGGTTTCCTCCCAACCCACCATTTAAGGTCGCCTTCGTGTAAGGTCGCCTTCGTGCTCTCGGCTCACAACCGTCGTCACGTTGTGACATCGGGCGGTTCAAGCCGTTGCGGTCTACCGATGGCGATCGGATTGCTGCGAGCGCGAGATCCGCAATGCCTGCCGACAGAACACCCAGCGGCGCGGGCGACTGTCGCGTTACAGTTCGAACGCAGCACTCGGAATCCTCTACACCGAGTAGCCGTCGGGTAGTGAATTCGCCACCCGACGGACGTAGCCTGCGCGAGATGGGGTTTGGATTTCTAAAGCTTGCATCGATGCCAGCCGCTGTCCTGTTGTCGGCAGCCAGCCTTGCCGCTTGTGATGAGCCGAACCGGAGCCACCGGGCAGCCATTCTGGACGTCGGGACCGGCCAACTCCATCGCATCTCTGCCAGCGACGACTTTGCTCACGTAATGAAGTGGTCGCCCGATTCGGGATCGGTCGTGGTCGTCGAAGGCAACGACGCGGTCAGGCGGAAGGCGACGACTGGCGCGTCGGAATGGCGCGTGAAGGGCGAGCCAGGTTGGTTTCTCCGCGAGGCGGCGTTTTCCCCAACTGGCGATACCGTCGCCCTCCTCCACTTCCAGGAGCCCTTAGAACAAGTTGGCACCGCACTGGACATACGCTCGGCAGCGGACGGACAACTGGCTGAGCCCGGACGTGTGTGGTCGGTCCTTGGACCGGTAGGAGGTCATACGCCGATCCTCCATGACCTCGCCTGGGCATCGGATGGCAGACTTGCGGCGATCGGGGTTCTCGAATCCCGCGCTGACCTTTTCGTTCTGGACTCCACCAGCGGCTGGGCGGTCGCGACCGAGCCGACAGTAGGGAATGAAGTCCAGGTTGAGGCTGCCCCCGTCGGAGGGGCACTCGCAGTCCTCGGTCCGGATGGCCTCGTGTTGCACGAACTGGGTGTGGCTGCGCGCGTGATCCGTCCCGGCCCGGTCCACGGGCTGGTTGACTTCGCGTTTGCTCCCGACGGGCGGCGCATCGTGATGCTGGTAAACACGCAATTGTCGATCTATGACCTCGACACGCAACAGTGGAACCCGTTGCTCGATGGATCAGCTAACAGCGTCTCCTGGGGTGCCGATGGCACGATCGCGTTCTCTTGGGGAGGAGTGGTCCACGGCATCAACGCGGACGGCACTCACCGGCGCGTCCTCCTGGAGGTGGGCGGAGGCCAGAGCATCCGCAGTCTGGAATGGTCTCCTGACGGCACAAAACTAGCCCTGATCCTCGTGCCGCGATATCGCGACTAGGAGAAGCACAAGTTCGGCAACAGCGAGGGACGGCGGAGGCCGGGGAATGGGGCTACGGTGACATCGCACGAGGCATCATCGCCGATCGGGGCGCTCCCTCCGACGCGCCAGTCGTCTCGGGCGTGACTGCTCGCTCGCAGCTTTTCATCAATCGGGTAGTGAATTCGCAAGTTCCCGGGACTAGCGTGCGATCATCAACCTTCCCGCCGGCCGCGATCCCGGACGACGGCTCCCAACCTCGCCCCCGTAGGAGGACAGGATGTATCACGTACGCGTCAACACGACTTCCGCAGCGCTAGGCGTTGTGTTGGTGGTCGTTCTCACACTCTTGGTGGCTCTGCTCCCTCGCGGCACGGCGCAGACACTTTCGACGCAGGCTACGCCGAGTGCGACCGAACCGGGAACAACTGAAGAAGAGTCCACTATTGACCTCAACACGAAATTGGCCCATCGGAACCTCTCGGCTGCATCCGAGATGATCGATGCCGTCACGGTTGAGGAGGCAACTGCTGACTTCACAGTCCTAGGCCCGGACGGCACACCCATTGCAGGCGCAGCTGTGACTGTGTCGTCCGGGACGGTGTCGGTGTCAGGAACAACCAGCGACGACGGGGTTGTCCGTTTAGACCTCTCCGATGTGCTCGCTGTCGCGCCAGTCGGCGAGGATGGACTACAACGGTTCAACCTTGTCGTCGAAGCCGACGGCTATGGCAGCCTCTCCATTGTCAATGAGTACTTCGGCGGCCCTGGCGGAAGCCACGGTGCGACGCTTACCGACCAACCTCGGGTCGAGGATCGTATCTGCATCCCACGAGCCGCGAGCGTGTTCCATCGGGAATGTCCCGACTACCAGGGCACCGGCACTCCTGGTCCGCCGCAAACCGGCACAGGTCGGTCCAGCACCGTCTCGGCTGGTGGCGGTCAGTTCCGTGTCGGTGTTGTGCTCGGCGGCGCTGCGCTACTGGCTGCTGCCGGCCTTGCTTCCTGGCTTCTCCGTCGGACGGCTCGGCCGTTGCGGTAGTCGCAAGCGATCTAGGGCCTTAGTCGGGCAGCCGCAGATCGGCGCCTGCCCGCACTGGCGGCGAGGTGCGCCGCTGGCACCGCGCGCCCGCCTCGGTCACCGGCAGCGCCGAAGGAACTGGAGACGTTGTTCGCTTGCCGCGAAGTTGCCCACGGTCGCCCTAGGGATGGTAGACCTCCGCTGTTGCGCCAGGAGAATCGGATCCGCCGACTGCGAGAGCGTCGCCATCGAGCAGTAGTGTAAGCGTGAACCAGACGCGTCCACGCGTCATCGGACCGGTCATCGAAAAGGTGTTCGTCTCCGGGTCGAAGATCTCCGCGGAAGCGAGCGTACCCCCATCGAAATGACTGTCCGGAACGCCGCCGGCGATGAGGACGCGACCGTCGGTCAAGAGGAGCGCCTCGTGCAACATGCGCGCATCCTGCATAGGTCCGACGAGGGTGAGTACGCCTGTTGCCAGGTCAAGGATCATGGCGGCGTCCGTGGCTGGCACGGAACGGTCGGAGCCAGAGTTGGGTGGCGGCGTCGGAAGAGCTCGCAAACGCTCGTGGTCGATGCCACCAGTCAGCAACGCTTTTCCATCCGAGAGAAGGACCGGAACCTCCGGTAGGTCGGTCCGGTCGCTCAACATGGCAAAGGAATTGGTATCGGTATCAAGTACTTGGACGGTCCCATTGCCCGCGACCAAGATGGAGCCGCCTGGCAGCAACACAGCTTGTGGAGAGGCGTTCGCCTGCACCAGCGATGGACCAGAGGCGAAGGTCAGGGACGCCGGGTCGAAGAGTTCGGTGCTCGCGAGTGCCTTGCCATCCGAGCCGCGTCCGCCAATGACCACAACTAGCCCGTCGTTCAACAGCACCATCGCGTGGCCGGCGCGAGCCTCGAGGAGATCGCTGGCAAAGCGGCACCCACCGCCCACCGGGTCGCATACTTCGGCACTCTGCAAAATGGCTCCAGCCGTGGCCACACCGCCTGAAACTAGGACGCGACCATCGCCCAGCGTCACCGCCGCGAACGTCTGCCTGGCTGCATTGAGGTTGGGTCCTTTGGCGAATGTCCGACTATCTGGGTTGTAGATTTCGGAGCTTGCCAGAACGGGGAAGGATGATGACGCCGCGTTCCCGCCAGCTACAAACACCCGCCCGTTGGGCAGCAACGCGGCGGTATGCAGCGAGCGCGGTTCGGCAAGGTCGCCCACTACGGTGAAGGCTTGCCGCGTCAGGGGCGCAGCCGTCGGCATCGTCGTGGAGGTTGGCTCGGCGGAAGCCGTGACAGTGCTAGCCGCCCCGGTTGGAGTAGCAGCGGGGGTTAGCGTCCGGCCGGCGTCACCGCAGGCAACAGCAGCGGACAGGACGCACAACAAGGCAGGTACAAAGAGAAGTCGCTGGTCCATGTCACTTGGAACCGAGAATTAGACTGTCTCGCCGCGATTCAGTCAATGCACTCGTCGTATTGCTCGATGGTGTGCCAGCCACGCCGAAGCGTCGGCGCGATTGGCGGTTCTGCACTCGGTGCGGGGACTTCGGCAGGTCAATTCAGCGCTTGAGTTGAGCAAGCGAGGGCGAGTCCGCATCGAACCGGTTAGGGGCCGAAGGGAATCGGAGAAAGCGCTCCAGTTCGGGCGGAGTCTAGGGGCGGAGGACTTCCCAGGTGGCCCACCCGTTCTGGGGCGCGAGGAGGTCACGTCCGCTTGCGTCCGCACGAAGGAGGTGCGTGAGGCGCCACTCGCCATCAATGGTCGTCCAATGCGTAACGATCGCCACGCGCCGGGGTTCGGTGCCGAGACCACTTCCGGCGGCCGGGGTGACGATCGCGGTGAGGACGACCGCTGATTCTCCCTGCGGAAGGTTGGTGCGGCCGATCGCATAAGCCACCGGAGGTGCCCCGCCGAATTCATCACTAGCACCTTCCACGGCACGCATCCTGAGGTCGTCGATAATCTCGATCACCGCATCGATAGGGACAGGGCCGCCAGCGTCGCTCGGCCAGTGCCAGACCTCGAGCCCGTCGTACTCCTCGCCCTTCTCGCACAGGTCACCGGCGCGCCCCTGGTCCGTTTCGCCACAAACGTGCCGGGTAGTCTCGGCTCGGTCCTCGAAAAACGACAGATCCCAGGCATCGACCGCCGCTTCGATTTCTGGAACGAACCGGCGGAACTCATCCGACACACCCGGCGCTTGCGTCGGCGTCGAAGTTCCCTCCGAGGCAGTAGGCTCACGAGTTGGCATGCTTGTTGGCGACGGTGTCGTCGCGTCATCACCGTTGGAGTCACAGGCGCTGACAACAGCGACGCCAACAAATAGAAGGGTCAGAATACCGAAGGCTCTGAGCTTGAGTTCCATCGGAATCGCCACCGAGAGTGTAAGTTGATCGCTTCCATACTAGCATCGAATCGCAACCGCTCGATCAGGGTTCGGGGGCGCGGCCTACGGGGCGGTCGCTTGGAGCCAGCTCACAGGCCACAGGCAGTCGTGGGGTAGTTTGGGTGCCGAATCGATGGCGGGTCGGAGAGGCAGAATCGTGCGGACGAGGAGGCGCGATGCCGGAGAGCGCGTATAGGTCACTCCTTTCGTTGATTGCGCTGGTCGCCGTGCTCGGCTCACTCCTGCCGGCGCGCATGGCGCCGGCCCAGTCGCTTCAGGAGTTCGCTTGCCCGGGCGAAGACTTCGAGCCACCCGCGGCGGCCGCGGTGATCGAGCGCCAGACCGGCGAGCTTCCCTACCGCCTGGTGGTACCTGGCCTCGCCTCCGACGGGGCGGCCCGGGCCCCGGAACCCGCGCTCCTCGCGCTCGAAGAGCGGCTGGTCGCGATCGTGGGCGCCGCGAACACGTCCGGGCGGTTCGCGGTCGCCGTGACCGACCTGCAGACCGGCGAGACCATCGGCGTAGGGCTGGACCGGCCACAGCTGGCCGGGTGTGTGATGAACTTCTTCGCCATCGTCGCGGCATTGCGCGCGGTCGATGCCGGGCAGCTCGCGCTGGCCGATGTGGACGCTACCATCCGGCAGACGCTCTGGGCGAGCGACGCGACGGCGGCTCGCCTGCTCTACCGTGCGACCGGCGGAGGCGACATCCTCGCCGGGGTGCACGCGGTCAACGCGCTCCTCCAGGAGCTCGGGATGACTTCGTCGCTGGTCGACCACCCGCCGGCGTTCCCGAACGAATCGATCGGTATCGACCCCGACAACTGGCTCACCGCGCGCGATGTGAACCGCGGTCTCGCCCGCTTCTACGCCGGCGAAGTGCTGAGCGCGGGACTCACTTCGTACCTGCTGGAGGCGATGACGCAGGTGAAGCCGGGCCTGAACTACCTGACCGCCATCATGGCCGGCCCTGCGGTCGTCAGCCACAAGAACGGCTTCCTCTGGGTGCCAGAAGGCTACGTCGACAACGATGCCGCGATCGTCCGCTTCGGGCCGAACCTGGAGCACGCTTACGCCATCACCTTCCTCTCGGAGGCGGTGCCGGTGAAATACGCCGATATCCCGACCGGACAGGCGCTCGTCCGGGAGACGTGGGACTACTTCCGCGACAGCTACGACTGATTGTGCTGGCGGCGTGTTCCTGCCGGCTGCGGTTATCGGTCCGGGCGCGGGAGTCCATCCCATTCGATCGTGACGGGTGCGATGCGCCAGGACATCGACCCATCGGCGTTGAAGGTCGCCAAGAGGATGCCGCTGTCATTGGCCGCGCCCTCGAAGCCATCGAAGACGAAATTGCCAAGGCTGTAGGCGATGACACCGCCTCCATACTCTTCGACGCCCTGGAGGACGTGAGGATGCGACCCGATGACGAGCCTGGCGCCGGCGTCGATGGCCGCGTGGGCAACTGCGCGCTGGCGATCCGAGTGCGTGGACGCACCTTCGATCCCGAAGTGGAGCATGACGACGACGATATCAGCGTCGGCACGTGCCGCCTGGATGGCGGCGGCCATGCGGTCATCGTCAATCCATGCGATGCCGGGGCTGGACGCGGTGGCAGCCCAGTCCTGCATGCGATAGTGCGCTTCGTTGGGCACTTCGGCGAGGCCGAGGAAGGCCACGCGCACTCCGCCGACCTCGAGGGTGCGGGCCGCGTACGCCTCCTCGATGGCCGCGCCGGCGCCGACGCTCTGAACCGAGACCGCCGCCAGGCGCTCGATGGTGTCGAACAGGGCGCCCGGGCCGTAGTCGAGGCTGTGGTTGTTCGCGACCGAGACGAGGTCGAATCCCGCCGCGGCCAGACCAGCGGCAGCCAGCGGCGGTGCGCGAAAGGTGTATGCCTTGGGCTCCGGTTCGCCCAGGTCGCTAATGATGCATTCGAGGTTGCCGACGGTGATGTCCGCGCCCCGGAGTGTCTCAATCACCGGCAAGAACGGCCCAGCTGGCTGGTCCGGGGTGATGGCCGCTGCCACGCCGCGCCCGAGCATGATGTCACCGACAGCGGCGATGGTGAGTGGCCACCGTGGCGCCGGCGTTGGCGAGGGCGTGGGTGTTGGCGAGGGCGCGGTGGCCGGCTGACTGGTAGTGCTGGTCGGGTCCGCCGATGTTGTCTGCTCGGTCGGCGTCGGCGTCGGCGGCGCGTCCACTCGCCCGGATGCGCTGCAGCCAATCACGGCCGGTGCCAGCCAGAGGACGGCGGCGACAACAAGCAGCCGAGCAAGCACTTGATACCTACCTCCCCTCAGGCTAGAAATGCTCGCTCGGAGAAGCCCTAGCGGACCTCGTACGTCAGGCGGATTGTGAACTCACCCTCCGGCCGATCGTAGTCAGGCACCTGCACTTGTGGCCCACCGCCCCAGTAGGGGATGGGCTGGTCCACGACGTAGGTGCCCGGCTTCAACGCGAGCGGCCCCACCTCCGGGAAGATCCAGACCGGATATGCGTGCGACTCGTCCGGTTCGAGACGGACGATCTGCAGGTCCGCCGTGCACGGGTGCGTCACATGCCGCAGGGTGGCATCCCATTCGGCACCGCACCCGCGGCCGGCAAGCACCAGGTCGCCGCCGTTGGCCTCGTGGTGGGTGAAACGTGCGTCGTCGAGGAACGCCTGCTCCTGGCCCCGCCACGTGACCCGCACGTTGTGCATCAGCGTGCCGCGTTCCGACGCCGTCACGTCGGTGGCCTCGACGGTTGCGGGCGCGCCGACCTCGACGATCGCTGCGGTCACGATCACCCGCAGCTCGTCGTCATCGTCGCCGTTGCAGGCAGGGCTCGGTCCCAACACAAGCAGTGCCACCACCGCCAGCCATGTCCCCTTCGTTCGCATCGCCCGAGTATGCACGCGATTCCTGCGAGCGTGAATGGCGTATTGTCATGGGTCCGCGGTCTTATCTTTACGGTCGGGTAGCGAATTCGCCCTAGAACGCCCTTAGCATTCCCCCGTCGACAATTCGGCTAACGTCCAAAAGCGTACCGGCGTCAGTGAGCACCATGCGTGGTTTGGCTAGGTGACGCGGCGGCCCGCCACCGTCGGGAAGGAGCAGGACCATGAAGAGGAGTTTTCTTGTTCAATGCCTGACGGCAGTCGTCACGGTGACGATTCTGACGTTGGCATGTGGCGACGATGATACTGGCTCCGAAACCTCGCCGACGGCGGAAAACGGAACTGGCGTAGCCGCGGTGGATGACGTCATCAGCGTCGTGGAACGACAAGACCGGCCGGGATTGCGTAGCCTAGTCCAACTCTCCTCAATTGCCTGCACCACCGAAGTCGGAGCAGGTGGCCCGCCGAAGTGTCTGACCGGAGAGGCGAGTGGCACAATGGTTCAGGCTTTCGCCTACTACACGTGCTCGATCGAATGGAAACGTGACGCCGAAGTCGACGCCGCGTTGAATGCCTTCTGGGAACTCTCACCCGAGTTATACGCGGCCTTCAAGCCTCCCACAGAGTATTTGCTCGATGGAGATTACATCGTTGTTTTCGAAGGCCCCGATCCGCGCGCCGAGGGCCGAGAAAAGCGCGGTGCGGCGGTGGCAATCGATGACCGTGGCAAGGTCCACGGGCTGTGGCTTGCCTGCGGAGCTGGCGACGACGGAGCAACGCTCGTCCCAGACAACGTCTCAAGCTACTTGATTGCTCCCTGAGCGCCGGATACAGAGCTGACAGGATCTCCCGCTAAACGTCGGCCCGGAGCAGCGTCGACGGTTCCGCGTGCTCGCGAAGCCAGACTCGCCTGCGGCGGGTGACCGTCCCGCGAGCCACGCTCACAAGAAGTCTGGATCCTTGACCTTCGGGTAGTGATTTCGCGAATCCTGCCGTTTAGCGTGCGCCCGAGTTCCGCGCCAAGGCGTCTGCGTGGTTTCGCGGGTACGGCACAGCAGTGCAGAGGTGGGACAGGTAAGGATCGTCAGGGGCGGCGTGGACTCACTCGCCAATCAGCCCATAGCCCAGCAGTGGACGAAACCGAAGGAGAGACCGTGCTACGTGAGATCAATTCCTAGCAACGCATTACAAGTGTCGGTGTTCATAGGTCTCGCACTTCTCGCCCCACTTGCTGCTGTGTGGGCCGTCACAGGGTTCGCCCTCGGTGACGCGAAGCCGCCTGGCGCCATGGCCAGTCCCGCGGTCCCCGTTCAAGGTCTCGCGGGTGATGACCTGGTGATCACGTCCGTCCAGGCTTCCGGCTTTCAGACAACTGTGAGGTTGCGCCTCGACGTTGCGCCTGGTCTCACCGACGATGACACGATTCTCGTTGAACCATCAGCGCTCCTGGTAGCCGGACTGGATGCCGCACGGGTCGCGAAGGTCACTCGCGAAGGGCAAGCTGCGTTCGAAATCGTCCTCAAAGGTGCGCCGCTTTCGCCCACGTCAGCGCTGATCGCGATTGGCATCACCTCGTATGCGGTCGTTCCTGCGGGAGACGAGACACTGCGACTTGTCCCTGGACCGTGGTTCGCGGTCGGCACCGTCGACACAGGCGCCGTGCCCGAGGCGGCGACGTCTCCGAACCGAGATTCCAAAGTCGACACGGGCGCAGACTTGGTCTTCGTCCTCGACGAAGTGAGCTTCGACGGGATGGCCACCAGCGTGACTTATCACCTGGAGGGCAATCTCGAAGGAGTCAGCTTCCTTCCCGGTGTCCCCGGTGACCTATCTGAGATTCCTGGGCTCGACGTGGCCAACGGCGAAACGGCCGGAACAGTCGTCATCCTGGGCAGGCCGCCCGGCAACTCACTGCGTTTTCCTTCAGCCATTCGCAAACAACCAGGGCAGCTTCAGGCGATCCTGCAGGTCGGTACTGACGAGCCAACAGACGTGACCACCGGTACCGGTTCTTTTACGGTTGGCTGGTTCGAGCCGCAGGGCAGCCAGTTCATCGTGGAGCTTGTGGGTGACGGGGCGCTGGCGACCTTGAGCCCAGGAACCAGTTCTGGCGTGTGGATCGAGGATGACGTCGGGAATCGGTACGATCTGGCCCACGGCCGGGGCATGACCCCCGCGCGCTGGAATGACCCTCGACCGCCACGAGTGCTCCTATTGTTCACTGGTTCGCTCCCGCCACCAGCAACATCGGTGACGATTCACTTCGCAACGTACGATGTACTTATCGTCGGCAACTGGGAGGTTCCCGTTACGATCCCCTGAGCGCTGGCACAGAGGAACCGTGCCTGGTGTCTCTGGACGGAGTTCGTTCAGTCTCCGGCTGGGGAGGAGATCACGACGGCACGGTGAGTGAGAGAGAAGTATGCGACCCCATCACTACCAGACTCGAAATCGACACAGCCTCACTCAGCGCCAGGAGCATGTCCTCGACCTCGTTTGCAGGGGATACACCAACCAGCAGATCGCTGACGATCTCGAGATCACACTCGACGGAGCGAAGTGGCACATCTCCGAGATACTGCGAAAGCTTGATGTGGCGACGCGGGACGACGCAGCTGCCTACTGGCGTGAACACAATGGACTCCGGGAGCGACTGAGGCGCGGGATAGCCGTACTCGGGCTGGCGCCAGTGCGCTGGGTCGCGACTGTCGCCGGCGTGAGCGCACTTGGTATCGCTGCGATCTTCGTAGCGATGATGGCCAATACAAACTCTGGTGAAGACACCCCACAGGCTGAGCCAACGGCGATGTCCGCCCTCGCTCGCATCGACACGGGACACGATCTCGCGTTTGTTGTGGACGAGATCACGCGGGTCGGTGGCGTCACCCAAGTGTCCTATCACCTGGAGGGCGATCTGAATGGGATCAGTTTTCTGCCTGGTCCTCCCGATGACCCTCTGATTGTCCCTGGGCTTGAGATCCGGGGCGGGGCCGCGAGCGGTACAGTGACCGTGCCTGGCGAACCCGACGTACTTCGGTTTCCAATGGCAGTACGACGAGTTGAACGCGAGATTCGGGCAAGCCTGCCCATCTCTGCTGGCCTCGAGGTCGTTGTCACGACCGTTCACGGCGAGATAACCGCGAAGTGGCTCGACTCACCGACCCAGGCGTTGAAGCTTGAGATATCGGGACGGGACGCACTCGTCACGCTGAGCGAGGGCACGAGCAAGGGCACCGCTCTACTGGACGACTTGGGAAACATCTACTCACTGGAGCACAACCGGATCTCCACGCCAGCAGCGTGGGATGATGGCCAAGAAGCAACCGCGCTCCTCACTTTCAACGGCGCACTGGATCCGACAGCGGAAACGGTAACGCTGATCGTCCAAACCTACGATGCGCTGATCATCGGTGAATGGACACTCCCTGTCAGTGTGCTCCTCGGGCCCTGAGATGACGGGCATAAGCTCGAACGGTCGACACTGAATCGCGTGGCTTGAGATGTGGGCTGAGGCCGACGCCAAAAGCTGATCCAGACCGATACCCGCTGAATGTAGGGAACTGGAAAGGTGTTCGCGTTCATCCTGGGCTACGCAGTCGACGAGGTTGTCGGGAACACACCGATGCAGCGGCAACCCGCCGCGGGCGTTCAGCGTGCCGGCAGGGCCCGTAACCGCCGGAGCTATCGGGTAGTGAATTCGCGCTTCCGCACTAGTAGGTTGGGCTCAATCTACCGGGAGGTGAATGGGTGACAGCAGGCATTCCTTCGAGACCGCTGGCACAAAGCGTCCTTCCGGCCAGATTCCAACGGCAACGAAAGCAACATGACGGTCACCGCGGAGTAAAATCTTTGCGTCGATCTTTAGATTCTGGTTCGGAACATCTATGCAACACCACCAGGCGGATGCGCGTTATGGCATGCTCTGCCCTCGGCGCACCCGAAGACTCGCGGACCGAGGTGCTGTATGCAGGAGATTGAGCCGTGGCGGCACGGCCCGGGTTGCATCGCCGGGCCGAGGTAACGCTTCCCTTCCGCGTGGATCGCAGGATGCTCGTGGGCTTCCTGCTGGTCGTCACATCGCTGGCTGGCGGGGTGCTCATCTGGCAGAGCACCACAGACACCACGGCGATTCTTGTGGCAGCGCGAGATATTCCCCCGGGTCACGTGATCGAGCGAGACGATCTGCGTCTCGCCGACGTACGTCTCGACAGTGGGTTAGCCTCGCTGGCACTGACGGAATCGGAACTGGACGTCGCGGTAGGTCGCACCGCCAGCACGACCATCCATGCAGGCGAGATGCTGGTCCGTCCCGACCTCACCTCCGGACTTGTGCTTGGCCCCGACGAGGTCGCCATCACCATCCCTGTTGCAGCGGACACCATCTATCCCGGCCTAAGGCCGACCGACGAGGTCACCGTGCTGGCCACCGGCAACGCCGGCAGACCGGAGAGCGCCACCGTCACGCTTCTCGACCGAGCGACGGTTTTTGCGATCGGGCTGGAGCGGCGGGTCGTCAGGTCCAGCACATCAAACAGCCCCAACGACGGCGCCACACTCGCCAACATCACCCTTGCCGTCCCGCGTTCTGAGGCTGAGACCGTCGCCCACGCCGTCACGAACGCGACCATCACCATCGTCCTCCTCGCGCCCCAGGAGACACCTGTGCAGCCATAGCCACGATCCGGAGGCAGCGCCATGAGCGACGCCAGCGACGGCCCACGAGTTCTCCTCGCTATCGGCAACCCCGAGCGCGAGCGGTACGTACTAAGTGCGCTGCACGAAGCCGGCTGCAGTGTCGCCGGGCGCTACCTCGACGGCCCTTCACTCGTACAAAGGGCGCTCGACGGTGGAGCCGACATCGTGGTGGCTTCCGTCGGGCTGCACCGACTAACAACGAACTCGGTGATAGCGCTGCGCGAAGCTGGAGTTCCGGTGCTGCTCCTCGCGCCCGCCGGTTCCGCGAACACCGACGACGACGGCATCGCGTTCGTGGTTCCGGAGGCGAGCGAAGGTCCGACGATCGTTGCCGCCCTGCGCGAGGCGATTCGCCGCGGGACTTCGTCCGCTGAGCTGTTCCCGGACAGGCCCTCCCTGGGTACCCGTTTCCGCCGTCCGGAAGTGCGAAGCGGCGAGGTGGTTGCCCTGGTCAGCGGCAAAGGCGCGCCGGGCACCACGACAATCGCGATCGGGCTCGCTGCGGTGCTCGGCTTCGACGGGCACGAAGTGCTGCTCATCGATGGAGACCTTCGTGGAGGGGCGGTCGGCCCATATCTCGACCTCGACCCGCGCCGGGGTCTCGCCGGCCTCGGCATGGGCTCGAAGGACCGCCCAGGACAGGTTTTCGAGGAACTGCAGGATGGCCCTGGCTTCTCGGTCCTGGCAGGAGTCGAACGCCCGGAGGCGCAAGAGCGGCTGCGGCCGGAGCTTGTCGCCGGCGCACTCCCTGCGCTGATGGAGCGTTTCGACGTCATCCTCATTGACGCCGGCGAAACCATCAACACGGTCACGAGTCCGACTGGCGCGGCGCTGGTGAAGTCGGCCGAACGGGTCCTGGTCGTCACCACCGCCGACGTGCTCGGACTCTGGAATGCACGTAGCTGCTTGCGCTTTACCACCGACTCACTCGGAGTACCGCCCGAAGCTGTGACGGCCATCGTCAACCGCCATGGTCGCCGCAATCAGTACGGCGTGGACGAGGTGGAGCGCGCTCTCGGGATACGAGTCCTCGGGCTGATCCCCGACGACCTGCGGTCCGCGGCCCGGGCATGCGCGTCACAGGTTCCGATCACCGCTGCCCGGGGCAAGGCCCCGAGTGCTATCGCGGACCTCGCGTCCCACCTGACGGGTCGCGAACGAATCGAACTCCAGTCCGACGCCAAAGACTCGCGGCTTTGGCGTCGCTTGCGGCGCGAGCCTGCAGAAGGGAGGCGATGAGGTGGCAACTCCATCAACGACTCGACTGGAGCAGGCACTGCGCGAGGAAGTCCGTGAAGAGCTGCGGCGCATCGTCGATCTCGACACCCTCGCTGATGAGCACGATGAAGTCCGGCGTACGGTGCGCCAATTGGTCGACGCCGCCAATCACCGGGCTGTCGCGGTAGGAGATCTAGCGATCCCCGACCCGGAGGGCCTCGCGAACCGGCTGGTGGACGAGATCCTGGGGCTCGGCCCCCTGCAACCGCTCCTGGATGATGCGGGGATCGAGGAGATCATCGTCAACGGCCCGCACCGCACCTTCGTCATCCAGGGTGGTCGGAAGCAGTTGAGCGACGTTGTCTTCGAGGACGACGGCGAACTGCTGCGAATCGTCCGGCGCGCGGTTGGGCGGCTGGGGCGCAGGCTGGACGAAACCAGCCCGCTGGTGGATGCACGGCTGCCGGACGGTTCGCGTCTGAACGCGATCATCCCGCCGTTGACCACGCGCTACACCCACGTGACCGTGCGGAAGTTCCTGCTCCGGGCTCGTACACTCGACGACCTCGTCAGGCTGGACACACTCCCGCCCGAGGCCGCGACGTTCCTCGAAGCGTCGGTTCAGGCGGGCCTGAACATGCTCATCTCGGGCGGGACCGGCAGTGGAAAAACCACCTGCCTCAACGCCCTCGGCTGCTCCATTGCCGGGACGGAGGAGCGTGTTGTTGTGATCGAGGAAACCGGCGAGCTCCAGCTCGAAGGGACGCTTCCCGACTGCGTGGCACTTCAAGCGCGCCTGCCCAACGTCGAGGGAGTGGGGGCGTTCCCCATCCGCGCCCTCGTCAAGAACGCCCTCCGCATGCGTCCAACGCGGATCATCGTCGGTGAGGTCCGGGGCGCCGAAGCGCTCGACATGCTCTCCGCCATGAACAGCGGACACGAGGGCTCGATGTGCACCGTCCATGCCAACGGTCCGCGGCAGGCGCTCTCGAAGCTGCGGATGTACGCCATGATGGCCGAGGAAGCGCTGCCTGCCGAAGCGGTCACGGACATGATCGCGGAGGCCATCGACCTCGTCGTCCACCTTCGACTCGACCCGGTTGGTTTCCGCCGGGTGATCACCAACATCTACGAAGTCACGGGCCTCGAAGGCGACACGGTCGCAGGTTCTGACTTGTTCGCCCTGACGGATGGCTTGCTCCAATGGACTGGCATCCGGCCGCGATTCGCCTCGCGGCTGCACGACGGTGTGTTCCCCTGGGACCGTCTGAGCGCCAACGCCTCCGGGGCAGTCGGAGGCAGCAACGGCTGGAGGAGCGAGCCATGAGGAGGGGTTGGGAACGAGATAGGAACGACATCCGTTGGCATGTAGGCCGTCGGGACGAAATAGGAACCGTTCTCATGCCCCTGCGGCGGCCATGGGAACGAAATAGGAACAGATCGGCCCCAGTAGGAACGATAGGAACGGATTTTGAGAACGGAGTAGGAACGGGCTTTGGCAGGATCGGGCGTCCGGGAGGTTTCCGATGCCACTCATCTTGATACTCATGTTCGCCGGCGGAGTGCTCCTGGTCTTCCTCTCGGCGACCGCGCGCTGGGCGCCGCAACGCGAGGAGCAGCGGCGTCCTGCGCCGGTCAGAAGGTTCCTCGACCGGAACGGGGCCGGTCAGGTGAGTGTGCGCGACTTCTTCCTTATTAGTACAGCAACTGGCGCGCTGCTCGCCCTCGCTACCCAGCTCATCCTCGGCTGGCCGATGGTCAGCGTGGCCGCCCTCCTGCTCGGCCTCACGCTGCCAGCCTGGTACCTGACCAATCGCCACCAGCGTGACCAGACGGCCGTGCAGTCTGCGCTGGCAGACGCGGTTGACTCGCTACGTTCTGCGGTTCGCTCGGGGATGAGCGTCGAGGAGGCGCTCGGGTCGCTGGCGAGGAGCGGCCCAGAGGTGCTTCGCCCGGCGTTGGCTGACCTCGCCCGCGACCTCCGGGTGAGCAGCTTCGAGGACGCGGTCCGGCGCACACGCGAACGCCTTGCCGACCCGGTCTTCGATACCGTCGCAGCGGCGCTCCTCACCTCTCACCGGGTGGGTGGCCGCAACCTCAGCACGATCCTCGAGGCACTGAGCCGCTCCGTCCGCCAGACCATTCAGGTCGAGCAGGAGCTGCGCGCACACCAGGCGAAGAACGTTCTCTCGGCGCGGATCATTGCCGCACTTCCGCTCGCGCTCATCCTGATCATCCGTGGCCTCAACCCCGGCTACCTCGATGTCTTTTCGTCGGCGACCGGCCAGGCCATCCTCGCGCTCTGCCTGCTCAGCGTCGGACTCGGCTACACCGGCATGCTCCGTACCACCCGCCTGCCCGGGGAAGAGCGGGTGCTGCAATGATCTCGGCCCTGGCCCTCGGCGGACTTTTCGGGCTGGGCCTGTGGCTCATCGTCACGAGCCTGCCCTGGGCGCAGCGGCGACCGGACCTCGCCTTCGAGCTGCGGCGGCTGTCTGCCCAGGGCCGCATGGAAATGGAGGCGGAGCGCCAACGAGCGGTCCCACCCATGTTCGTGTCGCCCATGCTCGAGCGGACGTTGCGGCCAGTGCTTGACGACGCGGGCAGGCTTGTTGGCCGGCTGCTTGGCCGTCTCGGCATGAGGACAGCCGATCTCGAACAACGCCTCGCTGTCGGCTGGCCGGGGATGACGACCTCGCAGTTCTTCGGGCAGAAGCTGGCGGTCGGCCTGCTCTTCCTTGCGTTTCTTCCCGCACTCAACCTCACGGGACTCCAGCCGTTCGGTACGTGGCCAGCCTGGGCCTGGCTCGGCGCCGGACTCCTTGGCTTCGTCCAACCGGACTGGCTCCTCGAACGTCGCGTCGCCCGGCGGCGGCAACAGGTGTTGATGGAGCTGCCCACGGTCCTCGACCTGCTCGCAATGGCGATCAGCGCGGGCCTCTCACCGGAGCAGGCCCTCCTCGACGTCAGCCGGCAGGTGAAGGGCGTGCTCGGTGAAGGACTCCGCAACGTCGCCCGCGAAGCCGGGCTGGGAACAATGACCCATCCGGACGCGCTCCGGGCGCTCGCCGCACGCGAAGGCGTACCGGAGATCACGACCATGGCCGACGCCTGGCAATCGGCGCTCGAACAGGGCCTGCCCCTCGGGCAGGTCATGCTCCAGCTCGCCGACACCGTGCGCGACCGCAAGCGCACGACCCTCATCGCCGAAGGGGAGAAGAGCAGCGTTCGCATGCTGTTTCCGGTGACGCTGTTCATCTTCCCGGTCTTCCTTGTCGTCTTGCTCTACCCCGCTGGCGTTCAACTGTTGGGCCTGGGCGACTGAGTACGCCCTCCAGAAAGGAGACCTCCCATGAACCTGCGCCAACGACTTCGAACCGCACTCCTTGCGGGCGAGTCTGGCCAGTCGATGGTCGAGTACGCGTTGGTCACAGCCCTCATCGCCGTCGTTGCCATCGTCGCGGTTGAGACCCTCGGCGACGGCATCGTAGGTGTCTTCGAGAACATCGCCGATGCGATCAGTGACATTTAGGCAATGGCGGCTGCGCCGTATGCGCCTGGCGGCTGGTGAGGCGGGCGAGAGCATGGTCGAGTTCGCACTCGTCCTGCCGCTCCTGCTGCTCGTCCTGCTCGGCGTCGTGCAGTTCGGGCTGGTCCATCACGCTCAGAACGTCGCTTCAACCGCGGCGCAGGAAGGAGCCCGGCTTGGTGCGGCCGAAGGTGGCGATGCCGGTATTGCGGAGCAGCGCACGTTGGACGTGTTGCGCTCAGGGCTCGGGGTTACCGCGGAAGGCTTCGACGTCACCGCGTCCGAGTCGGACGAATGGATGACGGTGACGGCAAGCGGCGGCTATCCGCTCATCATTCCCTGGCTCGGAGGCGCGACCATCGCCATCGACGCGGCGGCCAACATGCGGAAGGAGGGTTTCCGCAGTGGCCCGTAAACGACGGCTTTCAGAGGCGAACCACCGGCTGCGGGAGGAGTCCGGGCAGGCGCTCGTCGAAGCCGCTCTTGCGATCCCTGTCCTGCTGGTGTTGGTCTTCGGCGTAGTGGCAGTTGGCCGCGTGACCGAGGCGAAGATCGCCGTCCAGGCAGCCGCGAGGGAATCCGGCCGATCACTCGCCGTCGCGTCCTCGGAGGAACACGGTGTCGCGGATGCACTGGCGGCTGCCGAGGCCGTCGCCGCGGGCTATGGTCTCGATGCCGACAGGCTCACCATCGAGCTCGAGGCAGGCGGCTTCGCGCGCGGTGGCACAGTGACCTCGGAGGTCCGCTACTCGGTGTCGCTGTCCGACTTTCCGCTCTTGAACTTCCTGGACGTGGACGTGAGCGCCAGCCACTCGGAGCGGATAGACATCTACCGGAGCCGTGAGGTGGCTGCACAATGAATGACCTTTTCCGCCGGCTGCATGACGACGAGGGACAAGTGCTCGTGATGGTGGCGCTGATGATGGTCGGCGTCGTTAGCGTCGTCGGGCTGGTCAGCGATGGAGGGCTCGTCTTCGCGCAACGACGTGACCTGCAGAACGTTGCGGATGCCGCCGCAGCGGCTGGCGCAATGCAGATTGACGAAGCGGCCTACCGCGAGGCCGGAACCGTGCTTCTCGACGAGCAGCAGGCTCGCGATGTAGCAGCGTCCTACCTCGAAGGGGAAGGCGATTTGGAATATGTGGTCTTCGTCCTGCCAGCCCGGATTGAGGTCTCAGTGTCACGGCAAGCGTCAACCGGGTTTCTCCGCGTTATCGGCATTAACGGCGTCGAGGTGAGCGCCATCGCATCGGCGGAGCCGCGTTTTGGCGTCGAGAGCGCCGGACAGTAGGAGGTGTGGAATGGGTTGGCGAATCCGCGTTGCGATGGTAGCGAGCAGCCTGCTATTCGGGACGGCATGTGGAAGTGGCGGCGACGAACCAACGCCGCCGGCAACGGCTCCATCGCTCACCGCAACAGCCACTCTGACTCTGCCGACGGCTACACCAACTCCACCAGTCGAGGAGGAGGTTATCAACGCCTATCTCAGGTTCTGGGACCTGTACGCGGAGGCGGTTCTGAAGCTCGATCCCTCAGTGATGGAAGGAGCCGTTTCCGCTGAGGAGTTCGAGAGAGTCAAGAACGACGTCGCAGATCTCGAAGCTCAAGGGCTCGCAGCGCGGGTCGTTATCGAACACAACCCCGTGGTGATCGAGGTAACCGAAACGTCAGCGGTCCTTCTCGACGAGATGACGAACAACAGCTTCTACGTTGATCCGGAGACGCTCGATCCGCCAGAAGCCGAAGGCAGCGGAGCGACCTTCACCGAGACGTTCTTCCTCGAAAGGGTGGATGGGCAATGGATTGTCATTCGCAGCGTACGACAGCAGTAAGTTCCGTCATTTGGCTCATGGCCCTTGTCGCCGTATCTGCCGCATGGGTAGCAGGTGGTGGGACGGCAATTGGTCAGGAGTCGGGTCCCGGGGGATCGTTCATGCCCAGGCCGGATGTGCCGGGCGGCTCTGTGACCGTGCGGTCAGGTCCGAACGGCGTCATCGTCTACATTAGGGTGACCGAGCAGTCTCCAGGCGTCGCTGGTGGTCCATCTTCCAGCTCGTCCGTCAGTTCGGGTAGCCCCCGGTCCTGCGTGATTAGCGTCGACAACATCGGTATCGTGCTCTCGCAGTCGTCGTGGTACCGGCAGGGCCTGCGGGACCACCCCAAACACGTCCTCGGCAGCGTGAGGTGCGACGACGGGTTTTTCTCATCCATCTGGATCCCCATGGGCACGCCCACTGGGAACGTGCAGGTGGTGTTTGTGGATGGCGATGCGTTCGACCCGATCGCTGTCGTCCTCGAACTGCTGAACCACCTGCCCATTCCGCACATCGCTATCGAGGCGAACCCATCCACCGGCCTTGTCGCGCTGCCGTCCTGGTTCTGGATAGACGGATACGACGGAACAGTGATCGGCTCTTCGGACTCGCTTGGCGGCATCACGGTCGACGTGGAGGTCGAGCCCCTCCACTACCGCTGGTCTTTCGGTGACGGAACGACCACCGAGACGACTTCGCTCGGTCAGCGCTACCCCGACGAGAGCGACATTCAACACGTCTACGAGCAATCGTCTCTGGTGGCTGGCGGCGCCTACACCGTGACGGTGGAAGTCGCCTTCGCGGTGCAATACCGCGTCAACGGCGGGGTCTGGGCGTCGCTCGATCCGATCACACGGTCGTTCAGCAACGACTACCCGGTGCAGCAGCTGCAGTCCGTTCTCGTGGGGCAACGGCCATGAGCGCAGACTGGAGATTCGCGAGCGAACGGTACGAGGAGGACGAGGGCGGATGGCTCGGCCTGGTGACCTTCGTCGCCACCTGCATCGGCGTCGGTGTCGGTCTCTGGTGGCTCACGGGTCCACCAACGATGCTCATGTCGGTCCCGGACTGGAGCTACATCCGCGAAGCGCTGGGCGCCGCGGAGTTGCGTGACCGCGACGTCATCACGGTGACGACGGGTATCGCCTGGCTCATCGTTGGCTACGTGCTGCTGTCGGTCGCGGTGCGGCTCCTGTTTGGGGCCGCAGTCGCGGTAACCGGCGGGGCGGCGTGGGCACGGGCCGCCCTCCAGGCAACCTCACCGCTCACCATCCCGGTCGTCCGCCGGATGGTTGACGCGACGCTGGCGGGGACGATCATGGTCAGCGCGACACTCCACACGCCATCTGCCGCTTTCGCATCGTCAGCCGCGGCAGCCGAAGTCATCGAGACGCGAGTCCCGGCCCAGACGGCGGCCTACGATTCGTCTGCCGCCACGCAGTCCGTCCCTGCGCCGGCGCTGGCGGCGGCGACCACCCCCACGACTTACACCGTCGTGCGCGGCGATAACCTCTGGCGCATCGCCGAGCGCTACCTCGACGACGGCTTCCGCTGGACCGACATCTGGAGGCTCAATCAACACCACGCTATGACCGACGGACGTGTGTTCACCGATCCCAACCTCATCTACCCGGGTTGGGTCCTGGAGCTTCCGTCGGACTCAGTTAATCCCGAACCAGAGCCGGTGCTTGATGACGAAGAAAGCGGCGGGTTCATGCCCGAGGCTGACCCGACGGCTCCTGACCCGATCCCAGCCACGTCGACGCCGGAACCGACGGCTGTAGCGCCGGCGCCGGTTGCCACCAATCCGCCGACAGGTGGCACCGCGGAGAGCAACCGCACAGACGGCGATGGCCCCTCCGGTCTGAAGCTGCCCGAAGTCCCGGCCGCCGGCGGAGCGATCGTTACAGCAACGGCAATCACATTTGGTGGCGCTGTAATGTGGCTGGTCGTTCAGCGACGACGTGCTGCAGTCAGATCCGACTCCGGGCGGAACGCGCCGAAGCGCCCAAGCGGCGATGCTGGACGCGTGCTCGCAACGACCTCGGCCTTGCTCTCAGCGCTCGCCGATCTCGACTTCGTGGATGCGAGGGCAGTGCTCGTGCGCGAGGCCCCAGCCTACCTCGAAGTGCACCTCGACTGTCCGCCAGGCGATGCCGACGCCCTCGTTGCTGCCCGACACACTCTCGGCAGGCACCTGCAGTGCGCTGTCGATGGCGCCGTCGACGGTCCAACCGCGGTTCGTCTGAAGGTCTCCCGGATGAGCTACACCGCTGCTGCGCTCCTCGCCTGGAATGCCGCCGCCCAGCCACTGCTGATCCCTGTGGGTGGCAACGCCTCCGGCATCCACTACCTTAACCTTCGGGCCGTCGGCAGCGTCCTCGTCGCTGGCGCGCGCCTGGAAACGCACGAACTCCTCACGAGCTGGTTAGAAACGCTTGCGGCAATGGACACCCAGGACCGCATGGCTTACGTCGCAGACGCCTCCGCACGCAGGCACCTGGACGACAGCCTCGATCTCATGCCAAGCCTGCCGACCGATGTTCTCCGCGATGAAGACCCGACTGGGTTTGTCCGGACGCTCGAGGAGCATCTGCTCGCGCGGTCTGGGGCTGTCGACCCGGCGCCGCTTCTGGTCATTGCCAGCTCCGGCGAGGATGGCTCAACTTCGTACGGTGAACTCGAAGGAATCCTACAGCGCGGGCCGGAGCAAGACATGCTCGTCATCGCCGTAACCGACCGTGGCGAGATTCAGGACGGGTGGCAGTCGTTCGGAGCAAGGCTGATCTTCGCGGAGGACGAGCCTGACGGCGAACGCCGTATCAGGTTGTCTCTGCCGAATATGCAGGGCCTCGTGCTCGACCCGGTTGTCGTGCGACGTGCAGTGGCACCGCGCTCCCGGCCGTTCGTCGAAGCCACGGCCGCTGTACCGACAGAACCAGTGCACGTTGAAGGCGACGACGAACTCACACTCACCGGTCGTGAAGCTGATGGCACGACACCCCTGCTTGAAGTGCCCGATCCGGGCGACCCGATCACGCCTCCATCGGCGAACGGCCGACATCCGAGCGAGCCCGAAATCCCGACTGTGGAGCCGCGTCCACAGCAAGCGAACGATGGCCGCCAGGCGATGGACCGGCAGGCATTGCTGCCGCTCGACGAACCTGAGCGAAATGGCGATGTCGCGGCGTGCCTTGCGCCGTTCCAGGCCACGTTGTTCGGGATGCTGCGTGTTGAGACCGCGTCCGGGGAGGTGACAGCATGGTCGGTCCAGAAGACGCGCGAACTCCTGGCATTCCTCCTGGCGCACGGTGGCTCACCGGTGCTCCGCGACACGGCCGCCGACGCGCTTTGGCCCAACGGCGAGCACTTGACCGGCCACTTGCTGCCCAATGCCGCCTACTACATCCGGCGGGCGCTGAGCCAGGCTGCTCCTGATATTGAAGGGGCGATCCTGATCACAGCGGGCCAGCGTTACCAGCTGCGCAGCGGCCTGTTTCGTACCGACATTGACGCCTTCGATGCGCATCTCGCGCGGGCTGAGCGACTCCAAGGGCACGACGCCCTCGTTGAGTACGAGCGGGCGCTGAACCTCTACACCGCTGACTTCCTGGAGTTCGAGGGATACGAATGGGCGGGACCCTACCAGCAGGACTATCGACAGCGCTTCGTCCGTGCCGCGCATCGGGCCGCCCGACTCGCTGCGGACGGCCGCGAGCCGGCGCTCGCCGGGCGCTTCTATGAGGCGATCCTGAAGCGTGAACCTACCGACGAGGAAGCGGTGCGCGGCTTGATGCGCTGCCACCTGGCGCTTGGCGACAGGAGCGCCGCAAAGCGAGTGTTCCGGCAACTGGTCGAGGACCTGAGGGAGACCCTGAATGACGTCCGGGCGGAGCCGATGTCGGAGACAATGCACCTGCTCGCTGACATCGGCGCCGACTGACGGCAAGCAGGGACAGCCGAGTCGACACACCGAGACTCTCCACCGACGACCAGCGGAAACGGACGGGATCACCCAACTGTGGACTCTAGGGACGCTCCCGACCTCTACCTCCGTCGCACGAGGAGGATGCAGGCCGCTAGGCTGAGTTCCACAGCCAGAAACCCAGCCCAAACAGATCCAAACTTTAGATAGTCGAGCTCGCTACGCACGGACGGCCCGTCGAATATCGTCACTCCGAACGGGACGCCAAACAGCGTACGCCAAGTGATACGCGCAGTAGCAAGCCGCTCGTCGTTGACACTGGCCTCGGTCAATTGGAGCCTGTTAGCGCGAATCGTCGCGGTGTGGGTTGCCTCCACCTTTAACTCCTGCCGGACGTCCGGGGAGATGGCAGCGATATCGTGATGTGTCGTCGGAAGCCAGAACGCAAGGATCGGCAGCGCGACCAGGCCGATCGCGCTGCCGACTGCGAGGACGCGTTCGCGAGCGCTGCGTACGCTCAATACGGACCGTACCAATACAGATCGTTCAGTGACGCACAGCCCGACAAGAGGTGAGTCAGGATGTATCTGTCTATCTCATCGCACATACGGACCTCCTTTGGCGGCAGCCGTTGACTGACCAAGCAGCACTCCAGGGCTTGGGGAGCATGGGCGACCGCGTTGAGGAGAAGGCTACGCCGCATCGGAGCGAAATCACTACCCGATCCAGCGGATCGGCGCGCGCCGATCCGTACACGCCCGCTAGCAGAGATGAACCCAGCGCCACGGGCGATCGCGAATGCTCGGCGCAGCTTCTTCCGGAGCGGTCAGAGCCAGGCAATCGCGGACGAACGTGGTGACGTCCCAGTCGAGCCCAAACCCGCGTTCTCGGTTGCCTTCCCGAAGTGCTGGTACGTCCCAGGAGGACGATTGCGAACCGAGCGCGCTTCTGTATGAGACTGAACCTCCTAGCGAGTACGGCACCCGCGGGTGCCCCAATCGCACCGCCCACAAGGACCCAGGCGTTTGGCATCCGTGGTCCGCCAAGGGCGTCCGTGGACGCCGGACAGCCGTGGTCAAAGCTACGTGAGACACGGCCCACCACCGTTGGTTTGGAAGGAAACGGCCCCAATGAGCGCGAACTCGCTTCTCAAGGGCGCCGACGGCGCGGGCGGTGCGGGTCGTCACGAAACGCGGCCGGACACCGACGAGTAAGTCTTCGAGGTACTGCGACTCGGCGGGAGTGCCTTCCTCCTCAAGGATGCGGGCCTGAGCGAGGCGTTACTGTCGCTGGCCAAGACGCATTGACAGGACAGTTGCTGGCGGAAGGCGTCTCGGCCAAGTCCGGCAAGGGACGGTCGGTTTGCGGTAACGCCGGCACCGCTAAGTCCGCGCCCAGTGTGGAGCCCGCGATTTCTTGACGATTCGGGTAGTGAATTCGGGGCGACGCAGCATTACCGTCGCGCTCAGGACGGCAGCTTCAAACATCATGTGCGCCGTGCCCGTGAGGAGGACTTTTGTGCGTCCTCACTTCCAGCGGGGAGGCCTTGCTGCTGTCGGCATCGTCGTGGCACTCATCATCCCCCTCGCGCTGTTTACCTTTGTGCTCATCTACGGAATTTCGGCGCGAGGAGAAGCCGACGACAACGTCGCCGTGCAGTACGGCGATCCGTCAACTTTCCTTCCCGGGGACCTTGACCTCGAGGCGATCCAGCTCGCGCGCCAGTTCACCGAGTTCCCAATCTTGTGGCTGGGAGAGTCGTTCGATGGGTTCGCGTTGACCAACGCCATGCGGGAAGGTGCATCGCCGTACGACACAGTTCTGCCTGATGGTACCGTCATAAGCAGGAATACACTCGCCCTGAGCTACGGCTCCTGTACGCCGACGACCTCCAATCCGGAGAGCCATCGTCCGACGTGCGTCGTGGCCCTCCAGATTCTCGTTGATGCCGGCAATGTCGTACCACCTCCAGAGGAGATCAATCGCGACGTGATCTTGGCTGGCCCGTATGAAACGCGCGGAGTGACGGCAATGGACATCAGCACCGGGACGACTCTTTGGTTCGAAAACGGTCTCACCGTGACGGTGCATGGGCAGCCCGATATGAGACGGGAGGCGGTCGCGGCACTCACACTCGCCAACGCATCGGCGCTGGGTGCCGAGGAGACAACGCCCGGATCGGACCTGAGCCGTGTCGGCCGGCTCCCAATCACGCGGACGGAGTGAACGTCGATGCCCGTAGGAGCGGCGAGCCACGGCACGCCGGTCTGAGAAGTAGCCGGATACTCCTGACCTGCGCACTCTTGCAACTGTCCTTGTCGCAGACGCCAGTCTGGCATGGACCGGATGCACTGGGGTTCTCCGTCTACGGGCTTCATTTCCAGGCAATTGGGCTGGTGTTCCTGTTGGCACCGGCCCTTATTGCTCTGTTTTGGCTCGGCGTGGACGCCTCTCGCGGAGATCGCGTTCGGCAGCCTGGTCGGCGGCTTGTGCTTTGGCTTCGGGCTGCTGTGGGATGGATACCACTGGGCGTACGATGAGTACACAGCAGGTCTCGTTCTCCTCGGTGCCGTCGCGTTTGGAGTCATAGGACCCGCGCTGATGGCGCTCGGCGGTGTCGTTCTGTGGGCCGCCGCTCGTGCTCTCTGCTCGCGCGTGTCCCGTCGAGTGCTAGCGCTCGCGAGCGCGCAACGGCTGATCACCGCGTTCGATGGCAAGCAGCGCCACGGGAAGAGGGCGTGAGTCCCGGTGACCTTGCCGTCGCTCCCACCCAGATGCTGGTCGAGCGGGCCATGCATATCCCTGCGAGTGGAACAAGTTGCAGGGCTGCCGTCCGCGGCGGCCCGAACTCGGGCCGCCGGGATGGTTGGACTGTCTACGGCCGTGACCGCGGCTGGCATCCTCTTAGGGTCTCCCGCGGACCACTGGGTCTGACCGAGGTGGTGGTCGACACCCGTATCCAGCGGACCGCCGCCGAAACCTGAAGGCGTTGGCGATGTTCCTAGGCACCGATCGAGTCCTGGATCATCCCGGCAATGACCCGCGCCAGGAGCACGATCGAGAATCCGATCAGGGCATTCACAATCGCTGACTTCCCGCGCTCCATCTGGTGGGGGCTGCCGGCGGCCGACATGTAGAGGAATGCGCCCCACATGACGAAGAACGCTGCCACAGCGGCGCCGACTCCTATCCCGATGTTGAGCAGGTTTTCGAAG
The DNA here is from genome assembly GCA_020847985.1 of Dehalococcoidia bacterium. Taxonomy (GTDB): domain Bacteria; phylum Chloroflexota; class Dehalococcoidia; order Tepidiformales; family Tepidiformaceae; genus Amarobacillus. The sequence continues at coordinate 160,875 of JADLBC010000023.1, forward strand.
AGTGTGTTGATCTGTTCCATGAGTCGGCCTCCTATCTGCCGGTGTTGGTGAGCGGTTCTTCTGCGCGCAGCCGGAACTCGGCAACCAGCCAGTGCCCATCGACTCGGACGAACCGGCAGGTGACGTGCTGACGGAGCCGCTGTTCGCGGAGCAGCCCGGTCGTGGGATCGACGGCGCGCCGGGTCTGGTCGGTGGTCACGGAGACGGTCGCTTCCCTTTCGGAGTAGGCGGTGACTTGAACGGTGACCGCCTCAGTCGTCATCGTCTGTTGCTGTCCGAGCGCTGTTGGGTCTACCTGGGATGTGACGATTGCGGCGTGAACGTCGCCCGTGCTCAGCTCTAACAGGCGCGCCTTGTAGGCGTCGGGCTCGCGGAAGTCGAAGGTTCCGTACGCCTCGACAAACGCACGAGCAGCGTTCTCGACCTCGCCCATGCCCTCGCCCTGGGTGCGGAATCGGCTGGCGCCCTGCCAGCCGCTCACGATCGCGATCACCAACAGGGTGGCGGCGAGGCCGCCAACGGTGAGCATCACGCCACGTCCGCCGCTCATGCCATCGGTCCTTTCAGCGGCCGACCGGCACTAGCGAAGTACTGGCTCCAGTAGGTGTTGTCGAGCGTCACTTCCTTGATGAACTCGCCCGGCTGGGTCGCCATGATCACGACGCCACTTCCCACGTAGATGCCGACATGGGTGATGCGTTCGTGCGAGGGGTAGGTCTGTTCGTAGAAGAGGAGGTCGCCCGGTTGGAGATACTCCATCGGAACCGGCATGGTCGCCTCGAACTGGGCCTGCGCGGTGCGTGGCAGTGAGATGCCAAGTTGGGCGTAGATCCATTGGGTCAGCCCCGAGCAGTCGAAGCTGTCCGGACCGGCAGCTCCCCAGACGTAAGGGAGACCGATCCGCGATCTGGCCAGCCCCACCGCCTGGGCGGGGATGCCCGCCGGGTCGAGGTAGCCGTAGCTCACGGCGATGCCGAGCACGTGGTCGACGTACTGCCATGAGTGGTTGTAGGCGTAGAGCGCGCGCCGAAGGTCACCGGGCGCGCCGCTGTCGAGGAGGTACTGCGCTGCTGCTGGAAGGCAGTCGCGGTAGTTGAAGGGGTCCGCAATCCCGTCGCCGTCACCATCGCGACGGTAGTGCTCCCAGGTCGAGGGCATGAATTGGCAGTAGCCAATCGCACCCGCACTACTTGGGCCCATGTTGGCGCCGAAGCCCGACTCGACCTTCGCAATCGCCGCCAAAACTTGCCAGGGGATACCGGTTGATGCCCCGATCTCCTGCATCACGACGAGGTGCTCGGGCGGGATCTCGGCGACCGCTGCTGCCGAAGCCGGAGACTGTGCGATGCCGGGAGTCCCGCCCACAGCCGCCATGAGGAAGAGCATCGGAGCCATGAAGAGGGCGCCTACGATCCCAGCGATCTTGAGGCCTTCGCTCGGGACGCCGCCGAAGATGTCGCCGCCTGGAGTGGGGTTCATCGCGCCCCTCCAACACCTGCGGCGGGCCGGGATGCCGCGCCAGCACGTGCTCCGCCTCCACCTGCGGCCGCACCTCCGGCAGCGGCGCGGCCGGCGCCAGCCACCGCCCCGAACGCGTGGGCTGCCATCGCAAAGGTCAGGACGTTCGTGAGGCCCGCCTGGCTACGCGCCGAGCGCAGGAGCGACGGAACCTTGAGCGTCAGCCAGCAGACGGCGATGCCGAGGAGCATCGTGAGGGCGGCGTTGGACACGCTGCCAGGCGTTAGCTCCACCATCAGTGCCGTGCCGAGAGCCAGCACGAGCACCTGCACCGCCTGTTGAAAGACCGTGACCACGAACATATCCGTCCACCAGCGCGTCCACTGCTGGGTCTGGGGCAACACCCAGAGCAGAGCGGCGATCGGCCCGAGGACGATGAGCATCGCCAGGAGCGCCAGTCGCATCAGCATCTGGAACACGAGGAGGATCGCGACGATGCCGTAGGCGACCGCCGTGAAGATGAGGGCGAGACCCTCCTGCTGGGGCGTCGCCTGGTCATAGCCGGGTAGGCCAACACCGCCGACTCCTGCCGCAACGGCGTTGTTGATATCGATCAGCATCCGCGCGAATTCGATGGTCAGGTTGGCCGCGAGCGCTGCGAGGATGACGCGAGGGAGCAACTCCATCGCCTCGTGATAGGGCGACCGCGTGTGCTCCTTGATAATCACGTTGAAGCCGCCCCACATCACGATGACGGCGAGGGCGACGTTCACGATCGCGCGGGAGAAGTCGTAGAGCGACCGCACGGTCGGGCTCTCGTAGGTCCCTTCCGCGGGCGTTCGTGTGACAAAGTTGAGCGAGGAGCCGCCCAACCCCAGCGCCCAGTCGACGAAGCCGCGGATGGCCTCCAGCATCGCCTGGCCGATGAGGGTGAAGACGGCATTGACGATGTCTCTCGCCCAATTGACCGGGTTGAGACTGCCGGGCAGCAGGTCCAGGGGGTTGGGGATCAGGTCGATCGGGTTGGGAATGGGGAGATCGACCAGCGTGTCCTGTGGAGGACCTTCCTCCTGTGCGGTCTGCTCAGGCGGGACCTGCTGTTGGACCGGACCCGCCGGCATCGTGGTGAGCGGGATGCCAGCCGAGGCCAGCTCGCCGAGCGTGTCGTCAGCCTCCTGAGCTCGGGCAACGACCGCTCCGCCAAGAAGCAGGATCGTGAGTCCGCTCGTCAGGGCGGCCAGGGTGAGGATTCGCATTTCTGACTCCAGGAGCCCGCAGGCGTTGATGCAGTCAGCTTGCGAATCGGCGTTCCTAATCCGTTCTCAAAAACCGTTCCTACTGTTCCTGTTTGAGGCCACTGGTTCTCAATTCGTTCCTATCTCATTCCCATGGTTCCAGAAGGCGGGCCTGGGCGATGTGGCGCTCGCCGCCACCGATCCCCGTCGCCTCCGCATCTGCTGGCCCACGAGCCTCGTGGCGCGGGCGCACGTGTTCGCGATGAAGCACGGGCGTCGGCGCTGTTCAGGGGTGGGGTACCGGTCGCGCTCTCGAGGCGGTCGGCCACCGCTTGATCGCAATATCGTCTCGTGCCCGGCCAGAGACACCCAGATGTGGCCCTCGAACGTCCGATGGGAGGCCCACACAGCTCGATGGGAACGATCTAGGAACAGACTCGCCCGTTTGGGAACGATAGGAACGGAATTTGAGAACGGATTAGGAACGGCGTCGGGCATCGTCTTCGTCACCACAGCGAGGAGATGCCCATGCAGCGTCACGAAGTCCCTACCCACCTCAATATCGAAGACAAAGCCTTTGCCGGGCTGACGATGCGACAGTTGATGGTCGCGATCATCGGCCTGGCCATTGCCTACTCTGCCATGAGCGAAGCGCCCCTCCCACTGACGCTCCGCCTCGGAGCGGGCGCGACCGTCCTCCTGGTTACCGCCGCAGTCTCCTTCTGGCAGCCGGCCGGGCGCTCGATCGAGGACTGGACATTCGTTCTGCTCCGCTACGTCACCATCCCGCGGGTCGTCGTCTGGCGTGTGCGGGAAAGCCTGGAAGACACGTCCTCCGACGAGGAGCGCTTCGAGGTCGTCCTGCCTGATCGTCTAGCAACCGATCTTCACCGCGAACGGAGGAGCGACCGATGACAGCGAACGGAAAGCACGGGAGCGTCCAGGACATGCTGCCCCTGGAGGAGATCGTCGAGGGCGTGCTCTGCCTGCGCGGCGGCGACTACCGCGCCGTAATCCAGGCCCACTCGGTCAACTTCGCCCTCAAGTCCGAAGAGGAGCAGGAAGCGGTGATGGCCGCCTACCGTTCCTTCCTCAACGGCCTCAGCCATCCTATCCAGATGCTCGTGCGGGTCCTGCCGACCAACATCGAGCCCTACCTCAAGGGGTTCCGCACCAACGTCACGACCCACGCGAACAGTGAGGCGATCCGCCGCCTCGCTCTCGACCACGAGATCTTCGTACGTCGCCTCGCCCGCGAGCGGACGCTGCTTGAGCGGCGCTTCTACCTGGTCGTGCCATCGGGCGGTGACGACGGCGACGGTCACGCTGCCATGCGCTGGCCATGGCAGCGATCAAACCGTGAACGGGACGAGCAACTGCTCGCCGTCGCCGCAGCGCAACTCGATGCCCGCTGTCACGAGCTGACCCAGGGACTGACCTCATTCGGCGTGAGTTCGCGGCGCCTCCGGAGCGAAGAGCTGGCGGAGCTCTGGTCAGCCTGCCTCTGCTCACAGGTCTCCCAGGTCGCACCGTCGCTCACTGCGGGCGCCCGCCCTGTTGTCACCGCTCTGCGGAAGGAGGTCGACCATGGTTAGCCTTCCCCTGCAGCGCCGCCGAAACCGGGCTGCGCCCACCGCCGACGACCTTCGCTTCGAGCGGGGGATGCGATCGGCGATCGACCATCTCGCTCCAGCAGCCATCGAGGCGTCGCGCTCGCATCTGGTTATCGACGGCCGCTACGTGCGTGTGCTCGGACTCGCTGACTACCCGCGCTACGTCCATCCCAACTGGCTCGCCCGGCTCATCGACTTCGACGCGCCGCTGGACCTCAGCGTCCACATCGACCCGCTCGACTCCGCCACCACTGTCCGGCGGCTCACCCACAAGCTGGTCGAGCTCCAGTCATCACGTCTCCTCGACGCCCGCAGCGGCAAGATAGCTTCTGCCGAGCGCGAAGTCGCATACGAAGACGTGGAGCGTCTCCGCGATGCACTTCAAAGAGGCGAAGAGCGGGTCTTCTCGGTCAGTCTCTACATCTGCCTCAGGTCGGGGTCGGCCAGCGGGGTCGATGAGCTGCACCGCCGCGTCGAGACGGCGCTTGGCGGGATGATGGCGTCGTCCCGCGCCGCACTCTTCGAGATGCTTCAGGGGTTCCAGTCCTGTTTGCCGGCCGGGCGTGACTACCTCGGCCGCTACCGCAACCTCGACACGACCAGCGCCGCGACGATGATCCCCTTCACCTCCAGCCACCTCTCGATGCAGGCGGGGATCCTCTATGGGATCTCGGTCCACAACAACTCGCTGGTCGTCTTCGATCCGTTCAGCCGCGAGCTGGAGAACGCCAACAAGGTCGTCTTTGCGAAATCAGGCGCCGGCAAGTCGTATGCGTGCAAGGTCGAAGCGCTTCGTGCACTGATGCGCGGCGTCGAGTACTACATCATCGATCCCGAGGACGAATACGGCCGCATCTGCGAGGCCGTTGGCGGACAGTACGTGCGCCTCTCGGGAAGCTCAGCCCACCACATCAACCCCTTCGACCTCGCCGTTGGCGCCGACCGGGATGGCGAGACGCGAGACGCGCTCACCGAACGTTTGCTCGCGCTCCAGGGCCTGCTTGGGCTCATGCTCGCCGACCGCGGCAGCAGCCTGACGCAGCGGGAGCGCGGGGCACTCGACCGTGCTCTCCTCGAGGCCTACCGCCGCATGGGGATTACCCACGACCCAGCAACGCACGGTCGGCCTCCGCCGGTGCTCCGAGACCTCTACGAGATTATCCGTGAAGAAGAAGACCCGCTCGGCCTGGCCGACCGCCTCGAACGCTTCGTCGACGGAAGCCTCGGAAGCGTCTTCTCGTCGCCGACCTCGGTGGATCTGGAGCGCCCCTTCGTCGTCTTCAACATCCGCGACCTCGAGCCGGAGTTACGGCCGCTTGGGGTCTATCTCATCGCCGACCACATCTGGCGCGAGGTCCGGCGCAGCCGCAGGCCACGCATGCTCCTCATCGACGAGGCCTGGTCCTTGATGCAGCACGAGGAAGGAGCACGCTTCCTCGCCTCGATGGCCCGCCAGGCGCGGAAGCATTATCTCGGCCTCACGACCGTAACGCAGGACGTGGAGGACTTCCTCGCGACCTCCGAGGGACACACCGTCCTGGCCAACTCTTCGGTCCAGCTCCTCATGCGACAGGACAGCTCGACCATCGACGCCGTGACCAACACGTTCCGGCTGAGCGCAGGGGAGCGGGAGTTCCTGCTGTCCTGCCGCAAAGGTGAAGGGCTGTTCGTTGCCTCGGGCAACCACATCGCCCTCCGCATCGAGGCGAGCCCGGTCGAGCACGAGCTGGCGACGACTGACCCCGCCGAGCTGGCCGAACGCGAGCAGGAGGTGACCGATGCCGCCGGTTGATGTCGACCGCATCAAGGAGCGGAATCCGATCGAGCGCGTCGTCGCCGCGCATGGCATCAAGCTCCAGCAGCGGGGCGAGCGCTTTGTCGGCTGCTGCCCGTTCCACGAGGAGGAGCACCCAAGCCTGGTGGTCTACCCGGCGACGAAGAGCTTCTTCTGTTTCGGCTGCCGCGCCGCTGGTGATGTCATCGACTTCCTGAGACGAAAGGAGGGTATCGGGTTCCGGGAGGCGCTGGACCTGCTGGGAGAGCGTCCAGCGCCTCCACTGGACACGCCGAAGCGGGATGCAGGTGAGGCCCCGCCTCAGGAGTCGGCGCCTCGCCTCACCGTCGATGACCGCCTGATCCTCTCGGCAGCCTGCGACCTCTACCACGAGGCGCTCGGCCAGAACGAGCGCGCCCTCAAGTACCTCGAACGCCGGGGGCTCACGCTGCCGGTCATCCAGCGCTGCCGTCTCGGTTACAGCGACGGGCAGGTGCTCAAGCCCTTCCTGCAACGGCACCGCTTCAGCCTGCGCCGAGCCACGGAGATGGGTCTGCTGCGCAAGGACGGGAGCGAGGCGATGGCCCGCCGTATTGTCGTACCGGAGCTGCGCGGCGGTCGCTGCGCCTGGATGGTCGGGAGGGCGCTTGATGAGCGCCGGCTGAAGTATCTCGGCCTGTCGCTGCCCAAGCCGATCCTGGGCTACGAGGGCCTGCGGGGCCACGACCGTGTCTTCGTCACCGAGGGCGCCTTCGACTACCTCACCGGGGTGAGCTGGGGCCTTCCCATCTGCGCCCTCCTTGGCACACACGTCCGCGCGGGGCGGCTCAAGTTCCTCGAACGCGTGCCCGAAGTGGTGCTGGTCTTTGACACCGACGACGAGGGGCAACGGGCAGCACACGACCTATCTGCCTCGCTCGGCCCGCGGACGCACGTCGTTGAGCTCCCGGGCGGCGTCAAAGACCTCGGCGAGTTGGGCGCCCGGCCTGACGGCCGCGAGACGTTCTTCGCGTTGCTGGAGAATCTTGGGCTCGCCGCGAAGGAGGTGCAGCATGCGCCGACCCCCTGAGCCACCGACGGTCCTCTACGAGCTCTTCCCATCGCGCTGGGACGACGACCCGGTGGCGCGGGCGCGTACGGTCTTCGCGGGCCTCGCCGGCACCCGGGACTTCGCGCTGGAGTTCGCAGCCTCGGAGACAGGGCTCCGCTTCTATCTCCGCGCCGACTGCTCGCAGGTTGCCGACGCGGTCCTTGGGCAGGCGCGCGCCGCGTATCCGCAGGCCGATTTCGAGCCCATAGCGGCTCATAAACACACGCACCTCGATCCTCTCGTGGTCGCCCCTCACGAGGCGTCGGCGACCTTCGAGCTGGTGCCCGCCCGCGACGCCGCCTTTCCGCTCGATACCGACGCGAGACACGGGGAACCGCTCGCGGGTGTGCTCGCCGCGGCAGTAAGCGCCGGTAGTGGAGACACTCGGGTCATCGGGCAGGTCATCGTGGGCGGCACGCCGCGAACGAGCTGGGCGACCTCGATCCAGCGGCGTGCCGAACGACCTGTCCTGACGAGGCTATCGCACCGGCCCGAGCCGAATACGGCCAGCCTTCTCCCGTTCGTAGCGCTCGCCGGGACCGGTGCGGCCGGCATGCAGGGCTACAACTGGTACCAGTCGGGGCACCTCCTCCCGCTTTTTGTCGCCGGAGGGATCGCCGTCGTCGCGCTTCCAGTCGGCGCGTATCTCTGGTCGCGCTACGTCGCCGGTCACGAGCCAATCGCGTCAGTGATTGCCGACCAGAAGCTCGCCTTCCCGGCTTTTCACTCAACCGTTCACCTGACCGCAATCGGGCCGCGCGGACACGTCGATGATGTCGGCCGCCGCGTGGCGGCCGCGTATGAAGCATTCGACCACGCGAGCGGCAACAGCCTCCGGCCACGAAGACACAAAGGTGCTTCGCCAACGATCACGTCCCGAAGCAGACGCTTCACCCGGCGAGCCATCCTGAACGCCGCTGAGCTGGCAGCACTCTGGCATCTGCCAGATGGCTCCTCCGGTCTCCCAATCGCTGCCAGGCCGGGCGGGCGTCGCTTCCTCCCGGCGGACGACGCCACGACCCGGGGCGGCCGCGTCGGCACGTCCCGCCACCACGGCCAATCCGTGCCAGTTCACCTGCCCCAGGGCGCGCTCTACCGGAACCACCTCGTCGTCGCGAAGACGAGACGCGGCAAGTCAACGCTCCTCCAGCACATCGCGAGTCACCTCATGCAGGAGATCGCGTCCCGCCGCGAACGGCTCCTGCTCGTCGTGATCGACCCGCATCAGGACCTCGCCGAGAGCGTCCTCTCCGTCGTCCCACCCGGGATCGAGGACCGGACCGCCTACCTCGACCTCACCGACCGGCGGCGGCCCGTCGGCCTGAACCTTCTCGATGTCGCGCTCTTCCCCAACCGCGACAGGACCACCGAGAACATCGTCGCAATGCTCCATCGCCTCTGGCCAGACAACTGGGGCCCGCGCATGGAGGGTGCCCTTCGCGCCGCCCTCCTCTGCCTCCACCAGGCCAACCAGGTCCGCCGCCGGGAAGAGCAGTACACGCTCCTCGACGTGGTCCCGCTGCTGATGAGTCCCGACTTCCGCGAGCGGGTGATGGCGCAGGTCCCCGACCAGACGCTCTGGGCGTGGTGGCGCAGCAACTACGACAACCTTGGACGGCCATTCCAGCTCCAGGTCGCGGTACCCGTGACCATGAAAGTGGGTCGGTTCGAGGTCACGGAGGCCTCTCGCCTCACCCTCGGCCAGGCACAGTCAACCATCAACCCCCGCGCGCTCCTGCGCGACGGCGGTGTGCTCGTCGTCAACACGGCAGTCGGGACCCTTGGCGAGGGTGGCTCGGCACTTATCGGCGCAACCCTGCTCAACCTCCTTGGCCTCATCGTCGAGGACCAGATCGAGCTCCCTCCTGAGCAGCGCAGCCGAATGGTTGCCCTGATCGACGAATCGAGCACGCTCGGCGGAGCGGACTACCCACGCATGATGAGCGAGCTGGGCAAGTATGGGGCGTCCTTCGTCCTCGTGACGCAGTCGCTCGCCAAGCTCGATGCCATCGACCGGGAACTGCGGCCGACGGTCTTCGCGAACCTCGACAGCCTAACGGTCTTCCAGGTCAGCGCTGAGGATGCGCGCTACCTCGCGCCCGAGCTCGGTCACGACCTTGAGGTCGACGACCTCGTCTCCCTTGACGACTACGAGTGCTACGCGCGCTGGTCCTCCGGTGGACAACGACACCCGGCATTTTCCCTCCGCCTCGACCCGCCTGCGCCGGTCGACGCGGCGCGCATTGCCGCGATCGCGGCTGCATCGGCAGAGCGATTCGGACGTTCCCGCGCGGAGGTCGCGCGACAGGTCGACCGTGTGCTCACGTCGCGGGCCCCTATGGCGGCCAAAGAGGCGGTAGCGGCCGTCGCCACGAACGGCCCTAACGCCAAAGGCCAGCAGCTGACGTTAACCACCAACGAGGACCCACCCGCCAGGGGCCGGACCGAGAACCGCGGCCAGAAAGCGAAGAAGAGCCCATGACTCGGGATGCAACCACCGCAGCGCTCGACACGCTCAACTGGCTCGCCCGGCTTCCGTTCCTCGCGGTGGATGAGCTTGCGTTGCTCACCGGCCTGCCGGAGCCCGACATCGAGGCCGTGTTGCGTCAGTTTCAACAGGATGGACACGTCGACTGGATCACACCGTCGTCACCCGAGCTGGATGCCAGCCGCCGGTACGTCCTCACTGAACCCGCCAGGTGCGCCATCGTAAGTGGTCAGCGGACCGAGCCCAAAGCTGTCCGGCTGCCGCTCGACTGGCGCGAGATCCTCCATCGGCTGACCGCCCTTGAAGCAACGGTGGCCCTCAATGCCTTCGCCGCCGATCTGGTCACTGCGCTGCGCCGGCACATCGGCGCGGAACTGGAAGACTTCTGGTCGCTCCCCAGGGTCAGACCTGAGGATGCGTGGTGGCCGCCGGGCGTCCACGGCTTCGGCTCCATTCGGGTGGGCACGGTCAGGACGCCGTTCTTCGTCTTCGTCGATCGCGCCGGGGCGCCGCCCGCTCATCGTGCGACGCTCATCGCCGGCTGGTATCGCTTCCGCGAGGGGCGTCAGATCTGGGGACACGGTGAACTTCCTCCGATCCTCATCCTCTGCCCGGGTACCAGGTGGGAGGAGGCGTGGACGAGGCACGTCCTCGCATCGGCCGATAGGCGCGGACTTCCGACCTTGCCCGTCCTGCTTGCCAGTCGGCAGGTGCTCGATGAGACGCCGGATGGCCCTCACTGGCGGCGCGTTGACGACTCCGACCGGGCCAGCCTGATCGAGCGATTGGCTGGACGCTCTCGATCTGAGCCCCGTCAACCTGTCGTTGCTCAGCCGTTCAGTTGTCCGCCGGTGCTCACCGCCCGGGCGACACGTCTTTACGGATGGGCGAGTGGGACACTGCAGGCGAACAACCCATCCCGGCTCGAACGGCTCGCCGCGCTGTCGCTCACGACCTCGGCGGCCGAGAAGCGGATCCTGGACTGTCTCGGCCGCCATCCTCTCCTCACGGAGGAGGAGTTGATGGTTGCCCTGAAGTTGCAGCGCCGCATCCCGAGGCATGCCATCGAGCGGGCGCTTCGCAAAGGGCTGATCGTCGCCCACGGCAAGACCGCTGCGCCCTTCCCGCGCTACTGTCTTCGGACAACTGCGCTGGAGTTGCTGGCGGCTCGTGATGAGGTGCCAGTTCGGCGCTACGCGCGGCGCACGACCCTCACTGCTCTCCCCAGGGAGCCCGGCAATCACCTTCCTACGCTGCTTCAGCAGTTCGAGCACACGGTCGGCGTCAACAGTTTTTTCGTGAGCTGGTTGCGATGTCGGCCCAACAATGACGCTCGCCTGGTTGCCTGGCTCAACGCTGCTGAGTCGGCTGTACGGATCGAGAGCGCGGGTAGCTTTCACTGGCTCCGACCCGACGGAAGCGGCACGGTCCTTGCCGGGCGATATGCCCACGACTTCTTGCTCGAATGGGATCGGGCAACCGAGCGAATCCCCGTACTGGCGATGAAGCTGGCCCGCTACGCCGAGTTCTACCACGCCCAGCATAGGTCTGGCAGCCCGCTGCCGGCGCTGCTGTTCGTGACCACCACCCCCCAACGCGAGGAACTAGTCCGCCATCTGTCGGCGACGACACTCTCGTCATTCGACCAGCTCGTCCTGACCACGTGCGCGTCCCTTGTCCAACGCCTCGGCCCGCGCGCGCCGATCTGGCGGACTCAGGCAAACCAGCCGCGCACCGCGTGGCCCATTCCCACAAGCGATCGCAATCAGATGGAGGATCGATCATGAACAATCTCACGACGAACAACGGCTACGAACTGGACCTGCTGACCGTGCCCGAAGCCGCGAAGATGCTCCGCATCTCCCGCAATCTCGCCTATGAGCTTGTCGCCCGCAACGAGCTTCCCGCGGTCCGCCTCGGAAGGGTCATCCGCGTCCCAAAGCATGGGCTGACGGAGTGGCTGGACCGGCAGGTCGATGGTGAAACGGAGCGGTCGACGCGCACCTCCGGCCACGGGGCGACATGACACTTGCTCATAGTCAGCCCCGTTCAACGGGCCTTTCGATGGCAGATCGAAGCTAATGCAGGGCTTCTGCTCCGTCTCGCGATCGATCACCATCGAGGGCGATACCCCAGCGGCATAGTCCAACAGGAGGACCAGCATGCGAGGTCATATGCGTCGGCGGGGCAAGAGATGGCTGCGAATCGAGGGCCGGAAGTAGGGATCGGCGATGGGCAGGACTGACTACGGTGCAGGACGAATGGAGGAACGCACACCTGGCCATTGGCTCATCACGATCGAGCTGTCCCGCGATCCTGCGACAGGCCGGCGGCGGCGACAGCGGTGCACCGTCATCGGCAAGAAACGTGACGCGCAGAAGGCCCTTCGCGAAGCCCTGAATAAGCGAGACATGGGGCTGACGGTAGCCACCACGAAAATCACCGTCGCCGAGTGGCTTTCGGGCTGGCTAGAACGTCACGAAGCCGAAGGCCACATCGGTGCCACAGCACATGAACGCTACGAGGGCATCATCAGGGTCCATCTGACACCGATGCTCGGTGCGCTCCGGCTGCAACAGCTTCGACCCGATCAGATAGCAGAGGCGAAGGCACGGTGGCTTTCCGGGAAGGAGTCGACCGCGAAGGGTCCGCTCGCCGGCTCTACCGTGCACAAGCACATGGTGGTCCTGCGCGAAGCGCTGGACGATGCACTTAGGGCCGGACTCATCCCGGTGAACCCGATCCAGGCTGTGAGGGCACCGTCCGTCCGAGCTGCTGCGGAGCAACGCGCCCTCAGCGAGGCGGAGATCACCACGCTCCTCGCCGAAGCGAAGGGTACCCGCTACGACGTGCCCATCCGCACTGCTCTCGCGAGCGGAATGCGGGAAGGCGAGCTGCTCGGTGCTCGTTGGGAGGACTTCGACCCCGATGCGGCGATACTCTGCGTCCGACAGACCCTGGTCTATGTCCGCGGCAAGGTTTCGTTCAAGGAGCCCAAGTCGGAGAACTCTCGGCGAACGTTGGAACTGTCAGCCGGTACGGTGCGCCTCCTCCGCGCCCACCGCGCCGCGCAGAAGGAGTGTCGCCTTGCCCTCGGCGCCGCCTGGCAGGACCACGGGCTGATCTTCCCCTCGACTATCGGCACGCCCTGGCTTCCCCGCGCGTTCTTCCGGGGTTACCGCGCTATCGTGGCGGCTGCTGCCAGCCCGAGGGAAACCGACGAGGCGGAGGGTCGCACCCCGCTCGCGGACCCGAAGTCCGTTGACTTTCACTGCCTTCGCCACACCGCGGGGAGCCAGTGGATCCTGCATGGCGTCGATATCTTCACGGTCTCGCGGCGGCTGGGCCACGCCTCGGCGGCGTTCACGATGAACGTCTACGGCCACCTGCTCAAAGGCCAGCAGAAGACCGCCGCCGAGGCCCTCGATCACCTGCTTGCAGCCGACGGTTGAGGAAATGGCCACAAAATGGCCACAACGGCTAAGGCTTCTGAGCATTTGTGAGAGGTTTGAGAAGGAGCGTTATGGCTCCCGTGAGTTCAAAAGAGTGGTAGCGCGTAGGGGATTCGAACCCCTGATCTCCGCCTTGAAAGGGCGGCGTCCTGGGCCACTAGACGAACGCGCCGTACGCAGACGTTACCATGCTCCGCCGCTTCGCACACCCGGGCGCATCAGCGCGTGTTCTCCCAGTCCCGCCACCGCGAGTTCCCATCGCCCTTTTCGATGTAGTGGCCCATGCGTGCTGGGCTGCCGCCGCGGCCGGTGGGGTCCAGCTTCTTCATCAGCCACCACGCACCCACCGTGAGTCCGCACATCGCGCCCATCACGATCGCCAGCCGCGCGATGCCTCGCTGCTGGGCGCCCTTCCAACCGTCGTATGCGTTGCTCGCGAGCTTGAGCGCCGTCGCCGGGTCGTCCGCGGCGTAGGCGGCTTCGGCCTTCGCCAGGTCCGCCGCCGGGTCAGTCCAGTACATGCCGATGCGCGTAAAGAACGATGGCTTGAATGCCGCCTGCTTCGCCTTCGCGACTTCGATCATCTTGCCCGCCGCCGCGTAGTTCTGGACGAACGTGCTCGCGCCCGTGGCCGCGTGCTGCGCGCCTTCGAAGTCCCCGGCCGCGTACTTCGCCTCGGCCTCGCCGATTCGCTTCCACCCGGCGTCCTCCGGTGGCCTGGCCTCGATCGCCTTGCGGCCGTCGACGATCGCCTTGATGGCCTGGCGCTGGTTTTCGATTACCCCCGAAATCCCCGCAAGCGTTTGCGAAGGCCATGCCGCGGCCACGCCGCCATCCGTCGCCGGGAGCCCGGCCTCCGTGCCCGCTGCCTGCACGGCCGCGTAGGCGTCGAGCACCCGGTTCCCCTGCGTCACCTGCCCCGCGATCGCCCCGAAGGTCCACGCATCGAGGTTCGCCTGGATGTCCTTGGGCACGCCGCTGAACCCGTAGGTCGCGGCCCGCGCCGTCAGCGCCGTCACCTGGTCGTGAGCGGCGCGCCGCTCGCCGAGGAACGTCTTCGCCACTTCCGGCACCCACACCCACTCGAGGAAGAGCGAGTCCAGGTTCTTGCCGCTCACCTCTTCGCCCCGGTCCATGAACCAGCGCCCATCGAGCGGCCACTTCTGCTCGTAGTCGTCCATCCGCGCGAGCACGGCCGTCATCGCCGCCGGCCCGCCGATCGCCTTCTCGTATTCGAACCAGAACGCGCCGGCCTTGCCGTACCAGTAGTACGGGTTGGTCACCTTCGAACCACCCCACCACGTCGCCAGCTGGTCCTTGTACCCGAACGTCGTCCAGCGCCAGTCTCGCGGCGCGATTCCAAGCGTCGCCGCGTTTCGCCGCAGGCCGTACTCCGCCAGCCCTTCCCAGAGCCAGCTCGTCTCCAGCTGGTACCCGGCCCAGAGGTGCGCGAGCTCATGGACGGTGACCTCGGCGTCGATCTCGCCCTGCTTCGCCATGAACACCTGGCCCTCGTCCGAGAACGCCAGCCCGGCGAAACCCATCTGCTCGATGGCGTGTGATTGGCGCATCAGCACCTTGTCGAACTGGTAGCTCCAGCCAAACGTGCTCTCCAGCATCGGCAGCGCCCGCTTCGCCATCGCGAACTGCTGGTCCGCCCACGCCTGGTCCCGCCGGAAATACTTCAGCGTGAGCGCGACCGGCCCTCGCTGCAGGTCGACCGTCCCCTCCAGCATCCCGACGAGCGAGCTATCGGTGATCGTCTGCGCGTAGGAATTGAAGTACGCGTCCAGCTGCTGCCGGCAGCGGTCGTCCCCCTGCGCACACTTGTTGAGCACGTCCTTGTCGTTCGTGTTGAGCGTGATCAGCGCCGCGTCGCCGCAGATCCAGCGCTCCATCGCGGCGTCCTTCACCGACGCCGGCTGCGGCACCGCCAGCAGACATCCCGGCTCAAAGTACTTGTCCGATATCGCCGGTACATCGATGTACACAAACGAACCCGGCCCCTGGCTCGCGAAGCGCCCTTCGATCGCGCCCTTCTCGATGTGCAGGACTTCGTTGTCCTGCACCGGGATGTCGTAGGTCATCACCAGGTTCGCCCGCAGCGCGCCCTTCAGCGGCTTCTCAAGCGTCACCGATAGCAGCACCGGGATCCCCAGCGAGAGGTTCGCCGCCATGGTCTTGAACTCCAGCGGCGTGCCACCCTCCGTCGTGACCTTGATGTTCTTCGCCCCCGGCATCGCCACGAGCCCGACCGTTTTCAGCTCCGCCGCGTTCGCCGACCCGACCTCCGCCTCCATCCGCGCCGTGATCTGCCCCTCGGCCACGTTCAGCGAGTAGTAGGTCTCCGAGGCGATGTTGAAGGTCGCCGCCTCCACGCTCCCGGGCAGCAGCGGCACGGCGGCAAGCACCGCGAACAACAGGAGGGAGCGAACACGGATCCTCATGTCTTCAGCATCGGAGGCGCCCATGCCCGCTCGTAGCCGTGTTCACGCAACGGCAACCGCCCGGGAACGGGTTCGGCCGAACGCATCGCGGCCCGGCGTGTACCATCCGGCACGCGCCCGCGTCCGGCGATTTTCAGCTGCCCTTGATGAAGGAGTTCAGCTCGCGACGCCGGCCAGCCGCGCACCCGTCAGCCGCACGTTCCCCGATTGCCGCAGCAGCCCGCGCAGGCTCCGCGCGAGGTCCTCGGTCGCCTCGCAGCGCTGCAGGTCGAACTCGCTTTCGCGCCCTTCCGTGTCGTGGATCACGAGCCGCACTTCGTCCCGCCCCGGGTGGTCCTTGAGCACGCCCACGATCGCCTTCAGCAGCGCCTCGTCGGCCACCGTGTTCTCCGTCTCGTAGAGCGTGAGAATGAGCCGCGCGGCGTCGCCGTTGACTGGCGGCTGAACGCCCGGACGGGCCGCCTCCGTGGTCGCCGCGGCGGGTGGCGGCGGCGGTGGCGCCGGCTGGTGATTTCGCGCCGGCGGCCCCCCGTTCCGCTGCTGTTGCGCCGATGGCCCCGGTGCCGCCGGGTTCGCCTGCGCGCGCTCCGGCGGCGGCTGGCGCCGCTGACGTGGCTGCTCCACCTGCCACTGCTCCGCCGCAAATCCCACCACCGTGCCCTGCGCCATGTCATATGGCGCCGCCTTGCGCACGTTCAGGTTCAGCCGGTCCGCCCGCTCGCGGCACTCCAGCGAAATCAACAGCACCTGCCCTTCCGCCCACATCTGTTCGCCCGTCAATTCGATGGCGTCGTTCCAGACCGTTACCTCGGCCGTCCCCGAGAGGTCCTCGAGGTCCACGATGTAGAACCGGCGTCCGTCGCGCGTCGCCCGCGCCTGCACCCGCCGGACGAGCCCGCCGACCGTCACAGTCTGCCCCGCGAGCTCCAGCGAGAGGTCCGCCAGCGTGTGCGACGTGTATTGCGAAAGGCCCGCCGCCGCCGCCCGGAACGGGTGCTCCGAGATGTAGATCCCGAGCAATTCCTTCTCCCAGCCGAGCATGACGTCCTGCAGCACCGGGCGGGGGTCCAGCTCCAGGCCCGGCATCGGCGTCGCCACCTGGCTGCCGAAGAGGTCGAACATCGTCGATTGGCCGCTCTCGCGCAGCTCCCGTTCCTTGCGCGCGAACGTCATCAGCCGTTCGGCGTGCGCCACCACCGTCCCGCGGTCGTACCCAAGGCCGTCGAGCGCGCCCGCCATCGCGAGGCTTTCCAGCGTGCGGCTCGTCGCGCTCGCGAGGTCCGCGCGCTTGCAGAACTCCTCGATGTCCCGGTACGGTCCGCCCTTCTCGCGCTCCGCGATGATCCCCTCCACCGCGCCCGAACCGACGTTCTTCACCACGCCAATCCCGTAGCGGATGGCCAGCGATCCATCTGGCCGCCGTTCGACCCCGAAGTTCTCGCCGCTCGCGTTCACGTCCGGCGGCAGCACCTCGATCCCGAGCTTCGAGCACTCCGCGACGGCCGCCGCCACGCGCTCGAACGGGTCCGGCGCGCTCTTCGAAAGCGCCAGCAGCGCGCACATGTACTGCACCGGGTAGTTCGCCTTCAGCCATGCCGTCTGATACGCGATGGTGCCGTAGCTCCAGCTGTGCGCCTTGTTGAACGCGTACCCGGCGAACGGCTCGATGAGCGCGAACACCGCGTCGGCGTCGCCCTTGCTATACCCCTTCTCGATCGCTCCGGAGACGAACCGCTCGCGCTCGGCGGCCATGATCTCGGCCTTCTTCTTGCCCATCGCCTTGCGCATGATGTCGGCCTGGCCGAGCGAATACCCCGCGAACTGCCGCGCGATGAGCAGCACCTGGTCCTGGTACACGATCACGCCGTACGTCTCGTCCAGCACGTTCGCCAGGTCCGGGTGGGGATAGCTGATCGCCACCTGCCCGTGCTTCGCCTTGATGAACGTCGGGATCTGCTCCATCGGACCCGGACGGTAGAGCGCCACCATCGCGCAGAGGTCCGCGATGTTCGTCGGTTGCAGCTCCTGGATGTACCGCCGCATCCCGCCCGAGTCCAGCTGGAAGACGCCGAAGGTCTCGCCCTTGCTCAGCATCTCCATGGCCTTCGTGTCGCCGTCCGGCAGCGCCACCAGGTCCAGCTCCGTGCCCGTCGTCTCGCGGATGAGCTCGACCGCCTTGCCGAGGATGGTCAGGTTCGAAAGCCCGAGGAAGTCCACCTTCAGCAGGCCGATCTTCGCCACCTGCTCCATCGCGAACTGCGTCGTCGGGATGCTCGTTTCGTCGCCCCGGTTCGGGCGCTGCAGCGGCACCAGGTCGATCAGCGGGTCCCGCGAAATCACCACGCCCGCGGCGTGCGTGCTCGCGTGGCGCGCCACCCCCTCCAGCTGCTGCGCCGTCTCCACCAGCCGCTTCACCTTCGGGTCCGTCGCCACCGCTTCCTTCAGCTCGGCCGATTGTTCCAGCGCGTCCGCGAGCGTGATGTGGAGCGCGTTCGGCACGAGCTTCGCCACGCGGTCCGTCTCCGCGTACGAAATGCCCAGCGCGCGGCCGACATCGCGCACCGCCGCCTTCGCGCCCAGCGTCCCGAAGGTGATGATCTGAGCCACCCGGTCCTTGCCGTACCGCTCGTAGGCGAAGCGGATCATCTCGTCGCGCCGGTCGTCGGCGAAGTCGAAGTCCACGTCCGGCATCTCGCGCCGTTCGATGTTGAGGAAGCGCTCGAAGACGAGCCGGTTCGCCACCGGGTCGATGTCGCTGACGTTTAGCACGTACAGCACCAGCGAAGCCGCCGCCGACCCCCGCACCCCCATCCGGATGCCCGCCGAGCGCGCGTAGTCCGCGATCTCCTTGACCACGTAGATGTAGTCCGTGAACCCCGTCTGCTTGAGCACGTCCAGCTCGTACAGCAGCCGCTGCTCCAGCTCCGGCGTGACCTCTTCGAAGCGCCGGCGGAGCCCCTTGAAGCAGAGTTCAGCGAGGTACTCCGCGCTATCGCGACCCGCCGGGATGGGCGGCTCCGGCAGCAGCGTCCGCTCGAATTTGAGGTCGAGATTGCATTCGTCCGCCACCAGCCGCGTGTTGCTGATGAACTCCGGCGCCCCCGGGAAGAGGTCGAGCATCTCCTGCTCGCTCTTCACGTAGTACCCGCGCCCGTCGAACTTGTACCGGTCCTGCTGGTCCACCGTCGCGTTCGTACCGATACAGAGCAGCGTGTCGTGAGCGTCCGCCTCATTCGGGAGCGTGTAATGGCTGTCGTTCGTGGCCACCACGGGGATGCCAAGCTCCCGCCCGAGGTCGGCGATCACCGGGTTCAAACGCGTGAACTTGGCGTCGCCGTGGTCCTGCACCTCAAGGTAGTAGTGCCCGTCGAAGACCTCGCGGTAGTACTGCGCGACTGCGATGGCACCCTCGCGGTCGCCCTCCTGCACGCGCCGATGAAACTCCGCCGAAGGGCACCCGCTCAGCACCGTGATCCCCGCGCTGTGCTGCTCGATGAGTTCGCGGTCGATCCGGGGCTTGTAGTAATAGCCCTCCAGGTTCGCCTTGGTGACCAGCGCGATGAGGTTCTTGTAGCCCGTCATATCGCGCGCGAGCATCAGCAGGTGGTAGGGCGAGCTGTCGCTCTTCTCGCGCCCGAAGCGGCTCCCCGGCGCCACGTACGCCTCGACCCCGATAATCGGCTTGATCGCGCGCGCCGTCGCCTCCCGGTAGAAGTCGATCGCCCCGTACAGCGCGCCGTGGTCCGTCATGGCCACGGCTTCCTGGCCCAGTTCGCGCACGCGCTCCATCAGCGGCGCCATCTTCGTCATGCCGTCGAGGAGCGAGTATTCCGTGTGAGTGTGTAGATGGGTGAACATCTGCGGGAGGCCCAGTCTACACCCGCCCACCCCCGCGAAACAGGCAGTTATGGCGCCCTCAGCCCGGTTCGCGGTATGCGCGATACGGCCTCAATGTGCAGTCAGACGGCGGCCTGGAGGCGGACAGCACGCGGCGCCTCGCCGTCCTCGAAATGGCACGGGACCGCTTCGCGGATCCATCGCGCGCAGCGAATCCAGGTCGTCCGCATCCGTGAAGATCGCCTCCCCGAGCGCGCGCGCCAGCAACCCGCCCTCTCCGGCATCGGCTGCGCTTATTGTCCGAGGCAGACCGAGAGCGGCGTCCCCACCGATGCGGCGGCGGCCACCGGCTCCTTGAACGTCGCCGTGTCCGCGACCTGGGCGCCCTTCGCGCGCAGGCACCCCGGTGCGTTGCCGTATGCCTGCGCCCGGCCCGAGCACATATCGACCAGCCCGTTCCGGTTCGCGGCCTTCTCGGCGACCTTCATCTCGTTCCAGTCCGCGTCGTCCGCGACGGCCACGCCCTCGGCGTCCATGCAGACGGCCATGTCGTGCCACAGCGGCAGCAGCCGCTCGTATGCCTTCGCCATCGACCATGCCTCGCCGACCGTGGAGACGAACCTCGCGTGGCATGCGTCATACGCGACCCCCGCGCGGTCCAGGAGCTCGCGAGTGTCCGCCTGGAAGCCCCAGCGGAAGTCGGCCCCGCCCCACCAGGGTGTCTCGAAACGCACGCCCGGCATCCCCGCGGTGGCGGCCACGGCGCAGGCATGCGCGGACTCGTGCGCGGCCGCGAGTTCGTCCCGCGTGACCACGCCATCTTCGAGCGCAGCCCGCTGCTCCGCCGGCGCCGAAGCCAGCAGCCGTTGGAACTCGCCTCGCGGGATCTCCCGCCGGTTGTCGTCCACCGCGAACCGTGCCATCGCCGCCGGCGCGTTCATGCTCCCCGTCGAAGTCACGTTCGCCGCGGTCG
The DNA here is from genome assembly GCA_020847985.1 of Dehalococcoidia bacterium. GTDB lineage: Bacteria > Chloroflexota > Dehalococcoidia > Tepidiformales > Tepidiformaceae > Amarobacillus. The sequence continues at coordinate 181,242 of JADLBC010000023.1, forward strand.
ATGCCTGGCTTTGTGACGCTGCCGCGACCGGCGGGGCAGCCTCCGCCGCCGTGCCGCCCGTATCCCGGCTCCATGCGAAACCGAACCCCGCCACCAGCGCGGCGACGATGGCGAAACCCCCGACGCCGGCCTGGAAACTCCGATTGATAGTGAACCTCGCCTCATGCTTCGTACCCCTCCTGCACGGGGGCGCAAAACGCGAAATACCAATTTGGCGGCGGCCACCGTTACCGAGCCGGCACGGTACTTTCGCAGATTCCACGGGATCGGGCTGTCTTTCCGCCGCGCCGTGGCTAGCCTGCCTCCAGCGGGTGAGCGGAGGTCGACCATGACAACCGGCGAGAACGCCCTCCCCGCCGCGCTACCGCGCGGTGGCGGAGCTGCTTGCCCGGGGCGCCTCCAACGCTGAGATCGCCGCCGCCCTCGGGCTCTCCGTCCGCACCGTCGAGGGCTACGTCTCCGAGCTCAAGGACCTGGCCGCCGTCCCCGACCGCGGCAGGCTGATCCTCTGGTGCAACGAAAACGCCGCCTGCGCGTCCCCACCGTCATCGCCCGAGTGACCGGAGCAACGCCACCGCCGCCACCGCCGCCGTCTCCGTGCGTAATACATTCGGCCCAAACCGCGCGAGCACCGCGCCCGCCGCCTTCGCCCGCGCGACCTCGTCCGGCGTGAACCCGCCCTCCGGGCCTACTGCCACCACGACGCGACCCTGCGCCGGCACCGCGCGCGCTGCCTCCGCCCACGGCGGTCCCAGCGCATCCCCAATTAACAGCATACCGGGACGCCTGCCGACGAGGTCCGCGAACTGCGCCGGCGCCTCCACCACGGGCACCGAGAGCCGCCCGCTCTGTTCCGCCGCCTCGATTGCGATGCGCGCCCACCGGTCCTGCCGCTGCGCCGAGGCTTCTTCCCCGCGCGCCGCGCGCGCCGTCACGATCGGCCGGATGATGTCCGCGCCCGCCTCCGTGCATTTCTCGATCGCCCAGTCGAAGCGGTTCGGCCGCACGAGCCCGCACCAGACTTCGACCACAAGCGGCAGCGGCGGCTCTTCGCGTACCACCTCGGAAACGCGCGCGTGCACCTCGCCACGCGCCATCCCCGCGACCGTCGCCTGCCACTCTTTGCCATCGCCGCCGAACAGCCGGAACTCGTCGCCCACGCGCAGCCGCACGACCTCGCTGAGCCGCCGCGCCTGGTCGTCGTTGAGCACGGTGACGCCGGGGCCCAGCCGTCCCGGCACATACAGCCTCGGCACGCGCGACATGGTCCGCATCGTGCGCCACCGCGGGCCCATGCTCCAGCCCGCCAGCCGCTACCCGGCGCCTGCGCTACATTGATCGTTCATCCGCGGCCGGAGCCACCGCTCGCGAGACCCAACAGGAACAGATTCGTGCCCGCACCCGACCTCGATACCATCGTTTCGCTCGCCAAGCGCCGGGGCTTTGTCTTCCCCTCCGCCGAGATCTATGGCGGCTTCGCCAACACCTACGATTACGGCCCGCTCGGTGTCGAACTCAAGCGCAACATCCGCGAGGCCTGGTGGCGCTCCATGGTCCGCGAACGCGACGACGTCGTCGGTCTCGACGCGGCGCTCATCACCAACCCCCGCGTCTGGGTCGCGAGCGGCCACGTCGCCAACTTCACCGACCCCCTGGTCGACTGCAAGAAGTGCCAGCAGCGCTTCCGCATGGACCACCTCGAAGAAGGCGCCTACGGCGAGATCAAGCGCGACGCCAACGGCAAGATCATCTGCCCCAACGACGGCGGCGAACTGACCGAGCCGCGCATGTTCAACATGATGTTCCGCACCCAGGTCGGCCCCGTGGCGAACGACGAGAACACCGTCTTCCTCCCGCCCGAGACCGCCCAGGGCATGTTCGTGAACTTCGAGAACGTCGTCGCCTCCATGCGCCGCAAGCTCCCCTTCGGCATCGCTCAGACGCGCACCAGCTTCCGCAACGAAATCACCCCCGGGAAGTTCATCTTCCGCACCCTCGAGTTCGAACAGATGGAGCTCGAGTACTTCTGCAAGCCCCCCGCCGACCGCAACGACATCTCCGCCTACCTCGCCCAGCACCAGGACTGGATCCAGCAGCGGCTGAGTTGGTACACCGACCGTATCGGCATCGATCCCTCGCGCCTGCGCCTCCGCGAACACGCGAAGGAAGAGCTCTCGCACTACAGCGCCGGCACCACCGATATCGAGTACCTCTTCCCCTGGGGCTGGGGCGAACTCGAAGGCGTCGCCGCCCGCACCGATTTCGACCTCGGCGCGCACGGCAAGGAATCCGGCCATCCCCTCACCTACTTCGATGAGGAGACGAACCAGCACGTCGTGCCGTGGGTCATCGAGCCCGCGGCCGGCCTCAGCCGCACCCTCGCCGTCGTCCTCCTCGAAACTTACAACGAAGAGCTCGACGAAAAGGGCGAGAAGCGTGTCGTCCTCAAGTTCCGGCCGAACATCGCCCCCATCAAGGTCGCCGTTCTGCCGCTTTCCAAGAACGAGAAGCTCCAACCCACCGCCCGCCGCGTCTACGACATCATCCGCCCCAACTGGATGAGCCAGTACGACGAGACCCAGTCCATCGGCCGCCGCTACCGCCGCCAGGACGAAATCGGCACCCCGCTCTGCGTCACCGTCGACTTCCAGACCGTGGGCGAAGGCGACACCTCCGGCGATGACGCCGTCACCATCCGCGAGCGCGATTCGCAGGCCCAGGTCCGCGTCCCCATCGCGAACCTCGTCGAAGCCCTGCGCGAACGCCTCCCCGGCTGCTAAACGAACCCCGCGCCGGGGACGCGCCCAGCGATGGACGCGTCCCCGGCGCACGGGTATCGTCCTTCGCGACCCGGCCACCCCACGCGGGCCCGGGAACTGCGAACCGGGGATTGCCTCATGCGACTCGCGATTGGATTCCGCCCCAGCGGCGAAGACGACTGGGAGGGCGGCGCCCGCTTCGCCGCCGATGCCGAAGCCGCCGGCGTCGATGTCATCACCACCGCCGAGACCTGGGGCTACGACGCCGCCACCCCCGTCGGCTACCTCGCCGCCTTCACCAGGCGCGCCAAGCTCGCCACCGGCATCATGCAGGTCGCCAGCCGCTCCCCCGCGAACATCGCCATGATCTCGATGGCCCTCAACGCCATGTCGAAGGGCCGCTTCATCTGCGGCCTCGGCGCCAGCGGCCCGCAGGTTGTCGAAGGCTGGCACGGCGTCCCCTTCAAGGGCACCCAGCAGCGCCTCCGCGAAACCATCGAGATCGTCCGCATCATCAGCCGCGGCGAACGCGCCGCCTACAACGGCAAGTACTTCACCCTCCCGCTCCCCGGCGGCGAAGGGAAGGCGCTGCGCAGCGGCGCCAAACCCACCGAGTTCCCCATCTACCTGGCCACCCTCAGCCCGAAAGGCCTCGGCCTCACCGGCGAACTCGCCGACGGCTGGTTCGGCACCTCCTTCATCCCCGAGCACGCCGACGTCTTCACCAGCCACATCGCCGCGGGCGCCGCGAAGGCCGGGCGCTCGCTGAAGGATGTCACCCTCCAGGTCGCCGCCGGCGTCGTCCAGTTCTCCGACGATGTCGAAAAGCTCATCCCGCCGCGCCGCCCCGGGCTCGCCTTCACCCTCGGCGCCATGGGTTCGGCCCAGCACAACTTCTATAACGACGCCTACAAGCGCGCCGGCTACGACGAAGAGGCCCGCTACGTGCAGCGCCTCTGGCTCGAAGGCAAGCGCGAGGAAGCTGCCGCCGCCGTCCCCGACGAAATGGTCCTCAAGACCAACCTCATCGGCACCGAGCGCATGATCCGCGACCGCGTGCGCACGCACCGCGATGCCGGCATCAACACCCTCGCCGTCCAGATCGAAGGTGGCAGCCGCGAAGAGAAGCTCAACACCCTTGAGCGCCTCTCCGCCATCGTCCGCGAGGAAGCCCCCGAGGCCTGACCCCAATCCCTTCGGGACACACGAAAGGCGCGTCCATCACGGGCGCGCCTTCTTCGTTCGGGGATGTCGCCTCGTCTTACTTCTTGAGGCCAGCTTCCTTGCATGCCTGGCCGTACTCGCTCAGGGCCTGCATCACCGGGTCGTTCGCACCGAAGTCGCGCGGACCGAAGTGGTGCGTGAGCGCCTCGTACACGTGCGCGCTCGCCGTCGCCATACCCGCCTCGTCATGCTCGCGGCAGCGCTGGCCATACTCGCTGATCGCCCGCACCACCGGGTCGGTCGCGCTCAGGTCCAGCGGGCCGAAGTGGTGCGAAAGCGCCTCATACAGATGTGCGCTCGCCTGTGAGACGGTCGGGTGCTCGGTCACGGTCATACTGGGGGCCTCCACTGACTTGTTCATTTGATTGTAACAAAGCTCGAAACATGGCCGTAACATTTCTTTACCTCGGCAATCCCCTTATTTCCCTATAGGATTCATCTACTTCCGCAGGGAGCCCGGAACATGCCTGGCATCGCCCTCCGCCCCTTCACTTCCGATGACGTGCCGGCAGCCGCGGCCCTCCTCGCCGCCCGCCACCAGGCTGACCGCGCGCGCCTGCCGTTGCTCTCGCCGAAGCTTGAGGAAGCCGGTCCCTGGGCCGAAATCCTCGATGGCGCCGCCCGCGTCGCCTCCTATGCCTTTGCCGCCACCCGTGCCGGCCGCCTCGTGGCTTTCCTTCTCGCCGACCAACAGAATTTCGCGCCCGGCACGCTGATGGCGCAGTGGACGCCGCCCCACTCGCTCTCGACCGGATACCAGGACCATGCCATTGACGCTGGCGAAGACCCCACCGAGGTCCTCCGCCTGCTCTACGCCGAAGTCGCCGCCCTCGCCGTGCGCGATGGCTACTTCGTCCACCGCGTCGAGATCGTCGCGGGCGACGCGGCCCTCCAGGAGGGATGGCTCAACCTGGGGTTCGGCCGTTACCTCAGCGCAGCCACCCGCGATACCGGCCCCGTCATGATTGGCGACGTTCCCGGTGTCGCCGTAAGCACCGCCGGCGCCGAGGACATTGAGGTCGTGATGTCCCTCGCGCACACCCTCGATCTCCACCACGCCGCTTCCCCCATGTTCTGGCCCATCATTCGCGAAGCCCGGCCCGCCGCCCGCGCGTTCAACCTCGACGCGCTCCAGGGGGCCGGTGCCCCGTTCTTCATCGCCAACCGCGATGGCAAGACCGCCGGCATGCAGACCTTCCTCCGCCCGGGCTTCACACCGTTCGTCGTGCCCCACGACCACGACGTCTACCTCTTCGAGGGCGTCGTCGATCCCGCCTCGCGCAGCGCCGGCGTTGGCACCGAACTCCTTGAACACTCCATGCGCTGGGCCCGCGAACAGGGATACCAGACCTGCACCCTGCACTTCGCCAGCGCAAACCCGAGCGGCGCCCCCTTCTGGCTGCGCCACGGCTTCGTCCCCGTCACGCACACCATGGAGCGGCACGTCGACGAGCGCATCGCCTGGGCGAACCGCTGACCGTCACTCCCGCGTGAGCGCCCGCCAGTCCGCCAGCTGGTGTTCCCACGGCCGATGTAGCTCCGCCTGCCGCGAAGGGTGATACAGCGGCGCCAGCAACCTCCCGCGCCAGGCCACACGCCTACCCACGGCATCCCGCAGCCGCAGCCCGTGCGGTTCGATCGCATCGAGCGCCGAGAGTGCCGTCGCCCCAAGCGCGACCACCGTCGCCGGGCCTACCAGGTCCAGCGTCGCCGCCAGCAGCGCCGTGCATGCCCGCAACTCGCCCCCCGACGGCTTTCGGTTCCGCCCCGAGCCATCCAGCGGCAGGCACAGCACCGCGTTCGTAATGAACACCTCGTCGCGGAGCAGCCCGGCCGCGTCCAGGAGCAGTTCGAATCGCCGCCCGGATTCGTCCCCCGAGAACGGGATCCCGGTCCGGCCCGCACCTTTGCGCCCCGGCGCTTCGCCCACGAAGAGCCATCGGGCGCCGGGCCGCCCATTGCCCGGTCCCATCACCGCGCTCCCCGGGCGCACCCGCTCGCAGCGCCTGCACGCCGAGGCCGCTCCGGCCAGCATCGCGAGCGTGTTCACCGTCTCCATACCGAATGCTAGCGCGCTCCTTGCCGCCTCCGCGCGCGCGAACGTATGCTCGCGGCGTTTTACCGGCGGCAGGCCCGCCCCACGAGGAGGACTCCATGGCCACGCTCCAGGAAACCCGCGCTCGCCACGCCCAGGACGTCGTGAGCGGCAACATGGCCGGGCTGATGGGCGATTTCACCCCCGCCGCTATGTCCAAGGTCATGGGCATCGCCGCGAACCCCATCACCGCCACCTCCTTCGAGGTGAAGGACCTGGGCAACAACGAGGCCGGGATCACCCACATCGGCGCCACCAGCCGTGTCATCTGGAGCCGCTGGGAAGAGACCGGCGGCAAGTGGCAGATCGCCGACCTCGCGGAGCGCCCCGCGTGACCACCGGCCCCGGTTCCGCCCGTGAGGCGATGGAGCGCACGGCCCAGGCCGTGATGTCCGGCAACCTCGCCCAGCTCATGGGCGATATCACCCCGGAGGCCCTCGCGCAGATGATGCAGATGGCCCCGCAGGGCGGCACGGGCCTCTCCATCGCCAACATGCCCAACATCAGCGGCTACAACCTCCTCCAGTTCGGCCCCCAGCCCGATGGCGGCGAACTCTTCCACGCCACCTTCGAATCCTCCCTCGGCAAGGCCACTCTCGGCCTCGTCTGGAAGCAGATCATGGGCCAGTGGAAGATCGCCTCCGTCAGCCTCATCGGCATCGAACCCATCCCCGGGACACCCTGAGATGCAGCTCTGCCTCGTCCGTCACGCCGTGGCCGGCGATCGTGGGCCCGCCTGGCCCGATGATTCGAAACGCCCGCTCACGCCCGCGGGCCGCCAGCGCTTCATCACCGCCGCGGCGGGCCTGAAGCTTCTCTTCGCGCCCGCGCTGGTTATCTCAAGCCCCTATACACGTGCCATGCAGACCGCCGACATCCTCGTCGAGGCGAACGGCCTCGCCGGCTTGCACATCGAAGAGAGCCTCGCCACCGGCGACCATGCCGCCCTCGTTCGCGCCCTCGCCCGCCGCGGCGGCGACCGCATCGCCCTCGTCGGCCACGAACCCCACATGACGGCGCTGCTCTCACTCCTCGTGACGGGCGACGAAGGCGTACTCAATACCGGGTTCAAGAAGGGCGGCGCCGCTCTCGTGAGCTTCACCGGCGGCCCGCAGGTCGGCGCCGGGCACCTTGAATGGCTGGTCCAACCTTCGGCCCTGCGCGCGATCGCCGGGAAGTCCGCCTGACCTAACGCTCTCCGGCGATGTGTACCGGCACGCGAAGCGCTGCTTCGAGCCGCTTCTGCTGGCGCGCCAGCGCCGTCAGCTCTGCCTCCACGCTCTCCGTCCCGCCCACCCGCAGCTCCAGTCCGCGCGACGTGGTTTCGGCCGAAACGTGCAGCACCGGCGATGGCCGCCGCCTCCGCACCGCGCCCGCCGCCCCCAGCAGCGCCGTCAGCACACCCACGGCCCGTGCGTCGTCCCCTTCCACGATCGAGGCGTACGGCGAAAGATCGGGCGTGCCCGAGTTCGCCCAGCGCACGATCGCCCCGAGCAGCACGATCTCACGGTGACTGAACCCGTGGAGGTCCCCGCTGTGGACGAGGTATTCCGCGTGCCGGTCGCGGTTGTACCAATCGACGTGCATCCCGATGCCGGCCAGCCGCGCCGCCACGCACAGCAGTTCGAGCCATTCGCCCCCAAGCCCGTGCTGCCCGCGCGCCGCCTCGAAGAGCCTCCCGGCGACGGCCACCACCGGCTCCGCGGCGAGTTCGTCCACCCCGTTCGCGCGCTGCAGGCCACTCACGCTCGCCGCGCGCACGTCCGGGAGCACGGCGCCCTCGCCCCGGATCTGTTGCCACACAAGCCCTTCGCGCAGCCCCTGCCCGGCCACCGTGAGCGTCTTCGCCCCCGTCATCGCCATCACCTCGTCGATGACCACGGCCGCCGCCGGGAGGATGTCCACGCGATTCGCGCTTACCCCGGGGGTGCGCCGCCGCTGCTCCGTCGTCGCGCCCGCCAGCGTGTCCGCCAGCCGGTGAATCCCCGCGCGCGACACCACCAGCCCGTGCAGGCGCCGCAGCGGGTACTTTCGCCGCAGCCGATCGATTCGTCCAAGGTTGCGAACCGCTCCGCCGATGCCCACCAGCGTCCCCGCCCCGGGCTGCACCCTGATCTGTTCGCGCACCGCCTTGCGCAGCGCCCGCACTTCCTTCGTGGTTGGCGGGTCGCCGCCGAGATACCGTTCCGTGGCGTAGATCGCCCCGAGCGGCACCGACTGGCTCTCCGCGAGCACACCGTCGGCCACGCGCATCACCTCCAGCGACCCGCCACCGATATCGACCATGTAGCCGTCGCGCATGCCCGTGCTGTTGATCGCCCCGAGGAAGCTCGCGTATCCCTCTTCGTCGGCCGAGAGCACGCGCACCCGCAGGCCCGTCTGCTCGCGCACCGCCTCGACGAAGTCGCCCGCGTTCGATGCCCGGCGCAGCGCCTCGGTGCCCGCCACGATCGTGGTCGCGGGCCCCGCCGCGCTCGCGATGGCGTGTGCCACCCGGATCGCGTGCAGTCCCCGCTCCATCGCCGGCTCGCTCAGGACGCCGTTGCGCTGGCCCTCACCCAGGCGCGCGTCGAAGCGCTCTTCGTCCATCACCTCGAACGCGCTCGCGCTCAGCTCCCGCGCGAGCAGCAGCCGCACGGAGTTCGAACCGACATCGATGACCGCCACCACGTCCCCGGGGTCCAGCACAATCCGCATCGGCCCCTCCCTCGCTCCGACGATGGTACCAGCCATCCCAAACCGGTTTCGCACATCGGATGCCCGCAGTTCGTGCGCATGCGTAGAATGCGCGCCACGCACACCCCCGGAGGTACCGCCATGCCCGGGCCGCTCGACGGAATCCGCATCCTCGATTTCACCCGCTACCAGCAGGGTCCCTACGCCACGGTCATGCTCTCCGACCTCGGGGCCGATGTCCTCAAGGTCGAAGAGCCCGCCCGCGGCGACCTCGGCCGCTCGCTCGGCCTCCAGCCCGATGGCTGGTGCTCCTACTTCGAAGCGCACAACCGCAACAAGCGCAGCCTCACCGTCGACCTCCGAAAACCCGATGGCCGCGAGATCGTCTACAGGCTCATCCCCGAGGTCGATGTCGTCGCCGACAACTTCCGCCCCGGCACCATGGCCCGCTACGGCCTCGATTACGAGTCCCTGGCGAAGATCAACCCCGCCATCATCACCGCGTCCGCCTCCGGCTTTGGCCCGAAGGGTCCGCACGCCTTCGACCCCTCGTTCGACATCATCGGGCAGGGCATGGGCGGCATCATGTCGAACCAGGGCGGCGGCCCCGATGAGCCGCCGCAATCCACGCTCTCCGGCCTCGCCGACCAGGTTGGCGCGATGGTCTTCGCCCTCGGCATCTGCTCGGCCGTGGTCGCGAAGGAACGGCAGGGCATCGGCCAGCACGTCGATGTCTCGCTGCTCGGCTCCCAGGTCGCGCTCCAGGCGCTGCAGCTCACCGGCTTCCTCCGCGGCGAACGGCAGGGCCCAAGCCCCCAGCGCCAGAACCCCGTGTTCACCTACTTCCCCAGCGCCGACGGCCTCTACCTCACCATCGGCATTCTTGATCCGAAGTGGTGGCCCAACCTCTGCCAGGCGCTCGAATGCCCCGAACTCCTCACCGACGCCCGCTTCCTGACCGCCCGTGACCGCCAGGTCAACCGCATCGACCTCCTCGCCGAACTCGACCGCGCCTTCCGGCTGCGCCCCCGCGAGGAGAACCTTCGCCGCCTCAAGGCCGCCGATGTCCCCTCCGGCCCCGTTCACGACTACCTGGCTGTTTCGAAGGAACCGCAGGTGCTCGAAAACGAGTACATCGTCACCCTTCCGCACCCCAGCCTCGGGCCCGTGCGCGTCGTGAACTCGCCCATCCGCATGTCGAAGAACCAGGTCGGCGCGCAGCGAACCGCGCCGGAGCTCGGCCAGCACACCGAGGAAGTCCTGCTCGCCCTCGGCTACGACTGGAACAAGATCGCCGCTATGAAGGAAGCCGGTACTATCTAGCCGCCCCACACCGGGTGCGGAGGAAACGATGTCGGAAGTGAACGGCGGTCAGCTCGTTGGCCGGCAGCTCAAGCGCGCGGGCATCGACGTCGCCTTCGGCGTTGTCGCCGGCCCGATGATCGAAGCCATGGCCGGGATGCAGGAAGCCGGCATCAAGGTCGTCAACTGCCGCCACGAAGAGTCCGCCTGCTTCGCCGCTTCCGCCTGGGGCTACATCACGAAGAAGCCCGGCGTCGTCATCGCCGGTTCCGGCCCCGGCATGATCAACACCGTCACTGGCCTCCACGTCGCCACCGAAAGCGCCATGCCCCTCGTGGTGCTCGGCGGCTCCGTCGATGGCGCCTCGCGCGGTCTCGGCGGGTTCCAGGAGGCCGACCAGGTCGCCTTCGCGCGTCCCGGCGCCAAGTGGACCGCCCAGGTCGATAGCACGAACCGCATCCCCGAACTCGTCCATCTCGCCCTCGGCAAGGCCGTCAACGGGCGCCCCGGCGGTGTCTACCTGGATTTTCCCGGCCAGGTCGTCCGCCGCCGTGTCGAGGAGTCCGAGGTCCGGTATCGCGAAACCTCCCCCGCCATCACCCGCCCCCACCCGGACCCGAAGGCCGCCGAGGCCATCGCCGCCATGCTCGCCGGCGCGCAGCGGCCACTCATCCTCATCGGCAAGGGCGCCGGTTGGGCCGATGCAACGGAGCCGCTCACCCGTCTCGCGAACATGGGCATCCCCTACGTCGCCTCGCCTACCGCCCGCGGCGTCATCGCCGACGACAACCCGATGTGCATGAACGCTGCGCGCTCCTCCGCGCTCTCCGGCGCCGATGCCGTGCTGATGGTCGGTGGGCGCTTAAACTGGATCTTCCAGTTCGGCCGTGCCCCGCGCTTTGCGGCGAACGTCCGCATCGCCCAGGTCGATATCGTCGCCGAAGAGATGACGAGCGCCGCTGATGTCGAAATCGGCATGGTCGCCGACTGCGCCCTCGGCGCCGAAGCTATCGCTGCCGCCCTCGATGGCCGCCCGCTCGCGAGCGCCTCCTCCGGCTGGGTCGATGCCCTTCGCGGCGACGCCACGCGCAACGAAGCCGCCATCGCCGAGCAGATGGCCTCCGACGAGGAGCCCATCAACCATTACCGCCTCCTCCGCGACATTCGCGACGCCATCCCCCGAGATGTGAACGTCAGCGTCGATGCCGAGATGACGATGGGCGTCGCCCGCGCGGTTCTCCCTTCCTACAACCCGCGGGCGCTCCTCAACTCCGGCACGACGGGCTGCATGGGCACCGGCGTGCCCTACGCCCTCGGTGCGAAGCTGGCCATGCCCGATCGTCCCTCCGTGGCCATCATCGGTGACTACGCCTTCGGCGCCGCCGCCATGGAGGTCGAGACCGCCGCTCGCGTCGGCGCCAACGTCGTCTTCGTGATCTCGAACAACGGCGGCATCGCCGGGCACAGCATCCAGGACCGCATGTTCGCCCCCGATGCCCCGCCGATCGCCGCCCTCCTCCCCGTGAACTACGAACGCATGGGCGAAATGGTCGGCGGCTTCTCCGCGCGTGTGACGAAGCCCGCCGACATCCGGCCCACGATCGAACGTGCCATCGCGGCGAACACCGTCGCCGTGATCAACGTCCTCACCGACCCCAAGGGCGGCCGCCGCGGCACGGGGTACCTGGGCTAGGTGTAGTGACCACGAGGGTTGTGGACAGGAATGAGTCATCAGCATAAGCAGATTGCTTGACTGAGAGAGGGCCATTCCGTTGGGTTGCGGTTGACGAAAACCAAGACCACACGGAGGGCCCTC
>JADLBC010000024.1 GCA_020847985.1 Dehalococcoidia bacterium
GCGGAGGAGGACAAGCGGCGAGCTGGCGGCGGCCGAGGCGAAACCGTCCAGCGTGGCGGCCGGGACGATGTTGTCCATGCCGAGGAAGCGGGCGACGAACTCGGTGCGCGGGTCTTCCCAGACTTCGCGGGGGGCGCCGGTGCGGACGATGCGGCCTTCGTTCATGATGGCCAGGCGGCCGGCGACGGTGAACGCTTCGAACTGGTCGTGCGTGACGTAGAGGGCCGGGACGCCGAGCTGTTCGAGGATGGCGCGGAGGTCGGTCGCCAGGCGCTCGCGGAGACCACGATCGAGCGACCCGAGGGGTTCGTCCAGCATCAGGAGTTTGGGCTGCGGGGCGAGGGACCGAGCGAGGGCCACACGCTGGCGTTCGCCGCCACTGAGCTTCTCGATCGTGCGGTGTTCGAAGCCGGCGAGTCCGACGAGTTCGAGCACTTCCGTGCGCCGGGCGACGCGGCGGGCGGAGTCCCAGTGGGCCTGCTTCAGGCCGAAATCGACGTTTGCGGCTACGTCCAGGTGTGGGAACAGCGCGTGGTCCTGGAACATCATGCCGAAGCCGCGGCGGTGCGGCGGGAGGCTGGTGACGTCGTCCCCGGCGAAGGTGACGGCGCCCGCCGAAGGCCGGTCCAGCCCGGCGACCATGCGCAGGAGCGTTGTCTTACCTGAGCCGCTTGGCCCGAGGAGGGCGAGCGTTTCGCCGGTGGCGACGGAGAGCGAGAGGTCGCGAAGGATGGCGCGGCCGCCGGCCTCGAAGCTGATCCCGTTGAGTTCGAGGCCGTCCATCAGAAGCGATCATCCCGGCCGCCGGCGCGCTGGATCGCGAAGAACGCGAGCGCGGTGACGGCCATGAGGATGGTGCTCATCGCGAGGGCCTGGCCAAGGTTGGTGGCGCCGGGCTGGCCCAGGTAACGGAAGATCGCCACGGGGATGGTGGGGTACTCGGGGCGCGCGATGAGCAGGGTCGCGCCGAATTCGCCCATGGACGTCGCGAACGCGAGGACGGCCGCCACCGCGAACGCGCCCGAAAGCAGGGGCAATTCGACGCGCACGAAGGTGACCAGGGGGTTCGCGCCGAGCATGGCGGCGGCATCGCGGAGGCCGGGGTCGAGGGCTCGCATGCGGGCGGCGAGCGTGCGCGCGACGAAGGGCATGGCGACCAGCGTGTGGGCGATGACGATCAGCGCCGGGCTGCTTCGAAGGTTCAGGGGGGGCTCGTCGAAGGTGATGAGGAACCCCAGGCCGAGCGTGACGGCGGAGACGCCGAGTGGGAGCTGGACGACGGTTTCGAGGAGCGTGGAGCGGCCACGAACGGCGGCGAGCGCCGCGGCGGCGCCGATTGGCACGGCAAGAAGGGTGGTGAAGGCAGCGAAGGTGAGGGAGTTTCGCACCGCCTTGAGCGGGGTGACAAAGAGGACCTGGCCGCGGGCGTTCTCATCGAGCAGGCCGTAGTAATAAAAGGAATAGCCTGTCCCGGCATGAAACGAGCGCTCGACGAGGGCCGCGAGCGGGGCGACGGTGAGCAGGGTGGCCAGCGCCAGCAGCGTGAGCGCCCCGGCGAGGGAGACGCGCGTGAAGGGCGTGACCCGCCGGCCGGCCGACTGTGCGGGCGCGAGCGTTTGGAGCCGCGTGTTCACGGCGATTGCGGTGAAGGTAACGAGCATCTGCAGGAGCGCGAGGGCCGCCGCCACTGGCAGCCGGAAGAGGAAGAGGGACTCGCGGTAGATCTCGGTTTCGATGGTGCTGTAGCGCGGCCCGCCGAGGATGAGCACGACCCCGAAACTGGTGAAGCAGAACAGGAAAGTGAGCGAAGCAGCGGCGAGGATGCCGTTGCGCAGCTGGGGCAGGGTGACGCGGACGAAGCGCTGGAGCGGCCCGGCCCCGAGCATCGCGGCCGCGTCTTCGGTACGAGGATCGATGGCGCGCCAGCTTGAGGCGATGATCCGCGCCGAGAACGCGACGTTGTAGAACACGTGCGCCAGCAGGATGGCCCAGAGGGTGTTCATGAGATGGATGGGGGGCGATTCGATGCCGGGAAGCTTCACGAGGAGGTCGTTGAGCGTGCCGTTCGGGCCGATCAGGGCCGAAAAGGCGACGGCGACGACGATGGTGGGGAGCACGAAGGGGATGAGGAGCACTGCTTCGACGGTGCGCTTCCCGGGGAAGTTGTGACAGGCGAACAGCCAGGCCAGCGGCAGCGCCAGGGCCAGCGAAAGGCCGGCCGAGAGCGCCGCCTGCCAGGCGCTGAACCAGAGCCGCCCGAAGAAGTAGGAGTCCTCGAAGAGTGGGGCGATGCCTTCGTCGCGGGCGAAGGACGTGCGGAGGATTTCCTGGAGCGGGTAGACGAGGAAGACCGCAAGCAGGAGCAGCGCCGGGAGGCCCAGCCACGCCGGCCGCTGCCACCGATCGAGGTTCACCGGACCACCACGCGCGTCCAGTCATCGATCCACTTCTGGCTCTTCTCGGCGATGGTGGAAGAGGGGATGTTTGCCGGGGCCACGGTCACTTTCGAGAACGAGGTGAACGCCTCGGGGACTTTCGCATCGCTGTTCACGGGGTACACGGCCATCTGGCCGGGGATGTCTTCCTGGACCGGGACGCTGAGCATGAAATCGATGAACTTCTTCGCGAGCGCCTGGTTCTTGCCGTTTTTGAGGAGGCCGATGTACTCGACCTGCCGGAAGACAGCTTTGTCGGCGAGGATGTTGGCTGTGGGCGCATCGGCGCGGGGCGGGTCGGCGAAGAGCTGTTCGAAGGCGGGGCTGGTGGCATAGCTCAGGACGATGGGCTGCGCGCCGCCGTGGAGTGAGAAGTTGGTGTTGTACGCCGTCTCCCAGCCGTCGACGACGACGAGGCCGTTGGCGCGCATGTTGCGCCACCAATCGAGGTACCTGTCCTCGCCGAAGTAGTCCACTGTCGCGATGAGGAAGGCGAGGCCGGGAGAGGACGAGGCGGGGTTTTCGACCACGACGAGGCCCTTGTACTTCGCATCGAGGAAGTCTTCCAGCTTCTTCGGCGGTTCGAGTTTGAGGTCCTGGAGCTTCTTGATGTCGTAATTGAAGTTGACGTAACCGTAGTCGACCGGGGTTACCTCGCCGGAGCCTTCGGCGCGGTACTCGGCGGGGACCCTGGCGAGGGCGGGCGAGGAATAGGCTTCGAAGACGCCTTCCTTGAGGGCGCGCGAGAGGAGGGTGTTGTCGACGCCGAAAGCAACGTCGCCCTCGGGGTTTTTCTTCGTGAGGATGAGCGAGGTGAGCATGGCGCCGGCGTCGCCCCTGGGGAGCCGTTTCACGGTGACGGCGTTGTCTTTTTCGAACTGCTTGACGAGGTCTTCGCTGAGGTTGAACGAATCGTGGGTGACGACGGTGTGGGTGTCGCCGCCGGAGCCGTCGTCACCGCCGCAGGCGGCTACGGCGA
>JADLBC010000025.1 GCA_020847985.1 Dehalococcoidia bacterium
CCAGCCTCGGCGTCAGCGTCGAGAACCTGACCGCCGCCGAGAGCCGCATCCGCGACGCGGACGTCGCCGAGCTCTCGAGCCAGATGGTGAGCAACCAGATCCTCTCGCAGGCCGGCACCGCCGTCCTGTCGCAGGCGAACCAGGCGTCGCAGTCGGTGCTGAGCCTCCTGCGGTAAGTCCGGTCCCGGTAACGAACGTACGAAGCCCCCGCCGAACGGCGGGGGCTTTGTCGCGTCCAAGGGGAATCCCCGATTCCGCGAGAAATTCGCGGCGGGGGGCTAAAGGCCCGGGAGGTGGTTCCGATACTCCGGATGTACTCCTCGCGTTCACCCAACAGAAACCACTGTGAACGCGGGGCGCCAGGGCGATAGCGCTGGCAGTTCTTGGAGGTATGGGTCCATGGGAATGCAGATCGCCACCAACGTCGCTGCCATCAATGCGCAGCGCAACCTCAGCATGACGAGCCTGAAGATGGGCAAGGTGCTGGAAAAGCTCTCGAGCGGCTACCGCATCAACCGCGCCGCCGATGACGCCGCCGGCCTTGGCATCTCCGAGAAGATGCGCTCGCAGATTCGCGGCAGTGCCCAGGCGCTGCGCAACTCGCAGGACGGCATCTCGATGATCCAGACCGCTGAAGGCGCGATGGACGAGATCCACAGCATCCTCCAGCGCGCTCGCGAGCTGGCCGTGCAGGCCGCCAACGGCTCGATGGACACCGCCGCGCGGACTTCCATCGGCACCGAGCTCGTCGCCCTGCAGACGGAAATCAACCGCATCGCCTCGGCCACCCAATTCAACGGCGCGCAGCTCCTTAATGGCACGCTCGTCGGCACGCTCGACGGTGCTTCGGCGACGAAGGTCGGCACGGTGCTGAGCGGCGCCGGCGGCGATGCCACCGTCGCCGCCCTCGATGTCGGCAAGGCCCAGGCGGGCGTCTACGGCATCACCTCGACGGCCACGACGATGACCATCAACGGCGAGACCGTGACGGTGAACGACATGGCCGCGAACAGCAGCCAGGTGCTCAACTTCGCGGCCACCGGCATCACGATGACGCTCGTGACCGGCGGCGGCGCCAAGACCGCCGCCAACATCAACACCGACATCGGCGACTTCGGCGCCGGCATCACCGTCACCGGCACCGGCTCGGCCGTCTTCCAGGTCGGCGCGAACGTCGGCAATACCATGAACGTCGCCTTCAACGATGTCCGCGCGAACGTCGCGACGGGCCTCAACCTGACGACCTGGGTGGCGAACACGGTAGTGCAGGACCTCGCCGCTTCGAATTCGCGGCTGACCGAGATCGACACCGCGATCACGACGCTGAACACACGGCGTGCGGACCTCGGCGCGGCGCAGAACCGCCTCGAACACACCATCGCCAGCCTTGGCGTGGCCGTGGAGAACCTCAGCGCGGCGGAGAGCCGCATCCGCGACGCCGACGTTGCCGAGCTCTCAAGCCAGATGGTGAGCAACCAGATCCTCTCGCAGGCGGGTGTTTCGGTGCTCGCACAGGCGAACCAGGCGCCTCAGTCGGTACTGAAGCTCCTGCAGTAAGGGAAGGCCGGCCGGACCCACCGGCCTGAGTGACGGGCCCGGGCGTGCAGCCCGGGCCCGTTCTGTTTCCAGCTGGCCACCCGCCGGGTGGGCCAAACGCTCAAGCTGAGGCTCAAGAACGCCGAAGATCAGGAAGAACCCGGGAGGCAGGCGACGATGCACGACCTTAGTGTGGCTCGTATCGACCCGGTTTCCGCCCGCGTGCATGCCACCCGCTGGGAGCATCACGGAGGGCGGCGGCAGCAACAGCGGCAACCGCGGCAGGGTTCGCGCGAACGGCTCTTGCTGGCGGCCCTGCCAGGGTGCGACCCCTCGCGCTACGACCTCGTCTGCGAAAGCGACGACGCGGGCGAACTGCAGGGGGTGGCCGTGGTGGAAATCGCGACCGGCATCGTGGTGGCGCGCATCACTGTCGAGCAGATCGCCCGCCTCAACGAGGTGAGCGACCAACGGGGGCTCTTCTTCGAGCGCAGGGGGTAGGCTGCGATGAGCAGCAGTGGCATCCGGATCGGCAACTTCTTTTCGACCTTCGACACGGAGTCGGTGATCAGCCAGCTGACCATGCTCCGGCAGGGGCCGATCCGGAAGCTCGAGACGCAGCGCAAGCAGTACACGGCGCAGAAGGCCGCGCTGGGCGGGCTGCAGGCGAACTTCGCGGGGCTGCTGCTGCGATCGAAGGCACTCACGGAGGCCACCTCCGTCTCGGGTAAGACCTCGGCCGTCGATGGCACGGGTGTGTCCGCGGCGGCGACGCCCACCTCCGCGCTCGGGTCGTTCACGGTGAACGTCAGTCAGCTCGCGACAGGGACGACGGCGAAGGGCACGGTGCTCTCGGCGGCCGTCGACCAGGCGTCGGTGCTCAACCGTTCGAACTTCAACATCCCCGTCTCGGCCGGTTCGTTCACGATCAAGACGTCCGCGGGCACGGCGACGGTCGCCGTCGACCCGGCGACACAGTCCCTGGACGACGTGGTGGCGGCGATCACGGCCACCGGCATCGGCGTCACCGCGACGGTGACGAACGACGCGAACGGGCGGCCGAACCGTATTTCGCTCAGCTCGACGCAGGGAGCGATCGCGCTCGGCGCGGGCGGCGACACCTCGAACTTCCTCCAGGCGACGAACCTCGTGGCATCGCCGGGGACGACCACGCGGGTGAGCACGTTCGACCTCGCGCGGCTCAACCCGGGCGCGAAGATGGCGAGCGCGTCGTTCCTCGGCGGGCCGCCGGCGGCCGGCGCGCAGTCGTTCACGATCAACGGCGTGACCATCAACTACGACACCGCGGCGGATTCGCTGAACGACGTGATCGGGCGGATCAACGCCAGCACCGCGGGCGTAACGGCGCGCTACGACGGGCAGACGGACACGATCTCGCTCACGCAGGCGAAGACGGGGTCCCTCACGATCACGCTGGCGGATAACGGCGCCGGCGACTTCCTCGCGAAGTCGGGGCTGCTCGCGGCCACGCAGACGATGGGCACGAACGCGCAGTACAGCATCGATGGCGGCGCCACCCAGTACTCGGATTCGAACACCGTGACCGTCAACGGCAGCATGCTGACGCTCACGGCGACGACGACGACGGCGGCCCGCGTGACCGTGAGCCAGGACACCGCGAGCGCGATCACGGCGGTGAAGAACTTCGTGGCCGAATACAACGGCCTCATGGACGCGATCACGGCCGCCACCAAGAACAACGGCAAGGACACCGCGACCTCGGGCTCCCTCGTCGGCGATTCGAGCCTCGCCGCGGTGCAATCGAGCCTGCGATCGATCGTCACGAGCGCGGGTTCGAACCTGAGTGGCAACTTCGCCACGCTGGGCCAGATCGGCCTGTCGTTCGGCGCCGTCGGTTCGGCACTCGGCTCGACGAACAAGCTGGTGCTGGATGAGGCGAAGTTCAAATCGGCGCTGGCGAGCGACCCGGGGTCGGTGCAGGCGGTGCTCAGCCAGCAGGAGCTGACGGCGACGCTCGCGCCGGCGGGGACGGGTTCACTCGCGAGCCTGAGCGGCACGTACTCCGGGGCGAAAGCGGGCACCTACGCGATTAGCGACGACGGCCTGGGAACGCTGACGGCGACGTTCACGCCCACGGATGGCGGACCGGATGTGATCACCACGGGCGCCATCACGGCCGGTGGTACGAACAGCACGCTCATCCCGGGCATCACGCTGCAGGCCGGCCCGGCGCTCCAGGCGGGTACGCACAGCATCTCGGTGGCGGCTTCGCGGCAGAGCGTGATCAAGCGCATCCAGGGTTACCTGGAGGTGCAGGCGGGCGCCGGTGGCGCGCTCACGAAGCGCCAGGAAACGTACGACAAGCGGCTCGCGGATATCACCAAACGCCAGGACCAGATCCAGTCGGCGATCGACAAGGAGATGGACATCCTGCGGAGGAAGTTCACCGCCATGGAGCAGGCCCAGGCGCGCGCGCAGTCCATCACCAGCGCCCTCAGCAACGCGATGACGAAGATCTCGTCGAGCAACAACTAACCCGGGCCGGGTGAATCCTGATGTCGAACGGGGCGCGGCGTGCCGACGATCTTCATGGCGGACAACGCACTCACCACGGGAGTACCGATGACCACTCAAGGGTACAACGCCTATCGCACCGTCGGGACGACGACGGCGGACCCGGTAACGCTCACGACCATGCTGTACGACGGCGCCCTGAAGGCACTGCGCCGGGCTCGCATGTTCGCGGAGCAGCAGGAGACGCAGCGCTACTTCGATGAGACGGGCCGGGCACACCTGATCGTGGGCGAACTGCTCGCGACACTCGACATGGAACAGGGCGGCGAGCTCGCCCGGAACCTCTCGGCCATCTACGTCTACTGCATGCGCTGCATCATCGAGGCTTCGCTCACCGACACGGGCAAGCTCTTCGAGGCCGAGCGCCACATCGGACGCATCGCGGGTGCCTGGCGCCAGGCGACGGACGAACTGCGCGCGCAGACGGCGAGCGCGGGCGCGGCCGAGGCCGTGGCCTGATGCCGACCATCGGCGAGGCGCGGGATGCCGGCCAGGAGCTCTTGCGAACCCTCACGCGCGGGGACTTCGAGGAGTACCTCGCCGCCGAGGAGGCCTACTTCGCGCTCTGCACCAGCGTCCTCGGGCGGACGCTGACGAAGGCCGACGGCGACGGGCTGCGCGCGCTGATGGACGTGCAGGCGGCCATCGAAGAGCAACTCACGGTCCTTTCGCGCGGCGTCGCGGCGGAGATGGTGCGGCTGCGACGCCGCGGCCAGGCAGCCAGGGCATACGTCCCGGCGCCCATCCGGGAATCAGCCGAACTCGCGCAGGGCTGACCCTCGCCCCTCACAGGGAAATCGACGGCGGGCCCCCGGGCCCGCCGTTTTACGTGAATCCGAACCTGCGAATTGTCACCAATTGGGACTGCAACTGGACCCGCCAATTCGTTCAGCAAGGGTTTGGGGTGCCGATACTTCACCCAGACGCGCTCGAATGATGGCGCGCTGGAGGCGGCGGTGGCGACGGGACGGTTCAGCCTCGGGGGTTCCAATCTCGCGTTCGTGGCGATGGTCGCGACGGCGGGAGCGATCGCCTGGTGGGGTACGACCAGCGCCCGCGGCGGCGAGCCCCCGGCGGCCGGGACGGCGACCATCGCCCCGGCGGTGGCTGCCGGCGACCTTCCGCAATCGCGCGAGCTGGCCCGGGGCAGCCTCCCGACGCGCCTGCTGGTGCCGAGCGTGGGCATCGACACCGGCGTCGTCGAGGTCGGCGTCGTGGTCGAAAAGGGGCGCGCGACGTGGGAGACCGCGTGGCGGGCGGCCGGCCACCACATCGATTCGGCCCGCCCGGGGCAGCCTGGGAACGTCGTCATCACGGGGCACGTCTCCGTGGCCGACCGCGGCAACGTGGCGGTGTTCAAGACGCTGGACAAAGTGCGCCCCGGCGACATCATCGAGATGCAAACGGGCGACGAGGTCTACAGGTACGCGGTCACGAAGGTGAGCACGGTGGAGCCGAGCGCCACCAATGTGCTCCGTTCGGACCACCAATCGACGGTCACGCTCATCACCTGCACGCCGGACCTGAAGCAGCGGCTGGTGGTGACGGGCACGCTTGTCTGAGCGGCCGACATTGAGAGGGCCCGGCGGCGGGCGTAGTATGTCAAGAGAGGTAGCGCGATGCCAGACGTAGGCCGGACCAGGACGACAGGCGTGAGCGGTGTGGTGTACGACTTCAGCCGGGCGCAGGCGCGGCGAGCGGCGGCGACGGCGGCTCAACCCGCGGATTCGGCCGGCATCAGCGAGGATGCGCGCGAACTCTCCCGGGCGCGCGAGGCGGTGGAAACCGCCCCGGATGTGCGCGCGGAGCGTGTGCGGGCCCTGCAGCAGCAGATTCGCAACGGGAACTACAACCCCGATCCGCGAGAGGTCGCCAGGCGGATCCTGGAGCGCGGGCTCTAGGGCTCCGTTCCCGCGGCATGCCCGGTTCGCGCCGGGCTCCCGATGGCGGGCGCGCAAGCGTCCGCCGTTTCGTTGCCCGGCATGCACCCCTCAGCGGCCGCGGAAGGACGCGTCGTTGCGGTCGATCCACGCGTCGGCGAAGCGGTGCTGGTAGCCATCGGAGGCATCGAGCGGGAAGCCGCGCACATATGGCCAGGCGAGGGCGACGACGCGTTCGCTGACGAAGTTCACGCCGAGGTTGAGCGCGAGCAGCTTGCGCTGGATGTCGTAGCCGATGGCGCGGCGCTTCGGCTCGTCGAGCTCTTTGCGCTGCGCATCGATGAGGCCATCGAGGTCGCTGCTGCGAAGCGCGAAGCTGTTCTTCGTGCCCGAGCTGTGGAAGTACGGGTATACCCAGTCGTCGAGGTCGATCCAGCCGTTATCGGGGCCGGCGACCCAGGGGGCGTTGCCGCTGAGCATGCGGCCGACGAGGTCGCCGATGGGGAGCGGGTAGATGGCGATCGAGAGGTCGAGGGTGGCTTTGAGCTGCTGGCGGATGAGGCTGCCCAGCCCGAGGTTCGCTTCGGCATCGTCGGGCACGAAGAGGGGCAGGTCGGTCTCGGGGAGCTTCTTCTCCGACTTGAAGGCGGCGATCAGGGCGCGCGCCTCGGCGATATCCTGTTCGCGGCCAGAGGCGCCCGCGCGGTACCCGGCGACGTTCGTCAGCTCGGACTGGGGCAGCGTCCAGCGCGTCATCGGCCACGAGACCCAGGGGTTGAGGTCGCCGGAGCCCGCGAACCACTTCTGGATCATCTCCCGCCGGTCGACGGCGGCGGCGACGGCGTTGCGGAAGCGGGCATCGTTGTATGGGAACTGCGGCTCGAAGAATCGCATGCCGTAAAAGAGCGAGTGGCCGACTGTGGTCTCCTGGAGCTGGGGGACGGCGCGCTTGAGCTTTTCCGCCTGGGGGCGGCCGACGAAGACGGCATCGAGCTTCTTCGTGCGCAGGCCGGCCTCGAGTTCGTCCGTGTCCTTGGGCTGGACGACGGTCAGGCCATCGAGATAGGGGCGGGCGTTCCCGCCGTGCCAGCCGGGGTTGCGGGAAACGCTCGCGAACTTGCCGTCCTGCCATTCGACCCAGCGGAAGGGCCCGCTGCCGACCTGCGTATCGAAGGTGAAGGCACTGGCGGCCAGCTCCTCCGGGATGACGAACGCGTTGACGTCGGCGAAGAGGCCGAGCGCGGCCGCCATCGGCGCGGCCAGCTTCACCACCACCGTCTGCGGGTCCGGGGTTTCGACGCTTTCGACCACCGACCAGCGGGCCTTTCGCACGAAGGAACGGTCGCCGTCCTTCTGGCGAAGGATCGACAACCGGACATCGTTGGAGGTGACGGGGCGGCCGTTGGCGGGAGCGCGCTCCTGCCACTTCGCGCCACCGTTCAGGCGAAATACGAAGGTGGTGGCTTCGGGCTGCTCGGGGAGGTCGCGGGCGAGGTCGGCGACGATCGTGCCATCGACCTGGCTCTGGTACGCGAGCAGGCGGCTGAAGACGAGCGACTGGATGCCGTAGAACGGCCCGGCCTGCGTTTTGTGGGGGTCGAGGCTGCTGTCCCGCGTGACGTAGCCGGTGACGCGCATCGCCTCTCCGTGCTGGCCGTTGGCGGCGGGCCGCGTGGCGGTGGCGCTCGATGTGCTGCCTGCGGTGCCGGAGGGTGCGGGCGTCGGGAGCGACGCGAGACCGGGCTGCTTCTCCTTCGTGCCCCCGCAGGCGGCGGCGAACAGCGCGGCGCTCCCCGCGCCGGCCAGGCCGAGGAGGCGTCGCCGGGAAAGACCGCGGGGGGCTGTCTCTCGGCCGGGCATCGTCCCCTCATACTAGGTGGAGCGGGGGATACGCACCGGCAAGCCGCCACGGGGAGGGACATGGCCACGAAGTTCACCGCGAGCGAGATCGAAGCGGCCCTCGGGGAGATCCCGGCATGGACCGCGGACGGGGATGCCCTGGTGCGGTCGCTTTCGTTCGCGGACCACATCACGGCGTTCGGATTCGTGACACGCGTGGCGATGGCGGCGGAGGCGATGGACCACCACCCCGACCTGCGCATCGTCTACAACCGGGTGGAATTGCGCCTCAGTTCGCACGACGCGGGCGGCGTCACCGCGCGCGATGTGCGGCTGGCCAGGCGCATCAACGAACTCGCCTGAGGCATCGCCGGGAATGGCGAAGGCCGCCCCGTTGGGGCGGCCTTCGGTAGGTCACGATGTGGCCGTCAGTGCGGTTCGAGCGAGAGCCGGACCTGCTTGACGAGGATCTTCTCTTCGTCGTTGAGCTCTTCCCAGCTCTTCAGGACTTCGTGCTTGAGCGGGAAGATGTGGATGGCGTCCCAGCCGCAGACGTCCTCGCACATGCGGCAGCCGGTGCACTTTTTCTCATCGACGGTGCTGACGCCGAAGAAATCGTCGATGCGGTCGGAGTGCTGGAGGCTCAGGGCATCGAACGGGCAAACGTTGATGCAGAGCTCGCAGCCAGAGCCGATGCACTTCTCTTCGATGACGACGGACTTGGGCCAGTCGTTCTTTTTCAGGGAGCGGCAGGCATCGCCATAGGTGTTGAGGATGGCTTCCGGGGGGCAAACGATGCCGCAGGCGCCGCAATCGATGCAGAGCGACGGATCGATGACGTGGAGGCCGTTGCGTTCGCCGGTGATGGCGTTGGTGGGGCAGCGCTTGGTGCACGCCGTGCAGCCAATGCACGTTTCGATAATCTTGTAGGACAAGGGGCACTCACCCTCTGAGAGGAGTGATCCCAGTTTAGCACCGCCTGTGAAAGCTGTCGCAAATGGACGCTGGCGTGCGCTGGCGGTTATGCGACGATAGCGCGATGGAAGCTGGCTCGCGCGCGATTATGGAAGTCGAATGGCAGTTCGAGGCGAGCGACCTCGACGCCGTGGCACAGTGGCTCGCCCACGCCAACGTGCCCGGGTACACCGTTCGGGCCGGCAAGACGAAGCAGCAACGCGATACCTACTGGGACACCGCCGATGGCGCCATCAGCCGCGGGCAGTTCACCTGCCGGGTGCGCCGGCGCGAGGATGGCGCCGAGGCCACGATGAAGGGCACCGCCGAGGCCCGCGGCGGCATGCGCACGCGGCGCGAAGTCACCGCCGAGCTGCCCGCGGGGGCCAGTTCGCCCGCGGATGCTCCCGGGGAGTGTGGCCATCTCGTGCGCGTGCTCGCGGGCAAGCGGCCGCTCGTGGAGCTGTTCACGCTCGAACAGAAGCGCCGCATCTTCCTTCTCGGCGATGGTGAAGGCGACCTGGCCGAGGTCTCGCTCGATGAGGCGCGCGCCGAACGCGGTGGCCGCGGCGGGACCATGGTGCGCGTCGAGGTCGAGGTGGAGGCCGGCGCGGAGGAACGGGCGCGGCGTTTTGTGGACCTGCTGGTGGCGATGGGCGGGCTGGTCCCGGCGGTGACTTCGAAGTTCCAGGCGGCGTTGGCGCTCACGGGGCAGGCACCCACGCCGAAGTCGCCGGCGCTGGGCCCCACGGCGCTCACCCCTTCGCTGACGGCGGCCGAGGCGGCCTACGCGATCTTGCGGAAGCACTTCGGCGTGTTCCTCGTTCGCGAGCCGGGGACGCGCCTGGGCGAGGACATCGAGGAGCTGCACGACATGCGCGTGGCCGCGCGACGGCTGCGCGCCGCCATGAGCGCGTTCGGGCCGTACCTGCCGCCCCGGTTCGACCGCTTCCGGCTGGAGCTGGGGTGGGTCGCGGCCGCGCTCGGCGTCGTGCGCGACCTGGATGTGCAGATCGAGCGGATGGAGGAGTGGCGCGCGGGCTTCGACGAATCGCACGGCCACGCCCTGGACGGGATCGAGCAGATCCTGGAGCACCGCCGCGGCCGTGGGCGCGCACGCATGCTCGCGGTCCTCGATTCGCGGCGGTACGCCCTGTTCGTCGAACGGTTCGGGGCGGCGCTGCGCCTTGGGCCGCCGCACGGCTTCGTGGCGGGCGCCGTGCCCGCGCTCGATGCCGGGCCGCGGCTGGTCGAACGGCGCTACCGGCGGGTGCGAAAGCTCGGCGACGCGATCACGCCGGCATCCCCGGCCATCGAATACCACACGCTCCGCATCGATGCGAAGAAACTGCGGTACGCGCTCGAGTTCTTCGGGCCGCTGTACGGGAAGCAGGCCATCGATTTCAGCGCACGGGTGACGGCGCTCCAGGATGTGCTGGGGCTGCACCAGGACGCCGAGGTCGCGACGGACCTCCTCCAGGAGCTGGCGGAAACCGAGGGCCGGAAGCTCGGGCCGGGCACCCTCATGGCGATGGGCGCCATCGCCGAGCGGTACCGTCAGCATGCGGCGGAGCTGCGCGGGCAGTTCCCGGCGGTCTATGCGCCGCTCAAGGGACGCGACTGGCGGGCCCTTCGCACGCTGATGGAATCCCGAATAGGCGGAAGCGCCAACGTAAATTAGGGACGCCCTCAGCAACGACGAAGCGGTGCCGATGTTCCCGATATGGAGAGCTATATCGACGCTGGCGAACGGTTCGTGCTCGTGCGGACGTCCTTCAAGCCGCCGCAGCAGGTCCAGGCGCGGGCGCTGCGCGTCGATGGGCCGCTCATCGCGGTCGAGAGCGCGGCCGGGGACCTCGGCGCCGAATCCGAACCGGCGCGTGCCGTCGTGCTGCGGGGGGACAACAAGTACATCGCGGCGGGCGACGTGACGGCCGGCCCCGGTGGCGAAGCAGTCCTCCGGCTGACGAGTGCCTGGCAGGTGATGAACCGGCGGCGGAATTCGCGCTTCGCCACGCGCATGGCGGCGACGGTGATCTGTCTCGAAAGCCACGCCAGCCAGCAGGGGCGGGTGCTGGATGTGTCGCAGGGCGGGCTGCGCATCGAACTCCCGGTCCGGCCCGGGCCGGGCTCGCTCCTCATCAAGCTGAACTGGCAACGAAAGGCAGTGCTGCTGCCCGCGGCCGTGGCCGGCTGGGACGATACGGACGACGGCGGCCAGCTTCGCGTGCAATTCGGCGACCTGGACGCGGAACAGCGCCACTTCGTCGACGACCTCATCGAATCCCTGGCGGCCGAGGCGCGGGCGGCCTGACCTTCGCCGGTGGTGGACACAGAGAACGGGCCGGGAAGTGATTCCCGGCCCGTTCCGTTGGTTCCGCGGCCTGGTGGCCGTGGAGTTAGCGCTCGTCGCGGCGGCGCGTCGCGGCGGTGCCGGCGAGGCCGAGGGCCGCGAGAAGCAGGCCGCCAGCCACAACCAGGCCCGCCTGGTCAGACGAGGCCCGGCCGGTGCCGGTGGACGGCGCAGCCGGGGTCTCGGCGCTCACGGCCGACTGGTTCGAACCAGTCACACCGGACGTCGAGCCGTTGGCAGTCGAACCGCCCAGGCTGCTATCGCTGACGGCGGACGTGCCGCCGCTGTTCGAACCGCCGAGGCTGCTATCGCTGACGGCGGACGTGCCGCCGTTGCTCGGAACCTCGCCGGTCGTCCCGGTCCCGGTCGTCCCGGTCCCGGTATCCCCGGTGATGGCCTGCGGCGTCATGGTCGAAGGGAATTCCGTCGACACCGGCGTGGCCGTCTCCGTCGCGGTCGGCGTAAGGGTGGCCGGCGACGTGGCGGTCTCGGTAGCGGTGGCGGTCGGCGTGATGGTCGCGGTCTCAGTGGCCGTGACCGTGGCGGTCGGCGTCATCGTCGCGGTCTCAGTGGCCGTGACGGTCGCCGTCGGCGTCATCGTCGCGGTCTCAGTAGCCGTGACGGTCGCGGTCGGCGTCAGGGTGGCCGGCGCCGTCGCAGTCTCGGTGGCCGTGACGGTAGCAGTCGGCGTGAGGGTGGCCGGCGCCGTGGCGGTCTCGGTGGCCGTGGCGCTGGCGGTCGGCGTCATCGTCGCCGGCTCCGTCGGCGTGACGGTGGCACTGGCGGTGGCCGTCGCGGTCCCGGTTTCGGTCGCGGTCGCGGATGCGGTAGGCGTTTCCGTGGCGGTGAGCGTGGCGGTGACCGTCACGGTTGCCGTCACCGTGGCCGTCATGGTCTCGCCGGGCGTGGCGGTCGGGCAGGGCGCCTCATCACGGTGGAAGGCGGCGTTGTCGCTGGCGTGCTCGTCAGCGGAATCACCTTCGTGCCAGCCCTCTTTCTCGATGAGGGACTTGCGCCAGCCGCGCTCGAAGGTGTCGCTGTCGTGGTGCCATGGGCCGCGCGGCGGCCAAACCTGCTGGCCCTGGACACAGCCAATCCCTTCGGGCCCATTCGCACGCGCGGGGAGGGTGAAGGTCAGCAGGATGATGGCTGCTCCGAGGGCGAGCAGCGGCACCAATTTCCAGCTGGTGGATAAGAGGCCTCGGTCCCGTTGGATCACACATAACCCCCTGTCCTGCGCCCCGTGGAATTAGGTGAATGAGGCACAGGTCGAAAGCCACCGTATCGAGGGCGCGCACGCAAAGCGGCGGGCACACGCGCGGCAACCGTTAAGTGGGCGTGTCAGTGGTTCGAAGGGAAAGAGCGCCGCGGTGGCGCCTGAAACCGGCTGCGAACCGGACACTAAGGCGCGGGTTCTGTATCCTCCGGAGTCGGGCATCCGGGCCCGCTGCCGGGTTCCCGGCCCACCGGAAATCGCCTCTTTTGGAGCTGAGCATGAGCGTCCTGGTCGATGAGAATACGCGGTTGCTGGTGCAGGGCATCGGCACCGAAGGCGCCAATCACATGCGCCGCTCCATCGCCTACGGCACCAACGTCGTGGCCGCCATCCACCCCCGCCGCGGCGGCGAACAGCAGGACGGCGTGCCCATCTGGACGACCGTGGATGCCGCTGTCCGGGAGACGGGCGCGAACGTCAGCATCATTTTCGTCCCGGCGCCTGGCGCGGCGGACGCGATTCTTGAAGCGCACGCTGCGGGCGTTCCGCTCATCGTCTGCATCACCGAGGGCATCCCGGTGATGGACATGGTGAAGGTGAAGGCGGCGCTTGCCGGTTCGAAGACGGTGCTCATCGGGCCGAACTGCCCGGGCGTCATCACGCCGGGCACCAAGACGCGCGTGGGCATCATGCCCGGCGATGTGTTCCTGCCGGGCAACGTCGGCGTCGTCAGCCGCTCGGGCACGCTCGTGTACGAAGTCGTCGCGCAGTTGACGAACGAAGGCATCGGCCAGAGCACGTGCATCGGCGTCGGGGGCGACCCGATCATCGGCACGCGCCAGATCGAGGCGATTCGCATGCTCAACGAGGACGCCGGCACGAAGGCGATCGTGATGGTCGGCGAAATCGGCGGGTCGGCCGAGCAGGAAGCGGCGGCCTACATCAAGGAGCACGTGAAGAAGCCGGTGGTCGCGTTCATCGCCGGGGCGACGGCGCCTCCGGGGCGGCGCATGGGCCACGCCGGTGCGATCATCAGCGGCGAAGATGGCAAGGCCGAGAACAAGAAGGCCGCGCTGCGCGCCGCCGGCGCCTACGTCAGCGATTCGCCCGCGGAAATCGGGGCGACCATGAAGCGGGCGTTGCAGGAGCGCGGCCTCTAATCAAAGGTCCATCCTGCCCTGTGTTTGTTCATCAAACGTGCCATCCCGGTGGGGTGGCACGTTTCGTATGGTAGGAGCATCACAGCCGCGGGAGGCCCCATGCCGGAGCACATCTATAAGAAGGTCGAACTGGTCGGATCCTCGAAGGACGGGGTCGAGGACGCCATCGAAGGCGCCATCGCCCGCGCCGCCGAGACGCTGCGCAACCTCGACTGGTTCGAAGTGAAGGAGATCCGCGGCAACATCCGCGATGGGAAGCCCGAGTACTACCAGGTGACGCTGTCGGTCGGCTTCCGGGTGATGGATGCCGAGGACATGCAGAAGGGCTAAATCCAGGGTGGCGAGCGGCGCGCATGGCATATGCGGCCGCGCGCCGTACCATCGCGGTATGGAACTTCGCTTCGCCCAACCCTATCGACCCGCCGCGAGGGCATCCACATGACCGCGCGCGAGGATGCCGCCCGCGCGATGGCGTTCTTCGAAGCGAGCGACGACATCGCGCTGTTGCACCAGGTGATCGCGGAGATCGCGCCGCGGGCGAAGCGGATGGTGGGCCAGATCCTGGCAAAGGGGACGGAGGACGCCATCCCGCCCCCCGCCGACCTGCGCCCCGCGCGCGTCGCCGCTTCGCGGGAGGAAGCGATGCGGACGGTGAAGGCGGTGAGCGATTTCGCGCTGCTCCAGGTCATCGCGCGGACGGCGGGGCGGCGGATCGAGGCGATCGAAATCGCGGCCTCCGCGGACTTCGCCGAGGGAACACGGGTCCGCGTGCCCGAGCGCGCGAAGCACCCGCGCACCGGCCCCTTCCTGGATGGCACCGTGGAAGAGACCGGTACGCAGCTGACGGTGCTGCTCGATAGCGGCGAAACGTGGAGCGGGCCGCCGAGCCTCGCGCGCCTGGCGGGTGCGCCGGGGTAGCGGATCAGCCCGCCACGGTGTTTCGAAGCACGCCCACGCCCGCGACTTCGACCTCGACGACATCGCCCGGCTTGAGGCCCTGGGGCTCACCGGGCGTGCCCGTGTAGATGATGTCGCCGGGCTCGAGCGTCATCACGGCGCTCACGAGGCGGACGATCTCCGGGATGTCGCGAATGAGTTCGTTGGAGATGGCGTGCTGGGCGAGTTCGCCGTTCACGCGCGTCGTGAGTTCGATGGCGTCGTGCTGGAGCCCCGTGGCGATGGCAGGGCCGAACACGCCGAAGGTATCGCTGCCCTTCGCGCGCCACCACTGGCCGTCGGCGCGCTGCCATTCGCGAGCGGAGACATCGTTGCCGCAGGTATAGCCGAAGATCGCGGCGAGGCCCTCTTCGCGCGTCGCGGCCTTCACGCGCCGCCCAATGACGATGACGATTTCGCCCTCGGGGTCCACGCGGCCGGCGCCGGCGGGAAGGACGACGGTGTCACCGTGGCCGGCGATGGAGCCAAGGGGCTTGAAGAAGAGCGTGGGCGGGTCGGGCACGGGACGGCCATTGAGGTGGCTCGCGTAATTGAGGCCGACGCAGACGATGTTCTTCGGCTCCGTGGGCGGAAGCAGGCGGATGCCGGCCAGGGCCAGCTGCTCGCCTGTGCGTTCGGTGCGCTCCCAGAAGGGCTCGTGGATGGCGTGAATGGTCTCGCCCTCGAGCAGGCCGGCCCCGCGAGTTCCATCGGGGCGTTCGAAGCGCACGTACGTTGGCATGGTTCCACCTCCGGCCGGAGTGTACGGGCAGATGCCCGGAATGCGGAATGCGCGCGCGAAGATGAGGGTTGCGAGCTGCGGGCGTACAGTCAGTGCGTGACAGATGCAGTGGAACAGGTACGGCTCGCGTTTGCCGCCCGCTATGGACGCCCGCCGGCGGTGGTCGCCGTCGCGCCGGGGCGCGTGAACCTTATCGGCGAGCACACCGACTATTCGGGACTGCCGGTGTTGCCTATCGCCATCGAACGGCACTTGCTGGTGGCATCCGCACCGAATGACGCCGAAGCGGTGGTGCGCGTGGCCTCAGAACAGTTCGACCCACCTGCGGAGGTGGTGCGCGGCATCGCGAACGCGCCCGTGCATGCACCCTGGCACCGGTACGTCTCGGGTGTGGTCGCGCAGGTGGAAGGCGTATCCGGCGGGGTGGGCGCGGATGTGTTCGTCGGCGGCGATCTCCCTCCCGCGAGCGGCCTGAGTTCTTCGGCCGCGCTCTCCGTGGGGCTGCTGGCGGCGCTCGGCGCGGCCTGGGGCGAACCGCTCGACCGCGAGACGCTGGTCGCGCGCGCGATCGTGGCGGACCGCGCCTCCGGGGCCGAGACGGGAGGCATGGACCAGGCCGCGATTGTCTTCGCGCAGGCCGGGCACGCGTTGCGCATCGACTTCGAGCCGCCGGCCCGGCGCGCCGTCGCGATCCCGCCGGGGCTGGCATTCGTGGTCGCGAACTCGGGCGTCGAGGCCCCCAAGGGCGGCGCCGCGCGCGATGCCTACAACGAACGCGTCGTGGGCGCGCGCATCGCGGCGGCGATGCTGGCCGACCAGATCGGCGTGGACCTGACGAACCCGCCGCGGCTGGGCGAGATCGCCGGCGTGGATGTGGTCGATATCCTCGTGGAAGAGCTGCCCGAGCGGATTTCGCCGGTGGAGGTCTCGCGCACGGGCGCGGCCGGGCTGGAGCAACTCGTGCAACTCACGGCGGCGCGGTTCGACCACATGCGGAAGGTGCCGGTGCGCAAGCTCGCGCGGCACATCCTCTCGGAGTCGGTGCGCGTCGATGAGGCGGAGGCGGCGCTCACCGCGGGCGACCTCGTGCGCTTCGGGAAGCTGCTCGACGCCTCCCATGAGAGCCTGCGCGCGGACTTCGGCTGCAGCACCCCGGAATTGGACGCACTGTGCAAGGCGATGCGCCGCGCCGGGGCGCTCGGTGCGCGGCTCACGGGCGCCGGCTTCGGCGGGTATGCGCTCGCGGCGGTGCCCCCGGAACAGGTCGAGGCCGTTCTCGCGGCGGCGACTGAGGCCGGCGGCGGCCCTGCCTTCGAAGTGCACGCGAGCGCCGGGCTGGAGGTCGTGTGATCGAGCGCGCCGTGCTGTTTGCGGCGGGTCGCGGCGCGCGGCTCGGCGAGATCACGGCCACGACGCCGAAGCCGTTGCTGACGGTGGGCGGCCGGCCCGTGATTGTGCGCGCGCTCGACGGCTTCGCACGCGCGGGCATCCGCGAGGTCGTGGTCGTGACCGGCTACCTCGGCGAACAGGTCGAAGCGGAACTGGGGAACGGTGAGGCGTGCGGGATGCGCCTTTCGTACGTGCGGCAGGCCACCCCGGACGGCACGGCGAAGGCACTGCTGCTGGCGCGTGACGCCCTCGGCGAGGGGCCGTTCGCATGGGCGTGGGCCGATATCGTCGTGCCATCCGAAGCGTACCGGGCGGTCGTCCGCGCCGCGCTCGCGGACGGGGCGTTGGCCGTGAACGAGGTCGATGACCCGGCGGAGGGCGCGGCGGTATACGTGGCTGACGGTTTCGTGACGCGCATCGTCGAAAAGCCCGCGCCGGGGAGTTCGACCACGCGCTGGAACAATGCCGGGGTCGGCGTGCTCGGGCCCGCGGCCTGGGAACACGTGGCCGCGCTGGAGCCATCGCCGCGCGGGGAATACGAACTGCCGCGCGCGATCGCGGCCATGGTGGCGGCCGGTGCACGGCTGCGCGCGGTCCCGGTCGAAGGGCCGTGGTCGGACATCGGGACACCTGCTTCGCTGGCGGCGGCGCGGGAGCACTACGCACGGAGGGGTGCATGACTGAGCTGCCCTGGGGGATCGAATTCGCGGCGGAGGCCGACGCGGGGCTGGAGGTTCGCCACAGCTTCGACGCGCTGACCGGGAGGCTCGCCGTCTCCGTGACGAACACGGCCAGCACGGAGTCCGCGCCCGGCCGCATCCTGCTGAAAGCGACGCTGGACCTGCCCGCGGCGGGCGGCCACACGTGGGTGCAGGGCCGCTACATGCAGACCGATGCCTTCGTGCACGCGTTCGGGGAGCCCGCGCCGGAGGGATACACGGGCGACGGCATGCGCACGGGCGAGGGCACGCGCCGCTACATCAGCCGCGAGATGGTGGCGCTTTCGCTGCCCGTGCGGGCGACGCCCGCGTTCGTGGCCGGCAGCCTGCGCGGCGACCGCTTCTTCCTCGATATCGCCCTGGAACTCGACGAAGAGGAATCGAGCCTGCGGTCGCTGGCGCTCGTGTTCGATGTCACGGGCGTGCACATCGCGCCGGGGGAGACGCTCGAGCTCCAACCGGTGCTGCTCACCGAGGGGCGCGCGGTGCAGGCGCTCGTCGAGTCGTATGCGGACGAAGTGGCGCTTGAGATGGGCGCCCGCGTGCCGGAGCACGTGCCGACGGCGTGGTGCAGCTGGTACCAGTTCTACGACCGGGTGACCGAGGAGGACGTACTGCGCAACCTCGATGCGATGCGCGCGAGCGGCCACCCGGCGCAATTCGTGCAGATCGACGACGGGTACCAGCCCGCGACGGGCGACTGGCTGCGCCCCAACGCGAAATTCCCCTCGCCGCTGGGCGATATGGCCGAACGCATTCGCGGAGCAGGCTACCGGCCGGGGATCTGGCTCGCGCCACTGGTGCTAAACGAGCGCAGCGAAGTCCTCGCCACCCACCCGGAGATCGCCCTGCGAGGGACCGACGGCGAGATCCTGTTCGTCGACACCTGGCTCGGCCGCTGCGCCGTGGTGGACTGCACGCACCCGCAGGGCGAAGCGTTCCTGCGGGGCGTGATCGGGACGATGGCCAAGGGGTTCCGCTTCGAATACCTGAAGCTGGACGCCCTGGCCTACGCCGCGCAGCCCGCCGACCGCGTTCGCTATCACGCGCCGGGCACGACGGCGGCCGCCAATCTCCGGCGCGGGCTGGAAATCATGCGTGACGCGGCGGGCGAGAAGGTCTTCTTGCTCGGCTGCACGTGCCACTTCCTCCCCGCCGTGGGCCTCGTCGATGGCATGCGCGTGGGACCCGATGTGAAGGCCCTGTGGAACGACGGCACGAACCCCTCCGTGCGCCACGCCATGCGTATGACGCTCGCGCGGAACTGGATGCACGGCCGCTGGTGGGCGAACGACCCCGACTGCCTCATCGTGCGGGCCGGGGATACGGCCCTGAACGAGGCGGAGACGCGCTTCCTCGCCACGGGTATCGCGCTCAGCGGCGGCATGGTGGTGGCCAGCGACGACCTTCCTGCCCTCCCGGCCGACCGGCGGGCGATGGCGCTCACGCTCTTCCCGCCCACTGGCGTGGCGGCCCGGCCGTACGACGCGGGCGAAGGCCCCATCGCCAGCACATGGCGCGCGAATCTCGGGGAAGGGCGCTCGCTCGTCGGGGTCCTGAACTGGGGCGAAACCAGCCGCTGGGTGGTGACGCAGGAATTGCTGGCGCCCGGCGAGGTCGCCTTCGACGTCTGGAATGCACGGCTGGTGGGCATGGGCGACCTGCTCGTGCGTCCTCACGAAGGCCTGCTACTTCAGATTACGGCGACCGGCCAGGCGCCGCGCATCGTGGGGGACAGCGGCAGCCTCACCGGGAAGGACCTGTTCGTCCGCCAGGTGAGCGGCCGGGTGCAGGTTCGCAACGACGCCGATCGCGCGCGCGTCATCGCGATCGAGGCGCGCGGACAGCGGTTCGAAGTCGACCTCGCGCCCGGCGAGATGCGCTGGTACGACTGAGATGGCGGACATGCGGAAGTGTCTGCGCTGTGGGACGGAGTACCCCCTGGGCACGCTCTGCCCGGTGTGCTACGACCTTTCGCCGGGGCACCCGCCGACGAAGCCGCGGCCCGGCGATGGCGGCCCGGGGCCCGGATCCGGCCGGGATCTCGCTGGTTGAGAGCCTTTATGCCGTGCATACTGCGGGCATGGTCGCGCCGGCGTCGATCGCCGACCTTCGCCGAATCCCCTATTTCGACGCGCTGACGGACGCGACGGCCGCCGCATTCGCGAAGGAACTCGCCGTGCGCGCCTTCGGGCCGCGCGACCTGCTGTTCTCCATGGGCGACCGTACCGAGGGGTTCTACTTCCTGCGGTCGGGAAAGGCGCGCATCTTTCGCACGGGCCCGGATGGCCGCGAACAGGTGCTGCGGCTGGTAGCGCCGGGCGACACCTTCGGTGAGGTGCCGGCGCTCGATGGTGGGGCGTCGCCCGCGTCGGTGGAATCGCTGGAGCCGTGCGAAGTGATCCTGATCCCGGCCGAGCGGTTCACGCGGCTCGTGCTCGCGAACCCGGCGGTCGGCCTGTCGATGCTCGCGCGGTTCGCACGCCGCCTGCGCGGCTTCACCGAACTGGTGGAGCAACTCAGCCTGCAGACGGTGCCGAGCCGGCTCGCGCGGTACCTCTTTCAAACGGCGCGCGAGGAAGGCATCGAAACGCCGGAAGGGGTCGTCATCGGGCGCGAACTGACGATGCAGGACCTCGCCGCCGTCGTCGGTTCGGTGCGCGAGGTCGTGAGCCGCACGATGCGGACGTTCGAGCAGGACGGTATCGTCGAGGTGCGCCGCAAGGAGATCGTCGTGCGCGATATCGAGGCGCTCCGGCGGTTGCTCTAAGGCACCGGCGGGAGCCCGAGGACCTCGCGCGCGGAGGCACTCAGCATCTCCGGGTGCCAGGGCGGCAGTTCCGCGTACTCGACGTGGATTTCACTGCTGGGAAACGACCGCCGGAGGACGGTGAGCGCGTCCTGGAGGATGGCCGGACCCATCGGACAGGAATCCGACGTGGTCGTCATCGCAACCTCGATGTAGCGCGGGCCGCATTCGATCGAATAGACAAGGCCGAGCGACACGATATCGATGCCCAGCTCGGGGTCGAAGACGTGGCGGAGGGCGGCGGAAACGGTCGCGGGGTTCGGCATCATTGCACCACCGGCGTCCGCGACGGGACGTCGCGGCTGGATGTCTTGGGCAGGAGGGTGTGCGCGAGCCCGGTGCAGTGCACGGCCGCACTCAGCGCGAGCAGGACGCCCCCGGCATGGAGGCCAACCATGCTCCCGGCGAGAGCGGCGACGGCGAGCCACACCACGGAGAAGGCGTGGCTCGCGAGCGCGATGGTGGCCACCGTTTCGCTATAGATATCGCCCACGACAGGCACGGGGGCGATACCCACGCGTGGCCGGTAGCGGTGGTACCAGAGGAGGAACGGCAGGATTTTGAAGCTGTTGCCGATCATGGCGCAGCCCATCCAACCGCCGATACCCACGATGCCGTAGGCGAGCAGCACGCGCGCGGGTTCGCCGCCGGGGGCGACAGGCTCGCCGATTGCCGCGAGCAGGCCGAGCACGACGGTCGCCGCGAAGAAGCTCACGGAGACGAACGTGCCACGCCCCTGGATATCGAGACGGCGCTTGGAGCGGGCGCGCATCAGCCGGACGATTTCGAACGATGCGGCCGAGGGCCCGGCGGCCAGCAGGAGCGCCAGCGCCACGCGCACGGGCCACGGCGGGTCGAACGCGATGGCGAGCGCGAAGATGGCCACGGCGGCGGCCGTGCCATAGAGGATGGCGGTGCCGTGCCGGGGCTTCGCCTTCGCCACGTTGAACATGGGCACGAGCTGGAAGGAGACGCCCATGAGCGTCAGCCCCAGCCAGCCGGCAAGCCCGGCGTGGGCATGCGCCGCGAGCCGCCCGAGCGTGATCGGGAACCATGCCTGGCTCACGGCGAGCGCGTACGTCAGGCCGATTCCGCCGGTGACGGCCAGCCACGAGATCCCGAGGCCGGCGCCGAGCCGCGGCAGGCTGGCGTTCGCGGACGTGAGAAGCGCGTGCGCGAGATTCGCGGCGAAGAGCGCGAACGAGAGAATCACCAGGCTGCCGGCGATGGGCATCACGTCGGTTCGCCACCCTTCGACCGCCCACGTGAAGAGCGCGACCGCGCAGACGTGGAGCACGAGCTGGGCACGAGCAAGCGGCTCCGAGAGGAGGCGGCCGCCGATGACCGCCGCGCCGAGCTGGTAAAGGGCCCCCATCATCAGCGTCGTGACCCAGCCGAGGACGAGGGCATGGGTAATGGCGACGGTGTGGGGCGCGTTGATCGCTGCGAAGGTGTCATCGCCGGCGGTGGCGATGAGCATGCCCGCGGCAATGAGGCCGATGGGCGCCAGCAACAGGAATGGCGCCACGAGGCCCAGCGGCGGGCTGTTCGCGGGAGCCACACGCGCGGTCATGAGGCGTGCCGGATCGTCAGCAGGAAGTCCTCGGCCTGCTCGACGAAGTCCCATTCGAAGCCACGGCGTTCCAGTTCGGGGTAGAGCAGGAACGGCTCGCGGTCCATGAGAACGGCGAGCTCGGAGCCGTTTTCGAGCGAGGCGAGGGCGGCGAGGATGCGGACCATGGGCTCCGGCGGCTGGAGCCCACGGTTATCGAGCTGTTGCTGTGACATGACCCAAGGATCGTACCGCACGGGAAATGCGGTACAGGACAAAAGTCACTAGGAAGCGCCTGTTTGGGCTTAACGCTCCTGGAGGACCTGGCCGGCCTGCATCACCCGGTCGACGCGGATGAGGACGGCGACGCCCTTGCGGTCCGGGTCGCGGTCGAGTTCGACCTGGGGCGTGCGGGCCATGATGCCCTCGCGCACGGGGCCATCGCTGAGGAGCTCGACGGCGCCGAAATATTTCCACGCCTGGCGCTTCGCGGGATTGCGGTAGAGAAGGCAGACCTGCGGGTTCTCCTCGAGGTTCTTCTGGGTGGTGCCGTGCGCGCGTTCCCACCAGGCGAGGTGGTCCTTGTCCCACACCAGGACGCTGCCCTTGTAGGCGAGGTCGGGCATGCCGGCGGCGCCACTGGTGGCCACGATGACGGGGAGGCCATCGGCGAGTGCGGTTTCGAGCGCCTGGCGCATTTCGTCGTTGAGATCGATCACGAAGCGGTTCATCCTCGGCCCGCGCGCTTCCGAAGGGTAGGCGGGCATGGTTTGGTAGCCACGATTCTAGCGGGAATGGCGGCTATGTTGCCGAGATGTACGGGCCGGGACAAAATGCCGCACGGCGCACGGCAGGCGCACGGGAGGGAACTGTGGCCGCAGCGCTCGCGGGGGTCCGCGTGGTCGAGTGCGCCGAGGGGGTCGCCGGGCCCTACTGCGGCAGGCTGCTCGCGGGCCTCGGCGCCGATGTGCTGAAGCTCGAACCGGCGACCGGCGACTGGACACGCCGCGAGGGGCCGTTCCCCGGCGACGTGCCGCACGCCGAAAAGAGCGGTCTCTTCCTGCACCTGAACGCGGGCAAGCGGAGCGCCGTCGTGGAAGGCGGCCCGCCGCGTTCGCTGCTCGCCGAAGCGGACGTGCTCATCCTCGGCATGCGGCCGGTGGAGTTGAAGGCGCGCGGCATCGACCTCGATGAACTCCGGCGCGCGCACCCCGCGCTCGTGGTGGTGAGCCTCACGCCGTTCGGGCTGACCGGGCCGTACGCGGACTATCTCGGGAGCGAAATCATCGAATACGCCATGAGCGGCTACATGATGCTCACGGGTTCGCCGGACCGCGAGCCGCTGAAGTCGTATGGCTGGCTTGTGGAGTACGAAGCGGGCGCGCACGCCGCCGTGGGCACGCTGGCCGCGTTGGCGGCGCGCGACCGTTCGGGGCAGGGCCAGGTCGTGGACGTCTCGGCGATGGAGGCGGGGACGTTCATGCTCGGCGCGGTGGAGCAGCGGGCGCACTTCTACGGGCAGATCATCCGCCGGAACGGGACGCGGCTGCTCGGGTTTCCGCCGGAACAGCCGTATCCATCGACCATCCGCCCCTGCCGCGACGGCTTCGTGCATTGCCATGCGAACAACCGCCACCGGGACATGCTCGGCATGCTCATCCCCGCCCCCCGGCTGCTGGAGCCGGACCTCATCGCGAAGATGCTGGGTCACGCCGACGAAATCGACGCGATCATGGACGCGTGGCTGGCGACGCGGGACCGGCGCGAAATCGTGGCGGCGGCGCAGGAGCTTCGGCTCCCCTTCACCGAAGTGCTGGAACCGGGCGAAGTGATGGCCGAAGCCCACCATCGCGAGCGCGGCAGCTTCGTGACCGTCGAGCACCCGGCGGCGGGCGCCGTCCTGCAGGCGGGTGCGCCCATCCGCATGGGTGCGACGCCGTGGGTCACGGGCCCGGCCCCCCTGCTCGGGAGCTCCGAGGCGCGGTTCGCGGGCGAACGTGCGCCGCGGGCGGCAGCCGCACCGGGCAGCCGCGCGAAGCCGCTCGCGGGCATCCGCGTCATCGACTTCACGAACGCCGTGGCCGGGCCAATCGCCGGCTTCATCCTCGCGGACCTTGGCGCCGACGTGATCAAGGTGGAGGCGCCGAACGCGCGCGTCCTGAACGCCGCCGGGACCGCGCCGCTGAAGGAAGGCGGCGAGGACAAGAGCTACAACCGCGTGATGCTCTACAACGAGCTCAACCACGGGAAGCGGGGCATCAGCCTGGATGTCGCGCAGCCGGCCGGGCGCGATGCCTTCCTGCGGCTGGCGGCGAAATCGGATGTGGTGGTCCAGAATTTCGCACCCCGCGTGATGGGCAACCTCGGCATCGACTACGAGAACCTGAAGGCCGTCAACCCGGGGATCGTGATGCTCTCGATGCCCGCGTTCGGCCTCAGTGGGCCGTACCGCGACCGCATCGCCTATGGCCCGGGTGTCGATGCGATGAGCGGGCTCTCGCACCTCTCCGGGTACGCGGACGGCACGCCGATGAAGCCGGGCAACTTCTTCGGCGACCAGAACGCGGGCGTGCATGCGGCCTTCGCGGCGTTGGCGGCGCTGCGCCATCGCGGTCGCACGGGCGAGGGCCAGCACATCGAGCTGGCGATGATCGAGGGCGAGTTCCAGGTGCTCGGCGACGCCTACATCGATTACGCGATGAACGGGCGGGAACGGCGCCGCCAGGGGAATCGCCACGCCTGGATGGCGCCCCACGGCGTCTACCCGTGCGCCGGCGAGGATGCGTGGGTGGCGATCGCCGTCGCGAACGATGCGCAATTCGAGGTGTTGTGCGGCGTGATCGGCCGGCCCGAACTGGCCGCGGACCCGCGATTCGCCACACAAGCGGCGCGGCACGCGAACGATCAGGCGCTCGCGGAACCGGTCGCGGCGTGGACGCGCATTCGCACCCATTATGACGCGCAGACGGCCCTGCAGGCGGCCGGTGTCCCGGCCGGCGCGGTGCTGCACTCCGGTGAGTTGCTGCGCGACCCGCACGTGCTCGCGCGCCACGGGTTCGAGTACGTCGAAGTGCCGGAGGTCGGGCCGGCGCCGTACCCGCGGGTGGCGTTCACGCTCAGCGAAACGCCGGTCCCCATCACCAAAGCCGCGCCAGGCTTCGCCGAGGACAACGACGCCGTGTTCGGGGAGTTGCTGGGGATGAGCGCCGCGGAGATCGCCGCGATGGAAGCGGCCGGGACGACGTCACGCCTGCCAACCGGCCAGGCTCACTGAAGGAGAACGGTATGTCGAAGGTGCTCGTGGAATCGGCAGGCGCGGTGCGAACGGTGACGCTGAACCGCGCGGAGAAGCGGAACGCGCTCGACCCGGAGATGCTCACGCTGCTGACGGAAGCCTTTCGCGTGGAGCCGCCGGCGGAGGAACGCGTCACGGTCATCCGCTCCACGGGCACGGTGTTCTGCGCGGGGTTGGACCTGCGGGAGCGGCTGGGAACGCTCGACCAGCCGGGCGCGAGTTCGATCGAAGACGTGCTGCACGCCATCGAGATGTACCCCCTGCCGGTCGTCGGCGTCGTGCAGGGCGATGCCATCGCGGGCGGGACCGAACTGGCGCTGCACTGCGACCTGGTGGTGGCCTCCACGGCGGCGCGCTTCGGGATGTCGCTGGCGCAGGTCGGGCTGGCGCCGACGTGGTTCCTCGCGAAGAAACTGCTCGAAGTCGCGGGGCCGGTTGCCTCGCGGGAGATCCTGCTTCTCGGCGACCCGCTGCCGGCGGAGCGCATGCACGCGCTGGGGATCATCTCGCGGGTGGCGGCGCCGGCCGAACTCGACGCCGCGGCCACGGCCGTCATCGACCGGCTGGTGGCGAACGCGCCGCTTTCGCTGCGGGCGATGAAGGCGCTGCTGGTTCGGGAGATGGCGTTCCGCGACGGCATCGCCCACGCCGATGTGGACGAGCTGGTCGAAGCGGCACGGCGGAGTAGCGATTCGCGCGAGGGCATCACGGCGCGGCTGGAGAAGCGCGCGCCGCGGTTTACCGGTGCGTAGCTACTGCTGGGATTGCCACTCCGCGGCATCGAAGTAGTCGCGCCAGGCGGCGATTTTGCCGTCGCGCACTTCGAACACGCCCATGACGCGCAGTTCGATGACCTTATCGCCGTGGCCGAAGCGGTCGATGCGCTCGTTGAGCACGACGTTGCGATCGACGGCCTGGTTGCGGACTTCCCAGCCTTTGCACTGGTAGCGCGAGGTGTAGCCCGTGAGCACCTGGCGGACGGCATCGCGGCCCTGGACCGCGCGCATGGGGATGTTGTGGTAGACGGCGTCGAGCGTGAAGTAGTTGGCGAGCTTCTCGGGATCGGGGTGCTCGGTGTCGAATTCGCGGATGAACGCGGTGACGATGGCGCCGGGGTCGGTCACGGGGATCTCCTTGGGTTCATGGCTGGGCGAGGATGGTGCGGCGGAGAAGCAGCATCGCGGTGGTGACGGCGCGGCGCTTGAGGGCGGCGCGCCCCTGGTTGACGTTGAGGCTCATGGTGCCCGTTTCGCCCCCCGGGCCGGCGACGCCGATGTGGACGAGCCCCGGGGGGATGCCATCCTGCGGGTCCGGCCCGGCGACGCCGGTGATGCCGATGCCGAAGTCCGTGCCGAGCCGTTCGCGCGCCGCCGTGGCCATGGCGATGGCCGTCTCGGCGGAGATCACACCGAACTCCTCGATGATCTCGGCGGGCACGCCGCTTTCGACCTTGAAGTCGGTCCAGTAGGTGACGAGGCCGCCCTTGAAGTAGTCGGCGGCGCCGGAGACATCGGTGAGGGTACTGGCGAGGAGGCCGCCGGTGCACGATTCCATGGAGGCGAGCGTCTGGCGCTTCTCGGCGAAGAGGGCACGGATGTGGCCTTCGAGGGTGTCTTCGTCCTTGCCCCAGATGGCGGTGCCGAAGATGCGCTCAAGTTCCTGTTCGACGGGCAGGATGCGATGCCAGGCCTCCTCGCGGGTGGGCGCCTTCGCGCCGATGCGGAGGTGGACGCCATCGCCCCGGGCGTAGGTGCCGACGCCGATGCCGGGCGTGCCGTAGAGGTGCTTCGCCATCGAATCGACGGTGCTTTCGCCGAGCCCGAGGGTCTTGATCGTGCGCGTGACCAGGACTTCGGCCGTGGATCGCCGTTCGAGTTCGGGGCGAACCTCGTTCGTCCACATGTACTCCATCTCGGGCGGGACACCGGGCATGGAGACGATGACGTGCCCATCCTTTTCGACCCACCATCCGGGCGCCGTGCCGCGAGGGTTGAGCAGCGGGCGGGCACTGGGGATGAGCCATGCCTGCTTCACGTTCTGTTCGGGCATGGCGGCGGCACCGCGGCGGCCGAACCAGGCGCGCAGCGCGGATTCGAGGTCCGGGTCGACGCGCGGCGTTTCGCCGAGGAGGGCGCAGATGCCCTCGCGGGTGAGGTCGTCCTCGGTGGGGCCGAGCCCGCCGGTGGTGATGATGACGTCCGAGCGCTCCCAGGCGCGCTGGAAGATTTCGGTGATGCGGCCGAGGTTGTCGCCGACGACGGTCTTCCAGTAGAGGTCGATACCCAGTTCGGGGAGCTGTTTAGCGAGGTGCGCGCTGTTGGTATCGATGATCTCACCGAGCAGGATCTCGGTGCCGATGGCGATGATTTCCGCTTTCACGGCGCCAGTGTACGGGAGTGGCGGCCCGCGGTGCGCAACGGCGTTGCAGGAAGCGTACGGCGCGCTCGCAGGAGCCTCGCATGTGGATGTGTGGCGCGCCTTACGTAAAGAGGACGTGGTAGCATTCGAGGACTGACCACGCAATTTGGGGGT
Source organism: Dehalococcoidia bacterium (assembly GCA_020847985.1). Classification (GTDB taxonomy): domain Bacteria; phylum Chloroflexota; class Dehalococcoidia; order Tepidiformales; family Tepidiformaceae; genus Amarobacillus. The sequence goes on from JADLBC010000025.1 coordinate 27,469, forward strand.
CCGCCATGGCTCGAGCGATGTGGACGGGGTCGATCAGCTTCGGACTGGTGAACGTGCCGGTGAAGCTCTATACGGCCGCGAAGAACCGGGATGTGCGCTTCAACCAGCTGCACGCCCCGGACCATTCCCGGATCCAGATGAAGCGCTTCTGCGCCGAGGAGCAAGTCGAGATCCCGTACGACGAGATCGTGAAGGGGATCGACGTCGATGGCCGGTACGTCGTTATCACGGACGAAGAGATGGACGCCCTCGCGCCGGCCGTGACGCAGGGCATCGAGATCGAGGAGTTCGTGAACCTCGTCGATATCGACCCGGTGTACTTCGAGCATTCGTACTACCTGGCGCCGGAAAAAGGCGGGGCGAAGGCCTATGCCCTCCTCCGCGATGCGATGGAGCAGTCGGGGAAGATCGCGCTCGGGCGCGTAGTGCTGCGGCAAAAGCAGTACCTCGTGGCGCTGCGGCCGACGGGCCGGGCGCTCTCCATGGCCACGCTCTTCTTCCCCGACGAGGTGGTCTCCCAGGACGAGATCGACGGCCTCCCGAAGGACGACGTGGAGGCGACCGAGCGCGAGCTGAAGATGGCGCAGCAGCTCATCGAGACCCTCACCGGCGAATTCGAGCCGGAAAAATTCCGCGATGAGTACCGCGAGCAGCTCGAAGCACTCATCGAGGAGAAGGCTGCCGGGAACGCTCCGGTGGAACTGAAGCCCAAGGCCGCGGCGCCGGCGAAGGTCACGGACCTGATGGCCGCCCTCGAAGCGAGCATCGCCGCCGCGAAGGACGCGAAGGAGCCGGCGAAGGGCCGCAAGACCGCGTGAGAGAGAAAAGAGATACGAGGAAAGAGAAACGGGGCGCGTTGGGGGCCTAACGCGTAGGGCGTGGTTGGGGTATCCCGGGAGGGATGGAATCGTTCAACGGGAAGCTGGCGGTCGCGATCGCGGTGGCGCTCATGGCGTTCATCGTCATCGGGCTCGGCGTGGGCATCCGCATCGCAACGAGTGATGGCCCGGCGGTGACGGCCACGCCGAAGGTGACCGCCACGGCCACGATGTCACACTAGTCGCGGCGGCGGCGGCGAGGCAGCGGGCGGCGCTCGATGGCGGCCGAGGAGGGCGGCGTGCGATTGGGGCTGGCAACCGCCGGAGCCGCCCTGCGCGCAGCGGCGTCCCGCTCAATCGCCCGGGGGCTGAAGGCCCAGCGTGCCCAGAGCACGCCATCGCCCACGGTCTCGGTCGCCAGGATCTGGCCGCCGAGCGCGGACGGGCTCACCGGTGCCCCTTCGAGCGCCGGGAAGAGCGTACGGACCGGGGCGTTCCCCACGAGCACCGGGGGCACCATGAGGCTCACTTCATCGACGACGCCGGCGCGGAGCAGGGCGGCGTTCAGCGTGCCGCCGCTCTCGACGCGCACGGTCTCGATGCGCATGTGGGCGTGCAACTGTTCGAGCGCCTCGCGCAGGTCTACGTGCCCCGATCCCGTGATGATGGTGGTGATGGACTCGCTCGCGAGGTAGTCGATGTACTCGCGCGGGGTCTCCGGCGTGCAGAGCACCGCGCCGGCGCGAAAGTAGGGCTGGCGGCGAAGGCTCGGCCCGGTGGTGATGCGCGCGCCGCTATCGGCGACGACGAGCAGCGGGAGCTTGCGGTCGTAGGTGGGCTCGGTGTCCAGGTCGACGGGCTCGTCCGGGTCGACGGCGGCGAGGATGGTATCGCTCCCGGCGAGGATGGCGTCTTCGTGCCAGCGTTCGGCGACGCCGTAGAAGAGCCCCAGGTCGACGGGGAAGCCATCGATGCGGCCGTCGATGGAGACGGCGTTGTGGATGACGACGTAGGGCAGCGGCATCGCGGTCAGGCGGGCGCCGCGGCCGACTTCTTGCGCGCGATCACGGCATCAAGTTCGACCCGCAGGCGATCGAGGACGGCGTCATAGGGGAAGGCGCCGAGTTCTTCCTCGCCGCGCTTGAGGTTGACGAAGTTCGGAGCGCACCAGAGGCCGAGGTCGGCGTCGTCGGTTTCGCCCGGGCCGTTTACGCGGCAGCCCATGACGGCGATGGTGACATCGAACTCCTTCGCGTAAGCCGACATCTCCTTCACCTTGAGGGCGAGGTCGATGAACGCTTCGTTTTCGACGCGGCTGCAGCTGGGGCAGCTGATGATGTTGAGCCCATGGTCCTGGAAGACGGGCACGGAGCGGAACCGGCCGGCTTCGATATCGGCGATGATCTGGTTCCCGGCTTCGACTTCGCGCCACTTTTCGGCGAAGGGAAGCGTGAGGGAGACGCGAATGGTGTCGCCGATGCCGCGCGAAAGAAGCTGTTCGAAGGCAATGCGCGTCTTGAGGACGCCGTCGGGGAGCATACCGGCCTCGGTGACGCCGAGGTGAAGGGGCACATCGGGGCGGATCGCGGCGAAGCGCGTGTTCCCTTCGATCACCTTGCGCGGGTCGCTGTCCTTCATCGAGACGACGTAGCGCGTGAAGCCGAGGTCGTCCAGGTAGCGGCAGTGTTCGAGCGCGCTTTCGACCATGGCGGTGACGCCTTCGAGCTTTGGCTCATCGGCGCCTTCGAACTTCTCGGCGAGGGCCGGGTCGACGGACCCGCAGTTCACGCCGATGCGCAGGGCGATGTCGTTGCGGGCGGCGGTTTCGGCGATGAAGGCGACCTTGTCGCGCGCGGACTTCTGCTTTTCGTGGTGATAGAGATGGCCCGGGTTGTAGCGGACCTTGCTCACGTGCGGCGCGACCTGGGCGACCAGCCGGTAGTTCTCCTGGAGGTCGATGACCAGGTTCGCCTCGGGGACGCGGGCGCGGATCTCGGCGAGCGCTTCGACGTCCTTCGCGCTATCGATGGCGATGCGCACGAGGCCGGCGCCGGCGGCGTGGAGCATGCGGGCCTGGTTGGTAGTGGCCTCGATGTCCTGCGTGCGGGTGGCGCACATGGACTGGACGACGATGGGGTTGCCCCCGCCGATGGTGACCGAACCGGCCCGCACCGGCCTGGAATTCGCGCGCTTCATGCAGGAAATATACCGCCGGGACGCGCAACGGGGTGTAAGGCGAGTTGCCAGTTCCCGGTTGCCAGTTCCCAGGGAGAGCGGGCGTAGAATCCGGGCGAGAGGTGCGCCATGCCTGTGCTGCCGCTGCTGGAGGCGGATTCGATCGAGATCACGACGCTGGTGGACAACCAGATCGATGCCCTGCTCGGCGGCGACGAGGAGGTGCGGCGGCGGCCGTGGGGGCCGCGCGTGCACAACCCGTTCGTCGATGCGCCCGATGTCGCCACGACACTGCACGCCGAGCACGGATTCTCGGCGCTGGTCACCCTCGTGCAGGGCGGCGAACGCCGGCACCTCCTCTTCGATGCCGGGGTCTCGCCGAACGGGCTCATCGAGAACATGGACCGGCTGCAGCTCGATGCGCGCGACATCGAGGCGCTGGTCCTCTCGCACGGGCACTTCGACCACACGGGCGGCATCGCCGGGCTGGTGGAACGGCTGGGGCGGCCTTCGATGCCGATGATCGTGCACCCCGTGGCCTACACGCAGCGGCGGTCGGCGCCTCCGGGGGCGAACCCCACACCGTTGCCGCCACCATCGCGGACGGCGCTCGAAGGCGCCGGGTTCGAACTGATCGAGACGCGCGACCCTTCGCTCATCTATGAGGACCGCATCCTCATCACCGGCGAGGTGCCGCGCACCACCGGTTTCGAGCAGGGGTTCCCGTTCTTCCAGCGCCAGGGCGAGGCGGGCTGGGAGCCGGAGCCGCACCTCATGGATGACCAGGCGCTCATCGCCAACGTGAAGGGGAAGGGGCTGGTGGTGCTCACCGGTTGCGGGCACAGCGGCATCGTCAACATCGTGCGGCGGGCGCAAGCGCTCACCGGCGTCGAACGCGTGCACGCGGTCATCGGGGGGTTCCACCTCAACGGCGCGTTCTTCGAGCCCGTGATCGCGCCGACGATTGAGGCCTTCCGGGAGTTCGAGCCGAACGTCATCGTGCCCGGGCACTGCACCGGTTACCGCCCGCAGATGGCGATCGCGGAGGCGTTCCCCGAGGCGTACGTCCACAACGCGGTGGGGACGACGTTCGTGCTGTAGGCGCCCGCCGTTCGCGCTATGCGGCGGCGTGGTATGAATGCGACGGGCGGTGACCCGGCCGAGGAGGAGTTCCGTGGACTTCAACCTGAGTGCGGAAACGCGCGCGTGGCGCGACGAGCTGCGAGCCTTCCTCGCCGCCGAGATCCCGGCCGGTTTCGCCGGTTCGGACGACTTCTTCGACCGCGAGGACCAGGTGCCCTTCGCGCGGGAGCTCTACCGCAAGCTGGGCGCGCGCCGGTGGCTCACGCCCGCCTGGGCCGAGCAGTACGGCGGCATGGGAAAGACCGCCATCGAGCAGATGGTGCTGAACGAAGAGCTCGCGTGGTACCGGGCGCCCGCGGGCGGGCGGCTGTTCACCATCGGCATCACGGGCCCGGCAATGCTCGTGCACGCATCGGCCGAGCAGAACGCGCGCTACCTGCCGCGCATGGCCAGCGGCGAGGACTGGTACTGCCAGGGCTTCAGCGAGCCCGAATCCGGCAGCGACCTCGCGAGCATGCAAACGACGGCCACGCGCGACGGCGACGAGTACGTGATTCGCGGCCAGAAGATCTGGACCTCGAACGGGCACGTCGCCGACAAGATGCTGCTGCTCGCGCGGACCGACCAGGCGGCGGCCAAGCACCGCGGCATCAGCGCCTTCATCGTCGATATGGCCGCACCGGGCATCTCGGTGCAGCCGATCCTGAACATTGCCGGGCGCCGCGACTTCAACCAGACCTTCTTCGATGATGTGCGCGTGCCCGCGAAGGACCTCGTGGGCGGCGAAAACAACGGCTGGTACGTCGCGGCCACGACGCTCGACTTCGAACGTTCGAACATCGCCGCGATCAGCGGTGCGCGGCGCACGGTGGCCGACCTCGTGGCCTGGGCGAAGGAGCGCCATGCTGGCCGCCGCCCCTGGGACGACGCGAATGTGCGCGCGCACCTCGCGGAGTTGCATGTCGAGGCGGAAGTGGGCCGGCTCATCGCCTACCGGACGGCGTGGCTGCAGGCCGCGGGCAAGGTGCCGAACTACGAAGCGTCCATCGGCAAGGTATGGATGGCGATGCTCGGCATCAAGGTGGCGAACTACGGCGTGAACCTGCTCGGGCTCTACGGCCAACTCACGCGCGGCGCGGAGCACGCACCCATCGATGGCCGGGTGCTGGAGTCCTACCTGCTGGCGGCCTCGGGGCCGGTGGCGGGGGGCACGGGCGAGGTGCAGCGGAACATCATCGCGCAGCGCGGCCTCGGGCTGCCGCGAGGGTAATCCGAACCCGCGGCGGGGAGTCTGGATTCGGCGGCCTGTTACACTTGGAGGTCACGGCCCGATGGCCGAAGCCCGATTTCCGAGGATGCACCCATGCCCGCAGCGCCCGTTCGCAAGCAACTACCCCCTGCGTACGAGCCTGCTTCGGTAGAGACGCGCATCTACGAGATGTGGGAATCACACGGCTACTTCAAGCCGCGCATCGACCCGGACCGGCCGCCGTACACGATCATCATGCCCCCGCCGAACGTCACCGGTGAGTTGCACCTCGGCCATGGGCTGGAAGACGCGATCACGGACGCGCTCGTGCGCTGGCACCGCATGCAGGGCGACCCCGCGCTCTGGCTGCCCGGCGAAGACCACGCCGGCATCGCGACCCAGAACGTGCTCGAACGCGAAATCGCCAAGGAAGGGCTCACCCGCCACGACCTTGGGCGGGAGGCGTTCGTCGAGCGCGTGTGGATGTGGGTGCGGAAGTACCGCCACCGCATTTCGGACCAGCACCGCAAGCTCGGCGCTTCGGCGGACTGGTCGCGCGATGTGTTCACGCTCGACCCGGGCATCGTGAAGGCGGTGCGGACGACGTTCGCGAACCTCTATCGCGACGGGCTCATCTATCGCGGCCTGCGCATGATCAACTGGTGCCCCCGCTGCGAGACGGCGCTCAGCGACCTCGAAGTCGATTACGTCGATGTCGCCTCGAAGCTCTACTACGTGCGGTATCCCATCGTGGCGGAGGGCGGCATGCCCCTGCCCGACTTCGTGGTCGTGGCGACAACGCGGCCGGAGACGATGGTGGGCGATACCGGCGTCGCCGTGAACCCGGACGATCAACGGTACGAGGAGCGCATCGGTCGCCAGTTGATGTTGCCGCTGGTGAATCGCGAAATCCCGATCGTCGCGGACGATGCCGTGAAGCCCGAGTTCGGCACGGGCGCCGTGAAGGTGACTCCCGGCCACGACCCGAACGACTGGGAGATTGGCCAGCGCCACGACCTGCCCGTGATCGTCGCGATCGACCGGCAGGGGCGCATGAACGACGAGGCCGGCCCGTATGCGGGCATGACCGCGGACGACGCGCGCGCGGCGATCCTCCGCGACCTGGAGGATGAGGGCTTCCTGGACCACACCGAGGAGTACACCCACAGCGTCGGCCATTGCAGCCGCTGCAAGACCGTGCTGCAGCCCATCCCGAGCGAGCAATGGTGGCTGGACGTCCACAAGGAGTACGAACCCGGACGCTCGATCGCGGGGGCGGCGGCCGCGGCGGTGCGCGAGGGGCGGATCCAGATCGTGCCGCAGCGCTTCGAGAAGGTGTACCTGAACTGGATGGATAACATCCGCGACTGGTGCATCAGCCGGCAACTCTGGTGGGGCCACCAGATCCCCGTGTGGTACTGCGACAAGAACCACATGACCGTCGCCGTCGAAGACCCCGCCGCCTGCGGTACGTGCGGGAGCACGGCACTCCGCCAGGACGAAGACGTGCTCGATACCTGGTTCTCGTCCGGGCTGGCGCCGCACGCCGACCTGGGTTGGCCAGACGACAACGAGGACCTTCGCTACTTCTACCCCACGAGCGACATGCAGATGGGGTACGACATCATGTTCTTCTGGTGCGCGCGAATGATCATGTTCGCGATGTACAACATGCGGCACCTGGGCGACGACAATGCCGTGCCGTTCAAAACCGTGATGTTCCACGGACTGATCCGCGACCAGCACGGCGAAAAGATGACGAAGTCGCGTGGGAACGTGGTCGATCCGCTCGTTTCAGCCGGGCAATTTGGCGCCGATGCGTTCCGCTTCGCGGTGCTCACGGGCGCGACGATGGGTGCGGACCAGAAGTACAGCGACGAACGGCTCGCGGCCGCGCGGAATTTCGCCAACAAGCTCTGGAACTCGGCGCGGTATGTGCTCGGCAAGCTGGGCGAACAGAAGGTCGCACGGCCGCACCCGCTCGATCGCGAGACCTACGCGATCGAGGACCGCTGGATCCTTTCGCGGCTGGAGCAGCTGGAGATCGATGTCGATTCGCTCCTGCGCGCCTACCAGCTCGGGGAAGCGGCGCGGCAGGTGCAGGACTTCCTCTGGAACGAGTTCTGCGACTGGTACATCGAAATGACGAAGGTGCGCCTGGCCGCGGGCGACGAGCGGCCGCTGAAGGTGCTGGCGCACGTGCTCGACCATGGGCTGCGGCTGCTGCACCCGTTCATGCCGTTCGTCACCGAGGAGCTGTGGCAGGCGCTGCGGGAACACATCGAAGGCGACATGGCGAACGCGCTCATCGTCGCGTGGTTCCCAAAGAGTGGGGCGAACTGGAAGGACGAGCGGACCGAGGCGGCACTGGCGCACGTCATCGACGTCAACCGCGCGATTCGCAACATCCGCGCGGAAAAGAAGCTCGATGTCGCCTTCAAGCCGGCCGTGTACCTGCGCGCGGGCGAGCACGCGAGCGCCCTGGGCGAAACGCTCGCCGCGACGGCGTTCACCTCGCGCGTGGAGCCAGTGGTGACCGCGCCGGATGCCGCGCTGCCGGCGGGCGAGTTCGCCTTCGCGCGCATCGCCGACACGGAGGTCGCGGTGGCGCTGCCCGCCGTCGACGCGGCGGCCGAACGCGCACGCCTGGAGAAGGAGTTGGCCGAGGCCGCCGCCTACGAGGAGCGGCTGACGAAGCAGCTCGGGAACGAACAGTTCCGCTCGAAGGCGCCCGCCAAGGTGGTCGCGGACATGGAGGCGACGCTCGCGGAGACGAGGGTGCGCGTGGCCGGCCTGCGGGAGCGCATCGCGAGCCTGTAGGGTCCGACTCCCGCGAGCGCGGACGTGCCCAAAGCCCCGCGATGCCATTCGACTGGTCGAGCGTGACGGTTAGTACCTGGTCCGAATCACGGGCAGCCACCGGATCTACCGCCATCCGGCGAAACCGGGCTCCGTTACCATCGCCGGCCCGGCCGTGACATGGCCACCCGGACGTGGATTAGCATATTGAAACAGCCGGGGCGGAGGCGGAACGCATGACCGCGTATTACGTCGGATTCGAACCCACAGGCACGGGCTTCTCGGCATACGTGCCCGACCTCCCGGGGTGCGTCGCCGCCGGTGACGACATCGACGAGACGCGCGCGCTCATCCGCGAGACCATCGAAGCGCACGTCGTGTCGATGCGGCAGGCGGGGGAAGCGGTGCCGCGGCCCTCCATCGTGGAGCGCGTCGAAGTCGCGGTGGCGTAGCCGTCAGGCGCGCTCGCGGCTGTTGATCCAGGCGCGAGCGAGGTGCAACTGCTCGTAGGTCACCGTGTCCCCCAGCGCCTCCTTGAGCGGGCCGAGCTGGCCGATGGGGCCTTCGCCGGCGGCTTTGCGAATGCGGCCGAGCGTGATCGTATCCACCCACGGGCTGACATCGTCGATCTCCTGCGCGAGCAGCAGGTCCACGACGTGCTGGGTGATGGTCTGCGGGCTGAGCCCACGCTGGCGGGCGATGGATTCGATGGTCTCGCCTTCCCGGAGGAGTTCGAGGGTGCGGCGCGTCGAAGGCGCGATGACGCGGCCGTTGCGCGCGCGGATGGGCACTTCGCGCTCGCCGGCCGCGGTGCGCGCGGCAGCCGCGGGGTTCGCGGATGGCGGTGGCGCCGCCCCGGCGGCGGAGCGCGTCACCGCGAGGAAGGCCTCGCCGTACCGTTCGTACTTCACGTTGCCGACGCCCGAGACGGCGAGCAATTCGAAGCGCGTGCGCGGCTTCTTGCGCGCCATCTCGTGGAGGGTGGCGTCGCTGAAGATGGTGAACGGCGGCACATTCGCATCCTCGGCAAAGCGGCGGCGAATCGCGCGCAGGGCGTGGAAGAGGCGGTCCTCCTCCTCATCGACGGCGCCGATGGTGTGGGTGGGCGGCGCGATGCAGGGGCCGCAGTTCCCGCAGGCGGCGGCGTGCGTGGCGTCGCCGAAATAGTCGAGGATGCGGGCGCGGAGGCAGGTCCTCGATTCGGCGTACTGCTGCATGGCATCGAGCTTCTTCAGGGCGTGCTCGCGGTGCGCTTCGAGGCCGGCGGTATCGATCTCGTTTTCGCCGGCCGGGCGGGTCGCCCAGGCGATGTACCCCTGCTTCCCGGCGAGCCCGGAATCCACCAGCGCCTGCACCGCCGCGTTGATGCCCGGCTGGTCCTCTTCGTCCATGAGGTCGCGAATGTGCGTGCGCCGGCCCTCGTTCGCGACGAGCTTGCGGTAGACATCCACCACCATGTGGGCCTCGGGATGCGAGAGGTCGATGAAGTACTCGCGGAGGCCGCGGTCGCGGGCGGAGAAGAAGAGCACGCAATCGGCGGGTTCGCCATCGCGGCCGGCGCGCCCGGCCTCCTGGTAATAGGACTCAAGCGAATCGGGCAGGTCGTGGTGGAGGACCATGCGCACGTCGGGCTTGTCGATGCCCATGCCGAAGGCGTTCGTGGCGACGATGATGCGCAGGCTGTCGCGGGCGAAGGCATCCTGGATGCGGCGCCGGTCTTCGTCCTCCATGCCGGCGTGGTAGCGGGCGCAGCGGATGCGCTGGCGCTGCAGGTATTCGGTCAGCTCCTCCACCTTCTTGCGCGTGCCGCAGTAGACGACGGCGGACTCCTCGCCGAGGGTCTTGAGCTTCGCGGCGATGAGTTCGTGCTTCTCGCGGATGCTCTTCACGCGCACGACATCGAAGCGCAGGTTCGGCCGATCGAACCCGGCCACGTGGACCACGGCGTCGCGAAGCTGCAGGCGTTCGACGATGTCGGCGCGCACGAGGGGATCCGCGGTGGCGGTGAGGGCGATGATGGGCGGGTCGCCCAGGCGCGCGCGCATGCCGCCGAGGTCGCGATAGCTCGGGCGGAAGTCGTGGCCCCACTGGGAGATGCAGTGCGCCTCATCGACGGCGAGGAGGCTGACGCGGACACCGCGCAACGCGGCCATGAAGGCGCCATCGCCGAAGCGTTCCGGGGCGACGTAGAGGAGCTGGAAGCGGCCCAGCTGCGCATCCTGCATGACGCGCGCCTGCTCCTCGCGGGCCATGGACGAATTCACCGCCGCGGCCTGGACGCCAGCCTGCCCGAGAGCGTCGACCTGGTCCTTCATGAGCGCGAGCAGCGGCGAGACGACGACGGTGAGGCCACCTTCGAACAGCAGCGCGGGGACCTGGTAGCAGAGGCTCTTGCCGCCGCCCGTGGGCATGACGGCGAGCGTGTCGCGCCCCGCCAGCACCGATGCGATGACCTCGGGCTGGCCCGGCCGGAATTCGTGATAGCCGAACACATCGGCGAGCACCTTGCGGGCGGGCGCGAGGGCGCGCGGGTCGGCGAAGGGGGCCCGGGGCGGCGATGCTGCGGTCATTGGCTCGCATTCTAGAACAAATGAGCGATAACGCGAGAGGCAACCGTGAAGATTTCGCCGCTTAGTAGGTGCCGCCGTACCGGTCCGCGAATTCGCGCGCGGTCATCGTATAGATCAGCTCGTCGTGGAAGCGGCCGCCGCTGAAGTGCGACTCGCGCAGACGCCCGCCCGCGGTAAACCCCATGGCCTCGTGGAAGCGCTGCGACCGCTGGTTGAACGCGTACACGGTCGCGTGCGCGGCGTGATAGCCGAGTTCCTCGAACATGTAGCGCAGGAGGAGGTGGACGGCTTCGCGGCCATATCCCTTCCCCTGGTCGATGCCGCCGATGGTGATGCCGTATTCGAACGAACGATGCCGGCGGTCGGCGCCGTGCACATTGATGAGCCCCACGAGCTTGATTTCGCTGAACGAGACGATGGCGAGCCGCACGTTGTCGCCGTCGGGGCCGACGGTGTGCTGGGATTCGGTCCAGGCGCGGGTGTCGGCCGCGCTCCGGGGAAAGCGGAGGTCGTCGCCCATGCGCTGCGCTTCGTGGTCGGCATCGAGGCGGGCGATGGCATCCACATCGCCGGGTTCGATGGCGCGAAGGAAGACGAGCATGCCCTCCCAGAGCCCGGGCATCAGCGGCCCCCGGCGGGAGAAGCGGCGATGGCGGCTTCGCCCGCCTCGGCGGGGATGCGGCCCGTCTGGTAGAGGCGGCGAAGATGGGGTGCGAACGCCGTCGCGAGAACGATGGCGACGAACGAGAGGCCGGGCAGGAAGAAGAGCGCGGGTGCGCCCGTCCAGTCGGCGAGGGTGCCGAATCCGAGGTTCGCGAAGGCCATGATGCCGCCGGCCGACATGAGGTAGAAGCTCATCACGCGGCCGCGAATGCCATCGGGAATGACCTGCTGGAGGAGGACGGCGGTGACGGCCATGAACATCGCCTGGGAAAGGCCCATGAGCACGGCGCTGAAGGCGGCGGCGGGCACGTTCATGCTCGCGGCCATCAGCATCGGCGAGACGCCGCTCGCGATCGCCGTCGCCAGCAGCATGCGCCCGCGCTGCCCGCCGGGGAACATCGCGAGCATGAACGTGCCCGTGAGCGCGCCGATGCCGACGCCCATCGTCATGATGGTGAAGCCCGTCGAGGCCTGGTGCAGCTCATGGCGCGCGAAGCCGGGAAGCATCGCATCGAACGACATGGTCAGGGCGCAGTGCGCGACGACGAGTACGAAGACCGACGCGACCGGGCCGTGGTGGCGCACATAGCTGAGCCCCTCGCCGAGGTTCGCGAAAACCTGGCGCAGCGCCACGACATCGCCCCGGGATTCCGTCTGCACGCGCCGCACGGAGGTGAAGGCGACGAGCGCGAAGATGGCCGCGAGCAAGTAGGCGCCCCAGACCCCGACCGTGCCGAGGAGCGGCGCCGAGAGCAGCGGCCCGACCGCGCGCGAGCCGTGCTGCGTCATGCTCGTGAGCGCGACGGCGTTGCCGAGGTCCTCGGAGGGCACGACGTTCGCGAGCAGCGCCTGGTCGGAGGGGATTTCCACCGCGCGCACGACGCCCTGGGCGAGCGCGACGGCGACCACCATCCACACTTCGATCACGTCCGTGGCGGCGAGCACGAAGAGCACCGAGGTCGTCGCGAAGGCGCCCAGTCGGGTGACCTTCACCAGCGTGCGGCGCTGCACGCGGTCGGCGATGGTGCCGCCGATGGGCGCGAGCAGATAGGGCGACATCGAGGCGAAGGTGGAGACGCCCACCCAGAAGGATGAATCGCTGAGCTTATAGACGATGTAGGCGTTGCCGAGGAGCAGCGTCCAGAGGGAGATGCTTGAGCAGGCGGAGCCGCCCCAGAGCGCGCGAAAGTCGCGATGGCGGGTCGCGGGGAGACGGTCGCTGAGCAGGGCGGCGAGTGCCATGCGCGGCACTATACGGCCTCGGCGATGGTGAGGCGTTGGTTCGATGTGACGAAAGTCGCTGGCGAAACCCGTCACGGACCGGCGAGCGGGCCGTGACGCCGATGACGCGCTCGCGGGTTGTTCACGCGGGAGCGTTCCATATACGAAGCAATGTCGCCTTTATTTCCGATTGCGTTTTGCAACGGGATCGCCATACCCTCGGAAGAACAACGCTCCCGGACTTTTTTCCGACCAGGTGACAGGTGAGAAAAGCGATTCGCGCTCGCCGCCAGCAGCTGCTTGCGGCGTTTCTGATGGGCTTCATTTTCGCGGTGTTCGCGGGCACGCGGGCGGCGCGGGCCGAAGGCGCCGAGGCGGCCGTGGTGACGGCGGGCGCCGGCACGGTGGGGTACGACATCTCGTGGCCGCAGTGCGCCGGCCCCAACCCCCAGGGCGAGATCGGCTTTGCCGTCATCGGGCTCACGGGCGGGAAGCCGTTCACGCGGAACCGCTGCTTCGATGCCCAGTACCAATGGGCCCGGCAGACGGAGACGCACCCGGATGTCTACATCAACCTGGACTACCCAAAGGCGACGGACTGGAACACGTTCGTTGGCCCGGCGGGCATCTGCATGGGCGGGCAGGCGGCGTGCGCGGCCTACAACTGGGGCTACAACTCCGCTCGCGATGCCGTCACGCTCGCGCGGATGAAGGGCATCACGCCCTCCGTGTGGTGGCTCGATGTCGAACAGGAGAACTACTGGTCGCCGGAGAAGGGCGCGAACGAGCGCGTGGTGGCCGGGGCGATCGACTATCTGTCGGCGCAGGGGCTGAGCATCGGCGTGTATTCGACCGGGTACCAGTGGGGCGAAATCACCGGCGGCTACCGGCCGAACGTGCGCGCCTGGATGGCCGGCGCCCGCAACCTCGCCGAGGCCGAGAAGAAGTGCGGGCAGGCGAGCTTCACGGCCGGGCCGGTGGCGATGGTGCAGTGGGTGGAGACGTTCGACCGCAACCTGATCTGCCCGGCCGGACGGTAGATTCGAAGCTCCGCGCGCGGTTGCGCCGCTCCGATGGTGATGCGCGCGTACGACGAAGCCCCCTCCTCGCGGAGGGGGCTTTCATGCGGCGCCGGCGGCCGGCCTCCCTTACACGCGGTAGGGGTGGGGGCCGAAGTCCGCTTCGTAATACGGCGAGACGTGCGTGCCCGGCGGCACGAGGCCATCGATGATCTCGCGGTCCTCGGCGGTGATGGTGACATCGAACGCCTTCAGGTTGTCCTCAAGCTGCTCCATCGTGCGCGGGCCGATGATTGGGCTCGTGACGCCAGGCTGCTGCATCACCCAGGCGAGGGCGAGCTGGGACATGGTGATGCCCCGCGCCTTCGCCAGCGGCTCGAGGCCTTCGAGGGCATCGAAGATGCGGTCGTTCCAGCGGCGGCGCTGCGCGGGGTTGCTGTTGTAGGTGGCCCAGCGGCTGTCCTCGGGCGGCGGCTCGTCGCGGCGGTACTTGCCCGTGAGCATCCCCCCGGCGAGCGGGCTCCAGGGGATGAGCCCGATGCCGAACGTCTGCGCCATGGGCACCAGTTCGCGCTCGATGCGCCGGTCGAGGATGTGGTAGGGCGGCTGTTCGCAGATGAACCGGTGGAGGCCGTACTCCTTCGACGTCCAGAGGCTCTCGACCACCTGCCAGGCGGCGTAGGTGCTGGTGCCGATATAGCGGACCTTGCCCGAGCGAACGAGGTCGTCGAGCGCGCGAAGGGTCTCGTCGGCGGGGATGTCCGGGTCCGGGCGATGGATCTGGTAGAGGTCGATCCAGTCGGTGCCGAGGCGGCGAAGGCTGGCCTCGCACGATTCGATGATATGACGGCGGGTGTTGCGCCAGTCGTTGGGCCCTTCGCCCATGCGGCCGTGGACCTTCGTGGCCAGGATGGTTTGCTGGCGGCGGCCGTTCGCCTTGAGGGCGGCGCCGGTGGCCTCTTCGCTGCGGCCCGCGTTGTAGACGTTCGCGGTATCGATGAAGTTGATGCCGGCATCGATCGCGCGGTCGATGATGCGCGCGGAATCGGCGGCGGTGGTCTTGCCGCCGAACATCATGCACCCGAGGCAGAGGTTCGAGACCTTGATCCCGGTGCGGCCGAGGCTGCGGAGCTCCATGGCTCCTCCTGTTTCGAGGGTTCTTCCGAGAATAGGGCAGCCGGCGGCGGAGAGGATCGCGGGCCGGCAGCGAATGCCGCGGCCGTAGAATCGCGGGGTGGACGAACGGCCCGCGCTGACGGTGGCATCGTTGAACCTCCACGGCATGAAGGCGGGCTGGCGGGAGCGGGCGCCGCTCGTGCTGGCCGCGCTTGCGGCCGAAGCGCCCGATGTCGTGCTCCTGCAGGAGGCCGCGCGCTGGCTGCCCCAGCCCCGGTGGCTCGCGTGGCGGCTCACCCGCGCGACCGGCCATCGCTACCGCGCACTGACCGTTCCCAAGACCGGGTGGTGGTGGTTCGTGGAGGGGCTGGCGCTGCTGACGCGGCTGCCCGTCCTTTCGCACGCGCGGCTCGACCTGCGGGGGAACGAGCGCGTGGCGCAGCGGGTCACGCTCGCGGCGCCGGGCGGACGCGTGTTCGATGCCTACAACGTGCATCTCGCGCACCGCGGCGATGACGAAGCGCTGCGAACGGCGCAGGCGCGACGCCTCGTCGGCTGGATCGCGAACCGCGGGCCCGTGCCGGCCGTCGTCGCTGGCGATTTCAATGCGGACCCATGGTCGGAAACGGTGGGCGTGATGCAGGAGCGGCTGCGGTCGGCGCACGTGGCCGCGAACGGGGGCGAACCCGCGTTCACGGCGCCTTCGCACGCGGCCCCGGGCGAGGGCCGGACCATCGACTACCTGTTCGTGAACGGCGGCTTCGCGGTGGAACGCTGTTCGGTGGCGTTCACGGGCGTCGAGCGAGATGGGCGGCGCCTGTACCCGTCCGACCATCTCGGGCTGGTGGCGCGGCTCACTTTCGCCGCCGGGGAATGAGCCTCAGGCGCGCTTGCGGCCCCAGGCGACGGCGCCTTTCGCGGTCACCCAGAGGGGCAGCAGCACGGCGTTCGCGGCGCGCGTGGCGTCTTCGAACGAATACTGCCGGGCGAGCAAGTGGAAGCGCACGGATTCGCGGTCAGTGAGCCGGAACAGGGGCATCTCCCACGGCTCGACCACGACGTCATCGAAGACGGCGGCAAGCATTTCACCCGCGAGTTCGCTATCGAACGTCAGTGGTGGCTCCGGGGTGAGGTAGGGCCGCAGCTCCGGGGAGTTATCGCGGCTCGGCGCGCAGGTGACGAAAAGGCCCCCGGGGCGGAGGACGCGCGCCGCTTCGCGCATCGGCGCCAGCGGGTCGGCGAAGTGGTAGAGCGTGTAGAGCGACGCGACGGCGGCGAAGGCGGCATCGGCGAAGGGAACCCGGGTGGCATCGGCGCGAACGAGCGCGCCCGCGGCGTGGCGCAACTGCGCGGGCGACTGGTCGAGTCCCACCCAGGGGAGGCCGCGCGCATCGAGGAGGCGGCCCAGCGTGCCGCGGCCGCAGCCAAGGTCGAGCACGGGCGCGGCGCCCATCGCGGCCAGGCGGTCGGCGATCCGGGGGTGCACGTCGCGAAACTCGGGCAGGAGGATAGAGCCGCGCACGGCCGCATCGGCGGGGATGCCGTGGCGGAAGACTGGCTCGTCGTAATCGAGGGGAACGGGCTGCGCGGGCTCCATGGAGGAAGCGTGGCAGGCCGGGCGAGGGCTGTCACGCCGCCAGGGTTTGCGCGTGGCGACGACGCCCCATGGCGGAGTTACACGTACCGGCCGCCGCTCTCGGTGATGATGAAGATCTCCGTGCCGGCGGTTTTGCCCGCTGCCGGGGGGTGCGCTACAGTTAGCGTTCGACTGCTCAAAACGAACCCGGGTTGGATAGAGACACATGGCGAACAAGAAGTCCGCGCTGAAGCGGTGGCACCAGTCCCTGAAGGAGCGCGACCGCAACCGGTCCCGGCGCTCGGCGATGCGTTCGGCAACGCGCAGGCTGCGCGAAACCGCGACCGAAGGCGATACCGAGGCGACGAAGGAAGCGCTGAGCGCGGCCTATTCCTCGCTCGACCGCGCGGCCAAGATGGGCGCGATTCACACCGGCAAGGCCGACCGCCTAAAGCGCCGCCTCGCCGCCCTCGTGGCGAAGAGCGCCGGCTAAAGGGACAGCCCGGGAGCATCGTGACGCCCGCCCACCGTGGCGGGCGTTTTGGTGCCCGGCGATTTTCCCGGCCGCTGGCTTGCTGCTACGCTGGGGTTCAGCGTCAAGAGGGTGCAGGGCGAACTTCGCCCGGGTGCCCGGCAACCTGGTTATGCCTCCAAGGTGCCAAGAGGACGCGGCTCGCGGGAGACGAGCAACAAAAGGCGGGCGCCGGCGGCCCGCCCCTCCAGCCGAGGGGCTTCCGTTCCGATGAACGTGCAAGCAGCCCCTCCGCATGCGAGGGGCTTTCCGTTGTTCGGGCCCGCTGACGACGGCTTGGAAAGGGATAGCGCTGCACATGGCTGAACGGAAAATCCTCACCTCCGAAAGCGTCACGGAGGGGCACCCGGACAAGGTCTGCGACCAGATCTCGGACGCCGTGCTCGATGCCATCTACCGCAACGACCCGATGGCGCGCGTGGCCTGCGAAACCGCGATCACGAACGGGCTGGTGCTCGTCACGGGCGAAATCACGACCACGACCTACGTCGATATCCCCCGGCTGGTGCGCGAAACCATTCGCTACATCGGCTACACCTCCTCCGACATCGGCTTCGATGCCGATACCTGCGGTGTGATCACGGCGATTAACGAGCAGTCGCCCGATATCAAGGGCGGCGTGGACCGCAGCTGGGAAGCGCGCCACGGCAGAGCCGAAAGCACCGACCTCGATACCGGCGCCGGCGACCAGGGGATGATGATCGGCTTCGCCTGCACGGAGACGCCGGAGCTGATGCCGCTCACGATTTCGCTGGCGCACCGCATGACGCGGCGGCTGGCGCAGGCGCGCAAGAGCGGCGAACTGCCCTGGCTGCGGCCCGATGGCAAGTCCCAGGTCAGCATCGAATACGACGAGAACTGGCAGCCCATCCGCGCCGAGGCGCTGGTGATTTCGACCCAGCATTCGCCCGATGTCGACAACGAGACCATCGACACCGACGTCAAGGCCCACATCATCCGCACGATCGTCGATGAGAAGCTCATCGATGCGGGCACGAAGATCTACGTGAACCCCTCGGGGCGCTTCGTCGTGGGCGGCCCGAAGGGCGATGCCGGCCTCACGGGCCGCAAGATCATCGTCGATACCTACGGCGGCATCGCCCGGCACGGGGGCGGCGCCTTCAGCGGCAAGGACCCGACGAAGGTCGACCGGTCCGGCGCCTACGCCGCGCGCTGGGTGGCGAAGAACATCGTCGCGGCGGGGCTCGCCTCGCGCTGCGAATTCCTCCTGAGCTACGCGATCGGCGTCGCCCAACCGACCTCCATCGGCGTGGAGACGTTCGGGACGGGGCGCGTTTCGGATTCGGCCATCCTGGCGGCGGTGCGCAAGCACTTCGACCTCCGCCCCGGCGCCATCATCCGCGACCTGGACCTTCGCCGGCCGATCTACGGCCCCACCGCCTCGTACGGCCACTTCGGCCGGAACGACCTGCAGGTGCCGTGGGAAGACACGAGCCGGGCGGCCGACCTGCGTGCGGCGGCCGGCCTCAAATAGCGAGGAACGAATGGACGCGATCGTGCTGGTCGGGGGGCAGGGCACGCGGCTTCGGCCGCTGACGGCGCGCCGGCACAAGAGCCTCGTACCCGTGCTCAACCGCCCGGCGATCGCGTACCTGTTCGATTGGCTCGCCGCGTCGGGCATCGAGCGGGTGGTGTTGGCGCTCGGCCAGGACAACGACGACCTGGCCGATGCCTACCCCGAGGGCACCTATGGGCCGATGGCGCTGCGCATCGTGAAGGAGCGCGAACGGCTCGAATCCGGGGGGGCGATTCGCTTCGCCGTCCAGCAGGCGGGCATCGAAGGGCGCTTCGCCGTGCTCAACGGCGACGTCTTCGTCGAGTTCGGCTTCCGCGACATGCTGGCCGAGCACGAACGCACGGGCGCGCGCCTGAGCCAGTACCTCTACCCCGTCGCGGAACCGTGGCGCTATGGCGTCGCCGTCGTCGATGACCGGAGCATGATCACGGGCTTCGTCGAAAAGCCGCCCATGGGCGAGGAGCCGGGAAATCTCGTGAATGCCGGCGTGTGGATCTTCGAACCCGAACTCGTGGGGCAGATTCCCCCGGGCGCGGTGCGCGTCGAGGAGACGCTCTTCCCGTCGCTCGTGGCACGAAGGCAACCCGTGCTCGGGTATACGGCCGAGGGCATCTGGGCCGACATCGGGACGCCGCAATCGTACCTGGCGCTGAACCAGGCATTGCTGGCACGGGCGAAGACGAACGCGGTCGCAGCGGATGCGAAGGTCGCGGACGGCGCGCTCATCGAAGGCTCGAGCATCGGCAAAGGTTCGGTGGTCGAACGGGCCGCCATCTCCGCCTCCGTGCTGTGGGAGGGCGTGCGCGTGGGCGATGGCGCCTCCGTCGCGGAGAGCGTGCTCGCCGACGGGGTCGTCGTCGGCGAAGGGGCCCGGGTGCGCGGGGTGGTGGCCGGCCCGGGCGCGGTCATCGCCGCGGGCGTCGCCGTCCCACCCGGGACGGTCATCGACCGGGACGGGCGCTATGATGGACGACAATGACTGAGAACCCCGTCCACTTCGGAACCGATGGCTGGCGAGCGATCATCGCCGACACGTTCACCTTCGAAAATGTCCGGGCGTGCGCGCAGGCCGTGGCGGCGCACTTCGCTGAGACCTACGGGCTCGAAAAGCCCGTGGTGGTGGGCTACGACACCCGGTTCCTTTCAGACCAGTTCGCGCGCGAGGTGGCACGCGTGCTCGCGGGGAACGGCTTCCAGGTCCAGCTCGCGACGCGGCCCGCGCCGACGCCCGCGCTCAGCTGGCGGATCATCGAAGTGGCGGCAGCCGGCGGCGTGGTGGTGACGAGCAGCCACAACCCGTATCACTGGAACGGGATCAAGGTGAAGCCGCACTACGGCGGCAGCGCCAGCCCCGAGATCGTGGCCGATATCGAACAGCGCGTGCCCGCCTTCCTCGCCGACCCGGGCAGCATCCGCCAGGCGCCGGCGAACGCCGCCGCCATCTCCAGCTTCGACCCCGTGCCCGGCTACCTGGACGCGCTCCGCCGGCAGGTCGATGTCGAACGGATCAAGGCGGCGGGACTGCGCGTGGGGCTGGACCCGATGTACGGCGCCGGCGCGGGCCTCCTCGCCGAGCTGCTGGCGGGCGGCCGCACGACGGTGACCGAGATCCACGCCGAGCGGAACCCGGCCTTCCCGGGCATTCGCGCGCCCGAACCGATCGAGTCGAACCTCGGCGAGTTCATGGCGATGATGGCCGGCGGCGGCTTCGATGTGGGCATCGCCAATGACGGCGACGCCGACCGCGTGGGCCTCGTGGATGAGCGCGGCGGCTACGTGGACCAGCTGCGCACGTTCGCGCTGCTCGTCAATTACATGCTCGGGAACCGCGGCCTGCGTGGCGCCATCGTGAAATCGGTGACGACATCGAACATGGCGACGCTGCTGGCGCGGCACTACGGCGTGCCCAGCTTCGAAACACCCGTGGGCTTCAAGCACATCGGCCCGCTGATGATGCGCGAGGATGCGCTCATCGGCGGCGAGGAGAGCGGCGGGTACGGCTTCCGCGGGCACCTGCCCGAGCGCGACGGCATCCTCGCGGGCCTCTTTCTGCTCGACTACGTGGCGGCGACCGGGAAGCGGCCTTCGCAGCTGCTGGACGAGATGTTCGCGATCACGGGCGCGCACTACTACGAACGGCTCGATTTCGACCTGGAACAGGGCACGAACGCGGCGGTGAAGGCGCGGCTCGACGCGGCGGCGCCCACCGAAATCGCCGGGCGTGCCATCGTCTCCAGCGACCGCACCGACGGCTGGCGTTTCTTCATCCCCGAGGGATGGCTGCTCCTGCGGCTTTCGGGCACGGAGCCACTCCTGCGGATCTACACGGAAGTGACCGACGAATCACTTGTGAAGCCTGTACTTGAGGCGGGGAAAGCCATCGCGGGCGTTGCCCGGTGACGAACCTCGACGACCCCTCGCTGCTGGAGCTCGATGCTTCGGGGATGCTGCGCCACATCAGCGACGCGGGCCCCGAGCTCGTGCGCGCATGGGAACGCTGCGAGGACCTCGTGCTGCCCGCGGGAGCGGAAGACGCGACGAGCGTCGTGCTCGCGGGCGTGGGCGGCTCGGCGACGGCGGCGGACTACTTCGCGGCGATCTGCGCGCCCTATTCCGAAGTGCCCGTCTCCGTCGTGCGCGGCTACAACCTCCCGAACCACGTGAACGACCGCACGCTCGTGGTGGTGCTTTCCTATAGCGGGAACACCGATGAGACGCTCGCCTGCTATGACGACGCCTGGAAGCGGGGGGCGAAGCTGCTCGCACTCACGCGCGGCGGGCGGCTGCGTAAGCGCGCGGGCGAGGATGGCACGGCCTGGCACGAAGTCTCGTACGAATCGCCACCACGGGCGGCGACGGTGCACAGCCTCGCGCCGCTGCTGCGCATGGGCCACCGCCTGGGGCTTTGCAACATCGATTCGCGGGCGATCCGCAAGGCGGCGAAGCTGCACGCGCGGCTGGTCGAGGATATCGAGCCTTCGATGCCCTACCCACGCAACGGGGCGAAGCAGATCGCGGCCGGGCTCCAGGGGCGCCTGCCCTTCATCTTCGGCGCCGAGCACCTTTCGCCCGCGGCGACGCGCTTCCGGAACCAGCTCGCGGAGAACGGCAAGGCGTTCGGCGCGGCCGAGAGCCTGCCCGAGGCGAATCACAACCTGATCGTCGGGTTGGAGACGGCTCGGCACCTGAGCCACGTGCTCGCGGCCGTGCAGGTGGAGTCGCGGTCGCTGAATTCGACGCCCGTGCTGCGGCGTTTCGACGTCACGGCGGAGATGCTGAAGGAGTGCGGCGTGCCCGTGTTCCGCATCGACCTCGGCGGCGCGACGGTGCTGGAGCAGCTTCTGCAGGCCACCGCATGGGGCGACTTCGTTTCGTACTACGTGGCACTGCTGCATGGCGTGGACCCCACGCCCATTCCCCAGATCGAACGGGCGCGTGCGGCGATCGCGACGCCGCTGCAGGTCGTCTAGCGGCGGGCGGGCCGCAGGCGCGCCAGCCCTTCCTTGAGCGCGAACGCGACGCCCAGGCCGGCCGCGCAGACGAGTGCGCCGGCCACGGCATCGACGATGAAGTGGTTCCCCGTGAGCACCACGGAGAAGAACATCAGGATCGGCCAGAGGATGCCCAGTGCGCGCATCACCGGGTGGCGGGTGACGACCGCGACGGCGCCGCCGAGCAGCAGCGACCAGCCGAAATGGAGGCTGGGAATGGCCGCGTACTGGTTCACGAAGGCGCCCACTTCCTGGGCGTTGTAGCTGACACGGTCGTGCACGGCCATGGTGTCGATGAAGCCTTCGAGCGGGAAAAGGCGCGGCGGCGCGACGGGATAGGTGGCGTAGATCACCACGGCGATGGCGCCGGAGGCGAGGAAGGCGTTGCGCATGAGCGTGTACGTCGGCCTGTGCCAGATGAACAGCCACACGGCGAAGGCGATGACGACGGGCATGTGCCCCCAGAAGTAGATCCAGTTCATCGCCTTGATGAGCGCGTAGTGGTCCAGGATCCAGCCCTGCATGGCCAGCTCGTGATACAGCCCGAGGTGCTTTTCGAAGGCGATGACATCGCGGCCGTTGGCGAAGGCGGTGACGGCGCGGCCATCGACGGAGGCGCGCACGAGGAAGTACACGAGGAATGCACCGGCGACCATCACGGCTTCGTGGAGGCCGACGCGGTGGGTGGCTCGCCATGCGCGGAAGGCGTGAATGCGCAGGTCGCGCGTCTGGGTGATGGCCATGGAGAGACGGCCGCGGCGGCATGGCTATGCCCGGTTCGGGGGCGCCGCTACACTCGCCTCAAAACGGTACCATCGCCGGACACGAGGTCACAACACCTATGCGGATCGCCACTTCCACTGGAGACATCGCCCAATCGGACGCGGATGTCATCGTCGTCAACCTCTTCGAGGGGGTGACCGTGCCCGGGGGCGCGACGGGCGCCGTCGATGCGGCACTCGGCGGCGCGATTCGCCGCCTGATTGAGCTTGGCGACCTCCGCGGCAAGGCCGGCGAGTTCACCCTCATTCACACCCACGGGCAGATCCCCGCGCCGCGCGTGCTCGTCGCCGGCCTCGGGAAACAGGCCGACTTCGATGTCGATGCCATTCGCAACCTGAGCGCCAACGTCGTCCGCTACCTGCGGCGCCCGGGCATCGGGCGGGTGGCCACGATTGTCCACGGTGCCGGCATCGGCGGTTTGGACCTCGGCGCCTGCGCGCAGGCGGTGGCGGAGGGCGCCATCCTCGGCAGCTACCGCTTCCTCAAGCACCGTTCTTCCTCGCCGGACGAGCGGACCGAGATCGCGACCCTGGAGATCGTCGAGCACGATGCCGGCCGCGCTGCGGCGGTCGAGGCGGCGGCGCGCCGCGGCGACGTTCTCGGGATGGCCACCAACACCGCCCGCGACATGGCGAACGAGCCTTCGAACCACCTCACACCCACGATGCTCGCCGAGCGCGCGCAGATGATCGTGGCGGCGACGCCTTCGCTCAGCATCCAGGTGCTGGAGCGCGCGGAGATGGAGGCGAAGGGCATGGGGTCGATGCTCTCCGTGGCGAAGGGGAGCGCCCAGCCGCCGAAGATGATCCGCATCGACTACCGGGGCAAGGGCGGCGAGGGGTTCGACCTCGCGATCGTGGGCAAGGGCATCACCTTCGATACCGGCGGCATCAGCATCAAGCCCGCCGGGAACATGGACGCGATGAAGGCGGACATGACGGGCGCCGCGACGGTGATCGCGGCGATGCAGGCGATCGCGGCGCTCGGCCCGAAGGTCGACGTCGTGGCCATCGCCCCCTGCACGGAGAACATGCCCGGCGGCAACGCCACCAAGCCGGGCGATGTCGTGTCGGCGATGAACGGCACCACCATCGAAATCCTGAACACGGATGCCGAGGGGCGGCTCGTGCTCGCCGACGGCCTCTGCTGGGCGGTCGAACTCGGGGCGCGCCGGCTCGTCGATGTGGCGACACTCACCGGCGCGGCGACGACCAGCTTCGGCGATGTCTGCTACGGGATCATGACCAACGACGACGGCCTGGCGGGCGCGCTGGAGCAGGCGGCCGCCGCGAGCGGCGAAAAGACCTGGCGCCTGCCGATGTTCAAGGAGTACGACGACTACGTGAAGAGCGACGTCGCGGACATCAAGAACGCCGGCACGCGCGGCGCCGGCACGATCGTGGGGGCGAAGTTCCTCGAGCGGTTCGTCGGCAAGACGCCGTGGGTCCACCTCGATATCGCCAACGTGGACATGATGGACAAGGACCGCGGCTGGGTGAGCAAGGGCGCGAGCGGCTACAGCGTGCGCACGCTCATCAACCTCGCGCTGGGCCTCGAATAAGAGGGAGACGGGCGCCGGGGGAACTACCCCCGGCTGCCGCCGCATGGGCTCAGGCGGCGGCGAGTTCGAGTTCGACAAGCAGGGTCGTGCCATCGCTGCGGACCGAGATGGGGCGGCCCATGCTCTCGAACATCGTGAGCATCTTGCGGTTTTCGGGCAGCACCATCGCCGTGAAGCGGGTGATGCCGTTCAGCGCGGCGTTCGCGGCCAGGAGCTCGAACAGCTCGCGACCGAGGCCGTGGCCCTGGAACTCGTCCTCGATCAGGAAGGCGATCTCGGCCTCGCCCGAGCCGGTGGCTTCGTAGCGGCCCACGGCGCGGATGGCGTCGTCGCCATCGAGCTGGCCAACGAAGGCGCAGCGCCGGCGATGGTCGACTTCGGCCAGGCGGTCCGCGAAATTGGGGTCGAGGCGGCTGGTGGATTTGAAGAAGCGCAGGCGGCGTGATTCGGCCGAGCTGCGGGCCACGTGATCGCAAAGCCTTGGGCCGTCATCCGAGGCGATGGGGCGAAAAGCGATGCGGCGGCCATCGCGGAGCTGCTTCTCATGGCGTTCTGCGGCTTCGGTGGTCATGCATCCATTTTCGACGCTCGCGGAGAAAAATGGGAGTAGTTTGCAATTGTTGTGGCAAATGGATGCATTCAATCCTTCGCCGGGCTGGCGATGTCCAACGTCAGCCGGTCGACCTCGCCTTCGCCGACCATGCGGTACGGGTACCCGCTTTGCCGGAGGACTTCGATCATGCCGATGTTCTCGGCGAGGACGACGGCGATGAGGCGGTAAATGCCAAGCGTGTTGGCGTAGGCGGCGAGGTGGTGCAGGAGCTCGGTGCAGACGCCCTGGCCCTGGAACGGCTCCTCGACCACGAACGCGATCTCCGCCTCCGCCGGGTCGGATTGGCGCTGGTAGCGGCCGACGGCGCGGATGGCGGCTTCGCCCGGGACGTGTGCGACCCATGCGCCCCGCTCCTTGAAATCGACCTCGGCCAGGTGCGGGAAGAAGTGGCCACGTTCGAGCGCGGCCAGGCGGGCGGCGGTGATGGGGCTGAAGAAGCGCAGCCGCAGCGCATGCGCCGAAAGCCGCCCGGCGAGCGCCTGCAGCTCCGCCGCGTCGTCGGGGCGGATGGGGCGAACGATGAGTTCGCGGCCATCGTGCAGCCGGTACGGTTCGGGGGCGAAGGCTGTGTGGCGCCGCATGGATCCAGTATGGGCCGTTCGCGACGCCATTCGTACGCGAGTTTCGGCCGGAAGCGCGGGCCCGCGTAGACTGCGCTGCGAATGGACACGGTCGCCCTGGGCAGCTCCGGTATCGAAGTCTCGCGGCTCTGCCTCGGGACCATGCAGTTCGGCTGGACCGCCGGCGAAGCGGCCTCGTTCGCGACGCTCGATGCCTTCGCGGAGGCCGGCGGCACCTTCCTCGATAGCGCGGACATCTACTCGCGGTGGGTACGGGGGCACGGCGGCGGCGAAGCCGAACGGATGGTGGGACGCTGGCTCGCGGCCCGCGGCAATCGCCACCGCATGGTCATCGCCACGAAGGTGCGCGGGCGGATGTGGCCGGGGCCGGCAGGAGAGGGGCTCGGCCGCGATCACATCATCAAGGCGTGCGAGGCGAGCCTGGAGCGCCTCGGCGTGGAGACCATCGACCTCTACCAGTGCCACTGGGCCGATGACTCGGTGCCCGTCGAGGAGACGTTGCGCGCCTTCGAGGATCTCATCCGCGCCGGGAAAGTGCGCGCCATCGGCGCCTCCAATCACGATGTCGATGAGTTGCGCGAGGCGCTGAACGAAGGCGAGACGCTCGGGCTGCCGGTGTTCGTTTCGCTCCAGCCGCACTACAACCTGGTCCACCGCGGCGAATTCGAAGGCGAGGTGCAGGACCTTTGCCTCGAACGGGGGCTCGCGGTCGTGCCGTACAGCCCCCTGGCGAAGGGGTTCCTCACCGGGAAGTACGAGCAGGGCGCGAAGCCGGAGGGGCCGCGCGCGAACGGCGTGCGGGAGTACATGACCTCATCCGGGTGGGCGACGATCGCCTGCCTGCGGGAGATCGCGGGCGCGCGCGGCACCACGCCGGCGGCCGTCGCGGTCGCGTGGTTGCTGGCCCAACGGGGGGTGACGGCGCCGATCGTGGGGGCGAATTCGCCCGCGCAACTGGCGGAGGTGCTGCCGGCCGCGGAGTTCGCGCTCACGGCGGGCGAAGTTGCCGCGCTGGCGGAAGCGAGCACCCCCGGGGCATGATCCCGGCCACCGTCGCATCAAGGTAGAGTGCGGCGATGATGACAGCCGCGAGTACACCGTGAGCGCGCCCGTGGGTAGCCGTGCGCTGCGCGCGCTCGCGCCCTGGTGGGAAGTCGTCCTGCTCGGGGTGCTCACCGTCGGCGCCTACGGCCTGGTGATGTACTCCTTCGGCGTCCTCATCGGGCCCATCCGTGAAGCGACCGGATGGCCCATCGGCGGGCTCTCTCTCGCCTACACCGTGAGTTCGCTCCTGGGAGGCCTCGCGGCGCCGTTCACCGGGTGGCTGCTCGACCGCTTCGGCCCACGGCCGGTGATCGTGGGGTCGCTCGTGCTGGGCAGCGGCGGGCTGCTGGCGGCGGCGAGCGCACCTTCCCTGCCGCTCTTCGTGCTGGCATGGGGCACCGGCGGCGGCATCGTCTCGGCGGGGCTGTACTACAGCGTGAGCATGGCCGTCACGGCGCGGCTTTTCGTGGAGAAGCGGCTGCGCGCCTTCGCCATCCTGACCTTCATCGGCGGGCTCGCGAGCGTCGTGTTCTTCCCCATCGCCGGGCTCCTCGTGGAGCAGCTTTCCTGGCGAACGGCCCTGCGCGTGCTCGTGGCGCTGATGGCCATCCATTGCCTCCCGGCGGCGCTGCTCGTCCGGCGGGGGCGGTCGGCGGCCGGTGGGCGGGTCGCGTTCTGGAGCGGAATGGGCGAGGCGCTTCGGCTGCCGGAAGCGCGTTGGATGATCGGGATGTTCGCGCTGGCCGGCCTCTCAGTGTCGGCGGTGCAGGTCCACCAGGTGCCGGCCATGACGGCCGGCGGCATCTCGCTCGCGGCGGCCACGACGATCGCCTCGGTGAAGGGGCTGCTGTCGTTGCCCGGCCGCGCCGGGACCGAGGCCGTGGTGCGGCGGGCGGGGGTGCCGGTGGCACTCGGCGCGGCCTACGCGGCGATGGCCGCCGGCACGCTGACGCTCGCATTCGGGGGCATCGGCGCGGCGCTGGCGTTCATGACCGTGACGGGGCTCGCGTTCGGGACGATTTCGCCGCTGCAGGGCCTGTTCGCCGCGAACGTCTACGGCGAACGGCGGCTGGGCACGCTGATGGGCGTCCAGACCTTCCTCGTCAGCCTCGCGGGAGCCGGGGGGCCCGTCGTCCTGGGGATCGCGGTCGATGCGACGGGCGGCTATCGCGCGGGGATCATCGCGAGCGCGCTGCTGGCGGGGGCGGCCCTGCTGATGCTGGTCACCCGGCCGCGCGCTGAGCCTCAGCCCGCGGCGGACGACTCCGATGACCCGTCGTCCGGGTTGTCGGGGGCGCCGACTTCGTCCTCTTTCGCTTCGAAATAGCTGCCGGGCTTGCGGCGGGCGAGGAAGTAATCGAGCGCGACCTTGATGGCGGCGGCGGCGGGCAGCGAGAGCAGGATGCCCGTCACGCCCAGCAGTTCGCCGCCGATGAGCACCGTGAGAAGCACGACGAGCGGCTGCAGCCCGAGCGTCTGCCCGTAGACGCGCGGCACGAGCAGGCGGTCTTCGAACTGCTGGTACACGAGCAGGGCGATGAGCACGATGAGGGCGCGGGTGACGGACTGGTCGAAGGCGGCGAACACCGGCGGGACGATGGCGATGAACGCGCCGATGAGCGGGATGATATCGGCGAAGCCCGCGAGCACGGCAAAGGCGAGCGCGTTGTCGACCCCGAGAATGAGCAGCACCGCGAGCGTGTAGAGCGCGATGATCGCGGAGGTGATGACCTGGCCGCGGATGTAGCCGCCGACGACGCGGCCCATCGCCTCGAGCAGTTCGTCCGCTTCGTGCTCGCGGCGGTCGGGGATGAAGCGGTAGAGGTAGGCCTTCATCTTCGGCGCATCGACGAGCAGGTAGGCCGTGAGCACGATGATGGTGAGCGCCGAAAGAAGCCCGAAGAGCACCTTCTGCCCATAATCGACGGCGACGCGGCCGGAGACGACTTCGCTCCAGTTGATCTCCTCGGCGCGGTCGCTGAGTTCGACGTCGACGCCGAAATCGGCGAGGAAGTCCTCGAGGCGCTGGGCGTCGTTGGGGAGGTTGTCACGGAGGTCGGTGAATTCGCTCACCATCGCGGGGACGAACATCGCCGCGAGGCCGCCGAGGATGGCGAGGACCGCGAGGATGACCACGAGGACGGCCACCACGCGCGGGAAGCGATGGCGCACGAGCCATTCGACGTAGGGGAGCAGCGCGGCCATGAAGATGAAGGCGACGGCGATGAGGAGCACGACCGCCCAGACCTGGGGGATGACCCAGACCGCACCGATGGCCGCGGCAAGCACGAACAGACCCCGCCAGGAGACCTCGAGCTTGAACACAAGACCTCCCGGGGCGTGCTCGGGCCATTGTGCCTGCCGCGGCGGATTCCTCACAGTGCCCGGGCGGCCGGTATAGTGCCGCCGGGAGCCGCCATGATCACGTCGATTGACGCCTTCCTCCGCTACTTCGATGCCGTGCACCGGCGCGCCGTGCGCGACATCGCCGCGCTGCCGCCGGAAGCCGATGGCTGGCGCCCGGCCGTGGGGACCGGCGAGAACGCCTGGAGCATCAACCAGGTCATCGGGCACATGGCCGGGTCGCGGTTGTACTTCGCGAGCGCCTACGCCGGCAACGGGTGGGTCAGCCCGCGGCCGCCAGATGTGCGTTCGCGCGCGCAGTGGGTGCCCGCGATCGAGGCGAGCGCCCGGGCGCTGCGCGAGGCGCTCGAGGGCACGCCGGACGCATGGCTGGCGCGCAAGGTGGCGATGATCGACTCGGCCGGGGAACTCTCGGGGTGGCGCGTGCTCATGATGATGGTCGAGCACGACATCCATCACCGCAGCCAGGTCGATACCTACGCGGGCGCGAACGGCTGGGACGTGCCGCAGATCTTCGACCGCTCGGCGGAGACGATCGAACGGCTGCAGCCAGGGCAACGGGCGAAGCACGGCCGCGACGGGCAACGCGCCGGCGGTTCGCAAGGCGGCTGAAAGACCAATTCCGCACGCCGCTTCACGCGGATGGTCGTTTGCGTGTTCTACGATTACGGGAGGAGTGCCGGACCGGGAGCCGCGGCACCCAGGAGGCTCGCCGATGACCTCGGCCCGAGCGAACCGCAGCCGTTCGAAACAGCCGATCGAGGATTATCTCCTGAGCGAGGAGCAGCTGGAGGAGATGTACTACCGCATGCTCCTCAGCCGGCGGCTGAACGAGCGGATGATCGCCATGAACCGGCAGGGGCGGGCGGCGTTCGTCATCGCCGGGGCCGGGCAGGAAGCGGCGCAGGTGGGCGCGGCGATGGCGCTCCAGCCGGGGGTCGACTACCTCGCGCCGTATTACCGCGACCTGGGCATGAACCTCGTGTTCGGCATGAACGCCCGCGAGGCGATGCTCAACGTCCTCGGCAAGATCGATGACCCCAACGGCGGCGGGCGGCAGATGCCATCGCACTGGGGGAATCGCGAACGGCACATCGTCTCGCAATCGAGCGTGGTGGCGACGCAGTTCCTGCACGCCGCGGGCATCGCGCTCGGGGCGAAGCTGCGCCAGGACCCGGTGGTGGTGATGGCCACCTGCGGCGAGGGCAGCACGAGCCGTGGCGACTTCCACGAGGCGCTCAACTTCGCCACCATCCATCGCCTGCCCGTCATCTTCTTCATCGAAAACAACGGCTACGCCATCTCCGAACGCACGGACAAAGAGATGGCCACGGCGGGCGTGGCACAGCGCGCCAGGGGATACGGCCTGCGCGGCATCGTCGTCGATGGGATGGACGGGATCGCGGTGTACCAGGCCGTGCGCCCGGCGGTCGACCAGGCGCGGCGCGGGGGCGGGCCGTTCCTCATCGAAGCACGCTGCTACCGCCTCTGGCCACATTCGAGCGACGACGACGACACCCGCTACCGGCCACGCAAGGAACTCGAGGAGTGGGCCGCGAAGGACCCCATCAAGCTCTTCCGCGAGCGCGTGGAGCGCGACGGCATCTTCCCGCGCGAAGACCTCGACGCGATCGAGGCGCGCGTGGACGAAGAGGTGCGCGAAGCCGCCGCCTGGGCGCAGCAGCAACCCGACCCGAAGCCCGAGGATGCGCTCGGCTTCGTCTACAAGGAGGGCTGAGATGGCGGCGATGACGGTCATCGAGGCCGTGCGGGCCACCCTCGATGAGGCGCTCGGCGGCGACGAACGCGTGTTTCTGCTGGGCGAGGATGTCGAGGCCGGCGGCGTGTTCCGCGCGACCGAAGGGCTCGTGGCGAAGTACCCCGGGCGCGTGCTCGATTCGCCGCTGGCGGAATCGTCGATCATCGGGCTCAGCATCGGCGCCGCGCACTACGGCATGCGCCCGGTGGCCGAGATCCAGTTCGCGGATTTCATCCACGCGGGGTTCGACCAGCTTTGCAGCGAGGCATCGCGCTGGAGCTACCGCACCCGCGGCGATTCGTGGCTGCCGATGGTGGTGCGCACGCCCTGGGGGGGCGGCGTCCACGGCGGGCAGCACCATTCGCAGAGCATCGAGGCGTACTACGCGCACATGCCCGGGATCAAGGTGGTGGCGCCGTCGTTCCCGGCGGACTACCGGTCGCTCCTGAAGGCGGCCATCGCCGATCCGAACCCCGTCCTCTTCCTCGAACACAAGCGGACGTACCGGCTGGTGAAGCAGGAGATGGAGGGTGCGCCGGCCGAGGAGGTCATAGGGCGGGCGCGAATCACGCGGCGCGGGGAAGACCTCACGATCTTCGCCTACGGACTGATGCTGCACGAATCGCTCGCGGCGGCGGAGCAGATCGCGGCGGACGGCATCGATGCCATGGTCGTGGACCTGCTCACGCTCAACCCGCTCGACCGCGAGACGATCCTGGAGGCGGCGAAGGCGACGGGCAAGGTGCTGATCGTGCATGAGGACACGCTCACCGGCGGGCTTGGGGGCGAAATCGCGGCGATCATCGCCGAGCACGCCTTCGAGCACCTCGACGCGCCCATCCGCCGGGTGGCCGGCCCCGATATCCCGCCGATGCCGTTCCATCACACGATGGAATCCTTCTTCATGCCGGACCGGGCGAAAATCGCCGCGGCCGCGCGCGACCTGGCAGCGTACTAGCCAACGGGGAGGCAGCGATGGCGACGGTGATGATGCCGCAACTCGGCGAGAGCGTGACGGAGGGCACGATCATCCAGTGGCTCAAGCAGCCCGGCGACCGCGTGCGCATCGATGAGCCGCTCTGCGAAATCGAGACCGAGAAGGTGACGGCGGAGCTGCCCTCGGAGTTCGAAGGGACGATGGGCGAAATCCTCGTGCCCCAGGGCGAGACCGTGGCCGTGGGCGCCCCGCTGTGCGAAATCGTGGAGGCGGGTGCGACCGCCGAGGAGGCACCCGAGCCCGTCGCGGCCGGTTCGTGGCAGGGCGGGCCAATGGCCATCCCCGCGGAGCGCACGCTGCCCGCGAACGAGCCGGCAGCCGCGGCCCCGGGTCCGGCGCTCAAGGCGAACCGCCCGGCGCCGGCGCGGCCGGCAAGCCAGGCGAACGGGCACAACCCCGAGGATCGCTCGCGCTTCGTCTCGCCCGCCGTGGGAAGGCTCGCGGCGGAGCACGGCATCGACCTTGCATTGGTCGAAGGCACCGGCATCGGCGGGCGCGTGACCCGGAAGGACATCGAGGCGCGCATCGCCGCCGGCCCGGCGCAACCGCCCCCCGCGGCCAGGGCGACGGCGGCAGCACCGGCGCCGCCGCGCACCGCGACACCGGCAGCCGCCGCGGGCGGCGCCTACGAAGTCGTGTCGCTTTCGGCGACGCGACGAACGATCGCGGAGCACCTGCGGCGTTCGAACCTGGAAGCGCCCCAGGCATGGACGATGGTGGAAGCCGACATCACCGGCCTCGTACGGCTGCGCGAACGGGAACGGGAGCGTTTCGAGCAGGAGGAGGGCGTCGCGCTCACGCTGTTGCCGTACTTCGCCGCGGCGGTCTGCGAGACGCTGCGCGACTTCCCGATGCTGAACGCGCGCTGGGAGGGCGACGAACTGCGCCGCTACCACGCCTTCGACCTCGGCATCGCGGTCGCGGCCGAGAGTGGGCTGGTGGTGCCCGTGGTCCATGGTGCGGGCGACCTGAGCGTGGCCGGCCTGGCGCGGCGCATCTCCGAACTGGCGGCGAAGGCGCACGCGCGCACCCTTCGCGTCGAGGACATCGAGGGGGGCACCTTCACCGTGAACAACACGGGTGCCTTCGGATCCATCGCCTCGAAGCCGATCGTGAACCCGCCCCAGGTGGCAATCGTGACGATGGAGCGGGCGGTGAAGCGCGCCGTCGTTCGCGACGACGACAGCATCGCCGTGCGCTGGATGATGAACGTCTGCCTGAGCTTCGACCATCGCGCGCTCGACGGGCTGGAGGCGGGGGGCTTCCTGGCGGCGCTGAAGGGGCGGCTGGAGTCGCAGGCATAGGGGCAGGCATAGGGTGGACGCGGCCCGCCCGCCGTGTAGGCTGCGCCGATGGAACAGCTATCGCCGTCTGAATTCGAACGGCTGCGGCCCCTGGTGCCGCACCCGCACGCGGCGGGGCACATGG
Organism: Dehalococcoidia bacterium; assembly: GCA_020847985.1. Lineage (GTDB taxonomy): Bacteria > Chloroflexota > Dehalococcoidia > Tepidiformales > Tepidiformaceae > Amarobacillus. The sequence continues at coordinate 60,448 of JADLBC010000025.1, forward strand.
CCTTCGTCCACAGCGTGATCGACGGCACGATGCCGGGCGCCGCCTTCGCCGAGAGCGCCGGGAGCCCGCGCAGCGCCATCGTCTGCAACGAAGGCGGGTTCTGGCATGCCATCGGCGAACCGGATGCTCGCTTCGCCCGCGAAGTGGCGGCGGCGCTGCCCGCGCTGGTGCACTACCCGGGGACGGCGGTCTGGGCATCGGCGCCCGCCTGGGATGCCGCCCTCGCCGAGGTCTTCGCGCTGCGGCGAGAACGGTTGGAATACACGACGCCGGCAGGCTTTCCACCTCGCCCGGCACTCCCGCGCGGGTTCCGGATCGAACCCATCGACGCCGCCATCGCGCGGAAGTTCGAGGGAGCGGTGGACCCGTGGGTGGTGGCCGTCTGGGGTGGCCCGGAGGCGTTCACCGAACGCGCCTTTGGCTTCGCCGTGATGGATGGCGAACGGCTGGCGAGCTTCTGCTGCCCGTGCGCCATCGGGGGGCCGGCGGGGCTCGTGGAAGGCGAAGTGGAGGTGGGCACGAACGACGCGTACCGCCGCATGGGGCTCGCGCGGGCTGCATCTATCGACTATTTCGAAGAGTGCCAGAGGCGCGGCCTTGTTCCTTCGTGGACGTGCAGCGCCGATAACATTGCGTCACATCGGCTGGCGATCTCGCTCGGGTTCAAACTCGCGCGGAGCGTGGGAGGTTATGCCATCGAGCGGGTGATGGAGCGCGATGGCGACGGGAAGTGGCGCATCGCCCCGGAGGCGGCGAATAACCGTTAGTGTACTGAAAACTATAGTCGCAACGGGCTTTTCCGACGTGCAGAACGTTCACAATCGCCTGATTCCCGGGCGAGACAGCGGCGCTGGATCAGAAGGCCGCGTGCAGGCACCATGCGCCGACGGTGCGAGGAGGAGCGTCCCGGAAGCGACGTTACGTCGCCTCCGATCGTTCGGAGCTGTACCGGAATAATCACTATCTGTGATGCTCGTGTGGGCTCTGATTCTTCACACAAGCGTCCCCGGATTTTGTGGACACGCCTGATTTGGCCTGCCTATCATGGCCACCGCCCCTGAACCCAACGGTAACGAGGTATGCGGCGAATGGACGAGTGCATCGCCCAGTTTTTGAACTTTCTTGCCGTCGAGAAGAACGCTTCGAACAACACGATCGCGGCGTACCGGAACGACCTCGGGCAGTTTCAGAAGTTCATGGGAGCAGCCGATGGCGGCAAGGACGCCTGGGCGAAAACCGACGGCGGCAAGGTCGTCGCGTTCGTCGAGGACCTGCGCGAACGGCAGTACAAGGACGCCACGGTGGCGCGCAAAATCGCGGCGGTGAAGTCGTTCTTCGGCTTCCTCGCGGCCGAGGGCCTCGTGCCGCGCGACCCCACGGAGCAGCTGAAATCGCCCCAGGTGGGCAAGTCGCTGCCGCGTGCGCTGTCCGTCAAGGAAGTCGATGAGCTGCTCGAGCAGCCCGCCCGGCGCAACACCCCCGAGGCGCGCCGCGATAAGGCGATGCTCGAACTCCTCTACGCCACCGGCCTGCGCGTGACCGAGCTCGTCTCGCTCGACCTCGCCGACGTGGCGCTGGAGAGCGACCCCGTGACCGTGCGCTGCATCGGCAAGGGCGAACGCGAGCGCGTGCTGCCGCTCTATCAGCGGGCGGTGGACGAACTGCGGCAGTACATCTTCCACGTGCGGCCGCGCCTGGTGCGCAATCGCCGCGAGCCCGCGCTCTTCGTCAACCGGCGGGGCGAGCGGCTCACGCGGCAGGGTTTCTGGCTGATCCTGAAGAACTACGCGCGGGAAGCGAAGCTCGACAAGACGATCACGCCGCACACGCTTCGCCACACCTATGCGACGCACATGCTTTCGGGCGGCATGCCCCTGCGAAACGTGCAGGACGCGCTCGGCCACGCGAGCATTTCGACCACGCAGATCTACACGCAGCTGACCGACCAGCAGAAGCGCGCGGAGTACGACAAGGCGCACCCCCGGGCCTGACTTCCCCCTTGTGAGAGCGAAGGTGAGCCCGCGAACCGCGGGCTTTTTCCTTGCCCGGCGGTCGCGGCCGGCCCCGTTCGAGCCTGTTACGATGCCGCGCGATGGATTCGGACCTGATGGCGGCGCTGATGGCCGATGACCCCCCGGCGGCACTCCGCGCGCTCGACCGCGAGGGCACCCTCACACGCCTCATCCCCGAACTCGAAGCCGGCCGCGGGTTCGTCCAGCCCGAACGGCATCACTACACGGTGATCGAACACAACCTCGCGGCGGTGGCCGCGCTCCACGAGGCGACGACGGACACCCCCGCGGGCAGGGAACTGCGCGATTCGCTCGCCTGGATCGACATGGACGCGTCGCTGGAGCGCGCGGTGGGAAGCGTGCCTTTGATGGCGCTGCTGCGGCTCGCCGCGCTCGTGCACGACATCGCGAAGCCGCACACGGCGACGATCGTCGAGGGTGCGCTGCGATTCCCGCGGCATGGGCCACGCGGCGCGGAATTGCTGCGCGAACGGCTTCCCGCGCTGGGATTTGGCCCTGAAGAGACGGCGTTCGTGGCCGCGATGGTGCGCTACCACCTGCGGCCGGGCGAACTGGTGAAGGCGTGGCCGCCGACGGACCGCGCCGTCCGCAAGTTCGTGACCGACCTGGACGGCCACGTGCTGCCGCTGATGCTGGTAAACCTCGCCGATGGCTGGGCGACGCGCGGGCCCGGGTACACGCGGGAGCACTTCCGGCGGCACTGCGGCTTCGTCAATTATGTCACGGCCCGAGCATGGGCTGTCATGGATGACGGCGGCGAGGCGCCCCTCATCACGGGCGAGGACCTGATTCGCGAGCTTGACCTCGAAGGTGGACGATTGCTAGGGGCTGTCCTAACATCGGTTCGCCGGGCCCAGTCAGAGGGCGCAATAACGAACCGGGATGAGGCTCTGGCGTTGGCCGGCGAGCTCCTGGCCAGCATGCGAGCGGAGCAAGCCTGAGCTGCTTGCCCGGCCCCAGGAGAAACCCCCCATGGCTGTCATGTGGAGTGTCATCTTCTACACCGTGCTCGCGGTGGCGGCGTTCTATTTCATCCTGCTCCAGCCGGTGCTCAAGAATCAGCGGGAGCAGAAGAAAGCGGTCCGGGCGCTGCAAATCGGCGATGAAGTGCTGACGACGGGCGGGCTCATCGGCGAAGTGAAGGACATCATTCAGCCCGTCGACGGGCCAACGGAAATCATCCTCGAAATCGCCGCCGGGGTGCGCGTGCGCGCCGTCACGGATGCGGTTTCGCGACGGCTGACAACGCTCGAACCCGCCGAGACGGCAACTTCGCCGGAGGTAATCAAGCCCAGTGCGTAGCACGACCACGGTCCTCATCTTCCTCGGGGTGCTGTTCCTCACGGGCTTCGCCCTCATCGCCGTCTGGCCGAGCGACCCCAACCGGTACCTTCCGGGTGACTTCTGGCCCGAGGGCCGGGGCATCAAGATCGGCAGCTGGGAGCGCGAGACCATGCGCCTCGGCCTCGACCTGCGCGGCGGCTCCTACCTCGTCCTCCAGGCCGACCCGCCCGCCGACTACCAGGGCGACCTGGGGCAGGCGCTCGATGTCGCGAAGGAAGTGGTGGAACGCCGCGTCAACGCCTTCGGCGTGAGCGAAGCCGAGATCACGAAGACGAGCGGCAACCGGCTGACGGTCGAAGTGCCGGGCATGGACATCAACGAGGCGACGGACCTCATCGGCAAGACGGCGCGCCTCGAATTCCGGGTGCCGAACCCCGAGGGCACGGATGTCATCCCCGCCACGGGCGTCGTCGATGGCCAGACGTACACGATGAGCGGGCAGTATCTGAAGAACAACACGTTCCCATCGCAACAGGGCACGACCTACGCCGTGAACTTCGAGACCACAGGCATCGGTTCGAAGCTCATGGAGCAGATCACCGGGAACGCGCTGCGCTTCCCCGAGGGCGACACGCGGCGGTTCCTGCTCATCTACCTCGACGACGAGCTCATTTCGCAGGCGCAGGTCCAGAGCGTGATCTCCGACAAAGGGCAGATCACGGGACAGGATTCCTTCACGGCGGCGAAGACGCTTTCGAAGCAGCTCAACGCCGGCGCGCTGCCCGTGCCGCTGAAGACGATCCAATCGAGCGAGGTGAGCGCGACCCTGGGCGAGGACTCCGTGCTCGATTCGGTGCACGCGGGCATCGTCGGGCTCATCGCCGTGGCCCTGTTCATGATCCTCTATTACCGGCTGCCGGGCGCGCTGGCGGCGGCGGCGCTGGTGGTCTACACCTCGCTGACGCTGACGGTGTTCAAGCTGTGGCCGGTGACGCTGACGCTCTCGGGCATCGCGGCGTTCGTGCTCTCGGTGGGCATGGCCGTGGACGCGAACATCCTCATCTTCGAACGAATGAAAGAAGAGCTACGCCGGGGCCGGACGCTGAACAGCGCCATCGACCTGGGCTTCCGCCGGGCGTGGACGTCGATTCGCGATTCGAACATCTCGACGCTCATCACCTGCCTCATCCTGTACTACTTCGGAAACCAGTTCGGGGCATCGCTGGTGAAGGGCTTCGCCCTGACGCTGGCGATCGGCGTGCTCATTTCGATGTTCTCGGCGATCACCGTGACGCGGACGTTCCTGAAAATGATCGTGGGGACGCCGGTGGCGCGGAACCACTGGCTGTTCAACGCCGAGGAGCGCAAGCGCGGCCGCGCGGCCGCATCCAGGGCAGAAGCCGCGGGGGGGAAGTAACCGATGCTCGACTTCGCAGGCAAGCGATGGTGGTACCTCTCGGTCTCGTTGGCGCTCTTCGTCGTGGCGGTGGCGAGCCTGGCCATCTTCCAGCTCAAGGCGGGCATCGAATTCACGTCGGGCTCGTCGTTCACGATCGAGTTCACGGAGAAGCCGGTGCAGCAGGGCGAGCTGCGTTCGGCGATGGGCGACCTCGGGCATAGCGAGGCGCGCATCCAGGGCGCGGGCCAGAACACCTACATCATTCGCACGCGCGAACTGCAGGTGGCATCGGCCGGCGATTCCACGGTGACGGGGCCCTCGGCGCCCGTCCAGGGCGAAATCGACCAGCTTGAGGCGGGGCTGCGCGAGCGCTTTGGCGCGCTCACCCGGCGCGACTTCTCGACCGTTTCGAGCACGGTGAGCAGCGAAATCGCCCGCAACGCGACGCTGGCGGTAATCGCGGCCTCGGTGTTCATCCTGCTCTACATCTGGTGGGCGTTCCGGCACCTGCCGCGCCCATACCGGTATGGCACGGCGGCGGTGATCGCGGTGCTGCACGATGCCTTCATCATCCTCGGTCTGTTCGCGCTGCTCGGGGAGATTCGCGGCACGGAAGTGGACACGGGCTTCATCACGGCGCTGCTGACGGTCATCGGCTTCTCCGTGCACGACACCATCGTGGTGTTCGACCGCATCCGCGAAAACATCTCGCACGACCCGTACATCCCCTTCGAGGAAGCCGTGAACGCGAGCATGACGGAGACGCTCGCGCGGTCGATCAACACGTCGTTCGTGGTGGTGCTGACGGTGATCGCGATGCTGCTCATCGGCGGCGTGACCATCCGGAACTTCCTCATCGTGCTGCTGGTGGGCGTGGCGGCGGGGACGTATAGCTCGATCGGCATCGCCAGCCAGCTGCTCGTGGCCTGGGAGCGCGACGACATCGGACGCTGGTTCCGGCGGATGCGCGGCCGCCCGGAGGGGCAGGTCGCCGAGCCGGCCTGAATTCCCACCTCGCTCTCTTCTCCGAAGCCCGCGCCACGCGCGGGCTTTGTTGTTTCCCCGCCGCAACGGCGGTGTTGCAAAAGACGCGATGACGTGTCTTTACCCTGGGATGCCGCCGGCCGGGAGTCCCGCCGGGGACGGAGCGTGCCGATTATCGAGACGTGAAAGAAGGCCCCAGGCCGTGGATTCCCGTGCTCATCGTTGGCGGGGGAGCCGTGTTCCTCGCGGTGTACGGTGCGCTGCTCGCGGCGGGCGCGCCGGGGCTGGTGCTGCGCGGCCTGCTCTTCAACATCGGGCCCATCACGGCGATGGCGCTGGCGCCCCACACGTTGCGCCGGGCGCGTGGCCGCCAGCGCTGGGGCTGGGCGACCGTGGCCGGGCTGGCGGTCTGCTGGTTCATCGCTGAAGCCATCTATTCGGTCTACGAACTCTGCGGCGCCGAGGCTCCCTTCCCCGGTGCCGCCGACCTTTTCTATTACCTCGGCTACTTCTCGCTCATCGCCTCGGTGCCGCTGCTTTCGCCGCCCCACCGGCGGCTAAGCGACCGGCGAGCGATGCTCGATGGCGCCACCGTGGTGATGGCCGTGGGCGTGCTCGCCTGGCAGTTCGTGGTCGAACCGACGGGCGCCGGGGCGGAGACCTTCTTCCAGAGCGCGCTCCTCCTGGGCTACCCCCTGCTCGACCTCGGGCTGATCGTCTCGCTGGTAGTGCTGTTCTACGGGGCGTCCGGGGCACTGCCGCGGCCCGTGGCGGCGCTGGTCGTGGCGATCGCGTTCACCGTCGCGGGAGATATTCCCTACCTCATGGGGGTGGGCGCCGGTTCGACGGCGTCGTGGCCGGACCTCCTCTGGCTGGCGGGATATTTCGCGCTCGCGCTCGCGCTGTACTGGGCCGCGAGGGACCCGTTGGAGGCGATAACCCGCGGGCGCTCCGAGAGCACGCTCGAGCTGGTGCTGCCATACGTGGCGGTGACGCCGCCGGGCGTGGCAATGCTGTACGAGGCGTTCACCGGCCGGGTGGAATCGGACCTGGTGACCGGGACGGCCATCGCCGTGATGTTCCTGATGACGCGCCAGTGGCTGACGATCGTGGAGAACCGCCAGCTCAATCGCGCCTTCGAGGCCGAGATCGAGGTCCGCGAACAGCTGCTCATCGAACTCGAACGGCGAAATGAAGCGCTGGAAGAGCTTCGGCGCGAAGCCCAGTTCCGGGCAGACCACGATTCGCTCACCGGGCTGCTCAACCGGCGGGCCTGGTTCGCGCTCGCGGCCGACGCGGACGCGACCTCGGTGGCCATCTTCGATATCGACTTCTTCAAGCGCATCAACGACACCTACGGGCACCCGGTGGGCGACCACGTGCTGAAGGAGGTGGCGTGGCGCCTGGGCGGGCTGCTCGGCCCGGGGAGCGCGCTGGGGAGGCTCGGCGGCGAAGAGTTCGCAGCGTTCTTCACGGGTGAGGCCGGGGACCCGGTGATGCAGTGCCACTCGGCGGTGGAGACGATCGCGACGGTGCCCGTGGTGCTGCCCGGGGGCGAAGAGCTGGCCATCAGCGTGAGCGCGGGGCTCGCGCCCGTGGGCGATGGCGCGGACCGCGACGAGGTGCTCGCCGCCGCCTACGAGGTCGCCGACGGGGCGCTGTACGAGGCGAAGCAGGGAGGCCGCCGGCGGCTGGTTTGGCGCGCCGGTGTGGTGAAGGCGGCCTGACCTACCAGCTTCCCCCGCCACCGCCACCGCCGCCGCCACCCGAGAAGCCGCCACCGCCGCCACCCGAACCCGAGGACGCGGGCGTGCTGGAGATGGCGCTGCCAACGCTGCTGGAGAAGCTCTGCATGCCCTGGGAGAAGGCCATCGCCTGGAAGGGCGCGGTACCGGCGTACCAGCCGGAGGTGGCCTCCGCCGCCTGGTCTTCAATCCCTTCGAACGCCTTCGCCCACTTTTCGACGCAGCCGAACACCATCGCGTAGGGCAGGTAGCGCGCGAAGATGTTGCGCTGCTCGTTGAACTCCTGCTGGCGGGTTTCGGCGGTATCGACGTAGAGGCGGAAGCCGAGCACGCGGCGCCGCGCTTCGCTGCCCACGGCCGTGCGCCGCGCCATCGTCCGCGCCCCGAGCACCGCGAACAGCACCCCCAGCACCACGAACGGCACGCCGATGAACCCCCGGCCAAAGGCGAACGCCGACCCCACGCTCAGCGCCACGCCGGCGATAGCGAGGACGATGCCCGGGACGGCCCCACGCCAGCGCTGGGTCTCCGGGTTGCGGTCGAACCACCGGCGGTTGACGGCGTCGCGGTAGAGCTCGTCCTTCACCTTCTTCAGGTCCTGGGCGAACTTCGTCTTGAGCGAGGAGATCTTCACCTCGGTGCGCTTGCCCTTGAAGAGCGCGCCAAAGAGGGCGGCTTCGTACGGCTGGAGGCCCTCGGGCTCTTTCAGCTTTTCGAACTGCCAGTCGCGGTTGCCGAAGTGGCCCTTCTTGGGGATCTCCGTGATGTGGAGATAGCCGCGCACCGCCATGTCCACGATCGTCGCCGTGACATCGAGCGTGTCGGCGCGCTCATCGAGGAGCACGCCCATCTGCGCGGGCCGCAGCTCATCCGGCGGGAGGTATTCGACCACGACATCGTCCTTCGCGAAGAGCGGACGCGTCTCCTGGGTGGGGTCGTTCGTCAGGTAGTGCACGGTGGTGAAGCGGCGGTCCCGGCCAAGCCGCCACCAGACGGCGATGATGCCGAACACACCCAGCGCGGCCAGCACGGCGGACTCGGCGATCTCCACGAGGTCGAATTCGAAGTAGTCGTCGATGCTCGGGCGGTCCTTCACGATCGGCGCGGGGATGGTCACCGCGTCGCGCGGGAACATCGCGACGATGGAGAGCTGCTCGTTCGGGGCGAGGAAGCGCGTGGCCGTATAGGTGACGCTGCCGGCGCCATCGGCGGTCTTGCAGGAGGCGGTCGAGCGGTACCCCTGGAAGCAGACGGCGGTGATGGCGGCGTTCGTGGGGAGCTTTACCGTGACCACGGTCGCATCGACGGTGACGGGCCAGGTGCCGCTCGCGTTCCAATAGAGTTCGCCGTGCGAGGCGTAGGCATCGAGGGCGCCGGTCAGTTTGTAGGTGATGCGGTAGACGTGCTCGCCGGTGATGGTGGTGTCGGGGTCGCCGATCTTGAGCTGGATGCCGTCACCGGCGTTGGACCTGTCGTACTTGTAGGCGTTACCGGCCGCATCGGTGATGCTTTCGACGGCGATGCCGTAGTGGCGGTCGCTGCCAACCGGGCAATCGTAGGTGCGGGGGTCGCCGCCTTCGCGATCGATGCCGGCGCAGGCCTGCTTCGTCACGAGGTTGCGGAAGATGCCGTGGCGGGGGTCGGGGCCGAAGTCCCAGGTGATGGTCTCGGTGACGTGGATGGAGCCATCGGGCTGGATGTCGTAGACGGCCTCGAAGCGGCGCATGCGCTCCTCGGCGCGCGCGGGCGCGGGGAGCAGCGCGACGGCGGCAACGCATATCGCGAACAAAAGGGGGACGGCGAGGGCGCGAGCAAGAGGGCGGCTGTGCACGCGCACATGTTCGAGGCTGCGGCCGCGTTCGCCAAGGCGGGGAGTCCGCAAGACAAGGCCCCGGCCGTTCTTTATCATCGGTCCGGCCGGGTGTGCGGTGGGACACGGGCGCCGGCAGCAAACCCCAGGAACGGTGCATGGAATCATTCGAATACCTGGCACCCAGGACGCTCGCGGAGGCTTTCGCGGCACTGGGAAACGGGAAGCGCAGCCTGATGCTGGCGGGCGGGACCGACGTAATCGTGCAGCTGCGCGAAAACCGCCGGAGCTGCGACCAGCTGATCGACCTCAAGCACATCCCGGAGCTGATGGCGGTGGATATCCGGGCCGATGGCGGCCTGGACATCGGCGCCGCCGTGCCGCTCGCGGAACTCTATGGCAACCGCGATATCGCGCGGCGCTGGCCCGGCCTCGTGGACGCGGCGAGCATCATCGGCGGGCGGGCGATCCAGTCCCGCGCGAGCTTCGGGGGCAACCTCTGCAACGCGAGCCCGGCGGCCGATAGTTCGCCTTCGCTCATGGCGCACGGCGCGGTCCTGACCATTGCCTCGGCGGGTGGCACGCGCACGGTGCCCGTGGACGAGTTCTTCGCGGGCCCGGGCCGGAGCGTGCTGCAGCCGGGCGAAGTCCTGCTGCGGGTTTCGATCCCGCCGCAGCCGGCGCGGTCGGCGGTGTTCTACCACCGCTTCATCCCGCGCAACGAAATGGACATCGCCGTGGCGAGTGCGGGCGTGCGGCTGGTGCTCGACGAAAGCGGCGACCGCATCGCCTCGGCGCGGGTAGCGCTGGGCGCGGTGGCGGCGACGCCGATCATGGTCCCGGCCGCGGCCGAAGCGGTGGTGGGCCAGGCGCCGGTGGCCGACACGTTCGCGAAGGCGGGCGAGGCGGCATCCGCGGCGGCCCAGCCGATCACGGACATGCGCGGCTCGGCGGCGCAGCGCAAGCACCTGGTCTCGGTCCTCACCGTGCGAGCCTTCGAGCACGCACTCCAGCGCATCCGGGAGGGGCGGTAAATGGCACGGCGAACCTACGTTGCGACGACGATCAACGGGATGCCCACGGAGTTCCTGTGCGAGCCACGCCAGAGCGTGCTCGAAGTGCTCCGCGATGAGCTTGGCCTGACGGGTGCGAAGGAAGGCTGCAACAACGGCAACTGCGGCGCCTGCGCGGTCCTGCTCAACGGGCAGGTCGTCAACTCCTGCTGCGTCCTCGGCGTCGAACTCGAAGGCGCCGACGTGACGACGATCGAGGGCATCGCCGACGGCGAGAACCTTCACCCGCTGCAGCAGGCGTTCCTCGAAGAGGCGGCGCTCCAGTGCGGCATTTGCACGCCGGGCTTCATCGTCTCGGCGAAGGCGCTGCTGGATTCGAACCCCCACCCGGATGAGCACACCGTGCGCTTCTGGCTGGCGGGCAACCTGTGCCGCTGCACCGGTTATGACAAGATTGTTCGAGCGGTGCTGAAGGCGGCGGACGCCTCCGGGGCGCCCGTTCCCTGACCGCGTGGCCGGTGCCATGCCGGCCATCCACATTCCCGGGCGGCGCCACGCGGCGCGGTCCCCCAAGCCTGGCCCAGGGAGGTTCGACGCATGACGACCAGCGAACGCTCGACGAACTACCGCGTCATCGGGACGCGGCCCGTGCGCCCGGACGGCGTGGAGAAAGTCACCGGGAAGGCGCAGTACGGTGCCGATGTCCGGCTGCCGGGGCTGCTGCACGGGCGCATCCTGCGCAGCCCGCACGCCCACGCGCGCATCGTCGCGATCGATACGAGCGAAGCGGAGAAGGTGCCCGGCGTCTTCGCCGTGGTGACGCACCGGGACTTCCCGGCCGCGCGCGACGTGGTGCAGGAACTCGGCGAAAGCTCCGTCAACGCCATGGAGCTGAGCGACAACATCCTCGCCTCGAAGAAGGCGCTCTATCGCGGGCACGCGGTGGCGGCGGTGGCGGCGACGAGCCCGCACATCGCCGAAGAGGCGCTAAGCAAGATCCGCGTGGAGTACCAGGTGCTGCCGACGGTGCTCGATGTGCGCGACGCCATGCGCGAGGACGCCCCGCTGCTGAACGAGACGCGCTTCACGAAGGAGCTCGGCGGGGCGCGCAGCGAGAAGCCCAGCAACATCGCCAGCCACATCCGCTTCCAGGGCGGCAACGCCGACGACGCCATCGCCGGCGCGGACGTCGTCATCGAGCGCGAATACCGCACGAAGATGGTGCACCAGGGCTACATCGAACCCCACAACGCGACGGCGAGCTGGAATGCCGACGGGACGGTGACGATCTGGACGAGCACGCAGGGCGCGTTCTCCGTTCGCGGCCAGGTGGCGGAAATCCTGCGGCACCCGATTTCGAGCATCCGCGTCATCCCCATGGAGATCGGCGGCGGCTTCGGCGGCAAGCTCCCCATCTATCTCGACCCCGTCGCGGCGCTGCTTTCGAAGAAGTCCGGCCGGCCGGTGAAGGTGCTCATGAGCCGCACCGACGTGTTCGAAGGCTCGGGCCCGACGAGCGGCACCTGGATTAAGATCAAGCTCGGCGTGAAGGACGGGAAGATCGCCGGCGTGAAGGCGGAGCTCGCGTACGAAGCCGGCGCCTATCCCGGCAGCCCCGTCGGCGCCGGTTCGATGACGATGCTGGCGCCGTACGCGATCGACAACTTCCAGGTCGATGGCTACGACGTCTGCCTGAACAAGCCGAAGGTGGCGGCGTACCGCGCGCCGGGCTCGCCCGCGGCGGCCTTCGCGCTGGAGCAGGCGCTGGACGAAGCGGCACGCGCCATCGGGGCGGACCCGCTCCAGTTCCGGCTCGATAACAGCGCGCGCGAAGGCGTGCGCATGGTCACGGGCGCGCCGCTCGCCAAAGTCGGCCACGAGGAGTGCGTGCAGGCGATCCTCGATTCGCCGCACTACAAGTCGCCCATCGAGGGGCCCTACCGCGGCCGCGGCGTGGCCTCCGGCTACTGGTTCAACGGCGGCATGCAATCGAGCGTGACGGCGGCGGTGAACCCGGATGGCACGGTGAACCTGATCGAGGGTTCCACGGACATCGGCGGTTCGCGCGCGTCGCTTTCGATGCAGCTCGCGGAGACGTTGGGGATTCGCTACGAGGACGTCCACGCGACCGTCGTCGATACGGACTCCGTCGGCCACAACGACGTCACGGGCGGGAGCCGAACCACCTTCGCGAGCGGCCTGGCCGTGTACGAAGCGGGCATGGACATTCGCCGCCAGATGCGTGAGCGGGCGGCGCGGGAATGGAACGTGCCCGCCGACCAGGTCGAGTACGAGGACGGGCGCATCACCTGGAGCGATGGCGCCGGGAACTCCAGGGAGACCTCCTTCGCCGAACAGGCGCGCACGGCACCGCAGAAGGGCGGGCCGATCGTCGGCAAGGCGTCGCTTTCGGCGCGCGGCGTGGGCGGCGCCTACGGCACGCACCTCGTCGATGTCGAAGTCGACCCGGACACGGGCAAGGTCACCATCCTGCGGTACACGGCCGCACAGGATGTGGGCACGGCGATTCACCCGTCGTACGTCGAAGGCCAGATCCAGGGCGCGGTCGCGCAGGGCGTGGGCTGGGCGCTGAACGAGGAGTACTACTTCGACGACAACGGCCGGATGCTGAACGCGAGCTTCCTGGACTACCGGATGCCGACGACGCTGGACCTGCCCATGATCGACACGATCCTCGTCGAAGTGCCGAACCCGGGCCATCCATACGGTGTGCGCGGCGTGGGCGAAGTGCCGATCGTGCCGCCGTTGGCCGCGGTCGCGAACGCCATCGCGGACGCGACGGGCAAGCGGTTCACGGAGCTGCCGATTTCGCCGCGACGGCTGGTCGAGGAGCTGCACGGCCTCGCGTAAGCCGGCCCGGCACACGAAGAATCCGAGGACGAGGCCCGCGCGATGTGGGCCTCGTTCCATCTGGAGGGGCGATGACCCTGGTCTACATCCCCGCGCCGCTGCGCGACATGTGCGGCGGGGTCGCGACGCTGCAGATCGAGGCGCCGACGCTCGATGCACTCCTCCGTGCGCTCGATGTGCGCTGCCCCGGGTTCTACGCGCGCGTTGTCGAAGGCGGGCGTGTGCGGCCCGAGCTGGCCGTGGCCATCGACGGGGAGGCCGCGACCTACCCGCTCTCTGAGCCGATGAGCCACGTGCGCGACGTGTCCATCATCCCCGCCATCGGGGGTGGCGCCGGCATCGAAGACACCGAAATCGCGCGCCGTTACCCGCGCACCGGGCAGCGGCGAGACCGCTGGTTCGCCGAACCGCCGATGGGCCCGCACGTCCTCGGGCTGGTCGAGCACCTTTCGCGGGAGATGGAGCTGAAGGCGGGCACGCGCGTCCTCGATCTCGGCTGCGGGCGGGCGACCAGCAGCATGTTCCTCGCCGAGGAGTTCGGCGTGGAGACGTGGGCCACCGACCTCTATGCCCCGACATAGGCGGCGAGGTGCTGGCCCGTGAGCGTCGCGCGGGCGGCGACGAGGGCCGCCGGCGTGCCTTCGAACACCACGCGCCCGCCATCGTGCCCGGCGCCGGGGCCCAGGTCGATGATCCAGTCGGCGTGGGCCATCACGGCCTGGTGGTGCTCGATCACGATGACCGACTTCCCCGCATCGACGAGCCGGTCGAGCAGGCCGAGGAGCTGCTGAAGGTCGGCGAGATGGAGGCCGTTAGTGGGTTCGTCGAGCACGTAGACGGCGCCCTCCGCGCCCATGCTGGTGGCCAGCTTGAGCCGCTGGCGCTCGCCGCCCGAGAGCGTCGTCAGGGGTTGCCCCAGGCGCAGGTAACCGAGTCCGACGTCGGCCAGCCGCCGCAGGATGGCGTGGGCGGCCGGGGTCCGCGCTTCCCCCGCCTGGAAGAACGCCGCCGCATCCTCGACGGGGAGGTCCAACACCTCGGCGATGTTCAGGCCCCCGAGCCGGTATTCGAGCACGGACGCCAGGAAGCGCTTGCCGCCGCAGTCCTCGCAGACGGTGCTGACCCCGGCCATCATGCCCAGGTCGGTGTAGATGACGCCGGCGCCGTTGCAGGCGGGGCAGGCGCCCTCGGAGTTGGCGCTGAAGAGCGAGGGCTTGACGCCGTTCGCCTTCGCGAACGCCTTGCGGATGGGGTCGAGCAGGCCGGTGTAGGTCGCCGGGTTGCTGCGCCGCGAACCGCGAATCGCACCCTGGTCGACCGTGACGACGCCCTCGCGGCCCGCCACGGAGCCATGGATGAGCGAACTCTTCCCCGAACCGGCGACGCCCGTGACCACCACCAGCACGCCCAGCGGGATATCGACATCGACGTCCTGGAGGTTGTGGGTGCGCGCCCCCCGCACTTCCATCACGCCGGCCCGCCTCCGCACCGACGGCTTGAGCGCGGCTTTATCGCTGAGGTGGCGGCCCGTGAGCGTGCCGCTCGCGCGCAGGCCCGCAACGGTGCCTTCGAAGACGACTTCGCCGCCGGCAGTGCCCGCACCGGGACCGAGGTCGACCACGTGGTCGGCGATGGCGATGGTCTCGGGCTTGTGCTCGACCACGAGGACGGTGTTGCCCTTGTCGCGCAGGCGCAGGAGCAGGTCGTTCATGCGCTGAATGTCGTGCGGGTGGAGGCCGATGGTGGGCTCATCGAACACGTACGTCACGTCCGTGAGCGCCGACCCGAGGTGGCGAACCATCTTCGTGCGTTGCGCTTCGCCCCCGGAAAGCGTCCCCGACGGCCGGTCGAGCGACAGGTAGCCAAGGCCGATTTCGACGAAGAATTCGAGCGCTTCGCGGAGCGCGGTGAGGAGCGGCGCGACGGCCGGCTCATCGAGCCCGCCAACCCAGGCCGCGAGGTCGCTGATCTGCATCGCGCAGGCCTCGGCGATGTTGACGCCGTGGATGCGCGAGGAGCGCGCCGCCTCGTTCAGGCGGCTGCCGCCACAATCCGGGCAGGGCGCGAAGGCGACAGCGCGCTCCACGAACGCGCGAATGTGGGGCTGCAGCGCATCGACATCCTTCGAAAGGAACGACTTCCGAACCTGCGGCACGAGGCCAACGTAGGTGAGATTGATGCCGTCGACCTTGATGCGCGTCGCCTCTTTGTAGAGGAGGGCGTCGAGTTCGTCCTTCGTAAAGTCCCGCACGGGCTTGTCGGGGTCGAACCAGCCGGAGCCGCGGAAGATGCGGCCGTACCAGCCCTCCATGCTGTACCCGGGGACGGTGATGGCGCCCTCGTTGAGCGACTTCGAGAAATCGACCAGCCTGGTGACGTCGATATCGCTGGCCGAACCCATGCCTTCGCAGCGCGGGCACATGCCGCCGTTGACCGTGATGGTCCGCGTCTCGGTCTTGCCGGCGCCCTTTTCGACCGTGATCTCGCCGCTGGCCCGGACCGACGGCACGTTGAACGAGAACGCGTTCGAAGAGCCGATGTGCGGGTGGCCGATGCGGCTGAATAGCACGCGAAGCATCGCGTTCGCATCCGTCACGGTGCCGACGGTGGAGCGCGCGTTCGCCCCCATGCGCTCCTGGTCGACGAGGATGGCCGTGGTCAGGCCGTCGAGCAGGTCGACTTCGGGGCGCGCGAGGGCGGGCATGAAGCCCTGGACGAAGGCGCTGTACGTCTCGTTGATGAGCCGCTGAGACTCGGCCGCGATGGTTCCGAAGACGAGGGAACTCTTGCCCGAGCCGGAAACGCCCGTGAACGCCGTCAGGCGCCGCTTGGGGATGTCGATGCTGACATCCTTGAGGTTGTTTTCGCGGGCCCCGCGGACCCGGATCATGTCGTGGCTGTCCGCGGGGCGCGCGAGCGAGCGATCTGGGGCCGTCCCGGTCGTCATGGCATCTCCCTCAATTTCGGCTGGGTCAAAGTCGAGTGTACCGGGCGTCGCGCCGCGCGGCCCGGTTCAGCCATGCCATGTGAGCTGCGTCAGCTGGACGAGGTTGCCACAGGTGTCGTCCACCACGGCGATGGTCGAGCCCGTGACCGCCGTCGGGGGCATGGTGAACCGCGCGCCGCGCGCCTGCATCCGTTCGAAGTCGCCCTGGATGTCATCCGTGGAGAACATCGCCGCCGGGGCGCCCTGCGCGAACCTCGCCTCCTGGTAGGCCCGCGCCGCCGGGTCGTTCGCGAGCGCAAGCTGGAGCTCGGTGCCGTCGGGCTCTTCAGGAGAGACGACCGTGAGCCAACGGAACGGCCCGTTGGTGAAGTCGGCCTTCTTCGCGAACCCGAGGACCTCCGTGTAGACGCGCAGGGCGGCGTCCTGGTCGTCGACGAAGATGGTGGTGAGTTTGATTTTCATGGCCAATCTCCTCTGGAATGATGTCGGCGGTGGCGTCGCGGGCGCCTTCGAAGGTATGACGCACGGCACGGTGGGAGTGTGACGAGATGATGGATGCGCGGACCGCGGAGCAGTTCGAAAGCGAACGGGCACGGCTGAACGCGGTCGCCTACCGGCTGCTCGGCTCGGCAAGCGAGGCCCAGGACGCCGTCCAGGAGGCGTGGTTGCGGCTCCAGCGCGCTGACGCCGGCGAGCTGACGAACCCCGCAGGGTGGCTGACGACCGTGGTGGCGCGCATCTGCCTCGATACCCTCCGCGCGCGACGGACACGGCGGGAAGAGCCGCTCGAGGCCGCCGGCGAAGCCGCTCACGACGCCGCCGGCCCGGAGGGCGAAGCAGTCCTCGCCGAATCCGTCGGCATCGCCATGCTGGCCGTGCTGGAACGCCTCGTGCCGGCCGAGCGCGTCGCCTTTGTGCTGCATGACGTGTTCGACATGCCCTTCGAGGAGATCGCCGGGATCGTCGGCCGCACGCCGGTGGCGGCGAGGCAGCTCGCGAGCCGGGGACGCCGGCGTGTCCACGGCGCGCCCCCCGAGAACGCGGCACGCGACATGGCACGGCACCGCGAGGTGGTGGCCGCGTTCTTCCGTGCCTCGCGCTCGGGGGATTTCGAAGCGCTCCTCGCCCTGCTCGACCCCGACGCCGTCCTGCGCCCCGACGCGGAGGCACTCCGGATGGGGGCTCGAAACGGTTGGATCTCGGGCGAAGTGCGCGGCGCGCAGGCGGTGGCACGGCAGCTGGCGGGCCAGGCGCAGGGGGCCGAGCTGGCGCTCATCGATGGGCTGCCCGGTGCGGTGTGGGCGCCGGGGGGCACGCCGCGGGTGGCGTTCGTGGTCACGGTCGCGGCCGGGCGCGTCGCGGCGATTGAGCTGATGGCGGATGCGAGGTGGCTGGCCGGCCACAGGATTGAGCTGCTGCAGTAGAAGGCCGGGCGCGAGCGTGCGCTCGAAAGGCGGGAAGCGCCGGGCCGTTCTCTCCGGCCGGCCGCCGGCGGTGGGCGGTGGGGTGGGATGCAGAAAGGCCCCCGTTGCCGGGGGCCTTTCGAACGAATCTGGTAGCGGGGGAGGGATTCGAACCCCCGACCTTCGGGTTATGAGGGCATCTCGGGCTATCCCAAGCTCTCCGCCGCACTCCATTATGTCGCTTTTTGAACTTGGACTCCGGACGCAGCAAGCCATCCGTACCATCCGGTTCAGGCCCATCACAGCAGGGCGATTTGCAGCGATTTGCAGGCTCGACCTGGGGGCGGGAGCGCAGGGAAGCGACGGGAGCAGGTGGGCCCAGTACCGCGAGATACTCGCTCGGAGCGTACGGCGACGAGCCGTTGGCTACCTTTATTGGCACGGCGGTGTCCTCGATCGCCTGGTCCGGCGGGCGATCCGCCTAACCATAATTCGTCTGGTTCTGTGAATCTCACCCCCCAAGAAATGACAATCTGTGTCGCCTCGTGGTCCATCCTCCTCGGTACGGGATGGTACGCAGTGGGACAGTCATCCCATCCTGTCCAGCGGCAGCTTGTCGGCGAGGTTCGTCGACGCATTCCGCAGACGAGCATTCGAGCGCTCCAACCATGGTCAGGCCTTTCGCTCAGTGCCGGGCACTGACGTCATGTTGGGCCGGCGCACGGGCTTCTAGAGGTCAGGATGCTCCGCGTACAGCATGAGCGGTTCGGTGACGTCTGAAATCGGCGGAAGAGACTCCCACGAGATCTCTTCTCCCCGCCACGGATGGAGTTGGGTCATTTCCACCAGGGGCCATGCCCAGGGGCCAGGCGGCGCATAGACCACAGCAGCAACGACCTCATCGATCCGGATGACGCAGCAATACGCGCGCTTTAAGAGTTCCTGCGCCATCTCACCCATGCCCGGTCTAGAGAAGCCGAACACATTGCCCTGAACCTGAATGAAATTGAGCCGATGAGGCGCATTCGGCATCTGGCCAAGGAAGACGCCCACGCCAGGCGGAACGCCCTGTTGCGCGGCGTGGCGGGCTTCGCGAGGGAACGCCAGCCGGTAATTCTGAGCGCTATTGATAACGATTGCCGTTTTCGCGAACCAGTGTGCAATCACTCTTCCGTCGGCTTCGCTGATGGTTGGACATCGCGGAAACATAACCTTGCGGAACCGCCCTTCAAGGGCGTTCATCCATCCACCGTTGCACGCTTCGCAGATTTCGCCCGCAAGCAGCGCGGTGGTCGGGTGAGGACCTCTGGAATCGAGGATGTCGCCAAACACGCTCGTGTGCGTTGGCGTCCACGTTTCTTTCTCAGCCCCGAGTTCCCTCTGGAGCCAAAGCGGGAAGATGTGCTCCTTCGCCCGGTTGCCCGACTGCGCCGAACACATCCAACAGAAGGGCACGCCTTCGTTGATGCGAGATTCCAGCTTCGCGCCCTTACGCTTCAAGTACTTGTCGTAACCGCGTTCCTTATCGCTCACCGCCTACTCCCGACCTCTTGGCGACGTTGGCGTCAAGCCCCGTCACGTCCGCATGATGGTCTGCCACGCTCGGATGGACTGTGATTTAAGCCCTCGATCGATCCGGTGCGGTGGATCACGCATCCCAGCGCCGTGTCTCTGGATTCCACGTTCCTGCTAGCACTCTCCTCTGCAGAACGGGATCAACCACCGCTGCTGCAGCGGCATGCCCGGCGTTCAGGTCGGCGTCCAAACCCACCTCGCCAGCCAGTTGGCGGTACGGAACGCGCCACTCCGTGGGTGGCGGCGGGAGGTTCGAAGGCAGATCGTGGGTTCCGCGGCCGGCGAAGACCTCTTGGAGATCGACCAAAAGCGCCGCCGCGTCCAACGAGAACAACTGAGCGATCAGCGCCAGATCGACCAGGTCTTTGGGGCGACTGCTAACTCTGTCCCCTTCATAGCGGCGCGTGTAAGCGTGGAGCTTCTCAGCGACCTGACGAGTCAATGGAAGCACGGGGACCGGCACCGGTTCGATTCCGGCGAATGCCAGCAGGTCCGGCGTTGTGAGTGTCTCGGCCTGATTGATGAGACCGTCCCACTCCCCAACGTCCAAGAGAAATGTCTCGAAGAGCCGGCCGGCGAGCGAAGCTTCTACCCGGAACCGGTGGGCGCCGCCCATGCGGTCAGGGTCAGCAGTCGTCCGTTCCACCCGGAACGAGAAGAAGTCACCCAAGTCCTCGATCGTTACCTCGATCAGCCTCTCGAGCAGTTCATCCTCCTGAACCTGCCAGGCGAGATCGATGTCGCGAGTGGTGCGTGCCCGATCCGGCATGCGCAGTTGGAGAGCGAACCCGCCCTTGAGCGCCCATTGGCCCGGCGCGACGCGTAGGAGGCGAGCGAGCAACCGTTCGAATGCAACCTGCTTGCGCAGTCGCGCAAGGAGCGCACCTTCCCGGTGACTGCGATCCTTCAGCCGATCCTCAAGCGCCCGACGAAACGCGGCGGCAGTCTCGTACCTCACGCAGGCACTCGCCCGACAGCGCTTTCAATGATTCGGCGAGTACGGGCGGAGCGGCCTTTCACCATCTCCCGGAGCCGACGAGGTGTCGTCAGACCGCGGTCCACGGCCTGCCGAACAGCAAGCTCTATTTGCTCAGGCGGAGAACCATCTTCCAGAGCATCGACGAGCGTTCGCTCGGGGCTGGTCACCGGCACGCCGTCAATGGTCCGGAGATCTTCCGTCCCGAGTTGCCCTTCGATTGTGTGTATTCGCACGCCCGAACGCGGACGCACGCCACGCTTAGCCCGTGGGATGGAGACGTGAACCGCGGACGGGATCAGGTCGGTGAGTTCGTAGAGCTCGAGCGCGCTCTCGTGGGAGACAACGGCCCCGGTGGCCTTGAGCGGCAGCCATGCCGCCACAACGTGTTCGTGGGGACTGGAGGGAAAGTGTCTTAGGCGATACAGGCCTCGTCGGACTCGCTCAAACCGTCCTCCGGGGCGGGCGTGGTAGCGGAGCGTCGTCCGGTCGATGCCCGCATACTCCGCTTGGCCCGCGGTGAAGTAGCCTGCCTGCTGCTCGGCAATCTCGTAGAGCTGGTCATGCGCCGTGTCCGACATACGGGGCACATGATAGCCCAAACGTCGGACCACTGGGCCTCTCGGGCTAGCATCACGGGCTGTGTGAGCGACGGCGACTGGTTTGTCCGCCTATCGGCCGCGCCCTCGGATCTTGGAAAGCTCTCGAGCGAGGATGATCCAATCTGGCCCGTCGGGGTCGGGAGTGAGAGGCCCAGCTTCGACGTCTTCAGCGACCGCCGCGATCGACGACACGAGGTCGTGGTCAACTTCCATGCTGCCATCGGAACTGCAGGTTCAGCTCATCCCCGGGCAGCGTCGCGATCGCCGTGAGAGGGACGAGAACACGGCCGCCCACGCGCACCACTCGAAGGTCGCCGCGCGCAATGGCGTTCCGAACTGCGGTGTGGCCCACGCCGAGCATCTGAGCTACCTCGGGCACCGAGTACGCCCTCCGTTGGAGGGGCGGCAACGTTCGGAGGCGATCTACGGTCCCGTTGGCGACACTTTCTGAGAGGTCGTCCCAGAACTGCGCATCACTCCGAATCTCTCGAGCAGTGAGCCGCGCGAAGTCTCTAACGTTCATCTTGTCCTCCACCTAGGCACTGCCGGGCCGACAAGCGGCCCCTACGGTTGCTCCTCAGGCGTTGAATCGGCGCACTCGCTCCACCAGTTGAAAAGTGGATGGTCGCGCGGCGGCCGGTAGCGGCTCCGCGTTTCAATGGACCTCAAGACCGCGCTGAGCCTGGGCAGCGCGATTTGCCCGACACGTTGCCACGCGTGAAGTAGTTCCGGCGTCGACGAGCGTGCGACCGACCGTTCACTGGCGATCCGGCGAGCTTTTCGGTCGTCGGTGGCGACAGCGAGCTGCCGAACCTCCGCAATCGCGATCGCCTCGGCCTCCCCGTCGTCGACGAGCGCCGCGAGGTCGACGACGAGATCAAGTTCTGTAGCATCAACCGCTGTGACGGCGACGAGGCCTGCAGCCCCGAGCGGAGAGAGGTCGATGGCTTGGCGTTCGCTCCCTCGCTCAGCGACCTCGATGTAAATGGCCTCGTCGGCGACGGCCGGCGGCACGACGAGCGTCAGCAGCAGAGTCGACAAAATCTCCTCCGCACAGCCCGAGGCCATGAGATTCATCAGGACATCGGCGTCCGCTACGAGTTCCGTTGGGTCATGGCCGAGTGCCAACGTGCATCGACTCCGACAACGGCGGATGAGTCCCGCTTCCGTCTTGGACGTCTCGGCCCGTGCTCGCCATCCTGTCAACGAGCTCTCGCACCGTCAGTCGGTCTTCACCGAGCAGCTCGGCCAGCTCGCGCTCGGTGAGAAGCGCGCGGTCGAACGCTTCGAGCGCAAGAAAGACAAACCGCCTGGGGAACTTCAAAGTGTCCGCTGGCGGAGCCTCGACACCCAGCAGCCGGCTGGCGGCCTGAATGTTCGCTCCCGAGTGAGTTAGCGCGTCCCAGGTGCCGCTCGAGACAACCCGGAGGCCCTCCAAGCGCAGCACCAGTGCTTGGAACGAAACCTCGTACTCGTCGGCAATCAGCAGCAGATCCGCCACAGTCACTTGGCGATCGGCGCTTTCCAATTCGCGAATCCTGCGCTGTAGACCAGCGCTTGGCATCAGGAACGCCGCCGCGAATTGATCCGCGAATCGCTCGTGCTCCGGAATCCGCTGGTATCCAGAAATCCGAGTGACCTCAGGACGATCCAATCGAGTCAAGAAATGGCCGAACTCGTGTGCAAGCGACCAGCGCTGGCGAACGGCAGGGTGATTCGCATTGATTGCCACGCACGGCCCAGCTTCATGCGAGACACCGTAAAGCGCAGCTACACCACCCGGCAGTGGAATGCTGAAGATGCGGAGCCCACCCTCACGTTCGAGGAGTTCCCGCAGCTTCAGGACAGGGCCGTCACCGGCCGCGAGGCGACGCCGTTCGGCATCTGCAACCATCTCCGCATCCTGCTCTAGCCGCGCCGCTTCATAGCGATAATAGGGAACGGCCCCCGGCCGGAGCGGGCTGTCGAGCATCTTCTCCAATCGGAGATAGCTTGCGACCAGCGTCTCAAGGGACGCGACTGCTTGCTCGAGTTCGGTTCGTTCGGCCAGAGGAGCGTCCGCGGGAAGTCGAAACTGGGCCTGGAGCGAGATAGGTGGCATGGGCTCACGCACGAGCTCCGAAATGCGGCTTCCGTAGGCTTTCGCGAGGTTCACAAGCAACGCCGAATCGACGCGGCGCTGCCCGGCTTCGATGGCAGCGACCGTCGGTCTCGATACGCCCAGCACCTCCGCGATATCTGCCTGCGTTCGCCTATGCAGCTTCCTCAGCGTCTGGAGCCTGCGTCCCAGCTCCGCCTGATCGAATCTGGCCTCTTGCTCGCTCATCTCATCCACTCCACCCGAGCCGGCGGGCGAGTTCGCGGTCCGCCGCGATCAAGCTGGCCCACTCCAAACCGTAGCGCCGCAGTACGGCCAGCCGCTCGGCTGCTTCCAACGATGGCGGCGAGCCTATGCCGAGTCCGATTTCCGGCCACTTAGCCGTCACTGTCTCGTAGTGCTCGGACGCAGCACGCGACACCAGTTCCCATGCCTGGAACGCCATCAGAAGCAGATGATCCGGTGGCGTTGCGCACTCGAACGCCGGTTGTCGATAATCGAGACGATCGAACTCCGCGAGACCCGCACTCCTGAGTGCCTGCTGACGCAAGATGCAAGACCCGCATCGCCCGCACTGTTTGGCCCGCTTATCGCGGAGCGGAAAACCGTCACAGGAGACCGTCCAGGCGATGAATGGCTTCAGGTCATCCGGGATCCCGGCGACTAGCTCCGCTTTGGTGTAGCCCCGGTACGGGAGGTCGATTGATACCGCGAAGCCCGCGGCGTCGAAGACTTGCTGAAGCTGTTGAACGACATGGGGATGGGTCGATTTGGTGGCCTGGGCACCCATCTGATGCTCAACGAGGCGCGGGTTGAGCGATCCGTAGCCATTCTCGAAGATCAGCACCCGGTGCGCCCCGGACCAACTCGCCACAGCAACGGCGACAGCGGAGTAAAGGAAACCGCGCGTTCGCTGGGAGCGCTCCACATCTGGCGCCTCGATGAGGTTCACTGGGACCGGCAGGTGCACCACACGATCGGGATACAGTTCACCCAGCGCCGATGCCAAATCCCGCTGGATCTTCCCAACCACGGTGCTGGAGCGCAGGGAGAGGAGTCCGATCCGCCCCGTCGAACGCCCCGCGAGCCAGCGCGCCGCTCCAGCGAACGAATCGAGTCCGCCGGAGAAGAGAGCTACTTCATCGATCTGCTGCCCGCGAGCGAACGAGAGCCAAGCCTGCTGCTCTTCAGCCAAGGTCGGACGACCCTCGGCAAACTCCAGACGCCAATGGTCGTCGGTGAGCACCGCCAGGGCCTGCTCAAGCACTGGCCCGACATGCACCCAAAGGCGGCGAGAGGATATGGGCAAGCAGACATCCATGGGCCGAATCCACTCTCGCCCGCGGTGCCGCGAGCGGTCGGCCGCGTAGAGCTGCGCCGCGATGGAAACCAAATCGACCACTTGGGCGTCCGGCGCTTCGGACAGCGCCCGCGTCGCGGAGCCCAGTGAATAGCGTGGAGCAGTGACCTTCACCGGTGGCTCTCTTGTGTAAGCGATACGCTTATCGCAGTTCCGAGCGTCTCCTCCGCCGACAAGCGCGTGCGACCTCGGGCTCTTGGCACCTTGCCCTGCATCTGTTGCGTGAAGAACCGATCTAGGCTGGGGACCAGTTGGGCGAGGAGCAGGTCCTCTTGGCGCCCCGTTGCTACGATGCCTCTCCGCCGTAGGCTGTCGGTGCGGGCGGGTCCAAGGATCCCCTCTGCTAGGCGTCGGCGCACATCGGTCCGCCACCGCTCGCGGTCTGCTGTCGCAGGAGGATCCTCCCGGAGCGACCGGGCGACCGCACGCTCCGCCGCTCGTACGGTCGCGTCCGACACACCCTGGCTGCCAAACAGTCGGCACGCGGGCGCCCAGTAGTGGCGCGGCAAGTTGGGGAGCACGTCTCGATCTGGCATCATTCTGACCATGTCAGATGTTCTTGGCATGATGGTGGACTTCATCGCGAGCATTGTCAACAGCCCGGTCGAGCCAATGATGAGTGCTGCCGGCCGGCCATGCAGCCGCTGTGGCACAAACGAAGCCATGCCGCAGTCCGGCAGATGCGGGGCGGCTATCGTTATGGACTGGTCATCGCGACCGCACCGTTCAAGGTTTCCGCCTCCGGTCCGGGCGCACCGACGGGCTCGACGACGCGAAGGGCCCCCGGGGCTTTCACCGACGTCCGGTGCCTGCGAGGAGAAGGCGACAGCGTCTGTCGCACATATGTTCTTGACTAGGTTGCAGCCGTGGCTCTACCGTGAAATGAAATTAGCAACGCGCATAAGCGCTTGGAGGTTCAGATGGCTGACACAGAACGGGAGCGGCCTGATCATCCGCCCCACCCTGAGCATCCTCCTCATCCGCCTCATCCGGAGCCGGGTCGCAAGCCGCCGCGGCCTCCTGGTCGCCCGTACGGATAGCTGTGCGCACGCCGTGGTTCGAGCGCGACGCGTCGCTCCTCGACCGAGAACTCACCGCCATTAGTAATGCGGGGTTCGAGTTCGCCCTGGAAGCTGCGCCGCGAGCCCTGGGCTTCATCGTTCTGAGGGGCAGGCTCCATGTTGGCTCAGAGCGGTTCGAGTCAGAGCTGCTGTACCCGGCGTCGTTCCCGTTCGGACGGCCAGAAGTCCGCGTGAACCTGAGACTTCCGCGGCACTCATCGCCCTACGATCGAGTTCTGTGCCTCTGGCCGGGTGCGGCTGAAGACTGGGACTGGAACGAGAACGAAGGTCAGCAAGGCGCCTACACACTTGAGCGTGCCGTGGCGCTGCTCAGCATTCGAGGTGACGTAGACGAACTCCGCCGCCAGTCGGAGCGAAGCCCAGACCGCCAAAGCCGCTACTTGTTCGCGCCCGACTCGGGGGCGCTCCTGATCCCGGCCGCACTTGATGGAGATGTGCCCTCAGACTCGTGGGGCCGGGCCGAGATAACCATGCTCGGCGCCAACACGGCCCGAATTGGCGTGCTCACACGACTTGAGATCTTCGCGCGCGACGGTTCGACCTTGGGGGATCGTACGGCCGAGCCGGAAATCGCGGCAGCCCTAGTCCGGCCAGATGCCCTGAAAGTCAGCGCCCGATGGGTGAAGCTGAAGCGCTATCCGCCTTTCAAGAACACGCGCGACGAATTCGAATCGCATTTTCCAGATTGGGTCAACCAGCAGCTCCCGGCGACCGGCAAGGTCGCCCTCTCAGCCAATGCCCAAATCCGGATGCTCGGGGCAGCATTCCCGGAGGAGTGGCAGTGGAGTAAAGAGTCCGACGAGCTCGAATTCCGCGACGAGTGGGTGTTCGTCCTCGAATCGAGACAACCTGGAGGGCTGAGGAGGCATACCTACCGGCCGTTTCGCCTGGGGAAGGAGCACACGTTCGCGCGCAACCCTTCGCTGGCCGCACTGGACTCCAAGCGGGTAACGGTCGTGGGCCTTGGAGCACTCGGGTCGCCGATTGCACTCGGACTAGCCCGTGCTGGCGTCGGGGCTCTCGTGCTGTTGGACCACGACATCGTCGAAACGGGAAATGCGCAGCGCGGTGCCTTCGATATCCTCGCTGCTGGGACGCTCAAAACCGAGGAGATGAGGCGCCGGATCTTGTCGGTCAACCCGTACGCGCAGATTTCGATCGTCAACGGGCCTTGGGGTGGCATCCACACCGATGGATCTACGGTGGAAGACCTCGATGAGGTGTGGAAGATCGTGAGTTCGAGCGACCTCATCGTCGCTGCCGTTGCGAGCTACGAAACATCGCTAGATTTGCAGATGGTCGCGATTGAGCAGCGGATCCCACTTCTCTACACCGATGTAGTGCAGGGAGCATGGGGAGGGCGAGCGTTCTTGTATCGTCCAGGCCTGACAGGCTGTCTCGGTTGCCTCTACGCGCTACTGGCGACCACCCCGGAAATGTCTCCTGTCGCTAGCCCGGAGCCCGAGGTCCTGCCGGCGAACTGCGTTGCGCCGACCTTCACCGGGAGCGGATTCGACATTGAGTCGGTGGCGACCATCGCCGTGAGACTCGCCGTCCAGGCGCTAGTCGCGCGCGACGACGGCTACCCCGCCGAGACCGCGAACTACGTCGTGTACCAGGCTGTCGGCACGCCAGACGCACCTGAGATCAGGAACTGGTCCGTCGTGCCCCGCCCTGAATGCGCCGTGTGTGCTGCCCACCCATGAGCCGCCTATTCGTCGTCCGGGCCGTTGTTGAAGCCATCGAGGAGGAAGCAAAGCGCTCCAGATGGACCGAGACTGGCGGCGTGCTCGTCGGTTATTGGTCCTCGGACGATGACTTGGTCGTGGTTGACGCGGTGGTGGCTTCCCGTCGTTCGCGGCGATCGCCTAGCGGCTTCGAGTCCTCTGTTCCCGATGACTGGGCAACGATTGAGGAAGTGGTGAGGGCAAGCTCGGGCGCGTTCACTTACATAGGCGACTGGCACAGCCATCCCTTGGGCGGGTGCCGCCCGAGTCGTCGGGATTTCGAAACGACGGTGAAGGTCTCTCGGTCACGCGACGCGGACACCCAGAGGCCGTTGCTTTGGATAGCGGCGCGCCAACGCCCGCTCGTCGGAGATATCGAACACGGGGCATTCTTGCTCCTCGGGCCCGACAAGCTCACTCAGATGCGCATCAGGACGTTGGACTCCGTGCCCGGCGCGTAGGCCGTGGACGACCTTGGCCCACACCAGTACAAGGTCGTGCTCGTCAAAGATTCCGTCTTTTCGGCCTCCTGCTGAAGGACCGGTTCCTCGCTCTCAGGGTGCCGAATTCCGCCGACATCGCTGCGGTACAAATCGAAGACCACCTCGCGAACCATCGCATCAATCCTGAGCTGCTCCGTTCTGATAACTTCACGTCGCTTCGAGCGTCGGCAGGCCGCGTAGACAGTGCTTGTTCCTCGGCTGGCAGGTCGCTCTCTGCTGTCAGCTAGCTTCCGAACTCGTAGGCGGTTGCTATCCGAGACACAAGTACCGCAAGGTCCTCTTCGTTGAACACACGAAAATCCGTGCGGAAGCGGTTAGGACTTTCGAGCAGATGCACTTCCACCGACGAGCGGTGCTCGATAAGCCGAGCGAAATTCCGGCGGTGCCGGAATGCCTCCGATCGGAGACCGCCCGTTCGAGGGCGAATCGCGATGTTTGGATCCAGGGCCAAGACCGTGGCACGGGCCTGCTCATAGAGGGGCTTGGCCGTTGGGGGCCGGTGTGTCCCCCGTTGCCGCCCCCCGCGTTTGGGCCACTCGACGTTCTCACCGCGGCTCATCGCGCCCAAGAGTCGAATCGAGTCATGTGGGACGGCGTAGTTCCCCGAAAGAGTGATCAGCTGGAGGGGCCGGGGAGATGAGACCTTAAGCCGACCGACCGAGCCTACGTAAGGCACCTGTGTATCTATGCGCCCATCGTGCTCAGCGAGGAGCGCCCGAAGGGCCCCGCCTGCTCCGCGGAAGACGACCGCCTCAGGGGATGCTTCAAGGCACGAAGCAAGGAGGCGTTGCGCGAGCCGGCCAGTCTCCGTCCCGGTACGCACGGAGGCGACCTGATGCTCTGAAAGGTTCTGATGCTTGGAGAAGAACGGGACCATCTCTATCTGGACGCAAAGTGAGGCCAAAGCGTCACGCGGGGACGCCGCCTGGCCGGCGAGCACGGCTACCAACGTACCGGTGGGATCGTAGTGCTGCCTGTTGTATGCAGGTCCGGAGAAGTAGCCGAGCCGAGATCTCCAGTACCTTTCGAAGCTCTGGGTGATGGCCTCCCGTTCAGCGTCCCACGATGGAGTGCCATCCTCCCCGCGGCCCGGATTTACACCAACGAGGAGATATCTGCAGCCGTCCAAGTCCCCGACAAACCAGACTGGTGGCAGCGACGTGTCCAGGGCGAAGTCGCCGAAGAGTCCGAGCTGACCATTAAGAGCGGGCGCCTCCTCACGCTGGCTTGTGAACGGCCAACGAGCAGAGAGCTCTCGCCGAAGCTGGCCCGAGATCCCAGTCATCCTGTCTTCGCCTCCCGACGACGGGCTCGCCGCTGACGCGCCAGCTCTCGGATGTCAAGCGACGGCAAAGCCTGTTTGGCGCGAGCGAGTGCCTCATCCGAGTAGCCCTGGTGCTTGCTGGCTCCGAACTGGAACTCGTGGAAGCAATCCGGGTCGTCCTCAAGTTTGAGGTGTTCGCGAAGAGTCGTAGATTCCTCGTTGTTGATTCCCAGCTTTTGAGCGAACTCGCTACGGCCGTAGCGGTACTTGCGCTGGAGGTCAACTTCCCGAACAGCGGCGGCCTCTGCGGGATCGTCCGCTGCGACATATCGCACTGGAGCCCCTTGCTTCTTCGTGACCCGCACGACGACGGAAATGCCCGACCCCGTCACCGTGGTGGCGAGAGCGGAGAGTCGCGGAAAGACATCTTCAACTTTCTTGCCGCCGCGGACGCCCCGCTCGACGCGGTCCACGTCCCGCTCGCTCACGAGGACGTCTTCGGCCACATGGGCCTCCAGAGCCAAGAGCGTGCGGATCCGTTGGCGTGCTTCGGCGCGCTTGCGTCGGGCGGGTTTCAGGAGATCGACGATCTGCTGGAACTCACTGCCCACGAGCACGTCGATGTCCTCGGGTGGCTGCGTGGAGATGGGCAGCACCCGGGAAGGTAGGTGGTCCGCGAGCTTCTCGTTGAACACCGCACTGAGGATGTCGTCGAACGCCGTGATCGCAGCTCGCACGTGAAGGTAGAGCAAGCCCTCTTCGATCCCACCCAGATAGTGCTGCTCATCGTCGCGAAGAGCGTCAACAGCGCGGAGTGTTCCGGCAGTCTCCGAGCCGAGCTTGAGATGCTGCTGAGCGAGATTGAGACACTTCTCGAACCCAAGACTGCGGCCCGTCTTTTTGTCGAAGACGGCAACACCGTTCTCCACTAGCCCGGCCTTGAGGAGCATCTCAAAGCTGTGCTGGAGCGGGAGCAACACCCTCGTTACACGGCCCTCATCGTCGATACTATTGAACTCCTGGGCCGCGCGCCGAACCGAGGTCATGGCCTTTGCTCTTAAGAGCCGTGCCTCTTTCTTCACGACGTGTCTCCCATGCCGTCCCAGCTGTCCTTCGCCAGACGCAGATGGGGAAGCGGCGTGCTCGCATTGTAGTCAGCCATCGACTGGGCGGTGCTCCCGGTCGCGTCCAGGCTCTGGTCGAAGCCGACCGCTCCAGAAAGGCAGCTCGATGGATGGGACGGGCGGTGAAGGCGCATCGGGGGAATCATCACGGGTCCTGGGGCATGGTTCCGGGCAACAAAAAAAGCGACTCCTTCGTGGACCGTCCGGCCGCAGGGAGGGTACCCCTCCCTGCCCGGATCTCTAGAACAGCCTGAGTTGCAGGCCCGTTGCTTCGACCGGCCGGTGCTCGTCGCGGTCGATAGGTGCCGGCAAGCTGGTGCAAGAACGATGAGGAGGGCGTTCTCGCGCGTCGCTTGGCGGCAAAGCCAGTCTGCGTGAGGCCTCAACTCCCGAGGACAAGAATCCCGCTTCGTCGAGAACCGCATCCTGGTTCCGCTCGTAGTCGTGAATGCTGGCGAACAGCCACTCCAGCGACTCTTCGCTCCCTTCGACCCGATCGGTCAGGTTCCGTGCGAGCGCCATGAGCAGGTCCTCGCCGTCGTCGCCGAAGGTCGCGAGACCCTCGTCGTCGAGCTCACCCTCGACCGCGAGAGAAGCCTTCAGCTTCTTCGCGACAAGCGTGAGCGCATGCGCTTGGAGCGTTCCCCGGTAAGCGAGATAGACCACGCGGACCGGAAGTCGTTGCCCGATGCGCCAGGAGCGGCGGCTAGCCTGGCGCATCGTGTAGACCGAGTACTCGACTTCCTGCCAGACGATGGTCGGGAAGTCGATAAGGTCCAGACCCGTCTGGACGAGCCTGG
>JADLBC010000026.1 GCA_020847985.1 Dehalococcoidia bacterium
GAGCGCCAGCACCTTGGTGATCGCCGCCGTCAGCGTCGTCTTGCCGTGGTCCACGTGGCCGATCGTCCCCACGTTCACATGTGGCTTCGTTCGCTCGAATTTCGCCTTCGCCATCGCTTTACTGCCTTTCCTTGTTCCTGTGTTGGCCTAGACGCCGACTGCCTGCTTGGTGAGCGTGGCAGCAATGTTCTTCGGGACTTCCTCGTAGTGGTCGAACTCCATGGCGTAGCTCGCGCGGCCCTGGGTAATGGAACGCAGGTCCGTGGAGTAGCCGAAGGTTTCGGCGAGGGGGACGTGGGCGTGGACGATCTGGGTCTTGCCCATGGATTCGGTGCCCATGATCATGCCGCGCCGGGCGTTGATGTCGCCGACGACGGAACCGAAGTAGTCCTCGGGGCAGCGCACTTCGACTTTCATGATCGGTTCGAGGATGACGATGCCGGCCTTGCGGGCGGCTTCCTTGACGCCGATGGAGCCGGCGTTCTTGAACGCCATTTCCGAGGAGTCGACGGGGTGTGTCTGGCCGTCGATGAGGGTGACTTTGACATCGAGCACGGGGTAGCCGGCGAGGATGCCGCTCTGGAGGGCTTCCTTCGCACCGGCCTGGACGGCGGGCACGTATTCCTTCGGAACGGAGCCGCCGACGACCTTGTTTTCGAAGACGAAGCCCATGCCGCGCTCGAGGGGCTCGACGGTGAGTTCGACGACGCCGAACTGGCCGCGGCCGCCGGACTGGCGCACGAAGCGGCCCTCGGCGGTGGCGTTCTTGGTGATCGCTTCGCGGTAGGAGACCTGGGGGCGGCCGACGTTGGCGGCGACTTTGTGCTCGCGGAGCATGCGGTCGACGATGACTTCGAGGTGGAGTTCGCCCATGCCGGAGATGAGGGTCTGGCCGGTCTCTTCGTCGAAGGTCCAGTGGAAGGTGGGGTCTTCCTCGGCCATCTTCATGAGCGAGTCGCCCATCTTGTCCTGGTCTTCCTTGCTCTTGGGTTCGAGCGCGACGCGGATGACGGGTTCGGGGAACTGGATGTTCTCGAGGATGACGGGGGCATCGAGCGAGCTCAGGGTATCGCCGGTGAAGGTGCGCTTGAGGCCGACGGCGGCGGCGATGCCACCGGCATAGACGGCGTCGACTTCTTCGCGCTGGTTGGCGTGCATCATGAGGACGCGGCCGATGCGCTCGCGTTCGCCCTTGGTGGAATTGAGGATGCTCTCGCCGGCCTTGAGCACGCCGCTATAGACGCGGAAGTAGGCGAGGCGGCCGACGTAGGGGTCGGTGACGATTTTGAAGGCGATGGCGGCCAGGGGCTCGTCGTCGCTGGCGAGGCGCTCGACATCGCCGCCGTGCTTGGGGTCGACGCCCTTCACGGGGGGGATGTCGATGGGGCTCGGGAGGTAATCGACGACGGCATCGAGCATGAGCTGGACGCCCTTGTTCTTGAGGGCGGAGCCGCAGAGGACGGGGGTGGCGAGGCTGGCGAGGGTGGCGCGGCGGATGGCCGCCTTGAGCTCGTGGACGCCGATGGCGTGGCCTTCGAGGTAGCTGATGGCGATCTGGTCGTCGACGTTGCCGATGCCTTCGATGAGCTTTTCGCGGGCCTCGGCGGCCTGGGCGAGGTAGGCCTCGGGGATGGGGCGGCGCTCGGGCTTATCGCCTTTTTCGCCGCCGAACCACCACCAGCACTCTTCGATCAGGTCAACGCAGCCATCGAACTCGGCTTCGGCGCCGATGGGGATCTGGATCGGCACGGGGTTGGCGCCGAGGCGGTCGACCATCATGCCGACGGTGCGCCAGAAGTCGGCGCCGGTGCGGTCCATCTTGTTGACGAAGGCGACGCGGGGGACGGCGTAGCGGTCGGCCTGGCGCCAGACGGTTTCGGACTGGGGCTCGACGCCGGCGACGGCATCGAAGACGACGACGCCGCCATCGAGGACGCGGAGGGAGCGTTCGACTTCAGCGGTGAAATCGACGTGGCCGGGGGTATCGATGAGGTTGATGGAGTGGTCGTTCCACTCGGCGGTGGTGGCGGCGGAGGTGATGGTGATGCCGCGCTCGCGCTCCTGCTCCATCCAGTCCATGATGGCGGACCCTTCGTGGGTTTCGCCGATCTTGTAGGTTTTGCCGGTATAGAAGAGGACGCGTTCGGAGACGGTCGTCTTGCCCGCGTCGATGTGGGCAATGATGCCGATATTCCGGATGCGTTCGATGTCGTATTGGCGGGGCATGGAACTCTAACCTCTGCCGGCAGGGCGGGGACGGCCTACCAGCGGTAGTGGACGAAGGCGCGGTTGGCCTCCGCCATGCGGTGCGTATCGTCGCGGCGCTTGATCGCGGCGCCGGTGTTGTTGGCGGCATCGAGGAGCTCGTTGGCGAGCTTTTCGGCCATCGAGCGGCCACCGCGGGAGCGGGCGGAATTCAGCACCCAGCGCATGGCGAGGGCAATGCGGCGATCGGGGCGGATTTCGACCGGGACCTGGTAGGTGGCGCCGCCGACGCGGCGGGGCTTGACTTCGAGGACGGGGGTGGCGTTGCGAATGGCCTGGCTGAAGACGTCGAGCGGGTCGCGGCCGGTGTTCGCCTGGATGCGATCGAAGGCGCCATAGACAACGCGCTCGGACGTGGACTTTTTGCCGCGCGTCATGAGCTTGTTGATGAGGATCTGGACCTGGACGTTGTTGTACCGCGAATCAGGCGGGGTAGGGCGCCGTTCGGGTCGATTGCGTCGGGCCATGGCTCAGTTCTCCGTGTACTTCGTAGCATCCAGGCGCGCTCGCGCGCGCCCTTCGAATTAGCGGCGGCCGCCGCGGCCCTGGACGACCGGGGCGTTCTTGCGGGTGCCGTACTTGCTGCGGCCCTGCTTCCGGTTGTTGACGCCGGTGGCATCGAGCGCGCCGCGGACGATGTGGTAGCGAACGCCGGGGAGGTCCTTGACGCGGCCGCCGCGCACGAGCACGACAGAGTGCTCCTGGAGGCTGTGGCCTTCGCCGGGGATGTAGGCGGTGACTTCGATCCCGTTGGAGAGGCGAACGCGGGCGACCTTGCGGAGCGCGGAGTTCGGCTTCTTGGGGGTCTGGGTGCGGACCTGGGTGCACACGCCGCGCTTCTGGGGGGCACCGGACTTGCCGGTTTCCTTGCGGAGCACGCCCGTGTGGGCGTTGAAGGAGAAGAGGAGCGCGGGAGCGCCCGACTTCTTGGCCTTTGGCGTGCGGCCCTTGCGAACCAACTGGTTAATGGTCGGCATTCCTGCTTCCCCTGCGTGCAGCGTTTGCGGCCCCGGAAAGGGCCTGTGAAGGCGAACCTTCGGCGAGTTTGTTTTGGGCACGAAAACAGGCCGTGGAGCCTGTCCGTGAACAGCGCCCTTGCCGCGAATTCCGCGGCCCGGGCCGTCTTCAAGCACTCAGCTTCGCGACCTGCCGAACGTTACCAGCCGGCCTGTGCAACAAGCGCCGAATTGTGAGAGTAGCACAAGGCAGGATGCTGTCAACTTCGCGCGGGGGCGATTGGCCGGCGGGGAGGGGCCCCGCGAGACGCTTCGCGCCGGTGCATCTTCGGATGCCGAAGGCGCACGGGCAAGGGCGTGTGCTGGTTCACGACGTTCGAGACACTCCCCCTGGGTGTGGTGATGTTGAAGCGCCGGGCGAGGAACCCAGCCGGGGTGAGCTGGCCGAGGGCCTGGTGTGGGCGAAGGTGGTTGTAGGTGCGCTTCCACTCACGCAGGCCGGGCCGCCCCGGAATGCTACCGGCTGGACTCCGCGGGGGCCCTTTCGTCCCGGGCGGGAATGGCCGTCTTTGTAGGCAGGCGGCCTCCTGACCAAAGGGCGCCAGCGACACGTCCTCCCCGTCGCGCGCGGGTCGCGGTCCGGGGCCCTGGCGGCCCCGGGCCGGCTCGCATCCCAGGACAGGCCCAATTTCCGCCCCCGGCGCGGGCGAACGGGGCGATTGTCGCGGTACTTTCCGCGCGCTTGTGCTTGAAGAGCGGAATCGGGTTGGGTAGGGTTTGCCCGCGCCTATGCGGCGTGGCAGCATTGGGCAAACCGGCCGCCGGGATACAGGAGCGCCCGTGAGCTACCCAACAGCCGACGACGAGATGTCCGGCGTCTGCCCGTACCTCGGGCTTGCGGATGATGCGGATTCGCACGCGACGTACGCGACGGAAGCGCACCGCTGCTACCGGCTCGACAACCCGACGCGCATCGCGGCGAACCACCAGGAATCGTATTGCCTCGGCGAGAACCACGTGGGATGCCCTGTCTATAAGGGAGAGGGCATTAGCGCGGCCGCACCGGCGGCGGCGGCAGCAGCGCCCGCGGGCGCCGCGCGCGGCCGTGGCGGATCGAGCCGGCCCCCGCGCGAGCCGAAGCCACTCCCGGGGCGGGCCCCGAAGGCAGCGGCAGCGGGCGCCAGCGGAGGCGAACGCGCGGCGCGCAAACCCCCGACGGGCAGCATCGGGCCTCGGCCGCGGCCGGGCGGAATCTCCATGCCGGTGGCGACGGTGGGCTTGCTGGCGCTCGCGGTGGTGGTGGTGGCGCTGGCGTTTTTCCTGCAGGGCGCGCTCAGCGATGACGGCGGTGGCGGGCTCACGCCGGCACAGGTGAACGCGACCAACCAGGCCGCGAAGCCGACGACGGCCGCTCCGCAGACGCAGCCGCCGGGCACGACGGCCCCGGGCACGGGCACGCCGGGCGCCGCCGGTACGCCGGGCACGCCGACGACGCCGCGAACGGGCACGCCGGCCACCAACGCCAAGGTGTACGAAGTGGTCTCGGGCGATACGTGTGGCGCCATCGGCGAGAAGACGGGCGTCGATTACAAGCAGATCCTCGCGAAGAACGGGCTGACCGAGGATGACTGCACGCGCCTGCAGGTGGGCCAGAAGCTGCAACTTCCCTAGGTGTAGTGACCACGACCGTTGTCTACAGGCGAGAGGCCGGTGGGCGGTTGCCGATGGCAGTGTGGGGGCGGGCGAAGTTGTAGTCATCGAGGAAGGGCTGGAGGGCGGCCAGTCGTTCCTC
>JADLBC010000027.1 GCA_020847985.1 Dehalococcoidia bacterium
CCGAGCCCCACGAAACGGGCCAAGACCACATCCCCCGACGTGCGCCGGGCCGTACTCGTCCGGCCTGCACCCGCCATCTCTGCTTAGATCGCGCGCCGCCGACCCCTTTTTCAGCACCCTGTTAGCTGTTAGCTGTTGGCTGTTAGCGGCAACCCCTTGGCACGGAGCGCCCCCGAAGCGTCGAATACGGCCACGCAAGGAGCTGTTGGCTGTTGGCGGCAACCCCTTGCCACGGAGCGCCCCCGAGGCCCGAACCTGGCCACACTAAGAGCTAACAGCCAGCAGCTAACAGCTCCGAACCGAGCGGCCAACCCCTTGCCACGGAGCGCCCCGGGAGGGCCGCGCCGGGCCACACTAACGGCTAACAGCCAGCAGCTAACAGCTCGCGGCGCGGGCAACCCCTTGCCACGGAGCGCCCCGAAGCGTCGAATACGGCCACACTAAGAGCTAACAGCTAGCAGCTAACAGCTCCGAACGGAGTTCGCATGCAGTTCCCGCCCGGCTTCCAATGGGGCACGGCCACCGCTTCGTACCAGATCGAGGGCGCCATCCGCGAAGGCGGCCGCGGCGTGTCCATCTGGGATACCTTCGCCCACCAGCCCCGCCGCGTCATCGATGGCAGCACCGGGGATGTCGCCTGCGACCACTACCACCGCTACAAGGACGATGTCGCGCTCATGGCCGAGCTGGGGATGCAGACCTACCGGTTCTCCGTGGCCTGGTCGCGCATCTTCCCCATGGGCCGCGGCGGCGTGAACCCCGAGGGCCTCGCCTTCTACGAACGGCTCATCGAGGAACTGCTCGCGAAGGGCATCCAGCCGGCGCTGACGCTCTACCACTGGGACCTGCCCCAGGCGCTGCAGGATATCGGCGGATGGGCGAACCGCGAGACCGCGACCGCCTTCGCCGAGTACGCGGCCTACCTGTTCGAAAAGCTCGGGGACCGCGTGACGCGCTGGATCACGCTCAATGAGCCGCTCATCTTCACGATGTACGGGCACCGGCTGGGGGTGATGGCGCCGGGGCAGAAGGACCTCGGCATCACCGCGCGCGCCGTCCACCATGCGATGCTCGGGCACGGGCTCGCGGTGAGGGCGTTCCGCGCGAACGGCCGCGGCGGCGAAATCGGCATCACCAACGCGAACAGCAGCTTCGAACCCGCCGACGGCAGCCCCGAGTGCGCCCGCGCGGTCGAATTCGCCCGCGACTTCGAGACGCGGCTCTTCCACGACCCGGTCTTCGGACGCGGCTACCCGGCGAGCGTGCTCAAGTTCTACGCCGAACGGGGCGCGCACTTCCCCATCGAGCCGGGCGACATGGAGACCATCGCCGCGCCCACGGACTTCCTCGGCGTGAACCTCTACTCACGCCAGCTCGTGCAGCCCGGCGGGCCGACGGGGTTCACGAGCGCGGCGCCGACGCTGCCGCTGCTGCCCATGGGGTACGAAGCGGCGCCGCATTCGCTCGGCGATTTCGTGCGCTGGGTTTCGAAGGAGTACGGCAACCCCGTCATCTACATCACCGAGAACGGCGTCTGCGATAACACCGAACCGGGCCCGGACGGCGCCATCGACGACACGACGCGCATGGTGCTGACGCGCGGCTTCCTCGAAGGGCTGCACGGCGCGATCGCGGATGGCGCCGACGTGCGTGCGTATTACATGTGGTCGCTGATGGACAACTTCGAATGGGCGTTCGGCTTCACGAAGCGCTTCGGCATCGTCCACACGGACTTCGAGACGCTGAAGCGGACGCCGAAAGCGAGCGCGAGGATGTACGCGGCCATCGCCCGGGCGAACTCGCTCGATGTCTGATGCCGTGTGCCGCCGGGCCCGGGCTCAGCCCTCCACCAGGTAGGCGGCGATGCCGGGCAGTTCGCAGACGAGCGTGGTGATAGCGGCATCGGCGAGGTAGACGGCGTCCTTGCGGAGCCAGAAGCTGCGGGTGCTGTCCTTCACTTCGAACGCGTCGGGCTGCACGCTGCCGACATGGCCCACCGCGCGCCCGCTCAGCGTGTGTACGGCGGTCCCGGACCGCGGTTCGTGGTCGGAAGTCATGGGTCTCCAGTGCAAAAAGGCCGCGCCGTTCAAGGGGTATCGGCGCCAGCCACACTCGCAGTATGCGCCGTAAAATCACCGTTGCAATCTCTCTTTGTAAAGGGCGTGGCCGGTTTCTGCGAATTAGGCGTTTTCGGTTGCTAATTCCTCTTTACCTTGCCCGTCGGGCTCGCCCGGCGCGACACGGAGGTAGGCGTAGCCGGCCGCCCCGGCGATGATCGAAGCCCCGAGGATGGCCATCTTCGCTTCCGCCTGCAGCGCCGCCGATTCGAACGCCAGTCCGGTGACGAAGAGCGACACGGTGAAGCCGATCCCCGCGAGCAGCCCCACGCCCGCGATGTGCAGCATGCGCACGTTCGCCGGGAGCGTGGCCACGCCCGTCCGCACCGCGAGCCAGGCGAAGAGCACGACGCCGAGCGGCTTGCCCACCACAAGCCCGAGTGCGACGCCCGCCGTGACGCTGCTCGAAGCGGCGTCGCGCAGTGCGGCACCATCGATCGCGATGCCCGCGTTGGCGAGCGCGAACAGCGGCACGACCAGGTAGCTCACCCACGGGTGGAGCGCGCGTTCGAGGCGGTCGAGGGGTGCTTCGCTGCCGCGCGCGAGCCGTTCGATTTCGCCCAGGGCGGCCTGCTCGGCGTCGCGGTCGCCGGTCTCGCGGGCGGCGCGGAAGCGGGTGAAGAGGCCGGCGGCGCTCCCTTCGAACCGTTCGCGAGCGAAGACGGGGCTCGCGGGCGTGAGCATCGCCAGCACGACCCCGGCGATGGTGGCGTGCACGCCGGACTTGTACACCGCGAGCCAGAGCGCCGCGCCGAGGACGACATACGGCCACGCGCTCGTCACGCCGGCGCGGCGGGCGGCCACCACCAGCACCACCATGGCCACGGCCCAGGCGAGCGCGCCCGCCGAGAGCGAATCGCTGTAGAAGACGGCGATCACGGCGATCGCGCCGAGGTCATCGACGATTGCGAGGGCGAGGAGGAGCACCTTCACGTTGAAGGGCGCGCGCCGCCCGAGGAGGGCCAGCACACCCAGGCTGAAGGCGATATCCGTGGCCATGGGAATGCCCCACCCGCGCGCGCCTTCGGAGCCGGCGTTGAAGGCCGCGTAGATGGCCGCGGGGACGGCCATCCCGCCGAGCGCCGCGGCCACGGGCAGCGCCGCCCGCCGCCGCGAAGCGAGTTCGCCATGCAGCAGTTCGCGCTTGATTTCGAGCCCGGCGACGAAGAAGAAGATCGCCATCAGCCCGTCGTTCACGAGGTGGCCGAGGGTGTCATCGATGGCCGTGCGGTTGAAGTCGAGGCGGAGGCGGGCGTGCCAGAGGTCGTGGTAGGCGCCATCCCACGGGGAGTTCGCCCAGAGCAGCGCGAGCACGGCGGCGGCGAGCAGCACGATACCGCCCGAGGCTTCGGCCTGGACGAACGCCTGCGCCGGCCGGACGAGCCGATCGGCCGCGAATACGTGGCTGCCGGGAAGGGGGAGTTTCGTCATGCTCAGGATGCCGCGAGCGGCGCCGCACCATCCTACCAAGCCGCCCCACAGGCGCGGCGGGCGGGCCGCGTGACAGCCGCGCGCGAATCCCTATACTTCCCCGCGCGAAGCCGCGCCGGGGTGAGGGGCCGATGGACTACAAGTGGCGCTGCCTGATCGCCGTCTGCTTCGGCAGCTACATGGCCACCATGGACTTCTCCATGGTCAACGTCGCGCTGCCCACCCTGTCGCGAGAATTCGACCAGCCCCCCGACACGGTCGTCTGGGCGGCGCTCACCTCGAGCCTCGTGGTCACCGGCCTCACGCTCACGGCCGGGCGCATCGGGGACCTTTTCGGGCGCAAGCGCATCTACCTGCTGGGGTGGACGGTCTTCACCATCGGCCTCCTCGCCGGCGGGTTCACGAACTCCATCGGCCAGCTCATCGGCACGCGCATCGTGCAGGCGGTGGGCGTCTCGATGGCGATTGCGAACGCGAACGCGCTCGTCACCCACGCCTTCCCGGACGAGGAGCGCGGCCGCGCCCTGGGGATGACGGGTGCGGTCGTGGGCGCGGGCCTCGCCTCGGGGCCGATCTTCGGCGGCATCATCCTCGGCGCCGCCGACTGGCACTGGATCTTCTTCGCGCGCGTGCCGATCGGCCTCATCGCCCTTACCATGGGCTACCTCCTCATCCACGAAACGCCCGGCGCGGCGAAGGGCGAACGGAAGATCGACGTGCCCGGCGCGCTCGCCATCTTCTTCACGCTCTCGACCACGCTCGCGGCCGTGAACCGCGGCTCTTCGTGGGGTTGGACATCGCCGCCCGTGCTCGGCGGATTCGCCATCGGTATCGGCGCGCTCATCGCGTTCCTGCGCATCGAATCGCGGTCGGTGGCGCCGGTGGTGTCGCTGGCGCTCTTCAAGATGCGCACGTTCTCGGTCTCGGTGGCGGCGCTCGTGCTGAACTTCGCCGGCCAATCGGCGGTGACGTTCCTGATGCCGTTCTACCTCATCAACGTCCGCGGCTTTTCGACCGGGCAGTCGGGCGCCGTGCTGGCGACGGTTCCGGCGATGATGCTGCTCCTTTCGCCCTTCAGCGGCTCCTTCGCCGACCGCCACCAGTTGAAGCACCAGACGACGCTGGGCAGCGGGCTGGTGACGGCCGGGCTCCTCCTGCTCGCGACCATCGATGCGAGCACGCCGGTGCCGCTGATCGTGCTGCGGCTCGCGCTCATCGGCATCGGCACCTCGATCTTCGCTTCGCCGAACAGTTCGCAAATCATGGGGAGCGTGCCGCGGGCGATGCTGGGCACGGCCTCGGCGAGCGTGGCCACTTCGCGCAACATCGGCAACGCCACCGGCCTGGCAATCGCGAGCGCGGTGCTCGTGGCCGTCGCCTCGCACGTGTCCGGCGTCAGCGGCCTGCGCGCCGACCGCATGCCCGCGGAGGCGCTGCTCGATGGCGTGCGCGTGAGCTTCCTCGTGGCGGCGGCCGTGTCGTCGCTTTCGGTGCTGGCGCAGGTGCTCTTCCCGCGGTCGGCGTCGCGCCTCACGTCGGCGACGGCGGTGGCGCCGCGCGAGGGGACGGCCGGCGCGAAGTAGCCTTCAGCGGGCGAAGGTGACCAGGCTCTCGCGGCGCAGGCTGATGAAGCCACCCTGCCCGAGGACCACGTGGTCCAACACATCGATTTCGAGCAGCTTGCCCGCGGCGACGAGTTCGCGCGTGGTCGTGACATCCTGCGGGCTGGGATTCGGGTCCCCGCTGGGGTGGTTGTGCGCGAGGATGACGGACGCAGCCTGGAGCACGATGGCCTCGCGAAAGACCTCGGCGGGGCGCACACCGATGGCGTTCACCCCGCCCGCGATCGGTTTCGGCGGGTTCGCCCCCAGGAGGCGGCTCTTCATATCGAGCGGGAGGACGTAGAGCTCCTCCGTGGGGCGGCCCTCGGTGCGCCAGCCCAGGAGCGCGTGCACCTGCTCGGGCGCGCTCAGCGCCTCGCGCTCCGAGGGGAGGATGCGGCCCACGCGGCGGCCGAGTTCGATCGCGGCGGCGATCTGCGCGGCCTTCGCGGGGCCCAGTCCTTTGGTGCGATGGAGCGAAGGGGCATCGGCGCGCTGCAGCCCCGGGAGGCCGCCCGCGTCATCGAGGATGCGCCGCGCGAAATCGAGCACGTTCTCGCCGGGCATCCCCGAACCGAGCACGATGGCGATGAGCTCGGCATCGGCCAGCAGTTCCGGGCCGTGGCGCAGGAGCCGCTCGCGCGGGCGCTCTTCCTCGCTGTACTCGCGCATCGTGCGGTAGGCGGGCCGCTCGTCCATGGGGGCGCATTCTATGCGGAACTGT
Source organism: Dehalococcoidia bacterium (assembly GCA_020847985.1). Taxonomy (GTDB): domain Bacteria; phylum Chloroflexota; class Dehalococcoidia; order Tepidiformales; family Tepidiformaceae; genus Amarobacillus. Next base: position 5,874 of record JADLBC010000027.1, read on the forward strand.
CAGAGCCGTGCGATGCCGGCGCGGATCTTCTCCCAGGGCGAAGCCGCCACCGGCGCGGCCCTCCCCGGCGCGCCCGCCGGCACCGCCGGAGCCTCGACGGCAAGCGCGGCACGGATGCGCCGCACCGCCGCGCGCGCCAGGGCCGTGTTCGCCTCCAGCTCCTCCAGCGTGGCGCCGTGCACGAGATCGGGCGGCAGCGCCGGGTCGGAGGCAAGGATGGCGTCGCGCAGCCGCGCCAGCAGCGCCTGTTCGCGCGCGGCGGAATCATCGAGCGCGGCCTGCAGCATGTCGTCGCCGGGCTCCGGGTCCGGCTCCGGCGCGGGCGGGATTTCGGCGGCGGCGGGTTCGATCTCAAACAGCGGGTCGTGGTCCATGGTCATCTCCGGGAGTGGTGTTGTGGCCACCCTTTCGAGAAAGGCGCACAAACCGAAGGCGCCGGTGACACTGGCCCGCACCCCCCACCGATGCTAGCCTCGCCTCCGTGACCCGAAGCGCACGCATCATCCTCGCCGGCGCGGGCGCGCTCGTGGTCGTGCTCACGGCCCTGTTCGCGGCCTGCGGCGACGGCCCGGACAAGCCTCCCCAGGACCTCCCGGCGACGCGCACCCCCACCAGCGCGGGCACCCCGCGGCCGACGCTCGCGCAGCCGACGATCGGGCTCGCGGGCCCGACTCCGCGCCTCGGGGGCAACGTCACGAAGCTCTCGCCGGCGCACGGGGCCACGGTCTCGCAGGCCAGCACGCGCACCATCGACCCATCTCGCCCGGGCGGGCTCTGCTTCGAAGCGAGCTTCGAGGGCCTCCCCGAAAACAGCCTCTGGTTCCGCCTCCGCCTTGATGAACAGGAGCTGACGACGAAGATGACGTGGGTGGTCGATAGCTTCGAAAACCCGACCGCGGGCCGCGGCTGCTACGCGCCCACCGAAGGCCTCCCCGTGGGCCTCCACAACGCCGCCGTCGCCGTCCAGAACCCGAACAGCGCCACGGAGCCGACGAAGCAGCTGGTGGTCTGGGCGTTCGAGGTTCGGTAGTTCCCAGTTCCCGGTTCCCAGTTGCCAGGGGCGGCCCCGGGGTAGCCGGTCTCCCCGGGGTTGTCCCCGCCTTGGGCCCTTTGAGTGCTGAGTGCTGAGTGCTGAGTGGGCGGCCTGGGCTCGCCGGTCTCCCCATGGGGTTGTCCCCGCCTCATTCCTCATTCCTCATTCCTCATTCCTCATTCCTCATTCCTCGCCCGCCCTTTCCTCCTTCCTCCTTTCTCTTTTCTCTCCCCGTCATCTGCTGTCGCTATGTCATTCCCGGGGTTGCGTCGATCAGAACGTACGTTCTATTTTGTTCCCCATCACCGGCGCCGCCTCACCCCGGCGGCCGCATCGAGGGGGGACGAGATGACCACCAGCGCAACCGCAACCACGACGAAGGAAGCGCCGCTGCGCCGCCCGCGCATCGACGCGCTCCCCGAATACATCGAGTACTCCGACCGGGGGTGCGACTGGTACCCCTCGTGCCTCCGCTGCCCGCTGCCGCGCTGCCGCTACGAGGACCCGGGCGGGGCGAAGGCGATGCTCCGCAACGGGCGCGATGTGAGCATCATCCGCGTGGCATCGCAGGATGGGATGACGGTCGATGAAGTCGCGCGCATGTTCGGGCTTTCGCGGCGGACGGTGTTCCGGGTGCTGCGCGCGGCGCGGGGCGGCTGCCGTCGCTAGCGCACTCGCCCGCGCGATGGGGACGTGAAAACGGCCGGGGCATGTGCCCCGGCCGTCTCCGTGTGTGCCGCTTCCGTCGGTCGCGGGTCAGGCCGGCTGGGCCGAACGCGCGAGACCGAGGAGTGCGAGGTTGACGGTCGGCAGGCGGTCCACCGCCACCGAATCGAGGAGGAGGAGGTACTTGCGGAGCTGGTCCTCGCGGTGGTTGCGGAGCTTCTCCGCGCCAACCGACAGGTTCTCCACGCCGCCACCGAAGATGATCGCCAGGCTGGCGCCTTCGGTGGGGCTGTACATCAGTTCGTCGGCGAGGGAAGCCTCGCTGCGGTTGAGGAAGTGGCTGAGGTACTCGCGTGCATTCGGGTGATGCTGCACGTAGTACTTCAGATTGCGCGTGCCGAACTCGAGGTGGCGGCGCGAATCATTCGCGAGCCGCCGGAAGATGTCGCGGTCGACCGCGAGCGGCGCGACCTCGGCGAGCTTTTCGAACGTGGCCACTTCGTACGACTTGTAGACGACGTTGATGGCGACGAAGAGCTCGGTGAGCTTGAGCGCGCCGAACCACGAGCGGTACAGGGTGCCAAGACCCTGCTGGCCGAGGCTGCCGCCGTTGGCCAGGGCACGCTTGCGGAGGACATCGGTCTTGCGGCCGGCGTCGAACACCTGCGTCGCGAGGTAGTCCTTCACATCGTGGAAGCCGTACGCGATCTTCTCTTCCCAGGCGCCGAAGAGCTTCGCCTCGGCGAGGCCGTGCTGGGCGAAGAGCGTGCAGACCTGGCAGATCGCGCGCTCCATGTCCTCGGGCTGTGCCTGGAGGGCCTTCCAATCGATGTCCGTCGCCGGGATCCAGCGCTCGCGGATGGCGTCCTCATAGAGGGCGTCCACGCCGTCGGCCCAGACTTCGGACTTGTTGTAGACGCTGTACGGCCCGGGGGCGTACGAACCGGGCGTCGGGTGAGACCCGAGCGGTGTGTCGTTTTCGTACGGCCAGCGGTCCGGCACATGGCCGTAGGTCTTGATGTTGATCTCGGGCATGCCGAGGCCGTTGGGGCCGGGCACGGCACGGATGCCGAGCTCGGTCGTGGGGCGCGCCCAGGCCAGGTTCGGCCCGGACTGGCCTTCCGGCATCGCCTCGATGATTTCGAGGTACCGGCCGATGCGCTCCTCGGTGAGCTTGAGCGCGAGGAGGCTGCGGATCTGGTCGTCCCGCAGGCGCGATTCCTCGAGCTTGGTGACGGTCTCGGTGCTCCACGCCGCTTCGCGCGCGCGGATCCGGGTGCCTTCGGACAACTTCATACGATGGGCTCCAGGAACATCTTCATCGAGGGCGCCATGCGGTCGCGGCGGTCGGAGAGGCCGATCACTTCGAGGCGGTGCATGTACTCGTTGATCTGCTTCTTGCGCATGATCATGAGCTTCTGGAAGCCTTCGTCGATCTTGTCGAGGCCGCCGCCGGCGAGGATGGCGAGCGCTTCGCCCGTGGCCGGGTTCGTGGTGAGCGAGCCGTTGGACTGGCCGATGGCGCCTTCCTGGATGTCCAGGTAGTGGTGCAGTTCCTCGGCGCGGGCCGGCTCGACATCCATGAGGTACTTCAGGTGCGTCACGCCGAAGGCGAGGTGGCGCGATTCGTCCTGCGCGGAGAGGCGGTAGATGCGCTTCTCGGCTTCGTTCGTCGAGATGAGCTCGCCCATGCGGAAGATCGTCTGGACGAAGCCTTCGCCGATGAGGTGCAGGCGCGCCGTCATCTCCGTGAAGTCGTCGGCGGTGAGCAGGTTCGAAGCGCCGAAACCGGCATCGACAAGGCCGCCGCCGTTCACGAGCGCGCGCTTGCGGAAGACGTCTTCGTGGCGCGCCTCGTCCATCAGCTGCGAGCCGAGGAAGAGCTGCGTCTCGAACTGGTCCGGGTGGACCGTGCCCATGAAGCGGCCGGGGAGGTCGCCCGCGATGAATTCGACCTGGGTGAGGAAGGTGCAGAGCGTGCACATCGCCATCTCGAGGTCATCCGGCAGGGGCTTCACTTCTTCCCACGGGATGTCCACGGCCGAGGCCCACTGGCGCTGCATGGCCTCTTCGTACAGGAGCCGGGCCGATTCGCTCCAGACATCCGCCTTGGTCCGGTACTGGTTGCGGTGGCGGGGCGAACGCGGGTCCGGAGCGGCGCCGCGCATGCCGATCTTGGCGGCCGGGTTCGCATCAACCGGCGCGTCCCCGAAGGTGATGAGGTCATCGAGCGTGAGCCCGCGCTTGCCCGGTTCGGCACGCGCGCCCCACTCATCGAGGTTGAGCCAGGACAGGTCCAGGCCAGGATTACTTACCGGAGCAGCTGCCATCTTGGAACGAATACCCCCCAATGCCGGCCAGTATCCTGGCGCAGCGGATACTTAGCCCAAGCCTAAGCAGGTGCTTAGCCCAAGACTAATGCGGAGAGTCTGAGTCACGTTTGTTGGCGCGGCAAGAGTCTATGGGGCTATAGAAGGCACCAATTTCGGCCGATTTCGCCATGAGATCGCCAGATACACCTTTCTGTAAATGGAAATATCGACTGAGCGTTTACTTTTGGCCCTCCCGGCCCCCTCCCCTGCGCCAACCAACCCGTACCCGCCGGGACCATGTGGCCCCGGCCGGGGGGCCACTGGTTCCCAGTTCCCAGGGGAAGTGCTGAGTGCTGAGTGCTGAGTGCTGAGTGGGCTGCCGCGGGGCTCGACCTGTCCGCCCGCGCGGGCGCTCCGGGGAACCATCCGCACCGGGGGTAGCCCCCTGGGAACCGGGAACTGGCCACCGGGAACTGGCCACCGGGAACTGGTCCCCAACTCGATGCCGAAAACTCTTGCGTATACCCTTTCGGAGCCATGGATGAAACGCGACAGTGGCTCGTGCTCGGACACAGCGGCACGCGCGGCGAGGGCCTCGATGGCGCGCCGCCCTGGCCCGTGCTCCTCGAAGGGCTGCTCGCCGGCCAGGGCCTGCCCGTGCGCATCGCCGCGATCGACCTCTTCCCGAACGGCGCCAGGGCCGCCGAGTTCGCGCTGCGCAAGGTCGCGGAGGCCGCACCCGATGCCGTCCTCGTGTCGCTCAACGCCTACCCCTGTGCCGTCCCCGTCGTCTCCCGCGAAGTCCGCGAGCGTTTCGGCGAAGGCGCGGGCCGCGTCTACGCGAAGGTCGAGCGCGCCTGGCACCGGCACACGGCGGAGCGGCGCGCCCCCGCCGCCATCGAACGGGCCGTGCGGATGATCGCGCACCGTGCCGTGGGCGCCCGCCCGATGCTGAGCGTCGCGGCCGCCGCCGAGGCCTACACCCTCGTCCTCGAACGGCTGACGGCGCTCGAAGGGCCCCGCCCCGTGGTCATCGGCGAGGTGCCGTTCAGCGCGGCCCTGCGGCGCCGCCATCCCCGCGCCATGGCCCGCGTGCGCGAACTGCAGGCCCTCGTGCGGCCGGTCGCCGAAGGCCGCCGCATCGACTGGATCGACCTCGGCCAGGAGCTCGCGGGCACCCCGGACAGCGACCTCTGGCAGACCGACGGCGTGCACCTGAGCACGCGCGGCAACGAACTCTACGCGGCCGCGCTCGCCCGCCGTCTGCGCGACTGATCCCGGCCCCCGTGTGGGTGCGGCAACGGCGAGGAGCCGTAAGATAGCGCGCACCCCCATTCCCACTCACGCACGGAGGCCGCCATGCTCGCCGGGATCCGCGTTGTCGAAATTTCCACCGAACCGGGCGCCGCGCTCGCCGGACGGCTGTTCGCCGCCTACGGGGCCGATGTCATCACGGTCGAGCCGCCGGGCGGCCACCCCATTCGCACCCTCTCGCCGCGCGCCGGCGCGAAGCCCGATGAGAGCATCCTGTTCGCCTACCTGGGCGCGGGGAAACGCAGCGTGGTCGCCGACCTCGCGAACGCCGCGGACCGCGATTTCGTGCGCAGGCTCATCGCCACCGCCGATGTGCTCCTCGAAAGCACCACGCCGGGCACGCTCGCCGCGTACGGGCTCGACCCCGCGCGCCTGGCCGATGAACAGCCCTCGCTCGTCATCTGCTCGGCGACGCCGTACGGGCAGAACGGGCCCAAGGCGGCCTGGCAATCGACCCCGCTCACGGGCTTCGCCTCCGGCGGTGAGATGGCCATGTGCGGCGACCCGGACAAGCCACCCCTGCGCGTGGCGGGGAACCAGGCGCCCTACCAGCTCGGCCTCAATGCCTTCTCCTCGACCCTCGCGGCGCTGTTCGCGGCGAAGGCCTCGGGCGGCGTGGGCGACTGGATCGACCTCTCGATGCAGGAAGTGCAGACCTGCATGCTCGAAGGCGGCGGGCCGGCCGCGCTCTTCACGGGCAGCGAAAGCAGCCGTACGGCGGGGAACAAGCCGTTCGCGCAGTGGGGCATCCACCCCTGCGCCGATGGCTACATCGGTGTCGCCGCCATGCCCCGGCAGTCCTACGCCGTCTACGACTGCATCGGCCACCCGGAGATGAAGGAGGACCCGGCCTTCGCCAGCGGCTGGACGCCGGACGCGAACGCGCTCCTCTCCATCTATATCCCGGAGTGGACGGCGGATAAGACGGCGGCCGAGATCTTCGCGATCGCGGCGAAGTTCCGCGCGCCGTTCGCCGTCATCCCCGGCCCGCGCGAACTGCTCGAATGGCCCGGGCTCAGCGCGACGGGCTTCTGGCGCGAAGTCGAACACCCCGTGCTCGGCCGCCATCCGCTGCCCTCGGCGCCCATCCAGGTCGGGACCGAAGGCGACCGCGGCAGCGCGGAGCGGGCGCCGCTCCTGGGCGAACATACGGAGGCCCTCCGCGCCGAGGTGGCGGCGGCGATCCCGGCCCGCACAGCCGCCGGCACGGGGAAGGCGGACCTGCCGTTCGCGGGCCTGCGCGTGATCGATGTCACCGCCGTGTGGGCCGGCCCCTTCGGCACGCGCTACCTCGCCGATTCCGGCGCCGAAGTGATCAAGGTCGAAGGCCCATCGTCCTCGGACCCGGTACGCACGATGGGCGGCGCGCGCGGTGTGCCCGAGATCAACCAGAGCTTCTACTTCAACGAATACAACCGGAACAAGCTCGGCATCAGCCTCGACCTGAAGCAGCGCGAGGGCATGGAAGCGCTCCGCCGCCTGATCGCGAACTCCGACGTGTTCATCGAAAACTGGAGCAGCGGCGTCGCCGACCGGCTCGGGCTCGGCTACAAGGACCTGAAGCAGCTCAACCCGCGCATCATCTATGTCTCGATGCCGGGCTTCGGCCACACCGGCCCGGATGCCGCGCGTATCGGCTTCGGCCCAACGATCGAGCAGATGGGCGGGCTCGTCGCGCTCCAGGGGTACGAAGGCGATTCGCCCCACCGCAGCGGCATCTCCTACGGCGACCCCATCGCCGGGACGATCGCCTCCGGCGCCGTGGCCATGGGGCTCCTCCATCGCGAGCGCACGGGCGAAAGCTGCTACCTGGCCATCCCCCAGCGTGACGCGATTTGCAGCCTGGTGGGCGAATTCGTGGTCGCCGAAGCGCTCGGCCACCCGCTGCCCGTGCAAATCGGTTCGAAGGACCCGGACTGGGCGCCGCACAACGTCTACCAGGCGCGCGATACCGAACCCCGCGAATCGCGCGGGGCGGCCGGCCGCGCGCTGATGTCGTTCACCGATGCCTGGGTCGCCATCGCCGTGAACAGCGACGAAGCGTGGGAAGGGCTCAAGCGCGTCATCGGCAACGAACGGCTGAACAGCCCCCTCTGGAATACCGCCGCGGGCCGCAAGGTCGCCCAGGACGATATCGACGCGATAATCCGCGAGTGGGTCGCCCCGCGTGAAGCGAACGCGGCGGCGGCGGAGTTGCAGGCCGCCGGCGTCCCCGCGTCGCCGGTGTTGTCGCCGCTCACCGTGACGACGGACGCCCACCTCGCCGCGCGGGACGCCTTCCTGCCGTACACCCACCCGGATACCGGCCCCGGCCGCACCACGCGCCCCACCTGGCGGATGGCGCGGCGCCCGGCCACGACGGTGAACCCGGCGCCGCGCTTCGGGGAGCACTCTCGCGGGGTGCTGCAGCGCGTCGCGGGCTACACCCCCGAAGAAGTCGACGCGATGGAGGCGAAGGCCGTCATCACCAACGACCTCATCCCCACGGCCGCGGGCTAAGGACACGAAAACGGGGGCCGGCGAACATTCGCCGGCCCCCGTGCCGTTCGACCCCGGCCGCGGTTACGGCCGCACGCCGGTAAGCTTCGCCAGCTTCACGGTATTGAAGAGCGCGAGGCTCGCGTACCACTTCACGCGGATGCGGCTCGCGTCCTTCGTCTCCAGGCTGCCCACCCGTTCGACCGTCAGGCCGCCCGGCGCCGTCAGCCCGTTGAGCGCGCCGCTGCCGAACTGCATGGCGTAGACGGTGCTGCAATCGCTGCTGGTGCCCACCGTCTGGGCATCGCTGATGTAGTCGTTGAGGCCGATGGCGATGCCATCGTAGAACTGGAGCATCCCGCCGAACTCATCGCGGTCGGCTTCGAGGAAGCTGCCCGAAGTGCGCGCGAGGACGTTCAGCGATCGGCGGGTGCGACGGCTCATGAGCAGCAGGTCCGGCTTGCCGCCCTTCACCGTGTCGATGAGTTCATCCAGCTTCGCCAGCGAAAGCGTCGCGCCGTTCGTGCCCATGCTCACCGTCTGCCCGGCGATGGTGAGGCGGTCGATGCCGTCGAAGCTCTTCGCGTTCGTGCTCACGTTGCCGTTCACGAAGGTGTCATCGAAGAGCGCACGCACGGCGCGCGCCTTGAGCTGGACGACCGACGCCTCCAGGTCCTGCAGGTTCGAACGGGTGGACTTGAGGAAGTTGTCGATGTCGGCATCGCCGCCCATGACCTTGAGGGTGGCGGTGGCCTGGGTGAAGGTCGGCGTGTCCTCGGTCCAGGTATCGCCGACATCGTAGAAGGTGGCGGTGGGGGAGGTGTTCTCGCGGTTGTAGGTGAGGCCGTTGCCGACGATTTCGATGAACGGCAGGCGCTGGAGGATGGGGCTCTCCTGGGCGATGGTCTCAATCACGCCCGAGAGCAGGGTGTCGTTGGAGAGCTTGCTCGCTTCGACGAGGGTCAGGGCCATGGACATTTCCTCCGGAGGTATTGCCACGACCTTCCGCGTCGCGCGCCCGAAGGCGAACCCCCCAATGGCATGGATGCCCGCTCCCGGCCGCTTTCCCCCTTTCCCGCCGCGCCACTACCATCGGCGTATGACGTTCGATGAGATGGTGGCGCTGGCGGCGGCGCGCAAGCGCGAGATGCCCGCGGGCTCCGGCACCACCGCGCTCTTCGCCCAGGGCACCCACGCCATCGGCAAAAAACTCGTCGAAGAGGCCGCCGAAAGCTGGATGGCCGCCCGCTACGAGGGCAACGACGCGCTCGCCCTCGAACTCTCGCAGGTGCTGTATTATGTCGCCTGCATGATGGCCGAGAACGGCCTCTCCACCGAGGACGTGTACGCGAAGCTATGATCAAAGTCGCCCTCCCCAACAAAGGCGTCCTCTTCGAACCCACCCTCGACCTGCTCACCGGCTGCGGCTACCGCGTCGCCAAGTCCGGCGGCCAGCTTTCCTCCATCGACCCCGAGAACAACGTCGAGTTCTACTTTCTGCGCCCGGGCGATATCCCCGTCTACGTCGCGAACGGCATCCTCGATGTGGGCATCACCGGCAAGGATTTCGTGGCCGAAAAACGCACGGACCCGCGCCTGCTGCTCGACCTGAACTACGGCGGTTCGCGGCTCTGTGCGGCCGTGCCCGAGGATTCGCCCGTGCAGTCGCTCGATGAGCTGCCGAAGTTGCGCATCGCGACGTCGTTCCCGCACATCGTCCGCGCGTATTTCGAAGGCGAACGGGTGGACCTCGTCGAACTCGAGGGCGCCGTCGAGATCGCGGTGAACCTGGGCATCGCCGGGGCCGTCATCGATGTCGTGGACACGGGAAGCACGCTGCGGCAGGCGGGCCTGCGCATCATCGGCACGCCGCTGTTCGTTTCGAACGCCGCGCTCTACGCGCACCCGGGCCGCGAAGTGGCGGACGAAGTGACCACGCTGCGCAACCGCATCGAAGGCAAGCTCGTCGCCTACGAGTACATGATGGTCGAATACGATGCCCCGGCGGCCGTGCTGCCGGAAGCGACGCGCATCACGCCGGGCATCGAATCGCCGACGATTTCGCCGCTGCAGGCCGAGGGCTGGTATTCGGTGAAGGCGATGGTGCGCAAGCGCGAGGCGAACCGCCTGATGGACGAACTCTACCGCGCCGGCTGCAAGGGCATCCTCCTCACGAGCATCGAAAGCGCCCGCATCTGAGCGTGCGCCGGGGCGGCCGCCGGGCGATACTCGAACCATCTCCTGACAGGACGAGCGTGTGCGACGCCTTTGCGATGAGACCGACGCGCGTCGGCTGCTGAACCCCGGGCCCGTGGCCATCGTCACCACCTCGTGGCGGGCGGGCACGAACGCCGCGCCCATCGCTTGGACGGCGCCGCTTTCGATGAACCCGCCGCTCGTCGGCTGCGTCATCCACCCCCATCGCCACACCGCCGACATGATCCGCTTCAGCGAGGAGTTCGCCATCAACATCCCGGGCCCCGCGCTGCTCAAGCAGACGCACTTCCTGGGGACGCAGACGGGCCTGAACGTGAACAAGCTCGAGGCGTCGGGGCTGGAGCTGTTTCGCGGCCAGCGCATCGAGGCGCCGCTCATCGAGGGCTGCCTGGCCTGGATCGAGTGCGGCCTGCAGGACGTCATCGCCATCGGCGACCACACGATGTTCGTCGGCCGCGTGGTCAAGGTGCAGGCGCTGGACGAGGCGTACGCGCAGCAGTGGCTGCTCGAATCGCCCACGTATTCGCCGCTCACCTACATCGGCGGCACGCGCTACGCCGTCATCGGCAGCCCGCGCGAGGCCGTGGTCGAAGTCGATGCCCTGGGCGGGCTCGTGGCCGAAACGCCGGACGAACGCGAAGCGCGCGAGGAGCGCGAGGCACGGGAGCGGGAGCTGCGCCAGGCCGAAGGGGACGAAGGATTCGCGGAGCTCTCGCGCGGCGGGTAGCGCTTCAGGCGGTGCGCAGGTAGCCCGCCTGCAACAGCACCCCGAGGATGCGGTCCCGGCCGATGACGCCGAGCACCTGGCCCCCTTCCACAACCGGCAGGTGCGTGAGCTCGTCCGTCTCCATCTCCATGAGGACGTCGGAGGCGGGCTGGGCTGGGCCGACGGCCCGCAGCTTCGCGCTCGGGATCATCGCCTGGCCCGCCGTGGTGCTGTCCCAGAGCGCTTCGTGCACGGACTTGATCTGGAAGTGGCTGAGGATGCCCGCGAGCCTGCCGTGTTCGGAGACGAAGTAGCAGACCCGCGGATTGAGGTCCATCACGCCCCGCGCCAGCGCCGCCAGCGACATCCCGGCATCGACCACCGGGGGGTTTCGCAGCATGAGCTCGGAGGCCTGGTACGCCTGGAGCTTTCGCACGACGCGATTCTGGAAGATGCCCTGGCGCGCGGCGTTTTCGAGGAACACCCCGATGAGCACGAGCCACGCCCCGCCCAGGTACCCCTCCGTGATGTAGACATCGACCCCGGCGAGCGAGACCGCGCCCGCCGCCATCAGCGCCCAGCCGAAGATGCGGCCGCTCCACGCGGCGATGAGCGTCGCGCGGTGATAGTTCCCCGTGAGCAGCCAGAGCAGCGATCGGAAGACGCGGCCGCCGTCCATGGGGAAGGCGGGGATGAGGTTGAAAATCGCAAGCCCGATGTTCGTGAACGCGAGCCAGACGATGACGGCATCGATGGGGCGGTGCGTGTTCGAGCCGGCCAGCCACCAGACGCCGAAGAACACGCCCCCGAGGAGCGCGCTCATCACCGGCCCCGCGACGGCCATCAGCAACTCCGCCAGCGGCCGGCTCGCTTCCCGCGTGATGTGCGCGACGCCGCCGAAGATGAAGAGCGTGATGCTGCGCACCGGGATCCGGTACAGCTTCGCGACCACGCTGTGGGCCAGCTCGTGGAGGATGATGGACCCGAAGAAGAACCAGGCGCTCGCCAGCGCCATGAGGATGTACACCGGCCGCGGCTGGTCCTCGATCCAGCCGGGGAAGATCTGGACGGCGAGGATCCAGGTCGTGAGCGCGGCGAGGAAGAACCAGGTCGGGCTCACCATCACGGGAATGCCGAGGACCGAGGCCACGCGGTACGTCCTGCGCATGGGCCAAGTTTAACGGCGGCCCCGTAAAGGGGATGGGTGAGCAGGTGCCTCCCGCCGCGGGAAAGGCGCGAAGAGACGCTCCTTCCTGCCTGTTTCCGCCCGGGGCCGTATCCTTGACGCTTGTGATTCGCCGCGCCCTCGTCATCCTGCCCGCCGCCCTCCTCGCCGTCGTGTTCGCCGCCTGCGGAAACGGCAAGGACGAGCAGTTCCCCAAATCGAGCGACCCCGCGCGGAACATCCCCACGGAAGAGCGCGGCACCGTGAACGTCGTCGTCGCCGGCAGCGCCTTCTACGCGGGCGCGACGAACAACTTCGTGTTCGGCATCACCGATAAGAACGACGAGCCGCAGGGCGGCGCCACCGCGCGTGCCACCTTCTACGACCTGCGCGATCCCAACAACCCGAAGCCCGTCTTCCAGGCCGACGCCATCCAGAGCGCGCCCGGCGTCGGGCCCGTGACCGAGCACACGCACCCGGGGGGCGAAGTCCACAAACACGGCGGCGCCGACGACAATCGCGTGGGCTATTACGTGAAGGTGAAGTTCGACCACGGCGGGCCGTGGGGCATCGCCGTCGAGGCCACCCTCAAGGACGGCACGAAAGGCGTCTCCAGCGTCGGCTTCCTCGTCGATGAGAAGCCAGCCATTCCCGCGCCGGGGCAGGCCGCTCCGAAGAGCGACAACCTCACGAAGAAGGACGTCGCGAACATCGCCGAGATCGACTCGGGCACACCGCCGAACGACATGCACGACGTCAAGATCAAGGACGCCATCGCCGCGGGCCGCCCCATGGTCATCGTCTTCTCCACGCCGGCGTTCTGCACCTCGCGCTTCTGCGGGCCCGTGAACGAAGAAGTGGAGGCGCTCCAGGCGAAGTACCGCGACCGCGTGGACTTCGTGCACATCGAGATCTGGCGCAGCTTCGACCGCAAGGAACTGAACCCGACCGCGCGCGAATGGCTCATCCGCCCCGATGGCGGCCTCAGCGAGCCGTTCGTCTACATCGTGGGCAAGAACGGCGTCATCTACGACCGCTACGAAGGGCCCGTCGCGGCGAACATCCTCGAGCCCTCGGTGCAGGCCGTGGCCGACGGGGGCGTCTATCGGTAGAGGCCGCCCGTCATCGGCCTTCGGGGTGCCCCGCGCGGGAGGCTCCGGCGCCAAATAGCCATCGCCCACTCCCTTTCTCATTCCTCTTTTCTCTTTTCTCTTTTCTCCGACTATTCTTTGTCCATGCCCGAACTGACGCTGGACGACGCGGCCATCCTTCATTACGAGGAGTGGGGCGATACCGAGGCCCCCGCCGTGGTGCTGCTGCACGGCTTCACGAGCGACCTGCGCATGTGGAAGGCGCACGCCGAAGCCCTCTCCGAGGAGTACCGCGTCATCGCCGTCGACCTTCGCGGACACGGCGCTTCCGGCGCGCCCGAAGACCTCGACACCTACACCATGGAGCGCTACGCCGAGGACGTCCGCCAGCTGCTCGCGGCCCTCGGCGTCGATCTCTGCGCGCTTGTGGGGTGTAGCTTCGGTGGCATGGTGGCGCTGCAGGTCGCGGTCACCTGGCCGGACATGATCGCCGCGCTCGTGCTCACCGATACATCGCCCGCCTACGCCTCGGAACGGTATGACGAGGAGTTCCGCCGCCGCGAAGCGCGCATCACCGAACAGGAGCGCATCGTCGAGCAGTTCGGCACGGCCGAGCTCGGCAAGCGCGTCGCCGCCACCGTGAAGGACACCTTCCTCGCCGATGCCCTGCGCCGCCGCTACAGCAGCATGACGCGCGCGGGGTACCTCGGCTCCGCCCGGGTGCGGCGCGAACGGCCCGACCTCATCGGCCGCCTCGCCGGGCTGACGATGCCCACGCTCATCTGCACCGGCGATTCGGACCCGGTCCGCTCCGCGGCCGACGTGATGCTGCTGGAGATGCCCGGCGCCCGCTTCGTGCTCTTCAAGGAGTGCGGCCACGGCGTGCCCTCGCTCCGCCCGGAGGCGTTCCTCCAGGTGCTCACGGGCTTCCTCCACGATGTCGAGGACGGCCGCCCGCTGGCGGGGACGGTGTCGGTCTAGGTGTAGTGACCACGACCGTTGTCTACAGGCGAGAGGCCGGTGGGCGGTTGCCGATGGCAGTGTGGGGGCGGGCGAAGTTGTAGTCATCGAGGAAGGGCTGGAGGGCGGCCAGTCGTTCCTC
>JADLBC010000028.1 GCA_020847985.1 Dehalococcoidia bacterium
ACGCCCAGGAGCATCTTCGCCTGTCGTTCGTTCCGGCCGCGCATCGAGACACCTCCCCCTTCGAGAGGCATGATCCTCCATCCAGACCCTTCAGCCGATCCCTTTTTTCAGCACCCTGCTAACAGCTAACAGCTCGACCGCGCCCTACCACCCGCGGCCGGCCATGAGCTGCTCCTTCGGCAGCGAGGCGACGCTCAGGCCCGGCATTGCTTTCCCGAGGCCCGTGCTGATGCGCGCGAGCACCTCCGGGTCCTGGTAATGCGTCGTCGCTTCGACGATCGCCTTCGCCACGAGCGGCGGATTCTCCGACTTGAAGATGCCTGAGCCCACGAACACGCCGTCGGCGCCGAGGCGCATCATCAGTGCCGCGTCCGCGGGCGTCGCCACGCCACCGGCGGCGAAATTCACGACGGGCAGCCGGCCTTCCTTCTTCACCTGCTGAACCAGGTGCAGGGGCGCCTGCAACTCCTTCGCGACCGTGTACAGCTCGTCGTCGGGCATGTTCTGCAGGCGGCGAATCTCGTCCTGCACGGCCCGCATGTGGCGCACCGCCTCGACGATATCGCCCGTGCCGGCTTCACCCTTCGTACGGATCATCGCCGCGCCCTCGCCGATGCGCCGCAGCGCCTCCCCGAGATTCCGGCAGCCGCACACGAACGGCACCTTGAACGCGTGCTTATCGATGTGGTGGGTTTCGTCGGCCGGCGTGAGCACTTCCGACTCGTCGATGTAGTCGATGCCCAGCGCCTGCAGGATGTCGGCCTCGACGAAGTGGCCGATGCGGGCCTTCGCCATGACCGGGATGGTGACGGCTTCGATGATCCCCTGGATCATCTCCGGGTCGCTCATGCGCGCCACGCCACCGTCCTTGCGGATGTCCGAAGGCACCCGCTCCAGCGCCATCACGGCGCACGCCCCGGCCTCCTCCGCGATCTTCGCGTGCTCGGGCGTGACCACGTCCATGATCACGCCGCCCTTCAGCATCTGCGCGAGCCCGACCTTCACGGCCCACGTCCCCGTCGTCTGCGTCACTGCGTCCCTCCGGCTCCCCCTGGTGGTGAATAACCAGTCTAGTGCGCGCGCGCTGTTATGGGGGAGTGATGTTCGCCATCGCCCCGGCCATTCAGCGAGGGTGACCGGGTTGCGCCCGGACGGAGCCCTCGATCATCTTCTATGACACGAGCTTCGGAGCGCTGTCTCTCTCCGCCCAATTTGGGATCGCGCGTCACGAGTTCGGCCATACGCTGGGTATGGTGGACCACAATAACAACAGCACCTGCTCGAACTATGTCGGAATGATGGGTACGAATCCCTGCCTATGTAATAGCTTCTCGATTACCTGCGCCGAGCGACGCACGGTTAACGCCATACATGATCGGAACTGGCCATGCTGACCTCATCTCACGCCTCCGTTCGCACGCCCCGCCCGGGTGCGAACCGCGCCCTTGCCCGGTTTGTCGCCGGATCGCGGGCGGCATCGCGGTGATCGTGGCGTTTGTGGTCATCGGCAGCCGGGTGGCCGGGCAGTCCGCGAACGAACGCGTCATCGCCACGCTCCCCGATGCCGAGATCGCTGACTACGCCCCGTCGCTCTGGGCCCTGGCCGAGAGCGTGGAAGCTGCTCGTCGCCGCATCCGACGCGGTGGTGATCGGCCGCGTCACCTCGACTTCGTTCGCACTGGAAGACCGCGAGTTCACCTCCGGAACGCACTCCTTCGGCGACCTGACGGCCCAACTCCGCATCACCGCCGCGCTGAAGGGCGACACACGGGCGGCGGGCACCCTGGAAGTCCGCCAGTTCGCCCACGCCTTCAACGGCAAGCTCCTCATCGAGGACAAGAATCCGCCGCTTGAGGAGGGCCAGGCGTACCTCCTCTTCCTCGTCCGGGACTCCGCCACAGGCGTGCTCCGCGTGGGCGACCCCTTCATCCAGCAGGTCATCGACGGCCGCGTGTATTGGGCCGGCGCGAAACCGCATCTCCAGGCGAACGATCCGGGTGCTCGCCCGATCGGCAACGACCCGCGCGACCCGCTGATGGCCTTCTGGGGGCTCACCGTCGAGCAAGCCGCCGCACTCGTCCGCGCCGCCGTCCGCTGAGGCCGCCTGCCGGGGTAGACTCCGCCCATGGCCGACAGCGAACGCATCTCCTGGTACCCCATCGCCCCCCGCGAGGACCTCTCGCCCGAGGCGCGCGCCCTCTTCGAACAGCTCGACCAGAAGCTCGGCTTCGTCCCCAACGTCTTCCTCGCCTTCGCCTGGAAGGGCCCCCGCTTCGACAAATGGCGCGCGCACTTCGACGACCTCATGCAGCCCACCCCTGGCCTGGGCAAGGCCGAGCGCGAGATGATCTCCGTCGCCGTCTCCATGCGAAATGGCTGCCTCTACTGCCTCGTCGCCCACGGCTTCGCCGTTCGCGCCCTCCTCAAGGACCCCGTGAAGGGCGACCGCGTCACCTTCGATTACCACCGCGCGGGCCTCAGCGCACGGCACATCGCGATGCTCGATTACGCCGTCAAGGTCACCGAAGCCCCCGCCACCTGCACCGAAGCCGATATCGAAGCCCTTCGCGCCCACGGCTTCGAGGACGGCGACACCTGGGACATCGCCGAGGTCGCCGCCATGTTCAACTTCACGAACCGCCTCGCCTCCGCCACGGGCATGATCCCGAACCCCGAGTACCACGCCATGGCGCGCTGATCCCCGGCTGCGTGCCACGGGGGACTTGCAGAACATTCGTTCTAGAGGCAAGCTCCCCGCATGGCCTGCGAACACCCCGGCGAAGAGCGCCAGCGCGTCTACCACGGCACCGCATCGCCCCTGGCCGACCGCCAGCTCTGCGGCCTCTGCGGCGAAATCGTCTACCTGGCGCCCGACGCCGCTACCCTTCGCGCCCCCGCCGACGTCGTCACCCGCTACCGCGCGCCCGAGCCCCTTCGCCGCTACGCCTGAGCCTGCACGAGCCCGCCCGCTCCCGTACGATGAGTCCACTGGCGCCGGCCACGCACGCCGCCGCCGCGGGAGCAGCACCATGGGACGCGAGGAAATCGCCGCACTCATCGCCATCCTCCAGGCACAGCTCGAACAGGGCACCAGCGGCGTCGCCATCGGCACCTGGAAAATCGGCTACGAAAAGAAGCGGAATGCCTTCGTCTTCGATAAGTGCGAGAACGAGGGCTACTGCGAAGAGCGCCCCGCCGTCGTCGCCGCCGATGGCAGCGTCATCGATCCCGGCGGCCCCCTCTTCGGCTAAATCATCCGCGATTACCGGCTTTTCGCCGGCGGCATGTCGGCAGCGATGCCCCGCCGCGGTATTCCCATGCGAGCCCAAACGCCGCGCTCGTTACGGACACGCAACGTCCCGGCCACTTGTTGCCCGCGTTATGGCTCCTCACCACGCCACCCCGTGCCGATACCTAAGGTGCTTACTACCAAAGCGAAGGTGCGTGCGCCATGGCCGTAGCTGAACTGAACCGCATCCTCCGTGTCCTCGTCGTCGATCCGATGCCCGATACCGGCCGGAACCTCCGCGACCTTTTCACCGGCCAGGACGAGTTCCGCTTCCAATCCGCTCGCGATATCGCCGATGCGGCCGGCACCCTCACGGCCGGCGCCTACGATGCCGCCATCGTCGATGCCGGCGTCTGGGCGGACGACCGCAACGGCTTCGCCCGCGCCGTCCGCGACGACCATCCCGATGTCGCCATCATCCTCCTCACCAGCGGCGACAACCCCCGCGAGATGCTCCCCTCCCTCAAGCTCGGCGCCCACGACTTCGTCTGCCGCGCAGGCCTCGATCGCGACCAGCTTGCCGCCCGCATCCTCGCCGCCGTCGAAGAGGCGCGCGCCGTCCGCCGCCGCGACACCATGGTCCGCTGGCTCGAACGCGAAGCCCGCATCGACCATCTCACCGGTCTTTTCAATCGCCGTGCCTTCGATGAGCAGCTGCGCGACGTCTGCACCGCCGCCCGTATAGCCGAAATGCCCGTCGCCCTCATCGTCATCGATATCGAAGGCACCCGCGTCGTCAACGAAGCCCATGGCCACGAAGCCGGCGATAGCATGATCCGGCGCGCCGCCAGCGGCATCGCCCGCACCCTTCGCGCCGCCGATTTCGCCGCCCGCATCGGCGGCGACGACTTTGCCGTGATCATCGAAAACGCCGACCTCGAAATCGGCCGCCGCATCGCCCGCCGCATCGCCCACGAAGTCGAACGGCTCAACGCCACCGAATGGGACGGCGAAATCCCCGTCACCCTCACCTTCGGCGTCGTCTCCGGACTCGGCTGCGATGCCGGCGAACTCGTCGATGCCGGCGACGCCCAACTCGCATCAAGCCAGCACATTCGCCCCGTGGTCACCGAACTCCGCTGGCGGGAGGAATCTCATGGACCGTCCGTCGCCTGACCCGCGCGCGCATCGCGCTCCGTTCGTCTCACGCCTTGGGCCGGTCACGCTTGGGGTCCTGGGCGCCTCCGCCACCGTCGTCACCTTCGGGCCGAAAGAGCCACTGGCCGCGGCCGGCATCGCCGTGCTTTTTGGCTTCGCCGCCACCGTGAGCGAGTGGTCCGCGCGGGCCCGTGCCCACTCCATGGCCGAACAGATGGCCGCCGCCCACGTTGAAACCGTCGACCCGGAATCCGGCATGCTCAACGGCCGCATGTTCCGCGACATCCTCGAACGCGAAATCGCCCGCAGCATCCGCTACGGCGACCGCGCCGCGCTGGCCATTTTCGAGGTCACGACCGCGAACTTCCGGCCCTCGCGCCCCGGCGAAAAGCCGCCGTCCTACGGCGAGCATGTCGCCCAGGTCTTCGCGCGCATCGCCCGCCGGTCCGATGTCGTGCTCCGCCTCGATACGAACCGCTTCGCCGTCGTGCTCTCCGAATGCGACCGCGATGGCGCCGCCCTCTTCGTCTACCGCATGCGCACCCAGCTTTCCATGGGCGCCTATGCCCGGAACGACGACGGCAGCAGCATCTATGCACGCGCCATCGGCGGCTGCGTCCAATGGGCGCCCGAATTCACCGATGCTCGCTCCTACGTCGATGCCGCCTTCGCCGACCTGGAGCGGAATCGCCGGGAAATCCAATCCGAGGAAGCCCGCTTCCGCGCGCACCCGAATTCGCCCCGCGAAGGCAAGGTCGCCTGAGCCAGGCAAAACCACAGAGGCACCCGCGAAAGAGCCCGCTCAACCCGGCGCGGGCTCTTCGTTGTCTCGGCCGGTCCTAGAGCAGCCGCGGCGCGACCGGGTCCGGCGTGAGCACGCCCGCGTCGTCGTTCGCTACCGAGTTCACCCGCTTCGAAACCGCCGTGGCGATGAGCGCGCGCGCGGGCGGTGGCGCCAGCAGCCGGTGCAGCTGCTCCGAAGGCGTCGTCGCGAACATCCAGCGGCTCGCCGCATCCTCATCCAGCACCACCGGCATCCGGTCGTGGAACGGCGCCATCGTCTCGTTCGCCACCGTCGTCACCACCGTGAACGTCCGCTGCCATTCGCCGGGCTTCGGTTGCCACGATTCGTACAGCCCCGCCATGAGCAGGACGCCGCCGTCGGGCCGGTGGAACCAGAACGGCTGCCGGTCGGTCTTCGGCCCGGTCCATTCGTAGAAGCCGTCCGCGGGCACGATGCAGCGGCGCTTCTGGAACGCCTCGCGGAAGGCGGGGCGCGCCGCCAGCGTCTCGGCCCGGGCGTTGATCTGCCGCGCCGCCATCGAGGCATCCTTCGCCCACGAATTCACGAGCCCCCAGCGCGCCGCCACCAGTTCGCGCCCCTCGTCCTTGATGCGAACGATGTAATACGGGTCCGTGGGCGCGATGTTGTACCGCGGCCGGAACTCCGCGTGGTCGAGTTCCTCCACGGGCACGCCCAGTTCATCCGCGAGCAGCGTCGCGTCGGCGTAGGTCATGGTCATCCGGCCACACATGGGGATAGTCTGACGGCCGCCGCGGCGCCTGCCTACTCCCCGGCGAACTTCGCCCGCACGGCTGCGTCCTTCTCCGCCACCATCGCCTCAAGGCTCGCCTGGAACGCGCTCATCGCCGCCCGCAGGTCCGGGTCCGAAGCGCCCAGGATGCGCACGGCCATCAGCCCCGCGTTACGCGCCCCGCCGATGGCCATGGTCGCCACCGGCACCCCGGCCGGCATCTGCACGATCGAAAGCAGCGAATCCAGCCCGGCCGTGTGCTGGAGCGGCACGGGCACGCCGATCACGGGCAGCGGCGTCATCGAAGCCACCATCCCCGGCAGGTGCGCCGCGCCCCCCGCCCCCGCGATGATCACCCGCAGGCCACGCCCGGTCGCTGCGCGGGCGTACTCCAGCATCCCCGCCGGGGTGCGGTGCGCCGAGACCACCCGCACTTCATGCGCCACCCCGAACTCGCGCAGCACGTCCGCGGCGGCCTGCATCACCGCCAGGTCCGAATCGCTCCCCATGATGATGCCGACGATCGGGTCTGCCACGCTGCCTCCGGGAACGCCTCAGGCGGGTTCGCCCACGAGGATAGCCGCGGCGCGATCTGCACGCTCGCGAACCTCGCTCACGTCCTCGCCAAGCGCCGTCACATGCCCCAGTTTCCGTCCCGGGCGCGGGCCCTTGCCATACAGGTGCACATGGACGCCCGGCACCGCCAGCGCCCGCGGCAGGTTCGCGCGCGGGTCACCCCCGGACGCCCCACCGACGACGTTGACCGTCACCACCGCCGGTGCCGCCGGCGCCGTGCTGCCCAGCGGCCAATCGAGTACCGCCCGCACGTGGTTTTCGAACTGCGAGGTCACACACCCCTCGATCGTGTGGTGCCCCGAGTTATGCGGCCGTGTCGCGATTTCGTTCACGAGCACGTCGCCGCCCTTCGCCACAAACAGCTCCACCGCCATGATCCCCGTCACCCCGATCCCGTCCGCGATGCGCTCGGCGATATTCCGCGCGTGGGCCGCCACCGAGGGGTCGATCGGCGCGGGCGAAACCAGCTCCCGGCACATCCCATCGGCCTGCACGGTTTCGACCACGGGGTACACGACGCTTTCGCCGCCGGGCCGCCGCGCGATGAGCACCGCCACCTCTCGCTCCAGCTCCACCATCGCCTCCGCGAACAGCCGCAACCCGCCGGCCGAGCCCTCCGCGACCACGCGCGCCGCATCCTCGGGCGACCGCGCGACCCACACGCCACGGCCGTCATAGCCGCCGCGCGCCGCCTTGATGACCACCGGCCAGCCGCCGTGGTCCGTGGCGAACGCCGCGACATCCTCGGCCGTCGCGACCACCGCGTGCGCTGGCACCGGCAGCCCGAGCGCGCCGAACTGCTCCCGCTGCCACAGCTTGTCCTGCGCGAACCGCATCGCCGCCGGCGAGGGCCGCAGCACGTGCCCCTCACCCGCCAGCTTCTCCAGCAGTTCCGGCGGCGCCAGTTCGTGGTCGAAGGTCACGACGTCGCACCCCGCCGCGAACCGCCGCAGCGCCTCAAGGTCCGTATGGCTTCCGATTTCGACATCCGCGCTCACCAGTGCGGCGCCGTCGTCCGCACGCTCCGAAAGCACCCGCAGCGTCACCCCCAGCGGGATCGCCGCCTGGTAGGTCATGCGCGCGAGTTGCCCGCCGCCGACCATCCCCAGCCGCGGCACCGGCGACTCACTCACCGAGCAAATTCAGCAGCGCGCCCACCTGGCTGCGCTCTTCGACCGGGTGCCGAAAAGGGAGGTCATCGTGCACCTGGTAGGCGTTTCGCCGGCCCACGCGTTCGCGGCTGAGGTACCCGGCATCCACCAGGTCCGCCACGATGCGCTGGGTGGCCCGCTCCGTGATGCCCACGGCCGCGGCAACATCCCGCAGCCGTACGTTCGGGTCGCGCGCGATGCAGAGCAGCACGTGCGCGTGGTTCGTGAGGAAGGTCCATTCCTGCGTCGGCATCCGCGATGGCACCCGTGCGGCGGTGGAGTTCGTGTCCCGCGTGAAGCCGTCATTATGCGTGAGCACCTTCCCGGTGTCTCGCGCGCCCCGCATCCACGCCTGCCCAGGCCCGGGAGGACGAAACCGGAGAAGGCGCGCGAACGCCATCAGAGCCCTACCGCGGCTTGCCCCAGTGCCACCACGTCACGCGCCCCGGCGTGATGACCATCAGCGCCGTCTCCTCCAGTGCCATGGCGTGGTACTGGCGATATCGCCCGCGCAGCGCGGTCAGCGCCTCGGGCCAGTCTCCTCCGCGCATCAGCGCCGCCGCCGTCCCCTCCACGCGTACCCACGCGAGCTTCGTCCAGTCGTCGTCATAGCGGTCGGCGAGCAGGGTGACGCGCGGGTCGCGGGCGATGTCCCGGAAGCGCGCGAGTGCGCCCCGCCGCTTCGGCTTCTGGTCGTGCGAAATCACCACGCGGCCATCCACGGCGGCGAAACACACCGGCACCATGCGCGGCCGTCCGTCCTCCGCGATGGTCGCAAGGTGCGCGACGCGGCACTCTTCCAGCAGCGCCGCCGCCTCGGGTTCGAAGCCCGCCATCAGCCCACTGGCGCGGGGAACGGCACGCCGCACTTCGCGCCCAGGGCCCCCAGCAGGTCGATCGTCTCGCCGTCCAGGGGGATGCCGTGGGCTTCGCGGTCCGCCCGCGCGAACGCCTCCGGGTCCCCCGGGATGAGCACGCGCTCCACACCCGGCTCGGGCGTCGTCGCGCGGATGTGGTCGACCATGCGCCGCATCTCCGCCTTGAACTCGATGGGGTCGCGGAACGCGTCGATCCGCCACGCCGCGAACCAGAAGCCCTGCGCCAGGATCGCCCGGTCCAGGAACAGCCCCGAACCCGTGCCCGAGAGCACCCCCGTGAGGATGTCGACCATCAGCCCCAGCCCGTACCCCTTGTACGAACTCGTGTCGAGCCGCGACCCGAGCGGCAGTAGCGCACCGCCCTGCCGGAGGATGGTCGGGTCCGGTGTGCTCATGCCGGTGGCATCGACGGCCCAGCCCGGCGGAATCGGCTTCCCCTGCCGCGTTGCGATTTCCAGCTTCCCCGCCGCCACCGCCGTCGTCGCCATGTCGAGCAGGAAGGCGTGGCTGCCCTCCACCGGCGCCGCCATCGCGATCGGGTTCGTGCCGAAGACACGCTCGAGCCCGCCCGCTGCGTTCGCGATGGGCGGCACGTTGCACATGGCCATGCCCACCATGTCCTGCTTCGCCGCCAGGTGCGCGTAATATCCCGCCGCCCCGAAGTGCCGGCCGTTGCGCACCGCCACCATCCCGATGCCCGTCGCGCGCGCCTTCGCGATGGCCGCATCCATCGCCTTGCGCCCGGCGATGATGCCCATGCCGCCATCGGCATCCCACGTCGCGGCCACCGGGCTGTCCCGCACGATGGCGATCGCCGGCGCCGGGTTCACAATCCCGCGGTCGAAGCCCGGCGCGTACCCCGGGTGCCACGGCAGGTGCGCGATCCCGTGCGACTCGATCCCCGCGAGGTCGGCGTCGATGAGCACCTCCGCCCCCAGCGCCGCATCCTCCGGCGGCACGCCATAGGTGGTGAGCACATCGGCCGTGAAGCGGCGCAGGTCTGGAGCGGCGAAGCGAGGGCGAGGGTCGGCGGCCATGCCGCGCACGATACGCCGCCGTCCCACCCTCCGCGCTACCCCTCGACCGGGAAGTCGTCCATCCGGATGCGGAAGAACGCCTCCGCGAACTCGCACCCCTCGCCCGCCGCCGCCTCCCGGCTCCACTGTTCGATGAACGTCACGTCCCCGGCCGCAATCTGGCTCGGGTGCGCCAGCAGCGCGCGCTTCTTCAGTTCCAGCGTCTCCCCGATATCGATGCGGATGTTCATGCGATCGCTGAATCCCAGGAGAATCTGTTTCACCTTGTGCGGCTCGTACCCATCGATCAGCAGCTCCGGGAAGGTCAGCCGGTCGCGCGCGCTCGGGAAGATCGCATCGAGGGCGGCGTCGCCGGTGGTGCGGTGGTCCGGGTGGTTCAAGTAGAAGTCGCCCACGAACCGCGCCGTCGGGTCGAACGTGATCACGGCCTCCGGCCGGTATTGGCGGATGACGCGCGTGAGGTCCTTTCGCAGCTCCAGCGTGTGCTGCAGGTACCCGTCCGGGTAGCCCATGAAGACGAAGTCGCGCACGCCGAGGATCGCGCCCGCCGCCCGCTGTTCGGCCTCACGGATGACCGTCAGCTGCCCGGGCGTCATCGCCGGGTCGTCGCTCCCCTTGTCGCCCTTCGTGACCACGCAGTACGTCACCTGCGAGCCCGCCGCCGCCCACCGCGCGATGGTGCCCGCGCACATGAACTCGGCATCGTCCGGGTGCGCGACGATGACCAGCGCCGAGGCGGGAGCGTTCTGAAGCAGCATGCGGCGACTCCGGGAAGCGATATCCCCGAAAGCCTAGCAGCCCCGGCCATGTGGGGCCGGGGCTGCCATTCGAATCCTCTTGCCGGCCGCGGTCAGGCCCGCGCCGGGAGCGCCTTTCGTAGCACCGGGAGCCGTGCTTCGCGCAGCCGCGGCAGCTCGATAATCACGAACGCCGCGAGCGAAACCATCCCGATCGCCGCCAGCGTCATGCGTGCGCCCGCGATCTCCGCACCGATGCCCGTGAGCAGCATCGGGAGCACCAGCAGGCCCTCCGTCAGCGTCTCCTGCGTCGCGAACACGCGTGACTGCTGCCCCACCGGCGCGCTCTCCGTCAGCGCCACGCGCGCGCTCACGAGCGTCGTGCTCAGGCCCAGCCCCAGCAGGAACGCTGCCGGCAGCGCCACCACGAATGTCGCGTTCATGTGGATCCGCAACTGCGAAATCGGCTGCAGCGTCGTCAGGTTCACCACCGCCGCGAGCCCGTAATCGAACATCGCCAGCGCGAACACCGCCACCACCAGGCCCGCCACCGAATAACGCATCACCATGCGCGATCGCTCGAGGTTCACGCCGCGGTTCGTCCAGGCCAGCCCCAGCACGATGCCGATCACGCCCGGCGCCACCAGGTAGGCCAGCGCGCTGTTCGGGAGGCCCAGGTCGTGCCGCAGGTAGAGCGGGAGGGCCACGATGATCCCGCGCGAAACCACCGTCTTCAGCGCCAACGTCACGACCGCGTACCGCGCGACGTCCTCGCGCAGGAAGAACCGGCAGACATCCCCGAAGGCGAACGCCTCGCGCGTCGATTCCATGTGCGTCGCCGCCGTGCCCCGCAGCCGCCAGCCAAGGAGCGCCGCGACCGGCACCTGTGCCGCGAACAGCAGCGCGCACGCCGCGAGCATCAGCGTCGGGCCGCCCGCGAGGTACAGCGCCGGCGCCAGCACCACCACGCCGAGCCCCTGCCCGCCGTACTGCAGCGCCACCACCACCGAGTGCGCCCGGCTCGAAGTCTCGTGCCGCAGCGAACGCACCATCGCCATCTCGGCGGGTGTGAATACTTGCGAGACCGCGCTGTACAACCCGGCGATCATCCAGGCGCTTGTCGAGCCATCGATCAAGAGGATGCCCACCGCCAGCGCCGCGAAGCGCAGCGCCGCGCCCACCACCATGCCGCGGGCAGGCCCGAGCTGGTCGGCGATCGCCCCGCCCGGCATCCCCAGGAGGAGCGACGGGACAAGCTGTGCCACGAACAGGCTGCTGATGCCCAGCGAGGCGTTCTCACCCGTGCCCGCCGCCACGAACAGCGCCGCCCACAGGAGATTCTGGCCAGTCTGCGCAAGGAGCTTCGATGCGTAATACAGCGATCGTTCGCTCACGAACGGCTTCCCTCCGATGCCACCAACACGCACACTCCCTCACCCCGATCGTCGGACGGCCGCGGGCCTTCCGCACCGGGACATACCCTGCCTTGAGCTACTGGAGGGGGACACTCCGAAGCTCTCGATGCGCCTGCGAGGTTAGCTGACGGGTTCGGCGTCGAGATCGCCGGCCAGCGTTCGCTGGCTACACCCCATTGGCCGGGCCGTTCGGTGCTGCCTCACTGCCCCGCCAGACGGTTCCCCCGCTCCGGCCCGATGACCGGATTCGGCACCTCCAGACTACCACCTGTTATGCCCATGTAACGTAAGGAAGGCCGGAATTGCCCCCGAAAATCCGGATGCAAATCTCCCTCTAATGGCCCTTGCGCATACCCTTCGGCGGGCGTTTTCGAATCTGCGAGCGTAGTCCAATGCCCCCAAACGAGGCCTCCCCCGCGCCTGTTGCGAAACCGTGATCTCTACCGCCAACGCCGGTCCTCCCGGCCCACCGATCGCGGTTCGCATGGACGCACCGGCGCCCGCGCGACGGCGGTAGCTTCTTCCTGTGGAGAGTCCGAAAACGGCCCTGCTGCACGGTCCCCATGGCGCGCGGGACGATGTTCCGGCCCAGCGTGCCGCGCATTTCCCGCTCATCCGGCTCGATCATGTCTCCCGCACCCATGACGAGACTGGCATCCCCGTTCGCGCCCTCGACGACGTCTCACTGGAGATCGCGCGCGGCGAGTTCGCCGCCATCATGGGGCCGTCCGGTTCGGGCACGAGCACGCTCATGAACATCATCGCCTGCCTCGATCGGCCCACCTCCGGGACCTACCGCTTCGAGGGCCACGATCTCGGCCGCGCCTCCGATGACATCCGCACCCGTCTCCGGGGCGAACTCTTCGGCTTCGTCTTCGAGCACTTCCGCCTGCTCCCACGCCTCTCCGCGCCGGAGCAGGTCGAACTGCCGCTTGTCCATCACATCCCTGCCCATCGCCGCGCTCGCGCCGTCGCCGTCCTTCGCGACCTCGGTCTCGGAGACCGTATGGATTGCACTCCGGCGGAACTCTCCGGCGGTGAGCAGCAGCGCGTCGCCATTGCCCGCGCGCTCGTGGCCGCTCCCAGCGTGCTCTTCGCCGATGAGCCCACCGGCGCCCTCGATCCCGCCACCAGCCACGAGGTCATGGAACTCCTCACCCGGCTCGCCCGCGAACAGGGCATCACCGTCATCCTCGTGACCCACGACGCCGCGGTCGCCGCCTACGCGGACCGCATCCTCCGCATGCGCGACGGCCGCATCGTCGAGGACACCGGCCGCCGCGAGCCCGCTTCCGCCTGATGTGCCGCCCACGCCGAGGCCTGTAGGCTTGGCCGGTGGTCAGCGTCCGCCGTTCCTTCGCCGCGCTCTCCCCGGAGCGCCAGGGCATCATCGCGGTGCTGGCCGCTGCCCTCCTCTGGAGCTCCGGCGGCCTCTTCATCAAGGCGGTCTCCCTCGATGCCCTGGGCGTGACGATGTGGCGGTCGCTGCTCGCCGGCGCCGCGCTCGCTTGCTTCACGCGCACGCGGCCACCCAACCCCCTGCGCGCTTCACGCCTCGAATGGGCCCTCGCCGTCAGTTACGCGCTGATGCTCGTCTTCTTCGTCAGCGCCACCAAGCTCACCACTGCCGCGAACGCCATCTTCCTCCAGTACACCGCACCTCTGTACGTCCTCGTGCTGTCGCCCGTGTTCCTGGCCGAACGTCCCTCGCGGCTCGACCTCCTCTGCGTGGCGATCGCATTCGGGGGCATGGGCCTGTTCTTTGTCGGCAAGCTCGAAACCGATGACCTGGGCGGCAATCTCTGCGCGCTTACGAGCGGCGCCGCGTTCGCCGCCTTCCTCACGCTCCTGCGGGCGCCGGGCTGCACCCCCGCCACGCGGCCGCGTTCGATGATCCTTGGCAATGGCCTCCTCGTGGCCGCACTCGCCGCCGTCAACCTCGGGCGGGGTGTCACCGCGCCGTTCACGCCCGGCCCCGGCGATATCGCGGGTCTCGTCGTCCTCGGCGTCTTCCAGATCGGGCTTGCGTATGCCTTCTTCGGATTTGGCATCCACCGTATCGCCGCCCTCGAAGCCTCGCTCATCGGCATGCTCGAACCCGTTCTCAACCCCGTCTGGGTGTTCGCCTTCCTCGGCGAAACGCCCGGGTGGTGGGCGGTCGCCGGTGGCGCCGTGATCATCGCCGCTGTCACCGTCCGCACCGTCGCCGCCGAGCGCGGCCGCCGCCTGCCCGCACCCGCCGATGAGCCGCTCATCGTGCACTCCGAGGCCTGATGGACGCCGGCGCCGCCACCACCCGCGACCTCATGGCGCTCTATGGCGAACTCGATGCTCTGCACGCCTGGCGCGGCTGGCACTGGTGGCCCGACGCCGACCCCTTCGAAGTCATCGTGGGCGCGATCCTCGTCCAGAACACCGCGTGGGCGAACGTCGAACGGGCCCTCGACCGCTTGCGAGCCGCGAACGCGCTCACCCCGGAAGCGATGGATGCGCTCCCCGGAGCCGCGCTCGAAGAACTCGTTCGCCCGAGCGGCCAGTACCGGCAGAAGGCGAAGAAGCTGCGCGCCATGCTCGCCCTCGCGGCCCGCCACGGCGGCCTCGCCGCGCTCCTCGCACTGCCCGCGCCACTGCTCCGGGCCGAACTCCTCGCGACGTGGGGCATCGGTCCCGAGACCGCCGACGCCATCATCGTGTACGCCGCGCGCGAGCCCGCCTTCGTCATCGACGCCTACACCATGCGCCTCTTCTCACGCCTCGATGTGGGCCCCGTAACCTCGCGCGACTACGCCACCTGGCAGACCTTCTTCACCGCGCACCTCCCCGAGGACCGCGATACCTGGGCCCGCTACCACGCCCTCATCGTCATGCACGGCAAGCACCTCTGCCGCAAACGCGCACCTCGTTGCTCTCAATGCACGCTCGCCGCCCGCTGCCCCTTCGCCCAAACGGACTAGCACCCACGCTCCCCGCGGTGTTGCCCCACCTCGAACCTCGAACCTCGAACCTCGAACCTCGAACCTCGAGCCCCCATTTCTCCTTCCTCTTTTCTCCTTTCTCTCCCGCCCCCTACCATCGAAACAGGCCCGCCGCGCATCACGCGCCACCCGGGCTCCCAATCGCACATGCTCTACGCGGAATCGGTCTCGAAGTCGTTCGGCCCCAAGGACGTGCTCGCCAACGTGAATTTCATCATTGGCGATGGCGAACGCGTGGGCCTCGTCGGCCCCAACGGCGGCGGCAAATCCACCATCCTCCGCCTCCTCGCCGGTGACCACGCGCCCGATACCGGCGCCGCCGGCCACCGCGGCGGCGCGCTCGGCTACCTGCGCCAGGAGGCCGGACTCCAGGACGGCAACACCCTTATCGAGGAGCTCTGGCTCGCCTTCCCCGAGGCCCACGCCGTCGAACGCGACCTCGCTGCGATCGCCACCGCGATCGAATGCGGCGATGGCGACCTCGATACCCACATCGAACGGCAGGCCCGCCTCTTCGAGGAGTTCGAACGCCTCGATGGATACCGGATCGAAGCCCGCATCGGCCGCGTCCTCGATGGCCTGGGCTTCGATGTCGCCGCCGATGTTGCGAAGCGCTGCGGCGCCTTCTCCGGCGGCTGGCAGATGCGCATCGCCCTCGCGAAGGTCCTCGTGCGCCGCCCCGAGAACCTCCTGCTCGACGAGCCGACGAACCACCTCGACGTCCGCACCCGCGACTGGCTTGCGAACGAACTCATCGACTATCCAGGCACCGTGCTCATCGTCACCCACGACGGCGAATTCCTCGACCGCGTCGCCACCCGCATCCTCGACCTGCGCGAAAAGACCATCGAGAGTTACCCCGGTAACTACGCCAATTACCAGCGCCTCAAGGCCGAGAAGCTCCAGGCCCAGGACCGCGCCGCCGCCCGGCAGGAGCGCGAACTCGACCGCCAGGAGCGCTTCATCGAGCGCTTTCGCGCCAAGGCCACCAAGACCTCCGCCGTCCAGAGCCGCGAAAAGCAGCTTGCGAAAGTCGAACGAATCGACCGCACCCGCAAGGAATCCGAGGTCCACTTCCAACTCAACGCCTCGGGCCGCACCGAACGCGACGTCCTCATGCTCAAGCACGTCGCGCACGCCTATGGCGACCACCTCGTCCTGCTCGATGTCAGCCTCCACATCGAACGCGGCCAGAAGGTCGTGCTCGTGGGGCCCAACGGCAGCGGCAAGAGCACCCTCCTGAAGATCGCGGCCGGGCACTTCGCCCCCTCCGAGGGCGTCGTCGATTGGGCCGAGCGCGCCCGCCCCGGCTACTACGACCAGCACCAGGACGAAGCCCTCGACCCGGAACGTACCGTCCTCGATGAGGTTCGTTCCGTCGCCATGGGCCAGACCGATGAGCGCCTGCGCACCGTCCTCGGCCAGTTCCTTTTCAAGGGCGACGATGTTTTCAAGCCCGTGAAGGTGCTCTCCGGCGGCGAACGCAGCCGCGTCGCCCTCGCGAAGTTCCTCATTCAGCCCACGAACGTGCTGCTCCTCGACGAACCCACGAACCACCTCGACCGCACCACCCGCCGCAAGCTCATCGAGGCGTTGCGGAGTTACGACGGCACCATCCTCTGTGCCAGCCACGATCCCGGCATCGTCGATGACGTCGCCACCCGTGTGTACGAAGTGAAAGACACCGAGGTGTCCGAAGTGCTCGACCGCCGCAAGGACTGACCCCCGCCGCGAGCACCCCCGGGACTACCCCATCCGCGGCTTCATCGCGTAAATCCGCGTCACGTCGATTTCCACCTCGACCGTGCGCGCGCCCTGCCGCTCGGCTTCCGTTCCGGGCACCGCGCGAGCGCGCCCATAGACCATCGCCACCGCGCCATCCAGGTTCTTCGAAAGCGCCACTCGCGGGTTCGCGGCGATATCCTTCGCCCGCACCGAACCGGTGAACATGCGCATCGTCAGCCGGCCATCGGCCCCGAAGCCGGCGTGCACCACCGCGATGTGCGGCTGCCCCTTCGGACCCACCGAAGACACCGTGCACCACCGCTGCGCCTGCCACATCGCGAGGAACGCGGCGGCATCGCACCGCCAGTCCTCGCGCGCGAACAACCGCCCCACCTCCGGCGTCGCCGTTGCCGCCGAGTGGTCCAACACCGCCTGGATGCGCGCGACGACCTCGGGTGCATACTCAGAGTCAGACATCAGGCGAACCTCCACCAGGCGTTGCGCCGCCCGTCCCGCACCGGCGAATTAGATCGCGCGCGGCCCCGAGCGCTTCTCCTTCGAAGGAGCCGGTGGCGGCGGGGGCGCCGCGATGGGCTCGCTGCCGCCCTGCGCGATCCAGTCCCCGGCGCCCGGGACGCGGTCGAAAGCGTCCATCATCATCGGCGCCATCGCGACGGCTTCGCTCTCGGGTCCGACTTCGAACATCGGCTCCAACTCCAGGTCCGGCTCCGGCGTCCGTGCGTGGGCAAGGAGGGACGGCAGGTGGCTGTTCGAGGCCACGGCATCGCCGCGCGCCACGCGGGCGGCCGGCGTGTCGCCCTCCTGCATGAACGCCAACAGCGCCTTCCCAAAGGTGAACGCCGTCGACTCATCTTCCGGGTAGGCGAGGAAGACCTGCTCGGCCGTCTCCGTGTCGCCCCGTTCGAGCGAGAGCCAGAGCAGTCCGTGGCGCGCGCCCTGGTTGTCCATCGGGTTCAGCCGGATCATCTCCGCGAAGTAGCTTGCCGCCGCGTCCGCCGCCCCGAGGTCCCAGTTCGTGCGCGCCACCGCTTCGAGCGCGCGCATGAACGGCCGCGTCTCGTCGATCAGCCAGAAGTTTCCCGCTTCCTGCTCGAACATCTCCTGCCCGAGCGATTCGAACCCGGACATCAGCCCGAGTGTGAAGAACACGAGCGCGAGCTCCAGCTCCTCACCCGCGTCGTAGCCCAGGTACACCCATGCATCGGCGCAATTGTCGTCGAGCCGCAGGGCGTCCAGCGCCAGCGCCGTGCCTTCGCCGGGGAGCCCCCACGCCTCGTCCATCATCTGCTGCGCCTGCTCGCGCGCGGTCAGCCCCAGCACCCGCGGCGGCTCCGGGTGCCGCGCGATGACCTCCGCGAGGTCGCGCTTTAGCTGCGTCGGCTCCATCTCCTCGGACCGCATGAGCACCTCGCTCACGCCCTCCAGGAACCGGAAGACCGGGTTGTTCCTATCGATGTCGTTCGGGTCGTCAGGCGATGTCATGCGGCTCCCTCCCCGCCAGCGCGATCGCCCGGCGTGGCTTTACCTTACCATGCACGCCCTTCCCGTCCGGGTTCAGTGCCGCCGGCGCCGTCGCGGTTTCGTTGCCGCCTTCGCCGCCCGCAACGGCGAAAACGTCGCCCGTTCGCCCGTCGCCTCCGAGAGCCAGTTGGTCGCGCCACCGTAGCGCCGGAAGCAGTCGCGAATCAGGTCCGCCGCCTCCCACGCCTTCTCCTCGGGCGTGCGCTCATCCGGCGTGTGCTTCGGCTCCATCCCGGGATTGAGCAGGTACTTCGCTACCAGCGGGTACTTCCGGTACGCCTCCTGGGCCAGCTCCCGGCCCTGCGGCGAATTGCCCCAACGCGCGTACTCCGTCATCGCCCGCAGATAGGGCCAGGCCTCGTCCGTGTCGTCGTCGTCCCAGGTTTCGACCAGGTGCTCGGCGTAGTCGATGTCGTGCACTTCGATCGTCAGCGGCAGCAGCCAGTGCCGCGCCCCGAGGTGGTCCTGTTCGTCGAGCACCATCATGTCGTCGAGCCGGTGGTAGGCCTCCACGATTCGCCCCGAGTCGATGAGCATCGACGCCGCGAGCATCAGCGACTCCAGCACCTGCCGCGTTTCCGCCGTCTCCCAGAACCGCCCGCGATACTGCTCCATCATGCCCGGCTTCAGCGAGCGCTCCGCCGCGTACACCCCAAGGCTCGCCAGCATCGCCGCCAACGACGGCTCATGCCCGAACGACGTGGCCAGGTAGGCCCACGGCTCATAGGCCCACGGCGTCAGCCGCAGTGCGTCCACCGCCAGCGGCACGCCGCGCAGGCCCTCCGCCTCGTACGCCTCGTCCATCAGCTCGTCGGCCTGCTCCGAAGGCAGCTTGCTCAAGTCCCGGTCCGTCACCGGATGGGCCTTCAGCAGCGCTTCCACCTTCGGTGCGAGCCCGGCCAGGTCGTCGTCATGGTGCGCCGGGTACGCCGCGATGAGCCCCGTGAGGAACGCGACCACCGGGTCTTCGGGCTTGGAACCGCGGCCGGCGGGTTGGGTCGGTCGTGCCATGGGGCCAGTCTACGCCAGACCCCCGTTTCGGTCGGCCGCCGCGGGCGCCGTTGCGCATACCCAGGCGTCCACCCGCGCGGATGCCCGGCCCGGACGCCTCCCCTTCGGAGGATGCACAATGAATACAGCACCAATCCCCGGCGAGCGTCACCCCTCGCCCGGAGCCCCGCCATGTCCGTCCACCCGCCTTTCCGCCTTCCTCGTCTCTCTTTTCCCTCCCCATGACCATCGAACGCAAGGTCTGGACCGCGGCGCTCCCGGAGATGCGCCTCGCCTGCTTCGAACGCGAATGCACCGGCGCGGGCGACCACGCCGCCGCCATCGATGAGCTTTGGGACGCCTTTAACGCCTGGCGCGTCGAGTCCCGGCCCGCCCTCGGCCGCATCGATATCGCCGCCCTCGGCTTCACCATGGACCGCGACGACGGCGCCCTCCTGCTGCGCGCAGCCGTCCCCATTCGCGCCGATTACGCGCCCGCGCCCCCGGCACGCACCCTCCTCTTCCCCGGCGGCGCCTTCGTCTACGCCTACGCCGACCAGACCGACGAAATCCCCGCCGCCTTCGAAACCGTCCGCGCCGCGCTCGCCGAGCACAACCTCGAACCCGCCAGCGGACCCATCGAGGTCTACAAGTTCCACTACAACCTCGACCAGCACCCCTGCGATTGCGGCTACCTCGTCGACCTCCCGGGGTTCGAACCCGTGCGCGCCCATGCGCCGTTGCCCATCGCGCGGTAGGCTTTCGCGCGGAAACGGGGGATCGCATGCAGCTGCAGACCATCGACCACATCGTCATCGCCGTCGAGGACGTCGCGAAGGCCCGCGAGCCGCTCGAGCGCCTCGGCCTCACGCTCACGCCCGTCATGACCCACGGCGACGGCGCCACCCGCAACACCGTCTTCTTCGCGGGCAACGAAACGACCGAGTTCTACGTCGAACTCCTTGGCATCGCCGACCCGGAGGCAGCCTCGACCAGCACCCGCGCGCAGGCCCTGAAGCGAACCCTCGAACGGGGCGGCGGCGCCCACTCCATCATGCTCAGCACCGAAGATCTCGCCTCCGCGCGGCGCGACCTCGCATCCCTCCCCGGCGGCTTCGAAGAGACCACCGTCACGCGCGCCGACGGCTCCGTGATCGCGACGGTCCTCCGCCCGAACGACCCTTCGCCCGCGGGCTGCCCCTTCGGTGTCATTGCCTACGCGGAGCGGCTCGATGTGCGCCGCGCCCGCCACCGCGACGCCGGCCTCTTCGTCAATCCCCTTGGAATGCGCCGCATGGACCACCTCGCCGCCGTCGTCCACGACCTCGAAGGCGCCACCCGCGTGTGGGACAGCGTGCTCGGCGTGCCCGTGCACGGGCAGGTGCGCGGCACGGGCATGGTCATCCAGCAGATGAAGGTCGGCGACGCCATCCTCGAATTCCTCGGCCCCGACGGTCCCGAAAGCCGCATTCTCCAGCGCCCGCCCGGGCTCGCCGCCATGGCCGCTTTCGAAGTCGCCGACATCCAGGCCGCCGTCGCCCATGCCCGCGCGCGTGGCTTCTCCCCCGGCGACCCGGGGCCCGGCCCGCTGCCCGGCACGCACGTCGCCACCATTCCCGCGACCGAGCTCGGGTTCGGCCTGCAACTGCTGCAGTACGTGTGACAGCCGAAGGAGGGGCCGGTAACGAGCGCCTCCTCCGAATGGTGGCTGTCTGGGTTAGCCCGGGATTTCGGCTGGCGGCGGCCGCCACGTCTCCGGCTCCAGGCCTTCGAGCATGTCGCGGCGGACGCGGTTCATCGGCTCCGGCGCCTTCCGTTCGGCGCCATGTCCTGCCCACGCCCCGGCGATGAAGTCCTTCGCGGCGGCGATCACTTCGGCCTGGACGAAACCGGCGAGCCCCACGGCACCCTTTGTCGCGCCCTTCGTCACCAGTCGCCGCGCGAAGCCCGGACCGTCGTGGTGCTCCTCCGCCTCCTCGTGGGCGTCGTCTCCGCGATGCCGTACCGTCGCCGCCGCGAAACCGGCCGCCGCGGCGCCCGCCACAAGCACCCGCGGATGCCCCGCGATCGCCGTGTCGCTTCCCATTTCCGAGGTCGCGACGGCCACCGCTCGTTCGCGCACATCGCCGGTCCGCTCCGCGACCCCCGACGTCAGCCGCCGGACGCGGCCCGTCACCTCGCCCGTGAAGTCGGCATAGTCGTGGTGCAGGCGGCGTTCCAGGCGCGCCACCCGGGCACTTAATGCGTTGCGCCGGCGCTCGTTGTCCGCCGCGATTTCAGCTGATCCTTTGCCCATTGCACGTCCTCCCGCACCGAGTGCACCGTCCGTTTCGGCACGACGGTGAGCCGCTTGAGCCGCGAACGCGCCGCCAACGCCGCCCCGAGCGTGAACACAGCCAGCACGCCGAGCGTGATCGCGCCGGCCGCCCACGCGGGCACGAACTCCGCCAGCACCAACGTCATCGTCACGAAGACCCACGTCAGCGCCAGCATCCCGAGGACGGCCGCGACGCCGCCCCAGGCCGCCGTCCGGGCCAGCAGCGACGCCTGCTCACCCATTTCGGCCTTCGCCAGCTCGACTTCGCCCCGCGCGATCTCACGGATGTCCGCCACGATGCCGGCGAACTCCTCACCGGCATCGCGCAGTTCGTCACGCCCGCGACGCACCGCATCGCCCAGGCTGCTTTCCGGGTCGGCGGCCACGGCTAACGCATCAGCTTGCCGAGCACGTAGCCGGCAAACAGCGCGCCCGCGGCGGCCTGCATGGGATGGTCCTTCACGAACTGCTCCATGTCCGCCCAGAGCTCCTGCGAGTCGTGCTCTTTCAGGTAGCCCGCCGTCCGGTCCATCGCATCGGCTGCCCTGGCGGCGACGTCCGCCTGCATGCCGTCGTGGCTCTCGGCGCGCTCACGCATCCGGTCCGCGGCCATCGAAAGTCCGCTCGCCGCTCGCTCCTTGCCCGCGTCCGCTCCGGCCAGCATCTTTTCGCCCGCCTGCGAACGGACCTCGCCGGCCTTGTCCTTCAGCTCCTCCGCCTTCTCCGTGGCGGTTTCCTGGGCCTTGCTGGCGATGTCGCCGGCCTGGTCCATCATCGAATTGCCGGCCGTCGCCGTTGCGCCGCCATCGCCCATGTAGGCCTGGCCACCGCCTGTTCCGAATTCCTCGCGTTCCATCCGAATACCTCCTGCGGGCCCGTCTGCCGGGCTAGCGTGCGAACTTCCTCCACGCCACGGCGGCGACAATCGCCCCCGCCAGGGCCAGGAAGGCTGATGAAGTGGACGCCGTGGCCGTCTGCCGGCCGTCGTGTCCACGCCGCTCACGATGGGCTTCCCCCGCGAATTCCGGGGCCGCCTTCATCGCGACTCCCGTCGCCGGCGCCGCCGCGCGAGGCCGGCCGCGTTCCTCCCGCTCCCGCGCGGCCTCGCGCCGCCGATCCGCCAGCGTCTCGGCGATACACCGCTCGTCGAGCATCGCGTTCCATTCCGCGCCCACGAGCATCACCAGGCTCGTGAGGTAGAACCACAGCATCAGCACCACCACGCCGCCGAGCGCACCGTAGGTCGTGCTGTAGCTTCCGAAGGTGCCCACGTAAAGCGCGAACCCGCCCGTCACGACGACCCACATCACGGCGAACGCCGCGGCCCCGGGCGTCACCCACTTAAAGGGCAACCGCGTGTTCGGCGCCGCCCAGTACACGACGGTGATCGCCGCCATCATCACCAGCAGCGCCAGGGGCCACCGCGCGATGTCGAGCGCCACCCGCGCCGGCCCGCCGAGGCCCAGCGCCGTCGCGACCCGCTCCAATCCCACCTGCCCCACCACCGTCGCGAGAATCGCCACCAGGATCGCGATCCCGCCGACCGCCGTCAGCGCCAGGCTGATGGCCGTCTTCTTCCAGAACGGCCGCGACTCCGGCATGCCATACGCACGGTTGATCGCCTTCATGAGCGAACCCACCCCGCTCGAAGCCGCCCACAGCGCCCCGAGAATGCTCACCGAAAGCAGGCCCCCGTTGCTCCCATCGACGACGTCCGTCACCTGGGTCCGAACGACGCTCGCGGCATCCGCGGGGAGCGCATCGCCGAAGGTGTTCAGGAACTCCTGCGCCGGATTCTCGATGCCCGCCGCCCGGGCCACCAGCCCGCCGAGCGCCGCCAGGAACACCAGGAACGGCACCAGCGCGAGGAAGAAGCGGTACGCCAACTCCGCCGCGAGCCCGGTGACATCGTCATCACGCAGCTCCGCGAGGAGCGCTTTCGCATTCGCCATCAAATCCCGCCGGGCAATATCCATGTGTGCCTCGTCCTGAAACGAGACTACGGACCGGGAACTACGGCCGGCATAACAAGCCCGGCCGCCCGCGAAAGCAGGCGGTTGCGGTTGGCGCCCGAAAGCGTGAAGTAGATCACCTCTTTCGAATTGTCTCCCGAAGGGGATGCACGAAAGCCATTCACCAGTACCTATACTTTCCTCGCCCGCACTTCCACATCACCGGGCAGGAAGCACCCGCATGCGTTCACGCGCTCTCATCGCAATCGCCGGCACCGTCGTAACCGCCGCCCTCGTCGCCTCCGCCGCGACCGCCTTCGGCGTGAGCCGCTCGAACGACGCGGAGGAGCCCACTTCGTTCGCGCTTAGCGCCCTGGGCAACACCTTCACGTTCCAGGGTGCGCTCGATGATGGCGGTTCCCCCGCCAACGGCGCCTACGACTTCCGCTTCATCATGTACGACGACGGTGTCGGCGGGTCCCAGGTCGGGCCGGCCGTCACGGTGAACGACCTCGCGGTCTCCGGCGGCATCTTCACCGCCCCCCTCGATTTCGGCGCCGTGTTCCAGGGAGACAACCGCTGGATCGAAGTCCAGGTCCGCGCCGGCGCGAGCTCCGGCTCCTACACGACGCTCTCTCCCCGCCAGGCCATCACGGCGACGCCCTACGCGCTTTACTCCCGTAACCTCGCGTTCGGTTCCAGCATGACCGGTACCACCACCACCGGCCTCACAATCAATCAGAACGCCACGGCCGCGAACGGCATCGTCGTCAATATGGATAACGCCACGAACGGCGTGGGTCTCTTCGCAATGATCGATTCGGCCAGCGGCACCGCCGTCGGCGTCGAGGGTGTCGCCTCCTCCGCGAACGGCGCGGGCGGCAGCTTCATGACCATGAACACCAGCGGCACCGGCCTTCGCGCCACGGGCAACGGCGCGGATTCGACCGCCCTCCAGATTGGCAACGGCGCGATCAAGCTCACGGGCGGCACGCGCCCCGCCTTCGAATGGACCGCGACCGCCGCCTCCATCACCGGCCACGTGACGACCATCGACCACCCGCTGCTCAACGACAACCCGAACGCCATCGTCATCTTCTCGCCCCTGTGGGAGGGCGTGTACAACAACCACCCCACGGGCATCTACTACTTCAACGGCCGCTGGAGGATCTTCAACCAGGACTCCATCGCCATGCCCACGAACGCCAAGTTCAACATCCTGGTGTTCGACCAGTGACATCCGAACGCGCACGAACCTCCCACCGCAAACGATTGCGGCTGGCGGCGGCTACCGCGGGACTGGCGGCCATCGCCGGGGGCCTGCTCGCCACGGGCGCATTCGCCATCGGCGGCGATGACCTGAACGCGAGTCGTGCCAGCGGCGGCGGCGGCACCGCCTCCAGCGGCGGCCAGTACACCCTCCGTTCGTCCATCGGCCAGCACGACGCGGGCAACATCACGAGCGGCGGATACACCATCCGCGGCGGCATCCTTGGCGGCGCCTACGGGGTCGCCGGGACGACCGTGCCCTCCAGCCCATCGCCGACGGCCAGTGCGTCGCCGACCGCGAGCCCTTCGCCCACGGCCTCGGTCACGCCGGGCCCGGCCGGCTCCGAGAAGCGCTACCTTCCCCACCTCGCCACCGACGGCGTCCAGTAGCAGCGAGGGGGCGCACGCCGCGCCCCCTCCCGCATTCCCCCGCCCGCCGCTATTCTCGGAAGACGATGGAACACGCCGTGGCGTTCGCTCGCGCCTCTCGCTCGCCTGCCCGCGCCTGTACCGGGCGCCCTTCCGGGCGCTGATCCCGCGAACCCTTCGACCCGTACCGGTCCCGTTTTCCCCAAGGCAGGCAACACCGTGAGCATCCGCATCCTCGATACCCTCTCGAACGAACCGATCAGCCTCCCCGAGCCGCCCTACGAAGTGAAGCTGTACGTCTGCGGCATCACCCCCTACGCCGGGAGCCACATCGGCCACGCCGTTCCCGCCGTCGTGTTCGATGTCCTGCGCCGCTACCTCGAATTCCGCGGCTACACCGTCCGCCACGTCACCAACTTCACGGATATCGATGACAAGCTCATCGACCGCGCGCAGGCCCTCGGCACCACGGTGAAGGCGCTTGCCGACCAGTTCAGCGACCAGTACCTCGCCAGCCTCGCGCGCCTCAACATTCTCCCCGCCACCTACTACCCGCGTGCCACCGAGGAGATCCCAGCCATCATTCGCATCTGCGAAGGGCTCATCGCCGGCGGGCACGCCTACGCCTCCGGCGGTGACGTCTACTACCGCGTTCGCAGCAAGCCCGACTACGGCAAGCTCTCCGGCCGCAACATCGATGACCTCCTCTCCGGCGCACGCATCGACCCCACCGAGTTGAAGGACGACCCGCTGGATTTCGCCCTGTGGAAGGGCACGAAGCCCGGCGAGCCGGCCTGGGAAAGCCCCTGGGGGCCCGGACGTCCCGGCTGGCACATCGAATGCTCGGCCATGGCCCTCGAACATCTCGGCGAGCAGATCGACATCCACGGCGGCGGCGCCGACCTCATCTTTCCCCACCACGAAAACGAGATCGCCCAGAGCGAAGCCTTCACCGGCAAGCCGCCCTTCGCCCGCATCTGGATGCACAACGCCCTCCTCCGGCTCGGCGCCGAGAAGATGTCGAAGTCGCTCGGCAACATCGTCGGCCTCGACGAAGTCCTCGATACCGCCGGACCCGACGCCATCCGCCTGTTCATCCTCGGAAGCCAGTACCGCAGCCCCGTCACCTATACCGAAGAGGCCCTCTCCGCGGCGAAGGCCGGCGCCGAACGCCTGCGCGATGCCGCCTTCGTGGCCGCGAAGCCGGGCGCCACGGGCACCGTCCCCACGGAGACCATCGCCGCCTTCTACGAGCGTTTCGAAGAGGCGATGGACGACGACCTGAACACCTCCCGCGCCCTCGCCGTGCTGTTCGACCTCTCCCGGGAGGTCAACCGCGCCCGCGATGCCGGCCTCGAAGTCGCCGCGCCACAGGTCGCGCTGCGCCACCTCGGGGGCGTCCTCGGGCTTACGTTCGCGCTCTCCGAGGATGGCTCGAAAGAAGCCGCGCCCTTCATCGACCTGCTCATCGAGCTCCGTACCGAGCTCCGCGCCGCCAAACAGTGGGCCCTGGCCGACCGCGTTCGCGACGGGCTCGCCGCCCTTGGTGTCGAGATCAAGGACGGCAAGGAAGGCACTATTTGGTCGTTTTCTTAGGCGATACCGTGAACGAGTGTTTGTTTTGGCGCTGACAGTGCCGTAGACTTCCGCGCTGTCCGGACTTCCGGCCGCAGAAGACATGGAGGTTCCCGAATGCCCGAATTCCCGTCCGTCGAGTGGTTCAACAAAGCTGGCGAGCTGCTCAACAAGTCCGATAGCTTCAAGCGCCTTGGCACCTGCGACACGCAGATGGGCGTCGCCGTCGGCGACCGCTATTTTGAAGTCGATTTCGAAGCATTCGAGGTGACCGGCGCCAAAGTCATCGACGCCGCCCGTGCCGACGACCTCGATTTCACCCTCAGCCAGGACTACGACGCCTGGAAGGCGATGCTCGAGGACATCAAGCGCAACGGCCGCGCCACCCACGAGTACACCCTCAACTCCCTCGACCTCCGCAGCGATGCCGAGTTCGCCAAGGGCAAGGACTACAACCGGCGCGACGCCTTCTACCGCTTCAACCAGACCATCCAGGAATTCTTCGACATGTCCTCGAAGATGGATACCACCTTCTCCAACTGAGCCAGCCTCAGCACACGGCCCGAAGGGCGCCCCGCACGGGCGCCCTTCTCGTCATTCTCCGGACGTGCTGAAGGGGCGACGGTTGTCGCCCCTTCGGTGGCGGTGCAGCTGGTTGGCTGTCCGCCGCTAGTGCATCGCGCCCTCGGGGGGCGTCGACATCCACTCCTTCATCGCCTGCTGCCCCGGGCGATCGACGTGGACCTTGTCATCGACCGAGGTCACCCAGCTCGACGGGATCCAGTGGTGCTTGCCCGAGGAATCCTTCGTCAGCTTGATGCTGTCGCCCTCGACGCGGTCCACCATCCCGAACTGCTGGTTGTTCGAACAGACAATGGGCATGTGTTCGCGGATGCGAGTCGTATCCATGCGAACCTCCTTCGGTGGGTTTGGTGCCAAAGCACCGGGAGAGAGAACGGGGGCGGACTGGCAGCCGCGGAGTTGCATACCAGCGGCGCCCCGTGCCTCGTATCGTCACCCGGCCGCGGTTCTCCTCGCGCCACCGTCACGCCCGCACGCATCGCAATCGCCTCACACCCGCGGCGCCGCCCTCCGCAGTACCGCCTCGGTGAACTCGCGCGTGTTCAGCTTGCCGCCCAGGTCTCCCGTCCGTTCGCCCGCGCCGATGCAATCGCGCACCGCGTCGACCACCCCGCGCCCCAGCTGGCGATGCCCGCAGAACTCCAGCAGGAACCCGTAGGCCTCGATCGCGCCGCTCGGGTTCGCGATGCCCTTGCCGGCGATATCCGGGGCCGTGCCCCCCGCCGGGTCGAAGATGCCCACGCTCGGCTGGTGGCTCGCCGTGAAGGCGTACGAAGCACTCGCGCCCAGCCCGATCGACCCGATGAGCCCGTAGATCATGTCGCTGAGGAAATCCCCGTACTCGTTCGGCGTCACGATCACGTCGAAGCGGTCCGGCATCATGATCACCTTCGCGAGCAGCGCATCGAATAGCTCCCGCCGGTGCCGCGTGTTGCGATATTCCTGCGCTACCTCCGCCACGATCTCCTCGAACAAACCGTCGGCCGCCCGCTGGATGGTGTACTTGCTCGTCGAGACCACGTCGCGCCGGTGCTGCTCCGCCAGCCGGAAGGCGAAATGCGCGGCGTGCTCCACCGGCGCCCGCTCCATGATTCGCACGCTCACCGCCGAGTGATAGCCGATCCGGTGGCCCGCATCCTCGTACGTGCCCCCCGTCGCCACCCGCACCACATGGATATCGATGTCGCCCGTGTAGTTCTTGCTCACGCCCGGGTACGTCCGGCAGGGCCGGTGAATGACGGCGAGGTCCAGCCGGTCGCGCATCACCTGGTTGGGGCTCACCGTTTCCGTCACCGTCGGGTACTTCATCGCCACCCCGAGTGCACGGCACGCCTCCAGCCCTTCGTCGATCGCCTCGTCGCCCGCTTCTCGGCGCTCCAGCGACCAGTCGATCGGCCGGAAGGACACGGGGCTCCCGAGCCCTTCGTTCAGGTGCCGAACCGCTTCCCGCAGCTCCGGCGCGATCCCGTCCCCGTTGAGTTCAGCGACCTCCCGCATGATGCCCTCCAGCTTCGCCGCCCCGTTTGGCTCACGGCATCGTCGCCGTCCGCGCGCCCGCCGTCTATGCGCCGCCGCCTCCGTTCGCCCGTTCGCCGGAATCGCACGGTTGTGCTAAACTGATCAGGTGAGCGCACGATTCCGGCATCACCCGACGTACGTGCGACCCTCCCAGCGATGCTCCGCCCCGGGCGCCTTCCGCCGAGGACTTGTGAACAACCTATGACGACGCAACCCGCTTCGCGCTATACCGCCGAAAACATCCAGGTGCTCGAAGGCCTTGAGGCCGTTCGCCGCCGCCCCGGCATGTACATCGGCACCACCGATAAGTCCGGCCTCCACCACCTCATCAAGGAACTCGTCGACAACGCCGTCGACGAGGCCATGGCCGGCTTCTGCGACCGCATCGACATCGTCATCCGCAAGGACGGCTGGTGCCAGGTCACCGATAACGGCCGCGGCATCCCCGTTGATATCCAGCGCCAGACGGGCAAGACGGCCGTCGAAACCGTCATGACCGTCCTCCACGCCGGCGGCAAGTTCGGCGGCGGCGGATACAAAGTCTCCGGCGGCCTCCACGGCGTCGGCGCCTCCGTCGTCAACGCCCTCTCCAGCGAAATGTGGGTCGAAGTCGTCCCCAATCCCGATGCCCAGGGCGCCTCGCACGCGAACCGCGTCTACCGCCAGGAATACCGCCGCGGCGTCCCCCAGGGCGACCTCACCCCGTCGAAGCTGCCCTCGCCCCGGCCCTACGGCACCACCGTCGCCTTCCTCCCCGACGACGAAATCTTCGAAAGCATCGATTTCGATTTCCGCATCGAAGCCGAGCGCCTCCGCCAGTACGCCTACCTCACCAAAGGGGTCTGGTTCCAGCTCATCGATGAGCGCGACGGCCGCGAAGTCAACTACTACTTCGAAGGCGGCATCAAGTCCTTCGTTCGCCACGTCAATCGCGACCGCGAACCCCTGAACGAGCCCATCTACGTCGACCGCGAAGTCGATGGCAACCAGATCGAAGTCGCCATCCAGTACAACGACGGCTTCAACGAATCCGTCTTCACGTTCGCGAACTCGATCAACACGATCGACGGCGGCAGCCACCTCACCGGCTTCCGCACGGCGCTCACCCGCGTCCTCAACGACTACGCCCGCAAGAACAAGATCCTCAAGGAGCAGGACCCGAACCTCAGCGGCGACGACGTCCGCGAAGGCCTCGTCGCGGTCGTCTCCGTGAAGCTCCCGGAGCCGCAGTTCGAAGGCCAGACCAAGACGCGCCTCGGCAACCCCGAAGTCGCCGCGCAGGTCCAATCCGCCCTCGCCGAAGCGCTTACCCAGCACCTTGAGGAGAACCCTTCCGACGGCCGCCGGATCATCGAAAAGTGCCTCCTCGCCTCCCGCGCGCGCGAGGCCGCGCGCCGCGCCCGCGACCTCGTCCAGCGCAAGAGCGCCCTCGAAAGCGGCACCCTCCCCGGCAAGCTCGCCGACTGCTCCAGCCGCGACCCCGAAGAGTCCGAGATCTTCATCGTCGAGGGCGATAGCGCCGGTGGTTCGGCCAAGCAGGGCCGCGACCGCAAGTTCCAGGCCATCCTCCCGCTCTTCGGCAAGA
This sequence comes from Dehalococcoidia bacterium, assembly GCA_020847985.1. Lineage (GTDB taxonomy): Bacteria > Chloroflexota > Dehalococcoidia > Tepidiformales > Tepidiformaceae > Amarobacillus. The sequence continues at coordinate 30,116 of JADLBC010000028.1, forward strand.
TCCTGAACGTCGAAAAAGCCCGCCCCGACAAGATGCTCGGGCACGAGGCCATCCGCCTCGTCATCTCCGCCCTCGGCACCGGCATCCGCGAAACTTTCGACGTCGGCCGCCTGCGCTACCACAAGGTCATCATCATGACCGACGCCGATGTCGATGGCGCCCACATTCGCACCCTGCTGCTCACCTTCTTCTTCCGCAACATGCCCGCCCTCATCGACGGCGGCTACCTCTACATCGCCCAGCCGCCGCTCTACCGCGCCCAGCAGGGCAAGAACGTGAATTACTTTTACTCCGACGGCGAACTCGAACAGTTCTCGAAGGGCAAGCGCAACCTCAACGTCCAGCGCTTCAAGGGCCTCGGCGAAATGAACGCCGAACAGCTCTGGGACACGACGATGAACCCCGGCAACCGCACCCTCCTCCAGGTCAACGTCGAGGACGCCGTCGCCGCCGATGCCATCTTCTACGAACTCATGGGTGACGATGTCGCCCCCCGCCGCCGCTTCATCCAGTCCAACGCCGCCCACGTCAAGAACCTCGACGTCTAACGCGGCGAACCATCCGCTGGCGCCGTTGGCGGCGGTGCATGGCAGCGCTTTCGCCGTGGATACGCGCCTGTGTGTGGTGCGCCTCACGCGTGACTCACGTGTGGGCCTTCGCGATACTTTTTTTCATTGACCGCGTTCGTACGAAATTGCTACCGTTTATAGGCCGTTCCCCCAATCCGGCATCCGCGCCGGCCTGAGCGGGAACGCCCGCGAACTTCGATGCAGATGCTCGCCCGGCGTCCCTCGCTCCCGCCATCGACAGCACCCTCGCCGGGCCGCGGCCGCTGGCGGCTGGCCTCGCGCGAAGTGGCCATCACCGCCGCGATCATGGTCGTGTATTTCCTCCTCCGCGGCATCCGCCCCGAGGCCGCCGACCAGTCCGTCGCGCGCAGCCTCGCCCTCATACGCTTCGAACAGCGCGCCGACCTCTTCTGGGAAGTCCGCCTCCAGCAGCTCTTTATCGGCTGGGACTTCGTCATGCACGTGGCGAACCTCATCTACGCCTGGGGGCATTACCCGGTCATGCTCGCCATCGCCGTCTGGCTCGCGATCAAGGACCCGGTCCGCTTCCGTTTCATCCGCAACGTCCTCTTCGTTTCGGCGCTCGCCGGGCTCATCACCTACTGGGTGTTGCCTGCCGCGCCGCCGCGCCTCATGGAGTTGCACGGCTACGACTTCGGCTTCATTGATACCGTCCACGGCGCCGCCAGCAATGTGCACTACTTTCAGCCGGGCCCCTTCGTGAACGATTACGCCGCCCTCCCGAGCTTCCATTTCGGCTGGATCGCGCTCTCCTCGGCGGCCATCTGGATTAACAGCCGCAGCCGCGTCGTGCGTGCCGGCGCGGTCGCGATGTCCGTCGTCATGTGGTGGGCCATCACCGTCACCGGCAACCACTACTTCTTCGACATGATCTTCGGCGGCCTCATCGTCGCGTTCTCCTGGCTCATCGTCGCTTCACTCCCGAACGGCTCCTTCATCGACGCCTTGCGCCGCCTTCGCCGCCAGCCCGCCACCGCGTAATCAGGCGGCCCCCCGCGTTCGTACATCCCGGCATGGCCAGTAACGATTACCACTTCATCTCCCGCTGGCGCGTGCCCGGTACCTGTGACGAAGTCTCCGGCGTGATCGGCGATGCGCTCTCCCTCCCCCGCTGGTGGCCCTCCGTCTACCTGGACGTCCGCGAACTCGAGCCCGGCGGCGAGACCGGCGTGGGCAAAGTCGTCGACCTCCACACGAAGGGCTGGCTCCCCTACCGCCTTCGCTGGCGGTTTCGCGTGACCGAGGTCGACCGCCCGCACGTGCTCGCCATCGAGGCATGGGGCGATTTCGCCGGCGCCGGCCGCTGGACCTTCGCCCAGGCCGGCCCCGACGTCGATGTCACGTACGATTGGCGCATCCGCGCCCGTAAGCCGCTATTGCGCCGGCTCTCATGGCTCCTGAAGCCCGCCTTTGCCGCGAATCACCGCTGGGCCATGGCACGCGGCGAAGAGAGCCTCCTCCTCGAACTCCAGCGCCGCCGCGAGCCCGATCCCGGGCTGCGCGCGCTCATCCCGCCGCCGCCACCGTCTTCGCGGTTGCCCCTTCGCCCGCTCGCGGCAGCGTTCGGCTCACCACAGCCGCCGTGCTCCTCTGGCGAAACCGCCCCGGCCGCGCGTGAGCCCGCGCTACCCGCGCGCCGATGCGTGAATGCCCGCCGCGTACCCGGCTGCCAGCGCCGCGACGACCGACGGCGGGGTCACGAGCAGCAGTGGCGTACCCGGTGTGGGTGGCTCCGCCCGGTAGCCATCGAAGCTCCAACGCCACAGGCTGCCTTCGCACGCCACCCACGCGGTCCCCTTCCCGTCGGTCACCATCGCCCCGGCAGGAAGGGGCTCCGGTGGCAGTGGGTGAAGCCGCTTCCCGCGTCCTGGTCGCGCAATTCGCTCCGCGTGCAGCACATGGTCCATCTCGTCCACCCGCGGTGGCACCCCCACTCCCTGCCCCGCCGCCCACGCGCCGGCGAACCGCGTCGCGTCCGCCCGCCGGCAAAAGAAGCAGGGCCGGTGCCCGGCCGCGAACGCCGTCGCTTCGTCGAGAAAGAACAGCTCTGTCCAGCGCCCGGGCGACATCACCTCGCGCCGGCGGCCCCGGAACTCCAGCAGGCACGCGATCCAGTGTGGGTTCGCCCACTGCCGCACGATGCGCCGCGAATCGTCGTGGATGATGCCCCGGTTCCCCGTGAGCGTGCCGCGCGCCGGGACCGCGACCAGTTCCCCAAATGGCGTCACGCGGTTCTGGAGCGGCATCGCCTAGAAGACCAGCGGCTCGCCCGGGGGCTCCGGCGGCCGTGCGTCGGCCCCGCCGGGTGTCTGGAGCAGCCATCGTTCGAGGTCCACCGGGTCGAACCCCCCGATGGCGTCGAGATGCCCGTCGGGATAGGCGAAGGCGTCGCGCTCGGGCGTCCGGGGGGGCAACCCCGTCGCATCGCAGCGAAAGACGATCGCCAGCTCACAGCCCCCGCTCGCCGCCGGCAACATCATCACGTCCACCAGCGAGAGGCTCGACACCGCGCCGTTCAGCCAGACATCCGTGAGCTGCGCCGCCGACTCGTACGGCACCTGCGCGAACTCCAGCACCTGCCAGGGAAGCCAGCGCCCCTTCGCGCCCGGCGCCGTCACATCGAACACCACCAGACGCCCCTGGTACACGGGCACCAGGTACACGGTGACCACCATCCCCCCGCGCTGGGGAGAATCCTTCGGCGCCCCGAAGTACGAACGCCGGACCGTCTCGCCCATGGCACGCCCTCCCTGGAGCTGGTCCGCAAACTACAGCAGGCCTGCGAACACCTGGTCATCCTCGAACGGCCCCACCGCCGCAATCGCCGCTGCCGCGGGCCGCAGCAGCTCCGCCCCCACCCTCGCGAGGTCGTCGCGCGTCACCGCATCGATGCGCGCCACCACTTCGTCCACCGTCAGCATCTCGTCCAGCAGCAGCTCCTGTCCGCCCATCCAGCCCGCCACCGACCGCGTGTCTTCCATCCGCAGCTGGATGCGCCCGCGTGCCATCGATTTCGCCTTCGCGATCTCCGCGTCGGGCAGCTGTTCGAACAGCTTCAGCGTCTCCGAAAGCGCCAGTTCCGCCGTCACGCGCGCGTTCTCCGGGTCACATCCCGCGTAGATGGTGAACGAACCGGCGTCGCGAAACTCGCTCGGGTAAGTGTGCACGTCGTACACCAGCGCCCGCTCCTCCCGCAGCTCCAGGAAGAGCCGGCTCGACATCCCCTCTCCCAGCATCGCCGAGATGAGGTCCACCGCGTACCGGTCCGGGTGGTCGAGCGCCACGCTCGGGAAGGCGATGCAGATGTGCGCCTGCTCCGTGGCTTTGTTGTGCACCGCGAGCCGCCGCCCGCCGCTGTGTTCGATCACCGGGTACCAGGCGCCCGGCGCTTGCGCGGGAACATCGCCCAGCCAGCGGTGTGCCGCGTCCACCACCTCGCCGTGCCGCACGTTCCCCGCCACCACCAGCACCATGTTCGAAGGCACGTACTGCGCCCGGAAGTAGCGGTTCACGGCCGCCAGCGGCAGCCCTTCGACGCTCGCCTCCGTGCCGCCGACGTTGCGCCCGAGCGGCTGGCCCGGCCACAGCGTCTCATCGATGAGGATGCCCGCCATCTCCGCCGGGTTGTCCTCGACGCTCGCGAGTTCCTCCAGGATGACGTGCCGTTCCTTCTCCAGCTCCACCGCCGACATCACTGGCTCGCGCACCATGTCCGCGAGGATGTCGATCGTCTCCAGCGCCGCCGTGTGCGGCACCTTCGCGTAGTACACCGTCAGCTCGCGGTCCGTCGCCGCGTTGTGCATCCCGCCGACCGACTCGATCGCCTCGGAGATCTCGCGCGCGGTGGGGCGGCGCGAAGCGCCCTTGAAGAGCATGTGCTCGAGGAAGTGGCTCAGCCCCGCCTCCTCGTCCCGTTCGTAGCGGCTCCCGGCGCCGACATACACCGAGACGGTGGCGGATCGTGTGTGGGGAAGTTCGGCGGTAACGATGCGGAGCCCGTTGGGCAAAGTGGTTTTGTTGTACATATGGGGGCCGGTCGATTGTAGGCCCGCCGCCGCTCACAGGGGAATCAACGCCCGGGGCTACCCATCGATCCCGCGCCAGCGGCTCGCCAGCGGCAGCCGCCGGTCCCGACCGAATGCCCGCGGCGTGATTTTCACCCCCGGCGCCGCCTGCCGCCGCTTGTACTCGTTCCGGTCGACCATCCCCATCACGCGCCGCACGGTCTCGGCCTCGAAACCCATCGCCACGATCTCATCGAACGTGCGGTCGTCCTCGACGTACGCCTCAAGGATCGGGTCCAGCACCTCGTAGGGCGGCAGCGAATCCTGGTCGAACTGGTCCGGCCGCAGTTCCGCGCTCGGCGGCTTCGTGAGCACGTTCTCCGGGATCACCACGCCGCCGGGCTGCCGGTTCCGCCACTCCGAAATCCGGTACACGAGCGTCTTCGGCACGTCCTTCAGCACCGCGTACCCGCCCGCCATGTCGCCGTAGAGCGTCGCATACCCGGTCGCCATCTCGCTCTTGTTCCCCGTCGTGAGCACGATCCAGCCGAACTTGTTCGAAAGCGTCATCAGCACGTTCCCGCGCTGGCGCGCCTGCAGGTTCTCTTCGGCCGTTCCCGGGTCCGCGCCTTCGAAGGCGTCCGCCACCATCTCCAGCATCGCCCTGTGCGCCGGCTCGATGGGGATGCTCAGGTAGCGAATCCCCAACCGCTCCGCCAGGTCCAGCGCGTCGTCCTTCGAATGTTCGCTCGAATAGCGGCTCGGCATCGAAACCCCCGCCACGTTCTCGGCACCGATGGCATCGACCGCGATCGCTGCCACCACGCTCGAATCAATCCCGCCCGAGAGGCCGATCACGGCTTTCGTGAAACCCGTCTTGCCGAGGTAGTCCTTCGTCCCCAGCACGAGCGCGCGCCACACCTCTTCCTCGTCGTCCATCGCCGCCGCCACGGGCCGCACGAGCGGTCCCTCCGAGTCCGGGAGTTCGAAGTCCAGCTCCACATAATCGACCTGCGCGTTGCCGTCCCGTTCGCGCAACTCCACCCGGCGGCGCGGGTCGTGCAGCCGCCGCTGCGCCACTTCGTCGAGGTCGATGTCGACCACCACCACCGCTTCCTCGAACTGCGGCCCCCGCGCGATGAGCTGGCCCTCCGCATCGAATACCAGCGATCCGCCATCGAACACCAGCTCGTCCTGCCCGCCGATGGCGTTCACGTACGCCACCGCGATGAGGTTGTCGGCCGCCCGCGTCGCGATCATCCGTGACCGGCTCCAGATTCGCCCGCGGTGATAGGGCGAGGCGTTGATGTTCACGCAGAGCTCCGCGCCGCCCAGCGCCATCGCATCGAGCGGCAGCCCCGGGTACCAGATGTCCTCGCAGATGCTCACCCCGAAGAGCACGTCCCCCGCCCGGTAGACCGGCACGCGGTGGCCGGGTGCGAAGTACCGCTCTTCATCGAACACGCCGTAGTTTGGCAGCCGCCGCTTGTGGTAGGTGTCCACCCAGCGGCCATCGACGAGGATCGCCGCCGCGTTGTAGGCATCGCCGTGGTACCAGTCGACGAACCCCACGATCGCGACGATGCCCGCCGTCGCCCCGGCGATGCCATGGACCGCTTCGCGCGAGGCCTCGCAGAACGCGCGCCGCAGCAGCAGGTCCTCAGGCGGGTAGCCCGTCACGCAGAGCTCGGGGAACGCGACGATGCCGGCTCCCGCCGCCCGCGCCTCCGCGATCCGCTCGTGGATGCAGCGAACGTTGCCGGCGATATCGCCGATGGTCGTATTCACCTGCGCGAGCGCGATGCGGACAGTCCTCATGCCGCCAGTATACGGGCGAGCCCCTCGCGCACGGTCCCGCGGCTCCCCCTTCGGGGTCCACCGGCCATCGTCCGTAAACGGCGACCTGCCGTACCTTCACAGGTGACAGGGTCGAAAACTCCGCCCCTGGTCGAATTCGTCCCCCGGAAGAGGTACGTGACCGAAGTACGCATTCAGCATGGCGACCTTGCCCTCACCGGCGAGGCTCGCGCCGCCATCGACGAAGCCGCCGCGAAGCTGCAGGCCTACGACCCCGAGATCCAGCGCTTCGTCATCACCGTCGATGCGCCCGCCAGCCACCACAAGCACGGCGGGCCCTACTCCGTCCACATCGACCTGTCCCTTCCGGGCAAGAACATCACCGTCTCTCACCAGGCCAATCCCGAGCTCATGGCCGCGATCCACGACGCCTTCGATGCCGCCCGCCGCCAGATTGAGGATTACCACCGCCGGAAGCGCGACCTCGCGCGGAACGCCTGACCGGCGCCGCCTTCTCTTATCCTCCCTGGCGAAGGGCCGGCGTTCACCCGCCGGCCCTTCCCCCTTTCGTCCCCCGTGCGAGGAGGTACCCGTGTACCGGATGATGGCCGTCACCGCGCTGGCCGCTACCCTGCTGGCATTGGCCGCATGCGGAGGTGGGTCCGAATCACCCGCCGCCGCCAACGGATCCGCCCAATCGGCTGCCACGGCTGCCGGCGCAGCTCCCTCCGCCGGAGCGCAGGCACGGTTCACGGCCGACGACCTGGCCCGCCTCGCCCAGACCACCATCCCCGGCTACACCGCCGGCCGCCAAACGCCCTCGGCGACCTCGCTGCTCGCCGTCTACGAATCGGCGGCCGTCGCGAACGGCGCGCGCGTCACCGCCGTCGTCACCATCTCCCCCTGCGACCCATTCATCTGCACCAACCTCGATGCCGCGAACTTCAAGGGCAAGGAGCCGCAGCTCAAGACCGTGCTGCCGGAGATCCACATCAACAACCCGGCGCTCGTTTTCACTATTGGCAACGTGGAACTCGCACCCGGGTATCGTGGCTTCTTCACCTACGCCCGCAGCTTCGTCAGCAATAACGGCTCGACCGCGACCGCGAACCGCTACTCCGTCCAGTACCACGACGGCACCAACCAGGTCGCGATCCTCCTTACGGTGAAGTCCGAAGGCCCGTTCCCAAAGTCGGAGGCGGAGATGCAGCGCCAGCTTGATCAGCCCTCCGGCGAGTCCGCCGCGCGCACGGTCTTCGCCGCATTCCAACCGGCATTCCGCCCCACCCCTTAGCGTCCGCAGCCGGGCCCTCTTTCCCCTCGTTACCTTCCGGACGGTCAATTTTCGTCGCGACCGCAATCGAAAGCTTTGTCTCGCTATACTCGCTCGCAGGTCTGCCGGCGCTATCCCAATTGGGAGACAGCCGGCCCGCGGAGAGAACCGGTATGAGCCCCCAGGGAGGCAGCGGCGCCACCAGCCTGCTGGCTGATCTCCGTGCGCCCGTGCGCCGCTTGCTCGACGAATACCTGGCCGCCCGCGCCGAGATCGACACCATCATCGGCACCCTCTCGGCCACCCTCGCCGAACCCCCGCCCGGGCCGGTCACGCCATCCGCCGCTCTCGAACCCCCCGAAACGCCCGCGGGCTCCGCCGGCCCCCTGCGTATCGATGTCCGCGGCGATCTCGCCCGCATCATGGATTTCCAGGAACGCCTCGGCCTCGTCGCCGATGTCTCCCGTGTCTCCGTGGTCGGCCTCGATCACGGCCGCGCCACCATGATCGTCGAGCTTGGCGAAGTCGATGACCCCACGGTCATCTGTATGGGCTGCGGCAAGACCCTCGTCGCCGGCGGCCGCCGGCAGTCCCACGGTCTCTGCGATGCCTGCGCCACCGCCTTCAAGGCCCAGCGCCGCGTCCCCCGCCACGAGCCGCCCGCGCCCCTCGAACACGACGAATCGGCGACCGGCGGGGCCTGATTCAGCGGGGCATCGCGAATTCGAACAGGTGCTTCTCGATCGGTTCCCGCGCATCGCTCACCGATGCCACCACCCCCGCCGAAGGTCCCCGCCGGCACGTCGCCGCGAACTGGCGCAGGGCGAAGCGGCCCCCCTGCGCGACGACCTCACACACCCCCGGCTCCGGGAACCGGGCCTCCCCCGTGATCTGCATCGTCCGGGCCACATTCAGGATCCACACGCGGAACGCCACGCCATCCACGGCGCCGCGGATCACGAGATGGTGCTGCTCAAGAACCGCCAGTGCCACAACGGGAATATCGACCGCGCGCCGGGCTCCCACCGCGGGGAGATCCCTGCTCTCTCCCCGTCCTTTACCAGCACCGCCGTCGCGACAGCGAATGTCGCCCGTGCCGCACACCATGCGAGGCTGTCTGAATCCCCATCGCCTGGAGTCAGCCATGAACTTCGGCATCATCCTCACCAGCGGCGACCCCCGCACCGCCGCCCGCCTCGCCGCTCTCGCCGAATCCGCCGCCTGGGACGGCGTCTTCACCTGGGACGGCATCAGCATCGGCGAAACCGAGACCTTCGACCCATGGGTCACGATGGCCGCCATGGCGATGACCACCAGCCGCGTCCGCCTCGGCGCCGTGATCGTACCGCCCGCCCGCCGCCGCCCATGGAAGCTCGCCCGCGAAGCCATGTCCGTCGATGTCCTGAGCAACGGCCGCCTCGTCCTCCCCGTGGGCCTTGGCGCCCTCGATGACCGCGCCTGGGGCCACGTGGGCGAACCCACCGCCGCCCGCACCCGCGCCGAGAAGCTCGACGAGACCCTGGCCATCCTCGAAGGCCTCTGGTCCGGCGAACCGTTCGGCTTCCAGGGCACGCATTACGCCTTCGAGCCCATGACCTTCCTCCCCCGGCCCGTGCAGCGTCCGCGGATTCCTATCTGGCCCGTTGGCGTGTGGCCCGTGCCTCGTTCCATGCGCCGCACCCTCCGCTGGGATGGCGTGATCGTGCAGATGCGCGGCGATGAGGCCGGCCCGGCGTCGGTCACGCCCGGCGCCCTCCGCGAAATCGCCGCCTACGCCGCCCGCGAACGCCCGGAAGCGCTCCGCGGCCGCCCCTGGGACATCGTGGTCGATGGCATCACCCGCACCGGCGATTCCGCCGCTCTGGAACGCGTGAGCCAACTCGCCGCGGCCGGCGCCACCTGGTACCTCGAAGCCGATTGGATGGAGACGGACCCTGCCGCGCTCGAAGCACGCGTCGCCGCGGGCCCTCCCGCCATCTAGCTCGAACGCCGGGAGGGCCCCGTATCCCGGGGCTTTCCGCGCTCCCCCGGCCGGCCCGCCTTCGGTAGGCTCATTCCATGCTTCGCCCGCGATGGTTCATGGTGGCCGCGGTCGCGCTCCTGGCGGCCTGCGGCGGCGGCTCCTCGCCTCTGTCGCCCAGTGTGACGAGCGTCCCGGCGGCCAGCGCGACGCCCCCGGCGACATCCACACCCACTGCGACGCGCACGCCCGCCGCGACCGCAGCCGCCACGAGCACGCCCCCCGCAACGGCCACGCGCACGGCCACTCTGCCGCCATCGCCGGCCACGGCGACCGCCGCGCCGGCCCGCACGCCCACCACGCCTGCCGCGGGCCGTCTCCTCGCGAATGGGCCGCGTGACTCCGCGATGGTCGCCCTCACCTTTGACATGGGCGGCCGCGTCGAGCCCGCACTCGACATCATGAACTGGCTCATCGAGCACGGCGTCCACGCCACCATCTTCATGACGGGCGCCATGGCCGCGAACGCCAACACGGAGGCCGGCCGCGAAGTCCTGCGGCTTATCGCCGCGCACCCCGGCCAGTTGGCCCTCGGCAACCACAGCGACACCCACCCCGACTTCACCACCCTCACCCCGGCGGCCATGCGCGCCGAGCTCGAACGCACCGAGGCCGCCATCGCCGCGGTCACGAGGCTCTCCCCGCGCCCCTACTTCCGCCCGCCCTTCGGCGCCTACTCGGCCGCCGTTGTCAGTGGCGCGGCCAGCGCCGGCTACCCCTACACCGTGACCTGGGACATCGACACCATCGACTGGCGCCCCGAAAGCGACGGCGGACCCACCGCGGCCGCCATCGTCGCGAAGATCGCCGCGAACGCCCGCGGCGGCTCGATCGTGCTCATGCACCTGGGCGGCTATAACACCCTCGAGGCCCTGCCCGGCATTCTTGCTGCCCTCCGCGAGCGCGGCCTCACGCCCGTCACCCTCTCCGAGATGCTTCGGTAACGTCCCCGTTCCCTCGCGCGGTTCCGTCTTCGCGTGTTTCCTCTGACAATGGCTCGCATGTCGAACGAGCCGGCCGCGAAAAAGCGCGTCGATGTTGTCATCCCGTGCTACAACGAAGTCGGCGTGCTCCGCCAGAGCGTCGAGCGCACCCTCGCCTTCCTCGCCACGCAGCCGAAGTACGACTGGCGCATCGTCATCGCCGATAACGGCTCGAACGACGGCACCAGCACCCTCGCGCGCGACCTCGAACACGAATACCCCGCCGTCCAGGCCCTGCTGCTCACCATCAAGGGGCGCGGGCTCGCCCTCAAGGAAGCCTGGAGCCGCAGTGACGCCGACGTCGTGATGTACATGGACGTCGACCTCAGCACCGACATCGCCCACATCCCCCGCCTGATCGACATGATCGCCGTCGATGGCGCCGATGTGGCGATCGGCAGCCGACTCGCTCGCGGTTCGCGCACGAAGCGCTCCCTCAAGCGCGAGACCACCTCCCGCGGCTACGTGTTCCTCATCCGCTCCACCTTCCCCCGCCTGAACATCACGGATGCGCAGTGCGGCTTCAAGGCGCTCAGCCGCCGCACCGTCGAGCATCTCGTGCCCCGCATCGAGAACCGCATGTGGTTTTTCGATACCGAACTCCTCATCCTTGCCCACCGTGCGGGTTACAAAATCATGGAGCTTCCCGTGCGCTGGGATGAGGACCCGGATACGAAGGTGCACATCCTCAAGACCGCCGCCGAGGATATCCGCGGGCTGCTGCGTATGCGCTTTCAGCGCGGCTACCGTCCCCACGGCTGAACAGCCCCAAAAATGGGCGCGAATGGCGGCGTCCCGCCGCGGCCCACGCCCCGTCCGGTGGCCTCCGGGCGAGCCTCCGGACCGGTAAGCACGAGGCCTCGCAGGTTTGACCCCCCGGGGGGGCCGATGTATAAAACCCTTCGCTACGCCTTTCACAATCGCGGCCCGGACCGTGCCGCGCGATGAGGTGTGAGCGAATCCCGCCCACCCGGGCGGACGCCAAAGGGCTCGGAAGTGGAATTCGCAAACTTGCCGCACGACTTCGCCGAGACGCTCGAGCTCGTCTTTGTGGGAATCACCATCGTGGCATCGCTCGCGATCATGGTGGCCTTTGGCCACTGGTGGCAGCGGTAGGCCAGGAAAGAGGGGAAGGATGGCAGTCGAACAACCCACCAGGCCAACGATCGCGGACAAGATCTACGATAAGATGTTCCACAACTACCTGTGGAAATCGATCTTCCGCACCGGTTATCCCAACACGCCCCGTAACCAGATGCTCGTCGTCGCGACGAACGTCTTCCTCCACCTCCACCCGACTCGTATCCACCGCACCCACGTGAAGATCACGCACACCTACTGCCTGGGTGGCCTCTCGTTCTTCATGTTCCTCGGCCTCACGATCACGGGCATTCTGCTCATGTTCTATTACGTGCCGAGCGTCGACCGCGCGTATCTCGATATCCAGAACATTCAAACGAACGTCCAATTCGGACAGCTGATGCGCAACATGCACCGCTGGATGGCCCACGCAATGGTCATCCTTGTTTTCATGCATATGATGCGCGTGTTCTATACCGGCGCCTATAAGCCACCGCGCGAATTCAACTGGGTGGTCGGCGTCATCCTCCTCGTGCTCACCTTCCTCCTGAGCTTCACCGGCTACCTCCTCCCGTGGGACCAGCTCGCGTTCTGGGCCATCACGGTGGGCACCAACATCGCCGGTTCGGCGCCCGTCCTCGGGCCCAAGTCGCGCTTCTGGCTCCTCGGCGGCCTGCAGGTGGGTCCCGACGCGCTCATCCGCTTCTACACCCTGCATGTCATCGGCCTGCCGCTGCTGGCCGCGATCTTCATGGCCGTCCATTTCTGGCGCATTCGGCGCGATGGCGGCCTCGCCCGGCCCCTTTAGGCCCCATACCAGCACGCAGGGTACGCATCCATGGCAACCGCTGTAGTCGCTCGCCCCGTCGCCCGCCCCCAGGCGCGCGCTCGTGATGAAGAGGTCCTCGTCTGGCCGGACCTCGTCTTCATCGAGTTCATCGCGGCGATGGTCTTCACGCTCACCCTTTTCCTTCTCGCGTTCCTGATTAACGCGCCACTGCTTGATCAGGCCAACGCCGATGTCACGCCGAACCCCTCCAAGGCGCCGTGGTATCTGCTCAACCTGCAGGAACTCCTGCTCCACATGAACGCCGCCATGGCCGGCGTCATCATCCCCACCATCTGGCTCGTCATCCTCGGTGCGTTCCCCTACTTCGACCGCGAACAGGACGGCCAGGGCGAGTGGTTTGGCACCGAAGGCGCCGTCAAGATCACCATCGCCGCCGGCCTCGTCGGCTTCCTTGGCTGCTGGGCCCTCATCCTCTGGGACTCCGGCAAGCTCGCCTTCTTCATGCACGACTGGTTCGGCATCTCCGGCGGCGACAGCCTCCGCTTCCTCGCCGATGTCCGCTCCTTCCAGACTCAGCTCCCGTGGCCGGATTGGTCGAAGGAGATCACCTACCTTCCGTTCAACCTCAAGCTGCTTTCGAGCGACGCCCCCGGTGGCCCGACGCAGTTCCAGCACCTCGACTTTCCCGGCTGGATCGTCGAGCAGGGCATTCCGATCGCCGTCATGGTCGGCCTCCCCTGCATCATGATTTACACCATGTGGCGGATCGGCTGGGTGCAAACCCGCCGCGATGCCGTGCTGGCGCTCTTCAGTGGATTCATCGGGGCCTACGGCGTCCTCACGCTCGTCGGCACCGCGTTCCGGGGCCAGGGCCAGGAGCTCGTCTTCCCGTGGGAGCTCAAGGTCAGCGAAGGCATCCCGGGCCAGGAAGCGGGGGGACATTAATGGCAACTGCTGATTCCTCGGCGCCGCGCTCCACCGCGCGCCGCCTCGAACAGGCCAAACAGGTCGAAGCCCGGAAGGTTGCTCGCCGCTCCTTCCTCCGCGTGAGTGCCTTTGCCGGTCTTGCGCTCTTCACCGGCTCCCTCCTGTCCGGCTTCCTGGGCTTCTTCAACCTGCGACATCCCACCGGCTTCGGCGGCGTCGTCACCGTCTCCAAGGCCCGCGTGCCCCAGCCTTCGGGCACCCCGGAACGCGTTTCCGATGGCAAGTTCTGGCTCGTCAATCTCGCCGGCGCCGAAGGCGATGTCCTCGGCGTGGGCGGCGCGGGCGGCCTCCTCGCCCTCTACTGGAAGTGCCCGCACCTCGGCTGCACGGTTCCGTGGAACCCCGGCTTCCAGGGCGCGCAGGTCAACTTCCCCGGCATCACCGGCTGGTTCCGGTGCCCCTGCCACGGCTCCACCTATTCGCGCGCCGGCGTCCGCGTCTTCGGACCGGCCCCGCGCCCCATGGATACCATGCTGCTCTCCGTGAACGGCGATGGCTCCGTCAACGTCAACACCGGCAAGATCACCGGCGGCGCCGCCGATAACCCGCTGCGCGCCGTGGCGTACAACGGCTAGCGGGAGGCCTCGTTGAACACCCAGAAGCAGATCATCCTCATCGTCACGCTGTTCTTCGTCTTTGTCGGCAGCTGCGCGGCCTACGCCGTCGTCGACCTGCCGATTCGCGCGCAAGACCAGGCCGAGTGGCATCACTCCCAGTCCATCGAACGCGGCGCCCTCCTCTTCGCGAACAACTGCCGCACCTGCCACGGCAACGTCGGCGAAGGCGGCGTTGGCCCCGCCCTCGATGGCACCAATCCGCGGGACTTCCAGAACCAGGACCCGCTCGTTCTCAAGAACAACAAGGCCCTCCTCAAGCGGACCCTTGCGTGCGGCCGTGCCGGCACCCTCCTGCCCGCCTGGCTCAACACCAACGGTGGCGCCCTCAACGAGCGCCAGATCGACCACCTCATCGAACTCATCACCTCGCCCGTCGATGTGAAGTACCTCGATGAAGCCGGCAACCCGACGAGCGAGGGCTGGTTCTATGCCCTTGAGTTCGCCCATAACCTGAACGGCGCGACCGCCATCTCAGTCGGCGGCGACACGCTCGGGACCATTGCCAACGCGCACCTCCTCGGCGTCGCCGAGCTCAGCGCCGCGAACGGCAATGTCGACCCCTACGCCATCATCGAGCGCGGGCAGAAGGTCACCATCCCGCCCACGCTCGCCCACCCCAACGGCCGCGAATACCTCGTCCGCAAGGACAACGAGACGCTCGCCAAGATCGCTGAGAACCAGGCCGTCGGCGCCATCATCCTCGCCGAACTCAATGGACTTCCCTACAAGTTCGATGAGAAATCCGCCAAGCTCACCCTCCTGAACGAAGCGGGCCAGGAGATCCCGGGCCTCTTCCCCGGCGATACGGTCAAGCTTCCCGATAACTCGAAGTACGTCGTCAAGACCGGCGACACCATCGAGAGCATCGCGACCGCCCACGGGCTTCGCCCCGCCGACGTCGCCGGCAATGGCAACAACGCCAAGGTCCTCGGCACGACGGTGCAGACCGAGGCGCTCGTCGGCGCCCGCAAGATCAATGTCCCGTCGGTCTACGTCGTGCAGCCGGGCGATTCCGTCGCCACCATCGCGACCAACCACGGCCTCACGCCCGCCGACTTCCAGAACCTCAACGGCCTCACGGCGGAAACCGTGCCCGGCGCCGGCCAGGAATTGAAGCTCGACGCCGCCGCTACCTACCTTGTCCAGCAGGGCGACAACCTCGGCACCATCGCGATCGCCCACAAGACGACGCCCGCCGACCTCGCCAAGCTGAACGATATCGCCCTCACCGACCCGGTGACTCCGCAGGTCGTGATCACGCTCCCGAAGGTCGACAAGTACGTCGTCAAGGGCCAGAGCCTGGACGACATCGCCAAGACCCTCTCCAACGTCACCGCGTCGGAGCTTGGCGATGCCAATGGCGTCCCGGACACGGCGGTCCTCCGCGTCGGGCAGGACCTCGTCCTCCCGAAGGCGGCCCGCGGCAGCGCCCCGCCGGACGCCCGCAACCCCGGCACCGCCTGCGTCGAGCACGCCATCCCGGATGCCGTCTTCCAGACGCTCCCCGGTGTCGGCACGCCCCAGGCCCAGGTGACGGCGCCCTCCACCCAGTCGAAGGACGTCACCATCACCAGCGGCGCCAACGACTTCACCGTCGTCGCCGATGGCACCAAGTCCGACCTGAACAAGGGCGTCGTCGCGATCGCCAAGGGCACCGCCGTGAAGTTCGTGAACCAGGTCGGCATCCACACCATCACCGTGAACGGCACGAAGGACGGCGCCGACTTGAAGGGCACCGACACCCGCACGCTCACGTTCAATAATGTCGGGACGTTCAAGATCACCTGCGACTTCCACCCCGCGATGCTCGCGACGATCTTCGTCCAGTAGCCTCGGCGGATAGCACCGAACCACCATGAAGGGAGGCCGCGAGGCCTCCCTTCGCCGTTCTTTCGCCGCCTCGTCCGGCGGTTTGACGCTCACGATCCCCATGGCTACGATCCCGACGCAAGAAATCGAGCGCGTCGCTTCGTCGCGCCACTTCGGAAGGGGGACTGGGCATGGCAGCGCAGACCGGCAAGCGGTACACGTGCCCCAAGTGCGGTTCGGAATTCATCGTCACCAAGGGCGGCGATGGCGAGCTCATGTGCGGCGATACTCCGCTCGAGCTGAAGAAGTAAGGAGTACCACGACCATGGCAGTGCAACTCGGCAAGCGCTACAAGGACGAGCAGACCGGCATCGAGCTCCTCGTCATCAAGCCCGGCAACTGCGACCTCAGCGTCAGCGGCCGCCCCATGGAGCTCATGCAGCCCAAGGTCCTCCCTTCGGCCGACTGAGTCCCCGTATCTCGAGCGACGCGAAGCAGGCGGGCATCCCCCGCCTGTTTTGTTGTCCCCGCCCACCCGCTAGGATCATCCCATGGGCTACTGGGACCTCATCGAAGCCCGCATCCAGGAAGCCATCGAAGGCGGCGCCTTCAAGGACCTCCCCGGCGCCGGCCAGCCCCTCGCCTTCGATGATGCCGACCGGCTCGCCGGCGATGACTGGCTCGGGTTCAAAATTCTCCGCAACGGCGACATGACCCCCGAGTGGATGATGCTCGGCCGCGAAATCGAACGCGACCTCGCCCGCCTCGAGGAAACCGCCCGGCGCTTCCACAGCTTCGCCCGCTGGGCCGCCGAGGAAGACGACTGGCCCGCCTACGCCGGCCGCCTCGCCCGCGTGCGCGAACAGTACGCCGATCTTGCCCGCCTCATTCGCCGCAAGCAGGACCAGTTCAACCACAAGGTACCCGCGCCCGCCCTCGAACGGCCCGGCCTCTGGGTCGAATACCTCCTCGAACGCCTCGATGAATCCCTCGCCGCCGCCGGCGCCCCCGAGGGCCTCCTCGCCACCACGAAAGACATCGCATGACACTCAAGGACACCATCGCCCACGACCTCAACGAGGCCATGCGCGCGAAGGACGAGATCCGCAAGTCCGCCCTTCGCATGCTCACCGCCGCCCTCAAGAACGCCGAGATCGACGCCCGCGGCAAACCCTTCGGCGATGCCGAGGCAGTCGTGGTCATCCAGAAGCAGGTCAAGCAGCGCCGCGATTCCATCGACGAATTCACGAAGGCGAACCGCGAAGACCTCGCCGCGAAGGAACGCGCCGAACTCGGCATCCTCAAGACCTACCTCCCCGCGCAGGCTTCCCGCGAGGAGATCGAGGCCGCCGCCCGCCGCATCGTCGCCGAAACCGGCGCGTCCGGCGCCCGCGACATCGGCAAGGTCATGCCGCTCATCGTGAAGGAGTTCGCGGGCAAGGCCGACGGCCGCACCGTGAACGAGGTCGTCCGCGCCGTCCTCGGGGCCTGAGCGCGCGAGGTCCCCCGGGACAGCGGCGCCGCCGCCCAACCTGATATCCTCCGGTGGAGCCCATGCTGCGCCGCCGCCCCCATCGCGTCGTCACCGGGAATCGCGCCGCCGCGTTCGGCGTGCTGCTGGCTGCGTCGGTCGCGATCCTGCTTTCGCCCGTCCTCCCCGCCCGCCAGGAGGTGCGCGAAGGTGACCTCGCGCCCCGCACGTACCCTGCCGCGCGCGACGCTCAGTACCCCTCCGAAGCGCTCACCGCCGCCGCCCGCGATGAGGCCGAGCGCCAGGTCGACCCCGTGCTGCTTCCGCCCAGTGCCACCGTGGGAGCGCGCCAGGCCGATGCCCTCGCCGTCTTCCTCGCCCAGGTCCGCGATATCCGCGCCCGCCCCGTCACCGCGCAGCAGCAGCTGACCGAACTGAATGCCCTGCCCGTGGCCGCCCGCGTCACCTCGAACGCCCGCTCCTATCTCATCCTGCTCGAACGGGCCGCCTTCGATGCCTTCAGCGAGCGTGCGCGCAAAGCCCTTACCGAGGTCATGGCCGGCCCCATCGGCAAGGACGAAGTCGCCGCGAAGTTGAACGAGTACCTCGCCCGCCAGGGCAATAACCCCGGCACCGAGGTCGAACAAACCCTCCTGCGCGATACCCTTCGCGCCTTCGTCGAAGCCAACGTCGAGGTCGACCAGCCCGCCACGGACGCGAAGCGCGATGCCGCCCGCGCGAACGTCTCGCCCGTCATCGTCACCTTCACCCGCGGCCAGGTCATCGCCACCGAGGGCCAGCTTCTCGATGCCGGCGCAATCGAAGCACTCCGCGAAACCGGCACCATCGAGGACGGCTTCGATTACTACCGCATCGGCGGCGCGGGCCTGTTCGCCGCCGGCATGGGCGTTCTCCTCGGCCTCTTCGCCTTCCAGCTCCAGCCGTTCTCGGCCGCCCCCGGCAGGCGGCTATTCGCCACCGCCGCCCTCGTTGTCGCCGCCGTCGCCGCCGCGAGACTCCTCCTGCCCGTGGTGACCCCGGATACCGACCAGCGCTCGCTCGGGTACGCCCTACCCGTGGCCGCCGCAGCGATGGTGGTCGCCTCCTATTCCGACTTGTCCTTCGCGCTTGCCGTCGCCGCCGTGACCGGGTTCGCCGCCGCGTTCGCCGGTGCCGTCGCTCCCGACCTCGCCGGCTCCGGCTTCATCTCCTCGCTCGAAGCCCTCGAATTCGCGATGGTCTACGCCACCGCCGGATTCGTGGGCGCCGCCGCCGTCCACCGCGCCGAACGCCTCGGGCGCTACATCTGGGCCGGGCTCGCGGTCGCGGCGGCCGGCGCCGGCGCTGTCGCCGTCTTCTGGCTTGTCAGCGAACCGCACGAAACCGTGCCGTTGGGCTGGGCGCTGGGCACGGCCGCGACCGGCGGGATCGCCTCCGCCCTCATCGCCCTGGGTTGTTTTGTCGGGCTGCCCGGCCTGTTCGGCGTCACCACCCGGCTCCAGCTGATGGAGCTGACCCACCCGGGGCATCCGCTCCTGCGGCGCCTCCAGGACGAAGCCCCCGGCACCTACCACCACAGCATGATGGTCGGCGCCCTCGCCGAGCGCGCCGCCGACGGCATCGGCGCCGATTCCCTCCTCGCCCGCGTCGGCGCCTACTTCCACGACATCGGCAAGCTCGAACGTCCCGTCTACTACATCGAAAACCAGCTTGAGGGCGCCGCCAGCCCCCACGACGCGCTCACTCCCACCGAAAGCGCGTCCTTCATCCGCGACCACGTCACCAACGGCCTCGAACTTGCCCGCCGGTACCGCCTGCCCCGGCCCGTTCGCGACTTCATCCCCGAGCATCACGGCACGCGCCTCGTCACCTACTTCTACCGCCGCGCGATGCAGGCCGACCCATCGCAAGAGCCGGGCCCGTTCCGGTACGCCGGCCCCCGTCCCCAGACCCGCGAGACCGCCATCGTCATGCTCGCCGATTCCTGCGAGGCGATCGTCCGCGCGAACCAGGAACGCACGCGCCCCGCCATGGAGGACCTTATCGATGGCATTCTCGCCGAGCGCCTCGCAGAAGGTCAGCTCGATGAGTGCGACCTCACCATGCGCGAGCTCCAGGAGGTGGCAGCCAGCTTCAAGGCCACCCTCCGCGCGGTGTACCACCCGCGTATCGCCTACCCGAGCCCGGCGCCCGAGGAGATCGCCCGCATCGCCCAGCGCTCGAATTGAGGTAGGAAGCCGCCCGCGGGCCTGCTAGAGTTCCGGCCATGGCCGTCCCCGCCGTTCGCGCGCTCACCTTCGATGTCTTCGGCACCGTCGTCGATTGGCGGTCCAGCGTCATCCGCGAAGCCGCCGCAATCGCCGCCACCACCGGCGTCAGCGGCGATTGGCCTGCCTTCGCCGATGAATGGCGCTACGACGGCTACATCGCCGGCATCGGGCGCATCAACCGCGGCGAAGCGCCCATGGCCACGGCCGATGCAATCCACCGCGCGAAGCTCGACGAAATGCTCCCCCGCTACGGCCTGGGCGCGCTCGGTGAAGCCGCCCGCGACCACCTGAACCGCGCATGGCACCGCCTCGACCCATGGCCCGATTCCGTCGCCGGCCTCGCGCGCCTGCGCGCCGGCTACATCGTCTCCACCCTTTCGAATGGCAACGTCTCGCTGCTCGTGAACATGGCCAGGCACGCCGGCCTGACCTGGGACTGCATTCTCAGCGCCGAGTTGACCGGCGCGTTCAAGCCCGTGCCCCGCTGCTACACCGAAGGCGCCCGTCTCCTTGGCCTCGCGCCCGGCGAGGTCATGATGGTCGCCGCCCACAAGAACGACCTGCGTGCCGCCGCGAAGGCCGGCCTCCGCACCGCCTTCGTCCCCCGCCCGCTCGAAGCCGGCCCCCACCGCGACGTCGACCTCTCCCCGGACCTCGGCTTTGATATCAACGCCGCCGACTTCCACGACCTGGCCACGCAACTGGGCTGCGCCTGACGCTCATGCTCCGCGCAGCCGCTCCGCGAGGAAGGCGATCGCCGTGTCCGCGCACTCCGGCGGCGAATCGGCATGGAGCCCGGGGTAGGCCGTGAATCGCTTGTCCTTCGTCCCCAGCATCCGGAACAGCCGCACTGTCCCTGTGAACGCGAACCGTTCGTCGTCGAGCATCGCGAAGAACTGCACCGGCACGGTCACCTTCGGCGCGTCCGCGATGTGCCGCGGCACGATGTGGCCCCGCACCGCGCTCGACCCTTCGAGCCCGCAAAGCCCCAGCACGGCTGCCTTCACCCGCGACTCCGCCGCCACGAACGGGAGCCCGAACATCGTCCCCATCGAGAGCCCCCAGTACCCCCCGCGCCCGGCGTCAATCTCATCCAACCCCGAGAGCGCGTCGAGCGTCGCCTGCCAGTCGGCCACCATCCGGTCGATCGGCCCGTTGCGCCACATCGCGCGGTAGAGCGTGTCATCATCCGTCGTGTTCGTGATCGCGCCCCGCTCGCCGTGTTCGATGCCGTCGATCACCGCCGCCGCGAACCCTTCGCGCCGCACCAGCAGGCCCGCCCGAGCCATGATCTTCGGGTCCTTCTTGTGCGAACGGCCCCCATGCCCGACGAGTACGAGCGGCACCGGTCCCGGCGTCGCCCCGTCCTTCGTCCAGAGGTATCCGGGGAAGCGGTCGCCGTCGCGTTCGATGATGAAACGCCGTTCGCGTACCCCGTCCGTGACCGTCGCGGTCCCATCCCATTTCATGCTCGAACCTCGCAGCGGTGGCTTCCGGGCAGCACTCTACCGGCGCGATACCGCCGCGTCGACGCCGCTCCCGCAGGCCGCCTGCCGTTCCACAGCCGGGCGACCCCTCCCGCCAGACGAGGCGACGCGGCCGCGGCGTGCTCGCCATCTCGATGGCCCCTTGCGCGGCGCCCCGAACGTTAATCCGCCCACTCTCTGCCTGCCCCCGCGATGCGATAGAATGAGTGCACAACCACCCGGGATGTTGCCACTGTCGCGGACACGCATCATGTCTGGTTCGAACTTCCCCGGCGGCCTTCGCCAGCCGCGGATCCCGGTGTGTGCCAGTCCTTTCGCACGGTCCCTTTCACGATGAAAAAACGGGTGGGCGTCCTCGCCCTCCAGGGTGATTTCCGCGAGCACCGCGAAGTGCTCGAATCGCTCGGCCACGAAGTCCGCGAAATCCGCAAGCCGGCCCAGCTCGAAGACCTCGACGCCCTCATCATCCCCGGCGGCGAAAGCACCACCATCGCCCGCCTCATCATCAGCAACGGCTTCCAGCAGCCCCTGCGCGATTTCTGCGCCAGCGGCCGCCCCACCTGGGGCACCTGCGCCGGTGCCATCCTCCTCGCCAAAGAGGTCGATAATCTCGACCGGCCCGGCATCGAAACCATGCACATCGCCGTTCACCGCAACGCCTTCGGCCGCCAGGTCGATAGCTTCGAAGCCGACCTCAACGTCCGCGGCCTTGAAGGCGGCCCTGTGCGCGCCGTCTTCATCCGCGCGCCCCTTATCCAGCGCGTCGACCCGCCCGCCGAAGCCATCGCCACTCTCGACGACGGCACCATCGTCGCCGCCCGCGAAGAGAACCTGCTCGCCATCTCCTTTCACCCTGAACTCACCGGTGATTCGCGCCTCCATGAGTTCTTCCTCACCATTGGCACGCCCGCCCGCGAGCCCGCCGTCGAGGTCGCCGGATGAGTGACATCCGCGCCGAGCCCTTGAGCCCGATCGACGCCGCGACCCTCTGGCCGCAACTCGGCCGGCTCGATACCGAGGTGCTCGCCACCCGCGGAGGCGAAAGCCTGCTCGTGCGCTCCGGCCTGGCCGCCACCGGCCTCACCCGCCTCCCGCGTGTCCCCCGCACGGCCGTCCTCGGCGTCAAGCGCGGGCTCGGCTATCGCGGCGTTGTCGTCGTCAAGGAACTCGCCGGGGGCGCCGGCTGGGAGGCGGTCTCCCTGCGCCTCGCTCGCGAAAAGGACGATGAAGCCGTCACCGCGCTGCTCACCGGCGCCGCGAACGAAGTCGCCGCGCGCGGCGGCCGAACCCTCTCGCTCCGCGCCGCCGAAGGTTCGCCACACAAGGAAGCCATCCGCCGCGCGGGCTGCATGGCCTACCGGCTCGAACGCCTCCACGCCGTGCCCGCGGCCCATCCCGCCGCCACGGATTCGCGCTTCCGGCCCGCGACTCGCGCCGACCGTCACGGCATTTTTCGCCTCTATTGCCGCGCCGTGCCCGAACACATTCGCCGCCAGGAAGCGCCCACCCAGCAGGAATGGCGCGCCGTCCTCGATTCGTTCGACGCCGGCCGCGAATTCGTCCTCGAACGTGATGGCGCCATCGTCGCCTGGGTAGGCATGGGCGAACGCGAAAGCCGCATTCTCGAGGATGGCACGGGCGAAGGCGTCGCCGATGCCGCGCTCGCCCTCGTCGAAAGCGCCGGCCCCCACCATGGCACCCTCGTCCTCGCCGAGGACCAGGTCTCCCTTGAACGCGAAGCGGATACCCGCGGCTACACGCCCCTCGGTGTCCGCCTGGTCTTCGCCCGCCGCATGGCGCTCCTGAACCCCCTGAAGGAGGTGGCTGCGGTCCCGGCCGAATCCCTGGCCCTGCCGCAGTAATGCCCGTGACACAGCTCGAACTCTCTGGCTCCGAATCCGGCTACACCGAGCAGATCATTACCGATGACCTGGACCTGCTCCTCGATTCCCTGCCGCCGCGCATCTGCGAGATCTTCCTCGAAGCGGAGCGCCGCAACGGGCTCCTCGAAGTGGTCATGGACCTCGGCCGCCTCCCCGAAGCGCGCTATCCCGGCCGCGAAATCGTCCTCAGCCACCAGGAAGTGACCGAGGACGACCTCCTCTACGTGATCGAACACATCGGCGAATTCGGTCTCGATAACCGCGCCGGCATCGAACGCACCCTCCACCGCATCTCCTGCATCCGCAACCGCCGCGGCAAGATCGTCGGCCTCACCTGCCGCGTCGGCCGCGCCGTCTACGGCACCATCCGCGTCATCGAAGACCTCGTCATGGGCGGCAAGAGCGTGCTCCTTCTCGGCCGCCCCGGTGTCGGCAAGACCACCATGCTCCGCGAAATCGCCCGCGTCCTCGCCGACGACGCCAACAAGCGCGTCATCATCGTCGATACCTCGAACGAAATCGGCGGCGACGGCGACATCCCCCATCCCGCCATCGGCGGTGCCCGCCGCATGCAGGTCGCGACCCCCGCGAACCAGCACGCCGTCATGATCGAAGCCGTCGAAAACCACATGCCCGAAGTCATCGTCATCGATGAGATCGGCACCGAACTCGAGGCTGCCGCGGCCCGCACCATCGCCGAGCGCGGCGTCCAGCTCGTCGGCACCGCACACGGCACCGAACTCGAAAACCTCATGCTCAACCCCACCCTCGCCGACCTCATCGGCGGCATCCAGTCCGTCACCCTGGGCGACGAAGAAGCCCGCCGCCGCGGCACCCAGAAATCCATCCTCGAACGGAAGGCCCCGCCCACCTTCGACGTCGTCGTCGAGATCCAGAGCTGGCAGCGCGTCGCCGTCCACACCGATGTCGCCGAGACCATCGACGCCATGCTCCGCGGCTATGATGCGCCCCCCGAGGTCCGCCAGCTTGGTTTTGGCG
Organism: Dehalococcoidia bacterium; assembly: GCA_020847985.1. Taxonomy (GTDB): domain Bacteria; phylum Chloroflexota; class Dehalococcoidia; order Tepidiformales; family Tepidiformaceae; genus Amarobacillus. The sequence continues at coordinate 54,176 of JADLBC010000028.1, forward strand.
GCCGCCTCGAAATCGTCGATGAGCCCCTCGACCCCGATGCCGAGGAGCCCCGCGGCCGCGGCCTCTCCCCGCGCGGCGGCGGTTCCGCCGGGGGCGGTGGCGCGCGCGGCGGCTGGGAGCTTGGCCTCCCCCGGACGCAACATCGCCGCACCGGCGGACACGTCCGCGACGAGGACGCCCCCGCCGAACGCGAAGCCCAGCGCGACCGCTTCGGCGCCCAGCACGGCATCGCCGGCCCCACCATCAAGCTCTACCCATTCGGGCTCAGCAAGGCGCGCCTCGATGAGGCCATGCGCAACGCCGGCGCCAGCGTCGATATCGTCCACGACGTCCGCGAAGCCGACGTCGTCATCACGCTCCGCACCTACTACCGCCGCAAGCCACCCGCCCTCCGCGAGGCCGAGGAGCGCTCCGTCCCCGTCTACGTCATCAAGAGCAACACCGCCCTCCAGATCGAGCAGGTGCTCACTCAGTTCCACCCCGGCGGCGGTGAACGCGGCATCCGCCGCGACCCCATGGTCGATGTCTTCCGCGAAACCGAGGACGCCATCGCCCGCGTGATGGAAGAGGGCCGCCCGATCGAGCTCCCGCCCGCGAACAGCTACGTCCGCCGCGTACAGCACCAGCTGGCAACCCGCTACAACCTGGATTCGCGCAGCGCCGGCAAGGAGCCGAACCGCCGCGTCCGCATCCTGCCTACGTCCGGTTAAGTTAGCCCGGAGCCGCCGAACCTATCGCCCGTCGCCCGCACCCACGGCGATGGGATGGCCCGTCGCCTCGGTCGCGGCGTCCTCGCTCGCGCGGCGGCCGTGCCCGCGCGCCGCCGAGGCCGGCCCGATGCGCGCCAGCCGCTTCCCCGCGATCACGAACACGCTGCTGCTCAGCACGAGAATCACGCACCCCAGGATGAACAGGCCTCCGCGCACGCCAAGGTTCGAAACCAGCACGCCGGCCATGATCGCCCCCAGCGGGATCAGCCCGCGGTCCAGGCTCAGCAGCGACATTACCCGCCCGTGCATCTCCGGGTCGCTGTGCTGCAGCAGGATGCCGTTCGTGAACGCCATGTACGTCACCGTCATGCTCCCGGCCACCGCCAGCAGCACCATCGTCAGCACCAGGTTTTGCTGCAGCGAAATCGCCACCAGCGCCGCGCCGAAGATGAGCATGTTGATCACCAATTGCAGCCCCGGCCGCGAAACGTTCGACCGCCAGGCCACGAACAGCGAGCCCGCCACCGCGCCCACCCCGGTCGATGCCGCCAGCCAGCCCACGCCCGAGTTGCCCAGGTCCAGCGTCTCCTTCGCCAGCAACGGCACGAAGACCTGCTGGTACGGGAAGCCGAACACGAACAGGATCAACGCCAGCGCCGTCACCATTAGCAGCGTGCGGTTCCCCGCGATGTACGCGAACCCTTCGCCCAGGTCGCCGAAAATGCTCGAATCCTTGCTCCGCGGCCGCGCCTTCGGCACGTGCATCATCGCCGTCATCAGCACCACGAACCCATAGGCGCACGCCGTCAGCGTGTAGACCCCACCGACGGAGACCACCGCCAGCAGCAGCCCCGCGATCACGCCGCCGCCGATGCGCATGAAGCTCAGCGCCGTGCTGTTCAGCGCGATCGCGTTCAGCAGGATCTCCTTGGGCACCAGCAACGGGATCAGCGACTGCCGAACCGGCTGATTGAACGCCATCGCCGTGCCCGCCACGAACGCCGTCGAAAGCACCATCCACACCTCGATGATGCCCGTCAGGCACGCCCCCGCGAGGAACGCGTGCGTCGAGAGCGTCACCCACTGCGTGCTCATGAGGATGCGCTTGCGGTCGTACCGGTCGGCCACCGCGCCCGCCAGCAGCCCGAAGAGCAGGATGGGCACCAGCCGCGTCGCGATTACCAGCGACAGCATCAGCGCCGAGTCCGTTAGTTCGAGGATGAGCACCGCCCGTGCCACCTGGTCCATCCAGAGCGTCGCCGAATGCCCCACCTGACCGAGCCACATGAACCGGTAATCCCGGTAGCGAAGCGCCGCGAAGGCGCCGGCTGTTTCCGCCATGCGCGGCATCGTACCTTCACGTCCGCGTGAGGGCGACGGCCGTTCGGCCGCACTTCGCCACGTTCCTCCGCCCGCTCCCTGCAGCGCCCCTAGGTGTAGTGACCACGAGGGTTGTGGACAGGAATGAGTCATCAGCATAAGCAGATTGCTTGACTGAGAGAGGGCCATTCCGTTGGGTTGCGGTTGACGAAAACCAAGACCACACGGAGGGCCCT
>JADLBC010000029.1 GCA_020847985.1 Dehalococcoidia bacterium
ACCGCCGCCGCATCCATTCCGCCCTCGGCTACCAGAGCCCCGCCACCTACGAGGCTGGTAGACTCCGCCAACCTGAGACGGCTCCCGCCGCCTAAGAACACTGTCCGTCAAATCGGGGCAAGCCCACCCCGGCCTCGAGCCCGGGAGGTGCTGAGTGCTGAGTGCTGAGTGCTGAGTCGCCAACCCCGGCGCGAGCAGGCTCCCTACGGGGTTGCCCCCGGCCTCGAGCCCGGGAAGTGCTGAGTGCTGAGTGCTGAGTGCTGAGCCGGCAACCCCGGCGCGAGCATGCTCCCCGCGGGGTTGCCCCGGCCTCGAGCCTCGAGCCTCGAGCCTCGCGCCCCTTTCCTCCTTCCTCTTTTCTCCTTTCTCTCACACCACCGTCACGCTGGTGGTCCGTGTCGCACAGGCCGTGCCGGCGCAGGCGGTGACGGTGACTGTGTGCTGGCCGGCCGTTGTGAAGACGGGATGGAAGGTGGTCCCGCTGCCGGTCGCGGGGGTCCCGCCCTGGGCGGTCCAGGTGAAGCTGGTGGCCTCGGGGCCGGTATCGCCCATGAAGACCTGGCAGGTGGCGGGCACGTTCCGGTCGATGGTGGTGCAGGTGACGTTGCGAATGGACGGCGGTGCCGGTGTGGGGGCCGGCGTCGCGGTACGCGTGGGGGTGGGCGTGACCGCCGGTGGAGGTGTGGGCGTGGGGGTGGCGGTGGCGGTGGGGGGAGGGGTTTCGGCCGGATGCGCGGTCGCGGTCGATGTCGCGGCGGGCGTCGCGGTCGCGGTCGATGTCGCCAGTGGCGTGGCCGTCGCGGTCGCTGTCGATGTCGCGGCGGCCGTCGCGGTCGCGACCGCATCAGGGGGCGTTGCCGTCGCGGCCGTCGCGGCGGCCGTTGGCGAGGGCACCCCCGCGGGCGCGATGACCGTCGCGGCCGGGGGCGCGGCCGTCGCGATGGTGGTGGGCGATGGCGATGCCGTCGACGTGTGCGGGGGCTGCTCGCTGGTGGGCGACGGAGACGGGTTCGCGGCCTCGCCGCCGCCGTGGGCGAAAAGCACCATCGCGATGACGGCGGCTGCCGCGGCCAGGGTAGCGGCCAGTCCCGCGAGCATGAGTCCTGGCCGGGGTCTCGCGGGCACCGGCGACGGCGGCGGCGACGGCGGACGTGGCGTGGCCGGGACCGGCGGCGCATCGAACCGGGGCCCTGCGGGCAGCCAGCCTTTGCCGGGCCGCCCTGGGCCGGCTTTCCCGGGGCGCGCTGACGCTTTGTCCGCCTTCGCGGCAGCCCCGGGAACGTGCGCGAGCGCGGGTTCGCGTTCGCTCGGAAGGAGCGCGCGAGGGTCCGGGGTCATGCGGTCGAAAAGGGCCGCTGACGTGGTCTGGGCGTGCGAGGCGAGGGTTGCCGATGCCGCCGGGGCAGCAAGGAAGCGGACGATGATGGCGTCGAGGGCGCCGGCCTCGAGTTCGGACACAAAGGCCGGGTGCGCGGCACGGGGGACGCAGGCGAACGCGGTGCGCGCTCCCTCCAGGCGGTAGAGCGTGAAGTCCCAGGTGGCGATGCACGGCACGGCGCGGTAGCCCGGACGATGCCAGGGCCGGGGCGCCGCGAACGCGGGTGCATCCGTCGCGGGCGCCAGGGCAGGCAGCGCGCCGCCTTCGATGCCGAGCGGGTGGCGCCCGGCGGCGATGCCATTCAGCAGGCTCGCGGTTTCGGGATCCAACGCGGGGCCGAGGGCGTGGATGGCCGATGCGATGGCCTGGCCGGTGCGCGCGCCGAGCGTCGTGTTGCCGCCGGATACGAGCGGGAGGAGGGCCTCGCGGCCGGCGGTGTAGCTATCGAACCCGAACGCGGCCCGGCGATGCAGGCGGTAGCCGTACCGTTCGCGCGCGGGGAGCAGGTTCACGTCGAGCGCGCGCGGGAGGCCCTGCGCACGTTCGTACAGCGCGCGCACGGTCCCCGCGGCGACGGCGATGACAGTCGCGAGACGGGTGTCTTCGGCGAATTCGAAGCAGAGTTCAAGGCGGCCCGGCCGGGGGCGCACGTAGATGCCGAGGGAGCGCGGGGATTCGCCGAGCGCGGCGATGGCGGGCCCGAAGACGAGGGCGTACTCGCGGGCGAACGCATCGAGGCCGCCGCCGGGGACGCTGAGGCTGACGTGGGTGGAATAGCCCTCGAGGGTGTGGCCGGCGGGCAGGAGCGCCGCAAGGGTCGCGCGCCCCTCGGCGGCGAGGGCGGCGGCGTGGCGTTCGAACCCCGGGACTACGGGCACGGGGGGCGTCGCGATCTCGGCCTCGGGACCATCGGCGGTGAGGGCGAGGCCGGTGGGGAGACGCCGGGCGTTGCGGTCGCCGGGGTCGAGCCGCGGCGCGCGGACGGGCAGGTTCGGGAGGAGTTCGCGGAAGTCGACCGGTGCGCCGGCGGGACCGAGGACGCGAAATTCGTGCTCGATGCCCACGAGCGCGGCGGCGGCGGGCGGGTCGCGATAGCGCTCGAAGCGGCGGGCGAAGTCGTCGGCGGCGGCGCTCGCGGCCACGGAAGGCGCCCCGCGCCGGGGTATGGCGGCAACGGTCACGGCGGCGTGCTCCCGGGCTCGTCAGTCGATGTTGGACTTCGAGGGGTTGAGGTTGGCGGCAGCCTCCCCCGGTTCGCTCCCGGCCGCGGCACGCAGGTTCTTGATGTTGGAGTGGCTGTTGTTGATGGCGCTTTCGGGCGCGGGATCCTCGCCGGCAAGGCGGTCGATGTTGGACTTGGAGAGGTTCAGGTTCGACGTCTCCACGGGCGCGGGGCTGTCCCCGCCCGGGTCCGTGAGGCGGTTGTTGGTGATGTTGGACTTGCTTTTGACGAGCGAGGCTTCGGCCGGCTCGGGGCCGCCCGGTTCGACGGGTTCGACAGCGGCGCGCTGCTCGCGGTCGGAGGTGTTGGACTTCGCTGACTTGACTCGTTCCGTGCCCGGGGCGTCCGCTTCGTCCCAGGTCTCCTTTTCGCCCATGGCGATCCTCCCTGACCTGGATGTGCGCACCATACGCCGAGCGAATCGGTGGTGATACGGGGTGCGAAGGGGCGCCAGTGACGATCATCGATTCGCAACATCCATCGCAGCTATCGGGGTTGACGCGTTTTGGGCGGCTCGTATAGTTCGCGCCCAGCCGCGTGGCGATTCAACTGTCGCATCGATTCAATAAATGCAACGAAGGCGGTTTAAACCGGCCGCGGCAGGAGGGGGATACCTTGGACCGTGACAACTACTGGAAGCGGCGCGGACCGCTTACAACCCGGCGGCGGTTCCTCGCGGGGAGCGCGGCGGCGACAGCCTTCGCGGCACTCGGGTTCGCCGGCTGTGGCGGCGGTGACGACGACAGCGGCGATGGCGGCGGAAGCAAAGACGCGACCCCGACGGCGAAGCCCGGGACATCGCCGGCGGCGGCGCTGAAGCCGGTCGCGGGCGGCACCTTCAAGGTCATCGGTGGGCCCGTCGGCGGTTCGCTGGACCCGCACCGGACGAACACGCCGGTGGAATACGGCTTCGTGTGGCCCGCTGCGGGGAACTTCCTGGTGCGATTCGCGATCAAGGACGGGCTGGCGGAGGCCGACCTCGCGGCGGCGCTGCCGGAAATCCCGGGCGACGGCACGGAACTCATCTTCAAGATCCGCCCGGACGCGAAATTCCAGAACAAGGCGCCAGCGAACGGCCGCGCGGTGACGGCCGAGGACGTGAAGCTGACGTTCGACCGCATCAAGAGCCCGGACACGGTTTCGCCGCGCGCGGGCAACTACGGGAACGTCGAGACGATCACGGTGGTCGATGCGACGACGGTGAAGTTCAAGCTGAAGGTGCCGCAGGCGGACCTGCTGAACTTTATGTCTGACCAGTACGACTTCATCCTCCCGAAGGAGATCAGTGCGCGGGGCAAGGATGCGGTGAAGACGGCGGAGGATGTCGTTGGTTCGGGGCCGTATGAGCTGACGGCGTACGAGGCGGGGAAGGGCCTCACGCTGAAGCGGCGGCCGGACGGCTACTGGAAGAAGGATACGGCGTGGCTGGACTCGCTGGAGTACATCCACCAGACGGATACGCAGCAGCAGGCGAACGCGCTGAAGGCGGGACAGGTGACGGTCGCGGGCCTGCCGGTGGACCTGGTGAAGGGCTTCGACAACGACCCGAAGTACCAGATCTCGTCGGCGGCGGCTTCGACGCGCGAAGCGCTGCTCATCAATCACACGAAGGAGCGCTACAAGGACGTGCGCGTGCGGCAGGCGCTGTGGCGCGCGATCGACCGGAAGCAGGTGTACGCGAAGGTCTTCGGCGGCGCGGGCGTGCCGGGTGGGGCGATGTCGCCGGCGGCGGCGGCGTGGGTGCTCCCCGACAAGGAGCTGGCGGCGCTGCCGGGCTTCGGCGACCGGAACAAGGAGCTGACGGAGGCGAAGGCGCTGCTTAGCGCGGCGGGCTTCCCCAACGGCTTCGAGGACACGGTCACGACGGCGACGGCGTTTTCGACGGACCAGCTGAACGATGTGATCGTCGCGAACCTGGCGGAAGTGGGCATCCGGCTCAAGACGGAGAACGTGGGCACGGACTTCAACGTCTTCCTGGCGCGCGAAGTCTCGGGCGATTACACGCTGGCTTCGACGCTGTTCAATTCGGGCCCGTACCCGGATGCGCAGCTGCTGGTGTACCACCACAGCAACCCGGCGAAGGGCAGCCGCAACTACGCGAAGACGGGCACGCCGGAACTGGACGCGAAGCTGGAGAAGCAGTCGCAGATCTACGACGCGAAGCAGCGGCAGGCGCTGGTCTTCGAAATCCAGCGGGACATCGCAAACAACCCGGGGCCGGCGTGGGTGGGTTCGCGCATCGGCTTCACGGTGGCGGTGGCGGCGCTCCAGAACTTCCTGGCGACGCCCTACACGACGGCGTGGAAGACGGGCGAGACCTACTGGCTGAAGTCCTAGGGGGACTGGGTGGATGCGAGGGCGGCGAGGAAGGCGAACACGCTCCTGCCTCGCCGTCCGGTTCTTTTTCGTGACATGGGGTGGTTGATTGAGCACGCTGATAGTACGGCGCCTGGTACTGGCGCTCCCGACGATCCTGGTGGTGTCGTTCCTGGCGTTCTCGATGATCCGGTTGAACCCGGATGCGATCGTGGCGGCGCGGCTGGGTGAGGCGTACACGCCGGAAGCGGCGGAGAAGGTACGCCACGAATACGGCCTCGACCGGCCGATGTACACCGAGTATTTCCGCTGGATGGGCCGGGTACTGACGGGCGACCTGGGCGAATCGGCGGTGTCGTTCCGGCCAGTAGCGAAGGAACTCGCGCCGAAGATCGCGGTGACGCTGGAACTGGCGGCCTTCGCGGTGTTCTTCGCGGTGCTCGTGGGCGTACCGGTGGGCATCGTTTCGGCGATGCGCCAGGACGGGTGGCCGGACTACATTCTGCGGACGTTTTCGATCCTCGGGCTTTCGGTGCCGGGGTTCTATGTCGCGACGGTGGTGCTGACGATCCTGGCGGTGCAGTTCGACTGGATCCCGCCGCTGAAGTACGTGGCGTTCTGGGATAACCCGGTGAAGAACGTGCAGCAGTTCGCGTTCCCGGCGTTGATCCTTTCGCTGGGGACGGCGGCATCGGTGATGCGCTTCACGCGGACGATGATGCTGGACGTGCTGCGGCAGGATTACATCCGCACGGCGTGGGCGAAGGGCCTGCGCGAGCGGGCGGTGGTCGTACGGCACGCGCTCAAGAACGTGATGCTGCCGGTGATCACGATCCTCGGCCTGACGATGGCGAACCTGGTGGGCGGCACCGTGATCTTCGAAAGCATCTTCTCGTTGCCGGGGGTGGGTTCCTACCTGCAGTACGCGGTGTTCCAGAAGGACTTCGCGCCGATCCAGGCGGTCGTCCTGCTGTTCGCGTCGTCGGTGATCATCATCAACCTCGTCGTGGACATCAGTTACACGGCGCTCGACCCGCGGGCGAGGGTGTAGGCCATGGCTTCGAGCGCGCGTTCGATCGATATCCCTGGCAGCCGCGGCGGCAGCGGCCCGACCCTCGCGGCGCGGGCGCTGAAGTTCGTGGTGACGCTGGCACGGCGAAAGACGATGGGGTTTATCTGCCTGCTGGTGCTGCTGTTCATGCTGGTGGTGGCCGCCTTCCCCGGGACCTTCGCCACCTACGACCCGGGAGCGGACGCGGGCGGACGGTACAAGAAGTACTGCCTGGGGCCATCCGGCACCTTCCTCTGTCCAGACAAAGTGGAGCCGGGCATCACTATCGCGGGCCGGGTGATTACCGAGGCCTCGGTGCTGAAGGGCGACCACTCGACGCCGCTGGGCACGGACCAGCTCGGCCGCGATACCTACAGCCGCATCGTCTGGGGCGCGCGGGTAGCGGTGCAGGTGGGCTTCGGCGCAGTGCTTCTGAGCTCCCTGATTTCGCTCACGATCGGCGTTTCGTCCGGGTATTTCGGCGGCCGGTACGACATGGTGCTGCAGCGGTTCGTGGACGCGATGATGTCGTTCCCACCGCTGGTGGTGCTGCTGGCTCTGCCGAACATGATCGGCGGGCCATCGGTGCCAAAGCTGATCGGCATCCTCGGCGTGCTCGGGGGCGTGGGCGGTTCGCGCGTGATCCGGTCGTCGGTCATCGGGTTGCGTTCGCTGCAGTATGTGGACGCGGCGAAGACGATCGGGGCGACGGACGTGCGCATCATGGTCCGGCACCTGCTCCCGAACATCTTCGGGCCGTTGATGGTGCAGGCGACGATCGGGCTCGGGGCGACGATCCTCGCGGAGGCGGGCCTGAGCTTCCTGGGGCTCGGGGTGCAGAGCAATTCGCACCCGACGTGGGGTTACATGCTGAACCTCGGGCGCGCGGTGGCGGTGGAGGAGCCGTGGCAGGCGATCTGGCCGGGCCTCGCGATCGCGATCGTGGTGTTCAGCATCAATATGCTCGGGGATGCGCTGCGGGACCTGCTCGACCCGCGGCTGCGGGGCGCGCGCGGCAACTTCGGATAGGCACACGGAGTGCGTCGCGGTCACCATGATGGCGACGCCCCCATGGCCCCTATCCCCGGCCGGGCGATCTCCGCGGGAGGTGCGGCATGGGCAGCGGTGGGTCTGACGTCGATGCGTACATGGAGGCGCTCGCGCCGGAGCCGCGGGCGACGCTGGAGCGCATCCGTGAGGCGGTGCGGGCGGCTGCACCGGAGGCGGTTGAGCGCATCAGTTATGGCATGCCGACGTTCACCTACCGGGGAAGGCCGCTCATTCACTTCGCGGCGGCGAAGGCGCATTGCGCGATCTATGGCACGTCCGCGGGGACGTTGCGATTCGGCCACGCCGAGCCGCCGGACGATGCCTTCGTGCGCGGGCTCGTGGTGGAGCGCATGGCCGCGATTGAGGCGCAGCTGGCGGCAAAGCCGGGACGCGCGCGGGCGGCGGATTAGCGCAGCAGGGCGATGAGGACCGTGAGCGTGAGCATGCTCGCGAAGGTCGAGGTGACCACGGCGCGGGTGACGAAGGCGGGCACGGCCCCGAACTCCGTGGCGAGGATGGTGGCGATGACGGCGGTGGGCATCGCCGCGAGGACGACGAGGGTGTCGCGCGTGACGCCTTCGAGCCCGAGCGCGACGGCGGCGGCGTAGGCCACCGCGGGCCCAACGAGGAGCCGCCCGGCGTTGACGATGAGCACTTCGGAGAGATGGTCGAGGGAGATGGCGCTCTGCACCTGGAGCCCGAGGACGACGAGCATCGCGGGCACGGCGGCATTCGCGAGCGAACCGATGGGGGCGTCGAACGTCTTCGGGAGGTCGATGCCGAGGACATTGACGATGCCGCCGGCGGCCGCCGCGTAGAGCGCGGGATAGCGGAAGGGGGCGCGAAGGGCATCGCGGCGCGACCCGTGCGAGGCGGTCGAGGCGATGGCAATGCCGGCGGAATTGGCGAGCGCGGAGCCGGCGACGAAGTTCATCACGGCCACCTGCAGGCCCGCATCGCCGAACGCGAGCTGCGCGACGGGGAGGCCCATGTTGCCCACGTTCGGGGTGGTGGCCGCGAGCGCGACGGCGGCGCGCAGGGGGCGTTCGTGCCCGGCGAGCGTGGAATAGACGGTCGCGGCGAGGTACATCGCGGCGAAGGTCGCGCCCATGACGGCGAAGATCCGGAAGGAGGCGCCGGCGGAGAGTTGCGTTTCGGACAGCGAATGGAAGACCAGGCAGGGGCTGAAGAGGTAGAACACGAGGGGCGAGATGCCCGAGACGGAGATGCGCCTCCAGCGGCCGACCACGCCGCCCGCCACGGCGACCAGGGCAACGGGCAGCACGACCTCAAGGAAGACGGAGAGCACGCGAGCGAGGTCCTGGCCGAGTTCCCAGGTTTCAGTTCCCGGTTCCCAGGGGGATCAACCCCTGGGGTCGCGGTCCCTGCGGTGGCCCGGCGGCCGACATCGTAGGGGGGCGAGTTCCCAGTGGCCAGTTGCGCTGCGAGTCCCCAGGTGCCGGTTCCCGGTTCCCGGGGGATCAACCCTATGCGGGGGCGATGTCAGGCGAGGGGGCGATAGAGCTCGGTGCGCCAGGCGGCCGGGTCGGGCGAGGATTCGGGGCCGGCGGCGTAGACCTCCCAGAAAGGATCCGCGGGGGTGTGGCCGGCGGCGGTGATCCAGGCGGCGAACGCCTCCCAGCCGCCGGCGAGGCCCTCGTAGCCGCCGTGGTAGACGGTGCGGGCGACGCGGCCGCCGGGGAATTCGCCCGCGACGACGCGTCCGGCGGTCGCGACCGGGCCGGTGACGGGCACGCCGATTTCGAAGTCCCAGACGTCCGGGGCCATGCGATGGTGAACGGAGTACCAGGGGCCGGCGGGCCCGATGCCCTGGGCCGCGACGGCGGCGATGAGTTCGGCGTAGGCCGGGCCCATCTCGGTTTGGATGGCGTCCTTTGGGATGAGCAGGTGGATGACCGCCGCGGGGCGGGCGGTGAGGGTATCGAGGACGGGTTCGTCGATCATGGCGTGCCTCCGGCCAGTTCCCAGGAGCCAGTTCCCGGTTCCCAGGGGATCAGCCCCGTGCGATATGCGTGGCGGGCCGCGAAACCCCGCTTCGCCGTTACAGTGGTGGCATGCCGCACGGTGACGAGGTGAAGGATGCCCTGCGCGCGATGGGAATGGAAGGCGCTGTCGTGGGCGGCGGGGTGCGATCCGGGCTGACGTGGCGGTGGCCCGTGTGCGGCGAAGGCGGCGAGCGGTTCGAACTCGTCCGCTATCCCGGCGCGTGGACCGGTGAGCCGCTGGAGTATGGCGAACGGCTCGCGGCGCTGTTGCACGACCGTGGCTGGCCCATCGCGGAGCGCGTCGCGGGCGGTGGTGCGGACGAATTCGCGCTCTACCGGGCGGGGGCGGGCGAACCGGACGACCGCACGAGCGCGGCGCGGCAGCGGGTCCGCGGGCGGCTGCTCGCGCGATTCCACGCGGACGCGGCACGCTTCGACGAACGGGAACAGCGGCCCTGCGCGGGCCGGGCGTGGGAGCTGGATGTGTTCGTCCGCCCGGCGGCCGACAGCTTCAATGCCCTGCTGGCCGAATTCGACCGGGAGCACCACGAGCTGGCGTGGGCGTTGCGCCGGGAGCGGTACCGGAACCTGCGGGAGCTGGCGCGGCTGGGGTACGGGGAGTCGCCATCGACGGTCATCCATGGCCAGTTTGGCGGCGCCGGGCTGCGGTTCGAAGCGGGGGCGTTGGCAGGCGTGCCGGGGCTGGAACGCGCGCGGCGCGATTCGCCGGTTTTCGATGTCGCCGCGGCGGTCGCGATAGGGTGCGGTGACACGCACGACCCGGATGCGCTCGACCCGGCGCTCGTGCGGGCGTTCGTGGAAGGGTACGCGGCGGGGGCGCGCCTTTCGCCGGAGCAATCGCGGCTGGTGCTCCCGCTCGTGCGGGCGGCGCACCTCTGGGATGCGATGGCGGCGCTGCTGGCGTGGCGCGCGGGCACCGGCACGGGTGCCGTCGCGGACCTGCGGCGCATCGGCGAACGCGCGTTGCCCGCGCTGGCGGCACGCTGGGCGGCGCTTTCGCAGGCCGTGGAGGGCGTCGCGCGTTAGCGGTAGGCGGCAGCCTGGATGCGATAGAGCTCCGCGTAGGCGCCGCCCTTCGCCATCAGCTCTTCGTGCGTGCCGAACTCGGCCAACCGCGCGCCGCTGAGGACGACGATCAGGTCGGCCATGCGGACGGTCGAGAAGCGATGGGAGACGAGGATGGTGATGCGGCCGTTCGCGGCCATTTCGGTGCCCTGGCGGGCGGCGGCGGCGTAGCGTTCGAAGAGGGCGTGCTCGGTCTCGGCGTCGAGGGCGGCGGTGGGTTCATCGAGCACGAGGAGGAGGGGGGCATCGCGCATGAACCCGCGAGCGAGGGCGATCTTCTGCCACTGACCGAAGGAGACATCGACGCCGCCGGGCCACGTCGGGCCGAGCTGGGTTTCGAGCGCGGCGGGGAGCTTCGCGACGACGTCCTCGGCGCCCGCTCGACCGACGGCGGTGACGACGGCGCCTTCGCTATCGAAACGCGGGACATCGCCGACGGAGACGGAGTGGCGGGCGCGGAATTCGAAGCGGAAGAAGTCCTGGAAGGCGCCGGCGATGCGTTCGCGCCATGCGTCCGCGCGGATGCGGGCGAGGGGCACGCCATCGACGGCGATGGCCCCTGAGGCGGGTTCGTAGAGCTTGCAGAGCAGCTTCACCAGCGTGCTCTTGCCGGCCCCGTTTTCGCCCACCACGGCGACGACGGCGCCGGCGGGGATCTCGAGGGTGACATCGTCGAGGACGAGGCGTTCGGTACCGGGGTAGGCGAACGAGAGGTGCTCGACGCTGATGCCGGTGTGGATGGCTTCGGGTGCGGGGAGGTCTTCGTCGCGGGTGACGGCGGCGGCGTAGTCCTCGAGCCAGGCGAGGCGCTGGGAGCCATCCATCCAGATGCCGCGGAGGAAGCCGATTTCGCCGACGGTGGCGCCGATATAGGCCGAGAGCCGGGCCCCGGCGGCGAGCAGGAGGAGGACATCGGCGGGGGGCGCATCGAGCCCGGAGGCGACGAAGATGACCGAGCCGGTGTAGCCCGCGCCGAAGAGGGCCCAGGCCAGCCCCTGCCACAGGGCCGAACCCCAGCGCGCGGCGGCGACGGGGGCGTACCAGCGTTCCCAGGCATCGCGGCGGCCGCTGGCGAGCCGCGGGCCGATGCCGGCGACGCGTACCTCCTTTCCCGGCGGCGCGGCGGTGGCCAGCCCGAAGTAGTGGCGGGCGAGGCGCTTCGCGGAGGCGCCCTTCTCCTCGGCGGCGCGTTCGACGGCTGGCCGCCAGGTGGAAACGAGCACGGTGGGCAGCGCGCACACGCCGAGGAGGATGAGCGCGGGGTGGATGGAGACGAGCAGCCCCAGCACGACCACGAGCCGAAGCACCCAGCCGGCCGTGGTGAAGAGCGACATGTACAGGTGGTCGAGCACGAAGACCTGGTCGCGAAGCACAGCCAGGCGGTCCAGGTAATCAGGCCGCTCCTGGTGGGCGATGGTGGAAACGGAGGCCTGGAGGCGCGCGACGTGGGCTTCGAGGGCGATGGTGACGCGGTCGCGGAAGCGGCGCTGCACGCGCGTGCTGATGACCGTCAGGAACCAGGTGCCCGCGGTCGAGGTCGCGAGGCCGGCGGCGGCGACGAAGAGGAGCGCGCGGTCGCCTTCGAGGACGCCCTGGCCGAGGAGCTTGAGCCAGAGCGCGAACAGGGCATCCGGGAGGGCGGCGAGGAGCGAGAGCAGGAAGGCGGCGAGCAGGAGCGCGGGCTCGTTGCGATAGCCAAGGCGGACCAGCCGCCACATGGACGGGATGGCGGGCGGCAGCCCATCCGGGAGCGGGCGAGTGGCGGCGGCGTCAGGCGAGGACGTCATACGTCACCCCTTCTTCCTGCTCTTCGAAACGCTGGGCCTGGAGGTCGAACATCGTGCGGTAGCGGCCGCCGAGGGCCATGAGCTCGTCGTGCGTGCCGAGTTCGACCACGCGCCCGTGTTCGACGACGCAGATGCGGTCGGCATGGCGGACGGTCGAGAAGCGGTGGGAGATAAGGATGGTGGTGCAGTGGCGGGTGGCGGCGAGGATGCGTTCGAAGATCTCAGCCTCGCCGCGCACGTCGAGCTGGGCGGTCGGTTCATCGAGCAGGACGACGCCGGCGCCAAGCTGCACGGCGGCGAGCGCGCGGGCGAGGGCGACGCGCTGCCACTGCCCGCCCGAAAGGTCGGTGCCGCCCTCGTAACCGCGGGCGAGGACGGTATCGAGGGGTGCCAGGGTCGCGGCGCCGGCCTGTTCGAGCGCGGCGCGAATGGCATCGTCCGGGCCGCCACGGGGAGCGACGTTGTCGCGCAGGGGCAGTTCGAAGCGGATGAAGTCCTGGAAGACGGCGGTCACGCGTTCGCGCCAGGCGGTGATATCGAATTCGCGGAGGTCGGCGCCATCGACTTCGATCGTGCCCTGTTGGGGGTCGTACAGGCGGCAGAGGAGCTTGGCGAGCGTGGTCTTGCCGGCGCCGTTCTGGCCGACGATGGCGATGGAGCTGCCCGCGGGAATGGTGAGGTCGAAGCCCTCGAGGACGGGCGTTTCGGTGCCGGGATAGGCGAAGGTGACATCGTGGAAGCGGATTTCGCGAGCGGGGAGACCCGTCGCGGCGCGGGTGCCGGCGGGGAGCGCGCCGGCGCGAGCCATGGCGGTATCGAGGCGGAGGGAGGCCGCGACCGGTGCGGCGACGCC
This sequence comes from Dehalococcoidia bacterium, assembly GCA_020847985.1. GTDB lineage: Bacteria > Chloroflexota > Dehalococcoidia > Tepidiformales > Tepidiformaceae > Amarobacillus. The sequence goes on from JADLBC010000029.1 coordinate 12,750, forward strand.
ATCGAGAGCCCAGTTGATGCCGCCGAAGGCGATGGTGCTCACGCCGACGGCCACCTGCGCGAACACGACGAGGCGATCCAGGCCGAGGCTGCCATTCGCGGCGGCATCGGCGAGGGACCAGAACACGACGCCGTTCGCGACCGCGACGATGAGCAGGCACCAGATGACGGGCCGCTCGCGCAGGCGGGTGGCGCGGTACTGGATGTCGTGGAGGCGGCGGCGATTGGCGATGAAGCGGTCCATCGTCCAGCCCACGAGGCCGAAGACGCGCAGCTCCTTCGCGGCGGGAGGGTCGACGGCGAGGCGGTAGGTGTAGTCGGCGGTGCGCTGGGCCTCCATCACTTCGGTGGTCTGACGGTCGCGCCAGACGGCGCTTTCGCGCAGGAGCCAGTGGGTGGAGAGCCACGCGGGCGCGAGCAGGAGGGGCGCCCACCAGGTGTAGCCGAAGAGGACCACGGCGGCGGCGAAGCCGGAAAGCAGTTCGATGAGCCCGTTGGCGATGAAGCCCATGGAGATGTACAGCGGTGGCCCCGTGATCCCGAGGTCGAAGTCGCGGGCGAGGACGAGGTCGCCGGTGAGGCGCGGGTCCTCGAGATGGCCCATGCCGGGCGGGTCGATGCAGGCGGCGGTGAGGCGGTCATAGAGGAACGCGGCGGTGCGGTCGCCCAGGTTCGAGCTGAGGGTCGTGATGAGCGGCGAGAGCACCTGCATGAGGACGAACAGCGCGCCCACGGCGACGAGCGGGCCCACGAGGGAATCGTCGCGCTGGACGGCGCCGATGAGCGCGCCCATGGCGATGGCGAACAGCGCCGGGAGCAGCGCGCGGAGCACGACGACGGCCCACCACGCGGACGAGAGGGCGCGGTCGGCGCGCCCGAGGGCACGGACGAGCAGCCATTCCTGGCGTTCGGTGAGGCGGCGCATCCTCTCCCTCCGAGGTCACGCGGGCGGCGCCTCGCCCCGGGTTCGCGGCCCCACGTTTTGCCCCGGGGGATCGCGGCCGGCGGACGTGGCGATGAAGGTGAGGCAGCATGGCGAGGATATGGGAAGCGCGTCAAGGGGTGCATGTCACTGATGCGCGGCGCGGGGGCGTTGGCATCGCCCGGGCATCGCGACGAGGTGACGGCGTATGGCGAAAGCGGGCACGAACGGCCCGGAACTGAATCCGGGAAAGCACACCGGTGGTAAACTGGAGGGCATGAACAGCACGCTTGCCGCCATCCTCGATACGTCGGGCGCCCGCCCGAGCCTTCGCGACGCCCAGGCCGTCCGCCAGCACATCGACGAAGTCGTCCGATTGGCCGTTTTTGGTTCGAACGAGGAGCAGGCGCTCGCGCGATATGCGATTCACACGGCGGCGCCGCAGCTGGGGGCGGTATCGTCCTCGATCGCGGGGCTGTACGCGGCGCGCGGGCGCGGCGAGGTGAGCGGCTTCACGGCGCCGGCCGTGAACATCCGGGGCATGGCGTATGACATGTCGCGGGCACTCTTCCGGGCGATGCAGGCGACGAATGGCGCGGCGACGATTTTCGAGCTGGCGCGATCGGAGATGGGATACACCTTCCAGGAGCCGTCGGAGTTGGCGGCCGTGGTGCTGGCGGGCGCCATCGCCGAGGGGTACCAGGGCCCGGTCTTCATCCAGGGCGACCACTTCCAGGCGAACGCGAAGAAGTTCGCGACGGACCCGGAAGGCGAAACGAAGGCGCTGGAGGACCTCATCGCGAAGGCGATCGCGGCGCAGTTCTACTGCATCGATATCGACGCCTCGACGCTCGTGGACCTGAGCTTCGACAAGGTGGCGGACCAGCAGGCGCCGAACGCGAAGCTGACGGCGCGGCTGGCGCAGTTCATCCGCGCGAACGAGCCGGCCAATGTGACGGTCTCCATCGGCGGCGAAATCGGCGAAGTGGGCAAGCACAACAGCACCGTCGAAGAGCTCACGGAGTACGTCGATGGCTTCAGGGCGATCGTTGGGCCGGGGTTCAAGGGCGGGATCGCGAAGGTGAGCGTGCAGACGGGGACGAGCCACGGCGGCATTCCGCTGCCGGATGGGACGATCGCGAAGGTGGCGATCGACTTCGACACGCTGCGGGAGATGTCGCGCGTGGGGCGTGACCGCTATGGGATGGCGGGCGCGGTGCAGCACGGCGCTTCGACGCTGCCGGACGAACTGTTCCACCGCTTCCCAGAGGTGGAGACGGCGGAGATCCATCTCGCGACGGGCTTCCAGAACATGATGATGGACAACCCCCGCTTCCCGGCCGACCTGCTGGCGGAGATGCGGCGCTATTCGGACACGGAGCTGGCGAACGAGCGATCGGACGGGGAGACGGACCTGCAGTTCTTCTACAAGACGCGGAAGAAGGCGTGGGGGCCGTTCAAGCAGCGGACGTGGGACATGCCGGCGGAGATTCGCGCGGCGCTCGGCGGGGAGCTGCAGGCGAAGTTCGAATTCCTCATCCGGCAGCTGAAGGCGAACGACACGCGCGAAATCACGCTCAAGCACGTGGAGCAGCGCGTGGTGGAACTCGAACCGCCGAAGCTGAGGTAGTGCGCGAGGGAGCGAACGCGTTATCGGCTTGCGACACCATTACCTTCGGTCTTTACCTTTGTATCGCAACACCGGTGATACGGTGAATTCGAGATTGAAAGCAGGGGCAGAGCGATGAGGGTGCTCGTCGTCGAAGATGAAGAGCCGATCGCGAGCGCGATCGAACGCGGCCTCACGACCAAGGGGTACGCCGTCGATGTGGCGTACGACGGGCAGGCGGCGCTGGAGAAGGCGAGCGTCAACAACTACGACGTCGTCTGCCTGGATTTGAACCTGCCTCGCATGGATGGGCTGGAGGTGTGCCGGCGGCTGCGGGAGGACCGCTTCGCCGGCGGCATCATCATGCTCACGGCGCGGAGCGCAATCCGGGACCGGATCGAGGGGCTCGATAGCGGCGCGGACGACTACCTGGTGAAGCCGTTCGCGTTCAGCGAGCTGCTGGCGCGCATTCGCGCGGTGACGCGGCGTGAGGGCGGGCTGCGCGAACCGGTGCTGAACACACGCGGGCTGGAGCTGGACCCGAACACGAACCGCTGCCGGCGCAACGGCAAGGAGATCCACCTGACGCCGAAGGAGTTCGCGCTGGTGTACTACCTGGCGCGGAACGAAGGGCGGGCGGTGCCGCAGGAAGAGCTGCTGGAGCACATCTGGGATGAGCACGCGAACCCGTTCACGCAGACGGTGAAGGTGCACATGAACAACCTCCGCCGCAAGCTCAACGACGGCTTCGATGATCAGCTCATCGAGACGATTCGCGGGAAGGGGTACGTCCTCTAGGGTGCAGCTGCCTCCGTTCTCGCGCACGGTCCGCTTCCGGCTCACGATCTGGTATTCGAGCCTGCTCCTCGTCTTCGGCGTGGCGTTCGTCGTCGCCCTGAACCTGGCGGCGCGGCTGGACCGGCCCGATGTCTACACGGTCGCGGGGTATGAATACCAGCCGATCCCGGTGGGCGGCGGGCGGGCGGTGCTGGCGCCTTCGGCGGTGACGCTGGAGGAAGTCGAGGACAACCTCTACTCGCAGAACCTGGACCAGCTGAAGATCTGGTCGCTGTTCGCGGTGGTGGGGCTGGCGATCGCCTCCGGGGTAGGCGGCTACGTGCTTTCGGGGATGATGCTGCAGCCGGTGCGGGACATCACGCGGGTGGCTTCGCGCATCGGCGCGACGAACCTGCACCAGCGCATCAACCACCAGGGCGCCGACGACGAGATGAAGGCGCTGGCGGACACCTTCGATTCGATGATTGGACGGCTCGAGGAGTCGTTCGAGCAGCAGCGGCAGTTCGTGCAGGATGCCTCGCACGAGCTTCGCACGCCGCTCGCGGCGATTCGCACCAACATCGAAGTGACGGAGATGGACCCGGATGCGACGGTCGAGGAGTACCGCTCGCTGATGGAGACGGTGAAGACGCAGACGGCGCGGCTGACGCGGTTGAGCGAGGACCTGCTGCTGCTGACGACGGCGGAACGCCAGGTTGAGCTGGAACCGGTGGCCGCGCTCGCGCTCGCGCGGGAAGTGGCGCGCGAACTCTCACCCCTTGCGGCGATGCGCGGCGTGCGGCTACAGATCGAAGGCGACGCGGCGGTCGAGGCGATGGCGAGCGGCGACCTGCTGTATCGCTGCGTGTTCAACCTGGTCGACAACGCGATCAAGTACGGGGGCGAGGACGGCGTGGTCGGCGTGCGCATCGCTCGCACGGGCGATGCGGTCTCCATTCGCGTGAGCGACAGCGGGCCGGGGATCGAAGCGGGGCAGCTTGAGCACGTGTTCGAGCGCTTCTACCGCATCGATAAGGGCCGCAGCCGGCGCGAAGGCGGCACGGGCCTGGGGCTTTCGATCGTGCGGGAGATCGTACGGAGCATGCAGGGCGAAGTGAGCGCGGAATCGACGCCGGGGCAGGGTTCGACGTTCGCGATCACGCTCCCGGTAGCGGAGGACGAGGCTCCCACGGGCGCCGCCGAACGGCTCGTTTTCGGGCACGCGTGAACGGCGGCGAGGCTGCAAAAGGCACGGTTACGGGGGTATGCGGGGGCGCCTTGACCCTCAGTGGGGCCGCCGATAGGTTGCCTGTTGGGGCCGGTAAGCCTCCGCACGGCGGCGCCTCCGCCGATGTGGCCTACTGGAGCACGAGCTTCGAAGGAGTCGCCTTTTGACCGGCCTGCTCGACACGATTTCCGAGCCCGCGGACGTTCGCGCGCTGACGCACGACCAGGTTCACCAGCTGGCGGAGGAAGTTCGCGCGGCGCTGGTCGATACGGTGCATTGCATCGGCGGCGGCGGGCACCTGGCGTCGAACCTGGGCGTGGTCGAACTCTCCATCGCGCTGCACCGGATGTTCGATTCGCCGCGGGACAAGATCACCTGGGATGTCAGCCACCAGATTTATGTACACAAGATGCTCACCGGGCGGCGCGAGCGCATGAACACGATCCGCCAGTACGGCGGGCTTTCGGGGTTCGCCGACCGAACTGAAAGCGAGCACGACGCCTTCGGGGCGGGCCACGCGGGGACATCGATCTCGGCGGCGCTGGGCATGGCCGTGGCGCGCGACCTGAACGGGGATGACTACCACGTGGTCGCCGTCATTGGTGACGGGGCGATGACTTCGGGCATGGCGCTGGAGGCGATGAACCACGCGGGGCACCTGCGGTCGGACATCATCGTCATCCTGAACGACAACGCGATGTCGATTTCGCCGAACGTGGGCGCGCTCAGCCGGAACGTGAACAAGCTGCGCATCGACCCGCTGTACCGGAACGCGAAGCGCGAAATCGGCAGCATGGTGGAGCACCTCCCGCTCGGGCGGCAGGCCTGGGACGCGGCGAAGCGCGTGAAGGCGAGCGTGCGCGACCTGCTCGTACCGGCGAGCTTCTGGGAGCAGTTCGGCTTCGAGTACTACGGGCCGATCGACGGGCACGATATCGACGAGCTGGAAGCGACGCTGGGGCGCATCAAGAAGGTGCGCACGAAGCCGGTGCTGCTGCACATCCTGACGGAGAAGGGCCATGGCGTGCCCGAGGCGGCCGCGGACCCGATCAAGAGCCACAGCGGCACGTATTGGATGAAGAAGCCGGCGGACCCGGGCCAGCCCGCGCCGCTGCCGACGTACAGCCAGGTCTTCGCCCAGGCCACGCAGGAGCTCATCGAGAGCGACCCGAAGGTGGTGGCGGTGACAGCGGCGATGCTGGAAGGCACGGGGCTCGCGCCTGTGCATGCGAAGCACCCGGACCGCGTGTTCGATGTCGCGATCTCGGAGCAGCACGGGGTGACGTTCGCCGCCGGGCTGGCGACGCAGGGCATCCGGCCGATCGTGGCCATCTACTCGACGTTCCTGCAGCGCGGGTTCGATTCGGTGGTCCACGACGTGGTGGTGCAGGACCTGCCGGTGGTGTTCGCGATGGACCGCGCGGGCTTCGTTGGCGATGACGGGAAGACGCACCAGGGGTTCATCGATACGAGCTTCATGCGCTGCCTGCCGAACATGGTGGTGAGTGCGCCCAAGGATGAGCGCGAACTGCGCGACCTCCTCTACACGGGCGTGCACCACGATGGGCCGTTTTCGCTGCGCTACCCGCGGGGCACGGGCCCCGGCGCGCCCACGGATCTGCCGATGCGCGAGATTCCCATCGGCCGGGCGGAGGTGCTGCGCGAGGGGCCGGATATCACGCTCATCGGCTTCGGGGCGACGGTGATGGAGGCGGTCAAGGCGGCGGACATCCTCGAGGAGCGCGGCATCATGGCGACGGTCGTGAACGGGCGCTTCGCGAAGCCGCTGGACGAGGACCTGATCCTGCGGCTGGCGCGGACCACGGGCGGGATTCTCACGGCCGAGGAGAATGTGCGCGCGGGCGGCTTCGGCGAGGCCGTGCTGGCGCTGCTGGCGGATCACGGGCTCGCGGACACCATGCTTGGCAACCTGACGATGCCGGACGCGATCGTCGACCATGGCCCGCAGCCCGTCTTCCGGGCGCTGTACCAGCTGGATGCGGCCGGGATCGCGGCGCGCGCCGTCGAGGCGCTGGAAGCGCGACACGGGGAGGCCGCGAGCGGCGAGCCCGCGCTCGTGCGCGCCTGACCGTGGCCAGCCTCCCCACGAGCGTCCCGGATGTCCTGGCGCGCTACCGCGAGCCGCTGGAGCACGCGCTGCGGGCGGCGGTCGGCGATGACCCCCCGGCGCTGGCGGCGGCGGCCCGCTACGTACTCGGCTGGGAAGACGAACACGGGCGCCCGGCGCACAACATGGGCAAGCGCATCCGCCCGGCCCTTTGCCTGCTCGGGGCGGAGGTGGCGGGCGGCACGATCGAGGATGCGATGCCGGGGGCGTGCGCGGTCGAACTCGTACACAACTTCTCGCTCGTACACGACGAAGTGCAGGACCATGACGCCGAACGCCACCATCGCCCGACGCTGTGGGCGTTGCTGGGCGAAGCGCAGGCGATCAACGCGGGCGATTTCCTGTTCACGCGGGCGGTGCAGGCGCTGAGCGATGCCCCCGGCGACCCCGGGCGGCGGATGGCCGCGCTCGGCGTGTTGAACCGTGCCATCCAGGCGATGATCGGCGGCCAGTGGGAGGACCTCGACTTCGAACGGCGCGAGTCGGTGCACGTCGAGGAGTACCTGGCGATGGTGGCGGGCAAGACGGGGGCGCTGCTGGCGGCGCCGCTGGAGATGGGTGCGCTGCTGGCGGGCGCGGAGGTGGCGTTCGCGGCCGGACTCGGCGCGTGGGGCAAGCAGGTCGGGCTCGCGTTCCAGGCGCAGGATGACTACCTGGGCACGTGGGGCGACCCCGGCGACACGGGCAAATCGAACAGCAACGACATCGCGCGCAAGAAGAAGACGCTCCCGATCGTCTACGGCATGGACGACGCGGACGCGCGGGCGGTTATCGCGGAGGCGTACGACACCGGCGGCGATGTCGGCGCGGCGGCCATCGTGCGGGTGGTGAGCGCGCTCGAGGACGCCGGGGCGGATGTGGCCTGCCGCGAGATGGCCGCCGGCTACGCGCACGAGGCGGACGCGCTCCTCGATGGGCTGGGACTGCCGGAGGGGACACGCACGCTGCTGCGCGAGGTGGCGCGCTACCTGGTCGACCGGGCGGGTTAGCTCGCGGGCTCGATGACGGTGGTCTCGCAGGGCGGGAGGATGGAGAGGTGGGCCATGTGGTGGCCGGGCCGGGCGCCGTGCCAGTGAACTTCGCCCGCGGGAATGTGGACGATGTCGCCGGCGAGGACGTGGTTGTCGCCCGCGGGCCCGCCGACGGTGCCGGCGCCTTCGGTGATGTAGAGGACCTGGTCGGCGGTGTGGATGTGCGGGTGGTTCTTGCCGCCATCGACGAAACGGACGAGGTTGACGGTCACCGCGGGGCTGGTGGCGGCATCGATGAGGGGCCGGGAATAGACTTCGCCCACGAAGATGGGGCGGCTGGATCGCTCTTCGGGCGAATCGCTGACGCGGACGACGTGCATGGCGTGCTCCGGGGGCCGGGTGTTGCCGGGGATTTCGCCGCAGTGTGCCATGGCGGCACGGGGACGCGAAGACGGGCGCCCTTGCGAGCGCCCGTCCTGGTATGAGGAGCGAGGGGAGCGCGGTTAGCGCTTGGTGAACTGCGGTGCCTTGCGGGCGCGCTTGAGGCCGGCCTTCTTGCGTTCCTTCATGCGCGAATCGCGAGTGAGGAGGTTCTCGCCGCGCTTGAGGGACGGCTTCACCAGCGGGTCGGAGGCGACGAGGGCGCGGGCGATGCCCATCTGGATGGCGCCGGCCCAGCCGGAGACGCCGCCGCCTTCGCACTTGATCTGCGCGCTGAAGCGGCCTTCGCGACCAATGCGGCGCAGGGGCGAAAGGACTTCGGCGCGATGGATATCGCGGGTGCAGACCTCTTCGAGCGGACGGCCGTTGATGACGACGGCACCATTGCCCGGATAGAGTCGGACGCGTGCGACGGCGGTCTTGCGGCGGCCGGTTCCGTAGAAGTACTGCTGATCAGCCATGGTGATTACTCCTCGACCGCCTGGTGCTGGGCCTGGGGAACGGCGAGCGGGCGAAGGCGCGGCGGCTTCGCGGGCTCGGTGACGACGGGGGTGGCGGCGCGAGCGGCGCGAGCGCGTTCGCTGCCGATGACCTGGGACTGGTGCGGGTGGTTCGAACCCTTGTAGACCTTCAGATGCTTGCCCACGGCCTCGCCGAGGGGGCCCTTCGGGAGCATGCCGCGGACGGCCTGCTCGAGGACGCGCTCGGGGAAGCGGGCCATCTGGTCGGTATAGGAGCGGGTGCGAAGGCCACCGGGGTACCCGGAGTGGCGATGGTACTTCATCTGCTCGGCCTTCTTGCCAGTCACGCGGACCTGCGAGGCGTTGATGATGATGACGAAGTCGCCGTCGTCCAGGTGGGGTTCGAAGGTGGGCTTGTGCTTGCCGCGGAGGAGGATTGCGGCCTCCGTGGCGACACGGCCGAGCGGGCGGCCGGCGGCGTCGATGACGTGCCAGTCGCGGTAAATCTCAGAGGCCTTCATGCGGACGGTCGTATTCATTGAGCGTATCCCTCGTCGTACCACACATGCCGGAGGCAAAGGCCGTTTGGGGGGGCGGTAGGCCCGATGGTCCCCGGTGCGGCCTGCCCGAGCAGGCGGACGAAATCCTCCACTTCCAGCGGCCTCCGTCCCAGGCGGATGAGCGCGCCGGTGAGCCGGCGAACCATCTGCGGCAGGAAGGCATCCGCCTCGATATCGAACAGGAGGGCATCGCCATCGCGGTGCCAGCCTGCGGTGAACACGGTGCGGACCGAGGTCCGGCCGGGTTCGAGTGTGCCGGAGCAGGCGAGGAAATCCTGCCTGCCGGCGAGTGCGTTGGCCGCGCGCTGCATCGCATCGAGGTCGAGGTTGCCCTCGACGAACCATGCGCTGCGGCGGAGGAGCGGGTCTCGCGCTTCGCCGTTCCAAACGGTGTAGCGGTACCAGCGCCGTCGTGCCCAGCGCCTCGGATCGAAATCCGGGGGCGCGTGGCGAACGGTGCGAACCGCCACATCATCCGGCAGATGGGCGTTGAGCGCCCGTTCCACCGTTCGCGGCTCGTGCCGCGTTTCCGCGGAGAAAGCCGCCACCTGTCCGATGGCGTGCACACCGGCATCGGTGCGCCCGGCCATCGCCACGCGGGTGGGCGTTCCGAAGAGCGCCTGCGCCGCGGTTTCTAGTTCGTGTTGGACGGTCCGGGCGTTGGCCTGGCGTTGGGAGCCGGCGAACGCGGTGCCGTCGTAGCTCACCGTGGCCGCGAACCGTGTCGCGGTCACGGGGTTCAGGCGCCGCTGGCGCCCGATTCCTCCTCGGTGCTGTCGCCTTCGGTGGCCTCGGCGGCGGCGGCGCCAGCGGTTTCGGTGGCGTGCAGCTCGGCCGATTCGACGACGGCCTCGGCGGAAACCGGGGCTTCGTCCGTGGGCTCGGCTTCATCGGCGGCGGCGGCGGGCGTGGCCGCGGCGGCGGGCGCGACCACCGGTGCGGCGGTGCGAGCCGTCGGGGCGGCGGTCACGCGCTGCGGGCGGGGAGTGGAGGGCGCGCCGGCGAGATCGACGAGTTCGATCGTGGCCATGCGGGCGCCATCGCCGCGGCGCGGCTCGAGGCCGGTAATGCGGAGGTAGCCGCCGGGGCGGTCTTTCATGCGCGGGCCGATCTCGTCGAAGGTCTTCTTGACGACGGCGGTATCGAAGACGACGCGCATGGCCTGGCGGCGGGCGTGGATATCGCCACGGCGGGCGAGCGTGATGATGCGCTCGGCCATGGGGCGAATTTCCTTGGCCTTGGCCTCGGTGGTGGTGATGCGCTCATAGCGGAGCAGGTCGGTGACCAGGTTCCGGTAGAGGGAGGTACGGTGTGCGGTATCGCGGCCGAGATGGCGGCCACTAACGCGGTGTCGCATGGCGGTTAGTCCTCGTCATCGGCGCCGAGCAGATCGTCGTCGCCAACCTCTTTCAGTGCTTCCTTAAGTGCCTTGCCGAGCGCGCCGAGGCTCTGTTCTTCGTCCTCTTCATCGAGGATGACGGAGCTGGTGCGCACGGAACCGGGCCGCCGGGGAGCCACGCCGCGGGCGGCGGCGGCAGCGCCACCACCTCGGCCGGCATCCGGGATGGGCCGGAGGCCCTCGGCGTCGGGGTCGATGTAGCTGAGCTCGATGAGGCGGTCGCGCAGTTCGTCGTAAGACTTGCGGCCGAAGTTGCGCAGCCCGAGGAGCTCATCCTCGCTCTTTTCGAGGACCTGGCCGACCGTCATGAGGCCGCTGCGCTTGAGGCAGTTGTAGGCGCGGACGGAGAGCTGGAGGTCTTCGATGGGGGTGTTGTAGCGGTCGGGGGCCATGATGGCGCCGGCGCCGGTGGTGCTGATCATGCCCATGACGGGGATGTCGGGGCGGCCCATCTGGCTGAAGAGCGAGAACTGGTCCATGAGGATGTCCGCGCTCTGGCCGACGGCGTCGACGGGCCCGATGGTGCCATCGGTCCAGACTTCGAGGACGAGCCTGTCGTAGTCGGTGGACTGGCCGACGCGGGTCTTCTCGACGTGGTAGTTGACTTTGCGCACGGGCGAGTAGATGGCATCGACGGGGATATTGCCGATGGGTGAGCCTTCGACGACGCCGGCGGGGCGGTAGCCCTTGCCGAGGCCGGCGTGCAACTCCACGTTGAGGCGCGCGGAGGCGTTATCGAGGGTGGCCAGGTGCAGGCCGGGGTTGACGACTTCGAAGTCGGCGGGGACCTGGAGGTCTCCGGCGGTGATTTCGGCGGGTCCTTCGACATCGAGGGAGAGGGTGCCGCCGCGATTGCTGAGGGCGCGGAGGCGAATCTCCTTGACGTTGAGGAGGAACTCGGTGGTGTCCTCCTGCATGCCGGTGATGACGGAGAACTCGTGCTGGACCTGGTCGATGCGGACCGACTGAATGGCGGCGCCTTCGAGCGAGCTCAGAAGCACGCGCCGGAGGGCGTTGCCGAGGGTGATGCCGTAGCCCGACTCAAGCGGTTCGGCGACGAGACGCGCGTAGTCGTCGCGTTCGTCTTCGACCGTGAGCTGGGGGACGACCTCATCCGGCGTCTGCCCGATCAACTCCATGGAATCCATCATGCTTGCGCTTGCCTCAACAGTCGCATGGCGCCCACCCGAGCGGTTAGCGCGAGTAGTACTCGATGATGACGTTTTCGTTGAACAGGTGCGTTTCGCCCTGAGCGACGGTGGGGACGCCAGCGACGCGGCCGGTCATGCCGGCGGCATCGAGGGTGAGCCAGGAGGGCGGGTTCTTGGACTTGATGCCGTCCTGGACGATCTTGTAGTACTCGCTGCGGATGCCGCGGGGGGTGAAGCCGACGACGTCGCCTTCCTTGAGGTGGGCGCTGGGCACATCGAGCTTGCGGCCGTTGACGGCGATGATGCCGTGGCGGACGAGCTGGCGGGCCTGGGAGCGCGAATCGGCGAAGCCGAGCCGGTAGACGATGTTATCGAGCCGCGTTTCGAGCAGGCGGACGAGGTTTTCGCCGGAGACGCCGGGGCGGCGGATGGCTTCCTTGTAGTAGCGGACGAACTGCTTTTCGAGGACGCCATAGGCGACGCGGGCGCGCTGCTTTTCGCGCAGCTGGAGGCCGCGGTCGCTGATCTTGCGGCGGCGGGCCGGGCGCGGGCCGGGCGGGTTCGGGCGGCGATCGAAGCTGCACTTGGGCGTGAAGCAGCGCTCACCTTTGAGGAAGAGCTTTTCGCCGTGG
>JADLBC010000030.1 GCA_020847985.1 Dehalococcoidia bacterium
CAAGGGCGATCCCAACTCCGCCGAGAAGGTTCGCGCCCGCCGGATGCGCGCCGAGCGCAAGTTCAACGAACTCACCGCCGCCGGCGAAGCCATCCCCGACGACGTCGCGAAGACGCTCTACGACCTGGGGTCGGACCTGGCCCCCGGCGGTACGATCTGGGCCACCCTCGCCGGCAGCGGCGGCGGTGGTGGGGTCGCCGCCGAGCCGCTCACCGGTACGAAGGAAGACGGCTCGATGCGCTTCCCGCCCGGCGTTGGCGATGGCCCCAAGGGCGATCCCAACTCCGCCGAGAAGGTCCGCGCCCGCCGGATGCGCGCCGAGCGCAAGTTCAACGAACTCACCGCCGCCGGCGAAGCGATCCCGGACGACGTCGCGAAGACACTCTACGACCTCGGGTCGGACCTGGCCCCCGGCGGCTCCATCTGGGCCACGCTGGCAGCGCCGGCCGGCGGTGGTGGCGGCGGTGCGGCACCGGCCGCTGCCGGCGCGCCCGGCAATGGTGGCATGGTCTTCCCGCCCGGCATCGGCATCGGCCCCAAGGGCGACCCCAACAGCTTCGAGAAAGTCCGCGCTCGCCGCATGCGCGCCGAACGGCGTGCGAAGGAAGCGCAGGACCGCGGCGAATCCATCCCCGATGACGTCATGGCCACCCTGCGCGAGCTCGGCAGCCCGATGGCGGGAGGCTAAGCGTGTCCGCTACCGAAGTCCTCTGGTGGATCTTCGCCGGCATCATCGTGATCACATCGCTCGGCGTCGTGTTTTCACGATCGGTGATTCATTCCGCCATCTTCCTCATCGCCAGCCTCGCCGGCGTCGGCGCGATGTACGTCTTCCTGACGGTTGAGTTCCTCGCGCTCGTCCAGTTCCTTGTCTATGGCGGCGCGGTAACGGTGCTCGTCCTGCTCGCCCTCATGCTCACGCGCATGGGCGCCGGCGGGAACGTCGAACGTGCGAACGGCCCCCAGGCGCCCATCGGGCTGATCGTCGCGGGCTCACTCGCGGCCATCCTGGTCGCCGTCTCCGTCTCCACGGCCTGGCCCGGCGACACCGGCAAGACGACCCCCATCCTCATCGGCACCATCAGCGACAGGCTCTTTGTCGACTTCGGGGCGCCCTTCGTAATCGCCTCCGTACTCTTGCTGGTAGCCCTTATCGGGGCGATCATCCTTGCCCGGCAGGAGGACGAGTAGCATGGTCCCGCTGGAGAATTACCTCGTCCTCAGCGCCATCATTTTCTCCCTGGGCGTCTATGGCGTTCTCGCCCGCCGCAACGCGGTGCTCGTGCTTATGGGCGTCGAGCTGATGCTGAACGCCGTCAGCCTGAACTTCATCGCCTTCTCCGCGTACCTCGACCCGGATCGCATCATCGGCGCCGTGTTCGCCGTCTTCATCATCACCGTCGCAGCCGCGGAGGTCGGGCTCGCCCTGGCGATCGTCATCCGCCTGTACCGAAACCGCTCGACCTCCAACGTGGACGAAGCGGCCAGCCTTAAGTGGTAGAAGGGGACTTCACGAAGCGATGAATCCCGAGAACGCCTGGTTGCTCGCCGCTATCCCGGCGGGCATGTTCTTCGTGCTCGCCTTCTTCGGGCGCTACATGCCGCGCGGCGGCGATTACCTTGGCGTCGCCTCCACCGGCACCGCCTGGGTCCTCATGCTCGCCGTCGCTGCCTACTTCGTCTCCCACGGCGAAGGCCTCGGCCCCTGGATGGCCAGCACCAGCTGGAGCGATGTCGGCTCCATGCACGTGCGCCTCGGCGTCTTCATCGATCCCATGACCATCCTCATGTTCGGCGTCGTCACCACCGTCGCCCTCATGGTGAACATCTTCTCCATCGGCTACATGAAGGGTGAGCCGCGCTACTACTGGTTCTTCGCCCTCCTCCAGCTGTTCGCCGCCGCCATGCTCATGCTCGTCATGAGCGACAACCTGCTGCTCTTCCTCGTCAGCTGGGAACTCGTCGGCGTCTGCTCCTTCCTCCTCATCGGCTTCTACTGGGAAAAGCGCTCCGCCGCCGAAGCCGCGAAGAAGGCGTTCATCACCACCCGCACGGGCGATGTCGGCCTCATGATCGGCATCATCCTGCTCGCCCGCGGCGCCGGCTCCTTCAATATCCAGGAGATCATCCACCACGCCGAGGGCGGCCACTACAGCCAGACCTACCTCTTCGTCTCCTGCATGGCTCTCTTCCTCGGCGCCATGGGCAAGTCCGCCCAGGTGCCCTTCCACGTCTGGCTCCCCGATGCCATGGAAGGCCCGACGCCCGTCTCCGCGCTCATCCACGCCGCCACCATGGTCGTCGCCGGCGTCTACCTCGTCGCCCGCATGCTCCCGGTGTTCGAAGTGGCCGATGGCATGCTCCTCGTGGTCACCTGCGTCGGCCTTACGACGGCCGTGCTCACGGGCTTCATGGCGCTCGCCCAGACCGACATCAAGAAGGTCCTCGCGTACTCGACCGTCGGTCAGCTCGGGTTCATGTTCGTCGCGCTCGGCGCGGGCAGCCCGGGCGTCGCGATGTTCCATCTCATGACGCACGCCTTCTTCAAGGCGCTCCTCTTCCTCGGCTCGGGCTCCGTCATCCACGCCACGCACCACAACCAGGAGATGGATAAGCTCGGCGGCCTCTGGAAGAAGATGCCGATCACCGGCACCACCTTCTTCATCGGCTCCGTCGCCCTCGCCGGCCTTCCACCGCTCGCCGGTTTCTGGTCGAAGGACGAGATCTTCGTCACCCTCTACGACAAGTGGGGCCTGTTGCCGGTTCTGCTGCTCGCCTTCGCGGCCATCATGACCGCCTTCTACACCACGCGGCTCTTCATCCGCACATTCATGGGCGCCCCGCGCGACAAGCACGTCTACGAGCACACCCACGAATCCAACATCTTCATGACCTTCCCGCTCATGTTCCTGGCCGTGCTCGCCATCAGCGCCGGCTGGGTTGTGTTCGGCGGGTTTGGCAAGGCCCTTGGCTTCCCGGGCGGCATCACCGAGTTCGTCTTCCTGCCCCATCACGGGCCGCACGAGTACGAGTTCTCCGCCGGCTGGGCGCTCGCCTCGATCTCGATGGGTGTCATCGGCCTGCTCGCCGGCGCCTACTTCTACTGGGGCAACAAGCTCGAAAAGTCCACCGCCCTGGCGAAGGCGCAGCCCGGCGTCTACGACGCGCTCCGCAACAAGCTCTACTTCGACGAGGCGTACCAGTGGGGCATCGATAAGATCCTGCTCGGCTTCAGCTTCATCGTCTCCTGGTTCGACCGCTACGTCGTGAACGACACCGGCGTCGATGGCTCGGCGCAGGTCACCGGCTATGCCGGCTCAGTACTCAAGTACCTACAGACCGGCAAGGTGCCGAACTACGCCATGGGCATCGCCCTCGGCGTGGTTGGGCTCGCCGCCGCCGGCTTCGTGGTGAGGGGCTAACCGATGACCTTTGATGAGGCCCAGGGCTACGCCGTCCTCGCGACGCTCGCCGCGCCCCTGATCGCGATGCTGGCGCTCGTTTTCGTGCCCGGCACCCAGAAGATGCTCGTCCGCTACATCTCGCTCGTCTTCGCGACGATCATGCTCGGGCTCAGCGTGTACATCTTCGCTGCCTACCAGGTGCACGAACCCGGCCTTGGCCCCGGCAGCCAGATCCAGATGCAGCTGCGCTGGGCCTGGGTCGAAAACACCGGCTTCCTCGGCAAGGACGGCATCAGCCTCTTCCTCGGCGTCGATGGCATTTCCGCGACGATGGCGCTGCTCACCGGCGTGGTCGCCTTCGCCGGCTGCCTCGCCTCCTGGAAGCTCGACTTCCGCCCGAAGGACTTCTTCATCCTCTTTTGGATGCTCGTCGGCGGCGTCTACGGCACCTTCTTCTCGCTCGACCTCTTCTTCTTCTTTTTCTTCTACGAACTCGCGGTCGTGCCGCTGTACCTCCTGATTGGCGTGTGGGGCTCCACGCGCAAGGAGTACGGCGCGATGAAGCTGACGCTCATGCTGGTCGCGGGCTCCGTCCTCATCTGGATCGGCATCTTCGCCGTCTTCCACGAAGCGAACCTGGGCACCTTCGACATGGTGAAGCTGTGGGCGGCCGGCAGCGACGGCACCCTTTCGCCCACCTTCCAGAAGACTTTCTTCCCCTTCTTCGTCCTCGGCTGTGGCGTCCTCGCCGCGCTCTGGCCCTTCCACACATGGTCGCCGGATGGCCACATGTCGGCGCCCACCGCCGTCTCGATGGTCCACGCCGGCGTCCTGATGAAGCTCGGGGCCTTCGGCATCATTCGCCTCGGCATCCAGCTCCTCCCCGTCGGCGCGGAGTTTTGGATGCCCGGCCTCATGGTCCTCGGCACCATCGGCGCGGTGTACGGCGCGACCGCCGCTCTCACCCAGCGCGATTTCAAGCTCATCTCGGGCTATAGCTCCGTCAGCCACATGGGCTACGTGCTGATGGGCCTCGCCACTCTGAACTCGGTCGGCATCACCGGCGCCGTCCTCCAGATGTTCAGCCACGGCGTCATGACGGCCCTCGTCTTCCTCATGATTGGCGCCCTCTACGACCAGGCCCACACCCGCGACCTCAAGGACTTCGGCGGCCTCGGCAAGGTGATGCCCACGTGGGTCGTTTTCTACGCGATCGCCGGCCTCGCCAACGTCGGCCTTCCCGGGCTCTCGGGCTTCACCGCCGAGTTCCACATCTTCGTCGCGACCTTCAAGACCTACCCGCTCTTCGGCGGCCTCGCGATCTTCGCAGCCGCGCTTGCGGCCGGGTACATGCTCCGCATGTTCTCCCTCGTCTTCTTCGGACCGCTCAACCCCCGCTGGGGAGGCGGAGCCCTGCGTGACCTGCGCCCCCTCGAAGTCATGGCCGGCAGCATCCTCATCGCCTCCATCGTCGTCATGGGGGTCTGGTGGTCGCCGTTCATCGACCGCATCGGCGCGAGTGTCACGCTCATCCCGGGGGTGACCGGCTGATGGAACGCGACTACACGATCTTCATCCCCGAATTCATCGCGGCGGGCTGGGCGGCGCTCATCATCGCGCTCGAGCTTTACGACCCGAAGATGCGCCGCGACATGCTCGCCTATCTCACGGCGGCCGGCGCGCTCGCCTGGGGCGTCGCGAGCTGCTTCTACATCGGCATGGATACGAACTCGTTCCAGGGCCTCATCCAGGCCGATAACTTCACGACCTTCTTCCGCCTGCTCGGGGCGGGGGTCGTCTTCT
Source organism: Dehalococcoidia bacterium (assembly GCA_020847985.1). GTDB lineage: Bacteria > Chloroflexota > Dehalococcoidia > Tepidiformales > Tepidiformaceae > Amarobacillus. The sequence goes on from JADLBC010000030.1 coordinate 5,208, forward strand.
GCACGGCTCTCATGTCGGCCACCTACATGAAAGACCGCACGAAAACGGCCTCCGAGTACTACGGCCTGCTGCTTCTCGCCGGTGCCGCGAGCGTCTACATGGCCGCCGCGCGCGAACTCATCACCGCCTACATCTCCCTCGAACTGCTGAGCTTCTGCCTCTACATCCTCGTCGGCTACGTGAAGCGCGACGGCCTGAGCAGCGAGGCGAGCCTCAAGTACATCCTCCTCGGCGCCTTCTCGAGCGCGATGCTGCTCTACGGTGTGAGCCTCATCTACGGCATCACCGGCAGCACCAGCTACGACGAAATCGCCACCGCCCTGCGCTCGCCCGGCGCCGATACCAGCGGCGCCATCGTCGTCGGTTTCATGCTGATCCTCGCGGGCGTCGGCTTCAAGGTCTCGGCGGCGCCCTTCCACATGTGGGCCCCGGATGCCTACGAAGGCGCGCCCATGCCCATCACGGCCTTCCTTTCGACTCTTTCGAAGGCTGCCGGATTCGCCCTCTTCATCCGCCTCTTCACGGCCGCCTTCACCACCGACGCCGAGTCCTGGCGCTGGGCCGTCGCCTTCCTCGCCGCCGCGACGATGGTCATCGGCAACCTCGTGGCCATCCAGCAGACGAACCTCAAGCGCCTCGTCGCCTACAGCTCGATCGGCCAGGTGGGCTACATGCTCATCGTCATCGCCGCCATCGGCTACGGCGACCAGGAGACCGGCCGCAACGCCTCCAGCGCGCTGCTCCTGCACATCGGCGGCTACGTCGTCTCGACGCTCGCGCTCTTCGCCGCCCTCACGGCGTACTACAACAAGACGGGCAAGGACACGATCGCGGGCCTGCGCGGTCTCGCCGAGACGTCGCCCTTCCTCGCCGTCGTCATCACCGTCGCGCTCTTCTCGTTCGCGGGCCTGCCGTTCTTCGCCGGCTTCACGACGAAGCTCTTCCTCTTCCAGTCGGCCACCACCGATGGGCTGCTCTGGCTCATCGGGCTGGGCGTCCTGAACAGCTTCATCAGCCTCTACTACTACCTCATGGTGATGCGGCAGATGTTCCTGTACGACCCGGAACCGGGCATGGTGCGCTTCCGCCCGAACATGCTGCTCAGCGTGCTCGCCGCGGCGCTCATGCTCGGCGTCGTGTTCATCGGCGTGTACCCGGCGCCCCTCTACAAGGCCGCCGACCATGCCACCGAGACCCTTTACCAGGGTGTCAGCGGCGGGGGCTCCGTCCGCAATCCCTGAGTTCGCGCTCGCGCTATCGTCCGAAGGCCCGGCGACTCGCCGGGCCTTTCGCGTTCATTGACGCCCAATTCGCGGCCGCGCATGCTCCCGGCGATGGCCGAAATGCCCGACCCGCTGCCGTTCCTGGCCGAGGCCGGCATGAGGGCGCTTGCCTCACCGGTCGCCATCACCGGCGGCTGGGACAACCACATCTGGCGCTTCGAAACCGTTCGGGGAACGCACGCACTTCGCGTCTTCCGTGTCCGCGCCGGCATGGACGGCTTGCGAGTGTCCGCCATCCGCGAGGCCATCTGCACCCGTGCCGCGCGCGCCGGCGGCATCCCCGCACCCGAGATCGAGCACGAGGGCACCCTCGGCGGTGTCCCCTTTCACATCCTTTCCTGGATGCCGGGCTCAACCCTCCTCGACGCGCTCTCGGCGGCGCCGTGGCGAGCCCGGGCACTCGGGCGGTCATTTGGTGCCATGCATGCCCGTCTCCACGTGGTTTCCGTGGAGGGCCTTCCGCCGCTGCCCGCGTCGCGCTGGGATGCGCTTCGCCCTCGAGCGCTGGCTTCCGTGCTGGCGGCGGCTTCCCGGGCGGACGCCTTCTGCCACTTCGACTTTCACCCGGCGAACGTGCTCACCGATGGCCGCCGCATCACCGCCGTCCTCGACTTCACGAACGCCGGCGCCGGGGATGCCCGTGGCGACCGCGCGATGACGCTCGCCCTCCTGCGGCTCGCTCCCGTGGATGCGGGCTGGCGCGCACCCCTCATCGCGGGCATCCGCGGCGTCTTCGCGCGCGCCTACGAATCCGGCTACCGCGCCGTCGCGGGCGGCTTTGACGTGCCCCCGCTGTTTCGCGCGGCCGCCGCCTTGCGCGTGCTGGGCGATATGCGTGCGGCCGCCGCCGAAGGGCGAGCCGCCGTCCCTGAAAAGGCCATTCGCGCCGCCCGCCGGGAACTCCTGCGCGAACTCCGGGCCGCCGGCCTGCGTTAGCCGCCCGGCGTCCCGCCGTTGAAAAGGTGCTCCATCGAGCCCTCGTCCGGGTCAATCCGCCAGGCGTCCGGAAAGGTCAGCGATGCCCACCACGCGGCCGGGTCCGCCATCTCCGTGATCGCAGCCGCCCAGAGCGTCATCACCGTCCCGTGCGTCGCGATGGCGATGTCTCCGTCGCCGCCACTGCGACGCGCCTGCGCGACCGCGGCCCCGAAGCGCGCGATGGCGTCTCCGCGCGGTTCCCAGCCCGCGTGCTCCTCGCCATCGAGATAACGCCGCACGAGGTCGCCGTGATTCGCCGCCCACGCCAGCGGCCGCTCGATTTCGCCGAACCGGGCATCCTCCACCGCGCGGAGGCCGAGCCGGAGCGCGATCACGTCCGCCGTCTGCCGCGCCTTCGGTTCCGTGCTGGAGTACACCAACGGGTCTACTCGCCCGGCGAGCGCATGCGCCAGGAGTACACCGTCCTCGCGCCCGCGTTGGCTCAATCCCCACGAAGCTGGCGATGCCCCGTGCACGACCTCGGGCAGGGCGTGCCGCACGAGGATCACACCGCTCACGGGTTCGAGGGCAGCCCCGGCAGCTCCCGCATCCGCACGAAGGCGCGGATTTCGTCCAGCACGCGCAGCATCTCCGTGTCCCGTTCGAGGAACGGCCCCGGCGCCTGGATATGCGTCCCCCCGAACGCGCGGATGATGTCGGGGTGGTCATCGATGGTGTAATCAGGCACCATCGGCACGCCCAGCTCCTCGAGCCGTTCGTGATGGTCGTGCAGCGGCTTCCAGTGGCAGTCCGTGATGTGCTCGTGCAGGTCGAACCGCCGGACCACTTCCCAGCGCGGCCCGTACCCGCTCCAGAGATAGATCGTGTGCCCGTCGTCGCGCAGCTGCTGGAAGACGTGGTGTACGTTCGGCCGCAGCTTCACATCCCACGTGATGAGCGTGTCGTCCACGTCGAAGAAGATGTTCACGCGCGCACTCTACTCGCCGCCCGCGCGCAGGTCACTCGTCGCGCTGCGCCTCCAGCTTCGCCCGCGCGGCCTCCAGCGTCTGCCCCACCAGTTCCGCCGAGATTGCGGGCTTGGGCCCGGAAATCGAAATCGTCACGCCCGCGTTGTCGTCCTGCCAGATGTACGACTCCAGCCGCATCTCCAGCGTCTGGCCCATCACCGTGATCGCGACATCGAAGGCACTCGCCGTGCCGCCATCCGGTGCCGCCTTCGTGGGCGAACCCGGCGCCGACTTCACCGACGTACCAGGCGCCGCCGAGAACGAACGGCTCACCGAATCCGCCACGCACTGGCCCATGTCGCCGGTCTGCATCAGCTCCCGGAAGGCGGCCATCGCCGCGTGGGTCGCATCGGCCGTGTTGTGCACCGATACCGTCTGCTCGATCGTGGTCGAGAGGGGCGCCATGCCCGTCCCCGGCATCTCCAGTACGAATTGTGCCCGCCCGGCGCGGTCCTCGGCCGAGGTCGCCTTCGCGGTGTCGGACTTCGCGCGGGCCGCGTCGCACGCCTTGCTGTCCGCGGCCATGTCCACGCGGGAGCCATCCTGGAACTGGTCGCGGCCGGCGATCACCCATCCGTTGCCCGGCAGTTCCGCTGGCCCGATGAGCGCCGCATGGGCGATGTCGTCGGCCTTCCCGGGGTCGAACGCGGGGCGATCGCTGCCTCCGCCGCACGCGACCATTCCCACGGCCGCGAGTGCCGCGCCCGCTCCCATCAGCACAAATCTACGCATGAACCCTCAGCCTCCGCCCCGTCAGTGTAGCCTTCACGCCCCACGGGGCGCGCGTTGACACCCTGTCCCCGCTCCTCCAGCATCGGCGCATTACACGTCCGGAGATATACCAATGGATGAACAAGCGAAAAAAACGGTTCTCCGCATGATCCCTTATGGCCTCTTCGGGCTTGGCGTGGGCGAAGGCGCCCGGGCGACTGTCTCAAGCGTCAACTGGGTCACGCAGGCTTCCTTCCAGCCCCCGCTCGTGGTCGTCGGCGTGAAGCAGGAGACGGGCACCTACGAGGTTCTGAAGTCCACCATGAAGTTCGCCGTGAGCGTCTTCGCCACCGGTCAGAAAGACATGGCCTTCGCCTTCTTCCGGCACGTCGAGCCGAAGGATGGCAAGTTCGGCGACTACGCCTACGAGACGCACACCACCGGCGCGCCGATCCTCAGCGATTGCCCCGCCTGGTTCGAATGCGAAGTGGCCACCCTCGTCGAGGAAGGCGACCACGCCATCGTCGTCGGGCGCGTCGTCGAGGCCGGCGTGAAGGACCAGCGCGACCCGCTCACGCTCAAGGAGTGCGGCGTCAACTACGGCGGCTGAGCGGCCTTAGCGGCCCAGCTTCTGTTCGAGGCCGGCCTTCACCGCCGGCCACTCCGATTCGATCACCGAATAGACGGCGGTGCTGCGCAGGCTCAGGTCGGCGCCCATACGGTTGTGCCGGAGCACGCCATCGAGCTTCGCGCCCAGCCGCTCGATCGCCCGCCGCGAGCGCTCGTTCCGTTCATCGGTGAGCAGCTCCACGCGGTGCACGCGCCATTCCTCGAACGCGTGCCGCAGCATCAGGTACTTCGCCTCGGTGTTCACGGCCGAACGCTGGGCCGAAGCCGCCAGCCACGTCCCGCCGATCTCCACGGAATCGAGATCACGCCGGAACGGGCTCCGCTCGGGCCAGTCGTACCGGGTGATCGCCATGAAGCGCGTCGCCCCGACCACGCGGTTGTCCGCCTTGCGCACGGTCGCGAACGGCACCATGTGGCCCCGGTGCCGCTGCTCGATGAGTTCGAGCGTGTAGGCGGCAGTGCCCTCCTTGCCATCCGGCACCCACGTCCACGCGTACGTCTCGCGCGATTCTTCCGCCGCCTCCACCAGCGCGCTTACGTGATTCAACGACAGCGGCTCCAGCCGCACGTGTTCACCTTCGAGGACCAGCCGGTCCGCACCGTCGATCACCCGCCTGCTTCCTCCTGCCGTCGTCGCCGTTCGCCGCCACGGTCACCGGGCCGGCATCGCGCCGCGGCGCATGGCGGCAGAATAGCGCACCGGCGAGACCCCTGCCTCCGTCAGCCGCGCGCGCCCAGCCCGGCGCGCTCCATCGCCGCCCGGATCCGCTCGCCCATGCCCTCCGGGGCGTCCATCTCGAACGTCATGATCGCGACTCCGTCCACATCGCCGCACGCCACCAGCCCCGCGAGCATGGCTTCGAAGGCAGCCCAGCCACCCTCCACGCCCTCGCCGATGCGCGCCAGTGTCTCCGCGGGCAGCGCGATTCCCAGCCGTGCCTCGATCTTCGCCGCTGCCTCCAGCGAAAGCAGCGGCATCGCCATCGCCACCACCTTCGTGCCCGGCGCCGCCTCCCGGATTGCCGAGACCAACGGCGCCAGCTGCCCGGCGTCGAACACGGGCTGCGTCTGCACGTAGCGCGCCCCCGCCTTCAGCTTCGGCAGCAGGTTGCGGAGCACCGCCGCGCGGTCGGGCTGGTACTGGTTCACCGTCGCCCCCACGCACGCCTCCGGCAGCGCCGCCACCGTGCGCTCCACGACCTTCTTCACGGTGAGGGCGTCCGCCGCCTCGGGCCCGCCGTGGTCCCCCCGGATGCAGAGCACGTTCCGGATGCCCGCGGCCCGCGCGATCGCCAGCTGCGCCTCCAACTCGTCCGCCGTGAGCCCGCGTGCCACGAGGTGCCACACTGCTTCCAACCCTTCGCCGCTGAGCGCGATCGATGCATCCAGGCTCGGCTGCCGGTCCGGCCGCTGGATCACGTTGATCGCCGCCGCAAGCCCGTCGATGAGGCGCGCACGGCGAAGCAACACGCCCGGCCGCGGCCGTTGCGGCGGCGTGATCTCCAGCGCCACGGGGAAGCCGCCCCCGAAAAGCCGTTCGCTGAATGTCATTCCGTTCAGCGTCGCCAACCGCTGCCTCACAGTCCACCGTAGGACCACCCCGCTGGTGACGCGCACCCGGCATAACAGCCCCGGCGCGCCCGTATACTCGCGCGCAGGGCCCGCCCCGGCCACGTCCCCCAAGGCGTCGGAGGTCCCAGCCATGAACAAGCGCATCGTCATCTGCTGTGATGGCACCTGGAACCGGCGTGACGGCGATAAGCCCACGAACGTCGCCCGGCTCGCCCAGGCCATCCCACCCACCGGCGACGACGGCGTCGCCCAGGTCGTCTACTACGACGAAGGCGTCGGTACCGGGATGGGCGCCGACCGCTGGCTCGGCGGCACGTTTGGCGTCGGCCTCTCGCGCAACGTCATCGAAGCCTACCGCTTCCTCGTCGATAACTACTCCGATGGGGGCCAGCTCGGCCAGCCGGACGAGATTTTCGTGTTCGGCTTCAGCCGCGGCGCCTTCACCGCCCGCAGCATGACCGGCTTCCTCCGCAAGATCGGCCTCCTCCCCAAGCACCGCGCGGAGCTTTTCCCCCGCGCCTACGACCTCTATCGCAGCGATATCCCCGTCGATGACCCGCGCGTCGTCGCCTACCGGGCGGAGTCCGGGGCTCGCGAAGCCGCCGTGACCGTGCTCGGCGTCTGGGATACCGTCGGCGCGCTCGGCATCCCGGGGCACCTTGGCCAGAAGTTCCCCTTTCGCCTCATCAACCGCGACTACGAATTCCACGACGTCCAGCTCAGCTCGAAGGCCGTGCGCAACGCCTACCAGGCCCTCGCCATCGATGAACAGCGCGACCCCTTCGAGCCCGCCATCTGGTGGCGAAGGCGACCGCTCCCGCCGGCCTACCCGCAGGTGATGGAGCAGCGCTGGTTCGCCGGTTGCCACAGCGATGTCGGCGGCGGCACCACGAGCTACCGCGAAGCCGCCCGCGATGGCTGCCTCTCCGATATCGCCCTCACCTGGATGATGGAGAAGGCGAAGAGCCACGGCCTCACCTTCGAAGACCGTTTCGTCCGCGAGCACATCCACCCGAACCCGCTCGCCCCCATCCATGATTCACGCGCGCGTTTCGCGGCGAAGATGCTCTACCGCCAGAAGGTCCGCGAAATCGGCCTCCTCCCCGATGACAGCGCGCTCAACGCCGAGCTCGAAAAGCGCCGCGCCGCCCACCCGGGCGAAGACGCCGCGAACCTCCCGCCGCCCATCGAGACCAACCAGGCCCTCCACGCCAGCGTCCTCGAACGTGCCTCCGCCATCGGTTACAACCCCCCGAACCTCGCCCGCTATCGCGCTCGCGGCGGGCACTGAGCGCGTTCGCACGAAGAAAGGGGAGGCCAGCGGCCTCCCCTTTCCGGTTGGTCATCCCTGCCCGGCGCTTAGCGCGTCAGCCAGCCGAACTGCTGCGGCTTCCGCGCGCTCTTGTTGCTGATCATGATGTTCACGATCGAAGGTTTCGGCTGTGCCATCGCCTCCTCCAGCACCGGCTTCAGCTGGTCGGGCGTGGTCACGAAGTACCCCTTGCCGCCATAGATCTCGGCCATCTTCTCGTAGTGCGCCTGCGGCGTGTACGCGCTCGGTGGGATGTGGGCCGGGTCGAGTTCGTCGGGCCCGCCGCCGATGCCGTTGTTATTGATGATGATGAACGTGATGTTCAGTCCGTAGCGCGCCGCCGTCTCGACTTCCATCCCGCCGAAGCCGAACGCCGAGTCGCCCTGGACGCAGATGATCTTCCGGTCCGGGTGTACCGAAGCGGCCGCGATCGCCTGTCCCGCGCCCACGCCCATCGTCCCGAAGGTCGCCGCGTCGAGCCGCGTCCGCGCCTCGAAGTTCGGCAGAACCGTCCGGCCGATGTCCATCGTGCTCGCGCCCTCGTTGGAGATAATCGCGTCCCGGGGGATGAGGTCTCGAACGTCCCTGAGCACGCGGTAGTACCCCATCGGCGTCGAGTCATCGTTGAACATCGGCTCGATGGTCGCCGCGTTCTCGCGGATCTTCGTCTGCAGCCCCGTCCACCACGTCGTCTCCGTCGGGTACGACCACGGGTTCTTCTCCAGTTCCGCGTTCAGCTGGCCGGTGATGGCCTTCGCATCGCCGACGAGCGCGACCTCCGTGGGCACGTTCGTGCCGATCTCCTCGGCCGAAATATCCATCTGCACCACGCGCACGTTCTCGTTGAAGCGCGGCGGCTGGCCGAAGTGCATCATCCAGTTCAGGCGCGCGCCCATCAGGAACACCAGGTCCGCGTTCTGCAGCGCGAACGACCGTGCCGCCGCGATCGACTGCGGGTGGTCGTCCGGGATCACGCCCTTGCCCATCGGCGAGGCCAGGTAGGGCAGGCCCGTCGTCTCGACGAACTTGCGCACCTCGTCCTCCGCGCGCGAATAGGCCGCGCCCTTGCCCACGATCACCAGCGGGCGCTCCGCGCTCTTCAGCGCCGCCAGCGCACCCTTGATGTTCTCCTCCGGCGCCAGCGTCCGCGGCGGCTCCGGGCAGCGCGGCGGGAACTTCACCTCCGCCTCATCGACCGAACCGCTAATCATGTCGCCCGGCAGGTCCAGGTAGGCCGCACCCGGCCGCCCGTAGATCGTCGTGCGAACCGCCTGCTCCACGAAGAAGGGAAGCCGCTGAATGCTGTCCGGCCGCGCCGCGTACTTCACATACGGCCGCGCCGATTCGATCTGCGGCGCCTCCTGGAACGCGCCCTGCCCGTTCTGGTACGAATCGTTCGCACCGCCGATAAGGATCATCGGCCAGTTGTTCGACCACGCGTTCGCGAGCCCGGCGATCCCGTGGATCATGCCCGGGCCGGAAACGCCAAGGCACACGCCCGGCCGGCCGGTCAGATAGCCGACGGCGCCGGCGGCGTAGCTCGCCGACTGCTCGTTGTGGAACCCGTAGAACTTGATCCCTTCGCGCTGCGCCGCCGCCGCGATGGGGATAACCGGGATGCCCACGATCCCGAACATGTGCTCGACGCCCTGCTGCTTGAGGGCACGCGCCACGATTTGCGCGCCGGTGATAGTTGCCATGCGAACGCTCCGGGGGGGTTGGTGGGCGTCACTATACGGGATCCCACCCGCGCGCACCGGGCGTCCCGCGCACTACATGGCCGCCGCCCGCACAAGCTGCTCCGCGTGCTCGTGACAGTGCCGCGCGTAGATCTCCAGCCAGACCCCGGGCGTGTAGCTCCCGAGTTCGTTGTGGCTGCCCGCGCGCTGCCATTCGTCCTCGCGCATCCGCTCCAGGATCTCCAGCGTCGTCGCCCGCGCCGCGTCGATCGCCGCCAGCGAATTCGCCACCGGCCGGCCGTGGTAGTACAGCCGCTTCGCCCACACATCCTCGGGGTATCCCACGATCACGACGTCCTCTTCGGCCAGCAGCCGCCGCAGCCGCAGCGCCGACGTCATCTCGCTATCCGCGACGTGATGCACCACCTGCCGCGCCGTCCAGCTCCCATCCGCCGGCGCCAGGTCCAGCCGCTCTTCCCCGATGCGTTCGACCGCCGCGCGCAGCACCGCCGGGCCCTCCGCGTACCGCCGAATCAGGTCGCTCCGTTCCATGAGGAGAGAAAAGATACAGGAGGAAAGAGAAAAGGGCGTGCGACGAGTGCTCCCCGGTGGCCCGGGGCGCGAGCCGGCCCGCGGCCGGGTCGCCACCTCATTCCTCATTCCTCATACCTCGCGCCTCGCCCGCCCTTTTCTCCTTCCTCCTTTCTCTTTTCTCTTCCCCCCCGTAGCGTGCGCGCAACACGTCCGAGGAGGACCCCATGGCTGGCAAATTCGAAAACCTCGAACTCGACCGCGTCGGCACCGATGGCCGCGTCGGCCGCATCACCCTCAATCGCCCGGAGAAGATGAACTCCTTGTCCCAGGAGCTTCTCTACGAACTCAACGACGCACTCCACGATTACGAAGCCGACGACACCGTCCGCGTCATCATCCTCCGCGGCGCCGGGCGCACCTTCTCCGCCGGGTACGACCTCACCCCCGCGCGGGGCGGCGCCGATGGCGTCGTTCGCCGCTTCAAGAGCGTCGATGACAAGGGGCGCCGCCTGCTCATGGGCATCCGCACCGGCATGCAGCAGATCACCGATATCCAGATGTACTTCTGGAACATGGCCAAGGTCACGGTCGCGCAGGTGCACGGCTACGCCCTGGCCGGCGGTTGCGAATTGGCCATGATGGCCGACATGGTCGTCGCCGCCGAGGATGCCCAGTTCGGCCACCCCGGCGTCCGTGGCCTCGGTGTCGCCCGCAACGGTGTCATCTGGCCGCTCGTCATCGGCATGCGCAAGGCGAAGGAGCTGTACTACAGCGGCGCCAGCATCAGCGGCCTCGAAGCGGTCGAGTGCGGCATGATCAACCACGCCTGGCCGAAGGAAGAACTCGACGAGCGCACCATCGCCTTCGCCGACTACTTCGCCAACATGCAGGCCGACCACCTGGCCATCCTCAAGGTCAACATGAACCGCTTCTACGAAAACATGGGCATCTACTCGTCCGTGCGCAGCAGCACCGACCTCGATGCCGCCGGCCAGTTCACCGCCGAGTCCTACTGGTACCAGGACACCATGCGCGAAGCCATGACCACCGGCGGCGGCCTCAAGGAAGCCCTCGGCAAGCGCGACAGCCGCTACAAGGATTACCGCGGCAAGAGCTGACCACGTTCGCGCATCACGGGAAACGACGCCCGCGCCGGGATGGCGCGGGGCGTTTGCGTGCCTACCGCGTCGGCGTCGCCGCCGGCGTCGGCGAGGGGCCGATGATGCCGTCCAGCGTGTGCGCGCCGCCCAAGAACGCATCGATGGCGTGGTCGAAGGTGGTCGGCAGGATGGCCAGCACCGCCGGCGCCGCGTCGAGCAGCCCCTGCGCCACCGTGGATGCATCGATGTCCTCGCGGAGGTCCGGCTTGGGGAATGCCACCAGCGCGATCAGGATCGCCTGGCACAGCAGCACACCCTTGAGGAACCCGAACACCGCACCCGCAGCCTGGTCGGCCAGGCCAAGGTTGAGCGCCGCGACCACGCTTCGTAGCAGCGTCGCAATCACCTGCCCGCCGATCACCACGCCAAGAAAGATGGCCAGGAACGCGACCAGGTTCGCCAGCGGCACGCTGTCCACGATCGGATGGATTTTCGGGAACATGTCGTCGTAGAAGATGCCCGCCATCGGGATCGCCAGGATCACCGACCCCAGCGACACGAGTTCGCGAATGACGCCGTTACGCCAGGCCCGCCAGGTGAGCAGCGCGATCACCCCGAGCAGCACGAACGACACCCAGTTCATGCGGGCCTCCGCGCACCCCCACGCCATGTGCGCTTCCGCGAACCTTCGGGCACGCCGCGCTTAGGTGCCACGCCCCTTGCCCCGCGCGGTGCTACCATCCCCTCATGCGACACGACCTGATGGACATCCTCGTCTGCCCTCTGTGCAAGGCGAAGCTCGAACTCGCCGTGACGAAGGAAGAAGCCGGCGAAGTGGTCGAAGGCACGCTCACCTGCACCGCCTGCAACGAACGCTATCCCATCGAGGATGGCATCCCAAACCTGCTCCCGCCGGACCTGCGCGACGCATGACACGCCTCGCCCACGCGCACGATGACGATCACGGCCACGGACATGGTCACGGCGAGGACGGCGACATCCCCGAGTGGCCGCATAAGCCCGCACCGCCCGAGCCGAAGCGCATACTCCCCGAAGGCCCGCTGCTCCTACGTGGGCTGGGGCTTGCCGCGCTCGCGGTCGTGCTCGGCTTCACCGGCATGCGCACCCTGCGCGCGTCCTGGCTGCTGAGCCCCGTCGCGGCCGCGCTCGGCGCCGGCGGACTGCTCGCGGCCTGGGCCGCCGCCATCGAGCTCACCGGCGGCGAAAAATTCGACGACCACAAATGGGTGTAGGGAGCTGTTAGCTATTGGCTGCTAGCTATTAGTGGGCAACCCCGGCGCGACCATCGATGGCCCCCCGGGATTCACGCGGCTGGTCACGGCTAACAGCTAACGGCGAATAGCTATCAGCTCGTCCTGGCGTTTAGCCAGGCCACTACATCGCCAACTACCTGGTCCCGTTCCGGCTCGTTCAGGACTTCGTGGTAGAGGCCGGGGTAGAGCTTCAGCGTCTTGTCGGTCGAAGCCGCCCGCTCGTGCAGGATTTCGCTGCCCTTCGCGGCCACCAGCAGGTCCTCGGTGCCGTGGATGAGCAGCAGCGGGTAGGCGAAGGTATCCATTTCGCGCTGGACCATCTCGTACGCCGGCTTCGAAACCGCCGCCATATTTGCCGGGCGCGGCCCGCGGTACACCAGCGGGTCCTTCTCGTACGCCTCCACCACCGCCGGGTCGCGCGAGATGGTGTACGCCGGGAGCGGCTGCGGCGCGGCCGGGGGCGTCCCCTCCGGCGGCGGCGCGGGCCGCGGCCCTAGCATCCCCGCCCCGCTCAGGATCACGCCATCGAGCGCCGGCTTCCGCGACAGCACATACGCCGTCGAGACACCCCCGCCCATGCTGTGCCCCAGCAAGAACACCTTCTTGCCCGGGTTGCGGCCGCGAACGCGCTCGACGAACGCTGCCAGGTCCCCGATCCACTCCTCGTAATCCGAGACCGTGACGCGCTCGCCCGATGATCGCCCGTGCCCGCGCAAATCCAGTGCCTCGACCGCGAAGCCGGCTGCGTTCAGATCGGCGGCGACCTGCGCATAGCGCCCCCCATGCTCCGCATACCCATGGCAGATCGCGACCACCGCGCGCGGTTCGCCATCGGGCCGCCACCATTGCTCGAAGATGGCCGCGCCACCGTTCTCGAACGTTCCCTCGCCATGCTCGCTCATCGCACTCACCCTCCAGTCATAGGTCGCCCGGCCAGTATGCCGCCTTTGGCGCGCGCCGTAGGCGCCCCGTCGCGCGCTACCGCGGCCGCTCGCCGTAATCCCCAAACGGCGCGTCCCGCCGCGAAATGGTCTGCCGGAAGCCGATCTCCCGGAAGCTCTCCTGCCAGCGCAGCGCTTCCTCCGTGTGCCGCGTGATGCCATCGAACAGCGTGCCGAAGAGCTGCGTCGTGCGCAGGCCCATGTTTTCGAACGCCTGGTTGATGAGCAGCTTGTTCAGCGCCAACTGGTTCCCCGGGATCGCCGCGAAGCGCCGCGCGTACGCCTCCGTCTCCTCCTGCAGCCGTTCCAGCGGGAAGACCTTCGATACCAGCCCGATGCGCAGCGCCGTGGCCGCATCGACCTGGTCGCCCGAGAGCAGGAACTGCTTCGCGTGCTCCAGCCCCAGGCGGTACACCCACATCATCGTCGTCGGCGTCCCATACACGCGTGACGGCGGATACCCGATGATCGCGTCCTCGGCCATGAAAATCAGGTCCGCGCACAACAGCAGGTCCGTGCCCCCGCCGAGCGCATACCCGTGCATCTGCGCGATGACCGGTTTCGGGCACTCCCACAACTTCATGAACCGCTGCATGTTGTGGCCCATGAACGAAAGGTCCCGCACCGGGTCCCACGCGCCCGGCCGTTGCGGAGGCGAAGCCGCATCGTACCGCCGCGGCGCTGGCCACCGTCCGTCGCCCGGGTTCAGGTCGTATCCGGCCGTGAAGGTGCGGCCCGCCCCCCGCAGGATCACCGCCGCGACCGCGGCCGATGCCGTCGCCCGGTCGATCCCGTCCGCGATCCCCTGGATCACGTCGTTGTTCAGCGTGTTCATCTTTTCGGGGCGGTTCAGCGTGATGATCGCCAGCCCGTCGCGTTCTTCGTACAGCACCACCGGCGCGTCGGCCACGTCGTTCTCCAGTCGGTTCTCGCCGCGAAATCTACTCCCCCGGCCGTCTCCGTCCATCGCCTGCCGCTGCGGTGCTCGCCGTCGCCACGCCTCATCAACGTTATGGCTACGAAAGTTTTTGAGTTGCCCTGCCGACAATCCCATCGGAGGCAGCGCATACCCGGCGCGCAGACCGCCCCCTCGAGGACCCGGCGTGCAACTCGAACGACGCCAGTTCCGCCGCTATCCGCTCTGGTCGCCTGCTCGCCTCGAGTGGGAGGCCGGGCAGGTTGGCGTGCTCGTCGGCGATATCTCGGCCGGCGGCGCCCTCCTCTATTTCGATGGCAGCGGCTTCACCCTCGACCACGGTCTGCTCGAACTCTCCCTCGCCGACGACCGCCTCCGCCTCCCGTTCACCGTCGTCCGCATCGGCGAAGCCTGGGGCCGCCCGCTGGTGCAGGTGCAGTTCGAAGCCTCCGTGCGCGACCTCCCCGGCCTGCAGAGCCTCCTCGGCCGCCTGCACGACCTCTACACCAGCCACGACCACGACCTCGCGGTCCGCCCGAACGACTCGCCCCACGCGCTGCTCCCCGTCGTGCGCGAGCGCGCCAGCTAGCGTTCCGCCCTACAGGAACGTCTTCAGCGCATCCCGCAGCCGCGCCGGCGCATCCAGCGGGATCGAATGCCCCGACCCCGGGATTTCGATCAGCCGCGCACCGGGCAACGACTCCACCATGCGCTGCGCCGTCTCCGCCGCGAGGATGTCGCTCTCGCCGCCCCGGACCACGAGCACCGGCGCCGCGATCCGCTTCCATGCCGCCCAGTTCTCCTCCGGCGCCGGCCGCACCCGTGGCGTTCCCGAGCGCAGCGCCTTGTCGTAGCGATACGTCCACTTCCCGTCGCCCGTGCGCATGAGGTTGTGGCGCGCGCGATGCCGGACCTCGAACTCGTCGGCGCGGGGATTCGCCGCCCGGCTCGCGGCGATCGCCGCTTCGGGCGAATCGAAGAGGTCGTTCGCCTGCACTCCCGTGCTGATGCGCTGGCTCCCCGTGGACATTGTCTCCGGGCCCATATCCAGGATGATGAGCCGCCTCAGGCCCGCGGGCTGCCCCGCCGCATAGTGGTACGCGTTCGAACCGCCCATCGAAAGCCCCAGCAGGTCGAACGACGTGAGCCCCAGCGCGGCCACGAACGCCGCCACATCGCTCACCATCGCGCCCGTCGAGTAATCGTCGGCCCACGCACTCTCGCCGTGCCCCCGCTGGTCGAGTGCCAGCACCCGGTACGAGCCCGCGAAGGCTTCGGCCAGGCTATCCCACGACCGCGCATGCCCCGTGAAGCCGTGCAACAGGATGAGCGGCGGCGCGCTCAGATCGCCCCACTCCCGGTAGTGGAACCGCAGCCCGTTGAGCATGACGTACTCGTCGCGAACCCCGTGACCCATCGCCTGGACTCCTTCTGGCTGAATCGCCGCTCACTGTACGCGCGCCGCGATGGTCGTGCATTCACTGGTTGTTCGTGACATTTCTGTGGCGCGGGCCGCACTTTTCACTGCCGTGCGGGCGCGCCGCCCCTACACTGGCACCGTGGACGACGACCCGGAGCAGCCCCCCGCCGGCGACGGCCCCCAGCCACCTCCCGCCGCGGGAGATGGCTCCGCGCCGGTCCCCGGGGCACCGGCATACCCGCCCCCACTGACGTGGGAGGGGGCCTACACCGAACTCGCTGTCGTGCACCCCGAGCACGGCACGCGCCGCTTCCCATGGCTCCTGGTGGTCGCCGGCGGGCTCGGCATCGCGGGCATCGCCGCGGGGGCCGTGCTGGCCGTCGCTGCCATCGGCTCCGGCGGCGACGCCGATGCCCGCCTCGCCTCTGGCCGCACCCCCGAGGCGACGAACACCCCCCGCGCCCAGGCGCCCATCGCGACCCGCACGCCCGCGCCCACGCGCACGCCCGTCCCAACGAAGACGCCCGTCCCGACCAAGACGCCCGTCCCGACCAAGACGCCCACACCCACCCGCACACCCACCGCGACGCGCACGCCGTCCCCGACGCGCACCCCCACCCGGACGCCGGAACCCACGCGCACGACCGCGCCCACCGACGTCGCGGCCCCGGCGCCCTCGGCCACACCCGTCCCGGCGACGGCCACGCCCACCATCGAGGCGCCCACGCCGACACCTGTGCCGCCGACCCCGGTGCCGCAGCCGCCCACGCCCATTCCCCCCACGCCCATCCCACCGACACCCGTGCCGCCGACACCGGTGCCAGCGGCCGTGCTCGCGCAGACCGTCTTCAACCTCCCGGGCGAGGGTGTGCCGAACGCGGGCGGATTCGTGGGGCCGTTCTGTTGCGGCGGCGCGACAGCGGTTATTCGCGACACCAACGGCGCCGTCGCCGGCTATGTGCACTTCTTCTCCTGGTCCGGCCTCGCCTTCGATACCGTCCGCGGCGACGGCCGCTCCGACGTCATCTACTCCGACATCCGCGTCAACGTGAACGATGTCGCCACGGGGGCGATTTCGTCCGTCACGATCACCGCCGCACAGGCGGCCGCGGGCGCGAGCCGCACCGTGAGCGCCGGGCGCATGACGTTCACCATCTCCATCACGGGCGTCGAAGCGACGGAGTTCCAGGGCGCCACCTACGTCTACGGCAGCACCCTCCGCGCCCGGCTTACGGTGTCGCGAAACTAGCCCTCGCCGCCTCCCGGCTCCAGGAGCGGAATGCCGACATCGAAACGCGCGCCCTGCCCCGGCTCCGATGCGACCGTGATCGCGCCGCCGTGCTGCTGCGCGATGCCGTAGGCGATGGCCAGCCCGAGGCCCGTGCCCGCCCCCGGCGCTTTCGTCGTGAAGAACGGCTCGAAGATGCGCAGCTGCGTTCCCGCGTCCATGCCCGGCCCGTCGTCGGTCACGCGAATCACCCCGCGCCCGCCGTCCGCGCGCAGGCTCACCGTCACCAGCCCATTGCCCGCCATCGCGTCGCGCGCGTTGAGCACGAGATTCAACAGCACCTGCTCCAGCTGCCCGCGGTCGCCTTCCACCATCACCGGCTTCCCGGGGAGTTCCATCCGTGTCCGCAACGAGGGCGGGAGCGATGGCCCCGCGAGCCGCAGCGTGTCGCTCACGACATCCCGCAGGTCGACTGGCGCGAAGGTCGCGAACCCGCCGCGCGCGAAGGTCAGCAGGCGCGCGCTGATCTCCGCGCCCCGCCGCGCCGCCTCCTCGATGAGGCTCACGCTTTCGGCCGCGGGGTGGCCCTTCCCCGTCTCGAGGCGCACCAGCATGCAACTCCCCATGATCGTCGTCAGCAGGTTGTTGAAATCGTGCGCGACACCGCCCGCGAGCGCGCCCAGGCCCTCCATCTTCTGCGACTGGATCAGCGCCTGCTGCGTCAGCCGCTGCTGCGTCACATCCGCGAAGACGGCGACGACGCCCGCGGTGCGCCCGCTCGCCGTCCGGAACGGGCTGTAGCGCCCGGCGTACCAGCCCATCGCACCGCCGGCCGCCGGGAACGGGATCTCGGGCGTGGTCACCATCTCACCCGCGAGCGCGCGCCGCAGCCAGCCTTCGTGCGCCGCGGCCGCGCCCGGCTCTTCGAACGGAGCCGCCGCCGTGCCGGTGACCTCGCTCACGGTTCGCCCGGTGACGCGCTCCATGAACGGGTTGAAGAGCATCACCCGGCCATCCGCGTCGTACACCACCAGCCCCTCGCCGATGCTTGATACCACGGTCGTGGCGAAGTGCTCCGATTCGCGCAGCGCCGCGAGCAGTTCGCCGAGCTGGCCCGCCTCCTCCCGCAGGTTGCGCGCCATCCGGTCGTTGTCGCGAATGGTGAGCACCTGCCGCGCGAGCAACAGCCCCAGCGTCGCCACCGATGCCACCGACATGAGCGCGGGCGGCCGGTTCCCCGTCGCCGCCGTGGCGATGAGCACGCCCACCAGCGGCGTCGCCAGGAGGTATGGCAGCGCCGCCCCGAACATGCTCGTGGGGTTGCTGTCCGCCCGCCATGGCGGTGTCGCGGGCAACAGCACCGCCAGCCCAAGCCCCCAGTTCACCGCCAGCCAGCCGAGGTCCATCCATTCGCTCAGCGGCTCCGCCTCGGCATGCACGAGCCGCGCCGCGTAGGCCCCGTCCGTCGCCACGAAGAGGAGCAAACAGCCGCTCAGGGCCGCCGATCGCGGGCTCATCCAGCCACCCGCCCCATAGAACGCGGACGCCATGATGATGAGCAGCCCGAGGTCCAGCACCGGGTATCCGATCGCCGTCGCGGCCGCGAGATCGCTCGCGCCGTTGTTCCCCAGTTGCGGCACGATCAGGAACTCCCACGCGAGCGCCGTCGCCACCACCATCGTCACGGCCGCGTCCAGCAGCCAGCGCGCATCCAGGCGCTGCCTTCCACTCACCGCCAGCAGCGGTACCGCGCCCAGCGCAAACACGTAGCCCACGTAGTAGAACGGGTCGGCGATGCCCGGGAAGGGTGGCTCGTGCCCCGCGAACGCCAGGTACGCCGAGAACACCCAGTCCGCGGCATCCCAGCACAGGATCGTGCCCGCCAGCAGCAGGAGTCCACGCCGTTCGCGTCCCGCCGCGCCTCGCACCGCCCGCGCGAGGATGGCCAGCGAAACCAGCGCCGGCACGTGGTACGGCAGGATCGTCAGCTCGTCCGAATAGCCCGCCGCGAGCAGCACACCGTACGCGCCGAGAAACACCGCCGCGCAGCCAAGGAGCAGCAGCGGCAGGCTCGCGTGCGTCGCCCGCCAGCCCGAACCCACGCCGGGAACCTGCGCCGTCAACCGGGGGACTCTCCGAATCGCACCGTCGGCATCTCGCGGCGTACATTACCCGGCGTTTTCTCCTCGAACCATCGTGATTTACCCGCACGGGCGACGAAATGTGACGCGTTCGCGCCTTCCCCTTCGATCCGGCCCTCATTCGCGCCGTCGCCACCGTGTGACGCCCTCGCAACGCGCTCGGCGGGACCATGGAGCGCAAACACCCCAGGGAGGGTTCCATGGCGAGAAATCCCAACAAGCTGGAAAAGCTCCAGCGCGAATCGGCCTTCCGGCCACAACAGCAGTACGACGAGGAGTTGGGCCACCGCGATGACTGGGCGCGCGGCTCCCGCTACGAGCGCGAGCTCGACCCCGGACGCTCCGGCGCCAACTTCTCCAACCCCTCCGGCTGGCCAGACCCCGACCGCGGCTATGGCCAGGACAGCCGCTACAGCGAATGGAGCCGCGGCCCCCGCCAGTTCGACTCCGGGGGCTACGCCTCGCAGGGGCGCTACAGCAACCACGGCTATTTCGGCGGCTCCGGCGCGGAATACCGCGGCATGCGCGAACGTGACCGCGGCGACGACTGGCGCGGCTACGGCAACGACTACGCCTACAACGCCGAAGGCCGCGACTGGTCCGGCCCCGAGGGCGAAAGCCCCTACACGTCCCGCTACCGCCAGGGCGAAATGGCGTCGCGGGAGCCGCTGTACGGCGGATCCGGCCACTTCGGCGGCGAGCAGCTCTACGCCGGGCGCGCGGGCATGAGCAGCCAGGGTGCGCCCTACCGCGGCGCATCCGAAGGCAGCCGGTACAGCAGATCCGGCGACGATGACTACCGCGGCCAGTCGCAGGTCAGTTCCTCCGGCCAGGGGCCCGGCTGGGGCGGCTACCCCGGTGGCGAATCCCGCATCGGCGGCGCCTTCGGGGGCGGCGAAGGCCGCACCGGCACCTACGGCTACGAGACCTACGGCATGTCCTCCACCGGTCGCTGGGGCCGCGATGGCGGCGTCTTCGAACGCGGCGAACATACCGGCCGCGGCCCGCGCGGCTACCAGCGCAGCGACAGCCGCATCCAGGAGGATGTCTGCGACCGCCTCTGCCAGTTCGGCCAGGTCGACGCCTCCGGTATCGATGTCCGCGTGAGCAACGGCGAAGTCACCCTCGATGGCACCGTCTCCGACCGCCGGCAGAAGCGCCTGGCCGAGGACGTGATCGAGGACATTCCCGGCGTGAAGGACGTTTCGAACCGCCTGAAGGTGCGCGGCGAAGGCGGCACTTCCTCACCCGCGGGCGGCAGCGACTCCGACCCCGTCACGAACGGCGCCGGCGGCAAGGGCCGCACCCCCTCGCGCACACCCGCGTCCTGACCGTCGCCGTTCCACCGCTCCTGCCGCACGGCCCCCGGCATCCCCGGGGGCCGTGCTGTACCATCGCGCCGTGTACGAACTGACGGCCGGCATCGTCCTCTGGCGCGGCGACGAGATCCTCGTGATGAAGCGCGCGGGAGGGTTCGCGAGTGGCGGCTGGTTCATCCCCGCCGGCCACGTCGAACCCGGCGAGCGGCCCGCCGAAACCGCCGTGCGCGAACTCGCCGAAGAGACGGGCATCGCCCTCCAGCCGGGCGCCCTCTCCCTCGCCGAGATCATGTTCTACGAACACGATGACGGCCTCGCGCACAGCGCCATCTACAACGCCCGCTGCCCCGAAGGCGCCGAACCCGTGCTCAATCGCGAACACGCCTTCGCCCGCTGGATGGCGCCCGAAGCATTCATCGCGCGCTTCCTCGACCCGGCCATGCTCGCCGGCCGCGGCCTCGATGCTCCCGCGCTCGCCCTCGCCGCCGAGGTCGCCCGCGTGATTCGCGCCGCCGCCCATGCTCGCGGGCTCGCCGGTTCAGGGCGCGAAATCACCGGCTGGCAGGCCGTTCCCCCGTCGTAAGGTTCGGCCCGCCCGCGTTCGCACCCCTGTCATTGGCCATCTGCTGCACTGGAACGATGAACCAGCATCCGACCGACGGTGGCGAGCAGCACGCCCTGCCCGCCACGTCTCGCACCGAACCGTCCTCCCACGGCGACCCCGGCCGCTTCTTTGCGAATCACCCGCCCGTGCTCTGGCGGTTGTTCGCGGTGCTCGGCGTCCTCGTCGTCGTCGGCATGATTGGCGTCTACTTCGTGGTTTCGAACAGCGACGGCAGCAACGAACGCGGCGAACCCCCCGGCGTCAGTGCCCGCGGCGAGCAAACCGCGGTCGCCGCCGAAGGCATCGGCGCCACATCCGTGACCGTCGGGCAGCAGTTCTCCCCGGCCTCGCTCATCGTCCCGCGAGGCGGCCAGGCGATCATCGCCATCGATGGCAACGCCGGCGCCTGCGCCCTGAAGAATAACGAGGACCGCGTCGCCGCCCTCGGTTCCGGCGAGAGCTATACCTTCGATGCGCGCACGCCGGGCGAATTCCGCTTCAGCTGCGATGGCCAACCGGCCCGCGGCCAGCTCACCCTCACCGTTCCCTGATTCCCCGGGCGAATGACCCGGCGCGCCGCCTACCGCTCGGTGGGCGGCGTCCCCGTTTTCGGCGCCGTGGGCGGCAGCGTCGGCAGTGGCGGCGGGTCCGAATTCTCCGGCGGCGGTGGGCCCGGCTGCAGTGGTGGCGGCTCGGGAGTGCTCGTCGCGGGCGGCGGCGTAGTCGTTGCCCCCGGTGTCGCCGGTGGAGGCTCGGGTGTTGCGCTGCCTGGTACGGGCGTCGTCGCCGGCGGTGGGGGCGGCGTCGCGACGCCGGCCGTGTTCCCGCCTCCGCCGCCTGTCGTCGATGCCCGGCCCGACGGGACCGGCGTGTACGGCATAGCCCCCCGGAGCTGCGTGAGTGTCACCCGCTCGCGCGTCGGTGTCGGCGATGGTTTACCGGACGGTGTCGCGACCGCCGTGTGCGTCTCCGCCACCGTGGCGTGGGATTCCGCGGTCGCGGAGGGAGTCGCCGAACCGGTGACGCTCGCCTTCGAACTGACGTGCGGCGCCGAGGCCGTCGGGACCGCCGTCTCCGCGGCGCCACCCTTCGATGCCCCCCCGCAATACGCGAACGCACCCGCCCCCAGCGCGCAGCCCACCAGCACGATCACCGAGCGGTTCATGCCCTGATGGTCGGTACCCAAACGGGACCACCAGAGGAACGGTTCGGTGGCACTTACGCCGGTGCGGTGCCCTCCCACTGCGCGATGACGCGCTCCGAAGCCAGGTGCGCGAGTGCCGCCGCATCGAGCCCGAGCCGCTGCGCCAGCACCTCGTCCGTGTGCTGCCCCAGCAGTGGCGCCGGCGTCATCCCCACCGCCGATTCGCTCATGTGGATGGGCGGCGCCAGCATCTCCCAGTCGCCGCGCGTCGGGTGGTGGATGGTCTGGATCATGTCGCGCTCGCGCAGGTGCGGGTCGTTGAGCACGTCTTCGGTATCGAACACGGCGGAGGCGGGCACGCCGGCTTCCGCAAGCTGCTCCATCGCCTCCCATTTCGTGCGCTGCATCGTCCAGCCGCTCACTGCCTCCTTGATCGCGTCGCCGTTCATCGCCCGCGAGAGGATGGTCGCGAAGCGCTCGTCCGCCTGCATCTCCGGCCGGTCGATGGCGATGGTGAGCGAATCCCACATCCGCTGCGTGACGATGTGGATGTAGACGTAGTCGTTCGGGCCACCCGGCGCGCAGGGGTACAGCCCCGTCGCCGGCATCCCCGATGCACCCGACCCGCGCCGCTGGATCGCCCCCGGGAACCGCTCGCGCCCCGACATCGGCATTCGCATGTAGTTCGCGACCGTCTCCTGCATCGCGATCTCGATCACCTGGCCCCGGCCCGTGACCTGCCGCTGCAGCAACGCCGCGAGGATGCCCATCGTGAGGTGCATCCCCGAACCCGTGTCCGCGACAGTCGCCCCCGGCTTCACCGGCGGCCCGCCCGGCTCCCCCGTGATGCTGAAGCTGCCGCCCGCCGCCTGTGCCACCCAGTCGAAGCATTTGTAGTGCGACCGCGGCCCGCCCGTCCCGAAGCCCTTGATGGTGCCGTAGATGACGCGCGGGTTCGTCGCTCGCAGCACGTCCCAGCCGATGCCGAGCTTTTCCATGATGCCCAGGGTGAAGTTCTCCACGACCACGTCCGCCTGCTTCACCAGCTCGAGGAAGAGCTCGCGGCCGCGTGCATCGGCCAGGTTCAGGGCGACGCTCCGCTTGTTGTGATTGAACGACATAAAGTAGAGCGAATCCTCGCCCGTCCCGCTCGTCATGCGGCCCGGGTCGCCGCTTCCGGGTTGTTCCACCTTGATCACGTCCGCGCCGAACCAGGCGAGGTACTGGGTGCAGCTGGTCCCGGCCTCGTACTGCGTCAGGTCCAGGACGGTGATGCCATCGAGCGCGGGCATGGGATTCCTCCGGTCAGTGGTGCCGGGGAGTCTACCGCCGCGCGCCCCAACGCGGCGCATCAGATGCGCAGGTACGAGTTCCCGCGTTCCATCGGCAGCACGCGCAGCTCGTGGCGGCGCATGTCGGGCTCCAGCCCAAGCGTCTCCATGACCGTGTAGCCCAGTAGCGGCTCCGTGCCGTCGGGAAGCTCAAGGCATTCGAACACGCCCTCGCGACCCAGCACGCTGACGTGCGCGCCGAAATACAGACGTGCGACCGCGGTGCCGTTCGCCGTCGACACCGCCACATCGCGCCTCGCGCGCAATCCCAACCGCTCGATCACGCTCCGCGGCAGGCAGAGCGTCGTGGCGCCCGTGTCCACCAACACCTGCGGCAACGCGATCGAGCGAACGGCCTCGGCCGCGATGAGCCCGCTCTCCGCGCGCTCCGCATCGTAGTCATTGGTGATCGTCACGCCCGTCGTGATCCGTCCCACGCAGCCCTCGTCGAACCCGGCCGCCCGTTCCAGCGCGATCGCGGTCATAGGCTGAGTATAGTCATGTCGCAAAGGCGCGACTGAACGAAGCGCCGGGGCTTTGAGCGAGGTCTCGAACCACTATGACGATTGAAATCGAACTCGACCCCGAACGCCCCACCTTCCCGCCGGGTGACTACCTCGCCGAGGAGATCGAGGCCCGGGGGTGGTCCCAACGCGAACTCGCGCGTCGCATCGATCGCCCCTACCAGGTCGTGAATGAGATTGTCCGCGGCAGAAAGCGATCACGGCCGAAACGGCCATCGCGTTCGAACGCGTCCTCGGCATGGACGCCCGCCTGTGGCTCAATCTGCAGTCCTCGTACGACTTGCAACGAGCCCGCCAGCGCCTCGCCACGGCGTGACCTTCCAGCCCTGTCGTGCCTTCGGGGACGCCCTACTCCGCCTTCTCCAGCTCGAACGCCGCGTGCAGCGCGCGCACCGCGTCGTGCACCTTCGCCGCCTCGATGATGCACGTCAGCCGGATCTCGCTCGTCGTGATCAGCTCGATGTTGATCCCCGCGTCGTACAGCGTCCGGAACATGCGCGCCGCGTAGCCGTGCGCCGTCTGGATGCCCACGCCCACGATGCTCACCTTCCCCAGTTCGCCGTTCGCCACGTAGCTGCCCGCGCCCACCGACTGGCAGATCGAGGGCATGAGCGCTTCCGTCCGCTTCAGGTCCTTCCGGCCGATGGTGAACGTCAGGTCCGTGAGGTTGTGGTCGCTCGCGTTCTGCACGATGGTGTCGACGCTGATCCCGGCCTCCGCCAGCGGTTCGAAGATGTGCGCCGCGATCCCGGGGCGGTCCGGCACCTGGCGCACGGTCACCTTCGCCACGTCGGTGTCATGCGCGATCGCGCGCACGCGGTTCCGTTCTTCCAACTCCGTCCCTCCGTGGATCAGCGTGCCCGGCGCATCGACCATACTCGATGTCACCATGATGGGCAGGTTGTAAACCGAAGCCAGCTCAACCGCCCGGTTGTGCATCACCTGCGAACCCTGCGTCGCCAGCTCCAGCATCTCCTCGTAGGTGATGTCCTTGAGCTGGCGCGCCAGCGGCTCGATGCGCGGGTCCGTCGTGTAGATGCCGGTCACGTCCTTGCAGTTCTCGTAGCGGTCGGCGCCGAGCGCGATGGCGAGCACGATGCCCGTCAGGTCGCTCGCGCCGCGCCCCAGCGTCACGATCTCGAAGTCCTCCGTGATGCCCTGGAAGCCCGCGACCACGGGCGTCCTGCCCGCCTCCAGCTCCTGGCGCACGCGGTCGCCCTCCACGCGTGAGACGCGCCCCGCCTGGTGCTGCTGCGAACCGGTGAAGATGCCCGCCTGCTGGCCCGTCAGGCTGACCGCGTCCACTCCGATCGCTTGCAGCGCCATCGCCACCAGCGCGCACGACACCTGTTCCCCCGTGGCGACGAGCATGTCGAGCTCGCGCGGGTTCGGTTCGTCCGTGATCGATTGGGCCAACGCGAGCAGGTCATCGGTCGTGTCGCCCATCGCCGAAACCACCGCGACCACCCGGTCGCCGGCGGCCACGCGCCGCGCGATGCGCCGCGAAACGTTCCGGATGAGCTCCGCATTTGCGACGGATGAGCCGCCGTACTTCTGGACTACGAGCATGCCGTTTAGGATGCGCCAGCGCCCGTTTCGGGGCCAGTTCGCCTTACCCCCGGTTCGCCCGCTCCGGCGTGGCCTCGCCCTCGGCGTCGTGGTGCCCGTCGTGGATGCCCCGCAGGTGGTCGTCGAGATGGTCCAGCTGGTCGTGCAACTCCTGCATCCGCTGGTCGAGGTCGTTCATGCGCTCCCATTCCGGGTCCGGCAGGCGCTGCATCGCCCCGTTCGATTCATCCCGGAAGGCGACGATGTGCCCGGGCACGCCCACGATCGTCGCGTTCGCCGGCACGTTCGTCACCACCACCGACCCGGCGCCCACGCGCGCGTTCTCGCCGATCGTGACCGCGCCGATGACCTTCGCCCCCGCGCCCACGACGACGCCGTCGCGCAGGGTGGGGTGCCGCTTCACGCGCCGCGTGCTCGTGCCTCCGAGCGTCACGCCCTGGTAGAGCATCACGTCCGCGCCGATCTCGGCCGTCTCGCCGATGACGACGCCCATGCCGTGGTCGATGAAGAACCGCGGCCCGATGGTCGCCCCCGGGTGGATTTCGATGCCCGTGAAGAAGCGCGCCGCGTAGGTGATCGCGAGCGGCACGAGGGGGACATTGTGCCGGTAAAGCGCGTGCGCCAGCCGGTGCGCCAGCCGCGCGTGAAAGCCCGGGTAGAACAGCACCACCGCCGCCGCGCTCCGCGCCGCCGGGTCGCGCTCCAGCGTCGCCCGGATGTCGTCGCGAACCTCCGAGAGCAATCCCATCACCGCGATCGTACAGCAGAACCGCGCGCGGCCAGCGTTCCGCCCATCACGCGCGCGGCTGCGGCGCCCGGAACAGCCCCTCCTGCGCCACGCTCGCGATGCGCACGCCCGCCTTCGAATACATCCCGCCCCACATCAGCGCCCGCGCCGATTGCGCGATCGGGCTGTCCGTCGCGTACAGCACCCAGTCGTCGAAGCGCGGCGGATGGTGCCACCAGATCGCGTGGTCCAGGCTCGCCGTGGCGCCCCCGGGCTGCCACATGCCGAAGCGCTGCGCCACCGTCGCCACCATGCCGCTGTCGCTCAACCACGCCAGCGCCGCCGCATGGATGAGCGGGTCTTCCGGCAGCGCCGCCACCGGTTTCCCCCACACCGTGCGATGCGGCAGGCCCTCCGCCCGCGGGTTTCCCCGCGCCGCGCGGATATCGATCGGGTTGAAGAACCGCCGGCTATGGTTGCGCATCATCGGCGGCGGCATCGAAGGCATCTGCGGCGACCGCGCCATCGATTCCCACCACGATGGCAGCGTCTCCGCCTCGGGCGCCTCGGGCATCGGCTCCTGGTAGGCGAAATGGCCCTCTTCCGGCGCCACGAAGCCGATCGATGCCTCGAAGATCGTGTCCCCGTCCTGGAGCGCGGTCACCCGGCGTGTCGTAAAGTTGCGGCCGTCGCGGATGCGCTCCACGCGATAGTCGATGTCCTTCGCGGGCCGCCCCGCGCGCAGGAAGTAGGCGTGCATCGAATGGATGTTGCCCACGGCATCGGCGCCGCCCGCCGCCATGATCGACTGCGCGAGCACGAGCCCGCCAAAGAGGCGCCCTTCGTCCTGCTTTACCCGGCCGGTGAAGCCGTCGCCGGCGGGCTGTACATCGAGCTGTTCGAGAAGGTTCGTGATCGCGTCGCGCGGGTCCGCGATGTTCGGTTCGCTTTCGGGCATGGGTTGATGGCGCGGACGAACGCCCGCGTGCGCTCCTAACGTGTGGAAGTGAAGTGCCTTCGATGATACCGCGCGACGCCATACCGCGCGTTTCGAACGCTAACGAACAGCGTCCCCGGCGGCGGCCGGAAGCAGCGCCTCGCCCTTGCACGTGAACGACCGCATCGTCGCCTCCACGCGCGACAGCAGCTCCGCCGGCAACGGCGCGTAGTCCAGCGCACGCGTCTCCGCCACCGCCGCCTCGTCGTGATACGCCCACCAGAGCATGCGCAGCAGCACCGTGGTTCGCGCGCAGGCCGTGCTCTCGCGGTCGAGCAGCAGGAAGGTGAAGCTCGATACAGGGTACGCGGCGGCGCCCTCCGCGTTCGTGATCGAAGCCCGGTAATCCTCGGGGATGACCGCCCCGGCCGCGGCCGCCGAGACCGCCTCCAGCGTCGGCGCCACGAAGGCACCGGACCGGTTCTTGATAAGCGCCATCCGCAACCCCAGCTGGCGCGCGTAGCTGTAGTCCGCGTACCCGATCGCGTAGGGCGTCTGCCTGATCAGCTGCGAGACGCCCTCGTTCCCACGCCCGCCGATGCCAACCGGCCAGTTCGGGCTTTTCGATGCGCCCACCTTCGCCGCCCACTGGGCGTTCACCTTCGTCAGCCAGTCCGTGAACACGAACGACGTCCCCGAACCATCAGAGCGCTGCACGACACTGATCGCCTCCGCCGGCAACGCGACCCCCGGGTTCATCGCCGCGATCGCCGGGTCGTCCCATCGCGTGATCGTCCCGAGGTAGATACCGCCCACGACCGCGCCGTCGAGGTTCAGCGGCTCGGCCAGTCCCGGCACGTTATAGGCCAGCACCACCGCGCCGAGCACCGTCGGCAGGTGCTGCGTCGATGGCTTCTTCGCGAGGTCCTTGTCGGCCATCGGCGCATCCGTCGCCCCGAAATCGACGCTGCCCTCGATGAACTGCTGGATTCCCCCGCCCGACCCGATGGCCTGGTAGTTGATGCGCACGTTGTTCGCCACATCGTGGTTGTAGTCATAGAACCAGGCCTGGTACAGGATCGCCGGGAACGTCGCACCCGCCCCGTTGAGCGAAGCCCGGTCATCTTTCCCCGAGGTCGTGGTCAGCGGCCCCGTGAGCGCGGGCGCCGTGGCATTGCTCGAACAGCCCGCCGCGGCCACGGCCAATACCATCCCCGCGAAAAACACCGCCGCGCGACGCCTCAAGCCCATGCCCTCAGGGTACGGTCCGTTCCGGTGGGCCGCACGCCCCGCACCGCGGCCATTCCCGGCAGGCCCCGCGCCACCCTTAGCAGGGTGCTGAAAAAGGGGTCGGCGGCGCGCGATCTAAGCAGAGATGGCGGGTGCAGGCCGGACGAGTACGGCCCGGCGCACGTCGGGGGATGTGGTCTTGGCCCGTTTCGTGGGGCTCGGGA
>JADLBC010000031.1 GCA_020847985.1 Dehalococcoidia bacterium
ACCGCCGCCGCATCCATTCCGCCCTCGGCTACCAGAGCCCCGCCACCTACGAGGCTGGTAGACTCCGCCAACCTGAGACGGCTCCCGCCGCCTAAGAACACTGTCCGTCAAATCGGGGCAAGCCCAGAGGTTCGAGCCTCGTCTCCTTTTCTCCTTCCTCCTTCCTCTTTTCTCTCCCCCGCCGGGGCCTATGCCTCCGCGTTGACATGTCCGCCCGGGCCTATACGATCCGATTACCACGATTGAAGGGAAGCCGGGGCGGTGGCGCCGCTGCGCCGCCAGGCCCCGGCTCTTTGTCCTATGCCGAACATCGTTCACCAGCGCCTCCAGGTCTCCGTCCAGCCCGTGCCCAAGCAGGACCCCGAAGTACGCAAGCGCAATTTCGAGGAGACCTATATCGGTTTCGATATCAACGCGGCGAAAATCGAAGCTTCGCGCTGTATCCAGTGCCCCTCCGCGCCCTGCCAGGAAGCCTGCCCCGTCCACAACGACATCCCCGGCGCCTTCGCCTTCCTCGAACTCGGCGATGTCCAAAGCGCGGCCAACAAGTTCCGCGAAACCAGCAACCTCCCCGAGATGTGCGGCCGCCTCTGCCCCCAGGAGAAGCTCTGCGAGGGCGCCTGCGTCGTCGGCTTCGCCATCCGCCCCGACGGCCGCAAGGAGCCGCCCGTCACCATCGGCAAGCTCGAGGCGTTCTGCACCGATGCCCAGCGCGCCGAGTTGGATGGCTACCCCCTGCCGCGCTACATGCCCGAGCCCACCGGCTACAACGTCGCCGTCATCGGCTCCGGCCCCGCCGGCCTCGCCGTCGCCGAGCAGGTCGCGCTCAAGGGCCACGGCTGTACCGTCTTCGAATACTGGCCGGAACCCGGTGGCGTGCTCGTCTACGGCATCCCCAACTTCAAGATGCGCAAGAGCATCGTCGACCAGTACGTCGCCTACCTCGAAAAGCTCGGCGTGAAGTTCCGCTGCAACACCTACGTCGGCCGCGATATCACGCTCGACCAGATGCTCGAAGGCGAATTCGATGCCGTCTTCCTCGGCACCGGCGCCGGCGTCGGCAACGTCATGGAGATCGAAGGCGAAGAGCTGGAGGGCGTGCACAAGGCCACCGACTTCCTCGTGCGCGGCAACCTCAGCCTCAACAAGCTCCCCGGCGCCCTCCAGGACCCGCTGCCCGCGCCCCACAACGTCGTCGTCATCGGCGGCGGCGATACCGCCATGGACTGCGTGCGCACCGCCATCCGCCTCGGCGCCGAACGCGTGATGTGCGTCTACCGCCGCACCGAGAACGAGATGCTGGGCCGCGGCGAAGAGCGCAAGAACGCCCGCGAGGAAGGCGTCGAGTTCGCCATGCTCACCCTGCCCACGCGCATCATCGGCGATGAATCCGGCAAGGTGGTCGCCGTCGAGCTGCAGAAGATGGAGCTCGGCGAACCCGATGCCTCCGGCCGCCGTTCGCCCAAGCCGATTGTGGGCAGCGAATACATCGTCCCCGCCGATACCGTCGCCATCGCCATCGGCTACGGCGCCGACCCCATCGTCCCCAAGACCACGAGCGGCCTCAAAGCCGACCGCAAGGCGCTGGTCCAGGTCGATACGCGCATGCGCACCTCGCGCCCGGGCGTCTTCGCCGGCGGCGATAACGTGAACGGCGCCGACCTCGTCGTCACCGCCCTCGCCGATGGCCGCGTCGCCGCGCAGGCGATCATGGATTACCTGGGGACGCTGCGGCGTTGAGTGCTGAGTGCTGAGTGCTGAGGAGCCGACTCCCCTGGCTCGGTCGCTCGGCACCCGGCATGTGGCACTTCCGTTGGCGTCTTGAGCCGCTCCGCGGCGACGCGGCGCTGGGACCCACCCCGGCTCGCGCCGCGGGTTGTCCCTACTCAGCACTCAGCATTCAGCACTCAGGACTTCTTTACGACAACCCCGTCCAGGAGCATCGCCGGCACCTCGCCTTCGAGCTCCCCCGGGCGGAGAACGCCGTCCATGCGGTACCAGCGGAAGATGGAGTGGATGGCGTTGATGAGCGTGTAGGCCACGAGCCGCACATCGCGCCGCACCACCACGCCCGCCTCCATCCCCCGCGCGATGATGTCCATGAACTGCGCTTCGTAGACTCGGTCGAGTTCGCGCAAGAGGGCGCGGTTCTCCATGCGCAAGGAACGCGGCCGGCCGTTGCGAATGGCCGCGTAGTGCATCGGCTCGAAGCCCATGCGAAGGAGCGTCGTCACCGCCTGGCGCAGCTGCACATCCGGCGGGTCGTCGCTCCCGGCGATGGTGCGCAGGGCCTCGGCCGAACGCCCGAGGACGACCTTGATGAGCTCGACGTAGAGCTCTTCCTTGCTGCGGAACTGGTAGTAGATGACGGCCTTGCTGCAGCTCATGCGCGCGCCGACATCGTCGAGGGTGGTGGCGTCGTACCCCTTCTCCGCGAGGAGGGCGGCCATCGCGAGGAGGATCTCCTGGCGGCGGCTCTCCATCCGCTCCGGGTCCTGCACGCGGTGCCCCCGGAGCCCCGTCACTCGCGCCTTTTCTGCCCGCGCGCTCGCCACCTGGTTCCTCACAGCCGTCACAATCGTCCCCTCATTCGCGCGACACACCCACGCTCCCGGCCGCGAATCAAGTTTTCTGGTTCGATTTGAAAATTGCGAATCTCAATCTGCCGCAGGGATACCATACGCGCTAGGAGTTCCCGGTTCCCAGCGTTCCCAGTTCCCGGTTCCCAGCTCCCAGTTCCCAGTGGGGTTGCCCCGCAGGGTCCGGCTCCGCACAAAGAGGAAGGGGGTGCCCCAGACGGAGCACCCCCTTCACGGCGGAAAGAGGCAGGAACGGGCCTTTCCTCCTTCCTCCTTGCTCTTTTCTCTCGCTAGTAATCCTCGGGAGGCGGCGGCGCCGCCATCGGGGGCTGCGGGATCTCCGCCACCAGCGTCTCCGTCGTCAGCACCAGCGCGCTGATGCTCGCGGCGTTTTCGAGCGCCGAACGGCTCACCTTCACCGGGTCGACGATGCCCAGCTCGAACATGTCGCCCCAGCGGTCCTTGTCCGCATCCCAGCCTTCGTTCAGGTTCTCCAGCTTCTTGATGCGGTTGACGATGACGGCGCCTTCGAGGCCCGCGTTATCGGCGATCATGAACGTCGGGTATTCCAGCGTCTCGGAAAGCAGCCGGATGCCCGTGCGCTCGTCGTTGTCCGTGGTCTCGGCGGCGAGCTTTTCGAGCGCGCGCTGCGCCCGGATGAGGGCGACACCGCCGCCCGGCACGACGCCTTCATCGACGGCCGCGCGGGTGGCGCTGAGGGCGTCCTCGACGCGCGCCTTCTTCTCCTTGAGCTCGACCTCGGTGGCCGCGCCGACCTTGATCACGGCGACGCCGCCGGCCAGCTTCGCGAGCCGCTCCTGCAGCTTCTCGCGCTCGAAGTCGCTCGTGGCGTCATCGATCTGGGCTTTGATCATCTTGATCCGCGCCTGGATCGCTTCGTCCGTGCCCAGGCCCTCGATGATCGTCGTGTCGTCCTTGCTCGAAACGACGCGGCGGGCGCGGCCGCAGTCGGCCACCGTCGCGGTTTCAAGCTTGAGGCCGATGTCCTCGGTGATGAGCGTGCCGCCCGTGAGGATCGCGATGTCCTCGAGCATCGCCTTGCGGCGGTCCCCGAAGCTCGGCGCCTTCACGGCGAGGATGTTGATCGTGCCCCGGAGCTTGTTCACGACGAGCGTCGCGAGCGCCTCCGCCTCGATCTCATCCGCCACGATGACGATGTCCTTCGTCACCTGCAGGCACTTTTCCAGCAGCGGCAGGATCTCCTGCACGGCCGAGATCTTCTTATCCGTGATGATGATCAGCGGATTCTCGGAGCTCGCCTCCATGCGGTCCGTGTTCGTCACGAAATACGGCGAAATGTAGCCGCGATCGAGCTGGAGGCCATCGACGAACTCCGTCTCGAACTTGATCCCGCGCGATTCCTCGACCGTGATGACGCCGTCCTTGCCGACCTTCTCCATCACATCGGCGATGAGCAGGCCGATTTCGCGGTCGTTCGCCGAGATCGAGGCGACGTGCTCGATCTGCTCCTTGCTGAGCACCGGGCGAGCCTGCGAACGGAGGTCGGCCACGGCGGCGGCGAGCGCCTTATCGATGCCGCGCTTCACGAACATCGGGTTCGCACCCGAGGCCACGACCTTCAGGCCACCACGCACGAGCGCCTGGGCGAGCACCGTCGCCGTCGTCGTGCCATCGCCGGCGACGTCGTTGGTGCGGGTCGCGACCTGCTTGGCCAGCTGCGCGCCCATGTTCTCGAACGGGTCCTCAAGCTCGATTTCGCGAGCGACCGTGACGCCGTCCTTGGTGATGCTGGGAGCGCCGTACTTCTTATCGATGACGACGTTGCGGCCGCGCGGGCCGAGGGTGACCTTCACGGCATCGGCGAGGGCATCCACGCCATCCTTCAGCCGCCGGCGCGCGATCTCGTCGAACACGAGTTGCTTGGCAACCATGGGTTCCTTCTTTCCTTCGAACAGCCAACAGGGACGGCGATGCGGGCCCGCGCACACCCGGCCAGGTTGCCGGCGCGGAGCCCGCCATCGCGAAACCCGGACTAGACGACGAGCTTGGCGAGGATGTCCTTGTCGTTCAGGACGATGTAGTCATCGCCATCGAGCTTGATTTCCGTGCCCGTGTACTTCGCATAGAGGATGCGGTCGCCGACGGAGACATCGAGGGGAACGCGCTTGCCATCGTCATCGAGGCGGCCCGGGCCAACAGCGACGACTTCGCCCTGCTGGGGCTTTTCCTTCGCCGTATCCGGGATCACGAGGCCGCTCGCCGTCACTTCTTCCTGCTTGAGGGGGGTGATGACGATGCGGTCCGCCAGGGGGACGAGCTTGGTCTTCGCCTTGGGGGCGGCAGCGGCAGCCTTTGCGGCCATGGGGAATCCTCCAAAGAGTGGGTGGTGAGTGTTTGCGACGCCGATATTAGCACTCACAGCCGGAGAGTGCTAGCACCGCGCCGAAGGCGTGGAGAGAAAGGAGAAAAGAGGAAGGAGGAAAGGGCGCGAGGCGCGAGGCTCGACGCTCGAGGCGCGAGGCTCGAGGTTGGGGACAACCCCACGGGAGACGTGCTCCCGGGACGGGGCCGACCATCTGGCTACTGGGAACCGGGAACTGGCAACTCCCTCAGCACTCAGCACTCAGCACTCAGGACTTCGGATAAAGCACCATCTGCGTGCAGCGGAAAAGCGCGATCGCCCGGCCATCCGGGCCCTGGACTTCGGCATCCCAGACCTGCGTCGTGCGGCCGCTGTGGACCATCCGCGCGCGCGCCGTGATCGTCCCCTCGCGCGCGGTGCCGAGGAAGTTGCTCTTGATCTCGATCGTCGTGAAGCCGTTCGCGCCCTCGGGCAGGCTTTCCCGGCAGCCATACCCCGAGAGCGTGTCCGCCAGGCCGATCACCGTCGCCGCGTGGAGGAAGCCGTTCGGCGCGAGGTGGTGCGGCTGAATCGCGATCTCACCCTCCGCGGTCCCGGCCGCCAGCGCCGTCACGTGCACACCGATGCGCGCGGGCAACCGCCCCTTCTGGCGTTCGTTCCACGTGGCGGCACGTTCCTGGGGAGTCATTTCGGATGCATCCATGCCAGGAGCCTACGCGAAGAGGTGAGGAATGAGGAATGAGGAATGAGGAATGAGGGGGACAACCCCGTCGCCAGCCGGTTCGCACGGGGTAGCCCCTTGGAACCGGCAACTGGGAACTGGGAACTGTTGGAACTACTCGAGGCCCTCCAGTACCGCCGCCATGTCCCCCGCGAGCAGTGCCGCCACGTTCAGCCGCAGACCGGGGAATACCTCGCTCGCGATGATCCCGGCCGCATCCGGGCGGAGGCTGTCGTACTGGCCGTCGCGCAGCCGGAACCAGTCGAGTTCGCCATCCCAGACGCGCCAGACGATGTACTCCTGCACGCCGTGGCGGCGGTACATCTCCTTCTTGAAGTGCATGTCGTACGAGACTGTGCTCGCGGAAACCTCGGCTACGAGTTCCGGGCCACCGACGAGATAGCCGTCGCGGCGTTTCGTTCGCCCGCCTTCGGATCGCCGCAGCACGACATCCGGCTGCGGCTCATCGGTCTCCCCGAGGATGAGCGTCGCGTCCAGGCTCATGCGCACGTTTTCGTGGCGCACGGCATAGACCCCCAGCCAGGTAGCCAGCTGGCCGTGCTGGTCCGCGTGATGATCGGTGCTTACGGGTGATGGCATGTGGACGACTCCTTCGACCAGCTCCGCCTTCTTGATCTCCGGGTGCTGCAAATACCGCTCGTGGAACTCACGCCGCGTCAGGCGGTCCCCGTTCTCCAACGGTGGGACCACCGGCCGCCCCGAAGGCGCCGCCGCGACCGACTTCCGCATGCTCATGCCGCCCGCCTAGTTCCTCCCCAGGTCACCGATGTTGAAGGTGTCGTCGTCGTCGTCGTCCGTGTCGCTATCGCTGTACACGCCCGCCGGGCTGCCCCGCCAGACGCTCACGATGAAGTCCTCGCGATACGGGTCGGCGGTCATCACCAGGCGCTCATCGATGGCGTCGATCAACTCCTGGATGCGCTCCTCGTTCGCGTCGGCGGTGGTGCAGAGGGTGGCATGGACATTCGCGCCCTGGTAGTGGATATCCACCCGGCCGATGATGCCCCCTTCCTCCAGCAGCATGTACGCCTCGGAGTGCGGCGTTCGGGATTCGCGTTCGAATTCAATCACAGCGGCCGGACATGCCCCCTTCCCATGATGATCCACTTATAGCTGGTCAGTTCGCGCAGGCCCATGGGCCCCCGGGCGTGCATCTTCTGGGTCGAAATGCCCACTTCCGCGCCGAGCCCGAACTGCGCGCCATCCGTAAATTGCGTGCTCGCGTTCACGTACACCGCCGCCGAATCCACCTCATCGAGGAAGCGCATGCTGTTGGCATAGCTATCGCTGAGGATGGCATCGCTGTGGTGGCTGCCGTACGTCTCGATGTGCGCGATCGCCTCGTCCATCGAATCGACCACGCGCACGCCCACGCGCATCGCGAGATGCTCCGTCTTCCACGCCGCCTCTGTCGCCGGCTCGACCGCGACCCCCGGGTGGCGCGCCGCCGAAAGCAGTTCCGAAGCGCGCGCATCGGCGATGAACGTCACCGTCGCGCCCCACTTCGCCGCCATGCGATCGAGGAAGGCCGGCGCCACCGCGCGGTGCACGAGCAGCGTATCCACGGCGTTGCAGATGCTGTAGCGGCGCGTCTTCGCGTTGTGCACCACCGTCTCCGCGAGGTCGAGGTCCACATCCTCATCGATGTAGATCTGCACGACCGCGTCGCCGTGCGCGACCACCGGCATCGTCGCGTTCGTGCGCACGTACTCGATCAGCTGCGAACCGCCGCGCGGCACCACCAGGTCGATCAGGTCGTGCGCCTTGAGCAGGTCGTCCACGAGCGCGCGGTCCGGGTCGGCCACCACCTGGACGGCATCCGGCGGCACCTCCGTGCCCGCGAGGGCCTGCTGCACGAGTGCGCCGAGGGCTGCGTTGCTGTGGCGCGCTTCCTTGCCGCCCCGCAGCAGCGACGCGTTCCCGCTTTTCAGGCAGAGCGCCGCGATATCGATCGTCACGTTCGGCCGCGACTCATAGATGGTGGCGACGACCCCCAGCGGCACCCGCCGCCGCGCAACCTGGAGGCCGTTCGGCAGCGTGCGCGCGTCGAAGACTTCGCCCACCGGGTCTGGCAACGCGGCGACGGTGCGCGTATCGCCCGCGATCTGGGCGAGGCGCGCGGGGTTCAGCGTGAGGCGGTCGATGTAGTAGGCATCGAGCCCGTTCTCGGCGGCCGCGCGCAGGTCCCGTTCGTTCGCCGCGAGCACGGCATCCTGGTCGGATTCGAGCAGGTCAGCGATACGGAGGAGGGCGGCATTGCGCTGCGCGGTGGAGAGCGTGGCGAGGCGGCGCGCGGCGGCGCGGGCCGCGGCGGCACGTTCACGGATGAGGGAGGGCGCCGTCGTCGTCATGCCCGCAGTGTACCGCACCCGCGAACGCCGCCCGCGCGGGGGCTTGTTGGACGATCGCCGTACTCCCTAGACTGTGGCGCTTGCTCAAGCATGACAACAGGCGTGGACGAAGTCTGGCTCTTCATTGACGAACAGGGCGACGTGAAGTTCGGTGCGAGAAACTCCCAGCACTTCGCCCTCGCCGCCGTGGCGACGCGCAGTCCCGGAACCATCACCGCCAGCCTGGACGCAATCCGGCACCGCGAGTGGCCGAACGGGCACGTTTCGCGCGGCCAGTTCCACGCGCACGACGACTGTCCGTACATCCAACGCGCCGTCCTGGACGCCATGCGCGGGCTTCCCTTGCTCCGCTGCGATGTCGCCGCGCTTCGCAAGGACACCATCGACGAATCCGTTCGCTCGCCGGCGCTGATGTATCGCACGGCAGCCCGGGCCCTCCTCCGCCGCGCGATCCCCGGGATCGCCGGGGAGGCCCAGGCACTCGTGGTGGTGGTGGCCGAGTGGGCGCCACTTGCCGCTCCGGACGCCGTCCTTCGCGCGGTACTGACCGAGTCCTGGCCCGATAGACCGGCGCTGTGGGCAACGGACCTTGTGGTAGTTCGCGCGCCTGCTGCCGCGCATGGCGGGCTACAGTGCGCTGACTATGCCGCCTGGGCCGCGCACCGCCAGCGAACCGGGCGCGAGCCGCTCTGGTCGAGGTACATCGAAAGTGCGGGCCGCGCGACAGCCAACATCGTCGTGCCGCCAGACGAGCGCGATGCGGGCTCTTCGGGGTGAAGAGTGTTGGCCCCGTGGACCCGAGTGGTTACGGGAGGCTTTCGGCGCCTGTATCTGCACGGGGCCCCACACTTTCCACCCTAGCCCCGGTTGGCGAGGGTGTAAACACCCTGTCACCACCGCGAACGCCGCCCGCGCGGGGGCAACGCTTCAGGGCGCGGCGGGTCGGTCCCCCGGTGCCGCCCCCCGCGCCCGCGCCACCGTGAGCTCATATCGGGCCTGGAATGCCGTCCAGGTTTCCGCGCGCTGCCCGAACACGCGCGAGCGCGAGCGCGGTCCCCGGCGGTGACGGCCTTGCGGCCGCGGATGATCTCATTGACGGCCTGGGAGAGGCGGCCCATCTGGCGCGCCAATTCGCGCTTCGTCATGCCCACCCACGGAGTTCGCCGGCAATCAATTCCCCGGGATGGAAGGCTTCCTCGGAGAGCGCAAACGTGAACCCGGCTTTTCAATCCGTTGCGGCGACGTCCGCCCCCCGGGCGCGCGTTAGCACTCCGCGCCCGACACTGGTTCCCACTACCTTGCACGGAGGGCGCCGCATGACGCTCTGGGAATACGCCTCCATCCTCGTCGATTCGCCCGCCTCCAAGCCCACCCTCGATGAGCTTGGCGCCCAGGGCTGGGAGCTCGTCTCCGTCCTCCAGGGCCACACCTCGAGCCAGATCCTCTACGTCTTCAAGCGCCCGAAAGCCGCCGACCCGGTCCTCGAAGCCGGCTCCGTCTAAGCCTCAGCGCTTCGGCCAACCGCCCACGCCCTCGATCCACCAGGCCACGCCGCCCCAGTCCCGCGCGTGTTCCACGAGCGTGCCCGAGACCGTGCCGTCGCGCGAAAGCAGCCAGATCTCGTAATCCATGGAATCCCCGCGCGGGCGGTTGTAGAGCAGCACCATCCAGCGGCTGTCCGGAGACCACGTGGTCACGCCCGGTCCGTGGTGCTTTGCCACGTCGAAATCCGCCACCTTGCGGTTCCCGTCCGATTCCGTGACCCACACCGTGCCGTTCTCATCCACCGTCGCCCGTGTGCCATCCGGCGCGATGCCCTGGTAGGCGTAGACATCCTTGCCGGGGTCCGGGTCCGGCACGCGCGAAATCTGCCCCGTGGCGACGTTCACGGTGACGCGCTGCGGCGTTGGCCCGGTGTACTCCAGGTACGAGAGCGTATTCGCGTCATCCCAGCGCAGCGGCACCCCGCCACCGTAGGGGCCGCTCGGGCAGGAGACCTGCTTGCGGCTCGCCCCCGATGCCTCACCCACGACCAGGCAGGCATCCTTATCCCACCACGCGATTTTGCCCGGGATGCTCGCGTTCGGGTGGTCCTGGAGCGAAGGCGGCGAAGGGTCGTACCGCCCGAACTGGAGCACGGCCACGGCCAGCACGAGCAGCGCACCCAGCCCCAGGATCACCGCCACGACGTAGGCGCGCTCCTTCATGCCGCTCGCCGCCGCGCGCGCATCACCCGCCTCGCCTGCGCGAGCACAAGCACCACCGCGATGAGCAGCGCCCCCGTAAGGATCAGCGCCACCGGCGCCCCCAGCTCCGGCGCGAACTGCCGGAAGAAGAACGCCACCAGCCCCACGAAGATGGCACCCACGCCCACACCCATGTACACGAACACCGCCCGCCACACGCTCAGGCCCGCGAGTACCGCACCCACCGCCACAATCACGAGTTGCACCGGCGCCGCGTCCGATGCCATGCCGAAGATGAACGGCCCCAGCACCGCGAGCATCGCGAACACGAAGCGCGCCGAGATCCGCGGTGCCAGCCAGCCGGCCTCCGCGAGCGCGACCCCGGCAGCGCCGAACAGCATCACCGTGAAGCCGAACAGCCCCGTGCTGTACTCGTCCGGCCAGTTCCCGACGGCCGTGCCCATGAACAGGAGGCTCCCGCCCATCGCCAGCACCTGCGGATGCGTCGGCGAAAGCAGCCACAGCACGGCCGCCATCGCCACCGTCCCGCCCGCCACGCCGAGGAGCACCCACGCCTCCGCGTCCTCGAAACCGGGGCCATACTCCTCCGCGCCGATGGCGAGCGTGACCGCCGTGAGCGCCGCCGCGACAAACCACGCGACCGTGCCCGCGCGGCGGATGCCGCCTTCATCCGACCGCAGCATCGCGCCGCCCGCCATGAGAGCGAGCACGCAGGGGATGCCCGCCACCGCCATCCGCGACCACGGCCGCAGTTCGCTCCACTGCATCGCCACGAGCACGATGATGCCCGCCGCCGCCGCCGCCAATCCCAGGTAGAGCAGCGCCTCCAGCGCTCCAGGCCGTTCGCTCGCGGCGGTGGCCGGCTCCGCGGGCGTCCCCCCCTCATGCGCAAGGAGCCGCGCGGCGGTCGCCTCGTCGATAAACCCGGCCGCCTGCCACCGCCGGATGTGCTCTTCGCCGTCCATGCGCCGCCCATCCTACCGGAGCGCCAACGCCGCCGCGCGGGGCCGGATGGCCGCGTAGGATGGGGCCATGGAGCTCAAAGCCACCGCCTGGGACGTTCGCGATCGCGTCGGCACCATCACCCTGGACCGACCCCACCGCCTCAACGCCTGGACCGGCCGCATGCACACGGAGTACCGCTGGCTGCTCGAACAGGCCGAGGCCGACCCCGCCGTGCGCGTGATCGTCGTCACCGGCGCCGGCCGCGGCTTCTGCGCCGGCGCCGATTCCCAGGCGCTCGAAGGGCACATCGAAAAGGGCGGCTACGACAGCGGCCTGCGCGGCGAAGTGCCAAGCCCCGGCTACGGCGTTCGCCCCGAGTTCGATGCCACCTTCGCCTACCATTTCGGCCTCGCGAAGCCCGTCATCGCCGCCATCAATGGCCCCGCCGCCGGTGTCGGGCTCGTGCTCGCCTGCTTCGCCGACCTCCGCTTCGCCGCCCGGGGGGCGAAGCTCACGGCCGCGCACGGGAAGCTCGGGCTGCCCGCCGAATACGGCCTCGCGTGGCTGCTGCCGCGCATCATCGGCCTCACGCACGCCAACGACCTCCTGCTTTCGAGCCGCGTCGTGCTCGCTGAAGAAGCCGCCGCCATGGGCCTGGTGAACCGCGTGTGCGAACCGGAATCCCTGCTCGCGGAGGTCCACGCCTACGCGCGCGAACTCGCCCACCACGTCTCGCCCGCCTCCATGGCCGATTCCAAGCGCGCCATTTACGCCGGCCTCCACCAGGACGCCGCCACCGCCGTCCGCGAAAGCGAAGCCGCCCTCGAACGGATGATGCGCGAACCGGACTTTCGCGAAGGCGTGGCCGCGCTGGTTGCCAAACGCCCGGCGAGCTTTTAGCAGGGTGCTGAAAAAGGGGTCGGCGGCGCGCGATCTAAGCAGAGATGGCGGGTGCAGGCCGGACGAGTACGGCCCGGCGCACGTCGGGGGATGTGGTCTTGGCCCGTTTCGTGGGGCTCGGGA
>JADLBC010000032.1 GCA_020847985.1 Dehalococcoidia bacterium
AGGCGTTGGCGTTGGTGGCGGCGGTGAGCAGGCTCCACGAGTACTTGACGTCGTCGGTGGTGACCTGGCGGCCGTTGACGGGCGCGAGGTTGTGGAACTTGACGTCGGAGCGGAGCTTGAAGGTCCATTTGAGGCCGTCCGGCGTCGATTCGCCGGTCTGCACGATGTCGGGCTCGGGGCGCACGCTGAGCGGGAGGATGCCCGGGCCGGTCTTGTACTTATAGAGGCGGCTGTAGTGGTAGGCGGCGTAGCCCTTTGTGAGGAAGCTCAGGTTGCCGTACGGGTCGTACGAGGGCGCGTCGCCGGTCGTGTAGATCTTGTAGGTGCCGCCGCGCTTGGCACCGGCGAACGGGTCGGCGGGCGTCGGCGTGGCCGCGCCGGCAGCCGTCGGCGTGGCGAGCTGGACGCCGCCACCACCACCGCCGCCGTTCTCGTCGTCATCATCGCCGCAGCCCACGAGCGCCATGCCCGCTGCGCCAACACCGGCGACGCCGGCCCCCTTGAGCAGCGTCCGGCGGCTCGACTGGCGGTCCCACCAGCGATCCCAATA
This sequence comes from Dehalococcoidia bacterium, assembly GCA_020847985.1. GTDB lineage: Bacteria > Chloroflexota > Dehalococcoidia > Tepidiformales > Tepidiformaceae > Amarobacillus. The sequence continues at coordinate 551 of JADLBC010000032.1, forward strand.
GTTAGCCAACGATTCCCCCTCCGGGCTCCTGGGGCTTCGGTTTTGGCCCCATAGAGCGCTTCGATGGATCGCATCCATCAACCGAAAGCTTTTACCGTTGAAACGCTTCGCTGTCAATTCACCCGAAAGTGAGACTTCACCACACTATTAGGTGTCAGAAATAGTTAGCGAGAGGCAAGGCGTGCGCATCCCGGCCGGGCGGCGCCAGTCCGCGTGCCCTCCCGGGCAGCGGGTGACGCCGCGATCGGCCATAATCGGACGACCACCGGAGGAGTTCGTCATGCAGGAGCCCCGTCCCGAGTCCATGCAGAAGATGTGGCGCTACGCCGAGAAGTACGCGGAGAAATCGGGCACGCATCTGCACCCCGACCGGTTCATCACCGAAGGCGTCGTCCTCGGCCTCGCGTCGAACATCGATAACTTCGGCCGCCCCATTTGCCCCTGTAACTTCTACCCGGCCAAGGACGAGAACGGGGACTGGCCCGAGGGCCTCTACCTCCCCCGCGACGAAGAAGCCAGGCGCCGCACCTGGATCTGCGCGTGCGACGAGATGCAGATCTACAAGTACTGCCACTGCCTTCTCTTCGTGAACGAAGAAGGCCTGCCCATTACCGAGTACCTCCCCGAGGACCACGAGGGCCGCGAAATCTACGGGCTGGTCACCGACCCCACGCCCGACAAGGGCCGCGCGCTGGGCCGCGTCCTCAAGGAGCGGGGCGAGGCGCAGTAGCCGTGCGCGCCGCGGCCGCCGCCGGGGCGTCCGCCCTCGCCTGGCTCGCACTGCTTCAGGGGGGCGCCAGCCGGGGTGGGGCCACGCTCTTGCGGGCGTTCGTGTCGTTGTTCGTGCTGCCGCCGCTCCTCGGCGTCCTCGCCGCACTCCCCGGGCTGCGCGGACGTGATGTCGCCGTTGCCGGCGTCGCGGCGGCGTTCGCGGGACCGCTCATCACCATGGTCACCAATTGGGACAACATGTCCTACGACAACAATACCGCTGTCGTGGCCCTCGGCACGGTCGTCTGGCTGGCGGTGGGCGGGGGGATTGGGTCGCTGACTTCGTGGGCCACGGGCGCCGCCATCGACGGCCTGAGGACGCCTACGGGGCCGCCGTCTCCATCGCGCTAAGCGGGGGCCGCGTGACGCCACCCGGGTGCGCGCGGCGCCAGAGCAGGAGCAACGGCGGCACGAACACCGCCAGGTAGGCGGCGGCAAAGAAGAGCGCCGCCACCATCGAGATCCCATCGGCGGCGAACCCGAGGCCCGGTTCGAAGAACGCGACCTGCAGGCTGAACGCCAGTTGCAGCACGCTCAGCACCGTCGCCCGCCGGTCCGAAGGGATGCGTTCGTTCAGGTGGGCGCTCACGGCCGGGTTCACCAGCGCCTGCACGAGCGCCGGGGCGGCGAAGAGCGCGAACGCCCACGGCGTGTTGAACACCGCCAGCAGCGCGTACGCGCCCGCGATCGCGATCGGACCCACCAGGAACAGCGTCGGTCGCCCCACCCTCGCCGCGACCGCCGTCGTGAGGAATGCCGCGATCACCGCCGTCAGCCGGATCGGCGCCTGGAACAGCCCGAACCACTCCGTCGCGATGCCGTGGTCGATGAGGAACGGCTGCATCAGGATCACCGGACCGAACGTGCCCGTCATCAGCACCGACCCGAAAAGCACGGTGTAGCGCACCTGCGGCGTGTGCCAGGCGAACGAAAGCCCCTCGCGCAGGCCGCGGAGGTAGGGATGCCGCGACTGTTCGCGCGGCGGTTCGACCATCAGCAGCGCCACCACTACCGCGCAGAGCGGGAAGAGCGCGCTCACCTGCACCGTGAACGCAAGGCTCGTCCACTGCGCGACGAAGCCGCCGGCCGCGACGCCCACGAACCCGCTCGTCAGCGTCACGGCGAAGTTGCGGCCGATGATGTGCTGGAAGCGGTGCTCCTGCCCGGCCGCCTTGAGCGAATCGAACATCAGGGCCTCGTCCGCGCCGCTCGTCGAGGCATTCGCCACGGCCCAGAGCATGTAGTCGGCGAAGAGCATCCAGTAGCTGGTGGTGAACCCGAAACCGAGGATCGTCAACGAGTAGAGCGCCGCCCCGATGACCAGCACGCGCCGCCGCCCGATGTGGTCCGCGAGCGCCCCCAGCGGCGCCTGGAGCGCCGCCATTGCGAGCCAGAACGGCAGGTCCATGAGGAAGATCCAGCGCAGTTCGAAGCCGCGCGTGTCGAGCAGGTACTTGATCCACACGCCGAACCAGAGCCCGCACTGCATGAAGAACGCGAACGCGTAATAGAGCCACGTGTTGCGGCGCACGGGGAAGGCGGTGACGGCCATGAACCGCACAGCCTACACGGCGGCCATCCGCCGCGTGCCCGCCAAATGGCGGAGACGCCACAAAGGGCCAGCCCCGGTGAGGCTGACCCCCTGCATTTTGCTGGCGCGCCGGCTCAGCTGTAGTCGAAAAGGATGGAGAAGATCCCGGCCCCGATGGGTGCGTCGTTGCCTGCCTGCGCGAAGAAGCCGAGCACCAGCACCATCACCGCGAGCCCGACGCCCGAAGCGATCACGACTTCCGTCGAATCGGCCCCGCTTACCGATTGCACCGCATAGATCATCATCACCATCAGCAGCGCGATGGGCATGATCGCGAACAGCGGATACAGCATCGGGATGAACATCAGTACCCAGAGCGCCATCGGGATAGCGGCGTACCCCATCACGCGCACGAGCGACAGCAAATCGACCTGGAGCTTGAACATCTGCGCGAGAACGACGTAGATGACCAGTGCTCCCACGCCATACATCGCCAGCGTGAAGATGGACCCGAGCAGCAGCGTATTGAGGAAGACGCCGTCGGGCTCGAATTCCGATCCCCACACCACCTTCCACCAGAGGAACGAACCGAGTCCCCCGAGGAAGGCGCAAATCGCGGCGATGATGACCGCCGGTACCGTCTCGTTCTGGTCGTCCCGGACTTCATCGAACACGGACGTATCGAGGCGGGCGAGTCGCAATACCCGGTTGAGGATGACGTTGGGGTCCATGATTCCTCCTGGTGAACCTGGTGGCGGCGTCCAATGGCCTGGCGCCACCCCCTCCGAATGGCGGGACTATAGCACACGCCTCGGACGCGAGTTACGTGCGTAGGCGTTTCAACTGTTCATCACGTCACGCAGGCAATGGCAGTAGGCCGCTCACGCGCTCCCCGGCTTCGGCAGCCGCGGCGTGCGGTCCCGGTCGCCGGGGCTGTCCCAGCCCTTGAATCGCGGCTCACGTTTCTCGGCGAACGCCGCGCGTGACTCCATCAGGTCGCTGAGCGCACCGTGATTGCGAAGCTGCCCGGCCAGCGCCTCGCGGTCCGGGGCGACCTCGGGCCGCATCGCGCGCATCATGACCAGCGTGTTCACGCGCGCCGCCGGCGGGAGCGTGAGCAGGTGGGCCGCCATCCTTCGGGCTTCGGGCAGCAGATCCTCCTCGGCCGTCAGCCGGTTGAGGTATCCGAGTTCGTGCAGCCGTTCGGCCGTGAAACGAAAGGCGAACGCCATCTCCGTCGCGATCGCGTGAGGCATCCCGCCCAGGTGCCCGTGCTGGTACCCGCCGAGCAGCCAGCGCTTGGCTTCAGACATTTCGAACACGGCGCCGCGCACGGCCACGCGCAAGTCGCACTTCTCCACGAGCTGGAACCCGCCCCCCATCGCGAACCCATTGATCGCGCCGATGACGGGCTTGTCCAGCTTCCCGGCCATGAACGGGTCCTCCGCCGCGAGCGCAGGAAGCCCCGCGGCGCCCCGCTCAAGCGACTCCTTCATGTCTTCGCCCGCGCAGAACGCGCGCCCGCTGCCCGTGAAGATCGCGACTTCGGAATCCGGGTCGTCGCGAAAGGCCGTCCATGCCTCCGCCAGCCGTGCCCGCAGTTCGTTTCCGAGCGCGTTCATCCGTTCCGGGCGGTTCATCCGGATGACGGTCACTCCGCCGCCGGTCTCGGTCTCGACGATCGCCATGCGAGCCTCCTGCCCACGGCATGCGGCCGGGCGCCCGATGCTATCATCGCCGCGCTCGAAAGGGGGGCCGGGACATGGACGCGATGCGACCCTCGGCGCTGCACGGCATTCGCGTGCTCGACTTCACCCAGGCGCAACAGGGGCCCTTCGCCACGCTCCTCCTTGCCGATATGGGCGCTGAGGTCATCAAGGTTGAACCGCCCGGCGGCGAGATGGGGCGGTCCAACGGCCTCGGCCCCGACGGCTTCTCCTCCTATTTCGAAGGGCACAACCGCGGCAAGAAAAGCCTCACGCTGGACCTCAAGAAGCCCGAAGCCGTCGAAATCGTGCGCCGCATCGTGCCCACGGTGGACGTGGTCGTGGAGAACTTCCGCCCCGGCGCGATGGAGCGCATGGGGCTGGGCTACGAAGCGCTGCGCCCTCTCAAGCCGGACCTCATCTATGCCTCCGCCTCGGCGTGGGGCCGGAGCGGGCCGTGGGCGGAGCGCGGCGGCTACGACCACGTCGCCCAGGCGCTCAGCGGGGTGATGTACGAACAGGGCACCGGCCCGGGCGGCGAACCCCACGCCCTCATCGGCGGCTTTGCTGACCAGGTCGGCGCGATGCTGCTCGCGTTCGGCATCGCCACCGCGCTCGTCGTGCGCGAACGCCACGGCATCGGCCAGCACATCGATGGCTCGCTCATCGGCGGCATGGTGGCCATGCAGTCGAAGCAGATCGTGGAGTTCCTCCGCACGGGGAAGCAATCCGGGTTCCAGAGCCGGCGCGCCGCCACCTACACCAACTACGAATGCGCCGATGGCCGCCACGTTGCCATCGCTGCGAACACCGAAGCGATGTGGGAGCGGCTCTGCGACGCGCTCGATGCCCCGCGCCTGAAGAGCGACCCGCGCTTCGCCGACCCCTTCGGCCGGGCGCGCAACAAGGACGCGCTCGTCATCGAACTCGAGGCACTGTTCCGCACCCGGCCCATGGCCGCCTGGCTCGACCCGCTCACCGCGCACGACGTGCCCCACGCGCCCGTGCTCGATTACGCGGGCATGGCCGGGCACCCGCAGTTCTGGGCGAACGGCTATCTGCAGGAGATAGAGACTGAGGTGCTCGGCACGATGCGGGTGCCCGGGCCGCCCATTCACATGAGCGAGACGCCGCCGCGCATCCAGGGCGGCGGCCCACCTCTGGGGATGCACACGGAGGAGATCCTCCTCGGTGTGGGCTACACCTGGGAGGAGATCGCGCAGCTCAACGCCAGCGGCGCCACGCGCACCGCCTGAGCCGCTACCAGGGGAAGCCCGCGGGCCGCACGGGCGGTTCGAGGTCGAGCGCGAGCGTCGCCCTCGCGAGCGTCAGCTGCTCTTTCACCGGCGCCAGCAATGGCGCTATCGCCTCGGCGTCCTCTTCGGTCACGAAGCCGTGGCCCAGCAGCCGGGCCATGTCCATCACCCATCCAGCGGTCACGGATGTGGCATCGCCCGGCCCCGGCGCCGGTGGTCCGGCCGCCCCGAAGCGGGGAGGTATCTCGGCGGGCAACGCGGGCGGATGGGCCTTGTGCCAGCCCGTCGACTGCTCGTACGCGTGCCCGAGGGCGAGCACCGCTGCTTCGTCCCACGGGCGCCCCACCACCTGCATCCCGATCGGCGTGTTGTCGCGAGCGAAGCCGATGGGCACCGACAGCGCCGGGAAGCCCGTCAGGCTCACCGGGCGCGTCACGCTCGCCATCTCACCCGTCCAGCGCAACGCTCCCGGGGCCGGGATCCCGTCGTCGGAGGCGAGAGCCCGGTTCGAAGGCGTGACGATGAGGTCGACCCGCCGGAAGGCATCCAGGAACTCGCGCGTCACGCGCTGGCGCACCTGTTGCGAGACGATCCGCTCCTCCGCGGACATCAACCCGGCCGCCGCGATCTTGTGGTAGAAGGCCGGGGTGTAGTCGCGCGATTTCGTTTCGAACCACGGCCGGTGGAACACGAACGACTCCGAGTAGGCGATGGTCCACGAGGCCGCGGGCGCGAACACCGACGCCGGCAGCTCGATGGGGATGACATCGGCCCCGAGCGCCGCGAGCTGGTGGAGGGCCGCCTGCATCGCCGCGGCGATTTCCGGGTCGAGGCCGTCCATGAAGTATCCATGGGGAATCCCGACGCGCACGCCCCCGACGGCGATGCCGAGGTCCTCGGTGAAGTCCGGCACGGGGCCGGCCGCGGCGGTCAGGTCTTCGCCGTCGGGGCCGGCCATCGCCCCGAGCATGAGCGCCACATCCGCCACCGTTCGCGCCATCGGTCCGATGCTGTCCTGGCTCCAGCTGAGGGGGATGCACCCCGCGCGGCTGACGCGCCCGTACGTCGGGCGAAGGCCCGCCAGCCCGGAGAAAGCGGCAGGGTTGCGGATGGAACCCCCCGTATCGGTGCCGGTCGCGAGAGTCACCATGCCCGCCGCCAGCGCGACGCCGCTCCCGGAGCTCGAACCCCCGGGGTACGCTGCGAGGTTCCACGGGTTCCGCGCGAAGCCGAACACGCCCATGCTCCCCGACGCGAACTCGATCAGGTTCAACTTCCCGAGGCCGACCGTTCCCTCGTTGCGAAGCTTCGCCACGACCGTCGCGTCCTGCGTGGCGACGGCGTGCGGGATGACGCGCGAGGCCGCCGTCGTCGGCATGCCGCGCACCTCGATGATGTCCTTGTGCGCGATGGTGATGCCGTGCAGCGGCCCGCGGTACGCCCCCGCCGCGACCTCGGCTTCGGCCGACCGCGCCTGCGCCAGCGCACCCTCGGCGTCGACGTACGTGAACGCCCGGAGCACGCCATCCATGCTCGCGATTCGCGCCAGCTGCGCCTCCGCCACGTCCACCGGCGACACCTCGCGTGCGCGAATGAGCGGGCCCAGCTCGCTGGCGGACATGAAGGCGAGTTCATCGGTCACGGGCCCCTCCGGTCGGGTGCCAACGGTACCGCACCGCGCCAACCCCGGCACGGCCCCACCGGCGCGATCCCGGGTCGCGTAGACTGCGCGCCAACAAGGGAGGGACTGATGGAACAGGAATTGGCGGGCAAGGTCGCGATTGTCACCGGCGCGGGCCGCATGCGGAGCATCGGGCGCCCCATCGCGCGGCTCCTGGCACAGGCCGGCGCGAAGGTCATCGTCACCGGCACCGGCCGCTCCCCCGACCGCTACCCGGACGACGAGAAGGCCGCGGGCTGGCGCGACATCGAGAGCGTGGCGGACGAGATCCGCGCCGCCGGCGGTACCTGTCTCCCGCTCGTGTCCGACGTCAGCAGCGAACAGGCGAACGCCGACCTGGTCGCCCGCTGCGTCGCGGAGTTCGGGCGGCTCGATATCGTCGTGAACAACGCCGGCGCTGCCCGCGGCGAGGACCGCGTCCCCGTCACGGAGCTGCCCTACGCGGTCTGGAAGAACGTGCTCGTGACCAACCTCGATGGCACGTTCCTGCTCTCCAAAGCGGCCGCGAAGCAGCTGATCACGCAGGGCGAAGGCGGCAGCATCATCAACGTCTCGTCCATCGCCAGCCGCGGCGCGGGCGCGAACACGGCGGCCTATTCGGCTTCGAAGGCGGGCATCAACGCCCTCAGCCACTCGATGGCGATGGAGCTGGCGAAGCACAAGATCCGCGTGAACGCGCTGCTCCCCGGCCTGCTCGACACCTTCCGCACCGATGACCTCGGCCGCGGCGAAACCTGGGAACGCGTCGTGCGCGAGCGCATCCCCCTGGGTTACGCGGGCGACGGCACCGAACAGGCCGAGATGGTGCTCTTCCTCGTCTCCGAGCGTGGGAAGTGGGTCACCGGCCAGTGCATCGCCGTCGATGGCGGCACCACCTGGTAGGCGTCAGGCGCTCTTCCGCGCGGCCTTGCCGTCCTGCACCAGTTGCAGCCGGTCGCCGTCCTCGACGACGCGATAGCCGAGTTCGTGCGCGAGCGTGGCCACGAGGATGCGCAGCGTCTTCACGCGCGCGAACCACTTGTCGTTGCCTTCGACCACGCGCCACGGGCTCGTGATCGTGCTCGTTTTCATGAGCATCTCCTCGACCGCCGCCTCGTAGTCGTCCCAGCGGCCGCGGTTGCGCCAGTCCTCGTCGGTCAGCTTCCACTGCTTGTGGGGCGTGTTCTGGCGCTCCTCGAAGCGACGCAGCTGTTCGTCCTGCGAGACGTGCATCCAGAACTTCACCAGGACCATGCCGCCCTGGCGCAGCTGGCGTTCGAACTCGTTGATTTCGCGATACGCGCGCTTCCATTCGTCCTCGCGGCAGAACGCTTCGACGCGCTCAACCAGCACCCGCCCGTACCAGCTCCGGTCGAAGATGAGGACCTGCTTTTCCGAAGGGGGCCGGATGCGCCGCCAGAAGCGCCAGAGGTAGTGGTGCGTGCGTTCGTCGCCGGCCGGGGCCGCAATGGAGTGCACCTCGTAGCCGCGCGGGTCCAGCTTTTCCGTCACGCGGCGGATGTTCGAACCCTTCCCGGCCGCGTCCCACCCTTCGTACAGGACGACGAGCGAACGCTTCTGGAAGTACAGCTGCTGCGCGAGCTGCCGCAGCGCGACCTGGTTGCGCACGAGCTCATGCACGTACTCCTCGCGCGAAAGGGCCTGGGTCAGGTCGAGCCGTTCGAGCATGGCCTTACTCCTCGGCGTGGCCGGTTGGCTGCCACGCGGGCAGGGCGATGTCGCGCTGGCGAAGGGATGCTTCGAGCGAGGTCGTGATGGTGTCGAACACCTTGAACCGCGCCCAGCGCCGGTCCGTCGCCTCGACGATCGTCCATGGGCCCCACTCCGTTTCGGTGCGCTCCAGGAACTCCTCCGCGGCGACGAAGTGCTCGCCGTAGGCGCGGTGGCGCTGCCACACGTCCGTCGTCAGCTGCCAGCTGCCGAGTGGGTCATCGCGCAGCCGCCGCAGCCGCTTCGCCTGTTCAGCCTTGCCGATATGCAGGAAGAACTTGATGAGCACATAACCATCGTCGGCGAGGGTGCGTTCGAACTCGCGGATGGCGCCGTACGCGTCGTGCCAGTCGCGCTCGCCGATGGTCCCGGCTACGCGGTCGCGAAACACCCTTCCGTACCAGCTCTGGTCGAAGATGGCCATCTCGCCGCGCGCGGGGAGCAGATTCCAGAATCGCCAGAGCCAGGGGAGTTCGGCTTCGTGCGAGCGCGGCTGCTGTATGGCGTGCAGGCGAAAGCCGCGGGGTTCGAGCTGGCGTGTGAGTGCCCCGATCGTCGAGCCTTTGCCAGCCGCATCCCAGCCTTCGAACACGACGATGCTGCCCACACCGTTCTCCCAACAGCACTTCTGGATGTCGAACAGACGGCTGCGGAGATACGCGAGGCGCGATTTGTACTCCTCGCGCCCCAGTGAATGATCAAGCGGTACCGTTTCGAGCATGTCGCGCCTCGAACGGGACGGACCCTGTCCCGATCAGAGTGTCGGCCTGAAGCCCCCGCCGCATGATGGTCCCGTTCAGGAAACGGGGTAGCCGCCGTCGCGCAGGCCGGCGGAAAGTTCGAATACGTTGCCCGCCGCGCCCCCGCCGGCGAGGTCGGCCGCGGCATAGAGCGGCGGCAGCAGCCCGCCGAGCACCAGCCACTGGGTGCTGTGGCGCGTTTCGTGCATGAGAAGCTGATTGCCGACGCCCGGGTTCGGCGTCAGGAACACCTGCCCGATGGTGACGCCGGCCATGCCGCCGTATCCGCCGCGCACGTTCGTCATCACCAGCATCGAACCACGCACATGCAGTTCGCCGCCGTTGGCGAAACCCCAGGCGACGCCGGCCAGGGTGAACGGCGCGAGCATCCCCGCGCGGGCCACCGGCGCCGACGCGGGCACGGCCCGGACCGCGAACGGCAGCACCGCAAGCGTCGCCAGCAACCCGGCCAGCATCGCCGTGCGGCCCGCCGCGGCCAGACGCCTCGCCGCGAGCCACGCTGTGAACACGGCCGCGCCCGCCGGCCACACCACCGTGAGCAGCGAGGCCACCACCCATCGCCGCGGCGTTGAAAGGTCCACCGGGCGCGTTGCCCGCGGCCGGGGAGTGGTGCAAATCGCGAGGGCACGTGGTTCGGGGGAGGTCACGGGCGTCAATCCGGGTGCCGTCTCGGCCCCGTGGGCCGCTGCACCGGACTACTTCAGCCTCGGCGGCTGGGAACCACCCGGGACGAATGCTGAGGAAACGCTGTGAAAGCCGGGGTCCCGCGACACTCAGGGGATCGCGACATCGAAGCGCAGGGCCAGGCCGAAGTCGGGGTCGCCCACCAGCACGCCCGAGGCGACGCCGCGCCCATCGACCTGGATGCCGAGTTCGCTGCCCACCTCGTTGATGCAGCGCGGCACGTGCCCCTGCCCGCCCGCGGCGTAACGCACGCGGTACCCGCCCTCTTCGGTCGTGAAGACTCCGGGCCCGGGCTGTCCGTCGAACGTGAGGTAGACCAGCGTGCCGGCGGGGGCCGGGCTGCCGCCGATCGTGAGCAACCCGAATACGGAGTTCGGCGGGAACGGGGGAGCACCGGCCGCGGCGGAAGGACCACAGTATCCCGGCCCGGGCGGCGGCGTGGGGCGTGCCGGTGTGGGAAGCGTGGGCACGGGCTCGCCCGCGGCGACGAACGCCATCACCGCGCGCGGCGGCAACGGCGATTGCGCATCGGCCCCCGGCGCGAGACGGGTACCCGCCACGATCATCGCCGCGGCAGCAAGACCGAGCACCACACGAACCATCCCGAATTCATACCGTGATAGCGCGACCCGGTCACGCGCCCGGGAAAGCCGCCATTCGCGCGAAGGGGATGCGCCGCCCGTTCTGCACGCCTTGCGGGCGCATGGCACCATGGAACGACACCATGCAGGAGCCGACGCCATGACCCATCCCCAGCTTCCCGGCCTCCCCGGTTCGCCCAGGGAGATCCCGGGCCCCGAAAAGGCCATGCTCAAGCTTTCCTACGGCGTGCATGTCATCGGCTCACGCTCGGCCTCTGGCGAGCGGAACGCCATGCTCGCGGACTGGGTTACGCAGGTGTCCTTCACGCCGCGGCTCGTCGCCGTCGTCATCGAAAACGACGCTCGCACGCTGCGCTTCATCCGCGAGACCGGCGTGTTCAGCGTCAACCTCCTTCACGAGAAGGACGGGATGGCTATCGCGCGCCAGGTGGTGATGCCCGCCGAAAGCCGCAAGATCAAAGGCCGCACTGGCGATGCCGCCAACGCTGTCATCGATAAGCTCGCCGGCCTTTCCTACGCGCTCCACGACAACGGTTGCGCGGTCCTTGATGACGCGCTCGGCTGGTTCACCTGTGATGCGGAGGCATTCCACACCACCGGCGACCACACCATCGTCGTCGGCCGTGTCACCGATGGCGACGTTGTCCGCCCGGGCGAGATGCTCATCGAGCGGGACCTCGGTTGGGAGTACGCGGGCTAGTTTTCGCGCGCCAAACGGTCTTTACGTCCCTATCCCGCGCCCCGGGAGGTCCCGCACCGAGCCGGACTCATGGCGGTAGCATGGCGGGCGGTGCGCCGGTGGCCGCGCGGAACCACGACGGCCTCCCCGGCGTTGAGAAGGGCATGACGGTGCGGGCAACCCTTGCCGGACCACGTGCCGCGCGCCTGGCGCGTGTGCTACTCGTGGTTGCAGCGATCCCTCCGCTCGCGATGGTGGCCGTGATCGCGTGGGCCTGGCTTGCGCCGCTCGCTTCACCCGAAGGCGGCCTCGCGGTCCCGGGGACGGTCGTCCTCGCGGCGGATGGAACGGTGCTGCAGCGCGATGCCGCGGCCGGGCTGCGCATCCCCGTCGCCCTCGACCGCATCGCCCCGGCGATGGTCGAAGCCACCGTCGCCGCCGAGGACGCGCGCTTCCGTTCGCACCCCGGCATCGATCCGCTCGCCATCGCCCGGGCCGCCGTCTCCTACCGTTCGAACCCATCGGGCGCATCGACCATCACCCAGCAGCTGGCCCGCGCCGCCTACATCGAGCCCGGGTCGCCGCGGCTCGTGCGCAAGCTGCGGGAATCCGCCCTCGCGCTTCAGCTTGAACGGCGCCGGACCAAAAACGAGATTCTCGCCCTCTACCTGAACAGCGTGTACTACGGCCGCGGCGCCTTCGGTGTCGAAGCAGCCGCCCGGGTGTACTTCGGGACCAGCGCGCAGAACCTCGACATCGCCCAGGCGGCGTTCCTGGCAGGCCTGCCGCAGCTCCCCTCCGCGTACGCGCCGGACACAAACATGGATGCCGCGAAAGCCCGCCAGGCGTACGTGCTGCGGCGCATGCGCGAAACCGGCCGACTCACGTCCGCCGAATCCGAAGCGGCACGGCGCGAGGCGATCGTGCTCGCGCCCGGGCTGACCGGGCCCCTGGCCCCCCACTTCGTCCAGTACGCCCACGACGAGATCACGCGCCTGCGGCCGGACCTCGCCCAACGGGACGGCCTTGTCATCGAGACCACCATCGACGCCGCCCTCCAATCCGAGGTCGAACGCAGCATCGACCGTCAACTCGCGAAGCTCACGGACAAGAACGCCCGCAACGCCGCCGTCATCGTGCTTGAGCCCCACTCCGGCGCCCTCCTGGCGATGGCGGGCAGTGCCGGTTTCGACGACACAACCATCGATGGCCAGGTCAACGTGGCCATCCAACCTCGCCAGCCGGGTTCGGCGCTGAAGCCGTTTCTCTACGCGGCGGCGTTCGAGCGCGGCTACACGCCCGCGAGTTCGCTCCTGGACGTGCCCTCGACCTTCGCCAGTGCGTCCGGCCCCTACAGTCCGATGAACTACGACCGCCAGTTCCACGGCGTGGTCACCCTGCGGACGGCGCTGGCGTCATCGTTCAACGTGCCGGCCGTGCGCACCCTCGACGCCATCGGCATGGACGCCTTCCTCGAAATCGCCCACCGGTTCGGCCTGCGCAGCCTCACCGATACCGAGGTCTATGGCCCCGCGGTCGTCCTCGGGGGTGGCGAAGTGCGGCTGCTCGACCTCACCGCCGCGTACGGCGCGCTCGCGAACAGCGGCTCGCTGGTCGCGCCGTTCGCGGTCGTTCGTGTGCGCGATGGCAGCGGCGCGACTCTGTACGAGCGCCCGGCGCCGGCCCCCACCAGGGTGCTGGACGAAACCAACGCCTGGCTCCTGGCCGACATCCTCTCCGATAGCGCCGCGCGCATCCCCGGCTTCGGCGAAGTCACCCCCCTCGACCTGCCGTTCCGCGCAGCGGCGAAGACGGGCACCACTACCGGCTTCCGCGACAACTGGACGCTCGGTTTCACCGCCGACCGCGTCGTCGGCGCATGGGTCGGCAATACCGACGGCAGCGCCATGGACGGCGTCTCCGGCGTCGATGGCGCCGGGCCCATCTGGCGCGATGTCATGGCCGCGACGGCCGAGCGCACGTCCCCGCGCTGGCTCGACCGGCCCGCGGGGCTCGTCCGCGTGACCGTCTGCGCCCCCACCGGTCAGCTTCCGGGCGAGAACTGTCCGTCGCCGCAGGCCGAATGGTTCCGCGCGGGCACCGAGCCGCGCGCGACCGAGCGCTACTACCTCCGGATGGCCGATGGTTCGCTGGCGATCGCGCCGCCTTTGGAGGCCGTGGGCTGGGCACGCGATGCCGGCCTGCGCGTCGCCGCCCCTGGAACCGGTCCCGCGGGCGTTCGCATCGTGCAGCCCGCCCCGGGCGCCGTGCTGTACTTCGCCCCCGAGCTCGCGAACCAGGCGGTGCTCTTGCGCGCCGCCGCTCCCGATGGCGAACGCATCGAACTGCGCGTCGATGGCGCCCTTGTGGCCCGGGAAGCTGGCGCCGCAATCGCCGCCCAATGGCCGCTTGCCGCCGGCATCCACACCGTCGAGGCCGCCGTGACCGCGAACGGCATCACCAGCCGCACCACATCCACCTTCGAGGTACGAACGCGATGAACGCACTCCACCGCATCCGCGAGGCCCTGGCCGACCATCGCCTTCGCCCACTCGTCATCGCCGGCGCTGCGACCGTCGTCGCGGTGGTAGGCGTCGCCGCCTTCGGCATCCTTCACGAACCGCGCACGCCCGCGACCCTGACGGAGCCGCCCGGCTTCACGTTGTTCCCCGCGGGGGATGACGTTGCCCGCCTCGCGCCGATCAAGGTGACCTACGAGTTTCCGCCCGCCGAACGCGACGGCTCCCACCTGCTCAAGCTCGAGCCAGAGGTCCAGGGCGAATACGCCTGGCTCAGTGACCGCACGCTCCTCTTCCAGCCGGAGTACCCGGGGCTGCTGCGCGGGCAGGCGTATGAGGTGCGCGTCGCCGCGCGGCCGGAAGCTGGTCTGCCGCAGGAATTCCGCCGGACCTTCACCGTCACTGGCAAGCTTGTCGTGCAAAACGTCATCCCCGCGCCCGAGGACGTGGATGTGCCCGCGAACGGCCAGGTGCTCATCCAGTTCAGCCGGTCTGTCGCGCCGCTGACCACGCTCTCCGAGGCCGACTTACGCCAGCCCGTCGTGTTCGACCCGCCCCTTGAGGGCACGGGCGCCTGGCTGAATACCTCCCTCTACCGCTTCGTGCCTTCGGGGATGGCGCCGAACACGCGCTACACCGCGACCGTGAAGGCGGGCCTCACCAGCGCCGCCGATGGCAAGCTCGAAGCCGACTACAGTTGGACATTCACGAGTTACGGCCCCGCGCTCGATGCCGTGAACCCGGATGCCGGGGCGCTCTACGCCGCGCCGCGCCAGCCGGTCACCCTCAAGTTCAACCAGGCCATGGACCAGGCTGGCGTCGAGGCCGCGTTCGCGCTCACCTCGGGGACTGGCCGGAAGGTGCCCGGCTCGTTCGCCTGGAGCGATGGCGGGCGAACGGCGACCTTCACCCCCGCCACCGACCTCGAACGCGGCCTCACCTACACGGTGAACGTGCCCGCGGGCCTCAAAGGCAAGACCGGGGGCGCGACGAAGACCGCATGGACATCCGTCTTCACCACCGTGAAGCTCGCCGGCATCGAACGCACCTCGCCCGCTGATGGCTCGACCGGCGCCTCGCGTTACGGCATGACCATCACCTTCAACAACCCCATGAACACGGATTCGCTCGAAGGCAAGGTCAGCGTCTCCGGCGTCGATGCCAGCACCGTCTTCCAGTACTGGTACGAAGACGACCGCATCATGAACGTGAACACGCCGCTGCGGCCTTCGACGCGCTACACCCTGACCATTGCTGCCGGCGCCACCGACCGCTACGGCCAGCCGCTCCCGGCCTCGTCGTTCTCCTTCACGACGGGGAGCCTGGAAGCACGGATCAGCTTCGCCATCCCGGGCGTGTACACGACCTACTCGGCCGGCGCCGAGCCGTTCCTGTACTACCACGCCATCAATACCGCCAGCGCGGCCTTCACCCTCTATCGCCTCACGCCCTCCGAGGCCGCGGCGGTGCGCTCGATCAATGCCGTGCCCAAGGACCGCGAAACCCAGTGGACGCCGTCCAGCCCGCCCATGCGGACCTGGACCGAGACCAACCCCGCGACCGCCGACCAGGTGCTCGTGCTCTCGACCTCGCTCGCGCCGGGCGCCACGCTGCCGAAGGGCGACTACTACGTGAAGTCCACCGGTGGCGACTACTTCGCCGAGATGGCCTTCACCGTCGTCGATAGCGTCATCGTCACCAAGCTCTCCAACGACCAGATGCTGGCCTGGGTCCTCGATCACGACACCGGCAAGCCGCTCCCGGGCGTGACCGTGAGCGCGTCCGGCAATGCCACCGGCGACCAGGTCACCGATGCGAATGGTCTCGCCACCTGGCCCGTGACGCGCGCCAACGACACCTGGCCGCCCCGGAACATCCATTACGTGCTGAACATCGAAAGTGGCGGCCATCGTGGCGTTGTCCTGAGCCAGTGGACGCAGGGCGCCCAGTCGTACCAGTTCGGCGTCCCCCTGGAGTATTACGCCCGCAACTACGTCGGCCTGCTCTACACCGA
>JADLBC010000033.1 GCA_020847985.1 Dehalococcoidia bacterium
CCTCCGTGTGGTCTTGGTTTTCGTCAACCGCAACCCAACGGAATGGCCCTCTCTCAGTCAAGCAATCTGCTTATGCTGATGACTCATTCCTGTCCACAACCCTCGTGGTCACTACACCTAGGCGGGGGCCCTCTCAGCGAATCCCCGGATTGCGATATGGGCGGTATTGTGCGTTGCCTGCGCAACGTTTACCCGGGGCCGGGTTTACACGCTTTTTGCATTCCCGTTGCGGTTTGCGCAAGTTTCACGGGATGTCCGCAGGTACGTTCGGGCTGCTCCTGAAGCAGTTTGAGAGGTGCCTGTGTTTTACCGGCTCGTTGATCTCCGATTGATGTTCGTTCTTCTCGTAGGGGTTTTGGCGGTGGCGGGCGCGGCGCCCTCGGCGTCGCGGGCGGCGGGCGAAGAGAGCCCCATCGCGAACACGGCGCTCAAGTACGTGGGCAGCCACGGCGGGCAGTGCTGGACGTTCATGCAGCAGGTGGTCTTCGAGGCGACGGGCAAGCGCGTGGGCAACGACTACCGCGCGGGCTACTTCGAGGCGGGCGCGACGGAGGTCTCGGCGGCCGAGGCGAAGGCCGGGGACATCATCCAGGTCGCGGACGATGACGACACGAGCCCGTGGGCATCGTACCGGGGCCTGCACACCGCGATCGTGCTGGAGAACCTCGGCAACGGCCGCTTCAACGCGGTCGATTCGAACCAGAACTGGGACGAAATGGTACGGCTGCGGCCCGGGTACGAACCGTACCGGCTGGCGGCGGCGAGCGGGCTCGATGTGCACATCTACCGCATCACCGGAGGGGCAGCGCCGGCCGTGCCGGTTTCGTTCGCGACGGGCGATGCCGCGACGGTGGCGCCGGACTCCGGCTGCCTGAACCTGCGCAGCGAGCCGTCGCTCAAGGGGAGCGTGCTGACCTGCCTGAAGGCGGGCACGGCGGCGAACGTGACCGGCGAACCGGTGAGCGCGGACGGCTTCACCTGGGTGAAGGTCGAGGCCGCGGGCAAGACGGGGTGGGTCGCGGCGCGCTACCTGGCGAAGACACAGAGCCCGGCCACGGCGGCCGCGGTCGAGCCGCCCCCGGCCACGGTTTCGGAGCCACCGGCGGCCACCGCGCCCGCGACGGATGCCCCCGCAGTCGATGCCCCCGCGACGGCGAAGGAACCGGCGGCGGTGCTGGCGAAGGTCGATAACAGCCCGGGCTGCCTGCGCGTGCGCAAGGAGCCGGGCACGGGCGCGGGCATCCTCGACTGCCTCCCGGCGGCGACCGCGGTGGCGATCATCGATGGTCCGGTGGATGCGAGCGGGCTGGCATGGGTGAAGGTGGTGGTCGAAGGGCGCGTGACGGGATGGGTCGCGAGCGCGTTCCTCCTCCAGTAGCGTGCGCGGGTTGACCGCGTTCGCCGCCCGGCCCACCGTTTGGGCGTGACGAACGAGGGGACCCGGATCGGGATCATTGGCGCCGGCCGCACAGCGATGTCGCTGGGGCCGGCGCTTTCGCGTGCCGGGTACGGCGTGGTCGCGGTCGCGAGCCGGGAGCGGCAATCGGCGCGGCGCCTGGCCGAGGCGATCGGTGGCGGCGTTCGGGTGACGGGCGCCGAAGCGGTGGTGGATGCGGCGGAGTTGGTGTTCCTGACGCTGCCGGATGGCGCGATCGCGGGGGAGGCGGCGCGGCTGCCGTGGCGCGCCGGGCAGGCGGCGGTGCACTGCAGCGGCGCGCTCGGGTTGGAGGTGCTCGCGGACGTGCGCGCGGCGAACGGGCTCGCGGGGTGCCTGCATCCCTTGCAGACATTCCCTTCGCGCGAGCCCGAGCCGGGGCGGTTCGCGGAGGCGTGGTGCGGGATCGAAGGCGACGGGGCGCTGGCGGGGATGCTGGAGGCGATGGTCACCGCGATGGGCGCAAGGCCGTTTTCGCTCGCGGGCATTGACCGGGCGGCGTATCACGCGGCGGCGGTATTCGCGAGCAACTTCGTGGTGGCGTTGATGGCGGCCGCGGGACGGGCGTGGGAGGCGGCGGGCTTGCCGGGCGAGGTCGTGCGGGAGGCACTGGCGCCGTTGCTGCTGGCGAGTGCTTCGAACGCGGCGGCGAAGCCTTCGCTGGCGGCGTTGAGCGGGCCGGTCGCGCGTGGCGATGCGGGCACTGTCGCGCGGCAGCTGGAGGCGCTGGCGGGCGAGCCGGACCTTCGCGCGCTCTACGTGGCGCTAACGCGGGAGCTGACCCGGTTCGCGCCCGAGGACGCGACGGCGCGCGCGGCGATCCGGGCGCTGCTGGGGTAGCACGGGCGGGCGCCGCGCGCGTATGGTCGCCCCACTACGAACCAGTGAGGAAGCCCAATGTTCAACGGTGTGGACCATGTCGTCATCGCGGTGAAGGACCTGGACGCGGCGATCGGGCGGTACGAGACGATCTACGGCACGGGCGTGAGCGACCGCAGCGATGCTCCCGCGGCGGGCATGGCGATG
The DNA here is from genome assembly GCA_020847985.1 of Dehalococcoidia bacterium. GTDB lineage: Bacteria > Chloroflexota > Dehalococcoidia > Tepidiformales > Tepidiformaceae > Amarobacillus. The sequence continues at coordinate 2,462 of JADLBC010000033.1, forward strand.
GCGTTCTTCCGCTTCGGCGATTCGTACATCGAACTCGTCTCGGCGACGGGCGACGCGGGACCGATCGCGAAGCGGCTGGCGGAACAGGGCGAGGGTGTGCACCTCGTCGCGATGAAGGTCGACGACATCGACGCGACGGTGGCGGAGCTGCGCGAGAAGGGCATCCGGCTCGTCGGCGACCCGGGGCCGGGGAATCCGGTGAAGGGGCAGGTCTTCGTCCACCCGTCCGTGACCGGCGGTGTGCTCACGCAGCTGGTCCAGCGGTAGGGCGATCGAAATTCGGGTTGTCAGAACCTCGACCTTGGGTTCCGCCAAGCAGGTCATCCACTTCGACGACGCGCATCAGGAGCGCCCGTAGGACCATGTGGCCATCGTTCGCCGCGTCCAGCCGCTTCCGCGCTTCAGTCAGGTGGCGCCGAACTGTGCGTGGCTGGAGAACGAGAGCCTCGGCGATCTCGCGAGGCTCGGCACCCCGGAGGTACAGCACAAGCACCGCACGCTGGGTCGAAGTCAGCAGGTTCGCCGCCTGAACCGGCATTTCCGAAACATACCAGATCAGGCGAAGAACGAAAACCTCGCGTATGGTCAAAAGGCCATATTCAGCTCAGCACTCGAAGTCTAATGTGGCCCGGACAAACGGAGGTCATGTGATGACTCGAGCCGGAGGCTTTTCGAAGATCGCACGCGCTGCTGTGATTGCCATCGCATTCATGCTAGGAGCCTCAGCCGTTGCTGGGGTTCGAGCAAGCCAATACAACAATGTATTCATTCCTTGGGGAAACTCCACATCTGCCGTATATCCTTCCTCCACTTACGGAGTATGCGTGCTAAATGGAGTAAACTACGGCTTTAGTTGGTGGCACAGCCTCGGTTATCATACTGAGGCATATCAGAATCCCAAGAACGTGGAATTTCATTACCTCGACTGGTATGGAGGGGGCTCGAATGCCCCATGGCTTAACCTGAAGTACCATCGCGGAAGGATCATCCCGCACGCGCCTGGCACGATCGTCAATATCAGCGGTCTGTGGGGAAAGCCATTGGATGTGTACGACTATACTGCATGGCTTTGGACCTACGTTCCCTGGTCGATCTCCCTTCCTCCGGAAGTGATGTCAGAGTTCGCCAAATATGATTCTGGAGACGGGTGGGTATATCCGTGCGGTGGCCATAGCAGTGTGAGCTACTGGACACCTGGGACCTAGAGTAATCTTTCGTTTTGCGGGCGCCGTTCAACAACGTTGCTTGCGCATTCAGATGGAGGCAGGCTGTGGCTATTAATCGTCAATCGGGGCGGGTGATGTCGCTGGTTGCCGTCGCACTCGTGGCGGGCGGGGTGGTGGCGTTCGTCGCGACCGGGAGCCGGGGGCGTTCGGAGCCGGAGGACCGGGCGCAGGTCGTCGTCCCCGCCGGGTCGCTGGCGGAGGAGGCTCGCAAGGCGAGCGCGTTGGCCGGGTTCGATGTCGTGGCGCCGGTGCTGCCGGTGGGCTTCGAGCTGACGGGGATGAAGGTCGATGCGCCCGAGCATGGCCCGGTCCACGAGGTGTCGATGGCGTTCAAGGGGCCGTTCCCGATTTCGATCACGCAGTCCTCGGCGCCGGTGGCCGTCACGGATGCGGAGACGCTGGTGAGCCCCGTGGTGGGCGCGACGCTGGTCCGCGCGCGGTCGGATTTCGGGTTCACCGGGTACACGCTGACCACGAAGACGCGAAGCTACGAGCTGCTGGTGGAGACGAAGTTCGGGATGGATGAGGGCGAGGCGGCGAAGATCCTGGCGTCGATGGTGCGCTGAGTCAGTCGAGGTCGTACTGCCAGCCGGGGATGCGGCCGGGGAGGCCGGCCTCGGCGTGATGGGCGCGCACCCACTCCTCGCGGGCGTGCCAGTGGGCGGTGTAGCTGTCGTAGCCGTGGGCGCGCTCATCGACCCATTTCCAATCGGCCCAGCAGAGGAGCGCGAGGTCGAGGTCGCGGCGGGCGATGCGGCGGATGGCCTCCATAACGGGCGTGCGCGTGCGTTTGCGCTTCTCGACCTTGTCGGCGATGAGGATGACCTTCGCGAGCATGGGCATTTGGGCGAGCCCGGCGGTGTGGTCGCGAACGGCGGCGAGGGCCTCATCATCGGTGACCTTGAAGCGTTCGCGCATGACGGCGGCGGCGAGGGGGCCGTGGAGCATGATGGGCGCGGCTTCGTCCTCGGGCCCGATGGCGACGCCGGCCTCGCGCGAGAGACGGAGAAGGTCGGCCGGGGCGTGGGCGCGAAAGAGGTCGTGCCCCCAGGTCGCGAGCTGCGTGCGTTCGGGGTCGATATCCCAGTGGCGGGCGAGGTCGAGGGCTTCGTCGAGGACACGGCGGACGTGCTTGAGGAGCCCTTCGGGGCGGGATTCGAACTCCTCGATGATGGCCTCGACCTGGGCCCGGATCGACTTCGCCATCAGCCTTCGGGCCCGAGCGGGCGGCCCCCGACGAGGTGGAGATGGAGGTGCGAGATGGTCATGCCGGCGGCTTCGCCGACGTTGAAGGCGAGGCGATAGCCAGACTCGGCGACGCCCTCGATGTCGGCGGCCTCGGTGGCGAGTTCGAACATCGCGCCGAGGGTCGCGCCATCCTCCATGCCGAGGTCGCGCGCCCAGCCGATGTGCCGCCTGGGGATGATGAGGGCGTGCACGGGCGCACGGGGATTTATGTCGCGAATGGCGAAGGCGGCGGCATTTTCGGCCACGCGGGGCACATCGACTTCGCCGGCGGCCATCTTGCAGAAGAGGCAATCGCTCACGTCGGTCTCCTTCGCGGCGGATTGTAGCAATCGTCAGGTGAACAGGGTGCGGACGATGTGACGCTGGATCTTGCCGCTGGCGGTCGCCGGGAGCGAGCCGGTCACCAGGTAGCGGCGGGGAAGCTTGTAGGGGGCGATGCGCTCGCGCAGGTAGGCATCGAAGGTGGCCGCCGGGTCTTCCGAGGGCGTGCGAAGGACGAGCGCGGCGGCGACGGCCTGGCCCCAGCGCGCATCCGGGATGCCGACGACGGCGGCCGCTTCGACGGCGGGGTGCTGGAGCAGGTGCCCCTCGACCTCGGCGGGGTAGACGTTTTCGCCACCGGTGACGATGAGGTCGTCGCGGCGATCGAGCACGTAGAGGAAGCCTTCGGGGTCGAGGCGGCCGATATCGCCGGTGTGGAGCCAGCCATCGCGGAGGGCGCGGGCCGTGGCCTCGGGGTTGCCCAGGTAGCCCGCGGTGACGGTGACGCCGGACACGAGGATCTCGCCGGGCTCGCCAGCGGGCGCGTCGATGCGGAGGCGGGTGCAGAGCAGCGGCTTGCCGGCCGAACCGGTGTGGGTGAGCGCGTCGCCGGGGGAGAGCGTGGTGACCTGGGAGGCAGCTTCGGAGAGCCCGTAGGTCTGGAGCACGGGAAGACCACGTTCGAGGGCGCGCGCGAGGAGGTCGCGGGTGACGGGACCACCCCCCACGAGCACGCCACGCACGGACGGTGGATAGGGGAGGGCGCCGGCATCGAGCATGCGCTGGAGCATGGTGGGCACGACGGAGAGCAGCGATACGCCCTCGTCGCGGAGGGCGCGGTTGACGGCGTGCTCATCGAAGGCGGGGTGGATGACGACGGCCGTGCCGTAGATGGCGCTGCGGAGGACGATGCTGAGGCCGCCGACGTGGAAGAGCGGCATGCACGCGAGCCAGCGGTCGCCGGGGAGAACGCCCATGTTGTAGGCGGAGGCGGCGGCGCTGGCGGCGAAGTTCTCGTAGGTGAGAATGGCGCCCTTGGGGCGGCCGGTCGTCCCGGAGGTATAGATGATCGAATGCGGGGCAGCCGGGTCGTGGGTGCGAACGGAGCGACCTGGCTGTGTGCCGCCGGGGCCGGTGGTTTCGCCGCCAAGTTCGAAGATCGGCGTTTCCGTGCTCGCGGCTGCCTCGCGGGCGAGCGCGGCGGTGGGAGCGTGTGTGAGCAGGAGGCGCGCGCGGCAGTTCTCAAGCTGGTAGGCGAGTTCGGCCGGTGTGAGGCGCGCGTTCAGGGGCACGAGCACGGCATCGAGGCGGGTGACCGCGTGGACGGCCTCGACGAATTCGAGCGAGTTCAGGGCGAGGAGCGCGACATGGTGGCCGGCGGCGATGCCGCGCGTTTCGAGCACCGCCGCGAGGCCGGCGACCCGGGCATCGAGTTCGGCGTAGGTGAGGACGGTGCCATCGGCGAGGACGGCGGCGGTCGCGCCGGGGAGTGCGTGGGCGCGGTGCTGCAGCCAGTCGGGCATGGGCGCGGTCAGCGGCGGACCTCCTGCCAGGGACCGGTGGCGTGGGCTTCGAGCGCGGCTTCATCGAGGGTGACGCCAAGCCCCGGGATGTGGGCGATGCCGGGGAGGGTGACGCGGCCGCCTTCGACGGGGAGGACGCCGGTGACGATATCGGCGGCGAGGCGCCCGTGGGTGGCGATGCCGCAGGCGGGGCGCGGCTCATCGAGGGTGGCCGCCAGGTGCATCGCGAGAGCGGTGCCGATGCCGGCATCGAAGGTGGTGGTAACGATGGCCTCGATGGCGGCCTCGCGAGCGGCGGCGAGGATGGCGAGGGATTCGCGGAGGCCGCTGGCCATCGGCTTCACGACCACGGCGTCAATGGCGTTCGCGGCGAGGAGGGAGGCCAGTTCGGATGTCGTGCGGCAGCCTTCGTCGGCGGCGATGGGGATCGGGCTCGCGGCGCGCACGCGGGCGAGCGCCGCAGGCCCGGGCGCGGGCGGGAGGGGCTGTTCGAGCAGCACGACGCCGGCCGCGGCGAGCCGGGGAAGCGCTTCGAGGGTGGCGGCTTCGTCCCAGGCGCCGTTGGCATCGGCGCGGAGGCGGACGAACGGCCCGGCGACGGCGCGAACGGCGGCGAAGCGCTGGCGGTCGAGGTCGAACCCGGCTTTTACCTTCAGGGTGGTGAAACCGGACTGGATGGCATCGCGGGTTTCCTCGGCGGCGCGCATCGGGTCGGGGTTATCGATGACGGCGTTGGCTTCGACCACGACATCGGCAGCGATGCCCGTGCGGGGACGGAGGAGGCGGTGGAGGGGGACGCCTTCGCCGCGCGCGAGCAGGTCGGCGACGGCGGTTTCGAGGCCACAGGTGAGGGCAGCCAGCGATCCGGGGTGTCCGCCGGCCAGCGCCGGGAGCGAACGCCAGAGGGACTCGGCGGGCGAGACGAGGAGAGCGGGCGCGATGCCGGCGAGGAGGGCGGCGCACTCCTCGACGCTCCCGCCGGTATAGGACGGCAGCGGGGAAGCTTCGCCGAGGCCGCGGCCGCCTTCGACGCCTTCGACCACGATGAGGAGCCCCTCGCGGGTGGAGGCGGTGCCGTGCGCGGCGTGTGTCTCGGCGCGCAGTGGCAGGCGGAAGGGGCGCCAGGCGACGCGCGCGAGGGGTGTCATCGCCGGGGACCGGGCCGCGGTGTCATCGACAGGGGATGATGCGGGATCAGCCGCGGCGAGGGAACTTCTTCGGGTCGGCGAATTCGGGCTGGCGCTTTTCGAGGAAGGCGTCCCGGCCGTGCTTCGCTTCATCGACCATGTAGAAGAGCATGTTGGCGTTGTGGGCGAGTTCGGTGAGGCCGGACATGCCATCGAGTTCGGCGTTGAACGAGGTCTTGATCATGCGCAGGGCGATGGGGCTGAGCTGAAGGATTTCGCGGGCCCACTTCACGCCTTCGGCCTCGAGCTGGTCGAGGGGGACGACGGTGTTCACGAGGCCCATCTGGAGGGCTTCCTGGGCGTTGTACTGGCGGCAGAGGAACCAGATTTCGCGGGCCTTGCGCTGGCCGACGAGGCGGGCGAGTTGGACGGCGCCGAAGCCGCCATCGAAGCTGCCGACGCGGGGGCCGGTCTGGCCGAAGCGGGCGTTATCGGCGGCGATGGAGAGGTCGCAGATGACGTGCAGGACCTGGCCGCCGCCGATGGCATAACCCGGGACGAGGGCGATGACGGGCTTGGGGATGGAGCGGATGAGCTTGTGGAGGTCGGTGACGTTGAGGCGGGCGACGTTGTCATCGCCGACGTAGCCGCCGTGGCCGCGGACGCGCTGGTCGCCGCCGGAGCAGAAGGCGCGGCCGCCTTCGCCGGTGAAGAGGATGACGCCGACTTCCGGGTCCTCGCGGGCGCGGGCGAAGGCATCGATGAGCTCGAAGACGGTCTTCGGGGTGAAGGCGTTATGTACTTCGGGGCGGTTGATGGAGATGCGGGCGATGCCCTCGGTCTTCTGGAAGAGGATCTCTTCGTATTCGACGACGGTCTGCCAGGTGACGGGGGCATCAGCCATTGGGGGACTCCAGTTCGAGGGATTGAAGGAAGGCGATGACGAGCGCGGCGGTTTCGGCCGGGCGCTCGGTCTGGGCGGCGTGTCCTGCGCCGGGGATGGCTTCGAAGCGGGCGTTGGGCATGGTATTGGCGAGCATGGTGCCGGTTTCGACGTACTTCGTGTCGAGGGCACCGGCCATGATGAGCGACGGCATGGTCATGGTCACGAGGTGTTGATGGAGGGCGGACTGGGCGCCGGCGCCCATGCCGCGGAGGCTGTTCGCGAGCCCGGTGACGCTGTTGCGCAGGCGGCCTTCGCGAATGCGGGCGCGGGCGGCTTCGGGCATCGCGCGCTGGCTCGCGAAGAGGGGAATCGCCTCCCAGTAATCGATGAACGCTTCGACGCCGTCGCGTTCGATGTTGCGGGCAAGCACTTCATCGGAGGAGACGCGGGCGACACGGTCCTCGACGCAATCGATGCCGGGGGAGGCGCCGATGGTGGTGAGCGAGCGGACGTTCGCGGGGTAGGCGTGCGCGACCTGGAGCGCCGTGCGGCCGCCCATGGAGTAGCCGAGCCAGTGGGGCCGGGCGAAGCCGAGGCGCTCGACGGCGGTGACGATGTCCTCGACGGCGCGCTCCATGCGGAAGTGCTCGAGGTCCGCGGGGGTATCGGAGAGGCCGTGGCCAACGATGTCGACGGCGACGGTGGTGAAGTGGGCGGCGAGCAGGTCGCCGAATTCGCCCCACGAGCGGGCGGAGCCGGTGAAGCCGTGCAGGAGCACGAGCGGGGGCCCGGCGCCGGCGACTTCGACGTTGAGGGCAAACCCGGGCTCGAGGGTGACGCGCGTCATGATGGGGCGACCTCCACGGCGAAGGCGGCATCGGCCGCGGCCTTCCACGCCTGCTGGTGCATGGCGACATTGCGCGCGCGGTCGCTGGGGAGTTCGACGATGTGGAAGCCGCCGCCGAGCCCGGTCGCCACGGCCGCGCGGAAGGTGTCCCAATCGCGGGCGACGGTGTATTTCGCGCCGTACAGCGCGGCGGTGTGGGCGAAATCGAGGCCGGCCGGCGTCGCGAACCACTCCTCGAAGAGGGTGGGGTGGGAGGCCTGCGGCAGGTAGTTGAAGATGCCGCCGCCGTTGTTGTTCACGAGCACGACCGTGAGGTCGAGGTTGTGGCGCTTCGCCGCCCAGAGGCCGTTCATGTCGTGGTAGAGGGAGATATCGCCGATGACGAGGACGACGGGTCCGCGGCGCGCGGCGGCCGCGCCGAGCGCCGAGGAGACGACGCCATCGATGCCGTTCGCGCCGCGATTGGCGACGAGATGCAGCGGCTTCTCGGAGGCGGCGACGAAGGAATCGAGGTCGCGGACGGGCATGGAGTTGCCCGCGACGATGGTGGCGCCGGCGGGGAGCATGGCCTGGAGTTCGGTGAAAACGCGGCCCTCAAAGGGTTCATCGAAGGCGGCGATGTGGCGCTGGAGCTGTTCGCGGGCCATGGCATCGGAGGCGACCCAGCCCTCGACCCAGCCCGCGTCGGTGCTGGACTCCCATTCGAGCATGTCGGCGAGGATGCGCGCGACGGCGGCCGGTTCGCCCGCGAGGACGGTATCGGCGGCCAGGTTCGAGTCGCGATAGCCGCCGGGACGGTCGACGAGGACATAGGGGACGCCGCGCAGCCCGGCGAGCATACCGTTCAGGGCCTTCGAGGTCGGCGGGCCACCGAAGTGAATGACGGCGTCGGCGCGAACGTCGGCGATGCGCGGGTCGCGGACGATGGGGTCGAAGGAATCGAGCACGAGGGCGCGGTCGTGGGGTCCGGTGCGAAGCCCGGAGAGGCCGTCGGCGAAGATGGGCGCGCCGAGGCGGCGGGCGAGAAAGGCGATGTCATCGGCGGGCAGGCCACCGGTCTCGGGGCCGGCGACGATGATCGGGCGGCGCACCCCGGCAAGGCGCTCGGCGGCGAGGGCGACCTCGGCCTGGCCGGGCACGCTGGCGGTGAGGCCGATGGTGGTGCCCCGGTTGGGGAGCGCATCGGCCGGCGGGTGCAGAGCGGGTGCGGCGATGAGCGGCTCATCGAAGGGGACATTGAGGTGCACGGGGCCGGGCAGAGGGCCCATCGCCATCCCCGCGGCGCGCGCGGCGTGCATGCGGAACTGGGACGGTTCGCCCGCGAGGCCGAGCGGGAGGGGCAGGTCCAACGCCATGCGCACGTGCGTGCCGTAGATGCGGAGCTGGTCGATGGTCTGGGCGGCGCCGCGGTCGCGGAGGGCCGGGGGCCGGTCGGCGGTGAGGACGACGAGCGGGATGCGGCTGAGGCTGGCTTCGACGATGGCGGGGAAGAAGTTCGCGGCGGCCGTGCCGGAGGTGCAGACGAGGGCGACGGGCCGCCCCGTGGCGCGCGCCAGCCCGAGTGCGAAGAAAGCGCCGGAGCGCTCATCGAGGTGGAGCCATGGCCGGACCGCGGTCTGCTCGGCGAACGCGACCGTGAGGGGCGTCGAGCGCGAACCGGGGGAGATGGCGCAATCGCTGATGCCGGCGGCGGCGAGGCCCGCGACGAGGGCGCGCGCGGCGGCGGTGTTGGCGGCGGCGATATCCACTAGCGGCCGGCCTGGAGGGCTTCGGCGAGGGGCCGGAACTTGAGCTCGGTCTCGGCGACTTCGCGCTCGGGGTCGGAGTCGGCGACGATGCCGCAGCCGGCGAACAGGGTGGCTTCATCGCCGGCGACGCGGGCCGTGCGCAGCCCGACGGCGAATTCGCCTTCGCCATCGAAATCGACCCAGCCGAAGGGTGCGGCGTACCAGCCGCGGTCCATCTTTTCGAGGCGGCGGATGGCATCGAGCGCGGGCTGGCGCGGCCAGCCGCCAACGGCCGGGGTGGGATGCATCGCGCCGACGAGGTCGAGCACGTGAACGCCGGGCCGGAGGCGGGCGGTGATGGGCGTATGCAGGTGCTGGATGTTGGCGAGCTTCATGATGCGTGGGCCGGGGGGGCAGTCGATCGTCTCGGCGAAGGGCTGGAGGCCGTTGGTGATGGCTTCGACGACGACGGCGTGCTCGAGGCGCTCCTTGGGGTCGGCGAGGAGGCCATCGGCGAGGACGGCATCCTCGGCGGGGGTGGCGCCGCGGCGGCAGGAGGCGGCCAGGCTATCGGCGCGGGCGCAGCCGCCCTGGGTGGAAACCAGCCGTTCGGGGCTCGCGCCCAGCCAGGTGGCGCCGGGGACATCGAAGTGCCAGACGAAGCAGCCGGGGTAGCGGGCGGCGAGTTCGCTCACGGCGGGTTCGGGCGTGAAGCCGGGGAGGCTGACGCGCTTCTGGCGGGCGAGGACGGTCTTGCGGTAGGCGCCGGATTCGAGTTCGAGGCGGGCCGAGGCGACGGCTCGCTGCCAGCCCATGGCATCGAGGCCGCCGCGCGCGTGACCGGGGACGGCGGGCGCGGGATCGTGTCCACCGGCGCCGCTGGCGACGCAGGCGGTGGCGACGAATTCGCCCTCCGGGAGTTGCGCGACGATGACGCGTGGGAGGATGAACTGCCAACCGCCGAACGGCGCCCACTCCGGGTCGGGGTGCCCGGGTGCGGGTTCGAAGGCGAGGCCACCGAAAAGGCGCGGGCGCGCGGCGAGATGGATGCCCTCGCCGGCTTCGCAGGTGATGGCGGCGAGGGCGGCGCGGGCCTCGTCGATGCCTTCCTCGCGGGGGCCATACCAGCGCGCGGCGACACCGAGGCCGAAGAGGCGCGTGCTGCTGGCGGCATGCTCCCAGGAGACCACGGAGGCGCGCCGGAGGGCGGGGAGCCCGCCTTCGGTCAGGCTCGCGACGAGTTCGGCCGGCAACGGAGCGGCGACCACGGTGCAGCGGCCGGCGCGCGGGGGAACGAGCGAGGCGAGGAAGTCGGCGATGGCGGGCGGGGTGCCGGACTGGAGGATGGCGGACGACATCGAAACCTTTTTGGGCGCCTTCGCCAGGGTCGGCCCCGGCGTGGCGAGCGAGAGTCCCGCAGCTAACTTTGCGGGCGCGCGCGACCCCGGGCAGTGGGGCTGCTCACCCACCGCTAAGGTTTACGCAAAGAGGACGTACTGTCGAAGGAAGCGTTCGAGGGAGGTGTAGAACTTCTCGATGGTGTCGGCCTTGCGCCAGCCGTGGCCTTCGCCTTCGTAGACGTGATATTCGTGCGGGACGCCGCGGGCGCGGAGGGAGGCGGCGATGCTGTCGCTCTGCTCGCGGGGGACGACGCGGTCGATATCGCCCTGGAAGAGGGCGACGGGGTCGGTTATCTGGTTCGCGGAGAAGATGGGCGAGCGGTCGCGGTAGACGGCGGCGGCTTCGGGGAGCGGGCCGAGCATGGTATCGAGGTAGCGGGCTTCGAACTTGTGGGTATCGGCGGCGAGGGTGAACTGGTTGGAGACGCCGAACATGCTGACGCCGGCTTTGTAGAAGCCGGGGATGCGCACGAGCGAGAGGAGCACGGTGAAGCCGCCGGCGCTGCCGCCCATGATGACCAGGCGTGAGCCATCGGCGAGGCCTTCGCGCACGAGGTATTCGGCGCCGCTCTTCGAATCCTCGACATCGTAGATACCCCAGCTTTCGCGGAGCTTGAGCATGTAGTCGCGGCCGTAGCCGGTGCTGCCGCGGTAGTTCGGCTGCAGAACGGCGTAGCCGCGGGAGGTGAGGAACTGGGTCTGGGGTGTCCAGCCGGCGCGAACCTGGCTCGTCGGGCCGCCGTGGACGATGACCACGAGCGGCGGGGCGCCGGACCCTTCGAAGCCGCCGTTGGCGGGCGGAAAGTAGAGGCCGTGCGCGGTTTCGCCATCGAACGACGGCCAGGAGATGGCGCGAGGCGCGCTCAGGGAGTCGCGCGGCGTGATCTCGGGGTCGCTGCGGCGGACGACGGTGACGGTTGGCGGGCGCTGGTGCATCTCCATGACGGCGATGCGCGGCGGCTGCTGCCCGGCCGAGCCGACGAAGGCGACGCGCGTGCCATCCGGCGAAGCGGCGGGCGAGCCGATGGTGGTGTATTCGGCATGGCGCGGGGCGAGGTCGGTCGTGTCGCCGGTGGAGTGGATGAGGGTGAGGTAGTCGAAGGCGTCCCTGGAACGGACGGCGATGGCGGCGCCGCCGGGGAGGGCGGCGACGCGGTACTGGCCCTGGCTCCAGGCGGGCTCGCCGAATTCGGAATCGCCCTCGGTAAGTTCGCGCACTTCGCCGGAGAGGAGGTGGCGCCGGTAGACGTGCCCCCAACCGGAATGGTCCGAGACGTAGAGGAGCGAGACACCGTCGGGGGTGAATTCGGGCTGGAAGATGGCGGTATCGGGGCCGCCGGCCTCAGTGGCGGCGGAGGTAACCACGGGGAGGCCGCCTTCGGGGAAGGCGAGGTGCGCGAGCTTCAGGCGGGTGCCATCCCAGGGCATGTTGGGGTGGTCCCATTCGATCCACGCGACCTGGTCGCCTTCGGGGTGCCAGGCGGGCTGCATGTAGAAATCGCTGCCGGTCGCGAGTTTCGCGGGCCAGTGTTTGCCGGCGGTATCGACCACCGCGATGGAGTCGGCGTCCTCGTAGGTGTGAACGTAGAGGAGCCAGCGGCCATCGGGCGAGACGCGCGGGGTGGAGGCAGCGCCGAACGCCGGGGTGATCGGCCGGGGCGAGCCGCCCGCGAGTTCCTGGCGGTAGATGCGCTGGTCGTGCTGAGCGACGAAGTAGGCGGCGCCGTGGGCGAGGGTGAAATCGCCGCCGCCGTAGCCGACGAAGGCGCGCACGGAGAGGTCGCCGGGGGTGAGGTCGCGGGGGGCGCCGCCATCTTCCTGGACGACGATGACGCCGCGGTCGGAGCGGCCTTCGATCCAGCCGAGGGTGCGGCCATCGGTATCCCAGTGCGGTTCGGACAGGCGCATGGAGGCGGCGAGTGACCGCGGCGTGATGGGGCTGCTCCAGAGGCCATACATGCGCTGCTCGGGCACGGGTCGCTCCACGGGAGGGGATGGAGCCGATGCTACGGCACGGGCAGGCAGCGAACTACGCGGGTTGCCGCATCACGGGCGAGGGGTGGCGGAGGGTTGCGGGCCGCCGGGCGTCGCCGGTGTGGCCGTGGGGGAGGATGCGGACGGGGTGTTCGTGCGCGTGGGCGTCGCCGCCTGGGTCGGGGTGCGGGGCGGCGTCGCGGTGGCGGTTGTCGCGGGCGTGGCCGAAGGCGAGGGCGATGGTACGGCCGTTTGCGTGGGCTCCGGGGTGTTGGTCGCGCCGGGGGGCCGCGTGGGCGTCCTCGTGGGTGTCGATGCAGGGGCCGTGAGCGACGGGAGCGGCGTCGGCGACGGGGTGCCACCGCCCGCGTCATCGCCACGGGAGAGAAAGAGCGCGGCGGCGATGCCGGCGCCGGCGGCGAGCAGGATCACACCCGCGAAGATGGCGGCCGTGATGGCGCCGCTGCCTCCCCCGGCGTTCGCGGGAGGGGGGACGGCCGCGGCCTGGCGCTGCACGCGGGCGGTCGAGTGCCGCGATGGTTGCGGTCGCGGCGCGGGCCGGCCCACCGGGGGGACGGCCGCGATCGGGGTGGCCCGCTGATTCGAACCGCGAAGCGCGGCGGCGAATTCGGCGACCGTCGGCCAGCGGCCCTCGGGATCCAGGGTGAGCGCGCGGGCGAGCGCCGATTCGAACGCGGGCGAGGCATCGGGTGCGAGCGTGCGCAGCGGCGGTGCGGGCCGGGCGAGGCGCTGTCCGGCGATGGCGGCGGGCGTGGCGCCTTCGAAGGGAACGCGCCCGGCGACGAGTTCGTAGAGCGTGAGCGCAAGCGAATAGACGTCGGAGCGCGGGTCCGGGGGCGCGCCCTGGATGACTTCGGGGGCGAGGTAGGCGAGGGTGCCGAGGATGTCGCGCGCCTGGTCGGGTGTCATCGTGCGGTTCACGGTGAGGGAGACGCCGAAATCGGTGAGCTTGGCGGTGCCCTGTTCATCGACCATGAGGTTTTCGGGCTTGATATCGCAATGGATGACGCCGGCGGCGTGGGCATATTCGAGTGCGGCGGCGGCCTGGAGGCCATAGCGGAGAGCTTCGGCTTCGCTGAGGCGGCCGCGCGCTTCGAGGAGGCCGCGCAAGGAGTGCCCGTGGACATACTCCATGACCAGGTAGGGCAGGCCCTCGTGTTCGCCGGCATCGTGGACGGCGACGATGTTGGGGTGCTGCAGGCGGGCGACGAGGCGCGCTTCGCGGGCCAGGCCGGAGGCGAGTTCGGGGTCTTCGTTGCGAAGGATCTTGAGGGCGACCCAGCGGGAGAGGCGGCGGTCCTCGGCGAGCCAGACTTCGGCCATGCCTCCGGTGCCGAGGAGGCGTTCGAGGCGGTATCGTGAATCGATGATGGTCGCGGGTTCCAAGCGGTAATGGCTCTTTCGCAGGTGGCCGCGGGTGCGGTGTCCGGGAGGCGCAACGCGGAGGCGTTGCTGGTGCTCCTGAGCGCCGGGTTCCTCGCGCTTGCATGGCGTGCGCTGGAGGCCGCGGGGTTCGACTTTCCCACGGGCTCTGGAAGGATCCTAACGCAATTCCTGTTTGTTGCGGGTCTCGGACACCTTGCACTTCGGGTGGTTACGCCGCGGGCGGCGGCCGTTCCGTACGCGGCGGCGCTGATGCTGACGGCGGTGGGATTGACGTTCGTGACGCGGCTTTCGCCCCCTTCGGCACAGGCCCAGGCGAACTGGACGGTGGTGGGCGTGGCCCTGATGGCGGGCGCGGCCCTGGCATCGCGGCGGTACGAACTGCTGCGGCGGTGGAAGTACACGGCGGCGGTGGTGGCGGTGCTGCTGCTCGTGGCGACGGGGTTCCTGGGCGAAACGCGCGGCGGCGCGCGCCTCTGGGTCGATGTCGCCGGGCAGACCATCCAGACGACGGAGATCATCAAGCTGTTCGTGATCGTGTTCCTCGCCGGGTACCTGGCGGACGAGGGTGCGGTGCTTTCGCTGCCACGGATGACGTTCGGCGGGCGGACGTACTCGGCGCTGCCGTACCTGGTTCCGCTGCTGCTCACGCTGGTGGCGGCGATCGCGGCGCTGGCGCTGCTGAAGGACCTGGGGACGATCGCGATCCTGCTGTTGCTCACGGTGGCGGTGCTGTACGTCGCGACGGGACGGATGTGGTTCGTCGCGGGGGGGCTCGTGCTCCTGGCCTGCACGGGGGTGTTCGGGTATCTCGCGTTCGACCACGCGCACACGCGCATCGATGTCTGGCTTTCGCCGTACGAGCAGGCCGACGGCGCGGGCTACCAGACGGTGCAGAGCATCTACGCCATCCAGGCCGGGGGCGTGACGGGCGAAGGGCTCGGGCTGGGGGAGCCTGATGTCGTGCCCGCGGCGCAGACGGACTACATCTACACGGCCATCGCGGAGGAACTGGGACTGGCCGGCGCGATCGGCGTGGCGATGCTTTACCTCGTGCTGCTGGTGGCGGGGTTGCAGGTGGCGCTGGAGGCGCCGAACGCCTACGGGCGGCTGCTGGCGAGCGCGATCGCGTTGCTCATCGGCATCCAGGCGGCGGTGATCATCGCGGGGAACCTTCGCATGATCCCGACGACGGGGGTGACGCTGCCGTTCGTCAGCTACGGCGGGTCGAGCCTGGTGGTGAACTTCCTGCTGGTGGGGATGCTGCTGGGGATTTCGGAGGCGTCGGCGCGCGTGCGGCGCTGAGGCGTCAGGGTTGGTAGCGCAGGACGACGGCGCCGAACACGACCTTTTCGCCGCCCCGGAGGGAATGGCCGCGGCCATCGACGGCGCGGCCGTTGACGAGCGTGCCGTTGGTGCTGCCGAGGTCGGACACGGTCCATTCGCGGCCGACGCGCATGATCGCGGCGTGGCGGCCGGAGACGGACGGGTCGGCGAGGATGATGCCATTGCCGGCGTCGCGGCCGATGGTCATTTCGCCGGCGACCTGGAATTCGGCGCCGGGGCGAAGGCCGGTGGTGCCGGGGGTGATGACGATGAGCCGGGGGCCGACCGGGGCGGTACGCGTCGCGGCGGCGGCGGTACGCCGGGGACGCAGGCCCGAACGCAGGACGACGCCGGCGAGCAGGACGAACAGGAAGATCATCCCGATGAGGGCGAGGCGCAGGACCAGCAGTTCGGTGGAGTCGCTCATCCGGTTTCCTCGAGCCAGAGTTCGACATCGCCAAGCATCACATGGGCGCCCGGTTCGAGCAGCAGGCGGTCGTGGCGGCGGCCTTCGAGGACGAGGCCGTTGCGGCTGCCGCAATCGACGAGTTCGTAGCCGGATTCGGTGGCCTGGACGACGGCGTGTTCGCGCGAGACGGCGAGGCTGGGGAGCACGAGGTCGTTCGCGGGGCCGCGGCCGATGGAGAACGGCGTGTGCGTGAGCCGCACGGGGCCGCTGCCGGCGACGACGAGCACGGCGTCGCCGGCGCGGCGCAGGCGGCGGGTGGCGCCGGGGATGGGGGCCGAAGGGGCATGGGCGGTATCGGCGAAGAGCGCGGCGACGGCGGGAATGCCGGCGGGAACATCGCGGGAGGCTTCGAGAAGGACCTGGCGGGTGCCGATGCGGCGGAGGCCTTCGCGCGCTTCGAGGGCATCGAGGTCGCGGTGGATTTCGCGCTGGAGGAGGCGGAAGGCGGGCCGGAAGCGTTCGTGGTCGGCGGGATTGAGGGTGAGGACGACGCGGTTGGGGGCGACGCCATCGGCGGCGGCGGCCCCGACCGCGGCGGTGACGCGCTGAATGATCTCGGCGGGATGGAGGGCGTTGCCCGAAAGCGACCGGGCGGTGCGTTCGAGCATGCGTTCGATGGCGTGGAGGGGGTTTTCGGTCATCGTCGGAGGGCGGCGCCGAGGACCTGGCCGGCGATCGGGGAGGCGACTTCGCCGCCGCGGCCGCCATCCTCGACGACGACGGCGACGGCGATGGTGGGGTTTTCGGCGGGCGCGAAGGCGATGAACCAGGCGTGGCTCTTGCCGTCGCGGCCGGTCTCGGCGGTGCCGGTCTTGCCGCCGACGGTGATGCCTGGGAGGTTCGCGCCGCGGGCCTGGCCGTTCGCGACGACGGAAACCATGAGTTCGCGAAGGGTGGCGGCGACGGAGACATCGAGCACGCGGCGGGAGGCCGATTCATCAAGCGCGCGCGTTTCGCCATCGAACGAGGCGGAGAGGCCGAGGCGGGGTTCGACGAGGACACCCTGGTTGGCGATGGTAGCGGCGACGAGCGCCATCTGGAGGGGCGTGGCGAGGATTTCGCCCTGGCCGAAGGCGGTGCTCGCGAGGAGCACCTTCGTGCGTTCGCTGCCGGCCGGGACGACGATGCTCGCGGCGGTATCGAGGGCGAAGGGGATGGATTCGCCAAAGCCGAACTTGCCGGCCATGGCGAGGAGCCTATCCCAGCCGAGGGAGACGCCGAGGTTGGCGAAGATGGCGTTCACGGAGTAGGTGAAGGCGGCGGAGAAGGGATAGGTGCCGACGCCCTGGGCGGTGTTCGCGCAGTTGATGTGGAAACCATCGATGACGATTTCGCCGGGGCAGTTCACGGTCGTGGAAGGCTGGATGACCTTGTTTTCGAGCGCGGCGGCGGCGGTGACGGTCTTAAAGGTGGAGCCGGGGGTATAGAGGCCCTGGGTCGCGCGGTCGAGGAGGGGCGAGGACGGGTCCTTGAGGAGCACTTCGCCGGCGGTGGCCAGGCTGCCGGGGTCGTAGGTGGGGACGCTCACCATGGCGAGGACTTCGCCGTTGCGGGGGTCGATGGCGACGATGGCGCCGGGGCGCGCGCCGAGGGCGGTGGCGGCGGCGGCCTGGACGCGGGAATCGAGGGTGAGGCGGACATCGGCGCCACGGACGGCGGTGCGGCGAAGCTCGGCATCGACGGCGCCGCGCCAGCCTCGGCCGCCCGATTCGCCGGCGAGTTCGCCGTTGAAGGCGAGTTCGGCGCCCTGGGAGCCGTAGCGGGCATCGATGTAGCCGACGGCGTGGGCGACGGACGCGTCGCGGTAGTGGCGGGTGCCATCGGGGAGGGATTCGACGAGGACGTTGCCGTCGCGATCGAGGATGCGGCCGCGATGGGGGTTGGAGAAGGCGGCGAGCACGCGGGGGTTGTCGTCGTGGGTGGCGAGGTCGGTACGGAAGACCTGCCAGTAGGCGAGGGAGGCGAAGACAGCGAGGACGCCGGCCAGGGCGACGGCGCCGGCGACGCGGACGCGGCCTTCGAAAACGTCCTCGGGGAGCATGTGGGGATGATACGCGGGTGGGTGAGCAACGAGCGTAACGAAGGGCGGCGGTGCGTTAGGTAATCCTCTTTTCCGGTGAGTGGGGAGCAGTTCGCCTCGGGCGAAACATCGTGCTAGAATCCCGCCGCAAGCATTAGGGCAGCCTCGTGTTGCCCACCGGCCCGGGCGGGACGGAATACAGCGAAAGGGACACAACGGCTTATGGACCTCGGCCTCAGCGAAGAACAGGAACTGCTGAAGAACTCGGCGCGGGAATTTCTGGAGAAGGAATGCCCGGAAGATCACGTCCGCGCCATGGAAGAGGATGAGAAGGGCTACAGCCCGGACCTCTGGAAGAAGATGGCCGACCTCGGTTGGCAGGGGCTGATGATCCCGGAGAACAACGGCGGCGCCGGCTTCTCCTTCCTGGATCTCTGCGTGCTGGTCGAGGAGACCGGCCGGGCGCTGCTCCCGGGGCCGTTCATCCCGAACCAGATCGCGGCGTCGATCATCCTCGCGGCCGGCAACGACGATCAGAAGGCGAAGTACCTGCCGAAGCTCGCCGATGGCAGCGCCATCTTCACCTATGCGTTCACGGAGCCCAGCGGCCGCTGGGATGCCGAGGGCGTGCAGATGGCGGCCACGGCGGCGGGCAGCGACATCGTCATCAATGGGACGAAGCTGTTCGTGCCGGATGCGAACGTCGCGGACTACATCATCACGGCGGTCCAGCTGCCGGGTGGCGGCCTTGGCGCGGCGGTCGTTTCGCGCAGCGCCGTGGAAGTGAACGTCCTGAAGACGATCGCCAGCGACAAGCAGGCGGAAGTCATCTACAAGGACGTGAAGGTCGCGGCGGCGGACGTGATGCCGATCTCGGCGGAAGCCGGCCGCATCATCCGCAACCAGGCGACGGCGCTTGAGTGCGCGTACCTTGTGGGCCTCGCCCAGAAGGACTTCGAGATCTCGGTGAACTACGCCAAGGAGCGCGTGCAGTTCGGCCGGCCGATTGGTTCGTTCCAGGCCATCCAGCACAAGGCGGCGGACATGGTGACGGATGTCGATGGCATGCGCTTCATCATGTACAAGGCGGCGTGGGCGACGAGCGAGAACGAAGCCTCGGCGGACATGGACGTGGCGATGGCGAAGGCGTGGTGCTCGGATGCGAGCCGCCGCGTGGTGGCCCATGGCCAGCAGATCCACGGCGGTATCGGCTTCACGAAGGACTACGTGATCCAGCTCTTCTTCCGCCGCCAGAAGCGCGCGGAGCTGTTCTGGGGCGATGCGGACTTCCACCGCGAGCGCGTCGCGCAGATGCTCGACATCTAGTCGAGCTTCGGAACCAAACGAAAGGGGCCGGCAGTGATGCCGGCCCCTTTTTAGTTCCCGGTTGCCAGTTCCCGGTTCCCAGTTCCCAGTTCCCAGGGATCGGCACCGGGCGGACGATGGTAGGCTGTGGCGGATGAAGCGCGGGTTGGCGAGTCTTGTTGCGGTGATGGTGGTGGCGGCGGCGTGCGGCGGCGGCGGCGGGGATCAGAAGCAGGACGCGGTACGCAAGCCGGGTACCGATGGGGAGTTCGTCGGGGCGGTGTGTGCGGCGTACCGGGTGTTCACGGGCGAAGTGGATGCGGTGCTGAAGCGGCCGGACCAGCTCAAGACGGCGCAGGATGTGACGGAGAAGCTGAGCCCGCCGGTTTCGAAGCTGGCAACCGCGTTCGCGAACGCGAATCCCCCGGCCGATATCGCGGGGTGGCACGCGCAGGCGGCGGAAGAGCTGACGGCGACGGTGGAGCGGCTGAAGACGGGGAAGCTAGACGCGGCGGCGGCGCTGGGGGTGAACCCGATCCCGGCGGTACCGGGCGAGGTAGCCGGGAGATTAAACGGAGTTGCTGCGAATAACACGGATTGCCGTGCTTCGGGGTTCGATTTCGCTCGCGAATGAGGCGCTTTCGCTGTGGTAGTAAAGACCGTGTGCCGTAGATGGTGATACGAGCCATGGAAGCATGGCACTGATCAACTACAGAGGTACCGGACATGCCTATGCTACCGGGCCGGGGCTGGCTCCTCCTTGCGCCCGCACTGCTCGCGATGCTCTTCGCCGGATGTGGCGGCGATGGCGGCGATAGCGGCGATAGCGGCGCCGATGAGGCGTACGTGGCCTCGATCTGCAAGGCGTTCAGCCAGCTCAACAGCGACATCGACAAGGTGGACGTCAGCAACATCAAGGACCCGAAGGACGCGGCGAAGCAGTTCGGCGCCGCCTTCGAGACGCTCGCGACCACCTTCTCCGACGCGACGCCGCCCAGGGACCTGAAGGATTGGCACGCGGACGCGACCAGGGTGCTGACCGATGCCGCGAAGGCGATGAAGGACGGCGACATCTCGGCGCTCCGCGACATGGTCAACCTCCCCGAGCCGCCAGGGCCGGCCGGCCGGCTGGAAAAGTACGCCCGGGAGAACAAGGACTGCCAGGAAGCGGAGTTCGGGTTCGGGATCTAATTGACGGGATGGGGACACGGCCCAATGGGTCCCGGGCGGAAAGTTGCTCGCCAGTGTGGGAGATTACCTACAGTAACGTAGTGGTTGTGCCGTCTATGATGGCGTCGGCCGGGAGCGGACTGGCCTGAATACGAACAGGGGATACACACACATGGTTTTTCGGACGCGGCTGGCCTGGCTCCTCCTGGCGCCGGCAATGCTCGCCATGGTCTTCGCCGCGTGCGGTGGCGGAGATGACGATGGCGGTGGTGGTGGTGGGAGCGGCAGTGATGAGGCGTTCGTCGCCTCGATCTGCAAGGCGTTCGCCACTTTCAGCACCGACCTCGACAAGACGATGAAGGACGCTTCGAACATCACGGACGAGAAGGAAGCGGCGAAGAAGTTCGCGGCGCCGTTCGAGTCGCTGGCGAAGAACTTCTCGAACGCGAAGCCGCCCAAGGACCTGAAGGACTGGCATTCGAAGGCTTCGAAGACGCTGACGGACGCGGCGAAGGCGATGAAGGACGGCGACCTGAAGGCGCTGGAGAACATCGACGACCTGCCGGACCCGCCGCAGGATGCTTCGGACCGGATGGAGAAGATCGCGAAGGACAACAAGGACTGCCAGACGGCGGACTTCGCCTTCGGGAGCTGAGCGCCACCGGGCTCTGAGATACAGCGAAACGGGGCGCCCCATATGGGGCGCCCCGTTCGCGTGTGTGGCTGCGGCGGGTCGGCCGGGTGCCTAGCCGCCGGCCATGGCGGCGAGGATGTGGACCTCGGCACCTTCGGGGACGGCCTGGTCGAGCCCGAAGGCTTCCTCGCTATTGATGGCGAGGAAGATTTCGGAGCGGACGCCGGCGTCATCGACGAGGTGGCCGGCGAGGGCGGGGTACCGCTGCTCGAGGTCGGTGATGATCTCGCGCAGGGTGGCCCCGCTGGCCTCGACCGTGGCGGCGCCGCCGGCGTAGGGCCGGAGCGCCGCCGTGAGGAGGACGGTGACCATCGCTACGCCTTCATCGCGTCCGTGGTCTCGAGGATGCGCCGCGGCGACATCGGCAGCTGGTGCTGGCGGACGCCGGTGGCGCGGTAGACGGCGTTGGCGATGGCGGCCAGCGGCGGGACGATGCCCGGTTCGCCGACGCCGCGGACGCCGTAGGGATGGAGTGGGTTCGGCACCTCGACGATGATCGTGTCGATCATGGGCACATCGAGGGTGGTGGGGATGCGGTAGTCCAGGTAGGTGGAGTTCGCCATCCGGCCGTTGTCGTCGTAGTAGTACTCTTCGTTCAAGGCCCAGCCGATGCCCTGGGCGGCGCCGCCCTGCATCTGGCCTTCGACATAGGCGGGGTGAACGGCGGTGCCGGCATCCTGGACGGTGGTGTAGCGAAGGACCTGGACCTTGCCGGTCTCGGGGTCGACTTCGACATCGACGATGTGGTGGGCGAAGCCGCCGCCCTGGAGGAAGCCGGCGTTGACGGAGCCGCTGACGGTGAGGCCAGGGCCGCGGCCGACGGTGGCTTCGGCGGCCTGTTTGAAGGTCATGCTCTTATCGCCGGCGGAGAAGGTGCCGGCGTTGAAGGTGATCTCCTCGGGCGGCACGGACCATGCCCCTGCGAGGCGGCCGCTCATCTCCTTGATGAGGTTCTTGCCGGCTTCGACGACGGCCATGCCGGTGCCGAAGGTGACGCGGCTGCCGGCGGTGACGTCGTTGTAGCCGACGGAATCGGTATCGACGACGGTCGGCTTCACGTCCTCGTAGGCGACGCCGATCGTCTCGGCGAGCTGCATGGCGAGGGATGCGCGGGTGCCGCCGATGTCGGTGCTGCCTTCGATGAGGCTAACGGTGCCATCGGGCTGGACGGTGACGCTCACGCTGGAGCGTAGGCCGACGTTGAACCAGAAGCCGGAGGCGACGCCGCGGCCCTTGTTCGCGCCTTCGAGTGGCGACCGGTAGTGGTCGGAATCGAGGGCGGCCTGGACGCACTCTTCGTGGCCGATGCGGCGGTAGGGCATGCCCATGGGGCCGCGGGTGCCTTCGCGGGCGGAGTTCTTGAGGCGCAGGGCCAGGGGGTCGATGCCGAGCTTTTCGGAGAGCTCATCGACGAGCTGTTCGATGGCGAAGGCAGCGGCCGGCGAACTGGGTGCGCGGTAGTCCTGGGTGCGGGGCTTGTTCACGACGACGTCCCAGCCGTCCATCTTCAGGTTCTCGATGTCGTAGCAGGAGAACGCGACCATGGTGGCGTAGTTGGCGGGCGTGGCGATGGGGTAGCCGCCGGTTTCGTAGGCCATATCGGCGATGGCGGCGACGATGCGGCCGTCCTTCGTGGCGCCGAGCTTCGCGCGGATGCTGGTGCCGGGGGTGGGGCCGGTGGCCTCGAAGACGTCGGCGCGGTCCATCTGCACCTTGACGGGCTTGCCGGACTTCCTGGCGAGGAGCGCGGCGACGGGCTCGAGGTAGATGGCGATCTTTCCGCCGAAGCCGCCGCCGATCTCGGTGGGGATCACCTTGATCTTGGAGATGGGGTGGCCGAGGACGGCGGAGGTATTCTGGCGCGCCGGGAAGGAGCCCTGGGTGGAGGTCCAGATGGTTATCTGGCCATCGGGGTTCCAGGTGGCGGTGGAGGCGTGGGGCTCGATGTAGCCCTGGTGGACCATGGAGGTCTTGAATTCGCCCTCGACGGTGACGATGTCGGCGCCGGCCATGGCGGCTTCGGCGTCGCCGACGGCCATGACGTGGTGGGCGATGATGTTCGTCTGGGTGTTGGGGTCGCCGCCGCGGGTGCGGAGGCCGGCGTGCAGGATGGGGGCGGCGGGCAGCATGGCCTCGCGCACATCGAGCACGGCGGGGAGGACTTCGTAATCGACTTCGATCAGGCGGGCGGCCTGGCGGGCGATTTCCTCGCTGGTGGCGGCGACGGCGGCGACGGCCTGGCCGCGGTAGTAGACCTTGGTGGTGGCCATCAGGTTGGAGGCGAGGTCCGGCACGTCGGCGAGGGTCTTGCCGGGGGGGACGAGGTCGGCGCCGGTGATGACGGCCTTGACGCCGGGGAGGGCGAGGGCCCTGGAGGCATCGATGCCGCGGATGTTGGCGTGGGCGTGCGGGCTGCGGAGGACGATGCCGCGCAGCATGCCGGGGAGCCGCACATCGGCGCCATAGACGGCGCGGCCGGTGACCTTATCGATGCCATCGGGGCGCACGGGCCGCGTGCCAATGACGCGGTAGGCGGGTTTTTCAGGAGCGGTCATGGCTTCTCCTTCAGGACGCGGCCGTGGCGGCGCGCATGCGATCGGCCCCATCGAGGACCGCGCGGACGATCTTGTCGTAGCCGGTGCACCGGCAGAGGTTGCCGGCGAGCCAGTGGCGGATGCGGTCTTCGTCGGCGTTGGGCTCGGCCTCGAGGAGGGCCTTGGCGGCGACGATGAAGCCGGGGGTGCAGATGCCGCACTGGAGGGCGGCGTGTTCGAGGAACGCCTGCTGCAGCGGGTGGAGGTTGGCGCCATCGGCGACGCCTTCGATGGTAACGAGCTGCTTGCCGTTCACTTCGGGGGCGAGGACGCAGCAGGCGTTGACGAGGGCACCATCGAGGATGACGTTGCAGGCGCCGCAGTTGCCGTTGTTGCAGCCTTCCTTGGAGCCGGTGAGGCCGAGGTCGTCGCGCAGGGCGGCGAGCAGGCTCTGGCCGGGCGCGGCGAGGAATTCGACTTCTTCGCCGTTGATCGTGGTCTGAATATGCAGCTTGTCGGTCACGAGGCCCTCGCTCGTTCGATGGCGGTGCGGAGCACGCGGGCGGTAAGGACTCCGGCGAGGTGGCGGCGCTGATCGGCCGAACCGCGCATATCGGTGATGGGGCGTGCCGCGGCACGCGAGGCGGCGGCGGCGGCTTCGATGGCGGCTTCGCCCACGGGCTGGCCGACGAGCGCGGCGCCGGCCGCGGGCACGAGCAGGGGCGTCGGGGCAACGGCGCCGATGGCGATGCGCGCGGCGGTGAACGTCTGGCCATCGGCCGAGAGGGTGACGTTGGCGGCGGCGTTCGTAACGGAGATATCCATCTCGTTGCGGGGGATGAAGCGCTGGAAGGCGGCGCCGCTGTGGGCGGCCGGCGCGGGGATGCGCAGCGCGACCAGGAGCTCATCGGCGGCGAGGACGTTCTGGCCGGGGCCGGTACAGAACGCTTCGACGAGGACTTCGCGCTCCTGGCGCTTGCTGCGAATCTCGGCGATGGCACCGAGGGCGATGAGCGTCGGGATGGAATCGGCGGCGGGCGAGCTATTGCAAAGGTTGCCGCCGAGGCTGGCGCGGGACTGGATCTGGACGCCGCCGATGAGCGAGGCCGAATCGATGATGGCCGGGAAGCGGCGGGCGACCTGGGAGTCGCCATAGATCCGGGCGCAGGGTGTGGCCGCGCCGATGCGAAGCGAGCCATCGGCGAGGAACGTGAACTCGGTGAGTTCGCGAATCGCCTTGACATCGACCATGACACCGACGTCTCGCCGGTTTTCCCGGACCTGGATAATCAGGTCCGTGCCGCCTGCCAGGACGCGTGCATCGGCGCCGTGCTCGGCGAGCAAGGCGAGTGCATCGTCAAGGGTAGGCGGTGCCGCGTATGCGCGTGCTTGCACTCATCCCCTCCTGAACCGGCCTCATGTTTTGGCCGGCCGTTGTGCTTGCTGAGGCATACCGGAACGGGGACGAATATGCAATGTCGGCCGGGTTCCCGGGGGGTTCGCGAGAAGCGTGCGGTGAGGCCAATTCAGGGTGGGGCGGCGTCGAACCAGGCGAGGACGCGCAGGGCGCGAAGGGTGTTCCAGCGGCTGGGGCGGCCGTCACCATCTTCCAGTGCGAAGTGGATGGCGCCGGGATGGGTGTTCTCCAGCGGCCACGTGCCATCCGGATCGCGCTTCGCGCGGAGAATCGCGACGGCCTCGGCCATGCGGCGGTCCGGGGCCGAGCCGGTGGCACGGAAGTAGTCGAGCGCACGAAGGATGTCGTAGTGCCAGTAATAGGGGTAGGAGCACTGGAGCCAGGCGGGGTTCACGGCCTCGCCGGTGCTGGCGCGGCGGAAGAGGGCGCGCGTGAGGAGGTACTCCTCGCCCCGGCGGCGGGCCTCGGTGGTGGCGGGCGCTTCGCCACCGGCCTGATCGAACGCGAGGAGGCCTTCGAGCACGTTGATGGTCGTGGCGAAGGACGACCGAACGGATCCGCGCTCGGCCTCGCAATTCCAGCCGCCGTCCTCGAGCTGTTCGGCGAGCAGGCGATCGACGATGGCGGTGACGTCCTCGCCGAAGTAGGCCCCAATCGCGATGGTGCGGGCGTTGATGCAGGGCTCGACTTCGCCGCTGAAGAAGGGCTGTCCCTCGTGCTCCCAGCGGCAGTGCTCGCGAACGGCGGCGATGGCGGCGCGAACACGGGCGCCGGCGGGGTCGATGCCAAGCTCGCGGAGGAGTTGCAGCGTGGGGAGGGTCGAGGTCCAGGGTTGGCCTTTGGGGAGGTCGTGCCAATTGAACCCGGCGGGGAAGCAGGCGCCGCCGGCCCACTGGCCATCGGGGCCCTGGAGGGCAAGGAGGCGGGCACCCCAGCCTTCGCGGGCGATCCGGTCACGCTCGGCGGCGACGGCTTCGGGGGTCGCGCCGGCGAGGTCGCGGAGCACCTGCCAGCGGATGGCGGGGTCGGAATCAAGCAGCCATTCGGTCGGGGACATGCGTGGAGTATAGCGGCACGACGTTCGCGTTCATCGAAGACGCGGGTGGGTTCGCCGACTTCGACTTCGCCGTACCGGAGGGAGCCGGCACGTTCGTACACATGCAGGACGGCGCCGGCGGGCGCCCGGGGAGGGAGGCACCGGCGCGGGTGGTCCACCCGGGCCGGGCCTGGGCGAAGGGGCCATCGAAAGTCACCCGTTGCTCCCACCGTTGCTCCGAACGGGGCGTTCGGACCATGCTTCTTGGGTTGGGTGCAGGTTTGGGGCCGGGGTGGCGGAACGGCAGACGCAGCCGACTTAAACTCGGCGGCCGAAAGGCGTGGGGGTTCGAATCCCCCTCCCGGCACACCCATGGTGCGTGCGGCTCCGGTTGGCGCCCTCAGCCGCCGGGGAGGCGGTGGGTGGTGACGGCGTAGGTGGCGGTGGGATGGCAAGGGGTGCGGTCCCAGGTGGACCAGCGGTGTTCGAGGGTGAGGCCGGCGTCGTGGGCGTGACGGTCGTAGTCCGCGAGGGTGAGCCGCCCGGGTTGGACCTGGAAGCCGGCGACG
Source organism: Dehalococcoidia bacterium (assembly GCA_020847985.1). Lineage (GTDB taxonomy): Bacteria > Chloroflexota > Dehalococcoidia > Tepidiformales > Tepidiformaceae > Amarobacillus. The sequence goes on from JADLBC010000033.1 coordinate 28,625, forward strand.
AGGCGGCCGCCGGGCGCGAGGTGCCGGGCCATGTTCGCCACGACCTGCGCCTCGCTGCCGGGGGCGAGGAAGATCATGACGTTGCCGGCCATGACGATGAGGTCGAACGAGCGACCAAGGTCCGCGGTGGCGAGGTCGGCGGTGTGCCAGGGGATCCCGGGGGCTTTCTCGCGGGCTACGGCGAGCATGTCCGGGTCGATATCGATACCGGCGACGTCGTAGCCACGGCGGGCGAGTTCGCGGGCTACGCGGCCGGTACCGCAGCCGGCATCGAGGACGGATGCGGGGTGGAAGCTGGCGATGAGGTCGGCCTCGCCGTGGACGTTTTCGCCGGCGGCGGCGCGGCGTTCGTAGGCGGCGTCGTAGTCCGCGGGATTGACGCTCCGGCTTCGCAGCCAGCGGTTCTGTTCGGCGGTCACTGGCCCTGGGGGGTTTCGATGATGGTGATGGTCTGGATGCGGTCGCCCTGGCGGATGGCGAGGACGACATCCATGCCCTTCGTCACCTGGCCGAACGGGTAGAAGCGGGCCTGGTTCGGCATGTCCTGGTCGAGGGCGGCGTTGTTGGCGAGGTTGATGAACCACTGGCTGCCGAACTTCGTGGAGCCGGCGGCGCGGGCCATGGAGACGTAGCCGGCCTGGTTCTTGTAGTCGTTTGGTTCCTGTTCGGTTTCGAAGCCGGGGCCGCCGCCGCCGGTGCCGGTGGGGTCGCCGGCCTGGACGACGAAGCCGCTGACGACGCGGTGGAAGGTGATGTTGTTATAGAAGCCCTTGCGGGCGAGGAAGACGAAGGCGTTGACGGTGTTCGGGGAGCGGTCATCGAAGAGCTTGATGGTGATTTCGCCCTTCGCGGTGGCGATGACGGCGGTGTAATCCTTCGTCGCGGCATCGATGACTTTGTCGGCGGCGGGGAAGCGGAGGGGTGCGGTGGTGGGGGTGCGGACGGCGGTCGCGGCGGACGTGGGGGAGGCTGCGGGCAGGTCGGAGGCGGCCGTGGCGGGCGTGTTCGTGGGCGCTGCCGTGGGCATGGCGGCGGTGGAGGCGTCGTCGTCATCATCGCCACCGCAGGCGGCGAAGGCGGTGAGTGCGAGGAGCGCGAGGCAGGCGGCGGCGAGCGCGGCGAAGCGGGGACGGCGAATCATGCGGGACACCTCGTGGGGATGCGGCGAGCGCCGTGTGGGCGCGCGGGGTGTCTCGACTGTAGCAAGGGCGGGGGGAAGGGTCGCGCGGCCGGGTCGGGTGCGGTTCGTGACCCGGCCCGGCCCGCGCGTTCGAATTCGAACCCTAGTAGAGGAACATGGGCTTACCGAGGAGGTGGCTGACCTTGGGCCGGTACTCCTGGCTGTCGTACAGCTCGGCGACATCGACGCGCTTGGTGCCGAGGCCGGAGGTTTCGATGGGCACGGTGGTGTAGACGCCGCTCTGGAGGGCGACCATGCGGCCGAAGTGGTTCTGGCCGATGAGGCCGATGGCGAGGCGCCCGTAGGAGGTGGCGACCATGCGGTCGAGTGAGTCGGGGGCGCCGGCGCGCATGAGGTAGGCGATCTGCTGGTTCACGATGTCGATGCCGGTGAGCTTCTTGAGGGCATCGCCGATGACGATGCCGATGCCGCCGAGCTTCTTATGTCCGTACGCGTCTTCCTGGCCGTATTCGATGATCTGGCCGCCGGCCATGGAGGCGCCTTCGGAGACGGTGATGATGGCGTAGTTCGAGGGGTTTCGTTTGCGGTCCTGGACGATGAGCGAGGCGAGCCGTTCGATATCGAAGGGCACTTCGCTGATGAGGGCGCGGTCGACATCGGCGAGGTAGGCGGAGATGAGGGAGGTCTCGCCGCTATTGCGGCCGAAGAGTTCGACGACGGCGATGCGTTCGTGGCTGCCCGTCGGGGTGCGGAGGGCGTTGATGAGGTCGACGCTGCGGGTGACGGCGGTGCTGAAGCCGATGCAGTAGTCGGTGCCATAGACGTCGTTGTCCATGGTCTTGGGGATGGCGATGACGCGGACGCCTTCGGTGTGGAGGCGGACGGCGTAGGAGAGGGTATCGTCGCCGCCGATGGCGATGATGACATCGAGCCCGAGGGCGTTGATGACTTCGAGCACGTAGGGGGTGCAATCGACGGTCTTCTGGCCTTCGGCGAAGGGGAAGCGGTCCTTGAGGAAGCCGGGGAGGTCGGCGGCGCGGACCCTCTGGGGGTTGGTGCGTGAGGTGTGCAGGTGCGTGCCGCCGTAGCGGTCGATGGTGCGGACCTGCTTGCGGTCGAGGGGGTCGATCCACTCCGAGGCGGTGTTTTCGGCGGGATTGAAGTGGAGCAGGCCGGCCCAGCCGCGGCGGATGCCGACGACTTCCCAGCCGTTTTCATCGGCGCCGTTGACGACGGCTTTGATGCAGGGGTTGAGGCCGGGGACATCGCCCCCGCCGGTGAGAATGCCAATACGCATGTGCGTCCTCCGTGCGCGGCTGCCCGGAAGGGGCGAGGGCCGGCGCCGGATTCGATCCTAGATCGGGAGTGTTTCGAGCGGGAGCGCCACGCGGCCAAATAAGGGAACGCCCGGCCGGTAAACGGGGTGCCGGCGCGATAGGGTGCGCGGACGATGACGAACCGGGGGGCGAAGGGGGTGCGGCGGGCGCGCGAGCGTGTAGGCTACCGCGCATGGGATACGACTTCGACACCGTGTACGACCGCCGGGGGACCGACAGCTCCAAGTGGGGGCGGGTGGAGCCCGATGTGCTGCCCATGCCCGTGGCGGACATGGACTTCAAGTCGCCGGAGCCGATCCGGCGAGCGCTGCGGGAGCGGGTGGAACACGGGTTCTATGGCTACGGGCTGGCGCGCGAGGAGTTGCACCAGGCGTTCACGGCGCGGCTGAAGCGGCGCTACGGGTGGGAGGTGCCGCAGGAGGCGGTGCTGCCCATCCCGGGGGTGATCCCGGGGTTCAATATCGCGCTGCGGGCGTTGACGAAGCCGGGCGACAGCGTGGCCGTGCAGCTGCCGGCCTACCCGCCGATTTTGAACGCGCACACGCATCACGGCATCGCGCGGCACGATGCGATGCTCGTGCGCGGCGACTCGGGGCGGTACGAAATCGACTTCGACAGCTTCCGGGCGGCAATCGACGGGACGACGCGGGCGTTCATCCTCTGCAATCCGCATAACCCGGTGGGGCGCGCGTTTTCGCCGGACGAGCTTCGAGCGATGGCGGAGATCTGCCTGGACCGGGGGCTGTGGATCATCGCGGACGAGATCCATTGCGACCTGACGCTGGGGGACGCGGTGCACACGCCGATCGCGAGCCTTTCGCCGGAGCTCGCGGAGCGCACGATCACGCTGATGGCGCCGAGCAAGACGTTCAACCTGGCGGGGATGAAGGCATCGCTGGCGGTAGTGACGAACCCGGAGCTGCGGGCGGCGTTCGAAGGCGGCAAGGGCGGCCTCGTGGGTGCCGTGAACATCATGGGGTACGCGGCGATGACGGCCGCCTACCGCGATTGCGATGACTGGCTCGCGGAGCTGCAGGCGTACCTGACGGCGAACCGCGACTTCGTGACGGCGTTCGTGCGCGAGGAGATGCCGGCCCTGCGGATGGCGCCGCCGGAGGCGACCTACCTGGCCTGGATCGACTGCAACGCGATCGGGGCGCCGGGTGGCGATGCCGCCGGGTGGATCCTCGGGAATGCGCGGGTGTCGCTGAACGACGGGCGGACGTTCGGCGAGCCCGGGTCCGGGTTCGTGCGGCTGAACTTCGGGACGCCGCGTTCGCAGCTGCGGGAGGGGCTGGAGCGCATCGCGAAGGCGGTGGCGGCGCATGGAGCGGGCGGCGGCGTGTAGACTGCGGCGCCATGACGATCATGAACTACTGCCCGAAGTGCGCCGCGCCCCTCACGACGAAGTTCGATGGAGGCCGCGAACGGTCGGCTTGCCCGGCCGATGGCTGCGGCTTCATCCACTTCGGGGAGTTCTCCATCGGCTGCGCCGGGGTGGTGCTGCAGGACGACCGGGCGCTGCTGGTGCAGCGTGGCTGGCAGCCGTTCGCGGGTTCGTGGCAGATCCCGGGCGGGTATGTGGAGCACGATGAGCCGCTGGCCGAGGCGGTGGAGCGCGAAGTGCTGGAAGAGGCGGGCGTGACGGCGGTGGTGCGCGATGTGCTGGCGTTCCGGCACCTGCTCGGCGGTCCCGGGAGCACCAACATGTACGTCGTGTTCCGGCTCGAGCTTGTGGGCGGCGAACCGAAGTGCGACGGCGACGAGATCAAGGACGTGGGCTTCTTCACGCTGCCGGAGATGGAGCGCATGGAGGCCGTGCAGGGGCTTTCGAAGTGGGCGATCGAGAAGGCGCTGCTGGTACCGCACGGTCGCGGGCTGCTTCGCGACCACCTGGGCCCGGGAGCGAACCGCCCGGGATGGCAGCTCTTCGGGGTGCCGCACTAGGCGCGGGCGCGCGGCGCGCGGTCAGCCGCAGCCGCGAATATGGTCGCGCAGGAGGGCGTTGAACGCCTCGGGAGCTTCGAGGTTCGAGAGGTGGCCGGCGCCGGGGATGATTTCGAACCGTGCCCCGGGGATGCCCGCGAGCGTCGACTGCGTGACCGCGGGCGGGATGAGCGTATCGCCCGCCGATGTGATGACGAGCGTGGGGACGCTGATGTTCGGAAGGTCGCCGAGGGCGTTGGGGCGGGCGGCCATGGCCTCGGCGGCGCGCGCGATGGATTCCGGCGCCTGGCGGGCGATGATGCCCTTCACGCGGGCGAGGAGCGCGGGCGGGGCGGCCTCGCCGAGCAGCGGCGGCGGGTTCTCGGCGAGGATGTTGCCTTCGCTGCGAAGGCGAGCGGCGAGCGCGGCGCGGCGTTCGCGGGCGGCCTCGTCATCGGCGTCGGCGCGGGTGTTGGCGAGCACGAGGCCGCGCACGCGCGCCGGATAGCGGCGAAGGAACGCGAGCGCGACATAGCCGCCCATGGAGAGGCCGCACACGACAGCGCGATCGATGCCGGCGCGGGTCATGGCCTCGGCGGCGGCGCCGGCGGCGCTATCGATGGTCGGCGGGAGCGCGGGAGCGGGGGATTCGCCGAAGCCAGGGAAGTCCGGCGCGACGACGGTGCAGGCGCCGCGGAAGGCTTCGGCCTGGGGCTCCCACATGGTGTGGTCGAGCGGGAAGGCGTGCAGCAGCAGGACGCCATCGGGCATGGGAGAACTCCGGGCGGGTCAGGTGGTCTGGTGGAGGCCCGTTCGCAGCGGGTGAATCCACTCCGAGACGTCGGCCTGGCCGGGAGCGCGGATGCGGATCTGGGCGACAACGGCGGCGGCGCGGGCGACGAAGCGGGCGCGTTCGATGGCGGCGGCGCGGTTCGCGAAGCGTTCCACGGAGGGATGGCGGTCGCCGTAGACGAGGGCCCAGCCGCCATCGGCCTCGGTGATTTCGAGAAGGAGAGGCTCCATCGCCGCAGTATGGAGGGCGCGCGCGCGAGGGCGAAGGCAGGAAACCTTGACAGTGCTTGCGAATTCCTAACAGGGACGAACCGCGCCGGGAGTGGCGCGGTTTGCCATGATGGGACGTGTCCGGGGCGGATCGCGCACGCTTGTGTATGGAACTTGTAAAGCGTTGGCGAATTTGACGGTCCTGTAACAGAGTGTGGTGCGTTTGAAGGGGACCCCAAGCCCCGGCGCTGAGAACGTGGAGTGAGCGTGTACGGAACGCCACCGCCGGCCCGCCAGGGGGAGGTGGAAGGCGTGCGCACAAAGCCATGCGAAACAGGAGAAGGCGATATGCCAGGAAAACAAGTCGCGGTTCCACGAACCGTGCTCATGCGCCTGGTGGCGCTTGCGGCGGTCGTGACCGCGCTGGTTGGGGCGGGTGCCTCGCCGGCGCTGGCGGCGGCTCCGACGGTGATATCGGTATCCCCGCTTATGGGGCCGGTGGCGGGCGGGACGACCGTGACGATCAGCGGGTCCGGGTTCACGAACGTGACGCCCGGCGTGCCGTGCCCGGCGGTGAAGTTCGGCGCCACCTCGGCGGCGAGTTGCAACGTCGTCAATGACACGACGATCAGCGCGACCACGCCCGCGGGCGCCTCTGCCGGCGCGGTGCAGGTGACCGTGACGAACAACACGGCGGAGACGAGCACGGCGGCGGTGAACTTCACCTATGTCGCGCAGCCGGTGGTCTCGACGCTTTCGCCGGTGACGGGATCGACGAGCGGGGGCACGACGGTGGCCATCACGGGCACCGGGCTGCTGAACACGAGCTCGGTCTCCTTCGGTGGCACGCCAGCGACTTCGATCACGGTGCAGAACGACAACCTCCTGAGTGTCACGGCGCCGGCGCATGCCGCCGGGGCGGTGACGGTAACGGTGACGACGCCGGGCGGCACGAGTGTCGCGGGAGCGGGTACGACCTATACGTACACGCTGGCGCCGGCGCCGGTGATTACGGCGGTTTCGCCCACGAGCGGGACCACGTCGGGCGGCACGGTCGTCACGATCACGGGGACGGACCTCCTGGGTGCGACGGGCGTGACGTTCGGCGGTTCGCCCGGGACGAGCATCTCGAATGTGACGGCCACTTCGCTGCAGGTGACGACCCCGGCGCACGCGGCGGGGCTGGTCGATGTGCAGGTGACGACGCCTTCGGGCCCGAACGTGCAGACGGCGGCTTCGAAGTACACGTACGTGGCCTCGACGCTGCCGGTGGTGACCTCGGTTTCGCCCGTGGCCGGCCCATTGGCCGGGGGCACGGTGGTCACGGTCTCGGGGACCGGCTTCACCGGGACGACGCAGGTGCTGTTCGGCGGCGTTGCCGGCACGAATATCACGAACGTCACGGCCACTTCGTTGCAGGTGACGACGCCGGCGCGCGCGACCGCGGGACCGGTTGACGTGATTGTGACGGCGACGGGTGGCACGAGCGTGACGTCGTCGGTGGCGAAGTTCACCTATGCGAGCGTGCCGGCGGTGACGGCGGTGACTCCCGGTGGCGGGCCCACCACGGGCGGCACGGTGGTGACGCTGACGGGCACCGGCTTCACGGGCGCTACGACGGTGACCTTCGGGGGCATCGCCGGGACGGCCCTCGCGGTCGCGAGCGACACGTCGCTGACGGTGACCACGCCGGCGGGCACGGCGGGCACGGCCGACGTGCTCGTGACGACGCCGCTGGGCCAGAGCGCGGTGGCGGCCGGCGCGAAATTCACGTACGGGGCGACGGTGCCTTCGATCACGAGCCTGAGCCCGACATCGGGTGCGAGCGGCACGGTGGTCACGATCTCGGGCACGGGCTTCCTCGGCGCGACGAGCGTGACCTTCGGCGGGACCGCGGGCACGTCGCTCACGGTGACGAGCAACACGTCGATCACGGTGACGGCGCCGGCGGGCACGGGCACGGTGGACGTGGTGGTCGTAGGACCGCTGGGTTCGAGCGCGGTCGGCACGCAGGCGAAGTTCACCTACCAGGGCGCGACGATCAGCTACACACTGACGTTCCGCTGGAGCCTGGTGGCGTGGAATGGGACCGATGGAATGGGCGTGGCGAACGCGCTCAAGGGCATCGAGACGCCGGACAACGCGGCGACGAACAACGTGTACTCGTCGGTGACGGCGGTGTTCCGCTGGAACGGCGGTTCGCAGAAGTGGGAAGCGTTCTTCCCGGGTTCGGAGGGGGTGCCTGGGGCGAACGACTTCAGCACATTCTCGAAGGGCCAGGCGTACTGGATTGCAACGAACGCGACAGGGTCTATCGTATGGACCGTGGCACAGGGGTAATACAGCAATGAGGAGTAACCGAATGACAGCATCCTGGATTCGCATGCCGGTGGTGGCGCTGGCCGCCACGGGTGCGATCGCACTGAGCGCGATTGCGTTCGCGCAGGCGCCGCCTAACCCGCCGTCGCGGTTCGCGGGATCGGTGACGGTGAACGGCGCGCCGGCGGCAACGGGCGCGTCGATCCAGGCGAAGGTCGGCGCGACGAACTGCGGTTCGGCGGCCGTGTTCATCGAAGCGGGCCAGTCCCGGTACGTCGTAGACGTGCCGGCGGCCGATGGCGCGAACGCGGGCTGCGGCACCGACGGGGCGACCGTGACGTTCTTCGTGAACGGCGCGCAGGCCGCACAGACGGGCCAGTGGGCGAACTACAAGCTCACCGAGCTGAACCTGACGGTGGGCGGCGCGGCGGCAACGCCGACGGCGGCCCCGAGCGGCACGGCCGCCGCGACTTCGACGCCGAAGCCGCCGACGACGGGTTCGGGCACGGAAGGCGGCGCGGACACGAGCTGGGCGCTGCTCGCGGTGCTCGGCGCGGCGGCGCTCGGTGCGGGCGCGACGGCAACGGCGGTTTCGCGCAAGAAGTAGCGCCGGAAACGGCCACCAGCAGGAAGGGGCAGCCAGCCGGCTGCCCCTTCTTCGTGAGCGGACTCAGGAAGCGATGCGGCGGACGATTTCGTACATCAGCTCGACGCCCATGTTGAGGTTGTCGATGGTGAGGAATTCGTTGTTGCCGTGGAAGCCGGCGCGCTCGGCGCCGCTCATGAGGCAGGGGATGAAGCCGTAGGCGGGGATGCCCCGGGCGCGCAGGAAGCGGTTGTCGGTGGCGCCGATGGTCATCGAGGGGACGACGACGGCGTCTTCCATGGCCTCGGTGAGGACGGCGCGGATGGTGTGGAAGAGCTCGGTATCCCACGGCACGGCGGCGGGTTCGACTTCGCCGCGACGGTAGAAATCGACGGTGATGCGGTCGTCGGCGACGACTTCGCGGACCTGGCGGAGCCAATCGTGCGGGTCCTGGCCGGGGAGGAGGCGGCAATCGATGGCGGCCCAGCTCTTCGCGGGGACGACGTTTGTCTTGATGCCGCTGCGGAACTCGGTGATGTTCAGGGTGTTCATGAAGGCGGCCTGGAGTTCGCCGCCGCGGGCGATCTGGGCTTCGAGGGCGTCCTTCTCACTGCGCGGGGGGATGAGGCCGGCCTCGGCCAGGCGGTCGATGTAGGCGGTGGTATCGGGGGTGAAGGTGATGCCGCGGTCCCAATCCTCGAGGCGGAGGAGGGCGCGCATGAGGTGCACGAGGGAGTTGTCGTGGTGGATGCGGCTGCCGTGGCCGGGGGTGCCGACGGCGGTGAGCTGAAGCCAGCAGATGGTCTTTTCGTTCGTGGCGATGTTGAAGAGCTTGACGTCTTCGCCGGCGAAGCGGTCGGCGCCGCCGCCGCCTTCGCTCAGTTCGAACTCGACATCGCAGATGTCGGGGCGGTTGTCGCAGAGCCACTTCATGCCCCAGGTGCTGCCGGCCTCCTCATCGGGGACGGCGCAGAAGACGACGTCGCGCGCCAGGGGGACGCGGTTGCGGTGGAGGAGGAGGAAGGCCATGAGCTGCATGACGCCGCAGCCCTTCATATCGACGGCGCCGCGGCCGTAGACGCGGCCATCGCGGACGATGCCCTCGAAGGCGGGCATGTCCCAGTACTGCTCCTCGACGGGGACGACGTCGGTGTGGTTGCAGAGCATGATCGGGCGCTTCGAGCCATCGCCGGTGAGGCGGGCGACGAGCACTTCGCGGTTGGGCTGGGTCTCGATGTATTCGCACGCGATGCCTTCTCGTTCGAGCAGCGAACCGAGGAAGCGGGCGGCGGGCTTTTCGTTGCCGGGCGGGTTCGAGGTATCGATTTGGAGGTAGCGGACGAAGATGTCGAGGGCTTCGGCGAAGGCGGGCGCGAGGTCCATGGTGCTCCCGGGAGGGTGAGGTGGCGGGGCCGACTATACGCCGGGGGAGCGATGGTAGAGTGGCGGCATGGCAGGGAACGACAATTCGCGGCTGGTGTATTCGACGGATGGGACGAGCGCGGGGCGCATCCGGCCGCCAGAGCCGCCAAAAGGGCGCGCGCCGCAGGCGGCGAAGGGCGCGGGTCCGGCCATCCCGGATGACGGCATCGTGCGGCTCTTTCGCGACCGCACGGGGCGAGGGGGGAAAACGGCGACGGCGATCACGGGCCTGCCGGGATCGGATGCGGAGCTGGACGCGCTGCTCAAGAAGCTGAAGCAGCAAATGGGGACGGGCGGTTCGCGCGAAGGGCGCACGCTGCTCGTCCAGGGGGACCACCGCGAGCGGCTGGCGGCAGCGCTGGAGGCGATGGGGTTGAAGGTGAAGCTCGCGGGGGGGTGAGAGAGAGAAAAGAGAAAAGAGGAAGGAGGAAGGGGTTCGAGGTTCGAGGTTCGAGGCTCGAGGCGGGGGGCTGCCCCGCGTGGGGCTTCCGCCCCCGGAGTGGCCTACCCCGGGTGTTGAGGTTGGCCATCGGACGAGGAGGGAGAACCGGGGGGCGCGTGGCGCCCCCCGCGTGATTTAGGAGGGTTTTTCGGCGGCGGCCTTTTCGGCGGCTGCTTTTTCGGCGGCGGCTTTGCGTTCTTCGATGAACTTCGGCCACCAGGCGTGGGAGACGGCTTCGGGGAGGGTGCCTTCGGCGTGGAGGCCGCGAATGCGGTCGATCTCGGCCTGGATGGTGGCGCGAAGCTCCTCGGGGGTGCCGTTGTTCTTGTGGACGAAGTCGGCGCCGGGGGCGCGGACGGCAAGGGGGACCATGGCCTTGACGCGCTGGTTGGCTTCGGCCTCGGTCATGGCGCGGAATTCGATGAGGCGCTGGACGGCGATCTCGTCATCGACGCCGATGAGCCAGACCTGGTCGCACCACATGCAGTAGCCGGGCTCGAGCAGGTTGACGGCTTCCATGACGGCGAGGTCGTTGGCGCCGAGGGTTTCGCGCCAGCCTTCGATTTCCTTCTTGATGGCGTCGTTGATATTGCCCATGGCGCGGGTGAGGGCGGCCATCTCGTCGGGTTTGCCGAAGACTTTCGCGCCGAGGATCTTGCGGTCGATATAGCCATCGGGGCCGACGACTTCCTGTCCGAAGTGGGCGACGACCTTGTCGAAGCCGGGGGTGCCGGGGTCGTAGAGGCGGTGCACGAGCTTGTCGGCGTCGCAGTGGACGGCGCCGTTTTCGACGAGGATCTGCGCGACGGTGGACTTGCCGGCGGCGATGGAGCCGGTGAGGCCGATGACCAGTGGCATATGGAAGACTCCCGGGCGCCGGCGTGGGCCGGCGAAGGTGGGGCAAGTGTGAAGAGAAATGGGAAAAGAGAAAAGGGGAACGGGCGCTAGAATGCGGGCGATGGACCTGAAGCGGTTTGTTCGTGACATTGCCGATTTCCCGGTGCCGGGGATCCTCTTCCGGGATATCACGCCTTTGCTGGGCGATGGCGCGGCGTTCGCGGCCGTGCTCGCGGCGCTGGAGCGGGATGCGCGGGCGCGGGAGGCGGAGGCGATCGTGGGGATCGAGTCGCGGGGGTTCATCTTCGGGGCGCCGCTGGCCGTGAGCCTGGGGTTGCCGTTCGTGCCCGTGCGCAAACCGGGCAAGCTGCCCGCGGCGCGGATGTCGCTGGAATACGCGCTGGAGTATGGCGAGAGCCAGCTCGATATCCACGCCGATGCGCTGCGGCCGGCGCAGCGGGCCTACATCGTCGATGACCTGCTCGCGACGGGCGGGACAGCGCGGGCGGCGGCGAAGCTGGTGGAGCTGGTGGGCGGCACGGTGGCGGGGGCGGGGTTCGCGATCGAGCTGACGGGGCTGGATGGTCGCGGCAAGCTGAGCGAGTACGCGGTCTACAGCGTGCTCCAATACGGGTAAGAGAGCGCGAAGTTAGTTCGTGAAAAATCGGTCCGAGCCGGAGGATTCATTCGGCGTGCAACGGCGTGCACACTTGCGGACACGGCTGTGCAACACGCCCAATCCGTGCGCGGGAATCCATAATCGCGGTGGTGCAGCGAACGTTGGAACCCGGTCGTCATCCGCTTTCATTTCCGTATACGAATGAACGTCTTGACGCCCTCCCGGAAGGGTGAGTGCTACGATCGGTTGATAATGAACGCTGTCACCAAACCGGAACTCGCCCTCGTCACCGGGCTTTACCGGACGACGAATGCGATCGTCCGCGAGCTCGACCAGCGACTGGGCCGCGATCACAACGTCACGTTTATCCAGGCGGTGACGTTGCTCGCGGTCGATTCGTTCGACCGTCCCCAACCGCACCTGGTGGCCGACTACCTTTCGCAGCAATCGCAGACCGTGACCGGTGTATTGGACCGGCTGGAGCGGGCGGGGCACATCACGCGGCGGCGCGACCTGGATGACCGGAGGGCCGTGCGCCTGGAACTGACACGGTCGGGGCAGGAGCTTGTGAGCGGGATCAAGACGACGCTCCAGCAGCACGTCACGGATGTCATCGGCACGCTGGAGGTGCAAACGCGCAACCGCCTGGGCGATGACCTGGAGGCGCTGGAACGGTCGGTACGGTCGGCCTCGGGGCGGTGACCTCGCAACGCCGCATGAGGACGAGGGGGCGCCGGTGCGCCCTCTCTTCGTGTCCGGGGCCGGGCCGCTAGACTGAGCGCGTGGATGATCTGCTGCCCATGCGACTGGAGCCGGCGCGGGGCGTGACCCTGCTGGACCAGACGGCGCTGCCGCACGAGGAGCGGTGGCTCGCACTGCGGGATGTCGCGGGGATCTGCGAGGCGATCCGGATGCTGCGCGTGCGCGGGGCACCCCTGCTCGGGCTCGCGGGGGCGGCGGCGCTGGCGATCGCGGCGAGCACGCGCGGGACTTCGAACGCGGAGCTGGAGGCGGCCGCTGACGAGATCATCGCGACGCGGCCGACGGCGGTGGACCTCGCGACGGTGACGCGGAAGGCGCTCGCGGCGGCCCTGGCCGAGGGTGAGGAGCAGCGCGCGGGGGTGCTCTGGGCGTTCGCGGGGGCCTTCGCGGCGCAGCGGGCGGCCGAGGACCGCGCCATCGGCGAGCACGGCGCGGCACTCATCGCGCCCGGGAGCGCGGTACTGACGCATTGCAACGCGGGCGGACTCGCGACGGCGGGCATCGGCACGGCATTGGGCGTGGTGCGGGTCGCGTTCGAACAGGGACGGTTGGCGCGCTGCTACGCGACGGAGACGCGGCCGCTGCTGCAGGGCGCGCGGCTGACGATGTGGGAGCTGACGCGGGCGGGCATCCCCGCGACGCTGCTCCCGGACACTGCGGCGGCTTCGCTGATCGCGTCCGGGCGCGTGGCGTACGTGGTGACGGGTGCGGACCGGATCGCGGCGAACGGGGATGCGGCGAACAAGGTGGGCACGTATGGGCTGGCGGCGGTGGCCGCGCGGCATGGCGTGCCGTTCGTCATCGCGGCGCCGTTGACGACCTTCGACCCGGCCTGCGCGGACGGCGGCGGCATCCCGATCGAGTTCCGGGCGGCGGAGGAAGTGGGCGGCTTCGGCGATGCGCGATGGGCGCCGCCCGGCGGGGAGGCGTACAACCCGGCCTTCGATGTGACCCCGGCGGAGCTCATCGCCGCGTTCGTGACGGAGCGGGGGGTTTTGCGGCCGCCGTTCGAGGCTTCGATCACAAAGGCGTTGGCGCAGCGATAAGGGCGCGGAAACGATAGACTGCGGCATACCCTCCGCCGGAACGCGCGCGTGACCCGTCCGATTGACCTTGCCGTGATGGGCGGCTCGGGCTTCTACGAGATGCCCGGGCTTTCGGACGTTGAGGAAGTGGCGGTGGAGACGCCGTTCGGGACACCTTCGGACCATGTGCGGGTCGGCACGCTGGAGGGGGCGCGGGTGGCGTTCCTGGCGCGGCACGGGCGGGGGCACACGCTGCTTCCCTCGGAGCTGCCGCAGCGGGCGAACTTCTGGGCGCTGAAGTGGCTCGGCGTGCGGCGGGTGCTGGCGATCTCGGCCGTGGGCAGCCTGCGGGAGGACTTTCGCCCGGGCGACATGGTGGCGCCGGACCAGCTCATCGACCGGACGCGTGCGAACCGGCCCTCGACCTTCTTCGGCGATGGCGTGGTCGCGCATGCGGGCTTCGCGGAGCCGTTCTCGGAGCCGATGCGGCAGGGCGCCATCGCCGCGGCGCGGGCGGCCGGCGCGACGGTGCACGACGGCGGGACGTACATCGTGATGGAAGGCCCGGCCTTCGGGACGCGCGCGGAGAGCGAGCTGTACCGCCAGTGGGGGGCGAGCATCGTGGGGATGACGGCGCTGCCGGAGGCGAAGCTCGCGCGGGAGGCCGAGCTGCCCTATGCCATGCTCGCGGCGGTGACGGATTACGATGCGTGGCACGCCGGGCACGACGCGGTCGATGCGGCGACGGTGTTCGCGGTGCTTCGCAAGAACGTGGAGACGAGCCGTGAGGCCGTTCGCCACCTGGCGCGGGCGCTGCCGGATGTGAGCGGGTGCCCTTCGACAACCGCGCTGGATGCGGCGCTGGTGACAGAACCCGGCGCAATCGGGGCCGGCGCGCGGGCGCGGCTGGCGCCCATCCTGCGGCGGCGGTTGGGAGAAGTGGAATGACGCTTTTGGTGGCGGGGTGGGTCGCGATCGACGAGATCGAGACGCCGTTCGCGAAGGTGGAGGATTCGCTCGGGGGTTCGGCGACGTGCGCGGCGATGGCGGCGGCGCTCTTCACGGACGTGCGGCTGCTGGCGGCCGTGGGTGAGGACTTCCCGGCGCATCACCGGCGCACGCTGGAATCGGTGGCGAGGTTGGACCTCGGCGGGCTGACGGTCGAGGGGCCGCGCACGAGCCGCTGGGGCGGCCGCTACCACTACGACCTCAACACGCGTGACACGCTCTACACGGAGCTTGGGGTGAACGCTGCCTGGCGTCCGGAACTCCCGGCGGGCTGGGAGGATTCGACGACGGCGTTCCTCGCGGCGGGGGACCCGCTCATGCAGCGCGTGCTCATGGGGGCATTGCCGGGCGCGAAGGCGACGATGGTGGACACGATCAAGTTCTATATCGATGGCATGCCCGGCGAGCTACGGGAAACCATGGGAGCGGCCGACTTCGTAACGGTGAATGAGAGCGAAGCGCGCGAAATCGCGGGGACGCCCAGCATCGCGAAGGCGGCGCGGGCGCTGCTCGCGGGCGGGCCGAAAGGCGTGATCGTGAAGCTGGGCGAATACGGCGCGGCGTTCGTGAGCGAAAGCGACTACTTCGTGGCGCCGGGCTACCCGCTGGAAGAGGTGGTGGACCCGACGGGCGCGGGCGATGCCTTCGCGGGGGGCTTCCTGGGCTACCTGGACAGCGTGCCCGCGATCACGCCGGCGGAGATTCGCAAGGCGGTGATTTACGGGTCGACGGTGGCGTCGTTCGATGTCGAGGGATTCGGTCCGTCGCGGCTGCTGACGCTCACGCGGGCGGAAGTGGAGGCGCGCTACGGTGAATTCCGGCGGCTGACGCACTTCGAGGCCGGGGAGTAGGCATGGCCGAACGCGAGGCGCGGTGGCACGGGGGGGCGCGAACGCACTACGACTACGTGGTGCGGCGCATCTCCGACCGTGACCAGATTCGTGCCCTGCTGCGGCCGCGCATCGAATACAGCGCCTACGCCCTGGGGCAGCTTGAGCCGGGGTTGTTCGAACGGACAAGCTGGTACTGGTCGCGGGGGGACACGGGATCGGGGCTGGTGTTGCACAGCCGCGGCGGGCTCGGCGAGGCGACGTTCGTGATGGGCGACGCGGACGCAATCGCGGCGGTGCTGACGATTCACCCGGGGCCGGCACACACGTACGCAACGTGCCAGCCGCAGCACCTGGACGCTCTCCAGAACGTATACCGGCTCGCGAGCCAGCAGCCGATGATTCGCATGGCGGTGACGAAGGACGAGTTCCGGGTGATGACGGGGCCGCACGTGGTCGCGCTCGGGGGCGTGGACATCCGCCGGGTGAACGCGCTGTATGGCTCCGAGGGCGGGCCGAGCTACTACGTGCCGGAGCACATCGACGCGGGGATGTACCGCGGGGTGGTGACGGACGGGCGGCTGGTGGCGGTGGCGGGGACGCACGTGGTCTCGCGGCTGGAGGGCGTGGCCGTGGTCGGGAACGTGTTCACGCACCCTTCGTACCGGGGACGGGGGTTCGCGACGGCGGCGACGAGCGCGGTGACGGCGGCGCTGCTGGAGTTCTGCGAATACGTGGTGCTGACGGTGGACCCGAAGAACCTGCCGGCGGTTTCGGCGTATGAGCGGCTGGGCTACCGTGAGGTGTGCCAGCTGGTGGAGGCGAGCGCGCAGCGGCGCGATCCCTCGGGGCTGGGGAGCATGATGCGGCGCGCGCGGGCGGCTATCCGCGGGCGGAAGTACGATGGAGCCTTCGTAACGCTCTCACACTGACGGCGCCGCCGGGGCGGGCCGCTCAATCATCACCGGGCCTAGCGCTTTGGGTGCGCGGCGAAGGGTGCCGCGGGAAAGGGAAACCTCATGACTGTGCCATCGGATATCGCGAACCCGTCGCTGGCCAACGAAGGGATCCGGCGCATCGAATGGGCGGAGCGGGAGATGCCGGTGTTGCGGCTCATCCGCGAGCGGTTCGGGCGGGAGAAGCCGCTGAAGGGCATCCGCATGACGTCGTGCCTGCACGTGACGACGGAGACGGCGAACCTCGCGATCACGCTGCGGGACGCCGGGGCGGACCTGCGCGTGTGCGCCAGCAATCCGCTTTCGACGCAGGATGATGTGGCGGCCGCGCTCGTGCACGAATATGGCATCCCGGTGTTCGCCATCCACGGCGAGGACAACGCGACCTACTACCGGCACATCCACCAGGCGCTCGAGCACGGCCCGCAGCTGACCATGGACGACGGCGCGGACGTGGTCGCGGTGCTGCACAAGGACCGGCGCGACCTGCTGCCGGGCGTCCAGGGCGGCACGGAGGAGACGACGACGGGCGTCATCCGCCTGCGGGCGATGGCTGCGGACGGCGCGCTGGCGTACCCGATCGTGGCGATCAACGAATCGGACACGAAGCACCTCTTCGACAACCGTTACGGCACGGGCCAATCGACGATGGACGGCATCATCCGGGCGACGAACGTGCTCATCGCGGGGAAGACGGTGGTGGTGGCCGGGTATGGCTGGTGCGGCCGTGGCGTGGCGAGCCGGGCGCGCGGGCTCGGGGCGCAGGTCGTGGTCACGGAAGTGGACCCGGTGAAGGCGCTGGAGGCCGTCATGGATGGCTTCCGGGTGATGCCGATGGCCGACGCCGCTGCCGAGGGCGACATCTTCGTGACGCTCACGGGCGATGTGAACGTGATCGACCGGGCGCACATCGAGGCGATGAAGGACGGCGCGATGATGGCCAACAGCGGCCACTTCGACGCCGAAATCAATCTCAAGGCGCTCGCGGCGCTGAGCGAGGGCCGCCGGCGCATTCGCAACAACGTCGAGGAGTACCGCATGGGGGACGGCCGCAAGCTGTTCCTGCTGGGCGAAGGGCGGCTGGTGAACCTGGCGGCGGCGGAGGGCCACCCGGCGGCCGTCATGGATATGTCGTTCGCGAACCAGGCGCTCGGCGCGGAGTGGATCGCAACGCAGCACGGCAAGCTCGAAAAGACGGTGTACGAACTGCCGGACGAAGTCGACAAGGAGATCGCGCGGCTGAAGCTGCACGCGATGAACGTGCGCATCGACTACCTGACGGAGGAGCAGCAGCGCTACCTCACGTCGTGGCAGGAAGGGACCTAGGCCAGGTCGCGGGCTGGATGTCGCGAAGGGGCTCCCCACGGGGGGCCTTTTCCATTTCAGGGGAGCGTTTCGCAGGCGAGGCCGTCGTTGTCGGCGTCGAGGCGGTTGTCGTCCCTGGGGTCGAAGGTGTCGTGGAAGGCCTGGGCGGCGGCATGCGTGGCGAAGTGGCGGCAATCGCAGCCGTTGGCGCCGGGGCGGTAGCAGGCGGGGGCCGCGGCGGGGGCGGGCGTCGCGAACAGGCCGTTGACAGCGGCGCGCGTGGCCGTGGCGATG
Organism: Dehalococcoidia bacterium; assembly: GCA_020847985.1. Classification (GTDB taxonomy): domain Bacteria; phylum Chloroflexota; class Dehalococcoidia; order Tepidiformales; family Tepidiformaceae; genus Amarobacillus. The sequence continues at coordinate 46,436 of JADLBC010000033.1, forward strand.
GGTGCGAAGGCGGAGCCCGCCCAGATGCCTCGCCCGGCTTCGCGCGCGGCGCGCTGCGCGGGGAGGTAGCGGGATTCGACGTACTTCACATCCGGGGGGTAGGTGACGACGGTGGCCAGGCCGGCGAGCAGGAGCTCTTCGTTCACGAGCCTGCCATCGGCGAGCCAGGCGTAGCGGAGGAGGCGGCCGTAGCGGTCGCGGTTGGTGATGTCCTTTTCGAGGCAGACCTGCTTGCCTTGGACGAGGGCGCGGTTGAGGGCGCTGGCCTCGGGGCCGAAGGGCTGCACGGGCTCGCCCGGAGCGACCGTTTCCGGGGTATCGACGCCGATGTAGCGGACGCGATCCTCGGCGCCGTTGATGGTCACGACGATGGTGTCGCCATCGACGACGCGGGTGGCGGTGGCCCACTGGCAGGCCGGGAGCTGCGCGGCGGGCGGCGTGGCCACGACCGTGGCGGTGCTGGCCGGCGGGCGCGATCCCGTGGCGGCCGGCGGCGTGGCGATGGCCGGGGACGGCGTGGCGATGACCGTGGCCGATGACGGCGGCAGCGGGCTCGTGGCCGTGGGATCGGCGATGGGCGCGCGCGCGGGCGCGGCACAGCCGGTGAGCAGCACGGTGGCGGCCAATAGCACGCGGGGATGCATCGCAAACGATGATGCCTGATTCGCGCGACAGCCGTTGGCGCGTGACACCGGGGCGCGCGGTTTCGGCGTATCGTCCGGGGCAACGCACGGGGAGGCAGGCCATGACAACGATCGGGCTCGATGAGGTGATCAGCGAGGAGCCGGAGCAGTACGACTGGGAGGCGCTGGTGGGCGGGCTCAACCGCCTGTTGCGGCTGAAGACGACGCCCATCGGGATGAAGCTCTTTCGCACGAAAGCGGAGATGGAGGCGATCCCGAAGATCCGGCGGCCTTCGGCGAAGCACACGACGGACCAGGTGGTGGCACAGGCGGCGCGCCTGGGCTGGACCGTGGGCATCACGAACGAGGACCTGGCGGGGGCACAATGCGGCGCCGTCATCGGCTTGCGGCCGCAGGATGAGCAGTGGCTCTCCGGGCAATCGATGAAGGGCGTGTGGTTCGAGACGCTGGAGGATTCGGCGGCGCACCAGGCGGCGATGGATGTGGTGCCACACGGCCAGTTCGAGGCAATGGCCGTTTCGCCGCTGACCTCGGGCCGGCTGGACCCGCCGGACGTGTGCCTGGTCTACGCGACGCCGGGGCAGATGATCATCCTCATCAACGGGCTGCAGTGGTCCGGGTACAAGAAGTTCGAATGGAGCGTCGTCGGGGAGTCGGCGTGCGCGGATTCGTGGGGGCGGGCGCTGACGACGGGCGAGCCGAGCCTCGCGATCCCGTGCTTCGCGGAGCGGCGGTACGGCGGGGTGCTCGATGACGAGCTCTTGATGGCGATGCCGCCGAAATACCTGCCGCGGGCGATCGCGGGGATGGAGCGTCTCGCCGGGAACGGCCTGCGTTACCCGATCCCGCAGTACGGCATCCAATCGGACGCGCAAGCGGGGCTGGGGGTGAGCTACCCCGGGAGGTAAACGAGGCTCGAGGCTCGAGGCTCGAGGCGGAGACAAGAACGTAGTGGGGTGTCCCCGGGGTCCCTTACGCGCTTCACCCCGTCCCCTATGGGCGGGCTCCCGATGTGCCGGCGGGAACGGCGCGCCTACCCTCGGGGACATGAAGAACGCACGCCGCCTGTTGGCTCTGCCGGCACTCGCGATGGTCGCGGTCGCGGGGAGCGCGTGCCTTGGGTATGCGCCGGAGGGGGCGGTGGCGACACCGGCGGCGCCGGGGCAGAGTGCGGCGTCGCGGCTGCCGGAGCTGCTTTCGCAGTTGCAGGGCGCGGGGGCGGGGCTGGAACTGCTGGACACGCCTTCGAACCAGGTGCTGGCGGCGCAGGACCAGCAGGGCAAGTTCGCCGATGAGACGACGCCCACGGTGACGGCAACGGTGACGGGGACACGCACGGTGACGCCGACCTCGGTCGCGCAGACGAACCCCACGAACACGCCGCGGCCGGGGACGCCGACGCGCACGCCGACGACGCCGGCTTCGACACCGACGCCGGCGCCCAGCGCGACCGCGACGGCATCGGCCACGAGCACGCCCACGACCACCGCAACGGCGACGGCGACGGCTACTTCGACCGCGACGGCGACGCCAACCCCGACTTCGACGCCGACCCCGAACCCGACGCCCCCGACCGAGGGCACGCCTCCGACGGAGCACTGACGTGGAAGACGCCCTTGTGCGGGCACGATGCGGACGGTGCGGGCGCGGGCTTGCCTTCGACGAGTGGTCGCGGGGGATGGACCGCTGCCAGCAGTGCGCGCCGCACGGGGCATCGCCGGCGGCGGCCTACGTGCCGGGACCGCGTGCGGCAAGCGCACCGGGCCGGGCGCCGGTGGCCGTGCCGGGTGGGTTCGAACTCAACGACGACGAAACGGCGCAATACGAGCGGCTGCTCGATGACATCCCCGAGGAGCTGGTCGATGAGCTGATCGCGGCGCTGGAGGAAGAGGCCAGCCGCCGCGCGACGGCGGAGGAGCCGAAAGGGCCGCTCCAGGGAGTGCTCGAAGAGCTGGGGGTGGGGCAATCGCCGCGGGACGCGCAGTGGGCCATGTGGGGCTTCGCGATCGGATTCGCGGGGAACGTGGCACTGGTGAAGTACGCGCAGATGGCTTCCGGGGCAGCGATGAGCGAGTTCGTGGCGCCGGTGCTCGTGGGCGGGCTGGTGGCTGGTGGCGCGTGCGCGCTCCTGGGCTGGGGATTTGCGCGCCTGCGGGGATAGTCAGGCGCTGACGAAGCGGACGCGGCTGCGCGGCGCGGGCCGGGCGCAGGTCGGGCAGTGGTAGACGAGCGAGACGCCGTGGCCACATTCGTTATCGACAAGCTGGAGGTCGTGCTCGGAGTGCTTTTCGCCCCAGGCGGCGAGGGCGCCGACGACGACGCCGAGTTCGTGGCCTTTGCCGGTGAGGTGGTATTCGAAGCGCGGCGGGCGGTCGGTGTACTGGCGGCGCTGGATGATGCGCTCGCGTTCGAGGAGCTTGAGGCGGTCGGAAAGGATGGCCGGGGGGATGCCCTCGACGGTTTCGCGGAGGTCGGAGAAGCGGGTATGGCCGCGGAGGACGTCGCGGATGATGAGGAGTGTCCAACGATCGCCAACGACGTCGAGGGTGGCGGCAATGGGGCATTTCAGTTTGCGCGGCATGGGTTCCCCTCGGGGTCGGTTGCGATATGATACGAACGCGACAGGGTAGATACAAGAACTGAACTTACCCATCCCGGATGACGGGCGCGCGGAGGTAAGCCATGGACTTCCGCACCCGGGGGATTCTTTCGGCGGCCCGCGAAGGGCGGCTGCCGACGGCCGAGGAGGCGCACCATCTCGCGGCACACGCGGGGCTGGAGCCGCTGCTGGAAACGGCCTCGGCGATGCGCGATGGGGCGCACGCGAACGTGGTCTCGTACTCGCGGAAGGTGTTCATCCCGCTGACGCAGCTCTGCCGGGACGTGTGCCACTACTGCACATTCGCGAAGCCGCCGCGGCCGGGGCAGCGCGCCTACCTGACGCCGGAGGAAGTGCTGGCGATCGCGCGGGCGGGGGCGGCGGCGGGGTGCCAGGAGGCGCTGTTCACGCTGGGCGACAAGCCGGAGCTTCGCTACAAGGTGGCGAAGCAGGAACTCGCCGAGCTGGGCCACGAAACGACGATTTCGTACCTGACGGCAATGGCGGAACTGGTGCTAAAGGAGACCGGGCTGCTGCCGCACGCGAACCCGGGAGTGATGACGCGCGAGGAGATCGCGGCGCTGCGCCGGGTGACGGTTTCGCAGGGGATCATGCTGGAGAGCGCGAGCGACCGCCTGCACCAGAAGGGGCAGGTCCATCACGGGTCGCCGGATAAGCGGCCGAAAGTGCGGCTGGAAACGATGCGGCACGCGGGCGAGCTTGGGGTGCCATTCACGTCGGGCGTGCTCATCGGCATCGGGGAGACGCGCGCGGAGCGGGTGGACGCGTTCCTGGCGCTGCGGGCGCTGCACCTGGAGTTCGGGCACATCCAGGAGATCATCGTCCAGAACTTCCGGGCGAAGCCGGATACGAAGATGGCGAACGCGCCGGAGCCGGACCTGGACGACCTGCTGTGGACGATCGCGCTCGCGCGGGTGGTGTTCGGGGCGGAGATGAACATCCAGGCGCCGCCGAACCTGAGCTACGACCTCTACCCGCGGCTGATCGCGGCGGGGCTGAACGACTGGGGCGGGGTTTCGCCGGTGACGCCGGACCACGTGAACCCGGAGGCGCCCTGGCCGCACCTCGAGGAGCTTCGCGCGAACACGGCGGCGTGTGGGAAGGTGCTCACGGAGCGGCTCGCGATCTACCCGGCGTACGCGCGCGACGGCGACCGCTGGCTGGATGCGGCGCTGCGGACGCCGGTGATCCGTGCGATTGATGGCGAGGGGTTCGCGCGCACGGAGGAATGGTCGCCCGGGGAACTGACGGCCATCCCGGCGGGGTACGAGGATGTGCTGACGCCCCACGAGCCGCGGGCGCGGGAGCACGTTTCGGCGGACGTGCGCGGGCTCATTTCGCGGGCGGAAGCGGGCGAGGACCTGCGCGAGAGCGAAGTCGCGAGGCTGTTCCGGGCGCGCGGCGAGGACTTCTTCGCGGTGTGCGAGGCGGCGGACCGGCTGCGCCGGCAGGTGAACGGCGACACGGTGACGTACGTCGTGAACCGGAACATCAACTACACGAACATCTGCTACTTCAAGTGCCAGTTCTGCGCGTTTTCGAAGGGAAAGCTAAGCGAGAACCTGCGCGGGCAGCCCTATGACCTGGGGACGGAGGAAATCGTGCGGCGGGCGCGCGAGGCGTGGGCGCGCGGCGCGACGGAGGTGTGCATGCAGGGCGGCATCCACCCCGAATACACGGGCGAGACGTACCTGGCGATCGCGAACGCGGTGAAGGAGGCGCTGCCGGACATGCACGTGCACGCGTTCTCGCCGCTGGAGGTCTGGCAGGGAGCGGAGACGCTCGGGGTGAGCCTGCGGGAGTTCCTGGTGCAGCTGAAGGCGGCGGGCCTGGGCACGCTCCCGGGGACGGCGGCCGAGGTGCTGGACGATGGCGTGCGCGCGACGCTCTGCCCGGACAAGATAACGGCGAGCCAATGGGTGCAGGTGATCGAAGAGGCGCACCGGGTGGGCTTCAAGACGACCTCGACGATCATGTACGGGCATGTCGACGGGCCGGAGAGCTGGGCGCGGCACATGATCACGCTGCGGGAGCTGCAGCAGCGCACGGGGGGGATCACGGAGTTCGTGCCGTTGCCGTTCGTGCACATGGAGGCGCCGATCTACCTCAAGGGGCGGGCTCGCAAGGGGCCGACATTCCGGGAGGCGGTGCTGATGCACGCGGTGGCGCGACTGGTGCTGCACCCGCACATCCCGAACATCCAGGTTTCGTGGGTGAAGATGGGCGTGGAAGGGGTGAAGGCGTGCCTGCAGGCGGGCTGCAACGACCTCGGCGGGACGCTGATGAACGAAAGCATCACGCGGGCGGCGGGGACACAGCACGGGCAGGAGCTGCCGCCGGAGCGGATGGACGAGATCATTCGCGGCATCGGGCGGACGCCGAAGCAGCGTTCGACGGCGTACGGCGAGCCGCCGGCGGCACAGGTGCGCCGTTCGTACGATGCGCCGGAAATGGAGCCGATCGTGCTCACGCCGGTGAAGAAGTACGCGCGGACGGAGCGGGAGGGGGCGACGGCGCCGTAGGGGGATTCCTTCTGACGTGGTCATGGACATGCAGGCTGCGCGGGCGATTCGACTCCGAGGAGTAGATGGAACTCGGAGCGGATGCCTGATATCGTCACAGTCCTAAGGATCTGTCCATCTGGCAGGTCGGCGATCAAGGGTCTCGGGAGGCATTCTCCCGGGGCCCTTGAGCTTTCTTAGGCTCCCAGTCCGCGAGGCTCCAGATATCGGCCTCGGGGAACAGCCAAAGGCGCTCCTCTGGTGACAAGCCGGGATAGACCTTGAGCCCGAACGTGTCCTTTCTGGCCTGTTCCCCATCCCAGAGGTGTTCCCGCACAACTTCCCACATGGCATGGCCGACAGTGTTCTCAGGGGTGCGGAGAGCGGGAGTGCGTGCCGCACGGGCCGCATCCGCGCAGGGCTTTACCACCCAATCCGCCAGTTGGAGCCCGGCTCGATTGTGTACCTTGCCGTGGAAGGTCACATGGTCCGCGAGTTGGTATCGAAACCAACGTTCGGATTGAAACCGGGTACCTGTGAGCTTGAGATTGGCGACGGCACGTTGGAGGTGGGCATCTTCCACTTCGCCGACGCCTTCCGCCTCAAGGTCGCCCTTGCGATCGCCGAGATTCCAAAGGCAATGCACTACGCGTTCGAGCATCATGTGAACGGCCAGCGGGTACAGGCGTGTGGGCAGCACTCCATCCACGATGCTGGTAGGGTGAGCGGCGCGGAAGCGATCCTTGTCGATGACGACACAGGTGACATAGAACGGCAGGTCGCGAAGCATGTCCGCTAGCTCCCTCAATGCGGCGTCGCGGCGACTACGGTCGCCATCGAAGTGGAACGCGCCGGTTCCCTTCCGCACGTCGAGCTCGTGTATGTAGCGCTCGCGGCCGAAGTGCTTGCGCTGCCACCCGTTCACAGCCGCATCGATCAGAGGCATCTCTTCGGCCCTTATGATCACTGCGGCCGTCGCGAAGTACGGCGCGACCGGATCGTTTCCCTTCGACAGCCCCGTCTCGTCGATGCAGACGTAAGCGCGAAGGCGCTCGGCCGACCAGCGATCTGAGGTGGTCTGCCGTGGGCGTTGGCGCGCCGTTTGATGCTGGCCGAGACTGCCGGACAGGGAATGCAGCCGGGCATCCAATTGCCTCAGTAGTTCTGTGGGCCGCGGTAGCCCCGGCGCGCCATCGCTGAGCAAATGATCCAGATGTCGCGCGGCGGCCTCGACGTCGCGGAGCCATTCAATTTCCTGTGCTGCGACCCGGCGCCTGGCAAGTTCATCGTCGCTCAAGGCGGTCTTGGGCTGGTCGCTCATCGTGGCTGCACTCTAAGCCCTGGCAGGCCGGTAAGCATCGGATCTCGGGGCATGCGAAAGGGGCGGCCGGGATGGCCGCCCCTCCGCGTGTGCGCGGCCTCAGTCGTCGATGTCGCCGCCGTCGCTGGGGAGGGTGAGGTCGTTGCGGGAGGGTGCGGGACCGGCGGGGGCCTGGTCGTCGGGCCCGAGGGGTGGGGTAGAGATGTTCATGAGGACCACCTCTTCATCGCCGGCGGGCTGGGCGCTGTGGTAGGCGCCGACCGGGACGGAGATGCAGCCGTAGGGCTCGAGCGGGGTGAATACGCCGTCGATCTCGATGAGGGCGCGGCCGTGGAGGCAGATGTAGATCTGGTTCGACTTCGCGTGCACGTGGCGGTTGACGGCGTGCTCTTCGGCGCGAATGCGGAAGACGCGAACGCTGGCCTTCGTGTTTTCGAAGTCTTGCAGCAGGTCGTAGGAACCGACGCGAACGGGACGCGCGAGGCTCATGGTGACACCCCCTTCGGCGGGTTTGGGATTCAGGCGGCGGTCAGGCCGCCATCGAGGCCGATGGCCTGGCCGGTCATGTACATGGGGCAATCGAGCAGGAGGAAGGCGGCGAGCTGGGCCACTTCGAGGGGCTTGCCATAGCGCCACTGGGGCGTGGTGGTCTCGTAGCGCTGGTAGGCCTGGCCACCTTCGCCCTGCTGGATGCGGCCCATCATGGTGCCTTCGACGGGGCCGGGGCAGAGGGCGTTGACGGCGATGCCGTAGCGGGCGAACTCGATCGCGGCCGTCTTCGTGAGGCCGATGACGGCGTGCTTGCTGGCGCCGTAGGCGGCGAGCATGGGCGTGGCGGTGAGGCCGCCGGTGGACGCCATGTTCACGATGCGGGGGGTATCGGCGTGATGGAGCAGCGGGAACATCGCCTTGAGGCCGAGGAACATGCTGCGGAGATTGACGTTCATCACGCGGTCCCACATATCGGTGGGATAGCTCATGAGGGGGGCCTGGGCGCCTTCGATGCCGGCGAGGTTGAGGAAGAAGTTGGCTTCGCCCCAGATATCGCGGCAGCGGCTCGCGTAGCCGGCGACGTCGCCTTCGATGGAGACATCGGCGATGGCCGTCTCGGCAATGCCGCCGAGGGCACGAATGGCGTTGGCCGCGCGCTCGGCGTAATCCTCGGTGCGATCGACGCACATCACGCCGACGCCGCGGCGGGCGAGCTCCTGGCAAACGGCGATGCCGATATCGCCGCCGGCCCCGGTAACGACTCCGACCTTCCTGTCCATGGCTACTCCTCAGGGATCTCTTCTGGCTGAGGCTCCATCGTCAGTCTCCACCCCGAGTCAATGCACCGCCGAACGGCCAGACCTGACGGGCCGCAGGGCCGCACGGACACGAGCGAGGGCCCCGGGCGGACTGAACGGGGGCGAAACGGGCGAGTACGGTGGGTTCGATGACCCCGGAAGCAGCACGCGGACTGAGGGCGGAAGAAGCGCGGGCGCGGCTGGCGGCGGAAGGGCCGAACGAGTTGCCGCCGCCAGCCACGGTCGCGGCGTGGCGGCACCTCGGTGCGCAGATGACGCACTTCTTCGCGGCGTTCCTGTGGGCGGCGGGCGCGCTGGCGATCGTGGCGGGGATGCCCCAACTGGGGATCGCGATCTTCGCGGTGGTGGTAATAAACGGGGTGTTCGCTTTCGCGCAAGAGCACCGGGCGGAGCGCGCGGCGCACGAACTGCGCGCGCTGCTGCCCCGGCGGGTGACCGTGGTGCGCGACGGCCAGGCCTTCGAATGCGATGCGGCGGAACTGGTGCGGGGCGACCTCGTGCGGCTGGCGGCGGGTGACCGGATCTCGGCGGACCTGCGCATCGTGGAGGCGCACGCGCTGGCGATCGACTCCTCGGCGATGACGGGCGAGAGCGTGCCCGTGACGCCGGCGGCGGGGGAGGATGCCTTCGCGGGCACCTTCGTGACATCTGGGGAAGGCGCCGGCGTGGTGACGGCGACGGGTTCGCGCACCCGGATCGCGGGGATCGCGCAGCTGACGACGGGCACGCGACGGCAGCCGACGCCGCTCGCGCGCGAACTGAACCGGGTGGTGCGCATCGTCGCGGGGGTGTCGCTGGGGGTCGGGGTGTTCTTCTTCGCGATCGCGCTGCTGGTGGGGACGTCGGAGCGCGATGGGTTCTTGTTCGCGATCGGGGTGACGGTGGCGCTGGTGCCGGAGGGGCTGTTGCCGACGGTGACGCTTTCGCTGGCGATCGGGGCGCAGCGGATGGCTCGGCGGAACGCGCTCGTGCGGCGGCTGGAAGCGGTGGAAACGCTCGGTTCGGCGACGTTCGTGTGCACGGACAAGACGGGGACGCTGACCCTGAACCAGATGTCGGTGGTGGAGGCGTGGACGCCGGCCGGGGAGGTGACCATCGCGGCGCGCGGGTACGACCCGGAGGGTGGCATCGACGCAGGGGGCGCGGCGCGGGTGGCGCTGGAGCGGCTCGCGGTGGCCGCGTGCCGGGCATCGACCGGGCGGGCGGTGCGGGTGAACGGGCAGTGGGAGCCGCGGGGAGACCCGATGGAGGCGGCGCTGCACGTGCTCGGGCTGCGGATGGGCGTCGATGTCGATGCACTGGAGGCAGCGGAACCGGCGGTGGCGCGGTTTCCCTTTGATGCCGGGCGCAAGCGGATGGCGGTGGCGACGGGACGGGCTGTCTATGTGAAGGGCGCGCCGGAGCGAATGCTGCCGCTTTGCACGGGAGTGGAGGGCGCGCCGGAGGCGGTGGCACGGTTGGCGGAGCGCGGGCTGCGCGTCCTGGCGGTGGCTTGGCGGGCGGCGCCGGACCACCCGGAGACGGCCGGCGAGGCGGAACGTGGGCTCGAATTGCTGGGGCTGGCGGCGTTCGAGGATCCGCCGCGTCCGGAAGCGAAGGCGGCGATCGCGGCGTGCCGGGCAGCGGGCGTGCGGGTGGCGATGGTGACTGGCGACCACGCGGCGACGGCGCTGGCGATCGCGCGGGAGGTCGGGCTCGCCGTGCCGGGATCGATGGTGGTCGAAGGGGCGGACCTGCCGGCGGACGACCAGATGCTGGGGGCGCTCGCCGACAGGGACGGACTGGTGGTGACGCGGGTTTCGCCCGAGGACAAGCTGCGCATCGCGCGGGCGTTGCGCGGGCGCGGACACGTGGTGGCGATGACGGGCGACGGGGTGAACGACGGCCCGGCGCTGCACGAGGCGGATATCGGCGTGGCGATGGGACGTTCGGGGACGGATGTGGCGCGCGAGGCGGCGGACCTGGTGCTGCTGGATGACAACTTCGCGACGATCGTGGCGGCGATCGAGGAAGGGCGGGCGACGTTCGCGAACATCCGGCGCTTCCTGACGTACCACCTGACGGACAACGTGGCGGAGCTGACCCCGTTCGTGGTGTGGGCACTTTCGGGCGGGCGCTTCCCGCTGGCGATCGGCGTGCTGCAGGTGCTCTGCCTTGATATCGGGACGGACCTGATGCCGGCGCTGGCGCTGGGGGCGGAGAAGCCGACGGAGCGTTCGGTGCGGCATCCACTGGCGGGGCGGCACCTCATCGACCGGAAGGTGCTGACGCGGGTGTTCGGGGTGCTGGGGCCGGTGGAGGCGGCGGTGGAGATGGGTGCCTTCGTGGCGGTGATGCTGGCGGCGGGCTGGCGCCCGGGCGAGGGGTTCCCGGGCGGCGATGCGCTGCTGCGGGCGAGCGGAGCGGCGTTCACGGCGGTGGTGCTGGGGCAGCTGGCGAACGCGTTCGCGTGCCGGAGCACGACGCTGTGGCCGGGGGCGCTGGGCTGGGGGACGAACCGGGGGCTGTTGGCGGCGGTGGCGATCGAGGCGATGCTGCTGGTGGGGTTCCTGTTCGTGGGGCCGCTGGCGGAGCTGCTGGGGCATGCGCCGCCGACGGCGGTGGGGCTGGCGGTGGCGGCGATCGCAATCCCGGCGGTGCTGGGTGCGGATGCATCGCAGAAGCGGTTGCGGGGGCGGCGGCGGGGTGGAACCTGAACGGAATGGGCGGGGGTTCTGTCGCCTTGCCATTGGGGGGAAGCGGTTCCATACTTAGCTCTTGATCCGCTCCGGCGGATCGTTTTTGTGTTGGCCTACGAGAGGACCCGGGCCCGGGTGGCGCAAATGGCAGCGCAGCCGATTTGTAATCGGCCGGTTAGGGGTTCGAGTCCCCTCTCGGGCTCCAGCGCAGGGCGCCGCCTCGGCGGGGCCGCCATCGTGGAGAGATGGCCGAGTGGTTAATGGCAGCAGACTGTAAATCTGCCGCGCGACGCGCTTCGTAGGTTCGAATCCTGCTCTCTCCACCAACATTCCGGCTACACGGCCTGCTAGCCGTCAGCCCGTTCCACGCGCACCGGCTGCCTGCCGGGGCGGCCGTCATCGAGCCAGGAGCTCACAGCTAGCAGCCAGCGCCCTCATAGCTCAGTTGGCAGAGCGCGTTCTTGGTAAGAACGAGGTCTCCAGTTCAAATCTGGATGAGGGCTCCAGAAGCAACGAACCCGGCGGCGATGGCGCCGCCGGCCCCACGTCCACCAGAAAGCCCGGAGGCAGTAAAGCGATGGCGAAGGCGAAATTCGAGCGAACGAAGCCACATGTGAACGTGGGGACGATCGGCCACGTGGACCACGGCAAGACGACGCTGACGGCGGCGATCACCAAGGTGCTGGCGCTC
>JADLBC010000034.1 GCA_020847985.1 Dehalococcoidia bacterium
CCGCCCACCGCCGCCACCACCACCGTAAGCGCTGCCAGGCCGGCGCCCGCCAGCCGCATCGTTGCTCGCATTTCGTCTTCCCTCGTTAGTTGTTCGGTCAACGGCCTGCAGGGCGCTGGTGACGATACGCACGCCGCCGGGAGCGGGATTCCCTCGCCCTGGCCACTCGGAGGGCAGTTATCCGTGGCCGCTTTACCCGGCCTGTCCTTTCCCGCGCCCACATCCCGCGCTGGCCCGATCGCGCCCGGCGCGGCACCATCGAAGCGGTGCCACCCTCGTCCACGGCCGCCATCCCCTCCCGCCGCCTCCCCGAATTGGATGTGTTGCGCGGCCTCGCCATCGTCCTCGTCGTCTACCTCCACGCCTACTTCCGCCCCTGGGACGTGACCCCCAACCGGCACAAGGTGGCGATGCACGTCATCCACCTCTTCGCGCACGCCGCGGTCCCCGCCTTCCTCTTCATGAGCGGCTTCCTCCTCGCCCGCGAGCGGAACCGCGGCCTCGCCGCCTTCGCCTACCGCAAGCTCCTCCGCATCGGCCTTCCCGTCGCCATCTGGATGACCGCCGTGCTCGCCTACCGCCTCTGGCGCGAAGACACCCCCACGCGCGACCTCCTCGCCGGCTACGTCCGGTTCGATATCTCCGGCCAGTACTACTACGTGCTCGTGCTGATCGTGTTCTACGCGGCGCTCTATCCCTTCCGCGCGCGCTCCGCCCGGGCCCTCGGCCTGGCCGCCATTGCTGCCTTCGCCGCAAACCTGGGCACGGTCGCCTGGTACCAGTGGGCCATCGCCCGCCACGGCCTCGACGGCGAATTCGCCACCTGGGCCTACCGCAACCCGTTGGCCTGGGCCGCCTTCCCCGTCGCCGGGCTTTGGGCAGGCCGGCTCGCCGACCCCATCGCCGTCGCCCGCCGCGTCGCGCCCGCCGCCCTCGCCGCCATGGCCGTGCTCATGGCCATCTATCTCTACCGCGGCGAACACGACCACGCCTACCCCGTGAGCTACTTCAGCGTCGTCGTCTTCCTCTTCAGCTGTTGCGCCATCCCCGCGGCCCTGGCCGCCATCTCCGCCGGCCTCCCGCGGCGGGAGTTCGCCTTCCTGCACCCCCTCGGCCGCCTGGGCCGCTACGCGTTTGCCATCTACCTGGTCCACATGCCGTTCTTCGTCGGCTACGTCACCGGGACCTTCATCTCTGATAGCAGCGTCCGGGACGACTACTGGAAGCTCATGAACGCCATCTTCCTCACCGGCTTCGCGACATCCCTCGCTGCCGTCTGGCTCGCCGCGCGCATCCTCGGGCCCGCCGCCGGCCCGCTGCTCGGCGTCGAACCAGCCCCGCATGCCCACTCGCCCGCGGTCATCGATCGAACGAACCGGGCCGCCGGCCGCCGCTCCTGAAAACATCGCTTCGAACGCGCATAATCGCCGGACCACACTCTCCCGGGGGCTCCGCCATGGCCGACTGGTACGACTCCATCGACGCCGGCCGCCGCGCGTTCATCGAACGCCAGCACCTCTTTTTCGTCGCCACCGCCGGCGATGGCCCGGACGGCACCGTGAATCTCTCGCCCAAGGGCCGCGCCCTCTGCCGCGTGCTTGGCCCGAACCTCGTGGGCTGGCTCGACTACCCCGGCAGCGGCAACGAGACGGCCAATCACACCGCGACGAACGGCCGCATCACCGTCATGTTCTGCAGCTTCGAAACGGCCACCGGCATCCTCCGCCTCTACGGCCGCGGCCGCGCGCTCGCCCTCGATGCCGCCGAATTCGCCCCCCATCGCGAAGCCTTCCGCGACGACGTCCACCCCTTCGTGCGCCAGGCCTTCCTGGTCGATGTCGAACGTGTCCAGACCTCCTGCGGCTACGCCGTCCCCCGCATGGAGTTCGTCGCCGAACGCGACACCCTCGACCGCTGGTGCGAAAACCGCCTCCAACCTCGGGGCATCGCCAGCGACGGCTTCCCCACACCCGGCCCCCTCCTCCGCAAGGACGGCACCCCGCTCTAAATCTCCTCATTCCTCATTCCTCATTCCTCATTCCTCATTCCTCACCTACCGTGTCGCCGTGAGCGCGAACGGACGGCCGCGAAGCCTCGGTGACCAGCTCTGGGGGTCCGTGCTCATCTTCGCGTCGCTCGCCGGCGCCGTGGCCGGGCTGACGCTCCTCTTCCTGGGCATGCGCGGCGTGATGGACATCGGCGGCAGCTGCGCCAGCGGCGGACCCTTTGTCGCTGCGCGCCCCTGCCCCGATGGCACCGGTCCGGCCGTGTTTGCAGGCATCTGGGGCGGCGTGATCTGCCTCGGCATCTACGCCTGGCTCACGCTCACGCGGCATGTCCCCGGCTTCCTGCCGCTCGCCTGGCCCGCCCTCTTCCTCAGCCTCGGCTATAACTTCCTCCAGTACGGCGTCGATCCCCCGGCGGGCGCCCCGGCCGGGCTGGACATGGGCTTCCTCGTCTGCGCCGTCCTCTTCGGCGTGATGGGCGGCGCACCGCTGCTCATCTTCGTCATCCCCATCGCCCGTTCGCTGTCGCCGTTCGGGCATCCACCCGCGGCGCGCCCGGCGCCGGCCACGCGCGCCGGTGCGGTGATCGCGGCCGCGCTGCCGGGCGTGCGCCTGCCGCGCGCCGCGAGCACCGGGCCCGTCGCCCCCAGGCATGTCCGCCCCGCGCCGATGCCCGCGCCCGTCGCGAAAGAGCCCGGTACACCCAGCCCGTGGCCCCCGCCCGAGCGCACGGATGCCGACCCTGCGGCCATCTTCGCAAGCCCCATCGCCACCGCCAGCGAGCGCACCACGCCACCCCCGCCCGCCGCGGCGAGCTGGGCCACCTTCGAAAGCCCGCCAATCCCCGAGGACGAGCCCACGGAGCCGCCACCGCCCGCACCCGCCCGCGACCCGCGCCTCGAGCTCCATCCCGTGTTCCCGCCCGGCTCCCCGCTGGCCATGGCCGATGCCGTCGAGGCGGCCGCCGCCGCCGGTACGGCCTACACCGGCGACACCATCGTCACGGCGCTCGAACGGCTCGCCTCCCTCCACGAATCCGGGGCCCTGACCGACGACGAGTTCGCCGCCGCGAAAGACCGCCTGCTCCTGGGGCATGACACATGAGCGCGCGCGCCCGCTGGTACTGGCTCCTCCTCCAGCTCGGTGCCGTCGCCACGGGCATCTGGCTCGGGCGCTTCTTCTGGGACGCCCTCAGCTGACTTCCGTGCAGCCGTAAACGAAAGCGGCGCCCCCTCCGAACCGGAGGGAGCGCCGCCTGGTAGGTCCGCGAACGCGAACTTAGTCCGCGACGAGCACCAGCGTGCCCGTGGTCGAAAGCGAACCGCCCGTGCCGTTCACCACGCACGAGCGCGCCTTCGTCTGCTTGCCAGCGATGCCGTTGACACCGTCCTCGGCCGTGCCGCTGAGCTGGCGATACGCCTCGACCAGCAGCTGCATGCCGTACATGCCGCTGTGGTTGAACGAAAGGCCACCGCCATTGGTGTTGATCGGGAAGCTGCCGCCCGGCGCCGCCTTCCCGCTCTTCCAGAGCGTGAAGCCCTCGCCCTTCGGCGCCAGCCCCAGCATCTCCGCCGTGATCCCCGCCGTCACCGTGAACGAGTCGTAGATCATGGCCATTTCCATGTCTTCCGGCCCCATCCCCGCCATGCGGTACGCCGTCGCCGCCGAAGCCGCCGCCGAGGTCGCCGTGAAGTCGCCCATTTCGAGCATGTTCGAATGGCTCATGTTTTCGCCCGCGCCCGCGATCCACACCGGCTTCGTCGGCAGGCTCTTCGCGATCTCCGGGCTCGTGATCAGGATCGCTCCGCCGTAGTCCGTTACCAGGCAGACGTGCAGGAGCGTCAACGGCCACGAAATGATCCGCGACTTCTGCACCGTCTCGACCGTGATCGGCCCGCCCTCGGGGTGCGTCTCCTTCGAATGCATCACCGCGCGCGGGTTCAGCGTCGCCCACTGCCGCGTGACCACCGCGATCTCCGCGAAGTCCTCCGGCGTCGTGCCATAGCGGTGCATGTGCCGCGTCAGCGCGTGCGAATAGTTCGAAGGCGCGCCCGTCACGCCGTAAGGGTTGCTGTAAAGCGAACCCGGGTCCCACGGGTCGCCACCGCGCGCCCGGCCCGTGCCGCGCCCGCCCGTCGCCCGCTGCGAATAGCCGTTTTCGCCGTGCGTCACCAGCGCGACATCGATGATGCCCGCGTGAATCGCCGCCAGCGCGTGGTGCACATGCATTTCGAACGAGCAGCCGCCCACGGCCGTCGTGTCGATGTAGTCCGGGTGGAGCCCAAGGTGCTCCGCGATCTGCGACGACCAGCCCGCGCCGAACACGCCGTTGATGCGTGAAATCGGGATGCCCGTCTGGTTACTGACGTTCTTGATCGCCTCCATGTGGAGCTGAAGGGCGGTCTTCGGCGTCTTCGGATAGCCAATCTCATTGGCCTCGGCCGCACCGACGATGGCGGCCGCGCGCGAAAGTTCTCCAGGCATTGCTCTCTCCTACTCGGCCACGCGCCAGAACGCGATGCTCACGTCGTCGGTCGCGGCCTCGAACTCGACCCGCACCTTCGCGCCGATCTTGATGCTCTCCGGGTTCTTCGGGTCGACCCCGCGCAGCACCGTGAACATCCGGTCGCCCTCGACGAGGTCGATGTAGGCGGTCACGAAGGGAGCTTCCTCCGCCCAGCCGCCCATGGCGCGGTGCTGCACCGCGAAGGTGTGGATGTACCCTTCGCCACTGCCCTCGACCCATTCGATGTTGTCCGAATGGCAGCTAGGGCAGATGTGACGCGGGTACCAGTGCACCCGGCTGCAATCGACGCAGCGCGGGAGCATCAGCTTCCCGGCCTTGGCGCCGTCCCAGAACGGCTTGCCCAGCGGGTCGGGCTCGGGGATTGGCTTGTTGTAGGCCACGGTTTCGCCTTTCACATGGTGGTCCGCAGGCGGCGGCATCCGCTCCCGCCCCGCCCAATTTGCAGTCAGCGACTATACCTGCCATCGCCGTTATCCGCTCGCCCACTCGGGCCCACCCCACAGAAAGGCCCGGGCACAAGCCCGGGCCTCTCACTCACTTTCACCGCGGAAGGATTCCCCCGCCCCTTTTCTCCTTCCTCTTTCCTCTTTTCTCTCCGCGCGCTACGCGCGCGGCAGCCCCAGGCCCCGCGTCGCGATGATGTTCCGCTGGATCTCGCTCGTCCCGCCCTCGATCGTGTTCGCCGTCGAACGCAGGTAGCCGTAGCGGATGCGCCCATGCATCGGCGCGTTCTCCCCGGAAAGCTGCCCGTAGAGCCCCAGCATGCGCATCCCCGTGCGGTTTATGCGCTGGTTCAGCTCCGTCCCGTACAGCTTCGCCACGCTCGCCTCATGCCCCGGCGCGATCCCTTCCTTCGCCTGGATCGAGACGATCTTGTAGCTCATCAGCGTCGCCACGCCCGCCTCGACGTACCGGTCCACCAGTTCCGTCTTCACCCCCGAGAGGTGATCGATCGTGCTCTGGCCGTCCGCCCGGTGGTCCCGCGCGAACTTGATCAGGTCCTCCACGTTCTGGCGCGCGCCCACCGCCGACCCGATGTTCGAACGCTCGAAGCTCAGCGTCGTCTGCGCGAGGTACCAGCCCCGGTTCTCCTCGCCGATGATGTTCGCCGCCGGCACCCGCACGTCCTCGAAGAACACCTCGTTGAACTCGTGCGTGTAGGCCGCGTTGATCAGCGGCCGCACCGTCAGCCCCGGCGACTTCATATCCACAATGAAGTAGGTGATGCCCCGGTGTTTCGGCGCATCCGGGTCCGTCCGCGCGAGCAGGATCATCCACTTCGCCCGGTGCCCGCCCGAAGTCCAGATCTTTTGGCCGTTCACCACGAAGTCATCGCCGTCGCGGATCGCGCGCGTTTGCAGCGCCGCCAGGTCCGAACCCGCGCCCGGCTCGCTATAGCCCTGGCACCAGCTCACTTCGCCCTCGAGGATCTCCGGCAGGTACTTCTGCTTCTGCTCCTCCGTGCCATGGACGATGAGCGTCGGGCCCGCGAACCCCGTCGCGATGCCGCCCGGCCGCGGTACGCGCGCTTCCGCCAGCTCCGAGTTGTAGATGAACTGCTGCATCACGCTCATCCCGGCGCCGCCGTATTCCACCGGCCACGCCGGCGCGATCCAGCGGCGCGCCGCCAGCTTCTTGAACCAGTCCCGCGTCGTGCTCCCGCCCGCGAATCCTTCCGCGTTGCGCGGCGTGTTCTTCGGCGCTTCCGCCTCGATGAAGGCGCGAATCTCAGCGCGGAATGCGGACTCCTCGGGAGTGTCGTTGAAATTCATGGAGAGCTACTACCCCGGCAGTCGTAATACCCACGAGTTTACTGCCGCTGTCCACCACGGTCTCCGGCCATTCGGCCCTCACTGCGCACGAAAATGGCCGTCCAATACCGCGCTCCTCCGCCTTCGACGACGCCCACGCCAAGCCCCGTGTACCCCGGGTCCAGCAGGTTGGCCCGCTGCGAAGGGTTCGCCAGCATCAGCTCCACGATGCGCGCGACGTCGTCCTCCGCGCGCCGTTCGCCCGCCGTCGCCGCGATGTTCTCGCCCGCCGCCCGGAAGTCCACATCGAGCGCCTCCAGCAGCGGCACGTAGCTCCGTTCGCCACCCGCCGCGAAGTGCACCGGGCCCGCGATGGGCATCTGGTCGCAGCGCCCGCGCGCCACCCGCGTTAACGCCGGCAGCCAGCGCAACGGCGGCGCCCCCGCGGCCGCGCGCACCCGCTGCTGCTCCTCCAGGAAGCGCTCCTCCGCGCCCGAAAGCACCACCGGCATCGCCGCCAGCGGCGATCGCGATCGCACCATCGTGCCTTCACGCCGCTCCATCCGGTCGCCCGAGAGCACGGGCCGTTCAAACGGCATGCGAACCCCCCATTCCCCTCACGCCCGCATTCTGCCCATTTCGGGCCGGTTCGTCTGTTGCTCGTTCGTCGCTAATTCGTGTCGCACGCGCCATTTTTATAGGAGAATCGCCCGCGCCCGGCGCTCACTCCACGCTTCGCGCCTCGCTGCCCTCCACGACATCCCCAGCCCTCCGGACCGCGATACCCGCTTATGCCGCGAACTGGCGGGCGAGTTGCCGCTTAAGGTCCTCGATACCGGCCGCTTCGCCAGCACCCTGCACGGCGGCCGGGATGGCTCCGCGTTCGCGCCCGAAACCCCCGAGATCATCGTCGTCGCGAGAATCCCGGAGCCGCTGCCTAGACTTCCCGCATCGAGAACGTCGTCGTCGTCAGCAGCGCGCCCATGACCATGATCGCCAGCGTCAGCAACAGCCCGAGCGAACTCAGCCCCCGCGACATCATGCGCGCGCGGCGCAGCGCCTCCGGGTTCCCGTTTCCCGCCGCCTCCGCTTCCATTTCGCGCACCAGCCCCGGCCCCACCTTGAACGTGTGAAGGCCCACGACCACGAGCATCACCGCCAGTACGCCCATCTTCGCGCTGAATACCACCCCGTAGCGCAGGCTGTTGAAGCCGATGTCGTCCGGCTGCGCGTAGTAGTCCCGCCACGTGGCGATGAGGTACGTCCCCGCGATGAGGATCAGCACCAGGCCGGCTCCGCCGATGTAGCCGAAGCGCCGCGTGAGCGTCTTCGCCGCCGCCGTGCGCGCCGCCATGTCCGTCATCCCCCGCGCCGCCGCCGGCCAGGCGAAGGCAAGGAAGAACTGCGGCCC
The DNA here is from genome assembly GCA_020847985.1 of Dehalococcoidia bacterium. Lineage (GTDB taxonomy): Bacteria > Chloroflexota > Dehalococcoidia > Tepidiformales > Tepidiformaceae > Amarobacillus. The sequence goes on from JADLBC010000034.1 coordinate 7,696, forward strand.
CACGAACAGGGCGATACCCAGGATGTGCATCCAGAGCGCGGTCGCATGCAGCGTGCTTTCCAAGTCGTGCCCCTCGGTTTTCCAGGCCCGCGCTTCGTCCGAAACGCCGGGCGGTTCTTCGCGCGCGCTTCCCACGCACGCGAGGCTGTCCTGTTCATTGAACCCGGGATCGCCTATCGCAGGAAGCGGTTCCCGCAAATGGCGCTATCGACCCCGCCCGCACCTTCGCCCACCCGGTTCGCACCGGGACCGCCCCGCCGGCGTACAATCCGCCTCATTCCCGCCCGAGGAGTCCCCCGTGCCCTTCGCCCCCGTCAACGGCATCGACCTCTATTACGAAGTCCACGGCCCCGCCCTCGGCAGCGCGCCCGTCATCGTCTTCGCCCACGGCGCCGGCGGCAACCACCTCTCCTGGTGGCAACAGGTGCCCCACTTCCGCGACCGTTACACCTGCGTCACCTTCGACCATCGCAGCTTCGCCTTTTCGAAGGACACCGCCCGTCCGGCGGACTGGGGCGGCCTGCCCGATGACCTGCGCTGCCTGATGGACGCCCTCGGCATCGAACGTGCCCACCTCGTCGCGCAATCCATGGGCGGCTGGTCCTGCCTCGGTGTCGCCTGGCACTGGCCCGAGCGCGTGCATCGCCTCGTCATGGCCGATACCCATGGCGGCCTCCAGGGGCCATCCATCCCCTGGCCGCCCGCGGAGCGCGTCACCCCACCCGAGGGCGTCCATCCCGCCTGCGGCGAGACCATGGCCCGCGAGCAGCCAACCCTCCACTTCCTCTACGAACAGGTCGCCGGCATGACGTACCCGCCGCGGGCGCTGCGCGATGCCTCCGCGCTCATGAGCGGCGTCGCCGCGCCCACCACCGAGGACGCCGCGAAGATGACGCTCCCGATCCTCTTCATCGCCGGCGAAGAGGACATCGTCATCCCTCCGCCCGTCGTCGAGGCTGCCGCCGCGGCCTTCCCCAACGCCCGCCTCGCCCGCGTGCCCGCCGCCGGCCACTCCGTCTACTTCGAACGTGCCGCCCGCTTCAACGAGCTGGTGGAGCGCTTCCTCGCCGAATAGCGACCTGGGGGCTTACTCGTCGTCGTCCGGGGCCGAAACCGCGGCCGTGCCCTCGCGCGCGGCCTTCGCCGGGATCTCCGCCGCCACCTCCCGGATCACGTCCATCACCCCGTTCTGGACGGCGTCCCGCGCGGCCCGCACCGCGCTGAACACCGCCCGCGCATTCGACCGCCCGTGCGCGATCACCGTCACGCCATCGACGCCGAGCAGCTGCGCGCCGCCATACTCCGCGTAGTCCAGCCGCCGCTTCGTCTTGCGCAGCTCCGAATAGAGCACGAGCCCCGCCGCGCGGTTCCACGGCGTCAATTCCACCGCTCGCCGCACCTCGCCGAAGAGCAGGTCCGCCATCCCCTCGACCGTCTTCAGCACCACGTTCCCCGTGAAGCCGTCCATCCCCACCACGTCGGCGTGCCCCCGGCTGATGTCCTTCCCTTCGATGTTGCCGACGAAGTTCAGGCGGCTCTTCTTCAGCAGCTGGTGCACTTCCAGGACGAGCTGGTTCCCCTTCGATGCCTCTTCCCCGATCGAGAGCAGCGCCACCCGCGGCCGCGCCACGCCGAACATCCGCTCCATGTACGCCGAACCCATGAACCCGAACTGCAGCAGGTGGATCGGCCGGCAGTCCGCGTTCGCGCCCACATCGAGGAAGATCGTCTGGCCGTCCTCCTGCGTCGGGAACACCGTGGCCAGCGCCGGCCGCCCGATGCCGCGCACCCGCCCCAGCGTGAGCAGCGCCGCCGCCATCGCCGCACCCGTGTTCCCCGCTGTGACGAATGCGTCCGCCGCGCCGCTCTTCACCATCCGCAAGCCGACATTGATGGATGCGTCCGGCTTCGCCCGCACCGAATCCGTCGCGTGCTCGTCCATCTCGATGACATCCGGCGCATCGACGACGTGGATGCTGCGCAGGCCCGTCGTGCCTTTCAGCTCCGCCGTGATCGCATCCGCCCGCCCTACGAGCGTGAGGTCCACATCCAGCCCGCCCGCCGCCATCAACGCCCCCGCCACAATCTCCTGCGGCGCGAGGTCGCCGCCCATCGCATCCAACACCACCCGTGGGGTCATCCTCGCTTCCTCCGGGCCGTCACGATCATCCGTTCGCTCGCGTTCGTCAGCGGGCCGAGGTCATAGTCGCCGAACACATCGGCGAGCGCGAGACCGCCCAGGTCGAGCAGGTACTCGATCTCGAAGCGCCCCACGTAGCGCAGCCAGTGCTCCGTCGATTGCCGCCGTACCGCGCCATCGCCATCCAGCGTCTCGTAGGTCACCCGCAGCCAGCGCGTCTGGTCCGCGAGGTCGTCCTCCTTCACGTGCCACACGTCGAGCGGCGTGCCGCCGGCCGTTTCCCCATGCCAGGCGAGCACTGGCTGGCCATCGCTCGCGGGGTCGAGCCACTGCGCCGGCCCGGGCAGGTCGATCGCCAGCACCGCATCGAACGCCATCGCCGCGGCCAGTTCGCGCAGCGCCGCCATCTGTGCTTCGCCATCCTCCAGGTGCAGGAACACGTCTTGCGGCACCAGCACGAACCCGTACCGTTCGCCTTCGAGCCCGGCCCCCGGCAGGCCGCCTTCCCGCAGGTCCAGCCGCACACCCGCGCCCGCGGCCCGTTCGCGGGCCAACGCCAGCATCGCTGCCGAGGGGTCGATGCCCACCACCTCAGCGCCCGCCGCCGCCAATTCCACGGCGATGCGCCCGCTCCCGCAGCCCACCTCCAGCACCGGGCGGCCGGTGCGCAGCGCGAACGATTGCCACAGCCCGATGTCCGCCTCGTGGCCGTCGTGGACGAGGTCGTAGTAGCGCGCGTCGATTTCGTACGGGTCCGGCATCTCGGGCGATGGTACGGGCGCGAGGGGAAGAGTCCAGCCGCGCGCGGGCGCCCCCCGATGCCCCCTTCGGCCGTGACTGCCTACACTCCGCCCATGGCGATGCAGCAAACGGCGCCGGTCACCACCACCCCGGCCGAATCACCCGCGCGCGGGCGGCAGGAGCAGAAGTACCTTCACGGGCCCCAGGGCCGCGGCTTCGAACTCCGCCACACCCTTCGCGTCTTCTCCGAATACTTCCGCGGCCTCCGCGCCCTGCACTTCCTCGGGCCCGCCGTCACCGTCTTCGGCTCCGCCCGGCTGACCGAAGGGAGCCCCTACTACGGCATGGCACGCGATGCCGGCGCCGGGCTCGCGCGGGCCGGCTTCGCCGTCATGACGGGCGGCGGCCCGGGCATCATGGAAGCCGCCAATCGCGGCGCCAAGGAAGCCGGCGGCGCCTCCGTCGGCTGCAACATCCTCCTCCCCCACGAGCAGGCCCCCAACCCCTACCTCGACCGCGTCGTCACCTTCCGCTACTTCTTCATCCGCAAGGTCATGCTCGTGAAGTACAGCTTCGGCTTCGTCGTCCTCCCCGGCGGCCTCGGCACCTTCGACGAGATCTTCGAAACCGCCACCCTCATCCAGACCGGCAAGATCAAGGAGTTCCCCATCGTCCTCATGGGCCGCTCCTTCTGGGAGCCGTTCCTCGCCTTCATGCGCGAAACACTCGTTGCGTCGAAAACCATCGACCAGATCGACGTCGACCGCCTCTTCGTCACCGATTCCGCCGAGGAAGCCGTCGAACACATCCGCTCGGTCGCCCTCAAGTCGTTCGGGCTGAAGTACGGCGCGATGCCGCGCAAACGCCGCTGGCTCTTCGAATAACCCTCAGGCGCCGCCCCGCGCCGCGTGCGCCCGCCGCTCCGCCTCGTCCCGGAACGCCGTGAGCGCGTCCGAGACCGCCCGCGAAACCGCCGCCTGCGCGGGCGCGGCCTCCTTCGCATCGAGGCACGGGAATTCCAGCGTCCAGGTCGACCAGGTGGCATCGCCCAGCACGGGTACGAAGGTCGCCTCGATGCGTTCCGGCGCCTCGCCTTCGCTGGCGAAGCGCAGCGACGCACCCTCGACCGCTTCCTCGAGCAGGAAACGGCAGGCGAGCGTCCTCCCGCCCGCGGGCACCCGTGCCTCCATGGTCTCCCCCGAACCCGCCGCCACTCCGGGCACGAAGGCCGGCAGTTGCTCGAACGAACGCGCCAGCGCGTACACACCGCCCACCGGCGCCTCGATGAGGAGCGTTCTCCGGATCGTCGCCATGCGTCCCCACAACCCCAGGTGTGCCCGGCGCGCCCCCGCACCCCGGCCCAGAGCCGGTTGTACCACGCGTGCATCGCCGTTTACGCAATGTATGCGCTTCTGCGAGCCATGGGCCGTCCGCGGAAAGCGCCCGGATTCAGCCGCTTTCCGCGCGCCCACTAGTCGATCTTGATGATCCCCCGGTGGAAGCGGCTGATCACGTTCGGGTCCGGCGCCAGCCGCACCCCCGCCTGCGCCTTCCCTTCATAGGGCAGTACGTTCAGCGCGTAGCGCATGCTCTCCAGGCGAGCCACCCGCTTGTTGTCCGCCCGCACGATGATCCACGGCGCGAACGACGTGTGCGTGCGGCTGAACATCTGCTCCTTGTACCAGGTGTACGTGTCCCAGAGCTCCTGCGCCTTCTCGTCCACCGGGCTCAGTTTCCACTGCTTCAGCGGGTTCCGCCGCCGCGATTCGAACCGCCGCAGCTGCTCCTCCCGCGAAATCGAGAACCAGAACTTGATCACCGTCACCCCGTCCTCGTACAGCATGTGCTCGTACTCGGTCACCTGCTGCATGAAGCGGTCGTACTCCGGCTGCGCGCAGAAGCCGTTCACCGGCTCCACCACCGCGCGGTTGTACCAGCTGCGGTCGAAGAACACGATCTCGCCCGGGTTCGGCAGTTGGCGGATGTACCGCTGGAAGTACCACTGCCCGCGCTCCTCCTCCGTTGGCTTCGGCAGCGCGACAACGCGCATCGCCCGCGGGTTGAGGTGCTCGGTGAAGCGCCGGATGGTGCCGCCCTTGCCCGCCGCGTCGCGTCCCTCGAACAGGATCGCCACCCGCAGCTGATGCGCCTGGATCCACCGCTGCAGGTGCACGAGCTCCACCTGCAGCGTCTCCAGCTCCTCTTCGTAGCGAAGCGTGTCCATCACGCTCCGCACCTTCACGTTCCGTTCCGCCAGCAGCTTGATGAGGTCCGCGGCCGAATTCAGGCGCTTCAGCTCGTCCGGCGTCAGCCCCAGCCGCGTCGCCACATCCGGGATGTCGCCGCTGGCGAGGGACGAGCCGTTGATCGAAGTCGGTGCAGCCATGCGGGGAGATCCTCCAATGCCGCACGGCCTTGCGCGGGCCCCGCGGACGTTCCTGTCATATCTATCACCCTCACGTTGTGCCCGCCTCACGGCACTGCAAAGGGCCACCCGGGGGACCCCCGTCGAGCCCTTTGGTCCGTCCCCGGCTAGCGCCGTCCGAACTGCCGCTCGATGGCCTCCGTGCCCAGGTGGATGAGCGTCGGCCGCCCGTGCGGGCACGTCCGCGGGTTCGGCGTGCGCTCCAGGTCCTCCACCAACCGCCGCATCTCCTCCATCGAAAGCGCCATCCCCGCGCGCACGCTCGCATGGCACGCCACCGTCGCCGCTGCCCGCCCGAACGGGTCGGCCACGCGCCGCTCCTGCGCGATCTGCTCCAGCAATGCCCGCAGCGCCCCGGCGACATCGCCCCCACCGATGCCCGCCGGCACGGCCCGCACCAGGCACGCCCCATCGCCGAACGGTTCCACCACCAGCCCCAGCGCCTCCAGGTGCGCGAGGTTCTCCGCCATCACCACCGCCATCACCGCATCCAGCTCCGCCAGCACGGGCTCAAGCAGCGGCTGGCTCGCCGCGGCCGTCCGTTCCCGCCGCACGATACGGTCGTAGTTCACGCGCTCGTGCGCCGCGTGCTGGTCCAGCAGGTATATCCCGTCCGGCCCTTCGCAGACTACGTACGTCGCGTTCATCTGCCCGACCACCCGCAGCAGCGGCAGCACTTCCCGCTGGGTCAGCGGTGGCGAAGGCAACCGTGGCGTTTCCTCCCCCGGCGGCGCCCACGCCAGCCGCGGCTGCACCGGCTCCGGGCCACGCAGCGCCTCCGGTGCGGGAGCCTCCAGCCGCTGCCGCAGCGTCGCGCCCATGGCCGGCCGTGCGAACGCTCCGGGCGCATCAGCTTCCGCCTCGGGCGCCGTACCCCAACCCCATGCCACCGGCCGCGAGCCTTCCAGCGCCGCCCCGACCGCGTGCCGCACCGCCCGCGCCACCGCCCGTTCGTCCCGGAACCGGACTTCCGCCTTCGCCGGGTGCACGTTCACATCGACCTCGCTCGAAGGCAGGTCCACGCGCAGGGCGGCCATCGGGTGGCGCCCCACCGGCAGCTGCGATTGGTACGCATCGACGATTGCGAAGGTCAGCGGGCGGCTCTGTACCCATCGCCCGTTCACGAACACCGAGATCGCCGCGCGGTTGCCGCGGTTCAAAGCCGGCGGGCCCGCGAGTCCGGTCACACGCACGCCCTCTTCTTCGTGGTCCACGGCGAGCATGCTGGCCCCGCTCTCCGCGCCGTACACCGCCGCGAAGGCATGCCGCAGGTCGCCATCGCCCGCCGTCGTGAGCGCGCGCCGCCCGTTCGCCACCAGCGCGAAGGCGATCCCCGGGTAGGCCAGCGCATAGTGCGAAACGAGCACGATCACCTGGCGCGTCTCCGCCGGCCCCGACCCGAGGAACTTCCGCCGCGCCGGCAGCCGCGCGAACAGCTCCCGCACCGCGAAACTCGTCCCCACGGGCGCCGGTTTGGCCGCCCGCCGCGCCACCCGCGCATCCACCAGCGTCACCGCCACGCCCACCGGTTCGCTCGCCGCGCGCGTCACCAGCTCCACATCGGCGGCCGCCGCGATGGACGGCAGCGCCTCGCCCCGGAAGCCGAGGGTGCGCACCGAACCGAGGTCCCCCAGGCTCCCGATCTTGCTCGTTGCGTGCCGTTCGAAGGCGATCTCCACCTGGTCCGGCACGATTCCCCGGCCGTCGTCCGTCACCCGGATGAGCCCGATGCCGCCATCCTCGACTTCGATCGCGATCCGCCGCGCCCCCGCGTCGATGGCGTTATCCAGCAGCTCCCGCACCACGCTCACCGGCCGTTCGATCACCTCGCCCGCGGCGATGCGCGCCGCCACCTCCGGCGCGAGCACGCGGATGGACGCCGGCGCCGCCTGCGGTTCGCCGCTCACCGCTGCGGCGCTCCCTGCCCCAGCAACGCCCGCAGCTCATACAGCGCCTGGATCGCCTCGATCGGCGTCATGCCGTCCGGGTCCAGCTTGCGTACCGCCTCCTCCATCGGCGAAGGCCCCGCCAGGAACGATGCCTGGAACGCGGGCGCCCCGGGCAGGGCCGCCGCCACCGTGGGCCGTCCGTCGCGCCCCGCTTCGAGCTCGGCCAGGAGGTGCTCCGCGCGGGTCACCACCGCGCCCGGAAGCCCCGCCAGCCGCGCCACGTGGATGCCGTACGAGCGGTCGCTCGGCCCCGGCACGATGCGGTGTTCGAAGACCACCTCGCCACCGTCGTCGCGCACCGCCACGTGCGCGTTCCACACCCGCGGCAGCACCTCCGCCAGCGCCGTCAACTCGTGGTAGTGCGTCGCGAACAGCGTCCGCGCCGCCACCTCCTTGCGGTTGTGCAGGAACTCCACCACCGCCCGCGCGATCGCCATGCCATCGAACGTGCTCGTCCCCCGGCCCACTTCATCCAACACCACCAGCGACCGCGGCGTCGCCTGGTGGAGGATTTGCGCCGTCTCCACCATCTCGACCATGAACGTCGATTGCCCCGCGGCCAGGTCGTCCTGCGCGCCGATGCGCGTGAAGATGCGGTCGAACAGCGGCAGCTCCGCGCTCGCCGCCGGCACGAAGCATCCCGCCTGCGCCATCAGCACGATGAGCGCCACCTGCCGCAGGAACGTCGACTTGCCCGCCATGTTCGGGCCCGTCAGCAGCATCACCTGGCACTCCTGGTCGAGCACGCAGTCGTTCGGCACGAAGCGCCCCGGCCCGAGCGCCTGCTCCACCACCGGGTGCCGGCCCCCGGTGATGCGCACCGCCGCGCCGTCCTCCACGAACACCGGGCGCACGTACCCTCGCTCCGAGGCCAGGCCCCCCAGTGCGAGCGCGAGGTCCGCGTTCGCGACCCCATCGGCCACCGCCTGCAGCTGCGCCAGGTTCGCCGCCAGCGATTCCACCAGCTGCGCGAACGCCTGCTTTTCCAGCTCGACCAGCCGATCACGAGCGCCCGCCAGCCGCGATTCGTGCTCCTTCAGCTCCTCCGTCACGTACCGCTCGGCCCCGACGAGCGTCTGGCGCCGCTGGTAGTCCGCCGGCACCGCCGCCGCGTTCGCCGCCGAGACCTCGATGTAGTACCCGAACACCCGGTTGTGCCCGACCTTCAGCGAACGGATGCCCGTCCGCTCCCGTTCGCTCCGTTCGAGCGCGAGCAGAAAGCCCCGGGCATCGCGCGCCAGCGTCCGCAGCGAATCGATCTCTGGCCCGAAACCCGGGCGGATGACGCCGCCTTCGTCGAACACGGCCGGCGGGTCCTCATCGAGCGCGCCATCGATCGTCAACAGCGCATCGGCCGCGGCCGCCAGCCCCGAGAGCGCCTCCTTCAGCAGCTCCGGCGGCTCCCCGCGCGCGAGCACCGCACCGAGGTCGAGCACGCCGCGCAGCCCCAGCCGCAACGCATGCACATCCCGCGGCCCCGCCGACCGCGCGCCCACCTTGCCCGCGAGCCGCCCGATATCCGGGATGCCGCGCAGCACGGCCTGGCACTGTTCCCGCTCGATGGGGTGCGCCGCAGCCCACGCGAGCGCATCGTGCCGCCGCGCCAGCTCCTCGCGGTCCCGCAGCGGCCGCGTGAGCCACGCCCGCAATAGGCGCGCGCCCATCGCCGTGCGCGTTCCGTTCAGCACCGCGAACAACGACTGCCGGCCCGGGCCATCGAGCACATCCAGGTTTCGAAGCGTCCGCTGGTCGACCGTGAGCACGCCACCCGGCGCGAGCGTGCGCACGCGCTGCAACGCCCCGAGCGCCGCCGCGTAGGTCTCGCGCAGGTACGAAAGCACGTGCGCCAGCGCGGCCGCTTCCGCCGCCGTGCCCACCAGCGCCGCCCGTGCCTGGTCGCCGAACTGCCGCGCGAGCTCCGTCTCCACCGCGAGGTCGCTCAGCGCCGGGCGCGCGCGCATCGTCGCGGCGATGCCCGGCGGTGCTTCGCCGTCCTCGCAGAGCAGCTCCGCCGGCGCGCTTCGCAGCAGCTCCAGGAGCGCTTCCTCCCCCGTCGCCATCCGCACTTCGCCCGTGGTGATGTCCGCCAGGGCCGCCGCCGCGCCATCGCGCCGCACGCAATACGCCGCCAGGTAGTTCGGCGCCGCCGGGTCGAGCGATGCGTCGTGCGTCACCGTCCCCGCCGTCACCACGCGGACAACATCGCGCGGCACGAGCCCCTTCACCTCGGCCGGGTCCGCCAGCTGTTCGCAGACCGCCACCCGGTAGCCGCGCGCCACCAGTTTCGCGATGTGCCCATCGATGCTGTGGTGCGGCACCCCCGCCAGCGGCACGCGCAGGTCCTTCCCCATCGGCTTCGAGGTCAGCGTGATGTGCAGCTCCTCCGCCACCAGCTTCGCGTCGTCGTCGAACGTCTCGTAGAAGTCGCCGAGGCGGAAGAAGAGGATGGTCTCGGGGAAGCGCTGCTTCAGCTCCAGGTACTGCCGCCGGATGGGCGTGGACACCCCGAGAGTGTACGGCCCGCGACCTCCTGTTCGAAGCGCCCGCCGCGCACGCGAACGGGCCGGCAAGCGCGCCGGCCCGTTCGCTCTCGATGCCCCGTGCCTACCGCCCGTGCCCGTGCGGACGGCCCTCGCTGTTCACCAGCCGCGCGATCGCCCCCGCGGCCTTCGCCTTCGCCTGTACGCCCTGCTCCGCCGTCAGCGTGCCGTTCGCGACTGCCGCATCGATGTGCGCGTTCGCGTCCGCCACCATCGCCGCGATGACCGCATCGGCACTCTTGCCGTGCGCCGCCGCGACGCTGGCGATGGACCCGCCGTTCGCCTTCAGCTCATCGCGCAGCTGCTCGGGCGTGATGCCGATGGCCTGCGCCGCCGAGGCGAATACCCCCTTCGCGACCTCGCCCGCGTGCTGGCGGCGCGCTTGCCGGTCCGGGTCCGGGGTGCGTTCGAAGAGGTTCGGGATCGCCTCCTCGGCCTTCGCCACCGCGCGGTCGTGCTGCTCGGGCGTGATCTTCCCCTCGGCGAGCGCCTGGTCCAGCTTCGCCTCGATGGCGTCCAGCACGGCCTGCTGCACCTGGGCCGGGTTCTTCCCGTTCTCGATGAGCACCTGGTTGATGCTCTTGCCGTCTTTCAACCCCTGCCGGAAGGTCTCGGCCGGCACGCCCGAGATCTCGGACAGGTTCTTGAGCGCGCCCTTCAGCGCGCGCTGTTCGATGCCGCCCCGGCCTTCGCCCGGGCCCGCCTGCGCGGAGACCACGCCCACGGCCCCGATGGCCAGGATCCCGGCGGCCCCCAGGGCAATCAGCCGGCGGCGATGGTGTGCGAACGTCATGGTTGGTGCTCCTTCAAGGTCAGTTGCCAGTTCCCGGTTCCCGGTGGCCAGTGGGGCGACCCCGGGGGAGACCTGTCCCGGAACGGGCCGGGCGCTTCTCCCGGGGGTAGCCCCTGGGAACCGGGAACTGACAACTGGCAATCGCCCCCGGAGTCCCGGAAGTGACGGCCTCCGGACGCGTAACCCGGCTTCGTAACCCGCCGTTTCCGTTTGTTGCGAAGATGCTGCGATCGATGCCGGGCCGGGCGTTCGCGGTGCGTTCGGCCGCCGCTACCGGGCCACCCGGTCGTCCCCATTACGGCCGGCGTGTGCTGCGATGGATCGTGCCCGCACGGGGCGCCGGGAGGCGGCGGATGGTGGGGTTGTGCGCCGGTTCCTCGTGTGGGCCGCCCGCGATTCCGGCTGCACCTTCACTCGCTTCGGCTGAGCGGCACGCACACACGTCCGCCGCCGGGGGACCGTCATTTCAAGCCGGGAAAAGGTGGTACGCCCGGAGGGACTCGAACCCCCGACACCCTGGTTCGAAGCCAGGTGCTCTATCCGCTGAGCTACGGGCGCGTGCTCCGAGTATAGCCGCCGCCACCGTTGCGGGCCGCCTACGCCGTTGGCCGCCGCATCCCGCGGGGGCTTTCCACACCCCGTGCTCCCTCCCGTAGAATCGCCCCCGGCGCCGCGCGCGCCATGGAGGGTGCGATGGCTGACTCGGAGGAACTGCTGTTCAAAGGCCTCAAAGTGCTCGATGTCGGCACCTGGATTGCCGGGCCCGTCGCCGGCACCATGCTTGCCGATTTCGGCGCCGACGTGATTAAGGTCGAAACCCCCGGTATCGGCGACCCCTACCGCATGATGACCTCCAGCCCCCTCAGCCCCCGCGCCGACCACAACTACCCCTGGGTGCTCGATGCCCGGAACAAGCGCGGTATCGCCCTGAACCTCAAGACCGAAGCCGGGCGCGACATCCTCATGCGCCTCGTGCGCGAATGCGACGTCTACATCACCAACCAGCCCACCCCTACCCGTGAACGCTTCGGCCTCACCTACGAACAGCTCGCCCCCATCAACCCGCGCATGATCTACGCCTCCCTCTCCGCCTATGGCGAGACGGGACCCGATGCCGGCCGCGAAGGCTTCGACGCCGTCACCTGGTGGGCCCGCAGCGGGCTGATGGACCTCGTTCGCGCGCAGGGGGCCCCTCCCGGCGGCTCCACCCCCGGCATGGGCGACCACCCCACCGCCGTCACCATGTACGCCATGATCGTCACCGCCCTCATGCGCCGCGAACGCACCGGCAAGGGCAGCCACGTCCACACCAGCCTCCTCCACAACGGCATCTGGTCGAACGCCTGCCACGCCCAGGCCGCCTTCTCCGGCGCCGACCTCTCCCCCCTCAAGGCCGAACGCGGCGCGAGCCCCAACCGCAGCCCCTTCCCCACCCGGGATGGCCGCCTCCTCTGGCTCTACATGGTCCGCACCCAGGAAGAGCTCGATGCCCTCTTCGTCGCCGCCGGCCGCCCCGACCTCCTCGCCGATGAGCGCTTTTCCGACCCCACCGTCCGCATGGGCCACCTCGTCGAACTCGTCGACGTCCTCGGCGCCCTCTTCCTCGAACGCGACGCCGCCGATTGGATGGCCGCCTTCCGCGCCCACAACGTCCCCGTCGTCCTCATCGCCGAGGTGGGCGACCTGCCGAATGATCCGCAGGTACAGGCATCCGGCATCATCTCCCGCCCCACCGGCCCGGGCGTCCCGGCGGAGTGGGTGATCAACAACCCCATGAACATCGATGGCATGCCCCGGCGCGGCACCGGGCACGCCCCGGACGTCGGCGAGCACACCGCCGAGGTCCTCGCCGAGCTTGGTTTCGATGCCGCCGCCATCGCCGCCTTCCGCGACGAAGGCGCCATCTAGGAAACGCCAGGCCCGAGCGCTCCTCCCCCGATCGCCGCGCGCGATACCGGATTGTCGTGCCCTGCCACCGCGCGCCACGCGTGGAGGCGCCCACGTGCCGGACAACCGTGCCGTGCGTTCCCGTTTCGCGAATCTAAGGGCCGCCTTGTTCGCCACAAACGTACGTGCGTCGGCAACAGTTAAACATGAGCCAACGATGACTCCCCGGTGAATTTGAGACTTGTCAGTTTGAAGAATCGGGTGTACAACGCGGCCCATCGAGAAACGTGGCCAATGTCACACATCGAGGGGGACAACATGGAACGGGACAACTACTGGAATCGACGCATCTCCCGCAGGCGCGCGCTTGCCGGCCTCACCGCCGGTACCGCCGGCGTCGCCGCGCTCGGCCTGGTCGGCTGCGGCGGCGGCGATGACGACGGTGGTGGCGACAGCGGCGGCAAGACCATCGAGCAGAAGCAGGAAGAAGTAAAGAGCATCCTCTGGCAGCGCACCGACACGACCGCGCAGGCCGTGCCTGGCGGCATCTACGCCGGCTACACCACCGCCGACGTCACCAACCTGGACCCGCTTGCCTCGCCGTCCTTCACGGCCAACGTCGTCGGCTCCTGGGTCTACCCGCGCCTGACCAAGTACAAGCCCGGCAACCGCGTGCCCGCCAAGGGCGAAGTCGAGCCCTACCTCGCCGAGAAGTGGGAGCAGCCCGAGCCCACCAAGCTCGTCCTTAAGCTCCGCCAGAACGCCGTCTGGGAGGACAGGGCGCCCCTCAACAAGCGCCCCATCGATGCCGACGACGTCGTCTTCTCCTGGAAGAAGTTCGCCGCCCTTAGCACCTCCCGCAAAGACCTGGTCATGCTGCCCGATAACCCCACGGGCCCCGTCATCGGCGTCGAGGCGACCGACAAGAACACCGTCGTCTTCACGACGCAGTTCCCCTACGCGCCGCTCCTCTCCGCACTCGCCTACTCGCGCTACGTCCAGATCATGCCGCGCGAATCCGATGGCGGATACGACCCGAAGAACGAAACCCGCTCCGGCGGCCCCTTCATGCTTTCGAACTACCAGCGCAGCGTGAAGTTCGAATACCGCAAGAACCCCAACTACTGGGGCGCCAAGGACATCTTCTTCGACGGCTACGACTTCCCAATCATCCCCGAGTACGCCGCCGGCCTGGCCCAGTTCCGCGCCAAGAAGGTCTGGTCCTTCGCCGCCACCCAGGACGACGTCATCCAGCAGAAGAAGGACTTCCCGGAACTCCTGCTCGACCAGAACGCCATGGGCCGCACCTGCTGGATGACCTACTTCGGCCTCCAGCCCGATTCGCCCTTCCGCGACCCCCGCGTCCGCCAGGCCGCCGCGCTCATGATCGACCGCGACACCTGGATCGATACCTTCGGCAACACCAGCAAGTACAAGGCCGAAGGCTATCCGTTCGAAGTCCGCTACCACAGCCACATCTCGTCCGGCTGGGAAGGCCTCTGGGTCGATCCCAAGAGCGCCGAGATGGGCGACGCCGCCAAGAACTTCGCCTACAACGTCGCCGAAGCCAAGAAGCTCCTCTCCGCCGCCGGCTACGCCAACGGCATCGAGACCGAAATCCGCTGGATCACCACCGGCCAGTACGGCACCACCTTCCCCAACCAGGCCGAAGTGCTCAAGGGCATGATGGAAGAGGGCGGCGCCTTCAAGCTCAAGGTGATCAACCCCGATTACGCCACCGACTACCTCACGAACATCTACTTCGGCAAGGCGAACTTCAAGGGCATCGCCATCGGCGCCACCACCCAGTTCCCCGAAGTCGACCAGTTCCTGTTCGCCTACTACCACTCCCAGGGCTCGCGCCAGAAGGTCGTCTTCCAGGGCAAGGACGGCATCGATATCAAGTCCGACCAGCTCATCGAAGCCCAGCGCAAGGAGCTCGATACCGCCAAGCGCACCCAGCTCATCAAGGACTGGCAGAAGCACGCCGGCGTGCAGATGCCCGTCGTTCCCTACCCGGGGCAGGCCAACACCTTCAGCCTCGCCTGGCCGTGGCTCGGCAACTTCGGCGTCAACCGCGCCTGGGACACCGAATCCGACCGCCAGACCGTCGAAACGCGCCTCTGGTTCGATAAGAGCAAGTTCACCGGCTGATCCCGCATCGAGCCCCGCTGGTGGCGGCATGATCCCCCGCCGCCACCAGCGGTCCTCACTTTCCGTTCCCGCTCTCAAGGACTGCACCCATGGCGCGCTACGTCACCCAGCGGCTGCTCCTGGCAGCACTCACCATCTGGCTCGTTTCCATCATCGTCTTCACCCTGCTCCGCGTCGTCGTGCCCATCTTCTATGTCGATGCCGTCGATGTAATCGCCGCGGAGTACAGCCATAGCGACCCGGCCCGCGCCGAGGCCCTCCGCGAGGAGTACGGCCTCAGCGGGAACCTCGTCGTCTCCTACATCGAATGGGCCGGAAACATGGCTCGCGGCAACCTCGGCGAGTCCCTCTTCAACGGCCGCCCCATCACCCTCGAAATGCACGACCGCCTCCCGGTCAGCATCGAACTCGGCGTCATCGGCCTCCTTTCCGGGCTGCTGTTCTCCCTGCCCCTCGGCGTCGCCGCCGCCGTCGCCCAGGACCGCTGGCCCGATTACGCCCTTCGCACCTTCGCCATCCTCCTGAACTCCCTCCCGGGCTTCTGGCTGGCGATCCTCATCATCACCTTCGGCAACAAGTGGTTTAACTGGGCCCCGCCGCTGAACTTCAAATACCTCACCGAGGACCCCGTCGCGCACATCAAGATCATGGCGCTACCCGCCCTCCTCATCGGTCTCACACCCAGCGCCGGGCTCGTCCGCCTTGTGCGAACGCAGATGCTCGAAGTGCTCCGCCAGGACTACATCCGCACGGCGCACGCCAAGGGCCTCTCCTCGCGGACCGTCATCGTCCGCCATGCCCTTCGCAACAGCCTCATCCCCGTCGTGACCGTGGTCGGGCTCACCCTGCCCACGCTCATCGCCGGCACGGCCATCTTCGAATCGATCTTCACCCTGCCGGGCATGGGCCGCTACCTGGTCAACTCCGTCAGCAGCCTCGATTACCCGGTGATCATGGGCACGGTGTTCGTCTTCTCCGTCATCATCGTGCTCGCGAACCTGGCCGTGGACCTCTCCTACACCGTGCTCGACCCCCGGATCAGGTACTAACAATGGCCGGCTCACCAGCAATCTCCGCCGTCGATTTCGGACCACGCGCCCGCCGCGAGTACCCGCTCCCCGTGCGCATCCTCCGCTCAAGCCTGCGCTTCGCGCGCCGCAAGCCGCTCGGCGCATTCGGGTTCACGCTCGTCGTCTTGCTCCTCTTCAGCGCGGTCTTCGCGGGCGTTCTCGCCCCCTACGACCCGGACAAGCTCGACCTCAAGAACCGCCTCGTGGGCACCACCTGGGGAGGGCCGCACTGGCTCGGCACCGACAAGACGGGCCGCGACACCCTCTCCCGCCTCCTCTACGGCGCCCGCATCTCCATGAAAGTCGGTTTCGGCGCCGTCCTCATCAGCTCCACCGGCGCGCTCTTCATCGGCGTCGTCAGCGGCTATATCGGTGGCGCCTTCGATAAGACCGTTCAGCGCTTCATCGATGCCTGGCAGGCGATGCCCGGCCTCATCATCCTCATCACCTTCCTCGGCATCGCCCGCCGCAACCAGAGCGTCGACCTCGTCTGGGCGATGGTCCTCTCCATCGGCTTCCTCGGAATCCCCGGCGCCTCCCGCGTGTTCCGCTCGCAGGTGCTCACGATCAAGCAGGCCGCCTATGTCGAAGCCGCCCGCAGCCTCGGTGCCACCGCCCCGCGCATCATGTGGAAGTGCATCGTGCCCAACGTCTTCCCGATCGTCATGGTGAGCGCGACGACCGGCCTCGGCGGCGCCATCCTCGCCGAAGCGAGCCTCAGCTTCCTCGGCTTCGGCCCCGCCGGAAAGCCATCCTGGGGGCAGATGCTCAGCGTCGAAGGGCGCGAATACATGCGCGTCCAGCCCGGCCTTGCGATTTGGCCCGGCCTCTGCATCGCCTCTGCCGTCTTCGGCTTCAATATCTTCGGCGATGCCCTCCGCGACGTTCTCGACCCGAGATTACGCGGCCGGTAACAGGTCAGGCGGCGGCGTCGCGGCAGCGGCCCTCCGCCTGGCACCCTCCCGCCAGCATCCCAAGGAACACCGCCGCGATCGCGGGGTCGAAGTGTGTGCCCGCCTCCGCGCGGATGTGTGCGATCGCGTCCTCCGGCGCCCACCCCTCCTTGTACGCCCGCGCCGAGACCAGTGCGTCGTACACGTCCGCGAGCGTCAGGATGCGCGCCCGCAGGTCGATCTCTTCGCCCCGCTTCCCCGCCGGGTATCCCGTGCCGTCGAACTTCTCGTGGTGGTCGCCCACCGCCGCGGCGATGCCCGCCAGCCCCGGCACCCGCGCGATCAGCTGCTGGCCCAGGGCCGGGTGCGCGTGCAGGTGCTCCCAATCCCGTACCCGCGGCCGCCCATGCCGGTCGAGCACCTGCACCGGCACGAAGAGCTTGCCCGCATCGTGGAAGAGCGCCGCCGTTCGCAGCTCCGCCAGCCGCGCGTCATCGAGCCCCAGCGCCCGTCCCAGCCGCACCGACATCGCCGCCGTCCGTTCCAGGTGCGTCGCGAGGTCGGGCGAATAGGCCCGTAGCGCCTGCATCAGCACCGCTTCCGCGCGCGCGGCCTCGCGCCCCCCGCCCCCCGCCAGCCGTGTCCCCAGCGAACCGCCCAGCACGTACGTCCGCAGCCCCGGCCGCTGGCGCGCCTCGATCACAATCGCCCCCGCCGGGAACAGCGCCGCTATCGCCGCCAGCGGACCCGCGAACGCAACGCCGGCGCCCGCCGCCGCCAGCCCCACCGCCAGCGCACCTGCTCCCGCCGCATGCACCGCCCACGATGAGACCCGGAGCAGCCGGTAGGCAGCCACGCCGTGCAGCGTGCTCACCAGCGCCAGGCCCACGCCAACGCCCGAGATTGCCGCGCAGACACCGCCCGGCGGCGTCCCGAACACCATCGCCACCCCCGCCAGCGCCATCAGCACCACGAGCGGCACCGCGTACAGCGCCACGATCACCCGCCGCCGGCTCCCCGCCGCGACTGGCGCCCACGGCACGGCCGCGAGCCCGTAGCCCGCCGCCGCCAGCGTCAGCCCCAGCACCATCACGGGCCTGTCGGAAAGCAGCTGCAGGCCTAGCGCTGCTGTCGCCGCCATGGTCCCCGCGGCGATCGCGGCCGGCGCCCACTCACCCGTTCGCAGCGCCGCGCCCGCCGCCAGCACCGTCGCGACAATCGCGGGCAGCAACACCGCAACGACGAGCGCGCCCGGCGGCACGGCCGGCCCCGGCTGCCGCGCCGCGACAACGAGCAGCGCGCCAAGCAGCGGCGCCGCGAACGCCAGCGATCGGGTTGGTGCCAGCTTCATCCCCTTGATAGTCGGCACTCCGCTCGCCGCCCTGCACCGCGGGCAGAGCCCACGCGGCATCCCGGGATTCACCCGCGTGCGCCATCCCCCGCGCTGCGTTCTAATGCCTCCCGGAGGCTGCAGCATGACCACCTACACGCTTGTCCTGCTCCGCCACGGCGAGAGCGTCTGGAACCAGGAGAACCGCTTCACGGGATGGGTCGATGTGGCCCTCAGCGAGCGGGGCGTCCGCGAAGCCGGCGAAGCAGGCCGCATGCTCAAGGATGCCGGTCACACCGTCGATGTCGTCCATACCTCGCTCCAGCGCCGCGCCATCCACACCGCCCAGATCGCCCTCGACGTCATGGACCGCCACTGGATCCCCGTGCACCGCTCGTGGCGCCTGAACGAACGCCACTACGGCGCCCTCCAGGGCCTCGACAAGAAGGAAACCGCCGACCAGTACGGCCCCGACCAGGTGTTCGCCTGGCGCCGCAGCTACGATACCCCGCCCCCGCCGCTCTCCCTCGACGACGACCGCCATCCCCGCTTCGATGCGCGCTACGCCGGCCTCGCGCCCGACATCCTGCCCGCCACCGAATGCCTTAAGGACGTCGTCGCGCGCATGCTGCCCTACTGGTACGACGCCATCATTCCCGACCTGCGCGCCGGGCGCCGCCCGCTCATCGCCGCCCACGGCAACAGCCTGCGCGCCCTTGTGAAGCACCTCGACGGCATCAGCGACGACGAGATCGCCGAACTCAACATCCCCACCGGCATCCCCCTCGTCTACGAACTCGACGAAAGCCTCAAGGCCATGCGCTCCTCATACCTGGGCGACCCCGAAGCCGCCGCCGCAGCAGCAGCCGCCGTCGCCCGCCAGGCAGGGTGAGGGGGGCTATCGGCCGTCGGCGTGGCCAGGTTCGGTGCCTCCACACGGCTCCGCGCCCGGGGTTGTCCCGCTAACAGCCAACAGCTAACAGCTCGCACGGGGTTGCCGCGCCGACGGCCGATAGCCGACGGCCGACAGCTCACTTCACCACTACCGTCCCCGGCGCCGTCATAAACACCCAGTACACCTGGAACTTGAACAGGCCGCCGAAGTCGTTCACATAACTGGGCTGGCCCGGCAGGTGGCTGCGCCAGCGCCCCGCCTGGTTGTCGTACTGCAGCACCTGCGTGTACTTCCCCGCGATGTCACTCAGCGCTTCTTCCACCGCCTTCGCATCACCCGTGTACACGAAGTTGTTCCACCCCGGCTGCAACGCGATCGTCCGGCCCGGCGGCGGGTTCGGGTTTAGCGTCGCCACGTTCGCCGCGCCGCCATCGACCCAGTAGGCGTCGTACTGTTCCATCCGCGTCAGGTCGTTCACGTAGGCCGGGGCACCCTTCACGAAGCGCGCGAACGCCCCCTTCGTCTCCAGGAACGGCTTCAGCGGGTCCCATCGCAGCAGCGCCGTCCACGGGCTCGGCAGGCTCGAAAGCGCGTTCGGCAGCTGCCCCCCCGGCTCCAGCTGCGCGACATTGCTCCAGCCCGCTCCGAGTTGCTGCACCACGATCGCCCCCGGCGCCGGCGATACCGACGTGATGTTCCGGTTCGTGCTCCCCAGGTCCTGGTCCCGCTCGGCCCACGGGAACGAAGGCACCGCCGCGAGCCCGCCGATCGAGATCTGCACCGTCCGCCCCGGCGCGCCGCAGCCGCTGCGCTCCGCCTCCGGCTTTACCTTCAACGCGTACGTCGCGCGCGGGCCGAACGCCGAGGTCGTCGTCAGCCCGCACTCCACCCCGCCCACGGTCGCGACCACTTCCGTCCCGGCCGGCACGTCCTTCCAGTCCTTCAGCGCCGATCCGGCGAGGCTCATCGGGACCCGCGCCACTGCCGCCCCGATATTGATGATTCCCGCCCCGGCCCAGTTCTGGCCGTGCAGCGCGGCCGGCGCCGGCGTCGCCGCGTCCCGCGCGATCTGGATGTATTCCGCCGGCGAAAGCCGCGAGTTCCGCGCCATCATCAGCGCGAACATCCCCGTCACCAGCGGCGTCGAAAAGCTCGTCCCACCCAGCTCCGCGCGGCCGTACGGGTTGGCCAGCCCAAGGTCCGAACGCAGCGGACCCACGATCTCCACGCCCGGCGCCGCGAAATCCACCGCCGGCCCGTAGCGGCTGAACGTCGCCCATTGCCCGCTCATCGTCGAAGCGCCCACCGCCACCACGTTGGCGTACTCCGTGTAGGCCGCCGGGTAGAGCACCCCCGTGTCCCCGGAGATGTTCCCCGCCGCCACCACGACGATGACGCCATCGCGCTGCGCCGCCTGGATCGCGTCCCGCACTACCTGGCGGTCGTCCCGGCTGCCCAGGCTCAGCGAGATGATGTTCGCCCCCATCCGGCGCGCGTAATCGATCCCCTGTGCTACTTCGTACAGCTCGCCCGCGGGGCCTTCGCCGTTCACGCCGCAGTCCAGCACCTTCACCGGCATGATCTTCACGTTCCAGGCCACACCCGTGACGCCCCTCCCGTTGTTCCCCGCCGCGCCCACCACGCCCGCCACGAGCGTCCCATGCGACGAACGTTCGATCGCCCCGGGCTTGCCGTTGTCGTCCTTCACGTTCCCGTTTGGCTGCGAACTCGCGTAATCACTCCCGCAACCCGCGATTCGCTTCTGCGTCGCATCGAGGAAGCGGCAGCCGTAGCGGTCATCGATGCAGCCGTTGCCATCGCTATCGATGCCGTCGCCGTCGGCGTCGCGCGGGTTCTCCCAGAGCCGCCCCTGGAACTCCTCGTGCGCGAGGTCGATCCCTGAATCGAGCACCGCCACCACCACCGTGCCGCTCCCGCCCGTGCTCAGGTCCCACGCCTTTTCCACGCCGATGAGGTTCAGGTAGCCCGACTGGTCGCGGCTGTAGTATGGGTCGTTGGGCGCCGCCGCGGCGTACGCCATCCCGTTCTCCTCGGCCGAAAGCACATCCGGGCGGGCCTGCAACTGCGCCAGGAACGCCGCCTTCGTCATGCCCGCCGGCACCGCCAGCCGCTCGTAGCCCTGCGCATCGAGCGAAGGCTCCACGCCATCGGCCGCCTGCGCCATCGCCGCGCCCGGTGTCGCGAACCGCACGATGACACTCTCGTTCGCGATGGGCGCCGCCGGAGCCGTCCGCGCCGGGCGGACCCCCACCAGGACGGCGAAAACGGTGAGCAGCAACAACGCGGCGGCACGGACGGGTCGCGCCCTGCCGCTTCCGTTCACCGTGCGCCGATCGCGGACGTCGGCCGGGGCGTCGGCGTCGATGCCGCCCGCCCGCCCAGCGCGCGGTCGTCCACCACCGCTGCCAGCTCTCGCGCCCGGTCGATGTTCATGTACGGCTCCGCCCCATAGGTCTGCACCGTCACCACCAGGTTCCCCCGCCGGAAGACAAATCGATGATAAATACCAACGGTGTCCGATGTCCCGATGGTCCCCGGCACCCCGCTCTCCGAAGGCACGAACAGCCACGCCATCGATTCGTTCCCCAGCCCCTTCACGTTCGCGACTTTCACCGAACCGGCCCGCTCCTCGTAGTTCGCCTTCATCTGGTTGTACAGCCGCCGCGCCCCGTCGTCTGTATCGAAGAGCACCGTGTCCACCGTCACGTAGTAGAGGCCGCTGAGCAGCTCCGCGAGCTTGCCGGCCGGTTCGTACACCGCCTGGTAGCCATCCTTGTAGCCCCACTGCGTCAGCAGCGTCTCGCCCTGCTCCGGCGTGTCGAAGTCGCCGCCCACGCTCGCGTACTGCAGCGGCGTCATCGAAAACGTGTCCGGCGGCAGGATCGCGTAGTTCTTCGGCAGCTCCCCCAGCTCCGGCACGAACCGGCTCGCCGGGCCTACAAGCGCCGGGGACCGCGAATCCTGCGTCCCCGTGCGGCTCTGCGAAGGCGCCTGCGTCGGCCGCCCGCTCAGTCCCTGCGCGCTCGATCCGCCGCCGCCGCCGTCGTCATCGCCCGCGAAGAGCAAGAACGCGCCGCCCGCGATCAGCGCTACCAGCACGATCGCGCCCGCGATCCCACCCACGACCAGGTTCCGCCGCCGCCGCTCCCGGGCGTAATCCTCCTTCGAACGGAAGGCCGGGGCCGGCCGCCGGCTGCTCACGGTCGCGCCGTCGCCGTCGCCGGCACCGTCGTCGGCTGACGGTTCGCCGGCGGCGTGTAGTTCGAAGTCGGCGTCGGCGAAGGCGCCGGCCGCGTGCCGAGCGCCTTGTCATCCATCAGCTTCGCAGCCGCCGCCACATGGTCCGGCTTCATGAACGGCGCCGCACCGATCGTCATCACCACGCCCACCAGGTTCCCCCGGCGGAAGTAGAGCTGGTGAATCGCGCGGTCCACATTCGAACCCCGGATCTTCCCCGTCGTCAGGTAGGCCACGACCGATTCCTCGCCCACCTGCTGCGCCTGCACGATCGTCGATTGCTTGTTCCGCACCGTCTGCAGGTAGTCGTAGAACTTCTTCGCCCCCGCGGCATCGTTGAAGAGGTGCGTCTCCATCACGAGCGCGTATGCGCCCGTCAGCGTCGCTTCCTCGCGCCCCTCCGGCTCCACCGCCGTCTGATACCCGTCGATGTAGCCCCACTCCGTGAGCTGCTTTTCGCCCTCCGGCACCGTCTTGAATACCGGCGTCGCCGCATAGCTCTTCAGGTCGAGCACGACCGTGCCCCTGATGTCCGTGATGTATCCCCGCCCGAGGTCTTCCTGGAGCAGCGAATACTTGCTCGCGGGCCCCGTGAGGACCGCCGGCGTGCCCTGCGAGGCCCCCACCGTCGGCGTCTTCCCGGGCTCGTTCGAAGCCCCGGCATCGTCATCGCCGCCGCACGCGGCGCCCAGGAGGGACACGGCGAGACAGGCGCCCATTGCGAGCAAAAGCCCGCGCGTCATGTGCGTCTCCCGGGTGTTGTGGTGACGCGAGTGTACGGGCGGGCCCGGTTTGGCGGAAGAAATGGAGGTTAGGCTTGGGGAAGGGTTGCACCCGCTCCGCGCCGGGGACCGCGATCCGCGTGGGCCGCGGTCCCCGGCCTGCTTGTGGCGAAACCGCCTACCGCGGGCCGCTGTTCGGGTCGAACGTGCCGCGCATCATCCCGCCCCGGTCGATCGCGCCGCCCGATTCACCGAAACCGCCTTCGCCGCCCACTTCCGAACCAGCATCCAGCGACCCGCGCGTGTGCCCGCCCGGCACGTCCGGGTTGTGGATCTCGCCGCGCCAGCCGCCCGTCTCGGCGCCGCGCCGTTCGATGAAGTCCTTGAACCGCTCAAGGTCGCCTTCGACGCGCCGGCTGACGAAGCCCAGCTTGTCGCCCACGTTCTCGCTGAACCCCTCCGGGTCGTAGCTCATCTCCAGGTGCACCCGCGTCAGCGCGGGCCCAAGGCTGTCGAACTTCACCATGCCCGCGTTTTCGCGGCCGTCCGTCGCCAGCCAGATCACCTTCTCGTCCGGTACCTGCTCGCGGATCTCCGCGTCCCATTCGCGCGCCATCCCGCCGATGCTCGCGCGCCAGTGCAGGTGCGAATCATCCACCTGCACCACCTCCTCGACGCCTTCCATGAACGCCGGAAACTCCTCGAACTGCGTCCACTGGTTGTAGGCCGTGCGCACCGGCACGTTCACTTCGATCGTTTTCTCGACTCGGGCCATTGCATACCTCCCGGTGTTCTTGCGCACGAACGTATCCCGGGCGGCATCGCGAAGGTCTTGCGAGGGCGAGTCTCCCGGTTGCGAGCGGCACGAACCTCCGTCAGCCCCCGCCGCCCCCATCCCGGAAGCGCGCATACCCTTCGACCGCGCATTCCAGCACCGCCCGCTCGCGCTCCCGGATGAACGCCCGCCGCTCCCGCGCCATCGACTGCACGAGGCTGTCCTCCTCGCTGATGAGGTCGTCCAGCCGGATGAGGGCCGCCGCGCGCGCCGCGCCCAGCGCCTTCGCCACCGCGAAGGTCGCCGCCGTCTCCATGTCCACGCCCTGCCAGCCGTGGCGGCTCCAGTCCGCGATGACCTCACGCGATTCCGCGAGCAGGGCCGGCGTGCTGAAGATCGCGTGTTCGCCACACGGGATGCCGCGCGCGCCCAGCGCCGCCGTGATCCCGCTCGCGAACCCCGCCGTCGCATCCGAGAGGATCCCCTTTGCCAGGTACCAGTCGCTCACGCCGTCCTCGCGCTGGGCATGGCGCGGCACCAGCACATCGCCGAACCCCATGCCCGCCTGCAAAGCCCCGAACCATCCCAGCTGCACCACCGCGCGCGCCCCGGCGCCAATCCAGGTGTGGGCATGCACCGCCGCCATCGGCCCGCCAAAGGCCGCGCTCAGGCCCACGCGCACGCCGCCCACGGTCCCGAGGTACCCCGGGAAGCGGCCCATCTCCCGCGCGCCCTCGAGATATCCCGCGAAGCGCGCCCGCGCCCCGTGCACATCGAACACCCCGACGAGCAGCAGCAGATCCGGCACATCCTCCGCCGCGATGCCCAGCACCCGCTGGTGGTCCTCCGTGCCCATCTCCCGGTACACGCGCGCACTCTACGGCAAACGCCCACCGCACGGGGTTGCCCCCGCCTCGCGCCTCGCGCCTCGAACCTCGAACCTCCTCCCTTGCCTGTCTCCTACTCCCCGCTGCGGTACACTCCACCCCCATGACGGCGACCAGCGCCCAGGCGCGCGCACCGCGGAACCCGGCTCGCCCGGCCTACCGCATCTCCTACGGCTCCTTCGAATCCCGCGTCGTCGCCGGCACCCTCGATTTGCTCGTGATCTTCATCATCGCCGCCCTCATGGTCGTCATCGGCTCCACCATCGTCCTCATCTCCAGCGATTTCGAACGGGTCGACCCCAGTTCCACCGCGCTCAACATTTTCTGGGGCTGCGTCGGCGCTATCGCCCCCGCCATCCTCCTGTACTTCTTCGTGTCACTCGCCTGGAAAGGCCAGACCGTGGGCGCCGCCGTGATGGCGCTCATGGTCATCCGCTCCGATGGCCGCCCGCTCGGTGTCATCGGCGCCATGGCCCGCGTCATCGGCCAGCTCATCTACCCCCTCATCGTCGCCGTGGGCGCGCTCATCGCCTTCTCCGTGCGCGATACCACCTGGCAGGCCGGCCTCGCCGTCGGCCTGAGCTGCCTCATCGCCGCCGCCGGCTTCCTCATCGCCGTGTTCGATCCCCGCCGCCGCACCCTCCACGATCGCATCGCCGGGACGGTCGTGGTGCGCATCCAGTAGGAGCGGCGCGTGAGCCTCTTGCACCGCGAACCCCGCCCCTCGGGTCCCCCCGCCGGCATCGATGACAGCGGCACCGCCGCCTACACCTTCTTCCTCGGCATCTGCGTCTTCCTCCTCATCGCCGCCCTCAGCGCCCGCCAGGTCACCGCACCAGGCCCGGCGACGGACGTCCTCGCCAGCGGCATCGCCTCCCTCAGCGAAGTCGATCTCGTGCTCGCGCAGCACGGCGACGAGCTCCGCGAAATCGCCGCCGCCTCCAACCAGTCCTCCGTCACCGTCCCCGGCTACCCCCTCGATGTCTACGTCACCCGCCAGGAGGCCGCGACGCTTTCGAACGCGCAGCTGCGCGACCTCCTGCTCGAACGCTCCGCCGCCATCGTCTACGCCGAAGGCCTCGGCGCCTTCGACCGCACCGGCAGCCAGCAGCTCAGCTTCTTCTCGCCCGATGGCCTCATGGAGCAGGCAGCGGGCATGCTCTCCGAAAAACAGCACGGCCGCGCCAACGCCGCCGCGATCCTCTTCGCGCTCCTCACCGCGCTCGCCGCCGTGCTCGTCGTCCTCCGCAATTCCGGCTTCAAACGCATGCGCCAACTCGGCATCGCGACCGTGATGGCCGCCGTCCCGGGCTTCACCGCCGCCTGGCTCGCCGGCCGCGCCGTCACCGCCCTCGGCGGCGATGACCCCCTCCGCCACGACCTCCGCGATATCATCCTCGCCGTCTCCAGCGTCCCCGAGCGCAACTACCTCGTCGCCCTCGCCGCCGGCCTGGTCATCACGCTCACCGCCGTGAGCTTTTCGCTCGCCCTCCGCTACCTCCCGCTCGCCTCCGAAGCACCCTACGACGACGGCTACGACGACGTCGCCCGCCGCCGCGCCGAGTTCCTGCGCCGCAAGTAACGCAGGGTTGCCCGGGCCCGCGAATGGCCAAAGATCGGCCCATTGCATCCCCCGTTCTCCTCTGAGACAGTCGAAGGGATGACGACGGCAGCAGCACCGGCGAGCGCGGCGCGGGGCATGGCCCGCACGGCCGCCCGCACCCGCCGTACCGCCTGCATCGAACTCGGCCTGACCGCCGTGCTCCTCGGCCTCTACTTCCTCGCTCGCGGCAGCCACCCCGACGATATCCCCGCCTCCATCGACCGCATGCAGCAGGTCGTGCGCCTCGAACAGCGCCTCGGCATCTTCCACGAACAGGATTTCCAGGACGCCTTCCTGCGCTGGCCCTTCGTGATCGATGTCGCGAACTTCTGCTACGTCTGGGGCCTCTTCCCCGTGCTCATCGCCATCGGCGGTTGGCTCGCCTTCTTCCACCTGGACGAATTCCGCTTCATCCGCACCGTGCTGCTCATCTCCGCCGTCTTCGGGCTCGTGGGCTATTGGCTCTTCCCCGCCGCCCCGCCGCGCTTCCTCGCCGGGCACGGCTTCGATTACGGCTTCATCGATACCGTTCACGGTTCGAACAAGGACATGCAGCCGAAGTGGTTCCTCAACGAATACGCCGCGCTGCCCAGCTTCCACTTCGCCTGGGTCGCGCTCGCCGCTTCCGCCGTCTGGCGCGCGACCGCGAACCGGCTCGCGCGCACCATCGCCGCGATCATCGCCGTCGCCGTCGGCTGGTCCGTCGTCGTGACCGCGAACCACCTCTTCTTCGACATGATCGTCGGCGCGCTGCTGATCGCACTTTCGTGGGTGCTCGCCCTCTGGGTGACGCCGCTGACCACGCC
Organism: Dehalococcoidia bacterium; assembly: GCA_020847985.1. Taxonomy (GTDB): domain Bacteria; phylum Chloroflexota; class Dehalococcoidia; order Tepidiformales; family Tepidiformaceae; genus Amarobacillus. The sequence continues at coordinate 34,564 of JADLBC010000034.1, forward strand.
CGCCTGGTGGCGAGGGCACCGCCCCCACGTCCCCCGGCCGCATCCGCACCCCATGCGCCTGCGCCACCGCGGCTGAATTCCCCCGCCGGGGCTGGTAACCACCGCCGCAAGGGTTAGAATCCCGCGCATTCCGCGAGGGAGTACCCCACGATGGCCGACCCCGTTCCCGGCGTCCGCGACATCTTCGTCCAGGCCAATGGCCTCCGCCACCACCTCATCGCCCGGGGCCACCCCGGCGCCCCCGTGGTCATGCTCATCCACGGCCTCGCCGGCCAGGCCCACACCTTCGATGGCGTCGCCGCCCGCCTCGCGCGCCGCTTCCACGTCTACTGTCTCGATGTCCGCGGCCGCGGCGAAACCCAGTGGGGGCCCGCCGGCGGCTATCACGCCGATAACTACGTCGCCGACCTCGAAGCCGTCCGCGAAGCCCTCGGCCTCGAACAGATGGCCCTCATCGGCACCTCCATGGGCGGCATGATCACCATGAACTACCAGCCCCGCTACCCCGAACGCGTCACGCGCGCCGTCCTCAACGATATCGGCCCCGAGATCGATCCCGCCGGCCTCGCCCGCATCATTGGCTACGTCGGGCACGCCCCCGAAGCCTTCGCCGATATGAAGGCCGTTGTGAAGTACTACCGCGAAAACTACGGCCCCATGCTCGCCCACCTCCCCGAGGAGCAACTCGCCGAGTTCGCCCGCTGGCACGTCCGCCGCTCCGATTCCGGCGTCTGGGTCTGGAAGATGGACCCCGCCGTGCGCAGCCAGCAGCCCGTGGCCCCCTACATGGCGCCCTGGGATGCCTACAACGCCATCTCCTGCCCGCTCCTCATCGTCCGCGGCGCGCAGAGCGACGTCCTCGCCGGCGCTACCCTCGCCCGCATGGTCGAAGCTCACCCCGGGACCGCGTCCGTCGAGGTGCCGAACGTCGGCCACGCCCCCGTCCTCACCGAACCGGAGGCCGCCGCCGCCGTCGACGCCTTCCTCGCGCCCCTGCTCGAACGCTGACCATCCGCCAACTTGCAATGCGGCGTCGCATTGTCCCTCCCGAAAACCCGCGCCTATACTCGGGAATCGTCCCCGGGGCGGTTGGGAGGGTGGTATGACGACCGCCGTGGCTACCGAGTTCGAGACCGTAATCGGGCTCGAAGTGCACTGTCAGCTCATCACCAGGAGCAAGATGTTCTGCGGCTGCAGCACCGCCTATTCCGGCGCCGCCCCGAACACCCACGTTTGCCCCGTCTGCATGGGCATGCCCGGCGTCCTCCCCGTCATCAACGAACAGGCGATCGAATACATCGCCATGACGGGCCTCGCCCTCAATTGCCACATCGCCGAATTCAGCAAGTTCGACCGCAAGAACTACCACTACCCGGACCTCATGAAGGGCTACCAGGTCTCCCAGTACGACCTCCCCGTCTGCAAGGACGGCTGGCTCGAGATCCAGGTCGAAGGCGAAGCTCCCCGCCGCATCGGCATCACCCGCGTGCACATGGAAGAGGACACCGCCCGCCTCCTCCACCGCGTCGATGCCGCCACCGGCGAAGGCTACAGCCTCGTCGATGTGAACCGCTCCGGCACACCCCTCATGGAGATCGTCAGCGAGCCCGACATGCGCACCCCCGCCGAGGCCCGCGACTACCTCGTCCGCCTCCGCCAAATCCTCCGCTACATCGGCGTCAGCGATGCCAACATGGAAGAAGGCAACTTCCGCTGCGATGCCAACGTCTCCCTTCGCCCCAGGGGCACGGCCGCCTTCGGTACGAAGGTCGAAATCAAGAACATGAACAGCTTCCGCGCCGTGCACGATGCCCTGGCCTTCGAGGAGATCCGCCAGGCCGCCGTCCTCCGCGAAGGCGGCAAGATCGTGCAGGAGACCCGCGGCTGGGTCGATGAGCGCCAGGTCACCGTTTCCCAGCGCTCCAAGGAAGAAGCCAACGACTACCGCTACTTCCCCGAGCCCGACCTGCCGCCGCTCGAACTCAGCCGCGAGTTCGTCGAGCGCGCCCGTGCCCGCCTCCCCGAACTGCCCGCCGCGCGCCGCGAACGCCTCCTCGGCCTGGGCCTCTCCGAACACGAAGCCGCCACCCTCACCGAAACCCGTGAGCGCGCCGAGTACTACGACGCCGTCGTCGCCGCCATTCCCGGCGACCGTGCCCGTGCCATCAAGCTCGGCGCGAACTGGGTGCTCGGCGAAGTCGGCCGCTGGGTGAACGCCGCCCCCGGACGCACCCTCGCCGCCCTCCCCGTCACCCCCGCCGCACTCGCCGAACTCATCGCCATGGCTGAATCCGCCGCCATCACCGGCGCCGTCGCCAAGGAGGTTTTCGAAAAGATGACGGAATCCGGCGAGTCCGCCACCGTCATCGTCGAACGCGCCGGCCTCGCGCAAATGGGCGGCTCTGGCGAACTCGAAGGATTCGTGCGCAAAGCCATCGAAGCGAATCCAAAAGCCGCCGCCGACTTCCGCTCCGGCAAGGAAGCCGCCCTAAACTCCCTCATGGGCGCCGTCATGAAAGAGACCCGCGGCCGCGCCAACCCCGACGCCGTCCGCGACCTGCTTCGCAAGGAGCTCTCCGAATGAGGGTTTCCCACCCTGCCCCGAGGGTACCCAAATGGTATACTCGCGCCGCATGACCATGCGTTTCAGCGGTCGCAGCGCCTTGAAGTGGCTCTATCCGGGGATGCACATCAAGCGCTGGCTCGTCCTTCTGCTCGTCGGAATCTGCCTCATGGGGCTGGGCATCTCCTACGTCCTCCGCGAGGCCTACCTCTCCTACACCTTCCCCGGCGCCTTCTACTACCTCACCCTCCAGTTCATCCCCCGCTGGGGCCGCGGCGTCCTCTTCATGGCGCTCTCCCTCAGTACCGTGGGCGTCGCCGTCTGGAAGCTGAACCAGTCCCTCCTCTTCGCCTTCGTCCGCCCCGACCGCGATTCCTCCATGGCCGACGAAATCTACAAGAAGCGCATCCTCGCCCGCGGCCCCAAGATCGTCGCCATCGGCGGCGGTACCGGCCTCTCCATGCTCCTGCGCGGCCTCAAAGGCCACACCAGCAACCTCACCGCCATCGTCACCGTCGCCGATGACGGCGGCAGCACCGGCCGCCTCCGCCAGGAGTTTGGCGTCGTCGCCCCCGGCGACCTGCGCCAGTGCATCGCCGCCCTCGCCGAGGCCGAACCCCTCATGTCCCGCCTCTTCCAATACCGCTTCACCGAAGGCACCGGCCTCGAAGGTCACTCCTTCGGCAACCTCTTCATCGTCGCCATGGCCGAGATCACCGGGAACTTCGAAACCGCCATCCACGAAACCAGCCAGATCCTCAATACCCGCGGCACCATCCTCCCCTCCACCCTCGAGGATGTGACCCTCAGCGCCACCACCCTCGATGACCAGCTCGTCCACGGCGAACACAACATCACCGAGCGCGGCACCGGCATCCGCGAACTCTATCTCAATCCCGCCTCCGCCGAGGCCCACCCCGACGCCGTCCGCGCCATCCTCGATGCCGACCTCATCGTCATCGGCCCCGGCAGCCTCTACACCAGCGTCCTTCCCAACCTCCTCGTCGATGGCATCCGCAAGGCCCTCGCCGCCAGTTCCGCCAACCGCGTCTTCGTCTGCAACGTCGCCACCCAGCAGGGCGAAACCGATGGCTTCACCGTCGCCGACCACCTCGAGGCCGTCGAGCGCCACGCCGGCAAGGGCCTCATCGATGCCGTCATCGCCAACAACAACATCGCCAGCGACCTCCCCGAGGCCTGGCATTCCAACCCCGTCGGCGTTGGCGAAGTGGCCGAATGCATGCGCGGCGTGCGCCTCGTCGAGGCCGATGTCATCGCCCTCGAAAACCGCTACCGCCACGACCCCATCAAGCTCGCCGCTACGATCATGCGCGTGTACGATGGCCGGGACACCTTCGCGCCCTTCGCCGCGTCCAGCGCGCCCGAAGAGCCAGTCCTCGTCACACGGTAAGCACCGATGCTCATGAACCTCCTCCAGATCGTCATCTCCACGATCCTGATCGTTGTCGTCCTCCTGCAGGTGAAAGGCTCCGGCTTCGGCGCCGCCCTCGGCGGCATGTCTGGCGGCTCCGTCTTCCGCACCAAGCGCGGCCTCGAACGCACCCTCTTCCAGGCGACCATCATCCTCGTCGTGGTCTTCATCTTCGTGTCGTTCCTGAGCGTCACCAGCCAGGGTTAGGCACCGGCGCCCGCCTTTGCGCAGACTTCCCCCTCCCCCGCCATCCCGCCGGCCGCTCTTCATCGGCGGCGCCATCCTCGCGATTGCGATGCTCGCCGCCGCCGGCGCCCTCTTCCTCCGCCTCCGCGATGAAGACGCCGGCGTCCTCGTTCAGCCCGCCAGCTACACCGAAGGCATCGCCGGCACCTGGCAGCGCGTCAACCCCCTCTTCGCCTCCGCCAACGACGTCGACCAGGACCTCGCCGCGCTCGTCTTCGCCGGCCTTGTCCGCGCGGGAGCCGATGGAGCCATCGAACCCGACCTCGCTGCCTCCCTCCCCGAAATCTCCCCGGACGGCCGTACCTACACCTTCCGCCTCCGCAAAGACCTGAAGTGGCACGACGGCACGGCCGTCACCGCTCGCGACATCAGCTTCACCGTCTCCCGCATGGCCGACCCCGCCTTCAAGGGCGACCCCGTCCTCGCCGAAAGCTGGTCCGGCGTCGAAGTCGAAACGCCCGATTCCAGCACCGTCATCTTCCGCCTGCGGCAGGCCTCCGCCCCCTTCCTCGCGCGCAACGCCACCCTCGGCATCCTCCCCGAACATCTGCTCGGCGGCCTCAACGCCCAGCAGCTCTACGAAGCGCCCTTCAACGCCAAACCCATCGGCAGCGGCCCCTATCAGCTCGAATCGCTCGATGCCGCCGGCGCCGAGCTCACCGCCTACGCCGCCTACCACCTCGGGCGTCCCGAACTGCCGCGCATCCGCATCCGCTTCTATCCCGATTCCCCCGCCGCCATCCGCGCCATCACCGCCGGCGAAATTGATGGCTTCCTCCTGCGCGAATCCGCCAGCGAAGCCCAGCTCACCGAACTCACCCGCGCCAAAGGCATGCGCGTCGAACAGCTCCAGCGCGCCGCCGAAATCGTCCTCTACCTCAACAACGACCAGGCCGCCTACTTCGCCGACCCGCGCGTGCGCCGCGCCCTCAACCTCGCCATCGACCGCGAAGCCCTCGTCAGCCGCGTGTTCTATGGCGCCGCCACACCCTCGTCCTCCGCCATCGCCCCCGGCACCTGGGCCCACAGCGACGACTTCGACCAGCGTGAAGCCCGCCTTGAGGAGGCCCGCCGCCTGCTCGATGAGGCCGGTTGGAAGCAGAGCGCCACCACCGGCATCCTCACCCGCGAAGGGAACGAGTTCCGCTTCACCATTCGCACCGATAACGACCCCACCCGCGTCGCCGCCGCCGTCGATGTCGCCAACCAGCTTCAGCCCCTCGGCATCCGCGTCAACGTCCAGAGCACCACCTTCTCCGTGCTCCGCAAGGACTTCCTCCAGGAGCGCAAATACGACGCCGCCGTCGCCGGCTGGGACCAGGGCATCGACCCCGATCCCTACTTCGGCTGGCATAGCTCCCAGCTCGGCAGCGCGGGCCTGAATCTCGCGAACTTCGGCGACGTCGTCATGGACGAGCTCATCGCCAAGGCCCGCACCAGCCACGACCCCGAAGTCCGCCGCGAGCAGTACCGCCAGTTCCAGGAAAAATGGGACGACCTCGCACCCAGTGTCGTGCTTGCCTACCCGCGCTATGTTTATGTGCACACCACGGCGCTCAAAGGCTTCACCCCCGGCGTGCTCTTCACGCCCTCCCAACGCTTCCTGGACGTGCACAAATGGCGGACCTGACCCGGCCAATCTTCCTCCTCACCGATTTCGGCACGCGCGATGCCTACGCCGGGCAGGTGAAGGCCGTCATCGCCGGCATCGCCCCCCATTCCCCCATCATCGACCTCACCCACGACGTCGAACCCTTCGCCATCGATGAGGGCGCCTGGCTCCTCGAGACCTCCATGTCCGCGCTCCCGCCCGACGCCGTCGTCGTCGCCGTCGTCGATCCCGGCGTGGGCACCGCCCGGCGCGGGCTCCTTGTCCTGTGCGAAGGGCGTGCCTTCATCGGCCCCGATAACGGCCTCCTCTCCTGCGCCTTCCCGCCCGAACTCCGCGACGGCCGCGGCGGCGCGTCGCCCGATGTGCGCGAACTCACCGACCCCCGTTTCCACCGTGCCACCGTCAGCGCCACCTTCCACGCCCGCGATATCTTCGGCCCCGTGGCCGCGCACATCGCCGCCGGGCTCGACCATCGCCTCGTGGGCCCGCCGGCCGCCACGCCCGTGCTCCTGCCGCCCTGTTGCGGCCAACTCCCCGCCCTCGGCGAACTGCGCGGCGAAGTGGTCCATATCGATCGCTTCGGCAACCTCATCACGACCATCCGCGCGGCCCAGCTCTTTCCTGCCTTCGAACTCCAAATCGCCGGCCGCGTCATCGCCCGCCAGGTGCGCACCTTCGCCGATGCACCCCCCGGCGAGCCCTTCTGCCACGCCGATAGCAGCGGCTACATCGCCATCGCCGTGAACCAGGGCAGCGCCGCCGCGACCCTCCGCGTCGCCCGCCGAGACCCCGTGGTGGTCCGCGCGCGATGAAACCTGCCGGTACCCGCGTTGTCTTCATGGGCTCCCCCGCCTTCGCCGTGCCCTCCCTGCGTGCACTCGCGGCGGCGGGGTACGAAGTCGTGGCCGTCGTCACCCAGCCCGACCGGCCCGCGGGCCGTGGCGGCAGGCTCACCCCGCCCGAGGTCAAGGTCGCGGCCCTCGAACTCGGCATCCCCGTGCTCCAGCCCGAGACGTTGAAAGACGAAGCGGTTCGCGCCCAACTCCGTGCCCTCGAGCCCCACCTCTTCGTCGTCGCCGCCTTCGGCAAGATCCTCTCCACGGCCGTGCTTGGGATTCCCTCGCGCGGCTGCGTGAACGTACATGCCTCCCTCCTCCCCCGCTGGCGCGGCGCCTCTCCCATCGCCGCCGCCATCCGTGCCGGCGACTCCGAAGCCGGCGTCAGCATCATGGAGATGGTCCGCGAAATGGATGCCGGGCCCGTAATCGCGCGCGCCGCCATCCCCGTCGCCCCGGACGACACCACCGGCACGCTCGAAGCCAGGCTCGCCGAACTCGGGGCCGCGGAGCTTGTGCGCGTCCTCCCGCCCTGGTTCGAAGGCCACATCACCGCCGAGCCGCAGGACCCCGCACAGGTCACCTTCTGTGGCCTCATCCGCAAGGAAGACGGACAGCTTCGCGACGAAATGACCGCCGCCGCCGCCGAACGCGCCATTCGCGCCTGCGACCCCTGGCCCGGCGCCTTCGTCGGCTACCGCGACCAGCGCCTGGGCATCTGGCGCGCCCACGTCGAACCCCTGCCCGGGGAATTCGAGACTGGCGCCTTCACCATCGCCGCCCGCCGCCCCGCCATCGCCTTCCCGGATGGCCTGCTCGTGCTCGATGAAGTGCAACGCACGGGCGCGAAACGCCTCCCCGGCGATGCCTTCCTCAACGGCGAACGCGGCCAGCTTCCCCTGACGGCGGGCCTCGCATGAACGACCTTTACCGCCTCCTCCCGGACGAAGCCGATGCCCTCGTCGCCTCCCTCGGCGAACCCGCCTACCGCGCCGATCAGCTCCTCCGCGCCCTCTGGCATACCTTCCCCGCGAGTCTCGACGAGGTGACGACCCTTCCCGCCGCGCTCCGCGCACGCCTTGCCGCTGAGGGCTGGGGCGTCGGCGCCGCGAGCGAAATGCGCCGCTCCGTCAGCGAAGACGGCAACACCACCAAGCTCCTCCTCCGCATGGACGACGGCACCCTGATCGAGACCGTGCTCATGCAGTACCCCGAGCCCGGCCGCCATCCCCGGTCGACCGTCTGCGTCTCGACCCAGGCCGGCTGCGCCATGGGCTGCGTCTTCTGCGCCACCGGCCAGATGGGCTTCGAACGGAACCTCAAGGCGGAGGAAGTCGCCGCCCAGGCCGTGCACATCGCCCGCGTGCTCCGCGCTCGCGGCGAGCACATCACCAACATCGTCTTCATGGGCATGGGCGAACCCCTCGCCAACTACGGCGAAACTATCCGAGCCGTGCGGCTCCTCACCGACCGGCGGGCATTCGGGCTCGCCCAACGCGCCATCACCGTCTCCACCGTGGGCGTCATTCGCGGCATCGACCGCCTGGCCGCCGAGAACCTGCGGATTGGCCTCGCGATCTCGCTGCACGCCCCCAACGACGCGCTTCGCCAGCAGCTGGTGCCCACCGCCGGGCCGCACTCCGTCGGCGATATCATGGCCGCCGCGCGCCGCTACTTCACCGCCACGGGCCGCCGCGTCACCTTCGAATACGCCCTCATCGATGGCGTGAACGACACGCCCCCGCTCGCCGCCGAACTCGCCCGGCTGCTCCGCGGGAGCGGCATCCATGTAAACCTCATCCCCGTGAATCCCACCGCCGGGGGCTTCCGCCGCCCCGCCCGCCCGCGCGTGCTCGCCTTTGAACGCATCCTCCGCGAGGCCGGCGTCAACGTCACCGTGCGGGTCGAAAAGGGCAGCGAAATCGCCGCCGCCTGTGGCCAGCTCCGCACCCGCGAATCGCCCGCGCGGGTGGATTTCGAACCCCTTACGCCCCCTGGCGCCGCATCGCCGCCCGCGCCACGCCGAGCAGCGCTCGCCCCATCACGATCCCCACGCCAATAGCCACCGCCGAACGCATATCCAGCCAGGTATGGACTTCGCCGCGCACCACCGGCGCCATCAGCACACCCACGTGCGTCTCGTCCGCCGCCACCGAACGAGCGATCACCACGCCCGCCGAACTCTGCACGAGCGTGCCGCGCTCCATCTCCAGAAGGCCCACGGCGCTCCGCTCGACCGTCGCGTGGCCCGCCCGCAGCCGCTGCACCGCCGCCCGCTCCAACCGCGCCTGGTCGGCATCCACGGAGCGGACCGCGCTGCGTTCCACGAGCACCTGGCTGGCCGAAACCGCCCCTTCTTCACTCGCGGGCCGCGGCCACCACGATCCGTTCTCTTCCGTCATGATGACACCTCCGGCCAGGGATCACCGTAGACCCGGCCCCATGAAGACGCAATGCTGGTGAACGGCACATGCGCACCTCCGACTTCACCTTCGCACTCCCCCCCGAGGCAATCGCCCAGCACCCGGCCGAACCGCGCGATAGCGCCCGCCTGATGCACCTTCGCCGCGACGGCGAAACCATCGGCCACCGCGTCTTTCGCGACCTCCCGGACATCCTCCGCCCCGGCGACCTCCTTGTCCTGAACGACACGCGCGTGATGGCCGCCCGCCTCAACGGCACCCGTCCCGATACCGGCGGCGCCGTCGAGGCCCTCCTCGTGCGCCCCATCACCGACCTTCGCTGGCAGGTGCTCTTCCGCCCCGCGCGCGCCGCCGTGCACGGCCGCATCTTCGTGTTCGAAACCAGCCACGGCCCGCTCCAGGCGATGGCCATCGCCCGCGACGAGTCCACCGTCGAACTCGAATTCGCCCACCCCTTCGACCCCGCGACCGTCGGCCAGGTGCCCCTGCCACCCTACATCCGTGGATACGAAGGCGACCCCGAACGCTACCAGACCGTCTACAGCCGCGAAGCGCGCAGCGCCGCCGCGCCCACCGCCGGCCTCCACTTCACCCCCGCTCTCCTCGAACGGCTGGCCGAACGCGGCATCGAACGCACCGCCGTCACCCTCGAAGTCGGCCCGGGGACCTTCCGCCCCGTCACCGTCGACGATCCCCGCGACCACGACCTCCACGAAGAGCACGTCACCATCCCCCCCGCCGCCGCCGATGCGATCGAGCGCGCGAAAGCCGCGGGGCGCCGCGTCGTCGCCGTCGGTACCACCGTCGTCCGCACCCTTGAGCACGTTGCCCGCGAACGCGGCCGCATCGAACCCTACGAAGGCTGGACGCGCCTGAAGATCCTCCCCGGCGACCCCTTCGCCGTCGTCGATGCCCTCATCACGAACTTCCACCTGCCTCAATCGACCTTGCTCATGCTCGTGTGCGCCTTCGCCGGCACGCCCTTCGTCCTGCGCGCCTACGAAGAAGCGGTAGCCACCGGCTACCGCTTCTACTCCTTCGGCGATGCCATGTTCCTCGAATAGCCGACTACTGGACCGTCACCGTCCCCGACATCGTCAGCGGGTGCACGTCGCACATGAACGCGTATGACCCCGGCGCCGCGAACGTGTGCGAAAAGCTCCCCGTCTCCGAGATGTTCGATGCGAACCCCGCGCCCGAGACGTCGTGCTGCTCGCCCGTCGCCCACGTCCACGTCACCGATCCGCCCGCCGCGATGGTCACCGCCGAAGGGCTCCAGCGCTGCGCCGCGGTCGCGCGTACCGTCGCGCTCGAAGGCGCACCCGCGGGCGTCGCCGTCGGCGGGACCGCGGTCGGAGGCACCGGCGTGGGCGGGACGGCTGTCGGCGGGACGGCTGTCGGCGGTGGCGGCTGGCTCCCGGGCGTGGGCGTGGGCGGTACTGCCTGCGAGGGTGGCGCCGCCGTCGGGCTCGTGGCCACCGTCGCCGGTGGTGAAGCCCCCACCGTCGCGGTCGCACTCACCGCGATCGTCGGCGAACCCCCCGCCGTCGCGCTCGCCGGCACCGTGGGCGAAGCCGCCGCGGTCGTCGCCGCCGCGCGCGTCGCGATCGCCGTCGCCGGGGCCGCGCCCGCGCGCTCCTGGTCGCCGCCGCCGCAGCCGCCCATGGCCAGTGCGGCCGCAACCATTGCCGCTGCAAATAGCAAGATGCGCATCATGTGCCGTCCCCTCCCACAAACCATACGTCGCCGCCCTCCCGCCGCGATGCCACGCCGGTAAGCACCTCTTTTCCAGCCGGCCGGCGTTCCTCGCATCCTCCCCCCGCGCATCGCCGCCCGGGACCGCGCTTCGCCGGACCCATGCCTCCGACCTTCGGCCGAGGCGCGCGCGGTCCGGGCACCAGGCCGGCTGAACGCCTTACGCCATCAGTGCATGGGGTGCCCCGCGGCCGTTATCGCGCCGTATAGCCGCCATCCACCGGCAGCGAAACCCCCGTGATGAACGACGCCTCGTCGCTCGCGAGGAACGCCACCGCGGCGGCCACCTCCTCGGGCTGGCCGAGCCGCCCCATCGGGTGCAGCGACTCCAGGAAGCCCCGGCCCATCGGGTCGTCCGTCGCCATCGCCGTCATCGGCGTGTAGATGTAGCCCGGGTTCACGCAGTTCACGCGCACCCCGCGCGGCGCGTACGTGATCGCGAACTGCTTGGTCACGCCCACCACCCCGTGCTTCGCGGCCACGTACGCGCCCGCGCCGAGCTCCGGCGGCGGTCCGCCCGCGGCCGCCTGCATCGCCCCGACGAGCCCCACCAGCCCCGCGATCGACGCCGTGTTCACGATCGAGCCGCCGCCGCGTTCGGCCATCAGCCGCGCGCCGAAGAACGTGCCGAAGTACACCCCATCGAGATTGATCTGCAGCACCCGTTCCCACGTCATCCCGCGGCCGCTCACCCCCGCGTTGTTGAAGAGGATGTTCAGCCCGCCCAGTTCGCTCACCGTGCGATTGAGCGCGTCTTCCACCTCCGCGCTCGAAGAGACATCGAGCCGCAGCGCGCTCGACTTCCCGCCCAGCTCGGCGATCGCCGCCGCCGTCTCCTCCGCGCCCGATGCGTCGACGTCCGCGCACATCACCGCCGCGCCATCGCCCGCGAGCCGCAGCGCCGAAGCCCGCCCGATTCCCGATGCCGCGCCCGTGACCATGGCCACCCTGCCATTCAGCCGGCTCATGTTTGCCCCCCTGTCCTGCGAATCCCGGTAGCCTACGCTCCGCCCTCGCACTCCGCGAACTGTCCCGCGCGCCGCTAGTCGCCCGCGCGCTCGCGGCCATGGCAAGGTGGCACGTGAACGGTCATTCAGTTACGAGCCTTCTGGTCGAACCTGTACACGAGCGAGCAATCAATAAGGGATTACCGTACATGTCGTCATTCGAAGACCAGGTCGCCGCCGCCATCGCCGCCCACGGCCAGTGGAAGAGCCGCCTGCGCACCGCCATCGCCAGTGGCAAGAGCGAGTTCTCGGCCGAAACCGTCGCCAAAGACAACGCCTGTGCCGTCGGGGCATGGCTTTACGGCGATGGCCGCCGCGACTTCGCCAACGAAGCCACCTTCACCGCCATCCGCGACCTCCACGCCGAATTCCATCGCGAAGCCGCGAGCGTTCTTCTGCTCGCGCTCACCGGGAAGAAGGAGGCCGCCGAGGCCGCCATCGCGCTCGGCTCGGCGTTCGGCAAGACATCCGCCAACCTGGTCAGTGCCCTGGCGCGCGCGCGCGCCCAGCACGCCGCCTGAGCCCCGCCGGCCGCGCACCCCGCGGGGAGATCCCCGCCGGGGTGCTCAGCCGTCGATGTGCCGGCGCACGTACCACATGCGCTGCGCCACGGTGAACCAGCTTCCTACCGCCAGCAGCCAGAGCCCCGGCACGAGCAGCACCGGCACGAGCAGCGCGAACACGATGACCACCAGCCGCACCAGCCGGTCCATCAGCCCCACGCGCACCGCCAGCCCCGCCTCCCCGGCGCGCGCCCTGACATAACTCACGAGAAACGCGCCCGTCAGCGCCGCGAGCGCCAGCACCAGGTTCCCGCGTTCACCGTCGCCCGCGAAGTAGTAGGCCAGCCCGCCGTAGATGAGCGCATCGGCGGCGCGATCGAACGTCGAATCGAGGACGCCGCCGAACTTCCCGGTACGATTGCCCGCACGCGCCACCGCGCCATCGAGCGCGTCCAGCGGCAGCCCGAGGATGAGCACGATCGCGCCCCACTGGATCTCCCCCCGCCCGATGAGCACGGCCGCCCCCACCACCACCAGCAACCCGACGCCCGTGATCGCGTCCGGGTGCACGTGCAGGCGGTGCAACGCCCGCCCGATCGCCGCGATCGCGCCCCCGAGCACGGCACGCACACGGTCCTGGAACGTAACGGGGTGAACGGTCATCTGCGGCAGGTGCTCCAGCGGCCCGGTTGGCTCCGCCCATCTTGGGCCATGCTATCCTCGCGGCAAATGCCGGGAAGCCAGCGCAAGCCCCCCACCCGCGTCATCCTCACTCGCCACGGCCAGACTGAAAGCAACCGCGATGGCCTCTTCTGTGGCCACTCCGAGACCGCCCTCACCGACCGCGGCCGCGAACAGGCCCGCGCCCTCGCCCGCCGCCTCGAATCCGAACCCGTCACCGCCTGCTACACCAGCGACTACACCCGTGCCATCGAAACCGCCGCCATCGCCCTCGCCGGCCGCGATGTGCGCCACGCCGCCGATGCCGCGCTGCGCGAAATCCATTACGGCGACTGGGAGCTGCGCAAGGAGCGCGCCGTCGCCCGCGAAGGCTCCGAACAGTACCGCCTCCTGCGCGCCGAAGACCCCGCCTGGCACCCCCCCGGCGGCGAAAGCCTCCCCATGGTCCGCGAACGGATGGCCGCCATGCTCGCCCGCATCATCAAGCGCCACCCTCATGAGACAGTCCTTGTTGTCAGCCACGGCACCGCCATCCACTGCCTCGTCGCCGAAGTCCTCGGTATCGCGCCCACGCACGTCTTTCGCTTCCACGTGGCAAACTGCGGGCTCTCCGCGGTCCAGGCCGTGGGTGGCCGCCCGGTGCTCGTCACCCTCAACGAGACCCGCCACCTGCTCGGCCTGGAGACTCCCTCGGACTGAACCAGGAGGCCCGCCCTGATCCCCGTCGGCGATAGCCCCCGCACCCGGCGCTTCCCCGCCGTCAACTACGCGATCATCCTCGCGAACATCGCCGTCTTCATCTGGATGCTCACGCTCAGCGCCTCATTCACCGGCACCCCGCGCCAGGCGAACGCCGCCAGCGCCGCCCTCGCCGATGGCCCCTGCTACGGCCTCGAGACATCCCCCACCGAGGTCGACCGCTTCTACTGCCGCTGGTCGCTCCAGCCCGTCGAGTTCTTCGATGCCGTACGCGGCGATGCCCCTCCGGTGACCAGCCCGCAGCCGCGCTGGGAGATCATCGTCACCATCATCACCGCCATGTTCCTGCACGGCGGCTGGCTCCACATCGGCGGCAACATGCTCTTCCTCTGGGTCTTCGGCGATAACATCGAAGACCGCCTCGGCCACATCCCCTACCTGCTGTTCTATCTCGCCGCCGGGATTGCCGCCTCCCTCGTCCAGGGCGTCCTCGATGCGACGAGCGTGGTGCCCGTCCTGGGAGCGAGCGGCGCCGTCGCGGGCGTGCTCGGCGCCTATATCGTCTGGTTTCCGAAGGCCACCGTGAGCGTCGTCATCCCCTTTTTCGTGCTCATCTTCATCCCCATCCCCGTTCCCGCCGTTGTGATGATCGGGATCTGGTTCCTGCAGAACCTGCTCGCCGGCGTCGCCACCCTCGGCGCCGCGGCCGCCCCCGGCCAGGGCGTGGCCTGGTTCGCGCACATCGGCGGCTTCCTCTTTGGCATGCTGCTGGCGCTGCCACTTCGCCGCCGGGTGAACCGCCGCGCGCCGCGCTGGCGGTAGCCTTCGGCCTTTACGTCCCCGGGATCTTGAAGTCATTGCCGATGATGATGACGATGTCCGGTGTCGAATCCGAAGGCTTCGGCTGTGTCTTCACCGCCGTCTCCGGCAGATTCAGCCACCGCGCGATGTCAGTCGCCATCGGCCGCCGGTTCTCCGTGTAGAGCACGATCGTCGTCGTCGGCTGCTGCACCACATCGAGCCCCAACTCCACCGTCGGCAGCGCCTTGTTGATCTGCAGGTACCGGCCGAGGCCCCGCGCGAGTTGCTCACCCTGCGATGGCGACCCCGTCCCGTTCTGGATCTCCACGATTGAATCGCCGTACTTCCCGCCCGAAAACGCCTGCGCGATGATCGCCTGCACGTTCACCGGGTCCCAGTCGAGCACGCTCGCGCCGTCGTCCGTCGTCATGCCCCAGAGCGTCGGCCGCCCGTTCACCGGGTCGCCGAGCGAATAGCCAACCATGTTCCCCTGCGTCTCCCGCAGCAGGTTCGCCAGCCCCAGGATCTCGGATTTCGCGATATCGGTGTGGACCGTCGCCTTGTACGCATCCCAGAGCGCCGTCGCGTCCGCCAGGTTCGAAAGCAGCCCGCGCTCGAACACCTTCTCCACCGCGCCCTCGAGCACGATCTGCTGGCGCTTCACCCGGTTCAGGTCGCTGTCGTCGCGATACCGCCCGTAGGCCACCGCGTTGTACCCGTTGAGGTGTACCGGTCCCGGCGGGAACGACACGTACTTCGCGTGCACATCATCGTCGCTGTAGTACCACTGTCCGCCGTAGTGCGGCACCTGCAGTTCTTCCGGGATGATCACGTCCACCCCGCCGATCGATTCCACCAGCCGCTCCACACCCTTGAACTCGACCCAGACATAGTGATCGATCTTGATCCCGAAATTCTTCTCGATGTCCGTCTCAAGCTGTTTCGCCCCCGCATCGAAGCTCTTCCCGTAGTCCACGCCAGTCTGGTAACTGTTGTTGATGCGGGACTTGTACGGCGTCTTGTACCGCGGGTCGTGGATCTCGATGAACATGTCCCGCGGGAAGCTCAGCAGGCTCGCCTTTTTCGAAATCGGGTCCACCGTCGCCACCACGATCGTGTCCGTGTGCGTCGGGAACGCCTGCGCCGGCGCCACGTAGCCCGTCGCGTCCTGGCTCAGCGGCCGCGCGTCCGCACCCATGATCAGGAGGTTGATGCGCTCATTGAACGGGCTGTTCTCGCCCGGCACTTCCACTTTCGCCGGCCCCGGCAGCTGTCCCAGCGCCGATGACACCACGCCCAGTTGCAGGTTCTTCCCCGGGAAGAGCGCCGGCGTGATGCGCGTCAGCAGCGCCACCGCCGTGTACGAAGTGGCCACCCCGAACGTCAGCAGCGCGAAGACGAAGAGCCAGCGCTGCCCGGCCGTGAGGGTGTTCGTGCTGATTCGTGATGCGGCTGCCCGTCCGGCGCGCGAACGGCCCCGGAGCGTTGCTTCTTCTGCCCGGCTCGCCATGCAATTTCAACCTACCCACCACCGCCACACCGGTCAACGAATCCCGCCGTCCCAATCATTCCACCTCCATCCCCGTCTTCCACAGTTCTTTCCTTTTCTCCTTCCTCCTTCCTCTTTTCTCTCCCCTCACCCCATCCCCAGCTCGTGCAGCCGGTCATCATCGATCCCGAAGTAGTGCCCGAGTTCGTGCAGCACCGTCTTGCGCACCTGCTCCCGGACTTCGTCATCGTCCCGGCAGAACGCCTCGATCGGTTGCTGGTAGATGCTGATCTTGTCCGGCGGCACGAGGTTGTAGTACTCGCCCCGCTTCGTCAGCGGGATGCCGTGGTACAGCCCCAGCAGCGTCCGTCCCGGCCCCACGCCCGCCGATTTGCGGTCGCGCGCCGTCGGCCGCCACTCGATCACGATGGCCACGTTCTGCACCCGTTCGAGCAGCTCGCGCGGAAGCTCCGCCACGGCCTCGCGCACCAGCTGCCGGAAATGCGCCCGTTCCATGCGATTCACTGTGCCCGAAGCGCCCGCCGCGGGCCATTGCCGCTCAGCGTGGGCAGCTTAGCGTGCGAGCCGGCCGGCCACCCAGATGGTGCGAAAGCCCTCGCCCTGGATCGCCCGGACCTGCTCCTGCCGCTCCAGCGCCACCAGTTCGTCCAGCGCCTCCTCGGCGCGGCGCACCGCGTCCACGTGGCCCGTCTCGCTCACCCGCGCCATCACTTCGGCCCATACCCCCGTGCTCCGCAGCGAGGCCGTGAACCGCGGCCACCAGACCGCCACGATCTTCTCCGGCGGCGCGAACCGCGGCCGCAGCCGCCGCAACGTCCGGTACCGCTCCTCCACCGACTTCACCGGCTCGACCACCTTCACCAGCGGCCCATCGAGTTCGCTGCAACGAAAATCCAGCAGCAACCGGTGCCCCACCGCCACGAAGCGCAGCGTCACCACTTCGCTCGTGCGCAGCGTCGCCGCGATTTCCGAGAGGTCGATGCTGAAGTCGTTATCCATTACAGCGGAGTGTACGCGCGCCCCGGTGACGATTCCACTCGCATAACAACCGTCTCACACGGGCAGCACAACCCGTCCACCCGTTCCCCCACGCCTTCTCTACCGCCGTGGCCCCCGCCTTGCCACCAAGTCCACCTTTCGCGGCGCCGAACATCTCCACGTGATGCACCTGTTTCGCAAAGACGGGACCCGGAAGCGGGTCGAAGCGCTCATTCGCGAAGGCATTGGCGTCCGCGAGCAGTCCTGGGAACTGCCCGCCGCCGCCCCCGATGGGGACTCCCGCGTCCTCCTCGCGCCCGTCGTCGCATGGGTCCGCGAAGCCATGGCCGATATGCGCCGCCCCTACGGCATCGACCACGTCGCCCTCGCCCTCGCCTGCCGCGACGATGAAGGCCACGTGCTCCTGAGCAACTCCTTCGGCGTCACCCGCCCCGCCATCTTCTGGGGTCCCGAAGGCGAAGACCGCGTCGCCGCCTTCCTCGACGATGTCCAGGAAGCCGGCGGCACCGGCGCCCACGAAGTCGTTGGCGCCCTCCTGCGCCTGGGCGATATCGCGTTCGAACTCTCCGCCCGCAAGGCCGCCGCCTGAGCGCCGGCCCGCCGCCTTTCTCCGTTCCCCGTTCTCTCCTATGATTCGCGGATGGCTGTAAAAGACTCGGCGCGGGCCCGTGAGCGCCTCGAAGGGCAGATCTCCAGGATCGATTGGCTGCGCGGCACCGGCCCGAACCCGTTCGAGTACAATCAGTGGAACGACCGAACGATCGAGGTGCTCATCGCCCTCTTCGGGCCCGCCTCCCCCGAGCTTGAGGCCTACCATGCCGCCGCCGGCATCCGCGGCCGCCTCCCCGGCGTGCGCGGCCAGGCCGAGAACATGACCCTCAACATCCACGGCCCCTGGGGCATCCTCGCCCGCCTCGAACGCGCCGAGGCCGCGCTCACCGCCATCACCCGGAAGCTCGCGTAGCCCTCGCGTTCAGCGCCGCCGCCGTCGCCTCCATGACCCCCGGCCAGCGCGCCTCCAGGTCCGCCGCGAGCCCTTCGAGCCGCCGCTCGTACGCCGCGCTCGCGAACTCCTCTGTGGTCATGATCACCGCGTCCTCGCCGTTGTCCTGGTAATACTTCTTGCGCTCCCCCACCTCGTGGAAGCCGTATCGCCGGTAGAGCGCCCGCGCCGCATCGTTCGAAACGCGCACCTCCAGCGTCGCCGCCTCCATCCCCTCCGCCCGCGCCATGAGGATGAGCGCGTGCAGCAGGAGCCGCCCGTACCCGGCGCGCCGCAGGTCCGGGCGCACCGCGATCGTCACGACGTGGGCTTCATCCACCATCAGCCATGCACCCGCGAACCCCACGATCGCGCCGTCCGCCTCCAGCACCGCGTACCGCGCCAGCCGGTTGTGTTCGATTTCGTGCGCGAACGCCGTCGCCGGCCACCCGGACGTATAGGACGCACGCTCCACGGCCGCCACGGCATCGAGGTCGTCCGCCGTCATCGCCCGGATCCGCGGAAATGCCATTGTTCGATGCTACGCCATCCGCGCGCGAAGCTGCCGCCGTCTCTTTGCCACTCACGATCATTCAGATCGGCAAGACTCGTTACGCGGCGTTTATTTGCCCCTCACCGTTCGCTGGTAACCTTGGAGGTGCCGAATCCCGGGACGCCCCGGGAGCGGGGGACCCAGCCGAGGCGACACGCGGGGCACGCGCATCGGTCCCGCCTCGCCACTCCCGGGGTGCAGCGCCAGTGTGCGCCGGTGACTTCCGACACCGAACCCGTCAGCTAACCCCGCAGGCGTTCGGGGGAGAGCACTCTCCCCGGCACCCGCGCGAAGCGGCGCGCAGAACTGCCAGGAGGAACGCAGTCTCGATGTCATCGACCCTTAGCCTGCCGGGCGCGCCTTCGCCCCGGACCGTTCCCCACGCCCATCCCGATCCCCTTGCCGAGGCGCACGACCTGCTCCGCCGGGCCGCGCGCCTGCCGTACCATGCCGCCCGTGCCGATGCCTGGGCCCGCCGCTTCCGCCGCCTCACCGGCGATGCCACGACCGCCATCACGCGCCACGTGCTCCATCTTCAGCGCCGCCAGGCCGCCGGGCCCGGTGTTGAAACCCCTCCCCGCCTCCTTCCCGCCCTCCAGCGGCAGGCCGAGGAGGCCGCCGAGCTCGTCCGTGCCAGCTTCGACCTCGCCCACGAGGCCGAAGCCACCCGCCGCCCCGATATCTGGAACATGGTCGAACTCGGCGAGCAGGCCATGCGCCTCTCCATCGCCGTCGAACGCCACCACAACCGCCTGCTCGACATCTCCTACGAAGCCGGCCAGCGCGACCTCGGCGGCGGCGGCTAACCGCCCCCGGACATCCCGGACGAACAACAAGAAAGGGGCCATCACGGCCCCTTTTTCGTGTGTCCTTGCGCCCCGGCCGCTAGCCGAGGAACTCCCCGAGCAGCGCGTTGTACTCGTTCGGGTATTCGATAAACCCGACGTGCCCGCCCGGCATCTCCTTCAGCGTCGCCCCGCTGATCGCCTTCGCCAGCTTCTGGCTGTTGCGAACCGGCACGAACACATCCTCCGTCCCGGCCACCACCATCGTCTGCGCCTTGATCCGCGCATGCCGGCCCGTGGCATCGAACCCGAGGCACGCCTGCGCCTGCCGGATGAACGCGTGGTCCTGCTGCGGATACGGGTTCGCCAACGAATTGAGGATGCTCCGTTCGTAGCGCGCGTCATCATCGAGCAGCGCCGCGCTGTAGAGCAGGTGCGCCATGTGCCGCACCTGCTGTTCGCGGCTCATGTTCGAACGGCGGATATCGATCAGGCTGCGCACCACCGCCCGCGCGTACCCATCGATGCTCCCGGCCGTGTTCATGAGCACGAGCTTCTCCACCCGCCCCGGGTGGTTGATCGCGATCTCCTGGGCCACGAAGCCGCCCATGCTGAACCCGAGGATGTGCGCCTTCTCGATCCCCAGCCGGTCCAGCAGCGCCACCACATCGCCCGCCATCTGCGCGATCGCATACGGCCGGTCCGGCGCGCTCGTCCGGCCCGCGCCGCGGTTGTCCGGCATCACCACCCGGAACTGCTTCGCCAGCGCCGGCGCCGTGAGCGCCCACGATTGGATGTCGGCGCCCAGCCCCGTGACCAGGACCAGGGGATCGCCGCTCCCGGCTTCCTCGTAGTACGTGACGATGTCGCTGACGGGCGCTTTGGGCATGGGGTCCTCGGGGTTCGAATGGGTTGGATTCCGCGCCGCGCGGAACGCAGCAATCCTAAGACACCCCGTCCCTACCAGCCATCCGCCGGCACCGCCTGCCGCTGCCGAGCGAAGTAGCCCGGCGCGCCCGCCGGGCGATGCTGCCCCCCGCGCCTCGCGCAAACAGAAACCCCGGCTCGCTGGAGCCGGGGTCCCGTGCAAACACACCGTGGCCGCAAGGCGTCACACCGCCGCGACGGCCTCCACCGTTTCTTCTTCGTCCAGCACCACCGGGTCCGGCTCGAAGATGTACCCGATGCCGTTGAGCGTGCGGATGATCGCCGGGTTCGAGCGGTCCGGCTCCAGCTTTTGGCGCAGCCGCGAAACCCACACCCGCAGATACTGCAGGTCGTCCCGGTACTCCGGGCCCCAGACCTTGCTCAGCAGCTCCGCGTTCAGGATCACCTTCCCCGCGTTCGCCGCCAGGTGCTGCAGCAGCATCCATTCCGTCCGGCTCAGCGATACGGGTTCACCGTCGCGCTTCACCAGCCGCCGCGTGAGGTCTACCTCCACGCCGTGCGACCGCACCACGTTCTCCGGCTCCTCGCCGCCGCGGCGGCGTAGCACCGCCCGGATGCGCGCCCCGAGCTCTTCCATGCTGAACGGCTTGACGATGTAGTCGTCCGCCCCCAGCTCCAGCCCGCGTACGCGGTCCGCCGTGCGGTCCTTCGCCGTCACGAGCAGGATCGGCACGCTCATCCGCTCCCGCGTCGATCGCATCACTTGCAGCCCGTCCATGCCCGGCATCGCGATGTCCAGCAGGATCACGTCCGGCCGCCGCTCCTCGATCAGCTTGAGCGCTTCCTCGCCGTTTCCGGCGGTGATCACTCCGAACCCCTGGGCCGTGAGTTCGCTCTTTAGCAAGCGCAGAATGCCTGGCTCGTCATCGACAGCGAGAACCAATGGGTGCGCATTCATCCGGTATTTCCCCTCCGCGAGTGACCTGAAAGGTCATCAGTTGGTGGCTTAAAGTTACGGCGCTGGAAGCCCGTGGCGAATCGGACGAAGCATCCTGTTCGTTGCAACAGGTGTGTCAAAAGCATCTCGCCGTTACCTGGCCGCGATGTTATGCCTTCGCGATTGTGCCCGGTGTACCCTCGCGCTCACCGCTGTGACGCTATCTTGCGAGCCACCCCATCCTCGGGAGACACACGTGAATCGACCCCCGGGCGGCCCCGTCGCCGGCGCGCCGCTCGCCTTCCTGGAAGCGTTCTTCGCGGAGTCCCACCAGCCGGCAGCCTTCCTGGATGCCGCCGGCCTGGTGCTGCGCGCGAACGAAGCCATGGCCGCTTTCGCCGCCGCATCCGTCCCGGATCTCGTGGGCGCCCCCATCGAAAAGCACCTCGCGGGCATCCTCGCCGCCACCGGCGATGCCCTCGCCCGGGGCGAAGGCATCGATGCCCGCGAAACCACCCTCGCCGATGGCCGCGCCGTCTCCATCTCCTTCAGTCCCCTTCCCGGCGGTGGGGGCTGCCTGCTCCTGCGCCCTGCCTCGGCCGCCGACCAGCACCGCGCCGCCCTCTTCGAACTTCCCCAGCCTGTGCTCCTGCTCGATGCCGATGCCCGCGTCGCCTTCCGCAATCGCGCCGCCCGCGAATACTTCGGCGAAGCACCCCTCGGGCGCGGCGCAGCCCTCCACCCGGACGACGCACCCCGCATGACCGAAGCCGTCGCCGCCGCGCGCGCCACCGGCGGCCCCATCACCATCGATGTCCGCCTCCGCCGCCACGATGGCGAATACCGCTGGCACGCCTGGCACTCGCGCACCATCCTCACCGCGGCCGGCCCGCGCCGCCTCGCCACCGCCATCGAAATCCACGACCGCAAGGCCGCCGAGGAGGCCTCCGAGCGCGCTACCGCCGCCGCCGTCGAAGCGCTCGACGCCCTCCCCGCGCGCATCCTCCTCGCCGACGATGGCCGCCTCGTGTTCGCCAATCGCCTCGCCCGAAGGCTCGCCGGCGTCGAGATCGAACCCCGCGACGACGGCACCGTCCCCGATGTCGTGCACCCCGACGATGCCCCCGTCCTTCGTGCCACCGTCCGCGCCGCCGGCACCGGGCCCTACGCCCTCGAAATCCGCCTGCGCGAGCGCTCCGGGGAGTTCCGCTGGCACCTCTGGCACGCCGGGCCCGTCAACGCCGGCCGCCGCCTCGGCTTCGCCATCGATATCCACGACCGCGTCCTCGCCCAGGAAGCGCTCTCCCGCGCCGAGGAGCGCGCCCTCGCCCTCGCCGATGCCCTCCCCCTCGTCGTCTGGGCCGCCGATGCCGCCGGCCAGTGCGTCTACACCAACCGCTATTGGCGCGAATACACCGGCCTCGAAGGCAGCGCCGCCCTCGATTGGTCCCGCGCGCTCCATCCCGCCGATCTCGGCCCCTGCCTCGAACACTGGCGCGATTGCGTCGCCCGCGGCGTCCCCTTCGAATTCGAATACCGCTTCCGCAACCACGACGGCGAATACTGCTGGCACCTCGGCCGCGCCACCCCCTGGCGCGACGCCGAAGGCAACGTCCTCGGCTGGTTCGGCGGCGCCTCCGAGATCCACGCCCAGCGCGAGGCCGCACGCACCGCCGGCCGCTTCGCCGCCCTCGTCGAATCCACCAGCGACGCCGTCATCGGCATGACCCTCGATGGCATCATCGAAAGCTGGAACCCCGCCGCCGAACGCATCTACGGCTTCACCGCCGCCGAAGCCATCGGCCAGCCCTTCACCCACCTCGTCAGCACCGAAGGCGATACCGCCGAAGGCTTCGCCCGCCTCCGCATGGGTGAGTCCGTCCAGGTCCGCACCACCGACCACCGCAAGGATGGCGCGCCCCTCTCCGTCGAAGTGAACCTCTCCCCCCGGCGCGCCGGCGGCATCGTGTCCGGCATCTCCGCCATCGTCCGCGATGTCACCGAGCTTCGCCGCCAGGAGACCGACCGCGCCCTCCTCGCCGCCATCGTCCAGTCCGCCCACGATGCCATCATCGTCCGCTCGCTCGAAGGCGAAATCCTCAGCTGGAACGCCGCCGCCGAACGCCTCTACGGCTGGAGCGCCGAGGAGACCGTCGGCCACCCCGTCGCCGCCTTCGTCCCGCCCGGCGCGCCCGACCTCTCGCCCGATGTGCTCGCGAGCATCCTCGCCGGCGACCGCCTCTCCTTCTTCGAATCCCGCCGCGTCCATCGCGATGGCACCCCGATCGATGTCTCCGTCACCCTCAGCCCCGTCCGCGATGCCTCCGGCGCCATCACCGCCATCGCCAGCATCGCCCGCGAAGTCGGCGAACAGCGCCGCCAGCGCGAACAGATCGCCGCCCTCAACCGCGAGCTCGAACTGCGCCTCTCCGACCTCGAAAAGGCCATGGCCGTCAAGGACGAATTCCTTGGCAGCGTCTCCCACGAGCTGCGCACCCCGCTCACTTCCCTCGTCGGCCTCGTCCACATGCTCCACGAGCGCGGCGAGCTGGTGGACCGCGAATCCCGCCGCGAAGCCATCGACCAGCTCGCCACCGATGCCGCCCGCCTCCAGCAGATCATCGAGAACATGCTCATCCTCGCCCGCCTCGACCACACCACCTTCGAGTCCGAGCCCCTGCTCGTGCAGCGCGTCGCACCACCCGTGGTCGATGCCCACCGCCGCCGCTTCCCCTCACGCGAAGTGATCGACGACTTCCCCGCCGATCTCCCCGTCGTCCTCGCCCAGCGCACATGGGTCGACCAGGTGCTCACGAATCTCCTTTCCAACGCGCAGAAGTACGCCCCCGGCGATGACCCCGTGCGCGTCGAAGCCGTCCGGCGCGAAACCGACGTCGAGATTCGCGTGCTCGACCACGGCCCCGGCCTCACCGAGGACGAGGCCCGCCGCGTCTTCGAACCCTTCACCCGCCTCCCGCGCGATCGCTATCGGGGGCCCGGCTCCGGCCTCGGGCTCGCCGTGTGCCGCCGCCTGGTCGAACTCATGGGCGGCACCATCGATGCCGGGCCGCGCCCCGGCGGCGGCGCCGTCTTCCGCTTCCGCCTGCCCATCGCCCCCGAAGAAAGCAACGAAGGATAGGTTTTTCCGCGCGGAGGTGTACACGTGGTGAATTCGGCGTAACCTGCCGCCGCTGACCCGGCACTTTCCCGCGCGCTCCCGCCATAGTCAGGTCAGTACCCCTGGAAAGGGACACGGCCTCATGGATGAGCAACTCCCCCCGCACCGGCTTTTCGAACGAAAGTCCACCCGCCGTGCGCTCCTCGCGGGCGGCGCCACCGCCGCAGCCGGCGCCGCCGCCGTCGCGGTCGCCGGCTTCGCCACCCGCTCCGGCGGCGATGGCAACAGCGCCAAAGCCACCACCCACGAGGCCGAAGCGCCAACGCCCGAGCCCGCCATCGATCTCAGCAAGGTCCCCATCGCGGACCCGCGCCGCCGCGCCGCCCATCTCCTCCGCCGCGCCGGCTTCGGCGGTACCGCCGCCGAGGTCGATGCCTTCGCCGCCCTCTCTCGCGAGGAAGCCGCCGACCGCCTCCTGGACTACGAGACCGTCGACAACAGCGCCCTCGATGCCCGCCTCGCCCGCATGAACCTGAACCTCAAGAAGGCCGGCACACCGCCCCCCGGGCAGGGCAACATCAACGGCGACATGCAGCGCTGGTGGATGGCCCGCATGGCCTACACCGCCCGCCCCCTCGAAGAGCGCATGACGCTCATCTGGCACGGGCTGCTCACCTCCCAGGTCAGCAAGATCAACGGCGAACGCGCGAAGCTCATGGTCCTCCAAAACGAGCTCTTCCGCGCCCACGCTCTCGGCCGCTACGACGATCTCCTCCAGGCCGTGTCCAAGGACACCGCCATGCTCATCTACCTCGATACCGACCAGAGCACGAAGGAACACCCGAACGAAAACTACGCCCGCGAACTCATGGAGCTCTTCTCCATGGGCGTTGGCAACTACACCGAGGACGACGTCCGCGAAAGCGCCCGCGCCTTCACCGGCTGGCGCTTCACCCCCCCCGATGCCGGCCGCCCCAACGTCGCCGGCCTCAGCCAGGCCGAACTGCGCGAAATCCGCACCCAGGCCATCGCCGATTGGGAGCCGCGCTTCATCGTCAACGCCCGCCTCCACGACACCGGCACAAAGAACTTCCTCGGCCGCCGCGGCAACTTCAGCGGCGAAGACATCGTCGCCATCATCATGGAGCAGCCCGCGACGGCGAAATTCATCACCCGCCGCCTCTTCACCGAGTTCGCCAACTTCAACCCCTCGGACGAGACCCTCGCCCGCCTGGTCGAAGTCTGGAACAGCAGCGGCCACTCCGTCCGCGCCGTCGTCCGCGCCATCCTGGTGAGCGACGAGTTCTACTCAGAAGCGTCTTATCGCGGCTTCGTGCGAAGCCCTATCGAGTTCATGGTCGGCATGGTCCGCGCCCTCGAAATCGACACCGACTTCCGCCCCATGCTGCGCACCCCCGGGCGCCAGGGCGGCCAGGGCGCCGGCGGCCTCATGGGCCAGGTCCTCTTCGAACCCCCCAGCGTCGCCGGCTGGGCCGGTGGCGCGAACTGGCTCAGCTCCAGCACCTTCTTCGCCCGCGTCAACTTCCTCGATAGCTTCCTGTTCACCCAGCAGGGCCGCGCGAACCCCATCCCCGCGCTCGTCGCCGCCACCACGGCCGAGGACTGCGTCGACCGCGCCCTCGACCGCCTGGTCGATGGCAACGTCCCCGCTGGCGCCCGCGACGCTCTCATCGCCTACGCGCGCGGCATCACCAATGCGCAGCTTCGCGCCGCCGGCGTCGCCTATCTCGTGCTCGGCAGCCCCGAGTACCAGCTCGTCTGAATCGCGCCTCCGCGAAAGGAGAACAGCCATGATCTCGCGCAGGGATTTCGTGAAGGGCGGCGTCGCCCTCGTCTCCATCGGTACCACCGCTCAGTCGCTCCTCAAAGGCGCTGTCGCCTTCGCCGCCGAAAACCCCGCGGCCGTGAACGCCGCCGCCAACGGCAAGATCCTCGTGCTCGTGCAGATGGCCGGCGGCAACGATGGCCTGAACACCCTCGTCCCCTACGCCGACGCCACCTACCGTTCCGCCCGCCCGAAGCTCGCCATCCCCGAAGGCCAGGCCCTCCCTCTCGCCGAAGGCTTCGGCCTGCACCCCATCATGACTGGCTTCAAGGGCCTCTGGGATAGCGGCCGTCTCGCCGTCGTTCGCGGCGTCGGCTACCCCAACCAGAACTACAGCCACTTCAAGTCCATGGCCATATGGCAGGCCGGCGACCCCGACCTCGCGATGTACGACGGCTGGCTCGGCCGCACCCTCGAAAAGCTCGAAACCGCCCAGCACGACCCCTTCCTCGGCTTCAACATCGGCGGCTCCACCCCCGCCGAGATGTACTCCGAGCGCGTCGCCATCCCTTCCGTGGCCGACCCCGCCGATTACGCCGTGAAGGTGAACTGGAAGACCGCCCCCGAGACCGACCCGCGCACCGCCACCCTCATGAAGCTCTACGAGCAGTACCCCTCCGCTTCGCCCTATGGCGTCCTTCTGGAGACCACCGCCGACACCGCCATGTCGAGCTCGAAGCAACTCGCCGCCGCCGCCGGGACCTACAAACCCGCCGTCGCATACCCGGAAACGTCGTTCGCCTCCGGCCTCTCCGTGCTCGCCGAGGCCATCGTCGGAAACCTGGGCATGCGCGTCGGCCACATCACCCTCGGCGGCTTCGATACCCACAGCGACCAGCTCAACGACCAGCAAATCCTCCTGGAGACGCTCGACCAGGGTCTGACCGCCTTCTACCAGGACCTGGCCGCCCACGGGAAAGCCGATGATGTCCTCGTCCTCACCTGGAGCGAATTCGGCCGCCGCGTCCAGGAGAACGCCAACGGCGGCAGCGACCACGGCGCCGCCAGCGTCTGCTTCGCCCTCGGCAACAGCGTCAGGCAGGGCCTCTATGGCGACGCCCCGGACCTCGCGAAGCTCGTCGACAACGGCAACGTCCCCTACACCACCGACTTCCGTTCCGTGTACGCCACGGTCATCGAACGCTGGCTCGGCACTCCCGCGAACGTGCTCCTCGGCCAGTCATTCCCGCAGCTGGGCTTCCTCGCCGCCTGATTCGCCGGCGCCCGGCAGGCCAGCTCCGCCCCGGCGGCACGCGTCCCGGGGCGGCTTCGCGTCGCGGCGAATCGCTACTTCGCCCGGCCCTCGCCCTCCACCCGCGATGTCACCGCCGCCAGCTGCCCGCTCGCCCGCGACGCCTGCACCCGCAGCTCATCGCGCGAATTCCCCAGCATCACCACCGTGCGCGAAAGCCGCCCCTCGACCTCCTCCGCGATCGCGCGCAGCGCCTGCTCCGCCGATGCGAGCGCCGCCGCCAGCTTCTCCAGGTCGATGTCCCGCGACGTTCGCAGCACCGTCTGAAACACCAACAGCAGGTAAGGCACGAACATGCTGTACCCCACGAGCGCCACGTTCATGCGCGCGCATTCGCCCTGCACCCCGGCGCAGAGGTCGTACACCGCGTCCGGCACGACGGCCACCCCGAAGTTGATGGTGAGTTCGGGGTCGAGGTACTTCGTCACCTCTCGCGCCTTCTCGCGCACCGCCTCCTCGATCCGCCCCTTGATGCGCACCTGCTCCTCCGGCGCCGCCGCGATGAACTCCTCCAGCAGCGCCGTCGCCGGCCATTTGCTATCGATGGGGAGCGCGAGCCCGTTCGGCAGCTTCAGCGCGAACTCCACCGTCCGGTTCCCGACACGAAAGCCCCGGAGCTGCCATTCCGCTGGCAGCCGCGAAAACACGAGGTCCACCAGGTTCTCGCCCGCGGCGCCTTTCGCCGCCGTCCCCGCGATCACCTGTTCCAGCCGCCGGATCGAGTCCGCTGTCTGCTGCTCCAGCCCCTCGCGCGAAGATGCCCGCGTCTGCAGCGCCGTCAGCCCTTCGCGCGCCTGCGCCAGGTCCGCGCGAATACCCTCGGCCGTGCTTCGCAACCCCTCGGCAAGCGTGCCCGTCCGCGCGAGCCCCTGCCCGAGCAACTCCTGCCGCTGCTCGATCGCGCCCACGCGTGCCTGCACCGCCGAGACGCGCTCGCCGAGCACGGCCGTATCGCCGCGCAGGTCGCGCATCCCCTGCGCCACCTCCGCCAGCGCCCCCGCGATATCGCCGCCCACCGCCGGCCGCCGCGCAAGCAGCAGCGCCGCCGCGACCAGCGCCCCGCCAATCACCAGTGCCACCGCAATCAGGTCCACAGGGCGCATTCTAGGCTCGCCGCCGCGACATCTTCTGTCGCAGAGTCACCACCCCTCACCACAGGCAGCATCGCGGCGCCGGGGTAGCCCACTCAGCACTCTCCTCTGTCGCAGAGTCACCACCCCTCACCACAGGCAGCATCGCGGCGCCGGGGTAGCCCACTCAGCACCCGCCTCTGTCGCGCATCACCACCCTCACCACGGGCAGCATCGCGGCGCCGGGGTAGCCCACTCAGCACTCAGCACTCAGCACTCAGCACTCCTAAACCGCCTCGCCCGCGGAGACCCATCCCCGGCCCGCGATGCGCACCGCCGCCAGCGCGGCCACCGCCGCCGCCGTCCCCGCGTACACGGCCACCGCTGCCGTCGCGCCGCTATCCGTCCCCGCCGCCAGCCCGTGTACGAGCGCGAGCGCCCACGCCGGGAACGCCAGCAGGTGCCAGGCACGCCAGCGGTTGTAGCTCATTCGCCCGGCCAGCGCCGTCGTCGTCAGCACCACGGCCATGAGCCATGCGGCCGCCGTGCCCAGCCCCGTCTGCCAGGGCCGGTATTCGCTCGTGAACGGCACCGCCACATGCACGGGGCCGAAGTGCACCACGGGGTCCATCAGCAACCCCGCGACATGCGCCGCCACGAACGCCAGCGCCAACGCCGAGAGCATCCGGTGCGTTTCCAGGAACCAGGTCAGCGCCAGCCCGCGTAGCCGCAGCCGCAGGTGCAGCAGCATCCCGCCCATCACGCTCAGCCACGCCAGTGCATACCCCGCGAATCCCGCCGCCCGCGCGGCGTCCCACGTGGCCGTCCCCGTGTCCGGGTCCTCGACCACCCGCCCGATCGCCGTCATGAGCACAAGCGAAATTGCCACGCCGAGCGCCAGCTTCCAGCTCACGTCACGACCCCCGCGAGCGCCGGGCGCGCGTCGGCGTCGCGACCGCCGGCTTTGTCGTGCCGTCCGCCGCGGCCGTGGTGGTTGGCGGCGCCCCCGGCGTTGCGGATGCCGCCGGGATCACCGTCGGCAACGGCCCGCCCGTGCGCGGCGTGCCGTTCGCTGCCGCGGTGTTCGTCACCGTCGTCGTGGGCGTGCCGGCCGGCCTGCTCGCTGTCGAAGCCGCGGGAGTCGCGGTCGTGGACGCAGCCGCACCGTCCGCCGGTTCGCCCTCGTGGTTCGCCGCGAAGCCCGCCCACCCGGCGGCAAAGCCCGCCACGGCAACCACCGTCACCCCGGCCTTCAGCCGCGCGTGCCGCTCCTTCGCGAACCCACGACCCCTGCCTGCCATCGCCCCTCGCTTTCCTTCCTCGCTCTCCGGGAACACCGGCAGCCGACAGCCGACAGCCGGCAGCCGAAGGCCAACAGTGCCGCATCCTCGCATGTTCGCGTAAAGGGCCGGTTCGCCCGCCGCGCCAATCCCCCGTGCTTACGCCTTACCGCGCCCCCGGCTACGCTCGAAGCATGCAGGAAGAACTCGCGCGCGCTCGTGCCCTCTCCCGGCGCATCTCCGACACCCTGGTGCGCCTTTGACCTCGCCAACGATGAGGCAACGGTAGCCCGGCTCGAGGCTCAATCGAGCGAACCTTCCTTCTGGGACGATGCCGAAGGCGCCCGCAAGACCATGCAGGAGCTTGCCTCCGTGCGCGGCAAAGTCGAGACCTGGCGTGGCCTCGAATCCCGCGCCCGCGATACCGCCGGCCTCCTCGAACTCGCCATCGAAGAATCCGACGACGCCACCGGCGCCGCCGCCATCGATGACCTGGCCGCGATCGAAAAAGACCTCGAGACCCAGGAGTTCCAGCTCCAGCTCTCCGGCGAGTACGACTCCCGGCCCGCCATCCTCGCCGTGCACGCCGGCGCCGGCGGAACCGATGCCCAGGACTTCGCCGAGATGCTCCTCCGCATGTACCTCCGCTGGGCCGAACGCCGCAAGTTCAAGGCCGAAATCGTCGACCTCATGGAGGGCGAGGAAGCCGGCATCAAGAGCGCGACCATCGAAATCACCGGCCCCTACGCCTTCGGCTACCTCCAGAGCGAACGCGGCGTCCACCGCCTTGTCCGCCAGTCACCGTTCAATTCCGCCGCCACCCGCCAGACCAGCTTCGCCAAGGTCGAAGTCATCCCCGCCGTCGAGAACTCCAGCGAGATCGACATCAATCCCGCCGACCTCCGCATCGATTACTTCCGCTCCAGCGGCGCCGGCGGCCAGAACGTGCAGAAGAACTCCACCGCCGTCCGCCTCCTCCACATCCCCACAGGCATCATCGTCACCTGCCAGAACGAACGCTCCCAGACCCAGAACCGCGAAGTCGCCATGCGCGTCCTCGAGTCCCGCCTCCTTGAGATCGAAATGAACCGCCAGGAAGAAGAAAAGGCGCGGTTAAAGGGCAAGCACGTCGATGTCTCCTTCGGCAGCCAGATCCGCAACTACGTTCTGCACCCCTATAAGATGGTCAAGGACCTGCGGACCGACTACGAAACGAGCGACACCACCGCCGTGCTGGATGGGGAAATCGACGCCTTCATCGAAGCCTATCTGAAGTCCCGGGTCGGCGAAGACTCGTGATTCGCCGCGCCTCGCTGCTCGGAGCCTTCGCCGCGGTTCTCTTCGCGCTCCTTGGCGCCGGCACGGCCGCCCACGCTGCTCCCACCTTCGAAGGCCAATCCGTCGATAACTCCCAGTACCCGAAGCAGCTCACCTTCAAGGTCACCCTGAGCTCCCCCGTCGATATCACCGACGCCACTCTCAGCTTCCAGGTCACCGGGCGCGCCTCCCGCGGCTCCGGCCGCACGGCCGACCCCATCGCCCCCGGCAAGAACATGACCGTCACCGTCGTCCTGCCCACGAACACCGGCAACAGCTACATCCCCGTCGGCTCCGGCATCCGCTACTTCTGGCGCGTTCAAACCGCCGACGGCCAGACCACCGAGAGCGCCGAGACGGCCATCACCTACCTCCCACCCGGCGATTGGAAGTCCGTCGCCAACGACTCCTTCGTCGTGTGGTACCAGGGCAGCCGCGAAGCCGTCGCCCAGTCCTACCTCAAGGCCGGCGACGAGACCCTCCAGAAGATGGCGACCGGCGTGCTCGGCACCGCCCTGCGCCAGAAACCCGTGAACGCCATCCTCTTCAGCGCCGAAAAGGACCTCGAGACAGCCCGCGCCGGCGGCGCCACCACCCACGACCAGAGTGTCACGAACTGCGGCACCAAGGTCGCCGTCGATGTCATCCACCTCATCCACGTCACCTGCGGCAGCCCGGATGTCACCGATACCTTTCGCCACGAACTGACCCACATCCTCACGCAGGCCGCCGGTTCGCCCGACCTCGAAGGGGCGCTCTACAAGCCGCCCTCCTGGCTCGATGAAGGCACCGCCATGTATGGGCAGTCCGGCCCGGGCGACCAGGGCGCCGCCGCCGCTGCCGCCGCGCGCGCGAACCGCCTCATCCCCTTCTCCCAGATCAACCTCGCCCAGGACAAGGCGAACACCGTGCAGGTGTTCTACGGCCAGGCGTACATGATGGTGAAGTTCCTCATCGAAAAGAGCGGCCCCGCGAAGTACGCCGAGTTGTTCGCCCAGATGCGCAAAGGCAACCGCTTCGAGGACGCCCTCAAGGCGACCTACGGCTTCGATATGACTGGCTTCGAACAGGAGTTCCTCGCCTCCGTCGGCGCCGCCGGTGCTGCCCCCACCGCCGTCCCCACCCAGCGCTCACAGACCCAGCCGACGGCCGCGCCCACCTCGCGCTCCTCCGGCAGCCAGCCCACCACCGCACCCACCCGCGCCCCCGCCCAGGATTCGAACGACGAGAATTCGGTCGATGTGGCCACGGTCGGGATCTTCGGCGCCGCCGTGCTCTTCGCCCTCTTCGCCGTGATGGCCTTCCTCATCTCCATGGTCCTGCAGAACAACCGCAAGCGCGCCGCTGCCAACCTCCCACCACCGCGCAACCCCGACTGGCGCCCCCCGCAAGACTAGCCCCCCGCGGGGCGGCCCCTGGGAACTGGGAACCGGGAACTCGCAACTGCCCGCCGCGGCACGCCTACTCCTCCGCCCCGATCTGGAAGTCCTCGTCGATCTCCATCGACGCTTCCAGTTCCTCGTCGATGACGCGGTACCCCGCGCGATAGAACGGCGGCAGTTCGCGGTATTGGCCCGCTTCGCCGCGCAGCACGATGCGCGCACCCTCCGCCGATTGCACCGCCGAGAGCGGCAGCACCATCTCGTTCCCGTTCTTCTGGAGCACGAGACCGCTTGCCCGCCGCTCCCCCCGCTCGGCCACGACATGCGCGACTTCGCCGACGTACTGGCCCTCGCGGTCCACTGCATAGAATCGCGGCTCCGGCACCGGCGCCTCCGATCGGTAATGCGCGGCGGTCGTCATCCGGCCACGCCCAGGGCGGTCTCGGCGATCGCCATGCCCAGGAGAAGCGCCCCCAGCACGGAGACCTCGATGAAGCGTCGTGAATTCATCGCTCCCTCCCTTCCACTCCCCACCGTAGGCCGCCTTTGCTCGCCCCGGGCTCTTACGCGGCCAGCCCGCCGTTGCAACCATCTACCCATCCCTGTGCCGTCCGCGTCCCCGTCCCGATGATCGATTGTGGGGAAATACCTGACCCTCCTGCTCGGCTTCGTCCTGCTTTCGACCGCGCGCTGCTACGGCGCCGACCTCGAAGCATCCCTCGGCGGCCTCCCCATCGTCGGCCCGATGGTCGCGCCCGTGGCCTCGCAGCCCGCCTACATCACCGCTATCGGCACACCCGCCGCCGCGGCGCCCCCCGAAACCGACCTCGCCACCTTCTTCCCCGCCGAAGCCACTGACCCGTACGACGTCGCGCGCTGGACCGCCGTGCGCGCCTTCCTCGCGACCGCCCACACGCAGGCGGGCTGGACCGAAGTGTGCAAAAAGGCCGCCGCCGCAGCTGGCGCCGACCGTGCCGCGAGCCCACCGCTCGGCGCGCTCGCCTGCAGCAACGATGGCTCCGTCACGGCCATGCAGCAGTTCGCCGTCAAAGTGCTCGAAGCCCAGGCGAGCCTCGCGCTCTACATCAAGGGTGCCCCCGGCGCGGGCCAATCCGCCGTCCAGGGCCTCCAGGGCGAAATCCGCGTCATCTGCACCACCGGAATCCTCGGCCGCCAGGGCGGAGCCACCTCCCCGTGGGGGCTCGCCTGCGCTGCCGCGCTCGATACCGCCTACCTCGCCGGCGATGCTCCCGCCACCTTCGCGAAGCTCGGCGAAGCCTACACGGCCGCCGCGACCCTGCTCGCCGCTGCCGACGCCACCATCGACGACGCGCCCGGCTACTTCGCCCCCGAAAAGACCGGCTGAGCCCTAGATCACGCTCCGCGGACACCCCAGCAGTTCGCGCCCGATGTCCGAGCCCGCACCCGGCGCCACCTTCGTGCTCGCGTGCGCCACCCCCGCGACGGTCACCGTCCGCGCCGTTACCACCTCCGCCGTCGCCGGGTCCACGAACGCCATCGTGAAGCGATACGGCCCCTCCGCGAGCGAAAGCGCCTCGCGGTCGTTCTCCAGCCGCAGCTGGAAGCAGAACACACCGTCATACGCGCGCGCCGAGCCGCCGTTCCAATGCAGCACCGTGCCTTCGGGGCCGCTCAGCCAGAACGCCAGCTCCGGCCCCGGCCGCGACTTCACCTGCGTCACCACCTGGATTGAGCGCTCGCCGTTTTCCAGCTTCGAATAGCGCGCGTTCCCGAGTTCGAATTCCCACCCGGCCGGCGGAGCCACGTCCGCCGGCGGAGCGTCGCTCGCTCCATATGCCGCCGTCCCCGTTGCCGTGCCGATGAGAGCCAGCGCCGAGGGCGAAGTGGTGTCCGAAGCGTCCGGTTTTTCGCACGCGGCGCCCGCCAGCACCACGAGCACGGCCGCCGTCAGCAGCAGTGCTCGCGCGGGGAAGGCGCGCGCCCTCCCCGCCGTTCGCGCCATCGGGCTAATCGAGCACCTCGAACAGCTTGTGCGACTTCAGGAATGGGTTGTCCTTGTAGCTCGAATAGCTCTCCCCGCGATGCCCCGCCGTGAAGTTGTCCGACGTGATCCACGCGTTGAACGACGCCTCATCCGTGAAGCGCGTGAGCACCACGTACTCGCTCCGGTCGTCCAGCGCCACCAGCTCTGTGCTGATGAACCCCGGGAAGGTATCGACCGCGCCCACGCGCGTCTTCCAGCTCTTTTCGAACCCGGCACGCGCCTCCGCCGGCAGCGAAATCGGGAAATACGAAATGACCGTCATGTGATGCTCCTGTCCTGCGTCGCCTTCGAAGACGCGCGATCTTTCGATGATACCCCAGCGCAGCGCCCATGGCCCGGCCATGCACCCCCTGTGCAGCCCGCTCCGCTACGCTGAAACCATGCCCTGGTATGGCTGGCTGTTGCTCGCGCTTGGCGCCGCGATCGCGCTTACGGCCCTCTCGCTGCGCCTCCTGCGCGCCAGCCGCCGCGGCCGGGGATTCCTCGCCCTTCCCAGCCGCGCGAAGCTCTCCTTCGCCCGCGAACTCCTCCGTGATCCCGAAGTCCCGATCGTCGCGAAGGCCGTCATCGCCGTGCTCGTGGGCTATCTCGCCCTTCCATTCGACCTCATCCCCGACTTCATCCCCGTCGTGGGCCAGCTCGACGACCTCCTCGTCCTCACCGCCGCCATCGCCCTCCTCATCGCCACCATCCCGCGCGACCGCTTCGACGCCGCCCTCGCCGCCGCCCGCGAAGCCGACGCACGGCGTCGCGCCGCCACGGCCGCGAACGCCGCGTCGCCACCACCCCGGAACGCCCCCGGTTAACCAGCGGTGAACGCATCCGCCGCAACACTTTCGAGAAAGACGCTACCCGCGATCCCGCCGACCATCGTTGCGAGCCTCGCTTCGCTCGAATAGGAGAACCGCGTTGAGAATTCGCTCCATCGCCGCCGCCGCCGGCCTTTCGTCGCTCCTTCTGCTCGCCGCCTGCGGTGACGACGACGACGCAACCGCCACCGCGACCGCCGTCCCCGCCACCTCCGCGGCCACGAAGGCGGCCGAGGCCACCGCCACGAAACCCGCCGGCACCGGCACCGCCGCCTCGCCCGCCGCCAGCGCTTCCGCTTCCACATCGAGCCCCACGGCCGCCGCCACTTCCGCCGTGAAGAAGGTGAACGCCAACACTGCCTCCGAGGCCGAAGTCGCCGCCGCGCTCCAGGCTGCCGGCATCAGCAACGCCGCCCGCTGGGCGAAGGAAGTGGTCGAATACCGCCCCTACCCGGCGAACGACCCGAACCTGCCGAAGCTCCGCTCCGAACTCGCGAAGTACAACCCCGGCCCCGGCGTCGTCGATGCCATCGTCGCCACCCTGACCGTCACCCCGTGACCGCCAGCCCCGGCGCGGCGACCGCCAACGAGGCCCTGCTCCGCCGGGCCCTCTTTGCGCTCGCCGCGCTCTCCATCGCCGCCACCGCCGTCGAACTCGCCGCCGAACGCCACTGGGAAACGTTCGTGCAGCGCATCCCCTGGTTCGCGCTGCTCCTCGCGGCCGTCGCGCTCCTCCTCGCGGTGACGGCCTCCGGCCCGGGCGCGATCCGCGCCGCCCGCCTGCTCGCGGCCGCCATCGCCGCCTTCGCGCTAATCGGCGTCTACAAGCATGTCGAGGCCAACCACGAATCCGGGCCCCTCGATTTCCGCTACAGCGCCACCTGGGACTCCATGTCCGCGGCCTCCCGGTGGTGGAAGTCCGCCAGCGGCGCGGTCGGCCCGTCCCCGGTCATCGCACCCCTCGCGCTCGCGAACTCGGCCGCGCTCATCGCCGCCGCCACCCTCGGCCACCCCGCTGTGAACCGCCGCTAACCCGCGAATCGCCCCCCGTTTCTCCTTCCTCTTTTCTCTTGTCACTCATTCGCCACCGGGCGGGTCTCGTGGTATCGCAAGTATTCACAGAATAAATGGATATGCAGAGGTTTATCCGCCTGCCGCATCACCGCTCGGACCGCCGCGTCGAACGCGAGCCCCCGCCCGTGCTTCGCGATCGCCAGCTGACGTGGTGCGAAGAGCCCCTCTGCGTTGCTGCCGGCGACCCCCACCTCGACGCCTGCGGCTGCCGCCCCGCCTACCCGCCACCGTCGCGACCCGCCGCCTGAGCCGGCTTCAGGTCGCGACGAGGTCCTTCAGACGCTGCATCGAAGCCTCCTCCTGCACGATGAGCGTCCCATCGACTCCCTGCACGCTGACCACCGCGCGCGCCTCGTGCCACGCCACCATCGCCAGGGCCGCGACCCGCACGTCATACGCGAACTCGTTCCCGTGGACCCCGTTGGCGTAGTACCGCCCCATCAACCGGATGAACTCACCCACGTTGCGACACCTCCAATTCGGCGGCCCGTTTCGCGCCGCCAGGGCATCGTCGATTTCGGTTCACGTCCGTTCCAACGGCTGCTTCACACTTCTCGTCCCTGCCGCGTTTCGCTGGATTTCGCAGCGCAATCGGTGCTGTGTGATCCCGTCCGCTCACCACGCCCCACTGCGCCTGTCACCATGGTTCGCGATAGGATGACCCGCCTGTGAGGATTCCCCGCCCGTGAAGATGCTCGTCATCGGCTCCAGCGACACCGCCGGGACCAGCCTGCCCGACCCCACCGTCGCGTGGCCGGCCGCCGTTGGGCGCGAACTCGGCCAGGCCGCCGGCGAGCCCGTCGAAGTCATCGACCTGCCCGTCTTCCACCAGGGCCCGAAAGCCGTCCCCCGCGTCGTGAACGCCCTCGACCGCCACCAGCCCGACCTCGTCATCTTCGCGTTCGGCGCCTACGCCTTCATCGTCGGCACCGTCGGGCAGCGCGTCCGCCGCCGCTATGGCGAACGCGCCCACCGCCTCTTTCGCCGCATCGAAGTCCGCTTCGAAGGCAAGACCGCGAACGCCGAGGGCCGGCCCGCGCGCCTCAACCACGCCGGCCGCTGGCTCGCTCGCCGCGTCATCGGCGCCGAACCGACCGCTACGCGCGAAGAAGTCACCGCCATCCAAACCGAGATCATGCGTGAACTCGCCCGCCGCGAAGGCGTCACCGTCGTCGTCCTCTTCGCCCCACCCGTCGCCGCCAGCGTGGATCGCGAGAACCGTGGCGCGAACCGCAAACTCGCCGAGCATCGCGACCGCATGACCGCGCTCGGGCGCGCCCATCGCTTCCTCATCGCCGATTGCCTGCCCGGCTTCGCCGCCGCCACCGCCGGCCTCCGCCACTCCGATGGCGTGCACAAAGGCGCCGCCGGCCACCGCATCCAGGCCGACGCCGTCATGGCCGCCCTCCTCACTCCACCCTCCCCCTACGCCCCCACGCCCGCCGCGGAAACGGTGTAACGGAGGACGCCCCCGCGCCCATGGACTGGGAACCGGGAACTGAAAACTGGGAACTAGCTTGGTCGGGGCGCCGCGATTTGAACGCGGGACCTCCTGAACCCCATTCAGGTGCGCTACCAGGCTGCGCTACGCCCCGACCCGAAACCGCTCCGCGCGGCATCGCACCGCGCTGAAGCTCCACTCTACACAACACCCCCCGAACGGGCCACGCGCGCACCCCTGCGTCACCCCCGCAGCAACGCCTCCAGTGCCCGCTTCGCAAGCTCCGGCGAAGTCGCGAGCGTGAACAGCACATCGCTCCCTCGGAGGGCCGCCGTCGCCATCGTCACCGCGCCCGCCGTCGCCAGTTGCGGGTCGCCCGGCGTCACCGTCGCGTTGCTCGCCTTGATCAGCGCCTGCTGCGCCTCCGCGAACTGGCGAGCCTCCGCGTCGTCGCGGAACCGCATCCGGAACACCGCCACGCTCTCGCCGCCGTTCACGTACACGTCGTAGTGGTCCCCACCCCAGCCCGCGGCCGCGTTCGCCGCATCGAGTGCCCGCATCCGCGATTGCAGCCAGTTCCGCACCTGGAACTCCCCGAACGTCCCCCCCGACTCGCGCGCGAATCCCTTGCCCAGCACCCCCGAGAGGTCCGGCAGCGACACCTGCGCCGCCTTCCATTCTGATGCCAGCAGCTCCGGGTGCAGCACGTACGAAGTGCTTCGTGGCGGCGAACGGAACAGCGCATTCAGGCCCGCCGTGCCCGTCCGCGCGCGAAGGTCCCCCACCCAGTCCGCGCCCGCCGTATAGGGGAACAGGAGTTCGCGCGCGATCGCCGCCGGCACTCCCTGCATCGAAGCCGCCGAGGCGAACAACATCGCCCGCCCCGCTCCCCGGCCGATGGGCACCGCCAGGTACTTGTCCGACCACCGCTGCTGGTGCGTTTGCGCGTCCCCCTCGGCCAGCGCCGTCCACGCCAGACCTGCATCCAGGTCCCCCGAAACCGATTGGAACAGCTTCACGACGTCGAAGTTCGCATCCTGGACCGCGTGCACCAGTTCGTGCGCGAGCGTCTCCTTCTCCTGTGCCGGCAGCTTCCCGAAGGCTGGCGCGGGCTCGTCGCTTACCACCCACAGCGTCTTGTTCAGCGGCGAATACAGCCCCAGCACCGCGAGACTGCCGAAGCTGTTGTAGACCGACTCGTAGTCCTGGTCCTGCCCCAGGTGCCCGAGCAGACGGTAGAGCGTCGTCGTTGTCGCGAACCAGCGGCGGTCGTCCTCCGTCGTGACCGATTCCATCAGCGCCACCACCTGCGACCGCGTCACAAACCCCACCTTCAGGTTCCCCGGCGCCGGGAGCTCCCGCACCGCGGCCACCTGTTGCAGCACCGCTTCGAAGTCCGGCGGCAGCGGCTGAGCGGGAGCCAGCGACGGCGTCTCCGTGGGCTCGTCCTTCGATCCCCCGAACGAGCACGCACCCATCGCGAACAGCGACAGCAGCACCATCGCGGCCAGTCCCATGCGGCGAAACGGCATACACCATCCTTGCCCGGTTTTCGCAGTCTGCGCTATCCTGAATTCACGGCGCATTCGTCTAGCGGCCCAGGACATCGCCCTCTCAAGGCGGAGATCAGGGGTTCGAATCCCCTATGCGCTACCAGCATCCACGAACGGACAGGCCACCCGCCTGTCCGTTTTGCTGTCTGCTCCGAATTCCGCCCCCGCGTTCCATCCCGCCAATTCCCGCGAATCATCTGACCGAATCAGCTATACTCCCGCCCACAACACCTCCAGCCCGGTGAGCAACGTTGCCTAAGCGGACGACCGCACCCCTCGCCACCCAGCGCACCAGCCCCCGCGCCCAGTCCTCCCGCCGCCGCATCCGCCGCCGCGCGCACGACGAAGTCAGCGACGAACAGCTGGTCCGCCGCGCGCAACACGCGCCCGCCCTCTTGCGGCCCGCTGAACTCCTTCGCCTGCAAAGCGTGGCCGGCAACCGCGCCGTCACCGGCCACATCTCGCGGCTCGTCGATACCGGCCTCGCCCGGCGCCAGACCACGGTCCAGCGCGACCCCGTCCTCCTCGAGGACGAAAAGCAGAACCAGCCCCAGGACGTCACCGGGACCGGCGGCGGCAGCACCGGCCAGCAAGTCGAGAATGCCCCCGAGCCCGAACCCGTGATCGATCCCGCGCTCGCCCGCGGCGCCCACCACCTCCAGGGTGCCGTCAAGGGCCTCAGCGCACTCGCCGTGGAAGGCCAGGACATCAAGCAGGCGCCCACCACCATGAATGGCCTGCTCAGCTTCCGCGATTACGAGCCCGTCGCGCGCGCCTGGGAGGGCCTCATCGAAGCCACCCGCCGCATCATTCAGCAGGAAACCGGGAAGGGCATAAAGAAGGCCCCGAAATCCCTCATGCAGTCCTTCACCTCACGTGACCGCGCGCGAAAGGGCGCTGCCAGCGCGGGCAAGTCCTACGACCGCTGGATGGGCGTCGCAAACGCCGTCCGCGGCAAGAAGGTGCTCGCCTCTATGTTCCGGGGAATCGTCAATTCCCGCCTGAAGTCGACCGACCAGAACGTCAAGACCACCAGCAAGAAACTCGAAGAGAAGTCCCGGTTCTCCGAGGAGGCGTACTCCGTCTACCACAAGAGCATCATTGAGGAGTTGTCCAATTCACAGCCCGGGCAGATGTTTCAGCAGAACGCCCGCGAGATCGGGAACATCCTCAAGTCCGCGAAAGAATCACTCGAACACACCGACAACCTCCAGATCGTGTTCAAATCCCTTGCCGGGATTCGCGTCGACCCGCGCGTCGAAACACGGCGCGGCGGGGACTGAAGCCCGTAACACCCCGCGAGGCCAACCATGCCGTTCGTCGATGAGGAAACCGCCGCTGCCTACCGCGCGGCATGGGACGCCTGGCGCAAGCAGGCCGACCACCTCCACCGCGTCTTTCTCGAGGACGAACGCCTCCGCCCCGACCAGCTCAAGGGCCTCCTGAACCGCGAAGCCCGCGCCAAGGCCCGGTACGACCGCGCCCGCCTCCGCCTCCTCGGCCTCGATGACCCCGCCCTCGCCGATGCCCTCGACGAGAGCGACCCCGTCGAATAGCCGCCTCCCGCCGCCGCCTCCCCCGGCGTAGACTGCGCCCCAGCACCACCCGGGAGCGTTCGATGACCTACGACAACATCCTCTACGAAACCGACGGCCGCCTCGCCTTCATCACGCTCAACCGGCCCGAAAAGCTCAACGCCCTCTCCAACGACCTCCGCGGCGAACTCTTCCACGCCCTCAAGGAAGCCGAGGCCGACCGCTCCGTCGGCGTCATCGTCCTGCGCGCCAACGGCCGCGCCTTCAGCGCCGGGTACGACCTTTCGCCCTCACGCGCCGCCGCCGAAGGCTCCCCCTACGTCCATCCCCGCTCCATGCTCCCGGATACGAACACCACCCACCCCGCGCACTACGACTGGTCGCGCCATGTCCTCCTCGGCAACTGGATCATCTGGGAACTGAGCAAGCCCGTTGTCGCGCAGGTCCACGGGTACTGCCTTGCCGGCGGCACCGAACTCGCCACCTTCTGCGATTTCCGCATCGTCGCCGAGGATGCCCAGGTCGGCTATCCGCCCGTGCGCGCCATGGGAACCATGGACATCATGTGGGCCCCGTGGCACCTGCCCATGACCAAAGCGCGCGAATTCGCCTACGTCGGCGATTCCTTCTCCGGCCGCGATATGGCCGCCATGGGCTGGGCCACCTACGCCGTCGCCGGCGATGAACTCGCCGCCTTCACCGAACGCTTCGCCCGCCGCATGGCCAACATCGATAACGACATGCTCCTCTACTCGAAGCGCTCCGTGAACCGCCAGTACGAAGCGATGGGCATCCGCAACGGCCTCATGTCCGGCACCGATGTCGAAGCCATGAGCAAGCACCGCCCCGCCGCCCAGGAATGGAACAAGCGCCTCCGCGAAAACGGGCTCAAGGCCGCCCTCGAATGGCGCGATGGCCCCTTCCGCGACTTCCGCGGCGCCAACGCGAACGCGCCCCACACCCGCCCCGTCGCCGGCACGTAACGTCCGAAATCACCGCGCGGGCGCCGCCACCACCGCCCGGGCGCCCGCCGGAAAATCCGCCTTTTGGCCCTTCCCGCGCACCTTCGTCGCGCGCGACTATGATGGTCGAGAGAGCGTTCGAGGTTTTCGGTGGCGACGCACGGACAGACCTTCAAGGGCGGCCCATTCTCCACGCGCAGGGCGATCTACGCCGCTCTCGTCGCGCTGATCCTCCTGCCCCTCGCCGCCTTCGGCCTCGGCCCCCTCACCAGCGATAGCTTCAGCCTGCAGGGCCCCGCCGGGCCGTTGCTCGCCTTCTCCGCCGGCGTGCTCTCGTTCGTCTCGCCCTGCGTGCTCCCCATCGTCCCCATCTACATCACCCAGATCTCCGGCGGCAGCATCCAGCAGGGGCGCATCAGCGTGAGCCGCCGCGTCACGTTCTCCCACGCCATCGCCTTCGTTTCCGGGCTCACGTTCATCTTCATCGTGCTCGGCACCAGCGCCGGCCTGGCCGGCTCGTACTTCTTCCAGGACAACCGCGCGGAGTTGCAGAAGGTCGCCGGCCTCATGCTCATGGTCATGGGCGTCGTGCTCATCCCGCCGCGCGGCCGCGCCTCGCCGATGCGCGCCGCCTGGCTGCTGCTCGGCCTCACCGCCGTCTTCTTCTTCACGGCCGAAGTGGCCGAGCTCCGTGGCGACCGCCCCGGCCTCGCGCTCCTCGGCGGCGTGCTCATCGCCGCCTGGCTCCGCTTCGCCGGCTACCTCCAGCTCCCCTTCCTCCTGCGCACCTTCACCGCCGACGTCGGCCACCACAAGGAAGTCAGCTACGGACGCTCGGCCCTCGTCGGCGGCGCCTTCGCCCTCGGCTGGACGCCCTGCATCGGCCCCATTCTCGGGAGTATCCTTACCCTCGCCGGCCAATCGTCGAACGCGTGGACGGGCGCCTACCTGCTCGTTGCCTACTCCGCCGGATTCAGCATCCCGTTCCTCGCGACGGGGCTCATGCTCTCCGATTCCCAGAAGTTCTTCCGCCGCATCGCGCCCTACTCCGGCCTGATCGAAGTCGCCAGTGCCGTCATGCTCCTCAGCGTGGGCGTGCTTCTCTACTACGGGCGCCTCACGGGCCTGAACAGCTTCTTCGGCTTCTCCGACTTCAACCAGGGGCTGTGAAGTTCCCAGTTCCCAGTTCCCAGTGCCCAGGGGGTCAACCCCGGGGCGGCAAGCATCGCGGACGCCTGCGCCGTCATGCCCTCAGCACCGGTGCAGTCTCTTGAGCTTCTCAGACCTCAACCAGCGCCGCTGACCGCGGGGACCAACGCTCCCCCACGGGGGCGATCCCCTGGGAACTGGGAACTTGGAACCGGGAACTGGGCCGTCGCCAGTGCCGTCATGCTCCTCAGCGTGGGCGTGCTCCTCTACTACGGGCGCCTCACGGGCCTGAACAGCTTC
>JADLBC010000035.1 GCA_020847985.1 Dehalococcoidia bacterium
AGGGATGTGGAAATGAGCGTCGTCACCGTCGTGTTTCAGGCGGCGATCGTCGTCGTCACGGTTGCCATCGCGATCGTCGTGATCGTCGATGCGCTGCCGCCGTCGCGCTGCACGTGCTACGCGTGCGCGCGACGCCGCGCGGAATCGGGGAAGCGGCCGTGG
The DNA here is from genome assembly GCA_020847985.1 of Dehalococcoidia bacterium. Classification (GTDB taxonomy): domain Bacteria; phylum Chloroflexota; class Dehalococcoidia; order Tepidiformales; family Tepidiformaceae; genus Amarobacillus. The sequence continues at coordinate 163 of JADLBC010000035.1, forward strand.
TGAGCGCGCACGCCGTGCCCCACTCGCGCACGGGCGACCCCGTGTCGAGTTACCTCGCGGGCGAGGAGGTGCACGCGGGCGGCCTCGCCGAACGCCAGTCGGCCGCGATCCTGTCCCTCGTCACACGGAATCCCTGCCTCACCTCGCGCGAGCTCGCTGGCCTCGCCGAGGGCATCGACCGCCACGCCATCGCCCGCCGTCTGCCGGAGCTGGAACGCGCCGGGCTGGTCGTGCGCGCGGGCTTTCGGCGGTGCCGCGCCGGCGGCCGTGTCTCCGTGACGTGGATGTTGGCGCCGACGCAAGGGAGGTTGCTGTGACGAGGCGCGTGACGACCATCTCGTGCTCGCGCTGCGGGTGGGTGCGAAACGTGGCGATGGGCGCGCCCGAGGGGCCCATCCGCCAACTCTACGCGCACGCCGCCGAGGAGCACCCGGCGGATCTCGCGGCACGCGAGGAGGAGCCGCCCGCCCGGTTCGAGATTGCGCCCGAGCGGTCCGTCGCCGACCTCATCCGCGAGGGCCTGATCGTCCCGGCGAGCGAGTTCGCGCCATGAACGACGCCGTCGAGATTGAGGTCAACGTCGGCGGGGTGCGCCTCGCGATCGCGGTCCGCGTGGCGGGGGGCGAGGTCCTCAGTGTGCGTCCGGGGCCGGCGCCGCGTTCGCCCCAGGGCGGGCAGGCGTCGACGGGGTACGGCGGTTCGCAGGCGCAGGGCCAGCGGCCGGCGCCCGCGAGCGGTGGCGGGCAGCAACGGGAGTCCATCATCCCGGCGATCAACGAGGCGCGGGAGCGTCACGGGCTCGCCGACGCGCGCGGCGCCGGGGTTCTCGCGCGCTTTATGGGCGTCGAGCGCTTCACCGTGAAGGCGGTCGAGGAGTGGTTGCGGGCGGGGCCCGGGCGGACGCTCGACGGCCTTGCGCGCGGCGCCGCGTCAAGCGGGGGGCAGCGATGACCGGGCGCATGCGGACGATCAAGCCGGGGTTTTTCACGAACGATGCGCTGGCGGAACTGGACCCGTTCGCGCGTTTGCTCTTCATCGGCCTGTGGACGCTCGCCGACCGGGAGGGGCGCCTCGAGGACCGGCCGAAGCGCATCAAGGCCGAGTTGTTCCCCTACGACGACGTGGATGCCGACGCGCTCCTCACGGATCTCGCTGGCGCGGGGTTCATCCTCCGCTACGAAGTGGCCGCAAGCGGGCGGTTCATCCAGATTTTGAACTTCGCGCGGCACCAGCGGCCGCACTCGCGGGAGGCGGCGAGCGAGTTTCCGGGCCCGCGCGCCGTTGAGCACGACCTAGGCGGTGCCTCGGCATCGCCTTCGGAAACACAGGCGATCATGCCGTTCAACCTTGGCGAACCAGCGGCGCGGTTGCTGGATGGCCTAGGCCAAACAGGGGGCGAACCCTTCGCGGGCCTTGGCGAGCAAGTGGGGCAGGTCTTGCACCATGGGATCCATGAACATGGGATCTTGGATCTTGGATCTGGGATCGGGGAACAGGAGGAGGGGGAGGAGATCCATGGGCAAGCGGCGCCCGAGGGCGCGCTCGCTCGCCTGGCCACGTCATGGAAGCGCGCCGCGGGCGCGGAGCCAACGCCGATGGTCATGGACATGGTCCTCGAAGAGCTTGGCCTCGGCACGCCGGAAGACTGGCTCGATGAGGCGATCCGCGAGGGCGGCGCGAACGGCGCCATGCGCTGGCGGTATGTCGAACGCATTCTCGAGCGGTTTAAGCGGTCGCGGCGGTTCCCGGGCGAAAGCGCGCACGCGTTCACGATTCGCACGCTGAGCGGCCCTCATTACGGCCCGAACGAGGCCGTGTCATGACGACGAAGCCGGGTCATCGGACGGTGGCGGAGGGGCCGGGCGGCACTTTGTTTCGCGGGTTGCGGTTGGAGTTCACATCGGCGTCGGCCGGCATCGCCATTCTTGGCGTGGTCGATCGGCATTGCATCGATGGTCCGTCGGCGCGGGTGGTCGTCGCCGTGGATGGCGCGGAGGCGTGGATGACGCCGAACGCCGCCCGGCGCCTCGTACTCTACATCGAGGCGGCCATTGCGTCGGCGGAACTCGAGGGGCGCCGGGCGTGACAGTTACGAATCGTTACAGCCCGTCGGTGATCGATCGCGCGCAGGGCGGGGTGCATCTCACGCGGCGCGAGCGCGATTTCCTCGCCTACCTGGCCGAACACGCGGGCCGGTACGTGAGCGCGGAGGAGCTAGGCGACGCCGTCCTCGGGCCATACCGGAGCGACGCGGCGGTGCGCGTGGGCGTCGCCCGCCTGCGGGAGAAATTGGGCGCCGACGCGGTCGAGGGCGCCCACGGGTTCGGCTACCGGCTCACGGCCTCGCGCGCGGCGGCCCTCTGGCGGCGGTGTGAGCGGTGCGGCCGCCCGGCGGTGAACTACGGGCCGGAGTGGACGTGTTTCGCCTGCGAGGGCGAGGACCCGGACGAGGAGCTGGACGGCGTAACGCTCTTGCTCACGTGCGCGGCGTGCGGCCGCGAATTCCGCCGTGACGCGGGCCAGTTGCGTCGGGAGCTTCGGCGGCGGCCGTACGCGCGGCCTTACTGCACGCCGGCGTGCGCGCAGGGCGCGGTTCGAACGAGGAGGCAGGCGCTCGTGGACTCGCTCATTCACTCGGAGGCGGGGTTCCGGATCTACCACGGCGACGCGCGCGAGCTGGTGCCGGCGATCGTGGGGTCGCACACGGTGCAGCACGTGATCACGGATCCGCCGTACGACGTGGCGACGCACGCCGGGGCGCGGTCGATGGCGGGCGGCGGGGTGGGGGAGCTTATCGACTTCGCGCCGATCACGGCGGTGGAAATCGCGGAGGTGTTATCGCGCGCGGCGCCGCGGCGGTGGGTCATCGCGACGGTCGATTACCGCCACGTGCAGCCTCTCCAGGACCGTCCGCCGCTCGGGCTGCGGTTTCTGCGGTTCGGGATCTGGGTGAAGCCGGATTCGGCGCCGCAGTTCACGGGCGACCGGCCGGCGCAGGGGTGGGAGGCGGTGGCGATCCTGCACGGTGAGGGGGAGCGGCCGCGGTGGAACGCGGGCGGCGATCGTGCGGTGTGGCAGTTCCCGCGGGCGCGAAACGCATCGCACCCGGCGGAGAAGCCGATCGCGCTCATCCGCCGCTGGATTGCCGATTTCACGGACCCCGGCGACCTCATCCTCGACCCGTTCATGGGCTCGGGGACGGTGTTGCGGGCGGCGAAGGACCTCGGGCGGCAGGCGATTGGGATCGAGATAGACCGGCGGTGGTGCGAGCACGCGGCGGCGCGCCTGTCGCAGGCGGTCATGCCGCTCGCGACGCCGGGGTTCGCGTTCGACGAGACAGCCATTTGAGCGGGCGCGCCGTGGCGTTGGCCGCGGCCGGGCTCGCCGTCATTACGCTCGCAACCGGGCTTTCGGGCCCGCGAGAACAACCAAACCGCGACAGGAAGGACTTCGAAACCATGCCAACACTCGCTCCCGAACGGCCGCGCACGTGGCCATGGCCGCCGGCCGAAACGCCGATCCGGCTCACGCCGCTGACGGTCCCGCCCGCGCCGCAGACGATTACGCCGG
>JADLBC010000036.1 GCA_020847985.1 Dehalococcoidia bacterium
CATCGCCACCACCTCGGCTTTGTACTCCTCGGTGAAGGTCCTTCTCGGTCGCCGTGGGCTCATCCAGACACCTCCTCGGGGATCATCCCCTCATCGTTGGTGTCCGTCGATCTGGGGCAAGCCCAGCGCGTGCCCCGTTTCTCTTTCCTCCTTTCTCTTTTCTCTCGTTTACCGTTCCGCCGCGAAGAGGGCGGCGCCCACGATGCCGGCGTCGTTGCGGAAGCGGGCGGGGGTGATGGAGGGGCGGCAGGTGATGTAGGGGAGCCAGGCATGCGCATCCTTGCTGACGCCGCCGCCCATGATGATGAGTTCGGGCCAGCAGGCGATATCGAGTTCGCGCACGAACAGTTCGACATCGCGCGCCCAGGCCGACCACGACAGGCGCTTGCGCTTGCGCACGGAGTTGGCGGCGCGTTCGCCCGCGGGCTTGCCGCGCACGAACAGCCGCCCAAGCTCCATGTTCGGGACGAGGCGGCCATCGAGGAAGAGGCTCGTGCCGACGCCGGTGCCCAGCGTGACGACGACGACCTTGCCCTTCACGCCCGCGCCGGCGCCGTAGCGCACCTCGGCCAGGCCGGCGGCGTCGCCATCGTTGAGGACGGCGACGGGGCGGTCGATGGCCTTCGCGAAGGTGTCCTCGACATCCATGTAGCGCCATTCGGGGGCGATGTTGACGGCGGTGAGGGCGCACCCGCGCGAGACGACGGCGGGGAAGCCCACGCCCACGGCGGCCACGTCGCGGTCCGCATAGAGGCGCACGGCATCGGCGACGATCTCGGAGAGCGCCTCGGGCGTGGCGGGCTGGGGGGTGGGCTGCTTCATCCTTTCGGTGACGAGCGCGCCCGTCTCCAAATCCACGAGGGCGTGCTTGGTCCCCGTGCCGCCGATATCGATGCCAATCGCAAGCCGTTCACCCATGGGGAGAGCGTCGCGCGCGGGCCGTGCGGGGCGCGTCAGCGGCACAGGTAACCAGCTTGCGAGGTTGTAACGCGAGTGCTGAGTCCTGAGTGCTGAGTGCTGAGTACGGGGCTCGAGGTTCGAGGTTCGAGGTTCGAGCGGGGCAACCCCGCGGGGGGCATGGTCGCGATGGGGTTGCCGACTCAGCACTCAGTACTCAGCACCCAGCACTTCGAGCGCCAGCTCGCCCCGCACGGCCTCCCAGGCTCCTGGCGTGATGGCGGCGAGGAGGCCGGTGCGCTGGTCGCCGGCGCGGTAGGGGGTGCCGTCGAGGCGGGCGCAGTGGCCGCCGGCTTCAGTGAGGAGGAGCGCGCCGGGGACGTGGTCCCAGGGGTGCGTTCGCCAGTAGACGGAGAAATGGCGGGCGCCGGCGGCGAGGTCGCGGTATTCGTGGCCGGCACACCCGAGCCCGCCGAAGGTGCTCGCGAAGGCACCCTGGCGGGCCTCAATGGCTTCGCGCACGTGGGCCGGCATGAAGCGGCAGTGGAGCGCGCCGTGGAGCTTCGAAGCTTCGGGATCGACGGCGGGCACGCGTATCGCGATGCCGTCCATCGCCGCCCCGGCGCCCCGTTCGGCGGCGGCGAGGGTGCCTGTCACGGGGTCGAGGATCCAGGCTGCGAGGGCGTCGCCGTCGCGCAGGAGGGCGGCCATCACGGCAAAGCGCGGGCTGCCGTCCACGAAGTTCGCGGTGCCATCGACGGGGTCGACGAGCCACGCGAGCCCGCGTTCGATCCCGTCCAGGAGGCGCGGGTCGGTCTCGACGGCCTCTTCGCCCACCACGCGCGAACCGGGGACGAGCGCGGCGAGCCGGGGCGTAAGCCAGGCCTCGGCCTCGCGGTCGGCGATGGTGACGATCTCGCCCGGGGATTTTTCTTCGACCTCGCCATGCGCGAGCGCCTGGAAGCGGGGGAGCACGAGGCCGTTCGCGGCCTCGCGCAGGAGGGTGCCCGCGCGGTCGATGAGGGAGTCCGGGATGGTCATGGCGTCTCCAGGTTGGCGGCGAATCGGTCCGTGGCGGCGATGATGGCGGCGGCGAGCGCGGCTTCGCTGGCGGCGTGCCCGGCATCGTCCACGACGACGAGTTCGGACCCCGGCCAGGCGCGGTGCAGCGCCCACGCATTCGCAAGCGGCGATTGGAAATCGAAGCGGCCGTTGATGAGCACGGCGGGGATGTGCCCGAGGGCGGCGGCGCCGCGGAGAAGTTCGGTGTCTTCGAACCAGCCATCGTGGGCGGCGTAGTGGGTCACGAGCCGGGCGAAAGCATACGCGAACGCGGGGTCCGCGAAGCGCGGCGCGAGCCCTTCGCGCGGAGGCCACTCCGGGGTGGCGGATTCCCAGAGACACCAGGCCCGGGCGGCGGCCGCGCGCACGGCGGGGTCGTGGTGGGCCAGCTGGCGGGCGAAGGCGGCGGGGATGTCACCATCGCGTTCGGGCGGCGGCAGGGCGGCGGCGAGGCGTTCCCATTCGGCCGGGAAGAGGCGTGCGAGGCCGCCCCGGAAGAGCCAGTCCCACTCCTCGCGGCGGCCGGTAGCGATGCCGAAAAGGATGGCGCCGGTGACGCGCGTGGGATTCGCGACCGCGTAGGCGAGGGCGAGCGCGCTGCCCCAGGAGCCGCCTACCAGGAGCCAGCGGTCGATGCCGAGGTGTTTGCGCAAGGCCTCCACGTCGCGCAGGAGGTGGCGGGTGGTGTTCGTTTCGAGGCCAACGGCCGGGTCGCTCGCGTGCGGCCGGCTTCGTCCGCAGCCGCGCTGGTCGAAGAGGACGACGCGGTAGGCTTCGGGGTCGAAGAGGCGGCGCCACCAGGGGGTGCAGCCGGAGCCGGGGCCGCCATGGACGGCGAGGGCGGGGATTCCGCGCGGGTTGCCGCAGGCTTCCCAGTACAGTTCCTGGCCGTCGCTTGTGCGAAGGAAGCCGTGGTCGAAGGGCTCAAGCGCGGGGAACATGGCGAGAGCTTACGAGTTCCCAGGCCCCGGTTCCCAGTTCCCAGGGGGTTGGCCCCGGAGGGGTTGAGCTGGCGGCTCGTCGCCGAGTGCTGGTGCTGAGTGGGCTCGACCCCGTGGGGAGTGTGTCTCCCCGGGGGTTGATCCCCTGGGAACCGGGAACCGGGAACGCCGCGCGCGCGAAAGGGGCGCGATGAGCGCCCCTTTCGTGCCCGTGATCCCGCCCTCGGTGGGTGCGGGTCGATTGGCTGCGGGTGCCGGCTGTCGGCTGTTGGCGTGGCCACTCGTTTGGTTCCTGGGCCATCGGCCGCGGCTCCCGGAGTACGGCCTCCCTGGAAGCCGCGGCCGATGGCCGATGGCCGGCAGCTGACGGCCGGCGGCTACAGGTGCGGGTCGTCGATGTGCGAGTGGGTGGTCGTGGTCGTGCGCGTGCCGCCCATGGGGAAGGGCGCGAACGAGCTCCAGAAGAGCATGGAGAGGGCGAGGCCGATGCCGCCCACCACCATGAGGATCACGCCTACCGTGTTGATGTCGATGCCGGAGGCGGTGTAGTTGATCGCGAAGGCGAGAATGGCGCCGATCGCGATCAGGAAAATGCTGACTCCCATACCCATGGCCGGGTCTCCTTTCAGTCCGTCCTGCGTCCATTGATACATGCCCGGAGGCGCCTGTGGGGGGTTCTTTCCGGGCTGATACTCGCTTGCAAGACACTCGCTCACGATGTCAGCGGGGCGTCACGGGGGCGGCGAGTTCGGCAAGTTCGAGGACGTCGCAGCCGAGCTCCGAGATGAACCTCCGGTCGTGGGTGACGGCGATGATGGCGCCGCTGAAGCCTCCGAGGGCGCGTTCGAAGGCTTCGCGGCCGGGCAGGTCGAGGTGGTTGGTGGGCTCATCGAGCAAGAGCAGGTTGGCGCCGCCGAGGATGAGCAGCGCGAGGCTCAGCCGCCGCCGTTCGCCATAGCTCAGCTGCCCGGCGGGTGTGCGCACGGAGGTCTGCCCGAGCAGGAAGCGGTGCAGCGCGTTCGCGGCCTCGCCTTCGGTCATGGGCATGGCGCGGCGGAGGAGTTCGATGGGTGTGCGGCGGGCCTCTTCCGGGCCGAGTTCGCGCCCTTCGTCCTGTGGGAGATACCCCACCTTCGCCGAGCCCGCGACCGTGACCTCGCCGGCGGCGGGGGCCTGCTCGCCGAGGAGGGTGCGCAGCAGCGTCGTCTTGCCGATGCCGTTGGGGCCGGTGATGGCCACGCGGTCGCCGCGGTCGATGGCGAAACTGAGGCCTTCGACCAGCGTGCGGCCGCCGGCGGCGATGGCGGCGCCTTCGACCGTGACCAGGCGGCTGGCGCCAGCGGCGGCGGAACCGAAGCTGCCTTCGATGCCGCGCATGCGCGTGTCGGGCCGGTCGATGTGGTTGGCGGATTCGAGTTCGCGTTCGAGGCGGGCCTTGAGGGTGACCGCGCGCCGCGCGACTTTCGCCGCTTTCTTGCGAATGGCGAAATTGATGGTCGAGTTTTCGGTGGCGCGGGAGCTGGATTCGATGCCGGAGATGACCTGCTTGAGGCGGCGCTCCTCGCGCTGCTGGCGGCCGTACCGCTCCCACTGGTCCGCTTCGCGGCGAGCCTTTTCGCCCGCGAAACCGCTGTATCCGCCGGCGAACGCTTCGATGCCGGGCCTTTTCGGGTCGAGTTCGAGGATGGTGGCGGCGACGGTATCCATGAGCACGCGGTCGTGCGAGACGAAGAGCACAGGGCCGGGGAAGGTGGCGATGAGCCGCTCGACGCGTTCGATGCCATCGAGGTCGAGGTGGTTCGTGGGCTCATCGAGGAGGAGCACGCCGGGGCGGCGGAGAAGCAGGTCGATGAGGCCGAGCTTCGTCTGTTCGCCGCCGGAGAGGGTGCCGAGGGTGGTTTCGGCGGGCGGGATGGCGATGGCGAGGCCGGCCGCGAGCCGCTCCGCTTCGCCCGCGGGGGGTGCTTCGGCGAGGCGCGCGAGTTCGCGGTCGTAGGCGGCGGCGAGGGTGTCATCGTGGGGTGCGGCGCCGAGGGCATCGGCGAGGGTGGCGAGGCGGGCATCGCCGTGGAGGGCGAGGTCGAGCACGGGGAAGGCGTGGGCGATGGTTTCGCCTTCGCGGCCGGCATAGCCCTGGCGGAGGAAGCCGATGGTGGCGCCGCGCGGAAGCTGCACGGCGCCGCTATCGGCGGGGATTTCGCCGGCGATGATGCCGAGGAGGGTGGTTTTGCCGGCGCCGTTGGGCCCGGCGAGGGCGGCGGGTTCGCCATCGTTGACGGTGAACGTGACATCGCGCAGCACGGGCCGGCCGCCCAGCTCCTTCGAAACAGCGGAAACGCGAAGCATGCGGTGCTCCCTCTCCTCCCGCGCGGGAGGCGGTGTGGGCAGCAACGGGGCGGTACGCGCGAGGGGCGCCGGCAGGGCGCGGGAGGACCATGGGACAGACCGGGCGCGGGACCACAGGCCACGATGGGCCGCGGTTCAGCCGATTCGCACGCCGCCGGTCTCAGTCAACCAAGGGGGTCCTCCGGATTCCAGTATGAAAGAGAAAGGAGGAAAGAGAAACGGCCGCCGGCTATCGGCTGTCGGCCGTCGGCGTGACCAGGCGCTGCCTCGCGTTCGCCGGGTGGACTGGTGGTCCGTCACCCGGGTCTTGATTCATTATGGCGTACTCGCCAGCCGCGGAGCGCTGGCGCTATTTCGCGCCGGGCCACGCCGACAGCCGATGGCCGACGGCCGACAGCCGTTTCTCTTTCCTCCGCTCTCTTTTCTCTTCTCGTACCCTGAGCGCATGCACGATGCCTTCGCGGAGATCAATGGCCACCGGCTGCGGTACCGCCTGCGCGGCGAGGGGCCGCTCGCCGTCTTCGGGCACGGGCTCCTGGGTTCGATCGATGCGCTCGGCATCGATTTCGGCGAACTGGATGCCCTCGATGCGCGTGTCCGCCTGCTGATGTACGACGCGCGCGGCCACGGCCAGTCGGAAGGCCCGGAAGCGCCGGAGGGGTACACGTGGGAGGCGCTCGGGCGCGATATGGCGGCGTTCGCGGCGGAGCACGCGCCGGGCGAACGCGCCATCTTCGGCGGCGGCTCCATGGGCGCGGCCACGAGCCTCTGGGTCGCGCTCGAACGGCCGGAACTGGTGCGGGCGCTGGTCATCGTGGCGCCGCCGCCGTTGGGACACCCGCACATGCGCGGCCCGGAAGAGCACCAGGCGCTGCAGCTGTTCGATGTCCTGGGCGCGGCGATCGAAAACTTCGGGTTCGAAAAGACGGTGGAACTGGCGGCGATGATGCCGGCCGCTTCGCCCGCGGAATCGGAGACGCGCCGCCAAATGCTGACCGCGCAGAACCCACGGACGCTGCGGCACGTGCTCCGGGGGGTGGTTACTTCGCCGTATCACGACCCGGAGGAGTACCGCCGGATCGCGGTGCCGACGCTGATCGTGGCGCACGAAGGCGATTCGCTGCACCCCGTGCGGGCCGCCCGGCTTTTGCACGAACGCGTGCCGGGGTCGCGCCTGCGGGTGGCGCCTTCGAGCGCGTGGTGGCGCGAACACCGCACGGACTTCGTGGATGAAGTGATGGAGTTCCTGGACGGCGTGGGCTGAGGCGCGGCGGGTCCGGATGGGCCCGCCGGGTGGCCACCTTCGAGCCCTCCCTTGTGGCCGGATGGACGGACCGCGGCGGGCGGCGCGGGCGTAGCCTCGGGGTATGGCGGCGCTCAGTGTCTGCGTCTTCTCATCGTCGAGTGCGACCATCGATGCGGCCTACTTCGAGGCGGCGGACGAACTCGGCCGGCTCATCGGGGATCGCGGGCACACGCTCGTGTACGGGGGGGCGAGCGTGGGGCTGATGGGCACGCTGGCGCGGGCGGTGCATCGCCACGGGGGGCGTGTCACGGGGGCGCTGCCGGAGCCGTTGCTGGAGCGCGAACTGGCCTACACCGACGCCGACGAACTCGTGATCACGAAGGACCTGCGCGCGCGCAAGGCGTTCATGGAGGCGCGCGCGGATGGGTTCGTGGCGCTCCCGGGCGGGCTGGGCACGCTCGAGGAGGTGGTCGAAATCCTCACGCTCAAGCAGCTCGGGCTGCACGGCAAGGCGGTCGTCTTCGTGAACACGAACGGCTTCTGGGAGCCGCTCCTGCACCTCTTCGACCACATGCGGGAGGCGAGCTTCGTGCGGCCGGAGGCGAGCCGCCTGTTCGCGGTCGCGGCCACGCCCGCCGCCGCGCTGGACCTCCTCGAACGGTACGAACCGCCGCCGAAGGGCACCACGTGGTACTGAGAGAAAAGAGAAAGGAGGAAGGAGAAAGGGTGGGCTCGAGGTTCGAGCGGGGGGTACCCCAAAGGGAGTCTGGTTCGCGGCGGGGTTGCCGTCTCAGCACTCAGCACTCAGCACACCTTGGAAGTGGGAACCGGTAACTGCGCGGCCGAGTTCGAGGTTCGAGGCTCGAGGTTCGAGCGGGGCTACCTCAGGGGAGTCTGGTTCGCGGCGGGGTTGCCGTCTCAGCACTCAGCACTCAGCACCCAGCACTACCTTGGAACTGGGAACCGGGAACTGGTAACTGCGCGGCCGAGCCTCCGCTCGGCCGCGCGGATGGAGGCGAAGAAGAAGAGGTAGCCGGCGATGAGGCAGGCGGCCATGGTCGCGAGGAGGAGGGCGGCCGTGGGTTCGCTGGCAGGGTGCTGGATCGGTTCGAGGAAGTCGGTGATGACGGCGCGGGGGCGGATGAAGGCGTCCCAGCTGTTGTACCGGAGCACGCGGCCGAGGTAGATGCCGCCGCTGCTCAGGGCCCACGCGGCGAGCGTCACGGCCCAGGCCGTGGCCTGCCCGAGGCGGCGCGCGACCATCGAGTGCACGAGGAACACGGAGATGTAGCCGAGGAGCAGGCCGGTGACGGCGAACGTGCCGAACATGGCGGCATCGAACCAGATGGGCACGTTCACCCACGTCGTCCCGAGGTGCACGAGGTCGCTGGCGAGGTAGGGGGCGTTCGGCAGGAAGGCGATCCAGCCGGCGCCGAGGATTACGAGCAGCGGGAGCGGGGCGCGCAGCCGTTCGGCCACGCTGAGCGCGACGGCGATTGCGACGGGGAACCAGGCCAGCACCAGGTTCCAGCGGAGGAAGCTGAATTCGCGCGAATCCGTTCGGTCCATGCGCAGGTGGACGATCGCCAGGCACGCCGCCGAGCCGATGAGCGCGGCGAGCAGCAGGCCAAAGAGCACGGCCGGCCGGGGATTGCGGTGGTCCGAAGCACGTGGCATGGGCCTTGGAGTGTACCGCACGGTGGGCCTCCGAGACGCAAGAAACTGCTTGCGAATCCTCCCTGGTGACCGCTTCTTAACACTTCGTCGTCGGCCGCGGATGCCCTCAGCGGTACTGTTCGTGGCGCTGCCAGGCGGCGTACAGGGTGTAGTTCGCGGTCGTCGCGGCGGTGATGCCTTCGTGCACGGCGGTGGCGATCTGGTGGGCGAGGTCGCGGGTGACATCGCCGGCGGCGAACACGCCGGGCACGTTCGTGCGCTGCTCCATGTCGGTGACGATGTAGCCGCGGTGCGAGATTTCGCAGCCGAGGGAGGCGGCGAGTTCGCTCGCGGGGGTGATGCCCTGGAGGCTGAAGAGGTAATCGGCCTCGAGGGTGCCGCCGCGCTTCAGTTCGACGGCGCCGAGGATGCCATCGTGGCCGAGGACGCCGGCGATCTCGTCTTCGATGAGGCGGATGCCGCGGGCCTCGAGTTCGCGGCGCACTTTCGTGCCCAGGCCGCAGTGCGCGCTGTTTGAAAGCACGGTGACGTGGGCGGTGAACTGGAGGAACTGCAGCGCGGTGACGCCGCCGTCGTCATCGTTCGCGACCACGACGATGCGGCGGCCGCGGGTGCTGTAGCCATCGCAGACGATGCACCAGAAGATCGAGCGGCCGACATAGGTCTCCCAGCCGGGGAAGCCGGGGAAGCGGTCGCGCACGCCGGTGGCGACGACGAGGGTGCGGCCGTGCACTTCCATGCCATCGCGCGTGCGGGCGGCGTAGCAGGAGCCCTGGCGGCTGACGGCGGCGGCGGCGTCATCGATGAAGGCGATGGGGAGGCGGGAGGCCTGTTCGCGGCAGAGGCGGCGAAGGTCGCGGCTGGTGATGCCGCCGGGGAAGCCGAGGTAGTTGTGGTTGACCTGGTGGTAGCTCGAGCGGCCGCCGCCTTCATCGAGGACGAGGACGCTGCGGTTGAAGCGGGCGAGCTGGATGGCGGCGGCGAGGCCGGCGGGCCCACCGCCGAGCACGAGCGCATCGTAGACAAGCTCGGAAGGCATGCGACGAGCGTAGCGGGTCGCGAATCGCGAAAAGCTATTCGCTCCGGGCTGTTCGCTATGAGCTGCCGAGGAAGCTCTGATCTCCTGGCTGTTCGCTGTTGGCTGCCCGGCGCGACCCGTGGCCACGCCGATGGCTGACGGCTGACGGCCAACGGCCAACCGCCCTCACGCGCTCGCGGCTCCTCCAAAGGCGAGCAGCAGCACCTGTTCGAGCTGCGCGCGGGCGTCGGAGCCACGGTCGATGACGCGGCCGATGCGGAGGCCCCAGTAAAAGGCGAAGAGCGCGCGCGCGAAGGCAGCGGTATCGACGTCGCGGGGGAGCCCGCCGGCCGCCTGGGCGGCGCTCAGGCGCGCCTCGACATCGCCGATGATGCGGTCGTTTTCGGCCGGGAGCGCGGCGAGGCCGGCGACGTCGTTGTTGCGGGCGAGTTCGACCACGTATTCGAGGTGGAGGATCGTATCGGGGCGCGAGCTGGCGCCATCGAGCCCTTCGACGGCGTTGCGCGTGAACTCGATGACGCCGGCGATGGGGTCGGCACCGGGCGCGCCGCCCTGCCAGTTGCCGATGAGGTCCTCGGCGTTCGCATCGAAGCAGGCGGCGATGAGCCGTTCCTTGTTGGGGAAGTAGCGGTAGATCGCGCCCGGGGTGAGCCCTGCCTCGTCGGCGATTTCGAGCATCGTGGTGATTTGCGTGCCCTTGCGCGTGAAGGCACGGCGGGCCGCCTCCAGGATCGCGCTGCGACGCGCCTCCAGGTAGGCCTCGGGGACTTTCGGCACGGGCTCCTCCGCGTGAACGTTGGGACTAACTATAGAGCTGTTGGCTGCTGGCTGTTTGCTGTTAGCGTGGCCACCTTTGCGACGACGATGGCGTCCGGGGAAACGGCCGGGGTTCGCGCCGGGAACGCTAGCACCCAGGAGCGAACAGCGAACGGCTACCGCGAGAAGCTGTTGGCTGCTGGCTGTTGGCTGTTAGCGTGGCCACCTTTGCGACGACGATGGCGTCCGGGGAAACGGCCGGGGTTCGCGCCGGGAACGCTAGCAGCCAGGAGCGAACAGCGAACGGCTACCGCGAGAAGCTGTTGGCTGCTGGCTGTTGGCTGTTGGCGTGGCCACCTTTGCGAGGACCATGGCGTCCCGGCAAACGGCAGGGCTCGCGCCGGGAACGCTAACAGCTAAGAGCCAACAGCTAACAGGGTGCTGAAAAAAGGGATCGGCTGAAGGGTCTGGATGGAGGATCATGCCTCTCGAAGGGGGAGGTGTCTCGATGCGCGGCCGGAACGAACGACAGGCG